>CAWJOJ010000048.1:0-62354 GCA_963844385.1 uncultured Actinomycetota bacterium | reverse complement strand
GGCGCGACGGCGTACGAGTGGTGACGACTCAGATCAGCTGGCGCTGTGGGATCTTGGTGAGGAGCCAGGTGAGCAGGCTGGTGAGGAGACGGCCAGCGCTGGTGAGGTCGCCACCGCAGGTGAGGACCGGCCGGGCAGTCCACGTCGGTCCGTGACGGAGGAAGGGACGCGGGATGAACTCGTACGGGGCGCGGATGCGGGATCACTACGCGAAGCATCGGGCTACCGAGCTGGCGGCGATCTCGAATCCGGAGGACTTCTTCGAGCAGCTGGGGCTGCACATCTCGGAGGAGGTCAGGACGCTGGCGGACCAGATCGCGGGGCCCTCGAGCCCGTCGGAGGGCTACGTGGAGCGGCTGGGCCGGTTGACGGAAGCGAAGGCGACCGCGGAGTCGGAGGTCCTGCGGGAGTACATGAAGCCGGGACTGTCTCCAGGGCTGACCACCCTCCCTCAGGCCGCCGCCGCCGCGAGCGCAGCTGACGGGCTGATTCCGGCCGACGAGCTGCTGCGGTTCCAGCCCGGCTCGCAGCAGGACCTGGCTCCGCCGACGACGCGGGAGCGGTTGAAGGCGAATGTGTCCGTGCTTGAGCTGCTGGCCGAGCTGGACGCGGAGAACCGGCTCCCGTCTGCTCAGGAGCAGGGGGTGTTGGCGCGCTGGTCGGGCTGGGGTCGCTGCCGGAGGTCTTCGACGACACCGTTGATCACGCAGAGCCGGCTCTGCGGGCCCGCGAGCTGCTGGCGGGTCGTGTCCGCGCGGCCGCGGCTCGCACCACGCTGAATGCGCACTACACCGACGCCGCGCTGGTGAAGGCCGTGTGGGCGGCCCTCGGGGAGGCCGGGTTCGACGAGGCCGCCGGCGGACGGGTCCTGGAGCCGGGCTGTGGCTCGGGGACCTTCATCGGGTTTGCGCCCGACCATGTGCGTGACGTGGTCGGTGTCGAGCTGGACCCGACCACCGCACGGGTGGCGTCTCTGCTCTATCCCGCCGCGGACATTCGCGCGGAGTCGTTCGCTGAGACCCGGCTGCCTGAGGGGAAGCGGGACCTGGTGATCGGCAACGTGCCGTTCGCCGACGTCGTCCCGTACGACAAGACGTACAACTCGGAGCAGCTGAGCCTGCACAACTACTTCATCTACAAGGGCCTGCACCTGGTCCGGCCCGGAGGGGTGGTGGCGGTGCTGACGTCGCGGTGGACGATGGATGCGGCGAACCCTGCGGCCCGTGAGGCGTTCGCCTCCATGGCGGATCTGGTCTCGGCGCTGCGGCTGCCCAACCAGGCCCACCACCTGGCCGCCGGCACCGACGTGATCACCGACCTGCTGGTGTTCCGGCGTCGGGTCGAGGGCGAGAACCCGCTGGAGTTGATGCCTCGTTGGCGCGGTCTGGAGCCGCTGCCATCGTTCCGTGCCGGCCCGGGGGTCGAGGACAAGGAAGTCAACCTCAATGCGCTGTTCGTCCAGCAGCCGGCCCGGGTGCTGGGCCGGCTCACGTCGCGGATGGGCCGGTTCGGGCCCGAGGTCGCGGTCAGCCCACCGCTGGCGACCGACGGGCAAAGCCTCGCCGAGCGGGTCGCGACCGACCTGCAGCGCCAGCTCACCTTCGACCTGACCACCTACGCCGGCGTCCGGCCGCTGTTCTCCCCTCGCCCGGTCGCGGCACGGCCCACTGCCACCCCACCGGCGCGTACGCCGATCGCACGGCCTGGCCGGTCGCCGCAGCGACTGGGCGAGGAGGAGCCCCTGGTGTTGCCCGATCGGGTGGTGCGCGCCGAGGGGCGCATCAGCATGGACGCGGACGGGGGCTGGCAGCACCTGCGCGACGGCGTCCCCGAGCCGCTGAAGGTGCCCAAGTCGCAGGCGAACGAGTTGCGGATGCTGCTGGGACTTCGCGACACCGTCGTCACGCTCCTGGAGGCCGAGGCCACCACCCCCCTGCCCGGGGAACTGCCGACTGCCACCGCCTTGCCCACTGGGCCGGGGATGGCCGGTGAGGAGCAGATGGCGGCGCTGCGGGAGCGGCTGAACTGGCAGTACGACGCCTACGTCAAGCGGTACGGCCCGATCAACCGGGTCACCAGCCGCAACACCGGCCGGTTCGACCCGAAGACCGGGGAGCCGGTGCTCGCGCAGGTACGGCCGCGGCAGGGCGGCTTCGGGGACGACCCTCACTCCCCGCCCGTGTTCGCGCTGGAGCACTACGACTCCGCGACCGGCACGGCCCGCAAGGCCGACATCTTCACCGAGCGGGTGGTCGCTCCGCGGGTGATCCGCACGCATGCGGACTCCCCTGCCGACGCGGTGTCGCTGTGCCTGGACACCTACGGCGAGCTGCGCACCAGCGAGATCGCCCGACTGCTCGGCGTCGACCAGAGGCAGGCGGCGGACGAACTGGAGGGGTTCGCGTTCGTCGACCCGGACACGGTCAAGCGCACCGAGGACGGCTGGACCGCCGACTGGGTACCCCGAGCAGAGTTCCTGTCCGGGAACGTCCGCGCCCGGCTGACCCGGGTCGGGGAGGTCCTCGAGCAGTTGGTCGATGGCGCGGCCGCGTTCGGCGGCGAGTCGGCACAGCCGGTGGTGCGCCGCCTCCAGGCAGCCGAGGCCGCACTCGTCGAGGTGCTGCCCGAGGATCTGGGGCCGACCGAGATCGTCGCCCAGCTCGGCGTGCCGTGGGTGCCAGCGGAGACGGTGGAGCAGTTCCTCCACGAGGTCCTCGAGGACCGCACCGCGCAGGTAGAACATCCAGGCGGATCGGTGTGGTCGGTGCGTGGCAACCGGCACTCGGTGGCAGCCACCAACACCTGGGGCACCGCTCGCGCGTGTGCGATCGACATCATGCAGGCCTGCCTGGAGCAGCGGCAGATCCGCGTCACCGACGAGACCCCGGACGGCCGGCGGATCCCGAACGAGACCGAGACCTTCGCCGCCCAGGAGAAGGCCGAGGAACTGCAGGAGCGGTTCTCGACCTGGCTGTGGGAGGACCCCGAGCGCTGTCAGCAGCTGGTGCGCCGCTACAACGACACGCTCAACGCCATCGTGCTGCGCTCCTACGACGTCGACGAGGACAAGCACTACCCCGGCATGGCCCGGAGCCTGCGGCTGCGGCCCCACCAGCACGCCGCGGTGGCACGGATGGTGGCCCAGCCCTCGGTGCTGCTCGCCCACGAGGTCGGCGCCGGCAAGACCTTCTCCGCGATCGCTCGGCTGCATGGAGTTGCGGCGGCTCGGGCTGGTCCGCAAGCCGGCGGTGGTGGTGCCGAACCACATGCTCGAGCAGTTCAGCAGGGAGTGGCTGCAGGCCTACCCCCAGGCCCGCATCCTCACCTGCGGCACCGAGGACCTGGTCAAGGACAAGCGGCAGCTGTTCGTCGCCCGTGCCGCGACCGGTGAGTGGGACGCGGTCATCATGTCCCGCTCGGCGTTCGAGAAGATCCCGGTCTCCAAGGACACCGAAGAGACCTACCTCGACGAGCAGCTGATCGCAGTTGCGGATGTGGCTGGACGCCTCCAAGGGCGGCCGCGGCCTGTCGGTGAAGCGACTGGAGGGCACGCTGGCGCGGGCCGAGGAGCGGTTGAAGAAGCTGCGCGACGTCGAACGCGACCCGGCGATCACCTTCGAGGCCACCGGGATCGACTACCTGTTCGTGGACGAGGCGCACGGCTACAAGAACCTGCGCCTGGCCTCCAACATCCCCGGCGTCGGCTGTCGACGGGTCGAACCGGGCCACCGACCTGGACCTGAAGATGTCCTACCTGCGCGGCCGGCACGGCAGGCGGGTGGCGACCGTTCACCACCGCCACGCCGATCGCCAACAGCGTCGCCGAGGCGTACACGATGCTGCGCTACCTGCGCCCCGGCTGATCTGGACGCCGCCGGGATCAGCGACTTCGACACCTGGGCGGCAACCTTCGGGCAGGTCGTCACCGACCTCGAGCTCTCCCCGTCCGGCGGGGTTCCGGATGAAGACCCGGTTCGCCAAGTTCCACAACGTGCCCGAGCTGCTGCGGCTGTGGCACCAGGTCGCCGACGTGAAGACCGCCGAAGACCTGAACCTGCCCACCCCCGACCTGGTGGGCGGCGCAGCGCGGAGACAGTGGTGGTGCCGCCGAGCCAGGAACTGGTCGACTTCATGGCGCAGCTGGCCAAGCGGGCCGACGCCGTCCGCGTCGCGTCGGTCGATCCGAGCGAGGACAACATGCTCAAGATCAGCGGCGACGGCCGCGCGGCCGCGCTCGACCTGCGGCTGGTCGACCACCAGCTCGACGGGCGGGCAGCTCGGATCGGAGCCGTCGAAGGTCGACGCGGTCGCCGAACGTGTCGCCGGCATCTATCACGACCACGCCGACGTCCGGCCTTCGGCGCCGACCCGGAGCCGGGGGCACTGCAGATGGTGTTCTGCGACCTGGGCACGCCGACCGGGGCGGGCTGGAACGTCTACGAGGAGCTCAGGCCCAACTCGTCGCCCGCGGAGTCCCCGCGGCCAAGGTGCGGTTCATGCACGAGGCCAACAACGACCGCGCGAAGGCGCGAGCTGTTCGAGCCGGCCCGACCGGGCCGCGTCGGTGCTCATCGGCTCGACCGAGAAGATGGGCGTGGGCACCAACGTGCAGCGCCGCGCGATCG
Organism: uncultured Actinomycetota bacterium; assembly: GCA_963844385.1. Lineage (GTDB taxonomy): Bacteria > Actinomycetota > Actinomycetes > Propionibacteriales > Nocardioidaceae > Nocardioides. The sequence goes on along the minus strand of CAWJOJ010000048.1, from coordinate 57,729 downwards.
CGCTGCACCACGTGGACTGCCCGTGGCGCCCCGCCGACCTTGCGCAGCGCGACGGCCGCATCATGCGGCAGGGCAACCTGAACGCGTGGTCCAGTGTACCGCTACGTCACCGAGGGCTCCTTCGACGCCTACCTGTGGCAGACGGTGGAGCGGAAGGCGCAGTTCATCGACCAGCTGATGCGCGGCCGGCTCGACGTGCGCGAGATCGAGGACATCGGCGACTCGGCGCTCTCCTACGCCGAGGTCAAGGCCCTGGCCTCCGGCGACTCGCGGATCATGGAACTGGCCAAGGCCGAGACCGACGCGACCAAGCTGGAGCGACTCGAGCGGGCCTGGTCCGCTGCGCAGCGAAGTCTCGCCGCGACGATCCGGGAGGCCGGCCCCCGGCTTGAGCGACTCGCGAGCGACCGCGAGCAGCTGCTGGCTGCGATGCCGATGCGCCGCGACACCGACGGTGACGCGTTCTCGATACGGATCAACGGCGCGGCGTACTTCAAGCGCGCCGATGCCGCCGCGGCCCTGCAGCGCGCACTGCTGGCGGTACATCCGTACCAGCACGACCCGCAGCCGCTGGGTGACGTGGGCGGGCTGCACCTGCAAGCCAGCGCCGACTCGTGGCTGGGCCAGCCCCGCTACGTCGTCTCGCTCATCGAGGTGCCGCGCGTGCACCTGCTCGTCGAGGCCGGCGACGTCCGTCAACCAAGCATCGGCCTGGTGACGCGCATGGAGAACCTCCCCGACGCCTGGAGCGGGTGCTCGAGGACGTCGAGATGGATACCACCAAGATCAACCGCGAGGCCGAGAAGGCCCAGGCGGGCCTGGTCTACGCCTTCCCGCGTGCCGGCGAGCTTGCCGAGGTCAGGGCACAGCGGGACCGGCTCTCGGCCGAGCTGGCCGCCGACAGCGCCGAGAAGAGCCGCCGGCGAACACGCGACCGAGCACGACCCCTCCGTCCCCGCGGCTAACGGATCCCAGCCCGACACCCCGACCAGCCGGCCCGGTCAGCCGGGCCAGACGGGTCGACGGGCGTCCGGCGATCCCGCCTCCGCCTCCTCCCGCCGTCCGCGGCCGGACGAGAGACCGCGGCCGCCGGTAGCGCCGGGGTGGTCGCGATGAACGCCGGGCCGGCGGGTCCAGTGCCTGTCCACAGGCGGCCCTGCGGCGGCCGTTCTCCACCGGTTCGGGCGCGCCGGGTGCGCTGTGCTAACCGGTTCTGTTGCACTGGGTAGCGGGGTCGGCCGCGCTGCCGACCTCTCGAAAGGACCACAACTGATGGCTGTTCCCACCACCGATCGAGCCGGTGACGTGTACGACGCGACCCCGGACTTCGTCTACGCGGTCTCGCTGCTCGCCGCGCTCGAGGGCGCGATCCGGCAGGACGGGCACGCCATGGTGCTGCCGTTCCTGGGCATGGCCCGCGCCGAGCTCACCGACTTCGGGCAGCGGCGCCCGGCCCGCTACGTCCCGGTGCAGATCGGCGACCTTCGCTCCGGGCTCGCCGACCTCGAGCAGCGCCTCACCGCACTACTGGCGGACTCGCAGGTGCTCCAGCACAGCCTCCGCCTCGACTCGGCTCGCCGGCTGCTGCGCCGCGGCGTGGCCGCTGTCGCCTAGGAACCGCGATGACGGCCACCGGCGACCTGCTCGACCAGCCGGTCGAAGCGCTGGTGAACCCGTGGAACCGGAACTTCGTTCCCCGCGGGCTGCTGCTGACCACGGAGATCAGTGCCAGTTCACGTCGGGCGTTCGGTCCGATCCTGCCCGTCGGGGTTGCTCTCCGGGCATGAACAACCCGCTGCCTAGCGATGCGACCTTGACCGACTACGTGGACGCTCACGGCGGCCCCGAGGTGTCGGGCTGGTGGGTCACCCTGCGCTGGTTCGCCGACTCGGTGGACCCGCGGCCGGAGGTCGTGGGCCCTACTCCGTCGTACAGAGCAGGCGGTGGCCGCGATGCAGGACTCGCTGCTCATCGACGGGATCGCTGAGGACACCAATCGCGCGATGGCTCGATGACGTGTACGTGGCCACCGATCCGGCCTCGATCGCCAGGATGTGCGCCGACTACGGGCACCGGGTCACGCTGATCGACCCGGGCGACCCGAACCACTTCGGGGACCCCGACCCCACCGCGCTGCGCAATGCCGCCTCATGACGGCTCGTCAGCGGGCTGCTGCAGGCCGCGCACTGCACCCACCCGGCCCGGATGAGCGGCTGGCCGCCGCCGAGGGCGTCGCGGCGCCGGTCGACCGCTCCCCCGGCCCGCCGAGCATGTAGTCGCCCGTTCTCCACAAGCATTTCCCGCCGCGGTGTCCGATCCGACACCGCGGCGGTTGCTTCTCCGGGCATGGCAACGACTTGTCCCGTACAGCGCCCGGCTGGTGGCCCGCGATGACGGTCTCCACCTATGGCGAGCACGCCGAGAACGCGGCGCAGGCGCTGAACAACCTGATGCGCGATGACGTGATCCCGGCCGACGAGGCCGCGGTCGACCAGCTGCTGCATTGCCGCGAGGCCGTGGTCGACGCGCTGCGGCAGCGGCTCTACGACGTCGGCCAGGACAGCTGGTACCCGCCGCCGGACCACCTGCCAGCCCGTACGCCGAAGCCGACACTGGCTGGGCTGGACGAGAAGCTGGCGACGCTGGTGGACAACATCGCCTTCGCACTCCCCACGCTCCCCCTCGACGAGCGCCGCTCCCCCGCCGACTACCTCGCTCCCGCCTCGACCGATCCGACGGTCGAGGCGTGGCGAGCGGCGGCCATCGAGCTGCTGGCGGCCTCTCATGCGCTCTCGGCGGCCGCCGAGCAGCCTTGGCGCACCGATCCGGGGGCCGGCTGGTGGGTGATGCGCGACGTGTCGGTGGCCCTGGAGGCGGTCCTGGTGCTCGACTCCCGCCTCGAGGAGATCGGCCTGCTGGCTGAGCATCAGCGACCGGATTACGCGATGGGGCTGGACGAGAAGCGCATGGTGCTCTCCCAGACAGCCCGGGTCGCGACGTGGCATGCCACGAGCGCGAGCCCCGAGGAGGCCACCCCGCGGCTGCGGCAGGCGGCCCCGTCGACGGTGGTGGAGCCGGTGTCGATGGTCTCGACGCCCGCCGACCTGGCGGCCGCACAGCAACGGCTTGCCCGGTTCCTGCGCCCACTCCATGCCTCCGACGCGTCCTACGCCGATGAGCCGGAGATCACCGCCGACTCCGGACGGCAGGTTACGGCCAGCCAGCTCTACCTGTGCCGTGCGTTCGCGAAGGCCGCCGGCCAGTCGGTCAAGACCAGCATGTTCGCGGCGCTCTTCGAGGAACGCGCCGAGGTGCTGGAGTCGTTGCAGCCCCAGATCAGCCACCTGACCGACGTCTCCGACGACCGGGACCCGAACATGCGCCGCTTCTGGCAGCAAAGCGAGCTCACGAACGCGGTGGCCCGGATGGAAGACCAAGGCGTGCCGATCCGGCTGCAGCCCACGCAGATGGTCGAGCTGGCCAAGGCAACCCACGAGGTCACCCACAACCTGGGCAAGGCTGTACGTGGGATACACGGAGAGGACAGGCCAATGGGACGACCTTCCAAGGCCGAGCAACAAGCCCGGAATGCCGCCGTCGGTACGGATTCGGCGCGGATCAAGACGACTCATCATCGCCGCACCACGCCGCCAGCATCTGATGCGCAGCACATCAGGACGCCAGCCCCCGCCCTCATTGGCTCCGGCGCCTCCAATGGTGGCCGGCGGAGATCCGGTCTTCGACCCCCGGCTGACCATCGATCAGCTGGCGCAGTGGTTGGGCAAGCCGAAGGGCACCTTGTACCAGTGGCGATCCCGCAGCATGGGTCCGCGTGGAATCAGAGTCGGGAACGACCTGCGCTGCCGGCGCATCGAGGTGCCCCTATCAGGTCGCCTTGGCGAAGGTGTGGATCGACGCGGGCGAGTGAGCGCTACGAGTCTCGCGGCGAGCGTTCTCACACCGTCGGCCCATATCTATTCCGACGCGGCGGCATAGACGATGCGTGAGAACACGTCGAGGCCCGTTGCACCGCCAATTCGCATGTCATCGAGTGAGAAACAGGGGCCTAATGACGCCACGGCTGCCGAATACAGCGAACGCGCTCTGGCAGCGCGTGTGAAGCAGGGGTTTCCACCGGTCGTCCAAGATCGCACCGTCCTTGCCAAAGTGTCGGCGATGATGGCTGAGACGCTGGGTATCGCCGCCGAGGCTTCCGGAGACGACCAGGTCGCCTGAGTTTCGTCCTCAGACCAGCCAGACGGGCTCTCCCAAACGACCCGCGTCGAACCGTGTGCTTCCCGGCAGATTTCGGTTGGGTGCGACCTCGATCGACTCGATGAACGAGCGGAGTACTTCCCGCTTCCGCTCCACGGTCTCCATCTCCCACCAGCCGACCACCTTATCCCGCTCTACAGGGACGTCGGCGAAGCCTGACATGGTTCGCGGCGACCATGTCCCCAGTACCGCCTCCGCCTCTTTCTGTCGCTTCGTCAGCCCATCACGCAACGTCTTCCATTCGTCGCGCCGGATCACCCCGGCGGCTGCATCCTCGGCGTACTCCCGACGCATCCGAGCAACTTCTGCCAACTCGTCTTCGGCAGCCCGGATCTCGTCATCAGCTGGGCCCGGCCGTTTCAAACCTGCCCGCACGTCGGCGTCCGCGAGCACGTTGACCATCATCGCGGTTACCAACTGGTCGACCTGTGACCCGGCGATGCTCACTTTGCCGCAGTGCGGCTTGCCGGGCTGGCGCATGCAGCCGTACCTGTGTCCGGACCGACTCGGACCGCCCATCATTGGGTGCTTGCACTCCTTGCACACGAGCACGCCGGACAGCAGATACTTCGGTTTGCGACCTGGGGTGCCCGGTCTCCTCCGGAACTGTGCACGCAGCGTCTCGACGGTGTCCCGGCTAAGGATCGGTGCCCAGTCGCCCTTGGCCACGAACTCGCCTTCGCCACGCTGTCCAGGCGAGAACTCGCGCCATCCACAGAGCGCTGCGCGGGTCACCATTGACGCGAGGGCGCTCGACCGCCACGCTGTCGGGTCTGGGGCGACGCTGGTCTCTGTGAGCATCTCGGCGATGTCGGAGTCCGACAGTCCGACATCGTTGCCGCACCAGACCGCACCCCATGGTCGCCGTCGCAGCATCTCGTCGTCGTAGAGTTCGCCACCAGCATCCACGATCAGTGCTGCGGCATCCTCGGGGTCTGTGCGGTCGACTGCTCTCGCGGACCCGATCAACTCGACGAGGTCCGGCCGGTTGCCGCGCTTCACAGCAGCAGCAACGCGTCGGGACTCCCACCTGCCGGCGGCGGGAGTGGGGACGCCGCGTTCGTTGAGGTCAACGGCGATGCTATGAATGGACGCGCCGTTCAATAGCCGCTCCGCGACCTCGCGGACTACGGCCGCTTCCTCTGCGTTGATGGAACCGTCGGAGTTGTAGCCGTACCCGAGCACCGAAGGCGCCTTGCCGGCCATCGCTTCCTGGCGTCGTTGGGCAGCGATTCGCTCCGCTTTCAGCTCGACCTCGGCTGACGCCACCGAGGCAAGAATCCGAGCGAGCATCCGCCCCGATGCGGTGGTTAGGTCGATCTCTCCGGCTTTCGCGAAGACGGCCGGGACAACGCGCTTCTGTGACTCGACGGCCGACACGACCCGCTCCAGGTCGAGCACGCGACGGAGCAGTCGGTCGAGGTGCCACGCGACGAGGGCATCCACCTTTCCGGACTCGATGTCGGCGAGCAACGCCTCGAACCCAGGACGGCGTTTTCCCGACTTGGCGGAGATGTCATTGTCGACGTAGACGGTCGGCTCAGGCCAGCCCATGCGCCTACAGAGTTCCCGGCACTCCTCGATCTGACGCTCGACACCAAGTCTTCGACCGGTCTTGTCGAGGGAGATTCGAGCGTAGAGTGCAGGGGCGCGAGGCACGGTGATCTTCGACATGGCGGAAGCCTATAGTTCGCATCGGTAATCGTCAGCGCGGCTGTCTGCACTGGGGCTGGCTGCGAGGCGATGTATATCTCAACCCACTCGACCTCGTCGGCCACCAGCGCGTTCGCCTGCTGCCGCTCTACTCCGCATCGCCGCCGTCGATGACCGCGGACTCCTGGTCAGCGCTCCCTCCATACGCCGACTGGCGTCCGCTGCTCGATCTGTTTCTTGCCGGGGATGACCCGGCAACCCGTGCCCGGTCGCCCTGACCTCGTCCGCGAGGATGAAGCCCGTGCCCGCACCCCAGACCCGCGCCACGAGGATCATGCTGCTGGTCGGGATCGTGGTCCTGGCCTTCAACCTGCGACCGGCCGCGGTCAGCGTCGGGCCGGTCCTCCACGACCTCTCGTCTGCGCTGGACATGACCCCGACCTCCGCCGGCGTGCTCACGTCGCTGCCCGTGCTCGCGTTTGCCGTCTTCGGCGCCCTGGCTCCCCGGATCGCCCGGACCCTCGGCGCGCACCGCACCTCCTTCGTGGCCCTGCTCGCGGTGGTCGCCGGGCTCGCCTTGAGGTCGCTGACCGACTCCGTACCAGTGTTCCTGTTGCTCTCGGTGCTGGCGCTCGGCGGGATGGCAACCGCAAACGTGCTGCTGCCGTCCTTGATCAAGCTGCACTTCCCGGACCGGATCGGGTTGTTGACCTCGATCTACACGACTGCGCTCGCGGTGGGCCTCACCCTCGCATTGATGCTCACCGTGCCGTTGTCCGACGCGTTCGGGTCGTGGCGCTGGGGACTTCTCGCCTGGGCGGTGACCGCCGCTATCGCGGCGTTACCGTGGCTGGGCTTGCTCAGCCACGACCAGGTGCTGGACGAGGCCCCTCGCACCGTGACGCTCGGTGACGTCGCCCGCACCCGGCTCGGCTGGGCGATGGCACTGTGCTTCGGGCTCCAGTCGCTTCAGGCATACGCGGTGTTCGGCTGGTTCGCGCAGCTCTACCGCGACGCCGGGTTCTCCAGCGCTACGGCTGGCCTGCTGCTCGGGGTCATCAGCGGGATCTCGATCCCGGTGGCATTCGTCGCGCCCGGCCTCGCCGCGCGCATGGCCAACCAGACGTGGCTGTTCATGGGCCTCTTGGCGACCTATGCAGTCGGCTACGTCGGGCTGCTCATCGCGCCGGCGGCCGGCGCGTGGCTGTGGGCTGCTCTGGTCGGTATCGGCACCGGGGTGTTCCCGGTGGTGCTCACTCTGATCGGCCTGCGGGCCCGCACCGAGGGCGGCACCGCCGCCCTGTCGGGATTCACCCAGTCCGTCGGCTACCTGTTCTCGGCCATAGGCCCGTTCGGGATGGGCTACCTCTACGAGCACACGGGCGGCTGGACCGTTCCGCTGATCTGCCTGCTGGTGCTGCTGGCACCACTCGCGGCGGTGTCGGTCTATGTCTCCCGGCCGCACCAGCTCGAAGACCTGCTGGTCCGAGCCTGACCTCGACCTACGCTCGCGGATGGGCCTGCTGGTAGGCCTTGCGCAACCGGTCCGTCGTCACATGTGTGTAGAGCTGGGTGGTCGCCAGCGAGGCGTGGCCCAGCAGCTCCTGGACGCTGCGCAGGTCTGCACCGCCCTCGAGAAGGTGCGTGGCGGCGGTGTGTCGAAGCCCGTGCGGTCCGATGTCGGGAGCTCCCGGCACGTCGGCGATGCGCCGGTGCACCAGGCGCCGGACTGCTCTCGGGTCGATCCTTTGGCCACGCGCGCCGAGGAAGAGTGCCGCTCCACCTGGCTCGGCCCAGACCTGCGGTCGACCCTGATCCTGCCAGCGCCGCAGGGCCCGAGCGGCCGGGATCCCGAACGGGACGGTTCGTTCCTTGCGGCCCTTGCCGAGGACGCGGATCACGTTGCGCTCGCGATCGACGTCGTCGACGTCGAGACCACACAGCTCGCCGACCCGGATCCCGGTTGCGTAGAGCAGCTCGAGCATGGCGACGTCGCGGAGGCCGACCGGGCTTCCGTCGTCGGCCAGTTGGGACGCCACGTCGATCAACAGGCGGGCCTCCTCCCCGTCCAGCACCGCCGGCAACGGCTTGTGCGCCTTCGGCGAGGCCAGCAGCGCGCCCGCGTCGCGTTCGAGCCGGCCCGTTCGGACCAGCCACGCGGTGAACACCCGGGCGGCGGTGCCCCGTCTCCCCATCGTCGTACGCGACTTGCCCAAGGTTTGTTGCTTGGCAAGCCAGCTGCGCAGGGTGCGCAGGTCGAGGGAGCTCACGTCGACGTGGCCCAGCAGCGCCGCGTGCTCGAGCAAACCCGTGATGTCGCCGAGGTAGGCGCGAACCGTGTGCGCCGAGAGGTCCCGTTCGGAGCTCAGGTGCCGCTCGTAGTCGGCCAACGTCCGCGACATCGACTCGGACACGCACCGGTCCGGTTCGACGTCGGGTGGCATGTCCGGAGTCTACGAAGGGTCGGCCCGGGATTGCTCGGACTCGCCGCGGCCCGAGCCGGTTGGGCGGTGCGCGCGCGACCCAGCACGCTCTCGAGCGCGTCACGGCTGTGCGGCCTCACCGAGGATCCAGCCGCCTGAGGTCTTCGCGACCAGGTCGCCCTTGTGCAGGCGCTGGAGCGTGGAGCCGACCTCGACCAGGCCGACACCGGCGGTGCGGGCGATCGAGTCGGCGCTGGCTGACCGGGCGACTGGTACGGCGTCGAGGATCCGGGCCTCGCGCTGACTGAGCCGGTCGCGGGGCCGCGTCTCGCCCCGCGGCTCCACCAGAAGGTGTTCACCGGATCGACCGACCACCTCGAGGACGTCGGCTCCCGACGTGACCAGCATGGCTCTGCCGGTGCGGAGCAACTGGTGGACGCCCTGGGACTGGGCGCTGGTGACCGGCCCGGGGACGCCCAGCACGGGACGGTTGAGACCGTCAGCCCAGTTGGCCGTGTTGAGGGCGCCGCTTCGGAGCGCGGCCTCGACGACGACCGTGGCCCGGGACAGCGCGGCGATGATCCGGTTGCGGCTCAGGAATCGGACCCGCATCGGGGCGCATCCGGGAGCCAGCTCCGACACGATCACGCCGGTCTCGCCGATGTGGTCGATCAGCTGCCGGTGCGCGGCCGGATAGACGCGGTCGGCGCCGCAGGCCAACACCGCCACGGTGGCGCCACCGCCGGCCAGCGCCCCCCGATGGGCTGCCTGGTCGATCCCGAACGCCGCACCCGAGACCACACAGATCCCCGCCTCGGCCAAGGTCGCCCCCACACCGCCGGCCACGTCGCCGCCGTAGGAGGTGGCCGAGCGGGCCCCCACCACCGCGACGGACTCGGCCAGCTCATTGAGCCGATGTGGCCCGCGCGCCCACAGCCCGAGCGGAACCCCTCCCCGGTCCTGGACCGCCGGGGCCCGGGCCAGGTCGTCGAGCTGAGTCGGCCACTCGGCGTCTCCCGGGATGACGTAGCGGATCCCGGCCTTCGCCGCCGACGCCAGCTCCGCCTCGGGTTCCAGCCCGGCCAGGCGGGCGGCCACATCGGTGAGCATCCCGCCGACGTCCCGTTCGGCGGCGAGGTGGCGGTGCACCCGGACCGCCCCCAGCTCGTCGACCAGGGCGGCCAGCCGCGGATCGCCGGGCTCGGCCAGCCGGCACAGCGCAACTCTCGCCAGCCGCTCCTCGTCTCGACTCATCCGGCCTCGCGCCTCTCCAGGGACGACAGCAAGAGAGGCTGACCCTTTCTCAGCCTCAGCGCGACATCGAGCTGTGGCACTCCCGGGCTGGCCACGCCCTGGAGATCGGCGACTGTCCAGGCCAGCCGATGGACCCTGGTCACGCCTCGACGGGTGAGTCGGCCGGCGTAGAGCTCGGTGTCGAGTCGCCGTGCGGCCGGGTCCGTGAGTGGCCAGCGTTCGGTCAGCACGGGCCCGGGTGCTTGGGCGTTGGTACGCCAAGGGTCGTCGCAGTAGCGCACCCGCTGACGCTCGCGAGCCGCCTCGACCCGAGCCCGGACCACGGCGCTGGTCTCGGGGGGCGGGGCCACCGGGTCGCGCAGATCCTTGACGGTCAACGGCTCCACGTGGCGGGTGATGTCGATCCGGTCGGTGATCGGACCGTTGAGCTTGCGCCGATAGTCGCGTCTGCGGACCTCCGGGCACTCACAGTCGCTCAGCGCGGCGGACGGATGGTACTTGCCGCAGGGACACGGGTTGCAGGCGAAGACGAACATGCCACGGGCCGGGTAGGTCGCGGTCTCGTCACCGCGGCCGATCGTGATCTCGCCACTCTCGAGCGGCTGCCGCAGAGCCTCGACGATGTCACTGTTGAACAGCGGGAACTCGTCCATGAACAACACCCCGCAGTGAGCCCGGCTGATGTCGCCGGGCCGCACCTTGCCGGTGCCGCCACCGAGAAGGCTCGCGCGCGTCGATGAGGAATGCGGCGCCGAGAACGGCGGCCGCGAACGCAGATCCTCGCCAGGTTGGAGGACGCCGGCCAGCGAGTGGATCGCGGCGAGCTCGAGCGCTTCCTCGACGGTGAGGTCGGGCATGATCCCGGGGATCCGCTCGGCCAGAGTGGTCTTCCCGGCACCCTTGGGCCCGGTCAGCATCAGATGGTGGCCGCCCGCCGCTGCCACCTCGACCGCGTAGCGAGCATCGGCCATGCCCTGGACCTCTGCCAGGTCGACCTCGTCGATCCGGCTCTCCCCGCGCCACGACAGCAGCGGGCTGCCCGACATCGCCTCGACGGGTGGAGCCGACGGAACCGGATCGCCCGTCAGCTCTGCGACCACCTGCGCAAGCGAGCGCATGCCGAAGACGGTCATGCCCGGGACCATGGCCGCCTCGCGCGCCTGCGGCTCCGGCACGAACACCGTGTCGATGCCTCGCGCCGCGGCGGCGATCGTCATCGGCAGCACTCCCGGGACCGGGCGCAGCCGACCGTCGAGGGTGAGCTCACCGATGAAGACCGTGCGCTCCAGTGCGCCCGGGGCGACGCCGCCCGACGCACCGAGGACGGCCACCGCCATCGCGAGATCGAAGTGTGGCCCCGTCTTGGGTACGTCGGCCGGGGACAACAGGATCGTGACCCGCCGGGTCGCCGGCCAGTCGAAGCCGCTGTTCTGGACGGCCATCCGGCACCGGTCGCGGCCCTCGTTGATCGCAGCGTCGGGTCGCCCGACCAGGGTGGTGCCGACCATCCCCTGTGACACGTCGACCTGGACGTCGATGAGATGCCCGAGGGCGCCCTGGAGGGTGATCGTGCGAGCGGTGGCGACGGGCATCAGCCGACCCCTCTGACGTGCTCGACCTGCGCCGGACCGCGCCGCGGCCGGAGGATCCCGACCATGTCGATCCGGACCTCCAGGGGACGCACCGGATGAGCCTGGAGCCAGTGAGCGGCCAGCCGATGCAGTCGCTCGAGTTTGATGGGCGTCACCGCCTCGAACGGCGTGCCGCACGAGGCCGAGCTCCTGGTCTTGACCTCGCAGATCACCAGCGCCAGTCCATCGCGCAGCACCAGATCGATCTCACCGGCCGGACACCTCCAGTTGCGGTCGAGCACGACCATGCCCAATTCACCCAGGTGCCGCTCGGCCACAGCCTCGCCGTACTGTCCCAGGGCCTGTCGCCGGGCTGCTGTCCCCGCTTGAGTCGCCATCGAAAACCTCCTGCCGAGAGCGTCCCCGGGGGCGTGGACAACGGACCCGGCCACCCGCACTCCCTGTGGAAAACGGGCGTCGGGAAGGAGGCTGTGGAAGGAAAGTGGACCGGTTGGTGCCGGCCCGGACCAGGGGTCCACACTTGTCGGCGATGGCCGAGACCAACGAGATCTACAAGACCCTGGACCTGTCCCTGCGCGTGGGCGAGCTGCTGTTGTCCTCGGGAGCCGGAGCCGCCGACGTGGCCGCGCAGATGCTCAACGTGGCGCATGCCTGCGGGCTGCGCAGGGTCACCGCGGACGTCACCTTCACGGAGCTCGCGATGAGCCATCAGCCGCATTCCGACGAGCCGTCCATGATCCAGCTCCGCCAGGTCCGCCACCGCGCCGTCGACTACGGCGACCTCACCATGGTCGACCACCTGATCCGCGATCTCGTGAACGGCGACATCGAGCGCGACGAAGCCAGGACCCAGCTGGCCCGGATCGTCTCCTCCGGTCACGCGCGGCCACGCTGGGCAGTGACCTTGGGTAACGGCGTCATGGGCTCGGGCGTCGGCCTGATGCTCGGCGGGGACTGGGTCGTGACCCTGGTCGCCTTCGTCGCAGCCGTGGCGATCGACTTCACCCAGCGGCAGCTGACCCGTCGGCGACTGCCGGCGTTCTACCAGCAGGTGGCCGGCGGCCTGGTCGCCACGCTGCTGGCCGCCGGGGTGGCCGCCATCGACGTCTCCGCGAAACCCAGCCAGGTCGTCACGGCGAGCATCATCCTGCTGCTCGCCGGGGTGAACTTCATGGGCGCGATCCAGGACGCGCTGACGGGCTTCCCCCTGACGGCCGGGGCACGAATCCTGGAGGCGATCCTGGCGACCGCCGGTGTGATCGCCGGAGTGAGCGGCGGGCTCAGCCTCGCCAGCTGTGCTCGGCGTCGAGTTCGGGCGACTGAACCCCGGCGCCGTGACCCTGTCCGACCTGCCGATGATGGCTCTCGGAGGTGCCATCACGGCCGCGGCGTACGCCTTCTCGTCGTACGCGCCCTATCGGGCACTGCTGCCGATCGCCCTCATCGCAGCCGCAGCCATGGCCATCTTCGGCCTCGTGTCCGAGCGGGACCTGGGTGTCGCCTGGGCGTCTGCTGCGGGCGCACTGCTGGTCGGCCTGGTCAGCTACTCCGTGGCCGGGCGGGCCCGGGTGCCGGCGCTGATCGTCGTCGTCTCGGCGATCGTGCCGATGCTGCCCGGACTCTCGATCTACCGCGGGCTCTCACTGCTCGCCGAGGGCGGTGCCGCAGGCATGCTGCCGATGGTGAACGCAGTCGCCATCGCGATCGCGCTCTCGTCGGGCGTGTTCCTCGGTGAGTACGTCGCCCAGCCGCTCAAGCGCGAGGCACGGCGACTCGAGAGCAAGCTTGCCGGGCCCCGGCTGGTCGGACCGCTGCACGCGAGGTCCGAGCGCCGCCGTCGACGCTCGAAGGCCTGATCAGGCCCGATCAGGCCTTTGGCGGGTCGATGTCCTGCGGGCTGAGCTCCTCGACGTTGACGTCCTTGAAGGTCAGCACCTTGACGTTCTTCGCGAACCGAGCAGGCCGGTACATGTCCCACACCCACGCGTCGGTCATCGAGACCTCGAAGAACACGTCGCCGGCCTCCGTGCGGGCCTTCACGTCGACCTGGTTGCAGAGATAGAACCTGCGGTCGGTCTCGACGACGTACTTGAAGATGGCGACCACGTCGCGGTACTCGCGGTAGAGGTTGAGCTCCATCTCGGTCTCGTACTTTTCGAGATCCTCGGCACTCATGGGTACTCCTCGTCCATCTGGTCTCGACAAGCTCGACCGACGGATGGTTCTGCGTCGCCGGTCTCCCCATTCTGCACGTCGGGCAGGGTCTCGAGGCCCGCGGCCCGCCGTACGTTGACGAAGCGCATGCGGTGGATCGCGCACGGCCCGTGCTCGGTGAGCTTTGCGGTGTGCAGGTCGGTGACGTAGCCCTTGTGCGTCTTGAAGTCGTACGACGGGTACTCCGCGTCGAGCCCCACCATGATCCGGTCGCGGGTGACCTTGGCCAGCACCGACCCGGCGGCGATGCAGGCGGCCACCTGGTCTCCCTTCCACACCGCCAGCCCGGGCACGTCGAGCCCGTCGACAGGGAACCCGTCGGTCAGCACATAACCGGGCTTCACCGACAGCAGCGCCACGGCCCGCCGCAATGCCTCGACGTTGGCGACATGCATGCCGAGCCGGTCACACTCGTCGGACTCGATCACGACCACGGACCAGGCGAGCGCGCGCTTGACGATGTGGGCGTAGACCCGCTCGCGCGCCTTCTCGGTCAGCAGCTTCGAGTCCGCGAGGCCTGGGATCACCCCGGCCTTGCCCTCGGCAAGGATCGCCGCTCCGGCCACGAGCGGGCCGGCGCACGCGCCCCGGCCCGCCTCGTCCACACCGGCGATCGGGTCCAGCCCGTTGCGGCGCAGGGCCCGCTCGAAACCGTAGAGCCCGGCATCGCGTCGCAGGGTCACACCGCGGGGCAGGTCGCTCATGGTCTCCTCACAGTCGACTCACAGTCGGCTCACTTGCGCGTCCGGAACGTCCTCGAAGGTCGCGGGCCGCTTGATCCAGTCGAAGTGGTCCCGCGGCCATACGAGCACGAACACCTTGCCGACGACGAGGTCCGTCGGGATGTACTCGTCCCCCGGGACGCAGTCGGTAGCGTCCGGTCTGCACATGTGGTACGACGAGTCGGCCGAGTTGTCGCGGTGGTCGCCCATCACGAAGATGTGCCCGGGGGGCACCGGACCCGCGGTCCATTGGCAGCCGATCATCGGCCCGTTGCACCGTTCCGCGTTCTTGAGGTACGGCTCGTCGAGTGGCTCGCCGTTGACGCTGATCCTGCCCTTGTCGTCGCAGCACTTGATCGTGTCGCCGGCAACGCCGATGACCCGCTTCACGAGATGTCCGCCCGCCGGGTAGAGACCGATCTTCTCCAGAAGTGACTTGACCGTGCCCGGGCTCTGCGTGGACGCGTCGGCCCCGAGCCAGTTGCCCGGGTCCTCGAAGACCACGACGTCGCCACGCTCCGGGTCTGCGCCGCCCCAGTAGGACCACTTCTCGACCAGGATCCGGTCGTCCTTGACCAGACCGGGTTCCATCGACTCCGAGGGAATGTAGAAGGCCTGGACGAAGAACGCCTTGATCACGATGGCGAGCACCAGCGCGATGCCCAGCAGCAGGATCGACTCCTGCCAGACCGGCAGGTGTTTCTTGCCCGATCGCTTCTCGGAGCCCTTGGCTGGGACCGGGCCGGAAGCAGGGCCGGAAGCAGGCCGACGACCGGGAACTTGGCCGGAAACAGAGGACCGCGACGCCCGTCCGGAGTCGTCGAGGTTGCCCTCGTCTTCGGAAACGGTGTCGCGGTCGTCGGTGGTCACGCGGCGAAGCCTAACCAGAGTCTGGTGAATCAGGCCTCGCGACGCTCTTTGATCTTTGCGGCCTTGCCGCGGAGGTTGCGCAGGTAGTAGAGCTTCGCCCGGCGGACGTCTCCGCGGGTCACGATCTCGATCTTTTCGAAGATCGGGGAGTTGATGGGGAAGGTCCGCTCGACACCCACGCCGAAGGAAACCTTGCGGACGGTGAACGTGCGGCCGATCCCGGCGCCATGGATGCGGATCACGACGCCCTGGAAGATCTGGACACGTGAACGGGTGCCCTCGACGACCTTCACGTGGACCTTGATGTTGTCGCCCGCACGGAACGCGGGGACGTCGTCGCGCTGGATGCTCTTGCCCAGCTCGGTGATGACGTTGGTCATTGCTGCTCCTCACGATTGCCACAGGTCAGCCGCGGAATCGATGTTCGATCCTGTTGGCCCGGTCTGGATGGCCGGCGGCGCCCGCTCCCCCTGTGGCAGGAGACTGACGCGGATCCCCCGGGTGATTCTCGGGGCGGTCCTTTCGGCCGACTGGGCCGACGAGCAAGTTTGCCACAGGCGAGGCAGCCGGAGGAAATCCGGGATACTCCGAGGTCGACGGCACCCGGCGCCGCCAGGATCTGGTGCTTTCGACCTCGGACTATCGCGGCCGCCGCTTGGACATGCTCACGACGCCGGGCTCGGGTGAACCGGAGAGCCGGTAGCCGGCCTTCCTGTACATCCGCTGGTTGTCGACACTGCTTCGGCTCCCGTGAACAGGGCGTACGACGTGATGTCGGGCGGGGCCGCCTGCTCGACGTACTCGAGGAGAAAGCGGCCCAAGCCGCGGCCCTGGAGGTCGGGGGCGACCATGATCCGCCCGACATCCCAGGTCTCCCCCTCGCGGCGGCCGCGGACCGCCCCGACCAACCGGCCGTCGATGCGGACCACGAAGGTCACCCACGTGGTGAGCCAGTGCCGGACGTCGTCGAGACTCTCGTGGAGGGGCGGGATCTCGACGCCGGGGTTGGCCTGTTCCTCCTGCACCCAGCACGCCCGTTGAAGGGTGAGCAGCTCGCCCGCGTCGCCCGCCGTGGCCGGCTGGACCCGGGCCGGAAGGTCACCGAGGTCGAAGACCGAAGCCGGGCGGAACAGGTCAGGACGGCGGTCGGCGGTCCGTCGTACGGCTTGGTCGCGGCGCCACTCGGCGACGGCGGCGTGGTCGCCGCTGAGGAGCACGGCGGGTACGTCGAGTCCGCGCCAGGACGCAGGCTTGGTGTAGACGGGGTACTCCAACAGCCCGTCCTCATGGGATTCCTCGGCCAGGGACTCGGGGTTGCCCATGAAGCCCGGCAGCAGTCGGACGACGGCCTCGGTGATCGCCAGGGCGGCCACCTCTCCCCCGTTGAGGACGTAGTCGCCGAGGGAGATCTCGCGGACCTCGCCGAGGGTCGCGGCGTGATCCATGACCCGCTGGTCGATGCCTTCGTAGCGCCCGCAGGCGAACACCAGGTGCTCGACGGTGGCCAGCTCCCGGGCCACCGCCTGGCTGAACGGCTTCCCGCTGGGCGTCGTGAAGACGATGGTGGGGGTCGAGCCCAGGGAGCTGACTTCGGCCAGCGCCTCGCCCCAGGGCTCGGGTTTCATCACCATGCCGGCGCCGCCGCCGTACGGACTGTCGTCCACGGTGCGGTGTCGGTCGTGTGCCCAGGTCCGGAGGTCGTGGACCCGGACGTCCAGAAGCCCGTTGTCGCGGGCCTTGCCGGGCAGGGAGAGCTCGAGCGGACCGAGGTAGGCCGGGAAGATCGAGACGATGTCGATCCTCATGCCCGGTCCTTGGTCGGGTCCTGGCCCGGGTCGTCGGGGAGCGGCGTGACCAGGCCGGGCCGGTCGGCAACGACGACGCGACGACCCGGCAGGTCGACCTCGGGCACCAAGGCCGTCACGAACGGGACCAGCGTGTCCCGGCCATCTGGCGTACGGATGGCCAGCAGGTCCTGGGCGCCGCCGTGGACGACCGAGGTGACCTCGCCGAGGTGGCTGCCGTCTTCGTCGTACGCCGCGAGTCCGATCAGCTGATGGTCGTAGAACTCGTCCGGGTCTTCGGGCGTCTCGGCCGCGTCCACGTCGGCGGACAGCACGATCCCCCGCGCCGCCTCGGCAGCATTGCGGTCGGGGATCTCCGCGAACGTCACCAGCAGGGTCGACGAGTGCCAGCGTGCCGTCTCGACCGTGAGCGCGGTCAGGCTGCTGGCACTGCCCTGCGGGGGCGTGGCCCGGAGCACGGCGCCGGGCGCAAACCGGCGCTCCGGTTCGTCCGTGCGGACGTCGACCGTCACGTCGCCGCGGAGGCCGTGCGGCTTGCCGATCCGGCCCACCACAACCTCGATCGTGTCGTCGCCGGTCGAGCTCGGCTCTCCGCCGGTCGAGCTTGTCGAGACCAATACCTTCTCCTCAAATGCCGAATGGGTGCCGCCCCTGGGGGCGACACCCATTCAATCGTGCTGAGCTGAGTCAGCGTCGACGGTCGACGTCGACGAAGTCGATGCGGGCTCCGCCGCGACCCGCAAGCGCCGAGATCACGGTGCGGAACGCGGTGGCGGTGCGTCCGTTGCGGCCGATCACCTTGCCGAGGTCATCGGGGTTGACCCGGACCTCGAGAATCGAGCCACGACGTAGCTGCTTGTCCCGGACCGTCACGTCGTCGGGATTGTCGACCACGCCGCGGACCAGATGCTCGAGCGCGTCGGCCAGCATGCTCAGGCTCCTGCCTTGTCTTCAGCCTTCTCGGCGTCGACCTCGGCGGTCTCGGCGATCTCGGCCTCGGCAGCCGCTCCCTCGGGCGTCTCCGACGCGGGAACCTCGGCAGGCTTGTCGGCAGCAACGGCCTCGGCGGGCGCCTCGGGAGCCTTGGCCTCGGACTTCGCCTCGGACTTCGCCTCGGCCTTTTCTCGCTTCTGACCTTTTCCTCGGGCTTCTCAGCCTTCTCGGCCTTCTTGGACGCCTTCTTGGTCACCGCGCCGCTCTTGGGCTCGCTGCTGGCTTCCTTGAGTGCCTCGTTGAAGATCTCGAGCTTGTCGCGCTTGGGAGTGGCCACCTTCAGGGTGCCCTCGGTGCCCGGAAGACCCTTGAAGGTCTGCCAGTCGCCGGTGACCTTGAGGATGGCTTCGACCGCCTCCGTCGGCTGCGCGCCGACGCCCAGCCAGTACTGTGCCCGCTCGGAGACGACGTCGATGTACGACGGGTCCTCCTTGGGGTGGTACTTGCCGATCTCCTCGATCACCCTGCCGTCACGCTTCTTGCGCGAGTCGACGACGACGATGCGGTACTGCGGCACCCGGACCTTGCCCAGGCGCTTTAAACGGATCTTGACGGCCACGTTTGTGGTGTCTCCTCGAAATTGTGTGGTGGTGAGGCGCCGGGACCAGGTGGGGACCAGGCCGGAATTCCTCGATGGGCGCTGTGTACCCGGATGAGAGGGGCCAAGCACGCAGGACTCAGCCGCACATTGTGCCAGACCCCGGCAGCGTCGGAAAATCGGCCGGCCCTGCGCCCACGGCTTCCCAGGGACACCAGTATCAGGAGCCCGCCAGGTGCCTCATAACTGTCGGACGGCCGCGCAACCAGACTCGTGGCTCACACGGTTCGGGTCGGTCGAGGAGCCCGGAGGGACGGCACCATGGTTGGACAGCGGCGTTCACTCGACGAACGCGAGCGCCTTCGCGATCTGCTCGATCGGTCCCTGATCACCGCGCCTCTGCTCGAAAGGCTCAGGGAGCCCGAGCCGGGCACCGAGAACCCGCGGCACCCCGGGCCCGCCAGGGTCGCGGTGGTCATCGACCTCGACTTCGACTACAGGGGCGGAGTCGACGCCGCCGCCGAACGCGTCCGGCAGCTCATCGGCGAGGCCATCGGAGACGTCGGCTCGGATGCGAGTCAGGGCGTCGTCGAGGAACGCACCCGACACGGTGGCCAGTACGTCATCGCTCGACTTGAACCGGCCGTGATCCGCCACGTCGCCGAGGCCGACCGCGAGACCGGGCGGGCGGCGGCCGGAAGGCGGGCCATCTACCGCATCTGGCCGGACTTCAAGGTCCGGCCGCACACGACCCGGTCGCTCGCCACCGTGAAGGTCGACGCTGCGCGTACGACGTTCGCGGCGTGGGGCGAGGGGATCGTCTGGGCAGTGCTGGACTCGGGAATCGACGGGAAGCACCCGCACTTCAAGAAGTACAAGAACCTCGACCTGGAGTCGCCGCTGGAGCACCGGGACTTCACCGGTGGCGGCTCGCCGCTGACCGACGAGTTCGGCCACGGCACGCACGTCGCGGGGATCCTCGCGGGCTACGCCAAGCACTCGCGGTCCGTGCCGCTGAAGGGCGCCCGCAGGTCGAGGGACGAGTCGGGCCAGACCCTGTACGACCCGGTGGCGATCAACGAGATCTCCGGCATGGCACCCAAGTGCAAGGTCGTCAGCTTCAAGGTCCTCGACCACAACGGGGACGGTGAGACCAGCACGATCATCTCGGCCTTGCAGGAGATCTCACGCATCAACGGCAACGGCCGCGACATCAAGATCCACGGGGTCAACCTGAGCGTGGGCTATCCGTTCGACCCCGAGTGGTTCGCGTGCGGACACAGCCCCTTGTGCAACGAGGTCAACCAGCTCGTCGCCACCGGAGTCGTGGTCGTCGTGTCGGCCGGCAACACGGGCTACGGGTGGAACCAGGACTTCTCCGGCGAGAGCACGACCGCGGCCGGCCTCGACGTGACGATCAACGACCCCGGCAACGCAGACCGCGCGGTCACGGTCGGCGCCACCCACCGCGACTCCCCACACCAGTACGGCGTCTCGTTCTTCTCGTCGAAAGGGCCGACCGGCGACGGGCGACTGAAGCCCGACCTCGTGGCGCCGGGTGAACGCATCCTGGCGCCGGCCGCCGGGCGCCTCCGAGCCAAGGCGAGCGGCCAGCCCAACGAACAACAGGGCTGGGACTACCTCGAGGACAGCGGAACCAGCATGGCGGCACCGCACGTCTCCGGGGCGATCGCCGCATTCCTGTCAGTCCGCAACGAGTTCATCGGCAAGCCGGACCGGGTCAAGGAGATCTTCGTCGGATCGGCCGTCGACCTGAAGCGGGTCCGGGACTTCCAGGGCAACGGGCTCGTCGATCTGCTCCGCGCGCTGCAGTCGGTGTGAGCCGGCAACCCACCTGCCTGTCCGAACACACGAGAAGGAGCGTCCGATGAAGGAACTGTCCGGCTTTCCCTACGCCGAGGTGCGGTTCGACGTCCGCGGATCGGCTGTCGACGACGGTGAGCGCCGAGCTGCGCTCGCCCTGGCCGACCCCGACAGCACCGCACGTCACCGACGTCCTGGTCGTGTCGCACGGCTGGAACAACGACATGGCCGAGGCCCGCCGACTGTACGCCAGCCTGGCGGACAGCTTGCGCAGCGTGCTCAGGTCCCATCCACCGCAGGGGTACGGCGACCGGAAGCTTGCGATCCTGGGCGTGCTCTGGCCGTCGAAGCGGTTTGCCGAGTCCGACCTCATCCCCGGTGGTGCGGCATCGGTCGGTGGCGGTGCGGGAGCAGGTGACGTCCGCGACGAGATCGACGGGCTGATCGCGTTCCTGGACCGGGATGACGCGACCGTTGCCCTGTCTGCCGCGAAGGACCTGGTGGACGACCTCGAGACGGATCCGGACGCGCGACGGGAGTTCGCGAAGCTCGTCCGGGTGGCGCTGGCCAGGGCCGACGCCGATGCCGACGACGCCTCGGACGCCTTCTTCGACCAGGACGGCGAGCAGCTCATGGAGCGGCTCGCGCGCCCGGTGTTCATCGGACGGCGGCCACCTGGCTCGCTCACCACCGGAGGTGCCGCGGGCCTCGGGGACCTCGCCGGCAAGGCGTTGCGCGCCGCGCGCAACCTCCTCAACCTCGGCACCTACTACGAGATGAAGGGTCGCGCGGGTGACGTGGGCTCGACCGGGGTCGCCGATCTCCTGGCCGACCTTCGTGCCGCGAACGCCGACCTGCGGATTCATCTGGCTGGACACAGCTTCGGCGCCCGCACCGTGAGTGCGGCTGCTCGCGCCGGAGACAAGGCGCTGCCCGTCGCCTCGGTGTCTCTGCTCCAGGCCGCCTTCTCGCACTTCAGCTTCGCGGACAACTGGGAGCCCGGGAAGGACGGGCTGTTCCGCTCGGTCCTGGCCACCCAGCGGGTCAGCGGCCCGATCGTGGTCACCCACACCAGGAACGACCGGGCCGTCGGCGTCGCCTACGCCATCGCCTCCCGGGTGGCCGGCCAGGTCGCGCAGGGTGTCGGCGACCCGGGCGACAAGTTCGGCGGCCTTGGCCGCAACGGCGCGCTGAAGACACCTGAGGCGACGAGCGGGAGGCTGCTGGCGGCGGGCGCCGCGGCGTACGACCTTCAGCCCGGTCGCGTGCACAACCTGCTCGCCGACGAGTTCATCAGCAACCACGGCGACGTCGCCGGTACCGAGGTCGCCTACGCCGTGCTGTCGGCCATTGCCGTCGGCTGACCCCACGACCCTCCGGTCCCAACCAAAGGTCAGCCGCGTGCGTCGTACTCGATGACCGATCGACGATCAACGCGCAGGAAACGGGGAACCGATGAGGACCATCGAGGGTGCGGGCACGATCAGGCTGACCGACGCCACCGCACACGGATTCACGATTCCGGCGCGGCTGACCGCGCCGCCGCGACCGAGCCAACGGCTCCCCGCCCTCTACCCGCTTGCGGTCCGCCTCCACCGGGTACGCCGAAGCCTGGCGTGGCTGCACTCCGACGCGGCCTGGGCGAGCACGAAGGAGCCGACCGCACTCGCGACGCGGGTCACGAAGCACGGGTCGCTGCTGCTTCGCGAGCTGTCCGCGG
This sequence comes from uncultured Actinomycetota bacterium, assembly GCA_963844385.1. GTDB lineage: Bacteria > Actinomycetota > Actinomycetes > Propionibacteriales > Nocardioidaceae > Nocardioides. The sequence goes on along the minus strand of CAWJOJ010000048.1, from coordinate 35,846 downwards.
ACGAGATGGTCCTCCAGCGCAACAAGGTCATCAACCTGCGACTGGCGGCGAAGCAGGTCGACACGATCCTGATCCGGCCCGGCGAGACCTTCTCGTTCAACAAGGTGGTCGGCAACTGCACCCGTCGCAAGGGCTACGTCGACGGCATGCGGCTCTCCAACGGGGAGCCTGTCTCCGGCGTCGGCGGAGGCATCTGTCAGCTCGCCAACCTGTTGCACTGGATGTTCCTGCACACCCCGCTCACGGTCGTCGAACGGTCCGAGCACAGCTTCGACCCGTTCCCGGACAAGGATCGGGTGCTGCCCTGGGGCGTCGGCTGCTCGATCGTCTACAACTACGTCGACCTCGTCGTCCGCAACGACACCGACACCACCTTCCAGCTGCGGACCTGGCTGGAGGAGCGACACCTGAAGGGCGAGATCCGGGCCGACCGGGGCAGCGAGCTGTCCTATCGGGTGCAGGCTCGCGAGGAGACGTTCCTGCGTTACCGCGGAAGGGTCTACCGCAAGAACGAGATCTGGCGCGAGGCCGTCTCCAAGAGCACCGGCAACGTCTTCCACGAGGAGCTGCTCAAGCAGAACTGCGCCCTGGTGAAGTACGCGCCCGACGAGGACAGGATCGTCGACATCGTCGACTGAGGGTCGCTACCTGCCGGCGGTGGCTCGCGCCCGGGCCGGAGCGATCGGCGCCGTGGCAGCCGAGGTTGCCCAAGCCATGGGATAGCCGAGCTTCGACGCTCTCGTCGTGACCGAGATCCGCTTGCCCTTCTGGGCGACGGTGAGCCGGAAGCTCTTTGCGTTGGCGCCGCTGATGCGCAGTCCGTTCTGACGCCACTGGTAGCCGAAGGTGGTGACGGCTGGAGTCCAGGCCCCCGGCGACGCGGTCAGCGTCGCACCGACCTTGCGCACCCCCGCCATGGTCGGCCTCGCGGTGTTCGTCAACAGCACGTCGTTGAAGTGGATGAAGCCGCTCGGCCAGTACCCGTCGGAGCGCGTGATCCTGGCCCAGGAGAAGTCCCCGCCCCAGCTGTCCTGGGAGACCACGATCTCGTTCGCGGAGACCACGCGCTGGACGTAGGCCACGTGGCCCGACGAGCCGGCCGGGCCGGCGTTCGCCCGCCACCAGGCGACCGCACCGACCCGCGGAACGGAGTCGGTCTCGTTCGGGTTGGAGGTTCCCCAGTATTCGGCGTTGCCGCCGCCGTCCCACGGCCGCACGTTGGGCATGCCGCTGTGGACCATCCGGTACGCCGCGTAGTTCGTGCAGTTGTGGCCGGAGTACATCCGCCAGAACATGGTGTCGCTCACTTCGCGGTAGCCGCCGTTCCACATCCCGGCTTGGCCGCAGCCGGTGTAGCCGGTGCAGAGCACGGTGTACGCCGAGGACTTGGCAGCGGAAGCCTTCAGCCCGCCCAGACCACCCACCGTTTGCCCGTCAGCGTGCCCATCGGCACCACTCGCCCCTTGAAGGCCCAGACCGAGGACCAGGGGGAGGCACGAGAGCAGAGCGGCGGCAGGCACGAGGCGGCGCATGATCGGGAGTCTAGGGGCTTCTGGGGCCTGAGTGACAGAAATGAAGGAAAGTCAAGCCGACTTGCCGTGCACCCGAGCCCGAAATCCGGAAACGGATCGACCGTCAGGTCACCCGACGACCACCCCTCGCAGCACCACCCGGGCCGGCGTCTTCAGCACGGTCAGATCCTGGAGCGGGTCGCGGTCGAACACCACGAAGTCGGCGGGTGCGCCTTCGTCGAGCGTGGCGTTCCAACCCAGCCACTCACGGGCGCGCCAGCTGGCGGCGCCGAGCGCGTAGTCGGGGCTCATGCCGTAGGACGCGAGCTCGAGCACCTCGTCGGCGATCCCGCCGTGCGGCTGTACGCCGCCAGCGTCGGTGCCGGCGTAGAGGGGAACGCCCGCGTCGTACGCCGCCATGATCGTGTCCCGCCGCCGGGCGTGCAGGTCGAGCATGTGCGCGGCGTACGACGGGTACTTCTCGGCGGCCGGGGCGGCGAAGTCGGGGAAGTTGTCGAGCTGCTTGGCCGTCGGCACCAGCGCGGTCCCGTGAGCCACCATTGTGTCGATGAGATCGGTCGAGAGGCCGGTGCCGTGCTCGATGCAGTCGATGCCGGCGTTGATCAGGGCTGGCAACGCGGCCTCCCCGAAGACGTGCGCCGTGACCCGGGCGTTGTACTCGTGTGCGGTAGCGATCGCTTTGCCGACGGCGTCTGCGTCCCAGCTCGGGGCCAGATCACCCTCGTCGCGGGAGATCCAGTCGCCGATCAGCTTGACCCAGCCGTCGCCGCGCTGCGCCTCCTGGACGACGTAGGCCCCAAGCTGGTCGGGCTCGACCTCGTGGGCGTAGCCGCGGATGTAGCGCCGCGTACGTGCGAGGTGCCGGCCGGCCCGGATCAGGCGGGGCAGATCGTCGCGTTGCTGCACCCAACGGGTGTCGCTGGCCGATCCGCAGTCGCGCAGGAGCAACGCACCGGAGTCGCGGTCGGCGATCGCCTGGCGCTCGGTCTCCGCGTCCTCGACGGCGCCGTGCGGACCGAGACCGATGTGGCAGTGCGCATCGACCAGCCCGGGCACGATCCAGCCCGTGCCCGCGGACTCGGCTCCAGCCTGCCTCTCGTAGGTGATCCTGCCGTCCACCACGTAGACGTCACGGGACGCGCCGTCGGGGAGCACGGGACCGGAGAACTTAAGCACCATGTTCCGGACGATAGTGCGTTTTCGGACTGGGGTTCACCGCTCACCCCGGTCGCGCATGGAGTCAACCAGGACCCAACGCGGAAGAAAGCACCGCTCGTTCGTCGCCGCCACCGGAGCCCTGGTGCTCGCGGCCACCGGACTGATGGGCACCCCATCGACCTCCGCAGCCCCTGCCGCCACCGCAAGTAGTGCTCCACCGCCGCGCGTCGTGGCGTCGGGTCTCGACAATCCCCGCCTCCTCTCGTTCGCGCCCAACGGCGCCCTCTTTGTCGCCGAGGCAGGGAAGGGCGGAAACGGTCCCTGCATCGAAGGTCCCGAACGCGACAGCTGCTTCGGCCTCTACGCCGTCCAGATCGCCGGCGGCGCCGGTCTGCTCGCCGTTCCCGAAGGAGAGCTGCCGATGGGCTCTCTGGTCAAGATCAGGCGCAACGGCACGACCAAGACCGTTGTCGACGACCTGCCCGCGCCGTACGGCGTGGCGATTCGCCGCGGCCACGCGTACATCACGACGTGCAGCCTCTGCCCCGGCGACGGCGCCGTCGTCCGGGTCCCGCTGCGCTGAGCAGGACCAGAGCCGCCGGTCGCCCGATCGAACGGGTGACCGGCGGCTCGGCGCCTCTGGATGGGTCCCTCAGTGAGTACGCAGGCCCCAGCCATACGGGTACAGCGGGTTGTAGTGACGGTCACCGATGTTGATCGGCTCCTGGGCCACCGAACGCGGCCAGGTCACCGACAGCTTCCCGGTGAACCCGCGCCGGCCGAACAGCACGTCCGCCACGCCGGCGCCCTCGCTGCCCGGCAGCCACGAGGCAACGAGGGCGTCGATCTTCGACAGCAGCGCCGGCTCGATGATCATCGGCCGCCCCGAGACGACCAGCACCACGCACTTGACCGTGGCCGCGCACACCTTGCGCACCGCGACCCGGTCGGCGTCCGACAGCAGCATCGTCTTGGCCGGCCGCGGGACGCCGTTGTCGCCCGGGTCGTAGGCCCACTGCGGCCCGCCCACGTCGCCGAACCCTTCGGCGTACGGCGTCTCGCCGACCACGACCACCCCGACCGAACCGTGCGGGACCGGCGCCGACGCGTCCTCGCTGAAGGTCACGTCGTCGTTCGCGTCCTCGATCCCGTCGAGGATCGTGTCGCCGGGGATCACATTGGTCGAGCCGCCTTGCCAGGTCAGCGTCCAACCGCCGGCCTGGTTGCCGATGTTGTCGGCGTTGCTGCCCGCGACGTACACGGGGCGGCTGCTCGTCAGCGGCAGCGTGTGCCGAGCGTTCTTCAACAGCACCTGCGACTCCGCGACCGCCTGCCGGGCGACCCGACGGTGAGCTGGGCTGCCGATCTGGTCGAGGTTGCTGCGATCGGTGTAGGGATGCTCGAACAGCCCCAGCTCGAACTTCGCAGCCAGGATCCGTGACACCGCGTCGTCGATCCGGCTCATCGGCACGCGACCGTCTTCGACGAGCTGGGTCAGGGTCGCGATGAACTGCGGGGCACCGGTCGCACTGCCTGAGAAGGGCTCCATGAACATGTCGGTGCCTGCGTTGACCCCCGCCTCCACCTGCGCCGCGTAGTCGCCGGGCAGCTGGCGGATCCCCTGCCAGTCCGAGATCACGAGGCCGTCGAAGCCCATGTCGCCCTTGAGGACGCCGGTGATGAGCTCCCGGTTGCCGTGCATCTTCACTGGGTCGCCGAGACCGTTACCGATCCAGTCGACACTCGAGAAGGAAGGCATGACCGAGCCGACGTGGTGGCGGTCGATGGCCGCGGGGTAGGGCGACAGCGCAAGCCTGGCGAAGGCGCGGCGGCTCACCTCGGCGACGCCCTGGTCGATCGGGTAGCTGCCGTCCGTCTTCGGGACGTACGTCGTGAGGCCGTCGCCAGCGTAGTGCTTGGCGGTCGCGAGGACGCGGTCTGCGTCGTCGAGATGTCCGGGCCTGCCCTGCAACCCGTCGATGATGGTCTCCATCGAGATCACGAGCTTCGGCTTCTCACCGAAGCTCTCGTAGGTGCGGCCCCACCGGTCGTCACGCGCGACGCAGACGCACGGCGCGAAGCTCCACTGCGGACCACTGGCGCGGGTCTCCTCGGCCGTGATGTGCCCGATCCTGCGGACCAGCGCGGGATTGCGGGTGGCACCGAGTCCGATGTTGTGCGGGAACACGGTGGCGCCGTTCAGGTTGCCGTGGCCGTGCACCGAGTCCACGCCGTACAGCAAGGGGATGCCGAGCCGGGTGTCCAGCGCCGCGGCCTGCAGCGAGTCGACCATGTCGGCCCAGCCGGCCGGGGTGTTGTCCGCCGGGACGGAGCCGCCGCCCGACAGCACGCTGCCGAGTTGCCAGGTGGCCACGAGTGACGGGTCGGCGGCGACGTCCCCACGCTCGGCCTGGGTCATCTGGCCGACCTTCTCCTCGAGGGTCATCCGGCCCAGAAGGTCCTGCACGCGCTGGGCGGTCGACAGCGTGGCATCGCGGTAGGGCAGCCGCTCGGCGGCGGGTGCCGCGGGTGCATCTGCGCTCGACGTCTGGATCGGGACCACAGCCGCCGAGACGGCCGCGAGCGCTCCGATGAGTACGGCGGCCCTGCGACCGCGACTTCGGCTGGACATGGTGGGCCCTCTCGATAGGTGTGGTGTGGATCACGTAGAACCTAGAAATGGGTATTTGGTCGAGTCAATGCGAAACAATTGAAATCTCATCGCTTTTTAGTGCGTTCCCGGGAGGAATCGGTCTACCCTCGTCCCCATGGCCGGCCACTCCCTCGAGCAGCTCCGCGCGTCCAATCGGCGTGCCGTGACGAACCTGCTGGGGTCCGGCCCGCTCAGCCGGGCCGATCTGGCCCGCGGCACCGGGTTGTCCCGCACCACCGTGTCCAGCCTGGTGAGCGACCTGATCGCCTCGGGCCATGTCGAAGAGACGACCCACCGCGGAACGCCGCACAAGGGCGGCAGCGGGCGGCCGCCCCTGCTGGTGGCGCTGACCACCCGCCCGGGCGGGGTCGCGGGGGTCGACATCGGGCACGGTCACATCCGGGTGGCGGTCGCCGACCGTTCCGCGCGCGTGCAGGCTGAGCTCCAGACGTCCGTGGACGCCGACATGCACGGCTCCACGACCCTGGACCTGGCCGCCCGGATGGTCACCCAGGCGGCCCGCGACGCCGGGACCGACGTGAGCGCGCTGCTCGGGGCCGGGATGTGCGTGCCTGGCCCGATCGACCGCCGTTCGTCGCTGATCAACGTCGGCATCCTGCCGGGCTGGCACGACATTGCCCCGGCTCCCGATCTGGAGCGACGCCTCGGCCTGCCGGTGGTGGCCGAGAACGACGCCAACCTGGGCGCCATCGCCGAGCACCAGCACGGCGCGGCCGAAGGATCGTCGGACCTGATCTACGTGAAGGTCGCGAGCGGGCTCGGGTCCGGAATCGTTCTCGGCGGCCGCCTCCACCGGGGCGCGACGGGGATCGCCGGCGAGATCGGCCACATCCAGGTGCGTGAGGACGGCCAGGCGTGCCGATGCGGCAGCCGCGGCTGTCTGGAGAGCGAGGTGTCGGCCCAGCGGCTGCTGAGCCTGCTCCGCCCGGCGTACGACGCTGACATCGATGTCGAGCGGATGCTCGCCCTGGACAGGGACGGTGACACCGGCGTCCGGCGGGTGCTCACCGACGCGGGTCGCACCATCGGCCGGGCCCTTGCCGATCTCTGCACCAGTCTCAACCCGGCGGTCATCGTGGTCGGCGGCTCACTCGGTTCGTCCGAGGCCCTGGTGGACGGGGTCCGGGCGTCGGTGGACCGTTATGCCCAGCCCGACGCCGCGGGCGCCGTCCGCGTCACCTCCGGCCGGCTCGGGGACCGCGCCGAGCTCATGGGTGCGGTCAGCCTGGCAATCGCCCGCGTGGCCACCCAGGACTGATGCGGGAACGTCTGCTCGTCTACAGGCGGACGATTCTGGCCAGCCAGGCGTGCGGCGGGTCGTCCCAGTCCCTCGTGACCTCGATCCTGGCGGGCTCGATCCGGCTGACCTCCCAGCCGTCGGCGAAGGTGGCGTGCAGCTCCGCCTGCGTGACCCGTCGCGGTCCGCGATCACCGGGCGTGTGCTCGGAGAAGCAGAGCACGTGGAGCACGCCGCCGGGTTCCAGCACCGAGGCGAGGCTGGCTGCGTAGCGGGGCCGATCGTTGTCGTCGAAGACGTGGAACAGGCCGCAGTCGATGATCGTCGCGAACGTGCGGCCCAGCTGGTCGAGCGCCATTGCGTCTGCGAGCGCGAACCCGGCAGTCAGCTTCCGCTCGACGGCCTTGGCGCGAGCGCGAGCGATGGCCGTCGGTGCGACGTCGACGCCGAGCACCTCCATCCCACGCTCAGCCAGCAGGAGCGCGTGCTCGCCCGTACCGCACCCGCAGTCCAGCACCGGCGACGTGATCTCGCCGGCGTCGGCCAGCCGCTCGAAGGCCGGCTGCGGCCGACCGATGTCCCAGGGCGCCCCGCCCGAGGTGTACGTCGCGTCCCAGTCCCTGTTGGCCACGCCGGAATCGTCCTCGGACACGCCTCCCAGCGTAGCCGCGGGGCGACCAGCGTAGCCGCGAGGCGACCCTGCTCCGGCACGCCGCGTCACTTCAGGAACTTGGAGAAGTCCTTCGGCAGCTGCAGCTCCTGGGCCGCCTTCTCGACGTCGACCTCGGCGGGGTTCCCGAAGGGGTTGGCCGCGTTCTTCTCGGCGCGAGCGGCGATCGCCTTCTGCTGGGCGGCTGCCTTGGCCGGGTTGCCGGAGACGCGCTTCTTGCCCTTGGCAGGCTGCTTGCCCTTGGCCCGCTTTCCGCCTCCGGAGCCCATTCCCGGGAGCCCGGGCATGCCCGGGATGCCGCCGCCGCGCGCCATCGTCTGCATCATCTTGCGGGCCTCGAAGAACCGGTCGACGAGCTGGTTGACGTCGGACACCTGCCGCCCCGAGCCGCGGGCGATCCGGGTCCGGCGCGACCCGTCGATGATCTTGGGGTTGTCGCGCTCGGCCGGCGTCATCGACTGGATCACGGCCTGGATCCGGTCGATCTCGCGCTCGTCGAAGTTCTCGAGCTGCTCACGCATCTGGCCCATGCCGGGCAGCATCCCCATGATCTTCGACATCGAGCCGAGCTTGCGGAGCTGCTGCATCTGCTTGAGGAAGTCGTCGAGCGTGAAGTCTCCGGTGGTCGCGAGCTTCTCGGCGGCCTGGCGGGCCTCGTCCTGGTCGAAGGTCTTCTCGGCCTGCTCGATCAGGGTGAGCATGTCGCCCATGTCGAGGATCCGCGAGGCCATCCGGTCGGGGTGGAAGAGGTCGAAGTCGGTCGGCTTCTCGCCGGCCGACGCGAACATGACCGGCTTGCCGGTGATCGAGGCGATCGACAGTGCGGCGCCGCCGCGGGCGTCACCGTCGAGCTTGGTGAGTACGACGCCGTCGTACCCCACACCCTCCTGGAAGGCGAGTGCGGTGTTGACGGCGTCCTGGCCGATCATCGCGTCGACGACGAACAGGATCTCGTCTGGCTGCACGGCATCGCGGATGTCGATGGCCTGCTGCATCATGTCCGCGTCAACGCCCAGGCGCCCGGCGGTGTCGATGATGACCACGTCGTGCAGCTTCCGCTTGGCGTTGTCGATGCTCTCGCGGGCGACCACGACCGGGTCCCCCACGCCGTTGCCCGGTTCGGGCGCGAAGACCGGCACGCCGACCCGCTCACCGTTGACCTCGAGCTGCTGCACCGCGTTCGGGCGCTGGAGGTCGGCGGCCACCAGGATCGGCGTCTTGCCCTGGTCCTTGAGCCAGAGCGCGAGCTTGGCGGCGAGCGTGGTCTTTCCGGATCCCTGGAGACCCGCGAGCATGATGACGGTCGGGCCGCTCTTCGCGTAGCGCAGGCGCCTGGTCTCGCCGCCGAGGATGTTGACGAGCTCCTCGTTGACGATCTTCACGATCTGCTGGGCGGGGTTCAGCGAGCTGCTGACCTCCTCGCCGCGGGCGCGCTCCTTGACGGCCGCCACGAAGTCCTTCACCACGGGCAGGGCGACGTCGGCCTCGAGCAGCGCGATACGGATCTCGCGGGCGGTGGCGTCGATGTCGGAGTCGGAGAGCTTGCCCTTGCCGCGGAGGTTCTTGAAGGTGTCGGCAAGCCGGTCGGAGAGTGTTGCGAACAAAGGCGTGGTCCTACGTCTCGAAAGGTGAGGGATCGGGGTCAAGGGTAACCGGCGTGGGCTCATCGGGGAGCAACGGCCGATTGCTCGCACCAGAGGGTGGTAACCAGCGTCACGACCGGCCGATGAGTTGGTACCAGGCGGTAATCCCACCTGCCAGGCCAACGAGGGTGCCGACGAGCCACTGCCAGTGTTGGGTCGTGAAGTAGCGCACGGCGTAGACGGGATCGACGCGCACGTGGATTCGACGCTCGAAGACCGGAATGGCGATCTGCTCAAGCGGCATCCCCGGCATGGCGATCCGCATCGACACGCACAGTTGCAGCTCCCTGTTTCCGGCACGAGTCGGGGTCACGTCGTACTCCCATCGTGCGACGGGAGCGACCAGCTGCTCAGCTGGGCTCAGAGTGGTCACCGCGAAACCGTCGCCTCGAAGCAGGACGGTCATGAAGGGCGAGGTGCTGACGTCCTCGTACTGGACAATTCCCCGACCCCTGAGATCTCGGCGGAGCTCGTCGTCGAGCTCACGCGATCCTGAGACACCGACTTCCAGGCGTTCCGTCTGGCCCTGGCGCATCTCGGTGGGCGGATTGAACATCAGCCGTCCGGGACGGACGGTCTTGCTCACCACCGACTCGACCGTCGTCCTGAGGGGCGGATCGTCGGCTTGACCCGCGTCGGGACCCTGGGGCGGGCATCGGCGGCGCTTCCGCGCTCGCGACGACGGGGGGTGCTGATGGCAGGTGCATCGTCTGTGTTGCTACCTGACCGAGTCGGCTGGCGCCGAGGGCGACCTCGAACTTGGGGTGGACGTGGAGCGCGGTCGGCGTGCTGAAGTGCTCGTCGACGAGGCGGTTCACGAGGGGGATCCGGGAGCTCCCACCCACGAGCAGGATCGCCTGGAGCTGTTCGGGTGTCGTGTCCGCCGACCGAAGCGTCCGGCGCATCGCCAACATCGTGTCCAGGAGCAACGCGCCGATGAGATTCTCGAGTTCGGCCCGGGTGACCGTGACGGTGGTTGCCAGACCCGGCAGCGATACGGGGACCACTGTCTCGACGTCGACCGACAGCGCCTCCTTCGCCTGCGCGCAGTCGTGTCGGAGCCGAATGAGAGGGTCGGTGACCAAAGGGGCCGCAGAGTCCATGGAGTTGAGTGGCGAATCCACAGTGCGCAATACGTGTTGAAGAACTGCGTCGTCGAAGTCGATGCCTCCGAGGTGCTCGATCCCGTCCGGCTGTCCAATGATGCGAAAACCCTGTGCCTGCTTCTCCAGAACGCAGACGTCGAACTTGCCGCCCCCGAGGTCGTACACCGCGACCTTGTCGCCCGGGGAAAGGCGCGTGTCTGCGGCGTACTGGGTGGCAGCGGCCTCGGACTCGGTGCGCATGACGGAGTCCGGAACGCCGGCGAGGGTGAGGGACTGCGAGAAGCGTTCCCGCCTGTAGGCGCCCCAGCTCGCCGGGTAGGTCAGCACAACCAGCTCCGGCGGTCCACCTTCCCGCTCCGCAGTGGAGGTCACCACCCACCTGAGAAGCGTCGCGGTCAACACCTCGGGCGAGTAGGGCTGTCCTGCGACCAAGATGGGCACGGTATCGCCGATCCGACGCTTGAACAGCCGCACCAAGCGATCCGGTTCACCCACTCCCCGCCGCTCCGCCGCCTCACCACAGAGAAACGTGCCGTCTTGCTGCAAGAAGAGCACCGACGGCACCATGGGTGCCCGGCTTCCCAGCCCCACGACTCTCGGCCCGGAACCGTCATCTACAGCCGCGGCGGTGAACGTGGTGCCGAGATCGACACCAAGCCGATAGCCCATCAGGTGACCATACCGACGCAGGCCGGCACCGGCGAGGCGCTGATGCGAGTGATCGGGTGACGGAGATAGCTGCGACTTTGTCGGATGATGGTCGTCCTGTTCGTAGCACTGGTGATAGGCCGCCCATGAGGGCGCCGTCACGACCACAGGAGATGACACTGATGCAGCATCCGGAGCCCGTCGCCCGCCGTCTCTTCGGGCTCACCGAGCCGATCTCGCTGGTGAACTTCTTCGCCCCGGAGCCCGACGACTCGATGGCGGCGCTCGGTTTTCGCAACTACTGGGACGGCTACTTCGCGGGACGTTCTGCGCCGCTCGGCCGGGTCCCGGCCGAGGTGGTGCACGCTGCCTTCTACAGCTTCGCCGACGGTGAGGTGGCCCGCCACATCCCCAAGGTCTGGGACACGACCACACCCGAGGCGGCGCACGCCGCTCGTGAGCAGGGCTGCGTGGCGGCGCTGCGACGGATCCTCGGCGATCTCGTTGAGACTCCGGGGCTCGCGCGCGCAGCCGAGCTCCTCGCCAAGGCTTCGACCAGCGCCCCGACCGAGGGACGGGTCATGTACGCCGGGCTCCGCGCCCTCCCGATGCCCGAGGAGCCCGTGGCCAGGCTCTGGCACGCCGCCAACATGCTCCGCGAGCACCGCGGGGACGGCCACATCGCTGCCCTGCTCTCGGAGCGGATCGGCGGGACCGAGGCCCATGTGCTCAGCGCCCTCGCCATGGGCATCTACCCGGCGGAGTCGTTCGGCCGGATCCACCACCTCCCCAAGGCCCGCCTGGCCGAAGTGATGGACGGTCTGCGCAACCGCGGCCTCCTCGATGCCTCCGGTCGCTTCACCGACGCCGGGCGTGCCACGAAGGGCCGGATCGAGTCACTGACCGACGCGCTCGCAGAAGCTCCTTACGACGGGCTGGAGCCGCTCGAGCTCGACCGGCTGATCACTCTGCTCGAGCCCATTTCCACAAGGCTCGAGGCCACGGGATCGAAGTAGGTTGTGTCGGGTTGACGGTCACTGAAGACAGCGCATCCGAATGGCTTCTTGCAAGAAGAGACGGAGTTTCCGTGGCAGGCCACCCTGAGACGCACAGCGTGAACGCAGATGAACCAAACCCCAAGCTCGTTCATCGTCTCCGGTGACTTCGCCCGACGATGGTCACCGCTCGCAGCGGCTCCCCGTGAGGGTAGGAGGTCGTCGGCGAGTAGATGAGGATGCCGTCGCCGGGCGACATCCGGGCCAGGGGCGACCGCTTGCCGTGGTTGCCGATCTCGCATCAACGCCCTAGCGGAGTAGTCGTTGAGTGCGATCGGTCGTCCCCTCGACGCACTTCGCGTAGACGAGGATGAGTACGTCCACGCTGCGACCCGCCCACTCGGCGGCCCGCGTCCGCGGGACGCCGGCGTTCGGAGTCAGGCAGCCGGGAGGTGAAGGTCCAGCCCCACGGCTACGTCTACCTGCACGGCGTCAAGTTCCAGATCGCCAAGCAGCGAGGCCGGGCGGACCATCCGCGCTGTCTGGGACGAGACCGGCGTCGCATTCGTCGACGCCAGCGGCGAGACCCTCATCAGCGTGGATGGCCACCCAAGGGCCAGACCTACAACCGCATCCGCCGTGGCCGACAGAGGAAGTGACTACGTTGCGGGGCTATATCGGCAGCGGCCGGGTCCATCTCCACTCCCAGACTGTGCCAACCTCGGGGTCCTCCTGGTCGTTGACGTGCTCGAAGCCCAACGACACGAGCACGCCCGTCGACGGATTCGGACCTGGCAGCGTATGCGCGATGACGTGGTCAACCTCGCCGCTAGCCACAGCCCGCTCGACCAGAGCCCGAGCTGCAGCGGTCCCGAACCCATGACCCCGGAACTCAGGAGCGACTTCGTAGCCGATTTCCACAGCACGGTCGACCGGTGGGGCGGCAAACCCACCTGAGCCGCACAGGCGGCCGGTCGCATGGTGGACGAAGAACTGCATCGACCACTCGCGGTCAGGCTCCGGCGTGGTCCGGAGATGCTCCAGGGTAAAGCCGATGGCCTCAGGGAACTCGGGCCAACCGTCCGGAACGGGTGAGCCGATCAGCTCGCAGAACAGGTCGCGGTCCTCGTTCAGGGCGTTCAGCAACGGCACCGTCGCTGGGACAAGCCGGACCTGCGGATGATTTGACATGCGGAATCTCCAATCGTGATGGGAAGGCTGCAACGACCTTGCGATGAAAGAGGAGCCGACGAGCAGGAGCGCAGCCGAACTGAAAGCACGCCAAGGCAGACACCTGGCGATGACCAGAAAGTGTCGGCGCTCCTGAAGTTACTCGCGGTCGATGGCCGAACCCGGGCCGACTCAAATCCCAAGCCCACGCCCCGGCGGGTTCGAGGGGCTGACACCGAAGTCGTGGAGACATCAGAAGTGTGGCTCGAGGACTATCCGTGCAGACCCGTGTCGATTCAGAACGCACTACCTGTCGTGCCTTCCACATCAGCATGGTCGCCGCCACCGCGGTGTTCACCGCATGGAGCGCCCACACTGGCCCGAGGGGCAGGCTCACGACGTAGACGGTGTACACGAGGTTGCCCACGTTGGTGATCGTCAGGTGGCCGAGACTGTACGACGTCAGGTCGCGCGTGCGTGCCGCGCGCCACACCATCGGCAGGAGGCTGACGACGAACAGGATCGTGGAGGCCGAGCCCGCGAGCGTGCTGGCCCTCACGACTGTCTGCCTAGATAGACGTTGGCGACGTGATCGTGGACGCCTGGATCCCCGGCCACCGCGGCCGGAGCCGTGGTGACCCGGGATCGGATGGTGCTCATCGAAAGTGTCCTTCCAGTGCTGGGTGCGGCAGGTGGAGACGGGAACGGTCAGGCGCGGGCGCAGACCACCCACTCGTGGACCGTGATCGCGACGGAGCCCTCGTCGCGCACGGCGCTGGCCCCAGCCGACGCCGCCGTCGAGCCAGGGGTGGTCGGGTGTCGGTCGGGAATTCAGTCCACCCGCGGCTGGGGCCGGAGAGTGGTGAGGAGCCGCATGCCGGGCGCGTCGTACCGTGCTGCGGCTCGGCGGGCCTTTCGCTCGGCCCGCACCTCACTCGCCCACCGCCGGGTGGCGCGGGTGCGGTCGGCCTGTCGATGGCTGTCAGCGATGTGCGCCAGGGCGAGGTCGTAGCTCATCTGGTTCATCGCGTCCTCCTGGTGGCGGTGACGACCCGGTACTCCCAGTCGGTCTCGAAAGTGCCGTCCGAGGCCCGGTTGGTGTCGTGGGCGAGAGAGACGAGGTCGTCGCGGAAGGCGGCGCGGCCTTGGTCGTCCAGCCGCTGCGCGGCGGTATAGGTCGGCCCGTAGTAGGTGAGCATGAAGTCGGCGAAGCTCTCCGGCGACAGAAAGCGCTGCGTCACGGTGTGCGTTTCGGAGGTGGTGACGTCGACAGCGGCACCCAGCAGCTCGCCGACGACCTCCTCGCTTCCCCAACGGGTCGGGGGCAGCGCCATGGGCGGCGGCGAGACGTGTGTGCCGACGGTCCTGAGCAGCCGGCCGATGAATCCTTCGGCGGTCCAGTTGGCCAGGCCGATGGTGCCGCCCGGCTTGCAAACCCGGACCAGCTCAGCGGCCGCCCGGTTGTGGTCGGCGGTGAACATGACGCCGATCGCCGAGACGACGTAGTCGAACGAGGCGTCCTTGAACGGCATCGCCTCGGCGTCCGCCTCCTCGAAGACGATCGACAGACCCTCGGCCGCGGCGCGGTTGCGGGCGGTGTCGACTAGCTCGGCGACATAGTCGATGCCGGTCACCTCGCAGAACGCGCGGGCGGCCTCGATGGCCACGTGGCCGGTGCCGCAGGCGACGTCGAGCACAAGGCTGCCGGGACGCAGCTGCGCGGCAGCGAGGAGCCGCCCGGCGAGCGGAACGGTCAGCCAGGCGATCTTGCCGTAGTCGCCATTGCTCCAGATCTGGTGCTGCTTGGCCTTGAGCTCCTCGAGCGGGGTCGTGGCCTGGAAGTTGCTGCTCATGGGTGGTTTCTCCTGGTGGATGTCTTGGTTCGGATGTCCACTAGGTTCAGCCGCGGCCAAGGGTCCAGACATCGGGGCGAGCCCCGCATTTGTGGCAGAGGCGAACCCCTAGATGGTGGATGGCGACCCCGACGTGCCCGACATGTAGGGGTTGCCGCTCGATCCCAAGTCGGGCTGCCGATGGCGAACCGAGGAGAACGGCGAAGCCGGAGCCGGCGACGGAGTCGAGGGCTACCTACGGAGGCGTAATGAGTTCGTTGGGGGCCGTCTCTGGGTGCCATCATGTGTGGCATGACCTCCGGACCCTCGGTCCGTCCGTATCACCGTGCGGACCACCTGTTGGAGCGGCAGCCCGAGCTGGCCCTGCTCGGCGAGGCTCTCATCAGCGCGAGCTCCGGCACGGGCACCGGCATCGCCGTCTGCGGCGAGAGTGGCGCGGGCAAGTCCGCCCTCGTGCGGTCGGCGCTCGCGGCGGCGGACGGCCTCCGGGTGCTCCGTGGGCAATGCGAGCCGCTACGGACGCCCCGGCCCCTCGGGCCGTTCCGTGACCTCGGTCTGCCTGTCCTCGATGACCTGATCGGCTCCGCGGCACGACTGACGGACATGGGTGAGCAGGTGTACGCGGCACTTGCCGCCGAACCCACCGTCTTGGTCGTCGAGGACCTGCACTGGGTCGACGAGGCCTCCGCGGAGGTGCTGCGGTTCGTTGGCCGCCGGGTCGAGGCGGCACCACTGGCTCTGGTCGTGACCTACCGCGACGACGAGATCGGGCCCCGGCACCCCGCACGCGCGCTGTTGGGTGATTTCGCTGTGCTCGACGGACTGAGGACCGTGGCTCTGCCAGCACTCTCCGTGGACGGAGTCGCCGCGGCGGTGGCCGGCACCGACCTGGACGCCGCCCGGGTTCACGCCCTCACCGGGGGCAACGCCTTCTTCGTCACCCAGGTCGTCAGGGAGCCGGACCGGCCACTGCCGTCCTCGGTGCGCGACGCGGTGCTGGCCCGTGTCGCGGATGTCGAGGTCGGAGATCTCGAGGTGCTGCAGCTGATCGCCTGCGCGCCCGACCGGCTGGACGACCGCGTGCTACCGCTGGTCGATGTCGACCTGCCGGCGCTGCGCCGGCTGGATCGCACGGCGCTCCTGGCTCGCGACGAGCACGGTCTGGTGTTCCGACATGAGCTGGCGCGCCTCGCGGTGGAGAGCACCATCCCGCCCGGCGGCGCTGTCGGATTGCACCTGCGACTGCTAGACGCACTCGAGAGCCTCGACATCGGGGACCCCGCGGTGCTGACTCACCACGCCGTGGCAGCGCGAGACTCACAGCGCGCGACGACATACGCGCAGGCGGCTGCCGTCGAGGCGACCTCGACCGGCTCGAACGCCGAGGCCGCGGCCTTCCTCGAGATCGCGTTGAGCCACTTGACTCGGTCGGCGACTCCAGAGCAGCGCGCAGTGCTGCTGCTCCAGTTGAGCCAGCAGCACTATCTGACCAGCCGCATCTCAGACGCCATCAGCAGCGCCCGTGCCAGCATCCCGCTAGCCGCCAAGGCGGGAAAGCCGTCGCTGATCGCCGACGCCTACAGTGCGATGGCCGTCCTCGAGTACCACAGCGCCCGCCGTCGCCTCGTCGAGGAGCACATCGGCCGGGCGCTCGCCATCGCCGACACTGCCGGCGACCTCCCCACCCAGGCCCGCATCCAGGCCAACGCGGCCTTCCTAGCGATGATCGGCAGCGACCTGGAGACCGCGGTCGCCGGCGCCGAGCGGACCGTGACCCTGGCGACGGACGCCGGTCTCGACGAGTACGTCACCGCCGGACGGATGATCGTGGAGATGGTGCAGGCGCTCATCGGGGACCAGAACGCGCGGTCCCGGGTGCTTGATCTGGCGGACGTCGCCCGTGACCGAGGCTGGGACGAACTCGCTTCGCGCGGGTTCGACGTCATCGCGTTCGCCGATGTCGAGCAGGGAAATCTCCGGGGTCTCCAGCGCGTGGTCGACAAAGGTCTGGCTCACGCCGCGGCCCGTGACCTGCCCATCGCCCGGCTCTGGATGGTCTCGGCCCGCGGGACGCTGCACCTCCTCCTCGGCCGGTGGAACGCCGCGATCGAGGACGCCGAGTCCGTGCTCACCGAAGCTCTCTTGCCTGGGTGCCTGCACAACGATCTCGTCGTCGCGTCGATCCGCATGCGCCGGGGGGAGGGGGATGCCACGGTGCACCTCGAGAACACGTGGGCGACGGCCCACGGGCTCAACGAACCCATGCGGCTGCTTCCTGCATTGGCGCTGCTGGCCGAGGCGATGTGGCTGACCGGTCGCGCCGACACGCGGGTGACCGAGTTCGCCGTGCCGCGGCTCGCCGAGCTGTGCAGCAGCCCGGAGACCCGCTGGCCGGGCGGAAACCTCGCGGTCTGGCTCCGACGGTTGGGGCTCGAGTTCAAGCCGCTGACCGATGTGCCTGAGCCCTTCCGCGCCAGTCTGGAAGACCGTCACGCCGACGCGGCCGAGTGGTGGCGCCGTGCCGGCAACCCGTACAGCGAGGCGCTTGCCTGGGCGGACTCCCCGGACGAGGAGAACCGCTCGCGGGCCGTCGTCCTCCTGGACCGCCTCGGCGCGGTCGCCGTCGCTGACAAGCTACGGCTCGCCATGCGCCAGGAGGGCATCGCCCAGGTGCCGCAGCGGCCCCAGGCCAGCACCCGGGCGAATCCGTCGGGGCTCACCAACCGGCAGCTAGACGTGGCCAGGCTGGTGGCACGCGGGTTCAGCAATGCGGACATCGCAGCCCGGCTGTTCATCTCCCTCAAGACGACTGAGGTGCATGTATCCGCGATCTTGGCCAAGCTCGGCGTACCCAACCGCAGGGCCCTGATGATGCAAGCCGAAGAGCTCGATCTGTGACCAAGGTCGCTGTGACCCTCCGCGCGGCGAAGGGCTGGAAGTAGGCCCAGCTGAGAAACTGCCGCTGGCTAGCCGGGGCCCAACACCGCGGGTGACGACCTCCCCTGAAGGGGCCCCCTAGCCCGAACCCCTGAGCGAGGCGTCGGTGGTCGCTCGAGAGGAGTCCGTCTGCCGGTACCGAGAAGCCCTGTTTCCGTCGTCGAGCGGTCGATGCTGCGCGCGTTGTGCGTGAGCGCGTCGGAATGCTCGACACAAGGGTCGTGCCGCCGTCATCACTCAGGTGCTGCCGATGATTCTCGAGGACGACGCGGTGGTCACGAACCGGCCATCGCTTGGTGTAGGCAACGACCCCAGCTCCACGACATCCCATGCCGATGCTCGCGGATGCGGCTCGGAGGGGTCTCGCGATCCGGCGTCTTCGCCCTGACAAGAGTGGTGAGAGCGCCGACGCGCCGCGCAGCGAACCTGTTCCAGTCACCGATCCCCTTTGAGGTCTCTGGGCGGTTTTCTGCGGCCAACGCCAGCGAACCGGGAGAACGGTTCGGCGCTCAGCGGATAGCCGCTGGCCTCGTCGATCGCCGAGCTCCAGGAACTGGTCGACGCCTTCGACGTCATCTACAACGGCGAGCAGCCCCATCAGGGACTTCCCGGCCGGATCACCCCGGCAACAGGCGTGGGAGGCCACCTCGGTTGCCGAGCCGCGCCGCCCGAAGCCGACCGACGCGGTCGTCCCTGCGCCGGCCGGCGTTCGGGGTCAGGGGCAGCCGGAGGTGAAGGTCCAGCTCCACGGCTACGTCTACCTGCACGGCGTCACGTTTCAGATCGCCAACCAGAGAGGCCGGGCGGACCATCCGCGCTGTCTGGGACGAGACCGGCGTCGCATTCGTCGACGCCTGGTTGACCACGATCTAGGGGGTCGCTGCCCGAATCTGCGGGAGCGCCCCCGATGTGCCGGGCGTCGCCGACCAAGAGGCTGGTTCTCGGCACCACCCATACCTCTCATAGGAGATCCACAGTGAGCGAAATCGCTTATGCCCCCACCCCCCTCGGCGAGCTAAAGGTCAAGCAGCAGCAGATCTGGAGCAGTGGTGACTACGGCAATATCGCCTGGATCATGGTGCAGCGACATCGTCGCGCTCGCACGCCAGGCCAACAGGGCGTTCGACGGCACCTTCATCACCGACTGGCAGTTCCGCTCGGTCACCGCCACCAAGGAGGGCTGAGATGACACTTCTCGCTGCCGACCTGGCCCAGGCCATGGTCACCGAGCGCTTGCAGCAGGCCGGCGCCTTCACCACCACACCCCGCACATCACCCATCGCATCGCACCAACCACGACACTTCAAAGGAAACACAATGTCCGCAATGTCCGCGTTCTCCTTCCGCATCCGCGTCGTTCTGCTGTCCCTGGCCATCCTGGGCTCGATCGTGTCGGCGACACTCGTCTCGGCGGCACCGGCGCACGCCGAACCCAACTACCCCGGTTACAGCCACGCCGTCGCCAACTTCCCCTTCGCCACGCCGAACAGCAACACCGGCGGGTACGTCGACTGTCCGTCCGGCCAGCTGGCGCTAGCCTCGGGGTCGGCGGTCAGCGACATCTTCGGTGCGCTCCGTTCGGGCAACACCACGACCGCCGGGACCGGTTCGTTTGCCTCGGCGCAGTCGCCTAGCGGCGTGCTCGAGGTCCGCTCGCACTGCGTCGCCGCATGGGTCCTGCGCGGGACCACGCGAGCCTCGCGGACCATCCGCGACAGTCGCCCCGCCCACTGGGGCTACTACGTCCGCCAAGCGACTTGTCCCGAGGGCACCGTCGCCTACGGCGGCGGCGCCAACATGACCACCACCGGGACATACGACATCGACGGCCTCTACACCTACGGCACCAAGCCCGACGGCCGGTCGTGGACCTACGCCGGCGCCGGGCAGCTCGGCAGTCGCGCACTGCTGATCGAGTCGAAGTGCCTTCCCCGAGCCAGGCTGGGTCGCATCATCACAGTCAAGGAGAGCGCGTCCGGACAAGGCGACCCGAACCGGCCCACGCTCGTCGCTGCGCCCCGCTGCCCGGCCGGCTTCGTGGCTGTGGCTGGTGGCGCGTGGTGGCATTCGACCGAGAACGACGCGCCGATCTGGGCCGGCTACCTCACCGCCAACCAGATGTCGTCGAACGACGCCGCCTGGGTCGCAGTGGGCAAGAGCTTTGGCGGGGCCGTCATCCTCACTGCCAAGGTCACCTGCACCGACCGGCTGCGCTGACCGCCGGCAGCCACCCCGACCCCACTGTTGGGGGCCCGCTCGAGCACCCTCGAGCGGGCCCCAACGTCGTACAGGTTCGATCTCACCCGCGACCAGCCTGGGTCGGAGGTATCCTGTGGCACGGTGCGTCACGAGGTGGATCGGATCCGGTCGGCAAACCGGGGTGAGGTCGCCGACGTCGGATAAACCCGTGCGCCGGTGGGTCCGACGCCAAGAATGTCCGTCAGCCTGGACTCGACTCCGGCGACGAACGGCGCCGTCGGGCATATGCGCCGAACCGTCCCGCACGGGATCGCCCAATGGGAACGTTCAGATCAGTCAGTTATCAGTAGGCGGGCACTGGCGGAAATGACTGCATAGCTGTTGGTCGCCGGTCCGTACATCAGTGCTCTCGCATGCCTCTTCCTGGGGCGAACTCTGTCTCTGTGGCGGCCCCGGCAGGTCCGACTCTCGAAGCGTTTTTCACCAAAGGCACACGTCGACAGGCGTAAGTGGCCGAGCGAGGAGAGGCCTACTGGCGTCTCGTCGTCCTAGCTGAGGCGCCTGCTCCCTCCGCTTGATGCGCCGCCGATTCTCAACCCGTGACCTCGGTCGAGGTCATGCAGGAACCTGGCTCTCTGGCGCTACGTGGTCATGGTGCGCGTCGTCGGCGGCGTCTGGCATCACGGTGCGCTTGTCGGTCATGACCGCGACTCGGTGCATCACTCGGCGGTGAGGAAGGTAGTCGGTCACCGCATAGTGTTGGGTGCCGCGGTTGTCCCAGATCACGACCGTGCCGACCTCCCACTTGATCCGCACGTGGAAGTCCGGGCGGTTGATCAGGTCGAAGAGATAGGTCAAGAGCCTGGCGCTCTCGGGCGCCGAAAGACCAATGACGAATCGCGTGAATGCCTCGCTGACGTTCAGATAGGGCCGGCCGGTCACAGGATGATGCGCGATCACCGGGTGCACGGCAGTGCCCGCCCGGGCGAATGCTTCAGCGATCCCTTCGTCGCCGCCATCGAGATACGCGCCGGTTCGGAACGCTCCCATGTCGTGGACGGCCTCGAGCTGTTCGAGGTCGCGGCGCAGTCCCGGAGCGAGCGCGTCGTGCACCGCAAACATGCTCGCCCAGAGTGTGTCTCCGCCGACGGGAGGCAGCTCGATCGCCTCCAGGATGGAAGCGAACGGGGGCCGGCTCCGGTAGGTCATGTCGGCGTGCCATTCCGCAGCATCTGGTTTCTGGTCGCCTCCCCACGTCAGTACCACGACGTCCTCGAACTCCGGATGCGTCGCATACGAGTGATGCCGGACGCCGAGGGTTCCCAGCCCCCGTCCGAGCTGCACCATGTAGCCGGCATCGAGGTGGGCGTCAGGAAGGACCAAGACGGAGTGCTCCATCAGCGCCGCATGGATCAGTTCCGCCAGCTCGTCAGAAACATCGCCTGGTTCGAACGGAAGGGTTGCGACCGCGCCGAGAGCCGGCGTGAGTCGAGTGCACGAGAGCTCCATGAACGGAGGCTAGAGGCACGATGGCAGCTCGGAAAGAGGCTGGACCGCGAACCTGCGCCTCATGCGGCTTCTAGCCCCTTGGGCCGAGATCGATGCCCCAGGATGCCTTCGACGATCCGGTCTCGGACTGACACGCTCAGTGGCTCCCGGTCCCGGTTCGGCCGAACCGCGCCTCGAGGTGCCTCCCGCAGGCGGCGAAGGGACGTACTAGTTACGGCACGAGTGTGCGGGACTAAACGTCAGCCGTGACTCCGGGTTGGGCAGGGGTCGGGTTGGGGGGAACGTGGGGGGTTCCACCCGATGCGCCGACCGGTGTCTTGCCGCGAGGGTTGGCTCATGTTGACCGTTGACTCACTGACCCGGAAGTATGCCGGTTTCACCGCCGTCGACAACGTGTCCTTCACCGCCCAGCCCGGCCGCGTGACCGGGTTCCTTGGTCCGAATGGCGCTGGCAAGTCCACCACGATGCGCGTCATGGTCGGTCTCACCGCCCCGACGTCCGGCTCGGCAACCATCGACGGAGTCCGGTTCGCCGACCTCCCCAGCCCGGGCCTCGAGTTCGGCGTCCTGCTCGACGCTTCTGCACAGCACGCGGGCCGCACCGGCCGCGAGATCCTCATCGCCGCCGCCGACGCCATGGGCCTGCCCCGCAATTGCGTCGATGACGGTTCGGTCCGTACCGACGCCGATCCCGCCCTTGTCGGCGTGGTGGCTCTGGACGCCGGCATTGTCCTCACCGAGCTCCGTTCCGCCGAAGGCGCGGGGCTTGAAGACATGTTCTTGTCGCTCACTGCCGACACCCAACGCGAAGGAGTTGCGGCATGACCGTCACGACCGTCTCCCCCGACACGACGGCGGCCGTCCCGGTTCGCCAAGCGGTCCGCGCGATTCCCACGGCTCGCCTGGTCAAGGTCGAGCTCCGCAAGATGTTTAACACCCGATCGGGCTTCTGGATGCTGATCAGCATCGGCTTGCTGTCGGTCCTCGCCACCTGCGCCGTGATCATCTTCGCGCCCGACGACGAGGTCACCTACGAGAGCTTCGCGACCGCGCTCGGCTTCCCGATGTCGGTGATCCTGCCGATGATCGCGATCCTCGGCGTCACCAGCGAGTGGAGCCAGCGGAGCGGGCTCACCACGTTCACCCTGGTGCCGAGCCGCGGCCGCGTGATCGGGGCCAAGGCGGTCGCGACGTTCCTGGTCGGCGTCGTCTCGATGGTCGTTGCCTTCGCTGTCGGTGCCCTGGGCAACTTGGCTGGTTCCGCGCTCGCGGGCGTCGACACGGTCTGGAACATCTCGCTCTCGACCGCGCCGCAGATCGTGCTCGGCAACCTCGTCGGTATGGCGATCGGCTTCACGCTCGGCGTCGTACTGCGCAACTCTGCGGCCGCGATCGTTGGCTACTTCGTCGTGTCCCTCGTCCTGCCGGGCATTCTCGTTCTGCTCGCCGAGGTGCGTGATTGGTTCGGTGACCTGCAGCCGTGGATCGACTGGAACTACACGCAGGTGGCACTGTTCGAGGGCGGCACGGACACGGCCAGGGAATGGGCCATGCTCGGCTCGACCACGGCTATCTGGATCGTGCTGCCGCTCGTCTTCGGGCTGCTGTTCCTGCGCCGCTCCGAGGTGAAGTAGCTCCGGGCTCGGGAGCATGCGCCGCGCAGCATCCAGCACGGTCGCCGTTGGGGGTGCACGCGCGAGGGCGGTCAGCTCTAGGGTCGCGGCGCCAACGGGGAAGCAGGCAATCCCCCGCTCCGCCTGCCAAAAACGTGTGGGGTAGGCGTCACCGGCACGCAGCTGCAGCCGCCGAGACGCTGGCTCCTAAGCGACCATGTCGCGGCGGTGAGACGCTTCAGCCAGGCGCCGCTATGCCGCTGATCGGGTGCGTCTTAGTGGGCCGGAATGGGCGCATCGCCGGGCAGCAGCTCCGGTCAGGGAACCCTTTTGGACGACGCCGGCTCGACCAGCAAGCGGCCTCGGGCGTCGTAGTAGGCGGGTTCCTCTATCGGAATCTTCGGCGACCGTAGGGCTCACCGCTGACGTGCCGAGGAGCCGGGATCAGCACGCTCGGCATACCCCCAGATTGACGCTCGGCCCTAGTCAGATGGCAACGTCGGGCACGGGGCGTGGGGCAACGAATCAGACCGGGCGAAGCGAGGTCGTGTGTCAGTAGTGCCGAGGACCATTCCGGGTGTCGCACCTTCCAGCGGTCAAGCATGTAGCGAGTTCGACCACGGAGTACCTGTGCCTCTCAGCTAGCTCGACCGCGGCGCCCAACCGGGTGGGTTGCTCACCTGGAACTGGCTGAGCGGGTCCTCGCGCCGGACGTCCCATGGGCCAGTAAGTCTCTGGTCGGCGGGCCGAATCGAGAGGCCGGAGGCACGCCTGGTCTTTCGCCCATGCGTCGTACCAGCGACTCGACCGAGACGCCCCAGCTAGTAGGGAGGACGGCTCCCACCGAGCCCCCTCGTCCGTGCCCGAGGGCCGGCGGCGAAGTCGAGGGGGTTGCCGATGACCGTCCCGATGGGGGTCAGCTGCGCGTCGCCGTGGGAGCGGCAGATCGCGAAGCTGCCGATCTTCGCCAGCTCGTTCTGGGTCACCAGGATGTTGTGTGGCGTCACGTCGCCATGGATGGTCCCGCGGGTGTGCGCAGCGGCCAGGCCGTCGGCCACCTAAGCCGTGATCCATACCGCCCTCTCAGGCGGCATCGACCCGTCTTCGGCCAGGATCTGCGACAAGCTGCGCGACGGAACGTAGGCCATCACCAGCCAGGTGTGGTCGCCGTCCTGTACGGCGTCGAGGATCGACACCACATTGCGGTGGTTGAGTACCGCTGAGAACCTCGCCTCACGCAGCGCCTGAACGAGATGCGCGGCAGGTTCCCCTCCAAAGGCCGCGACCTGCTTGACCGCCACATCGAGACCAAGTACCTCGTCGCGGCACAGCCAGACGTTTCCCGTCCGTCCGCGGCCTACCGCCCGCTCGAGGCTGTACCGCCCCGCAATCGCATGCGGTTCCATCTTGTTCCTCCCACACCCGCTGGCTCCCGTTCCCCAACCGGAGTCGGGTACGCCGCCGTCGGCTTGTGCGCACGGCCGAACTCTTCGGCGAGGCTGACAAAACGGAAAGCAGGGCCGGCCCGCCGCTAAGCCGGGGGATGGACGCAGCGGGCAGGCCCTGTGATTGCTATGACCTGCAATGCGCCTCGGGATGACGCGGGGTGCGCCAGTTCACGGGATCTCTGGGGTACCCCGGGCCTGCGCGCACGCTTCGCAGCCCTCCGTTCGAGTGGTTCTGAAGCGGCGCCCACCCCAAAGGGTGAATCTCAAGTTTTGCGTCACCGCGGGTTGGTTGAAGGATGGACGATGACATACCTTGTGCGGGCGCCGGGGGGCGTGGGTCAAAGACTTTGGGGGCGCAGCCGTGCGTGCAGGTCGTTTGCTGGGTGTGGGCATTGCCGTTCTGGGACTGGGCTCCCTGCACGTGACGTCGTACGCCGAAATGCTGCAACCAACCGTGGTCAGTACCCGAGCCGCGTCCCATACGCCGCAGGTCGTGTCCACCTTGACGGTCCCCTTTCCGCATGTGGACGCGATCGCGACTCTGGGCGCGACCACCCTTGCGGGTGGTTTGTTCGACTCCATCTCCCAGGACGGCCAGTTCTACCCGCGAAGCAATGTGGTCGCGTTCAACGCGACGACGGGTGCAGTGTCCACCACGTTCAGGCCGCAGATCGCGGGCGGTCAGGTGTGGGCCGTTGCCACCGACGCCGCCACGAACTCCGTGTACGTCGGCGGCTCGTTCAAGACAGTGAACGGTGCGACCCGGGCTGCCCTGGTGAAGCTGAACGCGACCACCGGGGCCGCGGACGCCAACTTCCGCCCACCCTTCGCCGGTGGGCAGATCAACGACCTCGAGGTCATCACCCTGGCCGGAGTCAAGCGTCTCGTCGTGGCCGGTTCCAGCGGCCGGAAGCTGATGTCGCTCAATCCTGCGACCGGTCAGGACGACGGCTACTTAACCAGCGTGGTCTCCGACCCCGTGCCCGGAGCCTGGGGTGGTGTGTCGATCCACCGGTTCGCGATCAACCCCGCCCGCACCCGTCTGGTCGCCACCGGGAACTTTCTCAAGGTCGATGGTCTTGCCCGCAGCAAGTTCTTCATGCTGACCCTCGGTGCCAACGGCGACTCGCTCGCCTCGTGGTATTACCCCGGCTTCGCCAAGGCCTGCGCAACGACCGCACCACGCCGCATCGCAAACCTGCAGGGGGTCGACTGGTCACCGGACGGCACTGCGTTCACCATCACCGCGACCGGCCAGATCCCGGCGCGGACCACGGACATCTGGTACCACCGACTCGGTGACGCCAACAAGGCCGACACCGCGGTCTGCGACGCCGTCGGTCGGTTCCGGCTGGCGGATTCCACCAAGCCCGCATGGATCAACTACACCGGCGGTGACAGCGTCTGGACCGTCTCGGATACCGGTGCAGCGGTCTACGTTGCGGGGCATTTCAAGTGGCTCGACAACCCCGACGGCTATGCAAGCCAGGGAACCGGTGACAAGACGTCGGGAGCCCCAGCCGTCTCGCGGCGGGGAATCGGGGCCATTGACCCGGGCACCGGTTTGGCCAACGGCTGGAACCCTGGTCTGACCGCCACCAGGATAGGCGGCAAGGCACTCGTTCCCGACTCCAACGGCCTGTGGATCGGCAACGACGCGACGCGGTTCAACGGCGAGGCGCACTACGGCCTGGCATTCGCACCAGTTCCCTGATTGTCCTGTGGTTTCGGTGCCGGACGCAGCTGGGGATGTGAGCGGAACCGCCCACTGGCTCGGCCCATGCACCTCGACGGCGTGCCGCGATTCGTCGGAGTCAGCATCGGTGCGGCCGTGTACGCCGACCACGGGTTGGCCGCTGCCGACCTGCTCCGCGCAGCTGATGCAGCGATGTACCGCGCTAGGCGCCGCGCTGGTTCTGGAGATCACCGAGACAGCTGTCATCGAAGACATCGGCGTCGCCCCAAGTGCTCAGCGAGCTGCGTTCGATGGGCCCCTCGGAGTCGATGGGCCACTGTGGCCACCTCGACGGGGTCGTGGAGCTGCCGTTGGCCCGTGCGTTGACGGTCTTGCTGACCACGGCCGATCTGTCGACGCCGATGGGACGCATAGCCGGGTTCTGCGCCAACAGCCGATCGAGGCTGCGCGCCCGCTCGAAGTAGGACGTGAACGCGGCGGACACCTGGGCCGCGTCGCGCTGCAACGCCTGTCCTGCTGCCGCTGCTGGGGAAGTGACCCAGCGGTGGTGAGCAGTACGACCGCCAGCAGGATGACGCCAGCCAACAAGACATTGCTGGGCATACCTGCGCACAGCACATCTCCTGTGTTCGTCCGCGAGCTGCACGGGTCCGAGCCCCGACGATGCGGACAAACCGCGCAAGGCATCGCAATATCGCCGATTCATCCGGGCTCCGCTGGACCTCATGCCGGGGGCGACCTGTCTGCGGGCAAGCCCGGGGAGTACCAGACCTCCGTTTGGGGAACGAGAGGCAAGGGGGTCGAGAGGGAGCACGATGGCAGCGCAGACGATTGCCGGTCGGTACCACCTGCGGCGAGCGGTGGGCCGCGGCGGCATGGGCACCGTGTGGCTCGCTCGCGACGAGCTGCTAGGTCGAGACGTGGCCGTCAAGCAGGTCGGAACGCTCCCAGGCGATTCCACCCCAGCCCTGGCCCGGGCGCTGCGCGAGGCGAGATCGTCGGCAGCCCTCAACCACCGCAACGTGGTTTCGATCTTCGACGCCGTGCAGGACGGCGACCAGATCTGGCTGGTCATGGAGTACGTCCCCTCGCGCACCTTGTCGCAGGTCCTGGCCGAGGATGGGCGGATGCCACCGGAGCGGGCGGCGTGGATCGGGGCGCAGGTGGCGGACGGCTTGGCAGCAGCGCACGCCCGCGGGACCATCCACCGCGACGTGAAGCCGGGCAACATCCTGGTGACCGAGAACGACCTGGCGAAGATTGGCGACTTCGGGATCTCCCGCACCTACGGCGACGCGCAGCTGACCCAGACGGGTCTGGTGATCGGCACCCCGGCCTACTTCTCTCCCGAGCTGGCCAGGGGTGAGGATCCGACACCGGCAGCTGACGTGTGGGCACTCGGCGCGACGATGTACGCCGCCGTGCAGGGCCACCCGCCGTACCCCGAACAGGCAAACCCCATCGCGATGTTGGCCCTCATCGCCGCTGGCCAACCTCCGCGTCCCGAGAACGCCGGATTCCTCACCCGGCCGATCGCGCGCATGCTCGACCCCGACCCAGGGTCGCGCTGGTCGATGGCGGACGCGGCGTATGCCCTCCAGCAGCTGGCCGACCAGCATGCCCTCGACGGCACCCGCGAGGCCACGGCCGCCTTCGCAGCACCAGCGGGCGCCTCCGGATCACGAGCCGGCACCGAAACCCCAGCAGTGGCTGGGGATCCGGAGACGCCCGCGGTCGCGGGGGACAACGGGTCGCGTACCGTCGAGCCCGGATCCGACCCAGGTGACCGCGAAGGACGACGCGCCCGGAGCGCCGTACTAGGCGCCCTGGTGCTCCTCACCTTGGCCACCGTGGCCGCGCTCATCCTGCTGAGGGATCCGTGGGCCGATCCCGACACCGCAGGGTCGACCACCGCCTCAAACCTCCCGAGCTCGCCCACGAAGAAGTCCGCGTCTCCGGACAGTTCGACGTCCCCCCGCCCGTCGACATCAAGTCGTCCCTCGAAGGGAACTGGCACCAAGGAGTCCGACGAACCGGGCGCAGAGTCACCATCTGCAACGACATCTACGCCGGATCCTTCAAGAGGACAGTCGCCGGTGGCCAGCGCTGCCGCTGAGCAGATGGTCGCGAACTACTACGCGGCCCTGCCCGAGGACACCGAGACAGGCTGGTCGTTGCTGTCTCCCGAGTTTCAGGAACGAATCGGTGGCTACGGCAGCTACCGCGGCTTCTGGTCCACTATCGCCTCGGTCGTCGTCGCGGACACCACGCCGGCTGGAAGCGATGCAGTCGACGTGGCCTTGACCTACACGCGCCAGAACGGCTTCGTCGAAGACGAGGTCCGTCGGATCTACCTGGTGCGCACCGACGACGGCTTCGTCATCGCCGAAGACGCGGTCGTCAGCTAGCGACGGACTCACGGTCCGCGTCTGACCGTGCGCGGGCTGGCCGCGGGGCATGGAACCCACACCGCGGGGTACCGGCGGAGCGCGAACGGGCCGGGGCGTTCGGCGGGTTTGTAGTGCCCAAACACCGAACCCTGCTGAGAGTTCGGCGCTGACGAGGAGAGGGTGAGATGGCAAACCAGAGTTACGACAGGGCTGGAAGCTACGACGACCGGGCCGGGCGCGGCAGCGGCGTCGCCAGCCGGACGAACATGCAGAAGGCGGCGGCCATGGCCGGCCTCGTGTTCCTGCTGGTCGGCATCCTCGGGTTCGTGCCGGGCATCACCTCGCAGTACGGCGCCATGGAGCTCGCTGGACATGAGTCCGACGCGAAGCTGCTCGGCATCTTCGAGGTCTCGGTCCTGCACAACGTCGTGCACCTGCTGTTCGGTGCGGCCGGTCTCGCGCTGGTGCGGACCTGGTCGGGCGCGCGCAGCTACCTCCTCGGTGGAGGTGCCGTCTACTTGGTGCTCTGGCTGTACGGGCTCCTTGTCGACAAAGGCACCGAGGCGAACTTCGTGCCGGTCAACAACGCAGACGACTGGCTGCACCTGGTCCTCGGCTTGGGCATGATCGGGCTCGCGCTGGCGCTCAGCCGCGAACGCTCCCGGACGACCCGTGCCGTCTGATCGGGCAGGCGGAAGGGTGTGACAGGCACTCTCAACCGGACTGCGAGGAAAGGGTCGGCGGAGCCGCACATCTACGGCATCGTGGGGAGCCGCCGACCTCGTTCGGTGTGTCTGTACACACCCTCGGCGGATCCGTCCGGGATGGGTGAGCACATGCTCGACCTCGTGGCGGAGTTCGTGCCGGAGCTCGCCGTGTCGCTCATGTGCTGGCCGACCGGACCCGGCCAACGCCTCATGGCAAGGGCCGCCGCTCTGGGAGCCACCACGGTGGCGCTTCCCCACCCGAGAGATCCCGCGTTCGGCGGTGTCATCGTCGACTTCCTGGAAACGAATCGCGTCGACGTCTTCCATATCCACGTGGGGACCGGGCGGGAGAACTTCGACGGTGCCCGCGCCGCGAGTGCTGCCGGCGTCCCGGCGATAGTGCAGACCCAGCACCAGCCGTGGCTGTTGAGCAGCCCGGGCAAGCAACCGCCCTTCTTCCGAGGTCTGCGGGAGGTGGACCGCCTCATCGCGGTCTCGCAGGCGGTGCGTGAGACGTACGAGCGGATCGGGGTTCCGCCGGGACGGATCTCGACCGTGCCGAACGGCGTCGGAGCCCGCCGGCCCGGGCCGGGACGGCTCGCGGCTCGCCGGGCCCTCGGAATCGATCCCGACCAGCCCGTCGTCATGACCGTCGGGCGGCTTGTCGTGATGAAGGGTCAACGCCACCTCGTCGACAGCGTGCCGGACCTGCTCGCCGCCTTTCCCAGGCTCGTCGTCCTCATCGTCGGTGAGGGGCACCTGCACGCGCAGCTGGCAGAGCAGGCGGCCGCGCTCGGTGTCGGCGGCTGTGTGCGCCTGTTGGGGCACCGGGCTGATGCCCGTCAGCTGCTGGATGCCGCTGACGTGTTCGTGCTGCCATCCCTGCACGAGGGGATGCCGCTGGTGCTGCTGGAGGCGATGGAGGTGCGCTTGCCGGTCGTGGCGACCCGCGTGATCGGCAGCGAGGAGGTCATCATCGACGGGGAGACCGGCCTGCTGGTGCCGGCCCGGGACGCAACTGCCCTGGGTGCGGCGCTGCGAGCGCTGCTCGCCGACCCAGCCCTGCGAGCCCGGCTGGGCCAGCTGGGACATCGCCGCTACCTCGAGATGTTCACGCGGCAACGGATGGCTAGGAGCACCCTCGAGGTCTACTCCCGGGTCCTCGAATCTGTCGGCGACGTGCTGGTCGGGGCCTGATCGTGAGCCGGCTGAGGATCGGGTTCGTCGGCAGCGGGTTCATCGCCGGTCGCCACCTCGCGGCGCTGGGCACCATGCCGGAGGTCGAGGTGGTGGCCGTCGCGGATCGGGTGGTCGAGCGTGCCGAGGTCGCGGCGGCCCGAATAGGTGCCCGTTCCTACGCCGACGGGCTGGTGATGCTGGCCGCCGAGGACCTGGACGCGGTGTGGTTCTGTGTTCCACCGTTCGCGCACGGCCCGCTGGAGCAGGCTGCGCTGGCCCGGCAGCTGCCGTTCTTCGTCGAGAAGCCGCTCGCCGTGGACATGTCGGTTGCGCAGGGCATCGCCGATCGCGTCCGCGCCGAGGGTGTCCCGACGGCTGTGGGCTATCACTGGCGCTACCTCGACGTGGTCGAGCAGGCGCGCGCGTTGCTGCGTGGGAGCACCCCGCAGCTGCTGCTCGGCCAGTGGCTCGACGCGACACCTGGTGCGCCGTGGTGGTCGCAGCGTGACTCCTCGGGTGGGCAGCTGGTCGAACAGACGACCCACCTGTTCGACCTGGCTCGGCTGCTGTGCGGTGAAGTCGACAGCATCTGCGCCATTGAGTCCACACTCGCGCGCGAGCAGCTGCCGTCCGCTGACGTGCCAACCGCCTCCACTGTGCTGTTGCGTTTCCGGTCGGGGGCGCTTGGCTCGATCTCCTCCAGCTGCCTGCTGGACGCCCGGCATCAGGTGGGGATACGACTGGTCGCGCCCGGCCGGGTGCTGGAGCTGCAGGAGCGGGCATTGTCCGACCACGAGCTTCGGGTGGACGATGTCGCCGTAGCGCGCTCGGACCAAGATCCGATCGTGGCCGAGGACCGTGCCTTCGTAGACGCGCTGCTGGGCCGCGGAGACGATGTCCGGGTCCCGTACGAGGAGGCGCTGCGCACCCATGCGCTGGTCTGCGCCGCGGACCGGTCGGCCCGTACCGGTCGGCTGATAGAACTGGCCGACGTGACAAATAGCCCGAACGAAGCGGTGGCGAGGACCTCATGACACCGACCAGGGTCGGCGTAGTCGGCGCCGGCGTGATCGGCCGTCGGCACGTCCGAACGCTGGCCCGGTTTGCAGACGTGCGGGTGTGTGCGATCGCGGACGTGCAGCCGCACCGCGCCCGGGAGCTGGCGACGTGCGTCGACGCGCAGGCCTACGACGACCCACGCGCGATGTTCGATCGGGAACGGCCCGACGCCGTCTTCGTCTGCGTGCCGCCGTTCGCGCACGGAGACCTCGACCTGGAGATCGTTCAGCGCGGGCTGCCGATGTTCGTGGAGAAGCCGGTGGCCGCCGACCTCGCGACCGCCGAGCGCATCGCCGCCGCCGTCGAGGAAGCCGCTCTGGTCACCGGCGTTGGGCATCATTGGCGGTGGCTGGACACCGTCGAGCGAGCGCAGGAGGTGTTGACCGAACGGCCGGCGCGGTTGGCCACCGGGTACTGGCTGGACGCGACACCGCCGATCGGATGGTGGCAGCGGCACCACGGCTCGGGTGGACAGTTCGTGGAACAGGCGGCGCACATCGTGGACCTCGCGCGCCTGCTGGTCGGTGAGGTGGACGAGGTGTTCGCCTACGCCGCACGGACGCCCCGGGCGGCCTTTCCCGACATGGACATCGCGGAGGTGACCGGCGCCTCGGCACGCTTCGCAAGCGGCGCAATCGGGTCCTTCACCTCGACCTGTCTGCTCGAATGGCCGCACCGGGTCGGACTGCACTTGTTCGGAGAGGGCGTCGCAGTGGAGCTGTCGGAGAAAGAGGTCCGGATCGACCTGGGCCACGGCCCGACCGTGTCCGCCGCCAGCGGTGACCCGTTCGAGCGGGAGGACCGGGCGTTCATCGAGGCTGTCCAAGGTCAGCCGGATCGCACCCGGACGACGTACGCTGGTGCGCTGCGCACCCACCGGGTCACCACGACGGTGCTGCGTTCCGCCGCCGAGGGACGACCCCTACCCGTCCCCCGCACGACGTAGGCAGTGAGGCACTAGCGATGTCTGACGATCGGATCATCCGCACGCTCGGCGTGGCCGCCCCAGGTCGGCCGGCGTTCTTCAGCTATACCGAGCAACCGCCCGCGGAGGGAGAGTTCCGAGTCGACACGGTCTACACCGGACTGTCGGCGGGCACGGAACTGACGTTCGTCAAGGGCACCAACCCCTACCTGCACGCGTCCTGGGATGCCGAGCGAGGGGTCTTCGTCCCCGGCGAACCCAGCCGCCGGTACCCCGTGGAGTCCCTGGGCTACATGGAGGTCGGCCGGGTCATCGAGACCCGGACAGCCGAGGTGGCCACGGGGGACCTGGTGGCCCTGAACTACGGCCATCGCAGCGGGCACGTCGTCGATCCGAAACGCAGCGTCGTCACAGTCCTGCCGCCTGAGCTCGAACCGCTGCTCGGCATCTACGTCGCCCAGATGGGGCCGATCTGCGCCAACGGCCTGTTGCACGCCTCCGCCGAGCTCGCCGGCGCTGCGCCAGCCGACCCGGGGGCCGTGGAACTGGGGGACGGCGTACGTGGCCGGCGTGTCCTGGTCACCGGCGGTGGTGTCGTGGGGCTCCTGACTGGCCTGTTTGCCCTGGCGTGTGGAGCCACCGAGGTGGCGCTCGCCGACCCCGATCCCCAGCGGCTCGCGGCGGCGGAGGGTATCGGCCTGGTCCCGGTCGCCGACGACGGCGGGTCAGCGGTGGAGCGCTGGTGCACCTCCCGCTGGCGATCCGGGCCCGGTGACAGCGGCGCCGACCTGGTCTTCCAATGCCGCGGACGGGCCTCGGCGCTGGCCACCGCACTGCGGAGCGTGCGGCCGCAGGGCAGCGTGATCGACCTGGCCTTCTACGACGGCGGCGCCCCAGACCTGCGGCTCGGTGAGGAGTTCCACCACAAGGGCCTCACGATCCGCTGCGCTCAGATCGGCCGGGTGCCCCTCGGACTGGCTCCGGTGTGGAACCGGCGTCGGCTCTGCGACGAGACCCTGGCTCTGCTGGCCAGGCACGGCGAGCGGGTCCGCCAGCACCTGGTCACCGACGTGGTGGCGTTTGAGGAAGGGGCTGTTCTGATGGCAGAACTAGCCGAGCGTCGCCGCTCCACCATCCAGGCTGTCTTCGCGTTGTGAGGCCGCGGCGGCTGCTTTTCGTCTTCCACTGGTTGGTGGTCGGCGGCGAGGAGACCGAGGTCCGGCTCCTCGCCGCGCACCTGCAGCCCGAGTGGTCGGTGGACGTGCTGGTCTGCCATGTCCGGGCGAGTATGCCGGGCCAGACCCACGCCCAGTTCGCCGCGCTCGGCATTCCCGTAGACACCACGCCGTACGGCCTGCCCGACGAGCAGGTAGTCGACTACTTGGCGGAGGTGCTGCCGACGTACGACGTGGTCGTCGCCTGCCAGGCGGTCCCCTTCGTGTACCCGGCGCTGCGACGGCTGGCGCGGCGACCAGCGTTCATCGAGCACGGCGGACTGGTTTCCGAGGCGCTCATGGGCCCGAAGGACCTGACCGACCGCTACGTCGGGGTGTGTGCCGCGATCCGCGATGCCGCGGCCGATCGGATGTCGGATCGGCCAGGGGACGCCGTGGAGATCCCCTCGATGGTCGACCTCGCCGAGTTCCATCCGGCCGACCGGGTGGAGGTTCGAGCCGAGTGGGGATTGGCCGACGACGTGCCGGTGATCGGGTGGGTGGGTCGACTCGACCGCAAGAAGCGCGTCGAAGACGTCCTGGCCGCCGCGGCACTGCTCGCCAGGAAGCGCGCAGACGTCCGCTGGATGATCGTCGGCGGTCCGAACTTCTTCTATCCCGAGCACGAGGCCGAGCTGCACGCGCTCGCCGACCAGATGGGTCTGGGCGAGCGGGTGCGCTTCCTCGGGGACCGGGCCGACGTCCCACGGCTGCTGGCTGGGATGGACGCATTGGTATGGCTGTCGGAGGGCGAAGGCATGCCTCACGTCCTCGCCGAGGCCGGCGCCGCCGGGCTGCCGGTGGTGGTCACCCGCGACAACGGGTCCGAACAGCAGGTCATCGACGGCCGCAGCGGTCTCTTCGTGCCCAAGCGCGATCCCGAGGCCGTAACCGAGGTGTTGATGCGCCTGGTCGACGACCCGACGCTGCGCCGCCAACTCGGGGACGGCCTGCGCTGCACAGTTGAAGAGAACTACGCAATCGAAGTTGTCATCCCCCAATGGCGGGCCATGCTCGACCAGCTCAGCGCAACGCCGCCACGAGCCCAGCCCAAGCATTGAGCAAAACGGCACCGCCATCCAAACGGCCGCGACCCGGAGACCAGCCGTGCCCAGAACCGTCCGCGGAGGCCACCGCGGCCGAGGAGTCCCGCCTCACCGACACCCAGCAGCGTGGCGTGCACACGAAGCCCGGCTGCGGTTCCGCGTCGACACGGCGCTCTGCAGCGTGGCACGCTGGCACCCAGGAGGGAGGTCTACCATGAACCCGTCGTACGCCTTCGACCCCGACCTGCACGAACCGGGATCCGTCGCCGCCGAAGGTCGCTGTTCACATCACGCAGACGATGCAGACCCCGACGCCTGCACGGGTCAGGCGGTGGTTTCGTTCAAGGATCGGCACGACCGCTGGCAGTCGGGATGCTCACGGGCTCTGGAGCAGCTCGTCGAGCAGGAGGAGATCCAGCCGCTGGGGCAGGGTGCTTGAACCGAGGGTCCTAACCAGCGGCTTGACGAGCGACTGGCCTTAGACGCCGTTGGATGCTTCGTGCCAATCCCAGTGCACCTTGGGGTAGTCGCCCGTCGAGGCAACCAGCGCTCCACACACGCGGCAGGCCAACCCACCCGGTGTGCTGTCGTCGAAGATCTCCATGACGTTCGGCTCAGGCGCGTCCGCTGTCGATCCAGTCATGCCCTCACAGTAGTCCGTCCAGTCCATCGCTCGCTCGAGCCGCCAGTCGACAACGTTTTGTCGAAACGGAGGCTGGGTACCAGGCAGCATGCGAGACCCTGCGACCGAGACTCTGGACTACGTCGTTCCCGAAGGACAGGACCCAGCCGTCGTCCGGGCGGCGCTTTCCAAAGAAGGCTATGAGAGCGCTCTGGATCCGCAAAGCGGTGACCAACTCCTTCATATCGACTGCCGCTCCGGCCGTGATCGCGAGCGGGCTAAGGTGCGGGCGGTCATCGAATCGGTCGGCACCACGGCCATCGACGCCGGAGTGCCAATTGAACGACCGCTGGTCAAGTTCACCGACGAAGACGCCTGAGGCGGATACCGCGAGGAAGTCGATGGGGTGGCTCCTGCCTGCGGGCTGCCCCGCATGTCGGCGTAAGCCGGCATCGGGGGCACGCTCGGTGGTCCCTCGCAAAACCTCCCGCGCGGTAACCAGTCACCGCGCGGGCGGCCCGAACCACGGCCGCGGAATGTTCGCCGCCGGCTTCAGCGCATTAGCCTTGAGACACCCAGGCTTGGCCACTCGTTGTTACTGACGTGGCTTCGATCC
>CAWJOJ010000047.1:0-54224 GCA_963844385.1 uncultured Actinomycetota bacterium | reverse complement strand
CCTGGCTGAGCACACGCAGCCCGGCCGGGGACGCGCTCCTGTTCCCCTCCTCCGCGGACAGCAACCACCACATGGCGCCCGCCACGCTCTACAAGGTCTTCTACCCGGCGCGGACGGCCGCGGGCCGGCCGGACCTCCGCTGGCACGATCTTCGCCACACCGGCGCGGTCCTTGCCACACAGACCGGCGCCCCGCTCGCCGAGCTCATGCGTCGGCTCGGGCACTCGACTCCCGGCGCCGCGATGCGCTACCAGCCGGCCGCCTCCGACCGGGATGCCGAGATCGCCCGGCGCCTTTCCGAGCTCGCGTCGGGAGGCTCGGCGTGACGGCGACACGCTTTTCCAGCGAGCTGGAACCGGCCTGACGTGGGGGAGTGGGTCGGAGTGGCGGGTTATCCTGAGGTCATGGTTGATCCCGTGTTGGTCGAGCAGGCGACCAGCCTGTCTGTCGATGAGCGTCTCGAGCTCATCGGTGCGGTGTGGGACAGCATCGACCACTCGAACCGACCTGTTCACCGGCGGCGGCCGCGCTGATCGAGGAGCGCGTCGCGGAGGCCAAGGCGAATCCGCTGGATGGCAGGTCCTGGGATGAGGTCCGTCAGAGCCTCCGTGACCGTCGCGGCCGTTGACCTACCAGGTCCACGTTCGTGCTGCCGCCGAGCGTGACATTGAGCGTGCCATCGATTGGTATGCAGTCGAGGCGCCGGCACACGTCGAGCACTTCGAAGAGGAGCTTGCGCACGCCTTCGGTCGCGTGGTGTCGCATCCGCTCGCCCGGAAGGTTCTGGTTGCGGGTGCCCGCCGGATGCACCGGAACGTCTACCCGTATGAAGTCTGGTACCTGACTGATGAAGAGCTGACGCTCATCGAGATCATCGCGCTCGTGCATGATCGTCAAGACTCCTCAACTATGGTCGACCGCCTCGGTTCGTCGGAGTGACCTAGGGTCGCCTGTCATCGGGATGACCCGACCACGTCAAGCCGGGACCTTGCCTTGGGAGTGCGGATCTCGTCGAGTTGCGTGCCAGCTTCCCCGGGGTCGCCGGCTCGGCTTTTCGAGGAGAGGCTGTGCGATTTGAGTGCGCTCTGCCTAGGAATCGGCTCGACAGGGATCCGAAGCCCGAGAGCCGCAGCAACCTCGGCGAGTGTCCCCAGGGTTGGGTTCGAGTTGTCCGGCCCTGCTAGCCGGGGCATGAGCGCCACTCGTAGGGTCGTGTCGTGGCGAGAAGAGGCACGATCGCGGCCGTGGCCGTCAGCCGCAGCGACGACGTCCCACCGTCCGGACTACAGGTCCGCCGCATGACGGCGAAGCCCAGGACCAGGATCTCTTCCGGGGCCTTCGTCAGGCTCTCCGCTCCCAGGAGCCGCTCGACCTGCTCGCCATGATGAGCGGTTTCCTCGAAGTGACCGATCCTCGCAGCCGAGATCCCTTCGCCCGAGTCGAGCTGCGGCCGAGCCTGGGCAGCCTGGTCGACTCGTTCGCCGGCACACCGTTCGCCGAGACCACCGCGGCGCTCATGGCGATCCGCACCCTTGTGCCGGACGAGCTCATGAAGCAGCGGATCAGCCGGGAGCTTGAGAACCGTAGGCATCCGATGCCGGACTGGCTGACAGGGCTGGATCGGTCCCAGGCGGAGCCCGTCGTCTGGTTCCTGACTCACGTGCTCGGGGACGGCGATGACTACCTGATCGGTGTCACCCTGACGACCGGGCACAGCCTGTCGGCGCTGGTGTACGTCGATCACAACCTTGGCTCGGTCGTGAAGGACGCGTTCATCGTCCCGGAGACTCTCGAGGACCTTGCGCTGAAGGTCGGAACAACGATTGACGATCCCGACCAGAACTTGACCCGAACCGATCCGGCCACGGCTCGGGCCGTGATCGAGACGGCCATCGAAGACGGAGCACGCCTGTATCCGCCATTGACTTCGGACAGCTGGCCCATGTGCTGGCCGATGGTGGAGTGGATGCTCCGGCAGTTGCCTGCCTGTGGCATGGCGCCCGATCGCAAGGAGTGGTCCGAGAAGGAAACCTCCACGATCGCCTCGGACTTCTTCGGCTCCCGCTTCGGCGCCCCCTCGACCACGAGGATACCCGCAGTCTCCTGGAGAGCGTGCTCTGGTTCGGCACCGACTACTCGACCGGTGACCCGTTGCGCTGGAGTCCCGTCAAGGTTGAGATGCTGCTGTGCGACTGGTTCCCGCGGAAGGTGGTTGCTGAGCCGGAGTACCTCTCGCAGTTGCCCGACCTCGTCCGAGGCTTCATCCGCTACTGCCACGACATGCAAGGTGTCCGGGCTTCGCTGACGACGGAGACGCTCGACGCGGTCGAACGCTGGGAGCCGGACTACCAGCGCCTCATTCGATTGGCCAGACCACAAGGCCCCGCCGCGCTCCTGGCCGGATTCCGACTCCGTAGTCGACGAGGAGGACGACTTCAGCACCGGTGAAATCATGCTGGAGGGCCTCGACCGAGCGGTCGGCGGCCGGATGCAGCTGATGGACCTCGACGCGGAACCGCTACCCGACGAGCCCTTCGAGTGGGCAGGCATCGCCGACGATATCCGTCCTGTCGTCCAGGAGATGTTGGACTCCTGTGACCAGTGCGCCGAGGAACTGCTCGATGTCGAGCATCGAACGGCGATGCGGAGGTTCCTCAGCCGCGCAGCGGTCGGCGGCCCGGCCGCCTTCCGGCGCAGGGCGTCCTCCGGCTCGAGGCGCTGCCGCGGTGGCCTGGGTGGTCTGCCGGGCCAACGACTCAGCCGGTGCCTACTGGTCGGGCCTGAGCGTCCAGGACCTCCTGGCGTGGTTTGGCGTGAAGGGGAGTGTCTCGCAGCGCGCGGAGTCGTTGCTGCGTGCCAACGGTGTGGACCCGCATCGACTCTTTGGGTCGATGGACCTGGGAGCACCCGATCTACTCACCTCGAAGCGCCGCGCCGATCTCGTCCTGAGCCGCAATCGCTGGCTGGACGCTTGAGGCGTGTGGGCTCCCCGATTTATCCTCCTGGAATTTCTATTCTCTGGAATTCGCTGAAGAATGGCAAGGGATAAGCAAGCAAAAGGGTTTGAACAAGCGAGCAAGCCCATTGGTCGGATGGTGTCTGATCAGCGAAGATAGCGTCTGACCTGCGGTTACACGATGCGGTTTCGGTTGCTTGTTGTGGACATGAACTGTCAGTTCTAAACTCTGATCTGACACGTATCAGACACGGACTCGGGGCATCGTGCAGTGCAGAAGAAGGTCAAACGGGGCTTCGGGAGCCTCAGCATTCTACCCTCGGGACGCATCCGTGCCCGCTACACCGGCCCGGACAGGGCGCTGCACAATGCGCCCTACACGTTCAACACGAAGATGGATGCCGAGGGCTGGCTCACCGATGAGCGGCGCTTGATCTCGGCCGGGACATGGACCAGCCCGGCGCATCGCAAGGCACTGGCAACTCTTCCACCGACCGCTTTCGGTGCGTACGCCGAGGCTTGGGTCGCTGGACGGAAGGTCAAGGGCCGACCGTTGGCGGACCGTACCCGCGACAGCTACCAGGATCTCCTCGAGGTCCACATCCTCCCGACGTTCGCGAACGTGGCGTTGACGTCGATCACCCCGGAGATGGTCGATCACTGGTACGAGCTGTGCGCGGTCGGTCGACCGGCGACCCAGGCTCGGGCGTATTCGTTGCTGCGGACCATCCTGGGGACCGCGGTGGACCGCAATATCATCAAGACCGCGAACCCAGCCAAGGTCCGCGGCGGTGGTTCAGCGGAGCGTGCAAAGAAGGTGAAACCCGCAACCCTGCCGGAACTTGAGGCGTTGGCAGCAGCGATGCCAGTCCGGCACCGGCTGATGGTGATGCTGGCCTCGTGGTGTGCGCTGCGCTTCGGTGAACTAGCCGAGCTGCGACGTCGCGACGTCGACACCGACGCCGGCGTGGTGCACACCCGTCGCGGCGTGATCCGCACCCGCGTGGTGGACGAGACCGGGCGCCGGCACATGATCTGGCAGGTGAAGTCCCCGAAGTCCGATGCTGGTCAGCGTGATGTCGCGATACCTCCGCACCTGTGGTCGATGGTGGCCGACCACCCGGCCCATCATTGTCAGCCTGGACCGGACAGGCTGCTGTTCCCCGGCTCCGATGGGGAACATCGGCGCCCTCGTCGCTCTACGGAAAGGTCACGCTCACGAACGAGCAGGGCAGGGTGACCCGGAAGGGCTGGGGCTTCTACGAAGCCCGGCATGTGGCTGGTCGCGACGATCTGCGGTTCCACGACCTGCGCCACACCGGTGCCGTCCTCGCCGCACAAACAGGAGCCACCCTGCCGAGTTGATGGGCAGGCTCGGCCACTCCACACCCTCAGCGGCGCTGCGCTACCAGCACGCAGCGGCCGAACGTGATCTGGAGATCGCCCGACGGCTCTCGACCATGGCCGGCCACCCAGGTACCGCAAATTCTCGGTGGGACTTGAGCTGCTGCAGGACGTGCCCTTCCCCAATCTCTGGGAAGGCCTTAGCGTCGCAACGTGGTCAATGAGTCAACCGACGGATCGAGCGTTTGGGTGGAGGTCACCCTCCCCGTACAAGAGGGCAGACAAATCCGATGGCAAGACCGAGCCGTTGCCGAGCGGCTGGAGGCTCGACGAGATGACCTCCGACGGGCAATTGCTCTGGGCGCAGCAGCTGTCGCTGATGGGTTGCCCAGCGTCCAGGAGCCGGAAGGCTGGCAGCTGACCGAGGTAGCCGCCACGTTCGGGATCTCCTTTGCTGCGGACGCTGGAGTGATAGTCAGCAAAGCCTCCGTCGGAGCGACCGTCGAAGTCTCGGTCACCTTCGCCCGCGCCCAGGAGTGACATGTCCGGGACAGGGACTCTGCTGGAGGACGGCAACCCGTCTGGTCCGGGTTTCCGCTGCTTCCACACGTTGTCGTCACGGCTGGACACGTCATTGAAAATGCTCGAGCGGAGTCACTGACCTATGTGCCGGATGGAGCCCCACCAGTCCGAGTGCGAGAGATCCGGTTCGACCGTGACATCGACGTGGCGGTTCTCACCTTGGCCGAGCCCGTTCCACCGTTCCCAGGGTGGTCCGAGACCAGAAGGGACGCGCGATGGGAGGTTGACGCACGGTGGTTAGAAAACGATCCGCTACTTACCGGCGAGGTGACGAGCCCTCGCCGAACTGTGCGCTTGGACTCCGCAGAGCGCGATGCGGACGTCATTCAGCTTCTCGTCAATCAACACGTCGGGGGACACAGCGGTTACTCCGGGACCCGGTGGTCGACCTCGAGGGGCGCGTCATCGGTGTCCTGGTCGAACAAATCACGCCACGAGACCTTCGCACATCCAGCAGCCCGACCGACGTGCTGTACGCGGTCCCGATTCGTGACGTTGTCCAACGCTTCGATCTGGGCAGCACATCGGCGCGTCAATCGAACTGACTCCCGTGGAGCACGCGCAAGACAGCCACATGCGGCAGACACCGTGGGCGCGACAGGGCCATTGGCGGCGATGCCCCCTCCCGCACCCAGTCCGAACGGAGATCAATCTGCTTGCGTTCAGCCGCTCGACACCCTGGTGACCGGTGGTAGCGACGGGACCCTACGGCTTTGGGATCAAGCGCGGAGCCGCGCGTGACCAGGTCCATCAGCCATGCGAACACGCTACGGCGGCTGACCTTCAGCGGGGACGGCGACCTTTTCGCCACGTTATCCGGCGACCAAGCCAGGGTATGGGCGTTCGAAACCGACACCGATCCGATCTGGTCACGCGCATCGCCAACACACGCCTTCGACTTGGCACTGCATCCCTCAGGCCGACTCGTCGCCATGGCATGTCAGGGCGACGAGTTCCCGGATTGCCGACATGACCACCGGTCAGGAATCGCCTTTGGCTGACCACCTCCTAAGGGTGGCTTTCAACCCGAACGGTCGGGGTTTGGCCGGGTACTCGATTGCCGACGGCACGCTGATATGGCGCGTGGCAGGTCACGAGCACCAGCCGCCGTTCGAGCTGGGCTTCACTGATCCACCGACTACTCAAAGTAATCCCGTTCATTTCGAGTACAGCTCCTTGGGACGCTGGCTTATCACGGTCTTCGGAGATCCCCAGCGACGCGGGTTCGCGAGTTCCGAGCTTCCTCACACCATTTGGATTCATGACGCTACCAACGGAGTCGAGCTGGGGCGGATAGCGCACCCCCGCCAGGTGACCCACCTCGCAACAAGCCTCGACGACGAGTTCTTGGCCGTGGGCAGCAACGCTCGAACTGTGGACATATGGCAGATCGGAGTCAGCACAAGCCCGAGCACCTTCGAAGTCGACAGAATGATTACCGGAATGGGATTTTGGGCCCGACAACAGATTCTTGGCTGTCTCCACCTACTCACCCGAGGCTCGCGCCTACTCACTCCAATCAGGTGGTGAAACAGGAACATTCGCCCACGAATCACCAGTGACCGCAATGACAGTAGGTCGTCATGGCCTAGTCGCCACCAGCACTGGGGCAACCGCCTACATCTGGAATGACGCGCGGGTGCACCACAGCCTGACCGATCGTGAACACAGCCAGAATCGCAACACGCGTCCTTCGACAATCAGCGCGTCCCCTAGCGCGCGCAGTGCGTCGGACTTGTTTAGCCCACCACCACCACGCGCTACTGGCTGTCGTTCGTCGACCTGTTCCGCGACCCACCAGCCCGCAGCACGGGCCGGCGAGGCCGGGCCGGTTGCGCATCGGTAGATCCGCGCTGCCGGCGACGACGATCAGCCATGCCGGCTGTGGCCCTGCCCACCCGATCTGGTCGTCGGCCTGCGACAACCCCGTGAACAGCACAGTGTCCAGAGCCACCGCGACCACGGCGACACCCCAGTCACGCCACCCCTGCAGCCCCATGGCCTCAGTCCCAACGGAGGATCCTGCAAATTCCCCACCGGCTGACGACCTTGTAACGACCCCTCACCCGGACCATCGTCAGGATGGCGAGATGGGCGTCGCGGATCGCGTCCTCGAACCCGTCCACCGCGGACCCGGCCGAACGATCCTCGGCACGGCCGCCTCGACACGGCCCAAGCCGTTGATCACGTTCAACCCGGCGCATATCAGAGGGGCCGGCAACGTGAAGCCGGCCCATAAGGTCAGGCCGGCAAGCCTTCAGGAGCTGGAGGTCCTGGTGCAGAACCTCCCCGACCGCTACCGGCTGATGGCCCTCCTCGCGGCCTGGTGTGCCATGCGCTTCGGTGAGCTGGCGGAGCTGCGCCGCGGTGACCTCGACCTGGAGCACAAACAGATCCTGATCCGACGCGGAGTGGTCAGGGTGCGCGGCGAGATGATCGTCGGCCCACCCAAGACCGACGCGGGGGTCCGCGACGTCGCGATCCCGCCACACCTGATCCCAGCCGTCGAGCGTCATCTGGACTCGCACGTCGGGCCTGCGCTCGATGCGCTGCTCTTCCCGTCGTCGGCGAACTCGGAGCGTCACATGCAGCCATCGACGCTGTACAAGGTCTGGTACCCGGCGCGCGAGGTCGCAGGCCGCAAGGACCTGCGTTGGCACGACCTCCGTCACACCGGCGCGGTGCTTGCCGCCCAAACGGGCGCCACCCTCGCCGAGCTGATGGGACGCCTCGGCCACACCACCCCGGGCGCCGCGATGCGCTACCAGCACGCCGCCGCGGACCGCGACACCGAGATCGCCAAGCGGCTCTCAGAACTGGCTGCGAGAGGGTTGGAAGA
Organism: uncultured Actinomycetota bacterium; assembly: GCA_963844385.1. Taxonomy (GTDB): domain Bacteria; phylum Actinomycetota; class Actinomycetes; order Propionibacteriales; family Nocardioidaceae; genus Nocardioides. The sequence goes on along the minus strand of CAWJOJ010000047.1, from coordinate 46,503 downwards.
ATGACGGCGCCGCCCTCGCCTCCAGGAGGATGCCGTCGAGCGGGCACGCACAACCCAACAGTCCGCGCGAGGAATCAGACGTGCACTCTCCCCTACTTGACACACCGCGGCTACCGCATCGATCGGCGACGCATGACATGGACCAGAGTCGTCAGTTGGAGAGCTTCTGGAGCTTTTGCAGGGCGTGGGTGGAGTGAATGGAGCGGATCGTTCCGCTTTCGACGCGTAGGACGAGGGATTCGGTGGTTGCGCCTTCTGAGGTGTAGCGGACTCCCTGGAGGAGCTCACCGTCGGTGATGCCGGTACAGACAAAGAATGCGTTCTCGGAGCTGACGAGGTCGGTGGCGGTAAGGATTCGCTGGAGGTCGTGTCCGGCGTCGAGGGCGCGTTGTCGCTGCTGGTCGTCGGCGAACCACAGCTTGGCCTGGATGGTGCCGCCGAGGGCGCGGAGGGCGCAGGCGGCGAGGACCCCTTCTGGGGTCCCGCCGACACCGAGCGCGAGGTCGACACCCGTGTTTGGGGTGGCCGCCATGATGGCCCCGGCGACGTCTCCGTCGCTGATGAACTTGATTCGTGCCCCGGTGGCCCTGACTCGTTGGACGAGCTCGCTGTGGCGGGGACGGTCCAGGATGCAGACCGTGAGGTCTTCGGGGCGTTTGTGGAGAGCTGCCGCGACGGCCTGGAGATTGTCCTCCGTGGGTGCGGTGATGTCGATCACGTGGGCTGCCTCTGGTCCGGCAACGATCTTGTCCATGTAGAACACGTCTCGTGGGTTGAACAGGGACCCGCGCTCTGCGATGGCAATCATGGCCAGGGCGTTGGGCATCCCCTTGGCGAGCAGCGTCGTGCCGTCGACGGGGTCGACGGCAACGTCGTACTCGGGTCCAACCCCGCTGCCTACTTCTTCGCCGTTGTGCAGCATCGGCGCTTCGTCCTTCTCGCCTTCGCCGATGACGACCACGCCGCGGAAAGGGACGGTTGCGAGGAGGAGTCGCATCTGGTCTACGGCGGCCTGGTCACCGCTTTCCTTGTCGCCCTTGCCGGCCCAGCGGCCGGCGGCCATCGCCGCGGCTTCGGTGACTCGCATGAGGTCCAGGCCGAGGTTGCGGTCGGCCAACTGGTAGATGGCAGGGTTCGAGTTGGTCATTGGATCCTCTTCCGGGCTGGTGGTCCTCGCTGCTACACGTTGGATGATGTCAAGAGGGGGCGATGCCCCTTTTAGTGTGGCTCCACCCCCTCCCGCATATGCCCTCTGATCAGCACCGACACGGCGGTTGGTTTGCTCTGCGTCGGCCGCATGTTCGGGCACTGTTTCGCCGATGGAGGGGGTAAAAGGAAAACAGCTCCTGATCGGAGCTCAGACGACTCCCTGAATTCCGGGTGTGTTCCCCGTGCGGTTGAGCTCGGCGCCGATCTCGGCCGCGGCGGCGCGGAGGATGGGAGCAGCCCGTTCGATGACCTCGTCGCCCATCCGTGGCAGCGGACCTGACATCGACAGCGCCATCGGCTGGGGTGCATCGGGGATGACCACGGCGACGCAGCGCACTCCCAGTTCCTGCTCTCCCTCGTCGAGGGCGTAGCCGCGGGAGCGGGCCTGGGCCAACGCGTCGAGAAACTCCGCGGGCTTCGTCAGTGTGTGTTCGGTGTGCCGCGGCATCCCGGTGCGCTCGAGCAGTGCCAGCACCTCGGCATCGGGCCGTTCGGCCAGGATCGCCTTGCCCGACCGCGGTGGCGTGCGGACGGGTACGGCGTCCGACCTCGGTGAACATCCGCATGAAGTTGTTCGCGGCCTGGCTCTGCGCGACGTAGACGATCTCGTCGCCGTCGAGCACCGCCAGGTTGACCGACTCACCCAGCTTGGCAACCGCGGCGTTCATGGCTGGGCCCGCCCAGGTCGCCGATCCGCTTCGAACTGGTGTTGGCGAGCCGCATCAACCGCGGTCCGAGGGAGTACTGTCGCGACGCTTCCTGGCGCACGTAGCCCAGGTCCACCAGCGTGCGGATCAGCCGGTGGATCGTCGCGAGCGGCAGATCCGCCTTCTCGGACAGTTGGGAGAGCCCGATGATCCCGCCGGCGTCGGCCATCGTCTCGAGGATCGCGAAGGCCCTGCCGAGGGACTGCACGCCGCCGAGGATCGGCTGGCGTTGGTTTCCTTGACCTCGACGGTCATTGCACCTCCAGGTGGGGGCGGGCGAGCCGGTCCGATCGGACCCGGTTTCGATAGGTTCATTCCGCATGACGGAAGAATACCGCGCATCCCGAGCGTCGTGCGACAGCATCGGTCTCCCACGTTGGCCTCCGGCACTGAGTTCAGGGCTGGCTGCGCGGCGGTCACCCCGGCGCTCGACGCCGTCGGGGCGAGACGCGGCTACCGCCGACCCAAATCGAGTCGACGTCTGCCGGCGTCGCCAGCGCGAATGCCTTGGCCAGCGCCTCGTGCGGACCCTGGGCGTGCCGCATGCAGACGTCCAACGTCGATCCGTCAGCTGGTCGCAGCCACAGCGCGTCGAACTGCTTGCCCACGCTGAAGTCGCCGACCTGGTCGGCCAGTCCCAGAGCCGCTGCGCCGGCGCTGGTCGAGAGATACAGCAGATGTTCCGGTGTCAGCGGCAGCCCGCGGTGGCCGAGCAGCTGCTGCATGAAGTAGGCCTGCAGTCCCTCCTTGAACAGGGAGAAGCCGGTGCCCGCACCGACGTCGGACCCGAGCGCGACCTGCACGCCGTGCTCGACATGTTCGCGGAGCGGAAAGAGCCCGCTGCCCAACGCCGAGTTGCTGGTCGGGCAGTGCGCGACGCTGGAACCATGCTCCGCGAGAATGTCGAGCTCACCGGGTGTCGCGTGCACGTTGTGGGCGAAGACACTGCGGCTGCCGACCAGCCCGTGCTGGTGGTACGTCGCCAGATAGTCGATGCATCCGTCGAACAGGTCGGCGACGCTGGCGATCTCCGCGAGGTTCTCGTTGATGTGTGTGGTGAACCAGGCACCCTCCACATCGCGGAGCAACGCTGCGCACGAGTCGAGCAGGCCGTCGGTGCAGGAGAGCGAGAACCGCGGGATCACGGCGTACCTGTTGCGGGCCACGCCGTGCCAGCGGTCTGCCAGCGCCCGGCCCTCGTCGTAGGCGGTCTGCGGCGAGGTGAGCAGGTCGGGGCGAAGGCCCCGGTCGCTGACGACCAGCCCGCTCGTGAGCCGCAGCCCCACTGCGGCGGCTTCGGTGAAGAGCGCGTCGACAGCCGGCGCGAAATGGGCGCCGAAGACCAACGCGGTGGTGGTGCCCGCCGCCGCCAGCCCGCCCACGAACTCCGCTGGCAACCTGGCGCGCGTAGCCCACGTCTGCCAGCCGCGCCTCCTCGGGGAGCGCACTGCGCTCGAGCCAGTCGAGCAGCGGCATGCCCAGCGCGCCGATCATCCGCACCTGCGGGAAATGGACGTGGGTGTCGACGAACCCCGGCAGCACCAGCCCATCGGTCAGGTCGACGACCTCCTCGTCATCATGGCTGCGTCGGACGGCGTCGTAGGCGCCCCGTTCGAGGATGACACCGTCCCGCACGAGCAGGCCGAGCGTCCGACCTCGACCCGCAGGACCCCGCCGGAGAAGGGGCTCTGCGGGGTGTCCAGGAAGGTGCCGCGGAAGATCGTCATCGGCGTACGCCGGGCTCGCTGCGGCCGGTGGACTCGCGCGCGAACTCCTGCAGCAGCGCCGCGGCGACGCTGACCGCGATCGTGGCCGGCTCCTTGCCGGTCAGCTCGGGGAGGCCGATGGGCGTGGTGATCCGGGCGATCGCCGCCTCGTCGTGGCCCTCGTCGGACAGCTTCTGGCGGAACCGGGTCCATTTCGCCGACGACCCGATCAGGCCGATCGAACCCAGGTGACTGCGAGCGGAGCGCGGCATCGCAGAGCGCGGCGTCCTCGGCATGGTCGTGGGTCATCACCAGCACGTGAGTGCCGGGCGGCAGCTCGGCGAGCACCAGCTCCGGCAGCACCGGAACGTGGTGCGGGTACACCCGGGCGTTGGCGTCGCCGAGCGCGCTCAGCGCCTCGTCCGTGAGCCGGTCGGGGCGTGAGTCGACCAGGTGCAGGTCGAGATCGTGCCGGGCCAGGATGCGGGCCAGCTCGAGCCCCACGTGTCCCATCCCGAAGATGGCCACCGCCGGCAGCACGGCCAGCGGCTCGAGCAGGACGTTCACCTCGCCGCCGCAGCACTGCACGCCGTGGCCGTACGGCACCTTGTCGGACAGCTTGGCCGTGAACATCGTCGGCGTTGCAGTCGGGTCGAGGAGCAGCTCGCGCGCCTGGTCGATGGCCGTTGCCTCGAGGTTGCCACCGCCGATCGAACCCCACGTCTCCTCGGCGGAGACGACCATCTTGGCCCCGGCCTCCCGCGGTGAGTGTCCGCGCACGACGGCAACCGTCACGAGGACGCCCGCCTCGCGACGGGTGCGCAGTCTCTCGACTGCTGCCAACCATTCCATTGCCGCGCTCCTATGCCTCGGTGAGCAGGTGCTGCGGCGACCTCGGACTCCGGCAGGCGGATCGGCGCGTGTGGGTCGGGCTGGTGCGGTCGGGTGCCGGGCTTGCCCTCGAGCAGGTGACCGCGCTCGCCGCAGCTGGCGGACCTCGTTCAGGGCCCACCAGACGGCCTCTTGGGTGGCCGGCGAGGCAAGGTCGACGCTGGTGCCTGCCGGCCCGAACGCTGCCGCCGCCTCGCGCAGGGCTTCGCGCACCGAGAACGCCAGCATCAGGGGCGGCTCACCGACGGCCTTCGAGCCGTAGACGGCGCCGTCCTCGTGCGCGCGCTCCAGCAGCGTCACCCGGAAGTCCTCGGGCATCTCCGAGAAGCTCGGCAGCTTGTAGGTGCTCGCCGACTGGGTCGACAGCCGACCTCGGAACGGTCCGTCGCTCTCGTCCCAGCGCAGGTCCTCGAGGGTGAGCCAGCCGGCTCCCTGGACGTAGCCGCCCTCGATCTGGCCGATGTCGACCAGCGGGGACAGGCTGTCGCCGACGTCGTGGACGATGTCGACGCGCCGCGTCCGGTACGCACCCGTGAACCCGTCAACCTCGACCTCCGTCGCGGCCGCGCCGTACGCGAAGTACTTGAACGGCGAGCCGTGCATGATCGTGGAGTCCCAGTGCAGGCCCTCGGTGCGGTAGTAGCCGGCCGCGAACAGCTGCACGCGCTGGAAGTACGCCGTGCGCACGACCTCCTCCCAGGGTGTCCCTCGACCGGAGCGGCCGATCGCCCGCACCTCGCCGTCAACGAACCGGATGTCGGCCGCAGGCACGCCGAGCCCGCCCGCGGCCACCTGCTCGAGGCGGGAGCGGATCTGCTCGCACGCGTTCTTGACGGCACCGCCGTTGAGGTCGGTGCCGGACGACGCCGCGGTGGCCGAGGTGTTGGGCACCTTGTCGGTCCGCGTCGGCGCCAGCCGCACCTTCGCCAGCGGAACGCCCAGCGTCGTGGCGGCGACCTGGAGCATCTTCGTGTGCAACCCCTGGCCCATCTCGGTGCCGCCGTGGTTGATCAGCACCGAGCCGTCCTTGTAGACGTGCACAAGCGCACCGGCCTGGTTGAAGGCCGTGAGGTTGAACGAGATGCCGAACTTGACCGGCGTCACCGCGACCGCCCGTTTCGTGTGCGGGTGCTCGGCGTTGAACCGGGCGATCTCCTCACGACGACGCGCGAGGTCGCCGGACTCATGAACCTGGTCCCACACGGCGGCGAGGCGCTCGGCGTGCCGCACCGGCTGGCCGTAGGGAGTGGACTGGCCCTCGCGATAGAAGTTGCGGCGTCGCAGGTCGGCCGGATCGAGGCCGAGCAACGGGGCGCAGCGACCGAGGATGTCCTCGATCACGATCATCCCCTGCGGACCGCCGAAGCCGCGGAACGCTGTCTGGGAGGTCTTGTTCGTCTGCGCGATCCGCCCGTTCACCCGGATGTTCGGAATCCAGTAGGCGTTGTCGATGTGGCACAGCGCCCGGGCCAGCACCGGCTCGGAGAGGTCCAGGCTCCAGCCGCCGTCGGCAGTCAGGGTCGCCTCGAGCGCCTGGATGGCCCCGTCGGCGTCGAAGCCGACCCGCCATTCGGCATGGAACCCGTGGCGCTTGCCGGACATGGTGAGGTCCTGGGTGCGGTTCAGCCGGAGCCGCACCGGCCGCCCGGTGAGCGTGCTCCCCAGCGCCGCGATCGCCGCGAACCCGTGTGGCTGCATCTCCTTGCCGCCGAAGGCACCGCCCATCCGCAGGCACTGCACGGTCACCTCGTGGCTGTGCAGACCGAGCACGTGGGCCACGATCTCCTGGGTCTCCGAGGGGTGCTGGGTGCTGCTCTGCACGAACACCTGTCCGCCCTCGTCCACGTGGGCGAGCGCGCAGTGGGTCTCGAGGTAGAAGTGCTCCTGGCCGGCGAACTCGAGCACCCCGCTGAAGACGTGGTCGGAGGCGTCGATGCCGGCGGCCACGTCACCTCTCTCGACCGTCGGCTGGGCGCCCTGGAACTGCTCCGCCGCGATGGCTTCCTTCACGTTGACGAGGGAGGGCAGCGGTTCGTAGTCGACCCGGACGGCGACGGCGCCCAGCCTGGCGGCCTCGAGCGACTCGCCGAGCACCCAGCACACGGCGTGGCCGAAGAACCGGACCTCGTCGGGGAAGAGTGGTTCGTCGTGCTTGACGCCCGCGTCGTTGACCCCGGGCACGTCAGCCGCGGTCAGCACCCGCACGACGCCCGGGACGTCGTACGCCGGCGCCACGTCGAGAGCGGTGATCCGCGCCTTGGCGTGCGGGGCCTGGACGGGCCATGCGTGCAAGACGTCCTTGGTGCGGGCGACGAGGTCGTCGGTGTAGAGCGCCTGTCCCGTCACGTGCAGGGCGGCGGACTCGTGGGGGATGGCCTTGCCGATCTCCCCGACGTCGGGCCGCTCTGAAAGATGGCTCATGCCGGCACTCCCTCCGGACTCGGGTTCTGGGCATGCAGCTTCAGCAGCGACTGGCCGAGCATCGCCGCACGGTAGGACGCGCTCGCCCGGTGGTCGTCGAGCGGCGTGCCTTCACCAGTCAGCACCTCCGACACGGCGCGCACCGACTCCTCGGACCAGGCCTGGCCGACCAGCGCCCGCTCGGTCGTGAGTGCCCGGATCGGGGTGGCGGCCACACCGCCGAGCCCGATGCTCGCGCGTCGTACGACGCCGTCGGTCACATCGATCGCAAAGGCCACGGCGACGCTGGAGATGTCGTCGAACCGGCGCTTGGCCATCTTGTGGAACGCACTCAGCCGAGCCAGCGGCCGGGGGATCCGGATCTCCTTGATCAGCTCGTCGGCCGCGCGGACGCTCTGGCGGTATCCGGTGAAGTAGTCGGCCAGCGGCACGATCCGTTCGCCCGCGGTGGAGGCGAGCACCAGCTGCGCCTCGAGCGCAAGCAGCGCGGGGGTGGTGTCGCCGATCGGCGAGCCGGTGCCGAGGTTGCCGCCGAGCGTCGCGCCGTTGCGGATCAGGCGGGACGCGAACTGCGGGAACACCTCGTCGAGCAGCGGGATCTGACCGGCCAACCGACGCTCGATCTCGGTGAGCGTCAGCGCGGCACCGATCCGGATCTCGTCGGGACCGACGCTGAGCTCGCGCAGCTCGGGGAGCCGGTCGATGGCGACCGCGAGGGCCGCTCGCGTGCCGCGGAGGTTGACCTCGACGCCCCAGTCGGTGGACCCGGCGACGAGCACCGCCTCGGGACGCTGTGCAAGCACGGCGAGGGCGTCGTCCAGGTCTGCGGGTCGGACGAACTCGGCGGTGTCCGAGGCCAGCCGGGTCGGCCGCACCGGGGGTGCCGCCGCGGCGCGGCGTTTCGCGAACGTGTCGTCGGCGTCCGGCTCACCGAGCGCGTAGGCGGCGTCCATGATCGGCCGGTAGCCGGTGCAGCGGCACAGGTTGCCGCTGAGGGCATGCAGGTCGAAGCCGTTGGGACCGTGCTCGGCGTCGGCCTCCGCCCCCGGTGCATTGGGGTCGTTCCCGTTGGTCGAGGTCCCGTCGGTGCTGCCGTCTGTGGTCCCGGCCGGCCGGCAACGGCCGGCACGGTAGTACTCGGCGGCCATGCTGCAGACGAAGCCCGGTGTGCAGTAGCCGCACTGCGACCCGCCCCGCACCGCCATCTCGTGCTGGACCGGGTGCAGGTCGGTCGGGGTGCCGAGCCCTTCGGCGGTGAGCACCTCCTGGCCGTCGAGGCCGGCAACAGGGATCAGGCAGGCGTTCAGTGCCACCCACTCGGTGGTGTCACCGTCGGTGGCGCTGGGGCGGGCGACCATGATCGCGCAGGCCCCGCACTCCCCTTCGGCGCAGCCTTCCTTGGATCCCGTCAGGCCCTGGTCGCGGAGCCAGTCGAGAGCCGTGGTGTGCGGCGGGATCGCGCCGAACGGCCGGGTCTGACCGTTCACGCTCACCTCGGGTGTGCTCATCTCAACTGCCTTTCGTGGTCACGGGTCGGACGTCGGGCTCGCCCGGAATTTTACGCCGGAGGCCTTCTGAATTGGAAGCGATTTCGGAAAATATTTTCCGCATCATGAAAAGACTCGTGCCATGGGCTCCGGCCTCAGCCGAAGGGGCGGCCGAGCCTCATGTGTCGGTTGACGTCCTTGTAGAGCAGGTAGCGGAACGGGCCGGGCCCGCCGGCGTAGCAGGCCTGCGGGCAGAAGGCGCGCAGCCACAGGAAGTCGCCCGCCTCGACCTCCACCCAGTCCTCGTTGAGCAGGTAGACGGCCTTGCCCTCGAGGATGTAGATGCCGTGCTCCATGACATGTGTCTCGGGGAAGGGGATCGCCCCGCCTGGCTGGAAGTTCACGATGTTGACGTGCATGTCGTGGCGCAGGTCGTCCTGGTCGACGAATCGGGTGGTCGTCCAGGCCCCGTCGGTGTCGGGCATCTCCACCGGCTCGACATCTCGCTCGTTGACGACGAAGGCCGGGGGCGGCGCGATTCCCTCAACCCGCTCGTAGGCCTTGCGCAGCCAATGGAAGCGCACCGGGTCGGGTCCGGTGTTGTGCGCCGTCCAGCTGCAGCCCGGTGGGAGGAACGCGTAGCCACCCGGTTCGAGGACATGCTCCTCACCCTCGACCACGAGCTGCAATGTGCCCTCCAGGACGAAGAGCACCGCCTCGGCGTCGGGGTCGGGCTCGGGCTGGTCGCTCCCGCCGCCCGAGGAGACCTCCACGACGTACTGGCTGAACGTCTCGGAGAACCCGGTGAGCGGCCTGGCCAGCACCCACAGGCGGGTCTGCTCCCAGAACGGAAGCCGGCTGGCGACGATGTCGGTCACCGACCCGCGGGGCACCACGACGTACGCCTCCTGGAAGCGGGCGCGGTCGGTGGTGAGCCGGGTCTGGGGCGGCAGGCCGCCCTGGGGTGCGTAGTAGTTGTTCATCGTTGTCCTCTCTGCAGGAACCGACCGCGAGGCGGTGCGCCCGGCTCGACGGGTACGCCGCGGAGCCAGGTCCGCCGTACCGCGCCGGTCAGGAGTCGCCCCTCGTAGGCGGAGACGGGATTCTTGTGCTCCAGGTGGGTCACGTCGACCACGAACTCCTCGTCGGGAGCCAGGACGCAGAGGTCGGCGTCTGCGCCGACCTCGATCCGCCCCTTGTGGGTCAGGCCTACGCGGTCGGCAGGGGCCACCGCCATCCACCTCACCACGTCGCACAGGTCGTGCCCGTGCGCCCGTGCTGCGGTCCACACGGCGGGCAGGGAGAGCTGGATGGAAGCGATGCCGCCCCAGGCCTGACCGAAGTCGCCGTCGCGGGGGCGCTTGAGCTCGGCCGTGCTCGGCGAGTGGTCGGAGACCACGAGGTCGATGTCCTCGGCGGCCAGCCCGGCCCACAGCAGCTCGCGGTTGCGGGCCTCGCGGATCGGGGGACAGCACTTGAACTCGGTGGCACCGTCAGGCACCTCCTCGGCGTCGAAGAACAGGTAGTGCGGGCAGGTCTCGACCGACAGGTCGACGCCCTCGGCCCGGGCGGCGTGCAGCTCGGCCAGCGCCCCGCTGCTGCTCAGATGCAGCAGGTGGGTGCGCCCCCCGGTCCGCCGGGCCTGCTCGATCACCAGGTCGATGGCCGCGTTCTCGGCCGCGGCCGGACGCGAGGCCAGGAAACCGGCGTACGCCGCACCCGCCGCGCGCTGGTCGTCGACCATCCGCGCGTCCTCCGCGTGCACCAGCATCAGCGCGCCGAGCCGGGCCACCTCGTCCATCGCCGTCTCGAACCCGATCGCGTCGAGGTGCGCGAACTCCTCGACGCCGGAGTCGATCAGGAAGCACTTGAACCCGAAGACCCCCGCGGCGTGCAGGCCGGCGAGATCGGCCAGGTTGCCGGGCACCGCGCCGCCCCAGAACCCCACGTCGATGACGATCTGGTCGCGGGCCACCTCCTGCTTGACCCGCAGCGCCTCCACCGTGGTGGTCGGCGGAATGCTGTTGAGCGGCATGTCGATGATCGTGGTGACCCCGCCGGCAGCAGCGGCCCGGGTCGCGGACGCGAATCCCTCCCACTCGGTGCGGCCGGGCTCGTTGACGTGGACATGGGTGTCGACCAGTCCCGGCAGCAGCACCTCGTCGTCAGCCAGGTCCACGATCGTCGCGGGCGTCGAGCTGGGCGTCGTACGGCGCGACCGCGACGATCCGTCCGTCCGTGACCGCGACCGTGCAGGCGATCTCGGCACCGTTCACGACGGCCCGGCGGGCGCGCACGGCCAGGTCCACGACCGTCCCCGTCGCGTCCTCGCTGCTCGCGGACCTCATCCCGGTCGTCATCGCTGCTCCACGGCCAGCCGGTCCAGGTCTTGCGCGGCGATCCGGGCGCCGATCCGCTCGAGCAAGGGGCCGGGGGCGTCGAAGCACTCCGCGGGGTACGACGCCTCATCGGTCAGCGCGTACGCCGCACCGATCCCCGCGGCGTCCAGCGTCGCCCGGTCGAGCAGGCAACGGCCGGCAACGGCGATGGTCGGCACGCCCGCGGCACGAGCCGCCGCCGCCACAGCGGCCGGCGCCTTGCCGTGCAGGGTCTGGCTGTCCAAGGAGCCCTCGCCGGTGACGACCAGGTCCGCACCCACTAGGGCATCCTGGAACCCGGTCAGCTCCTGGACCACTTCGGCTCCCGGGCGCAGCGACGCACCGAGCACCGCGATCGCACCGAACCCGACGCCACCGGCCGCTCCGGCGCCCGGCTGGTCGCGGAGGTCGTGCCCGGTGGCTTCGGCAACCGCGTCCGCCCACCTCGCCATGGACTGGTCAAGGGACGAGACCAGATCCGGATCGGCGCCCTTCTGGGGCCCGTAGACCGCGGCAGCCCCGGTGGGCCCGGTCAGCGGGTTGTCCACGTCGCTCGCGACGGCGATCGTCGCCTTCGCAAGGCCACGGTGCAGTCCGGCCAGGTCGAGTCGGGCCACCTTCGCCAGTGCGCCGCCGCCGTCCTCGAGCTCAGTTCCGGCCGCGTCGAGGATCTCCGCCCCGAGCGCGCGCACCATTCCGGCTCCGCCGTCGGTGGAGGCACTGCCACCGACCCCCAGCAGGATCTGGGTGCAGCCGGCGTCGAGGGCAGCGGCCACCACCTCTCCCACGCCCCGGCTCGACGCGGTCGCGGGCGCCAATACGTCGCCCGGTAACCGCCCCAGCCCGCACACCTCGGCCATCTCGATCACGGCCTCGGCACCCCGACGCGCGTAGGACGTGTCGCCAACGACGCCGGTCGGACCCGAGGCCCGCACGGCCACCCGCTCGAAGCCGGACCGACGGGCTGCGTCGAGCAGCCCGTCGCCCCCGTCGGAGACGGGCACGACGACCACCTCGACGTCGGGCCGGACCGAGCGAATGCCGGTCGCCAGGTGGTCTGCCACCTCGGCGGCCGTCAGCGAGCCCTTGAACTTGTCGGGGGCGAGGAGCACGCGCGGCACGGGTCTTCCTTCCGGTGATCGAGCTGTCCGTTGATCGAGCTTGTCGAGATCAGTCGAGATTGGCGTAGAGGGCGGTTGGGGCGTCCTCGCCCGACTCTGCCAGTTCCTCGAACTCGGTGATGTTGTCGATCTCCAGCCCCATCGAGACGTTCGTGACCCGCTCCAGGATCACCTCGACGACAACGGGCACGCGGTGCTCGACGAGCATCTTCTTGGCCTGCTCGAGCGCGGGCAGGATCTCGTCCGGCTCGAAGACCCTGATCGCCTTGCAGCCCAGCCCCTCGACCACCTTGACGTGGTCGACGCCGTACCCGTTGACCTCGGGGGAGTTGATGTTGTCGAACGACAGCTGCACGCAGTAGTCCATCTCGAACCCGCGCTGCGACTGTCTGATCAGGCCGAGGTAGGCGTTGTTCACCAGCACGTGGATGTAGGGGATGTTGAACTGCGCCCCGACCGCGAGCTCCTCGATCATGAACTGGAAGTCGTAGTCACCGGAGAGCGCGACGACGGTGCCTTCCGGGTCGGCGGTCGCGACGCCGAGCGCGGCCGGGACGGTCCAGCCCAGCGGGCCGGCCTGACCGGCGTTGATCCAGTGTCGCGGCTCGAAGACGTGCAGCAGCTGGGCGGCCTGGATCTGGGAGAGACCGATGGTGCTGACGTAGCGGGCCTGCTTGCCGAACGCCCGGTTCATCTCTTCGTAGACGCGCTGCGGCTTGATCGGCACGTCGGTGAAGTTGGTCTTGCGCCACATCGTGCGCTTGCGCTCCTGGCACTCGCGCGCCCAGGCCGTCTGGTCGGGCAGGGACCCGGCTTCCTTGCGCTCGCGGGCCGCCTCGACGAACAGCTCGAGGGCTGCCCGCGCGTCGGAGACGATGCCGAAGTCCGGCGCGAACACCCGGCCGATCTGGGTCGGCTCGATGTCGACGTGGACGAACGTGCGGCCCCGGGTGTAGGTCTCGACACCGCCCGTGTGCCGGTTCGCCCACCGGTTGCCGATGCCCAGCACGAAGTCGGCCGCCAGCATGGTGGCGTTGCCGTAGCGGTGCGACGTCTGCAGGCCGACCATGCCGGCGTTGAGGTCGTGGTCGTCCGGGATCGTGCCCCAGCCCATCAGGGTCGGGATGACGGGGACCCCGGTCAGCTCCGCGAACTCCACCAAGAGGTCGGCGGCGTCGGCGTTGACCACTCCGCCGCCGGAGACCAGCAGCGGCCGCTCGGCCGCGGCGAGCATGTCCAGGGCCTTGTCGACCTGCGCGCGGGTCGCGGCCGGCTTGTACGCCGACAGCGGTGCGTAGGTGTCGACGTCGAACTCGATCTCGGTGAGCTGCACGTCGATCGGCAGGTCGATCAGCACCGGACCGGGCCGGCCGGACCGCATCAGGTGGAAGGCCTGCTGGAAGGTGCCCGGCACCTGGGCGGCCTCCAGCACGGTGACCGCCATCTTGGTCAGGGACCCGGCGATGGTGGCGATGTCGACGGCCTGGAAGTCCTCCTTGTGCAGCTTGGCCACCGGCGCCTGCCCGGTGATGCACAGGATCGGGATCGAGTCCGCGCTCGCGGAGTAGAGCCCGGTGATCATGTCCGTGCCCGCCGGACCACTGGTGCCGACGCAGACGCCGATGTTGCCGGCGGTGGCCCGGGTGTACCCCTCCGCCATGTGTGAGGCGCCCTCGACGTGTCGGGCCAGGGTGTGGTGCAGTCCGCCGTTGGTCTCCATTGCCTTGTAGAACGGGTTGATCGCCGCTCCGGGGAGACCGAAGACGTGGGTGACGCCTTCCTTCTTCAGGATCTCCACGGCCGCTTGGGCCGCCGTCATCCGTGCCATGTCTGGTGCTCCTGCTCTCGTTGTCTGTGTCAGTGGGTGGTGATGCCGGACAGCCGCTCGACGCCGCGGAGCAGCGCCGAGTGGTCCAGTCCGCCGTCGCCGTTCGCGCGGGCCGAGGCCATCAGCTGCGCGGCTACGGCACCCAGCGGCATCACGACGCCGGCCTCGCGGGCGGCGGAGGTGACGATGCCCATGTCCTTGTGGTGGAGGTCGATCCGGAACCCGGGGTCGAAGGACCGGCCCAGCATGTTCGGCCGCTTCTGGTCCAGCACCTTCGAACCGGCCAGCCCGCCGCCGAGAACCTCGAAGGCGGCGTCGGTGTCGACGCCGTACGCCTCGAGGAAGACCAGGGCCTCGGCGAGCACCTCGATGTTGACCGCGACGATCAGCTGGTTGGCCGCCTTCACGGTCTGGCCGGCGCCGCTCGGGCCGACATGCACGATCGTCTTGCCCACCGCGTCGAAGACGGCCTTGGCCTCGTCGAAGTCGGCCGCCTCGCCGCCGACCATGATGGACAGTACGGCGTTGCGGGCGCCGGCCTCACCGCCGGAGACCGGGGCGTCGAGCATCCGGAAGCCCTGCTCCCGCGCCTGCTCGGCGAGGGCGGCCGTCACATCTGGGCGGATGCTGGAGAAGTCGATGATCAGGGTGCCGGGCTCGGCGTGCTCGAAGACCCCACCCTCTCCGGCCAGGACGCCCTCGACGTCGGGGGAGTCGGGGACCATCACGGCCACCACGTCGGCTCCCTTGACCGCCTCGGCGATCGAGCCGGCGCCACGTCCCCCGGCGTCGACCAGCGGCTGGAGCCGCTCGGGTGAGAGGTTGACGCCGCAGACGTCGAAGCCGGCGTTCTGGAGGTGGATCGACATGGGCTGGCCCATGATGCCGAGGCCGATGAAGGCGATGGTGGTCATGCGTGTGCTCCTTGCTGTGGAAGTTGTTCAGACGGTGCTGCGCCGTGCCCTGGGCAGCCAGCGCAGGCTGGCGTCGGTGCTGGTGGTGGGCTTGTACTCCAGGCCAACCCAGCCGTCGTACCCGCGGCCGGCGAGGTCGCCGAGCAGCCGGTCCAGGTCGAGCTCGCCGGTCCCGGGCTCACCACGACCGGGCCAGTCGGCGATCTGCACGTGGGCGGTGACCTCGGCGTACGCGGCGATCGCGGCGTCGACGTCGTCACCGTTGTTGGCCAGGTGGAACAGGTCGCACAGGAAGCCGACATTGGCATGTCCGTCCCGACGGACGGCATCGACGACCGCGACGGCGTCGGCGGCCGTGCGCAACGGATAGGGCTTCGGACCGCTGACCGACTCGACCAGGACGGTGGCGCCGATGCGCTCGGCCTCCTTGGCGGCCGACCCGAGCTGCTCACGGCCGAGGTCGTCCTGGGCTTCTGGTGTGGCGCCGTCGACCCGGTTGCCGTAGAGCGCGTTGAACGCCGAGACGCCGAGACGCTCGCCGATGCCGACGGCGACCGCGACGTTGTCCCGGAACTGGCCGGCCCGGTCGGGGATGGAGAGTACGCCGCAGTCCGGCCCGGCCAGGTCGCCGGCGAAGAAGTTCAGGCCGACCAGCTGGACGCCGGCATCGGCGACCGCGGACACGAACCCGTCGACCTCGGCGTCGCCGGGAACGGGTTGGTCGGGCCAGGGCCACCAGAACTCGATCGCCTCGAACCCCGCCGCCTTCGCCGCCTGGGGACGCTCGAGCAGCGGATGCTCGGTGAAGAGCATGGAGCAGTTCGCCAGGTAGCGGAGACCATGGTCAGTCATTGTGATTACTTTCCGTATTGTGGAAATAGTTTTCCGAACAGTGAGAGAATAGTCTTCTCCTCCGGTACGACGTCAAGCCGCGGCCCGACTCTCGCGACGGACTAGCTGCCGCGGTAGGTCGAGTAGCCGAACGGGCTGAGCAGCAACGGCACGTGGTAGTGCGCTGCGACGTCGCTGACCTCGAAGATGACCTCGACCACGGGGTAGAACGTGGGTGTGTCCGTGCGCGCGAAGTACGCGCCGGTCTCGAAGTGGAGGCGGTAGGTCCCCGCCTCGAGCTGGAGCCCGTCGGTGAGCTCGGGGCAGCGGCCGTCGGCGTTGGTGGTTCCCCGGCCGACACCGGCGTTCTTGCTGCCGTCGACGCGTTCGAGCCAGAGCTCCAAGCCCTGCGCGGGACCACCGGAGACGGAGTCGAGGATGTGTGTCGAGATGCTCATGCGTCACCCCACGAGTCGTATGAGTCGGAGCCGGGTGATCCGGGCGAGCTCGCCGCGCACCACGTCGAGCTCGGTGTCGGGGTCGTTGCCCATTCGCTCGCGCAGGAAGGCCAGGAGGTCGTCCGCACTGCGGCCGGCGGCAGCCACCAGGTAGATCCGGCCGAACCGCTTCTCGTAGTCGGCGTTGCCCCGGGCCATCGCTTCCTGGGTATCGGTGTCGGCCTGAGACATGCCCGCCTGCTCTCTTTCGGAGCGAGCGGCGGACTCGTCGTCCAGGTGGGCGGCGCGCTCGCCGATCCGTGGGTGGCCGTCCAGGGCGGCGTCGATCTGGGACTCGTCGAGGTCGGCGATGATGTCGTCCGAGGCGGCGAGCAGGGCGTCGAGATCGTCGAACGGACGGGCAGCGAGCAGCGCGTCGGCCCAGGCTGGAGACGCCGTGAGCGCCAGCAGCCGGGGCCGCAGCGCGTCGGCGCCTGCGTCGTTGAGGTCTGCGAGGTCGGACAAGACATTCCTTCGGATGAGTGTTGTTCTGGGCCGCATTCACGACGCAGCGGCGGAAGGTGGCCGGGTGCCCCCGCACCCGGCCACCCGCCCCTAGTGCACCCGCTGCATCGCGGAGGAGAGGCTCAGCCCCAGCGGGTTGGTGTCTTCCACTGCGTCCTCCAGCCGGTGGTTGGCGATCTTCGCGATCTCCAGCAGCGCGGCCACGTGCTCCTGCGCGGGCGAGTTGTCCAGCCGGTGCCAGGCCTGCTCGAGCACCTGCTCGGAGCTGAGCTCGCGGACGGCGATGATCAGCGGGAACCCGAACTTCTCGCGGTAGGCCCGGGTGACCTCGGTGAAGGCATCCTGCTCGTCCTCGCTGAGGAAGGTCAGGCCCGCCGACGCCTGGTCGATGACCGAGTGCTCACCCAGGTCACCGGCCAGCAGTTCCTTGCCGGCCAGAGACGGGTAGCTCTGCATCAGTTCCGTCTGCCGGGCGGGCGGCATCGAGAACAGCTGGTCCTGCATCGCGGCGCGCAGCGCGTTCCCGTCGGCGAACGGGCGACGGTCGGCCACGGCCTCGGCGATGCCCGCGTCACCCTGGTACGCCGGTGCCAGGGTGGCCACCAGCTTCGGCCGCGGCATCGTGTTCAGCGTGTCGACACCGATGCGGGAACCAATCTGCTCCTCCCTGCTCACACCGCCCCAGTAGTTGAGGAACAGGTTGAGGACGATGGCCGCGATGCTGCCGGCCGTGATGCCCGAGTTGAGGAAGGTCTGCACGTTGTTCGGCAGCTGGGCGAAGAAGGCCGAGGTGCCGTCCACCTGCGGGGTGCCGACCGGGATCATCGCGACGCCGATGCTGACGGCGACGATGATCACGTTCCGGTGGTTGTTGAAGTCGACCCGGCCCAGCGTCTGGATGCCCACCGCGGCCACCGTCCCGAACATCACCAGGGCTGCGCCACCCAGGACCGAGGGCGGGATGGCTGCGACGATCGCGCCGGCCTTCGGGAGCAGGCCGAGCAGGATCATGATGACACCGGCAGTCGCCACCACCCAGCGGCTCTTGACCCTGGTCAGTCGCACCAGCCCGACATTCTCCGCGAAGCAGGTGTAGGGGAACGAGTTCATCACGCCGCCGAGGAAGGTCGCGAGACCGTCGGCGCGCAACGCCGCTGCGATGTCGGCTTTCGAGATGGGCTTCTCCACGATCTGGCCGGTCGCGTAGACGTCACCCGTGGTCTCCACCGCGGTGATCAGCATGACCACGATCATCAGCAGGATCGGCAGGACGGCGAACTTCGGCGCGCCGAAGTGGAACGGCCCGGTGAATCCCACCCAGTCAGCCCCCTTGACCGCCGTGAAAGTGGCGACCTTGCCCCCCGAGCCGTTGCTGACGAAGGCGGCGACCCCTGTGCCGACGAACAGGCCGACCAAGACTGCGACCGTGTTCAGGAAGCCGCGGGCGTAGCGCGTGATCAACAGGATCAGCAGGATCGTCCCGAACGCCAGGCTGAGGTTGGTCGGGCTGCCGAACTTCAGGTTCGCCGGAACCAGGTCGGGGTTGAAGTAGGCGAAGACCCCACCGCCCGCATCCATGGCCGCCACCGGCAGGAGGGCCACGCCGATGATCGTGATGACCGTGCCGGTGACCACGGGCGGGAAGAATCGCACGAGCTGGCTGAAGAAGGGGGCGATCAGCAGCGTGAAGAGGCCCGCGACGATGACGGCGCCGTAGATGTACACCAGGCCCTCGGTGCCCTCGCCGTGGTCGAGACCGATCACGATCATCGGCGAGACGGCCGTGAACGTCACCCCCTGGAGCAGCGGCAGCCGCACGCCGATCTTCCAGATGCCGACGGTCTGCAGCAGCGAGGCGATGCCACAGGTGAACAGGTCGGCGTTGATCAGGTGGATCAGCTGTTCCTCGTTGAGCCCGATGGCACCGGCCAGCAGGATCGGGACGACCACGGCGCCGGCGTAGAACGCCATGACGTGCTGCAGGCCGTAGATCGCGAGCTGCTGCGGGGGCAGGACCTCGTCAACTGGGTGTTGGACCCGTTTCTTCGTGTGCGTAGTGGTTGTGCTCATCTCACACCTTCTGTCGGTGCACCTTCTGGTGCTTTGCAGTGCGCGGGCGCGCGGTGCCCGGTCTCGCTCACGCCGCGGTAGGGGTCTCCTCGGCATCGGCCAGGAGGTTGCGATGGATCAGACGAACCCTGGAACGGCCTGCCAAGCCAGCCCGGCGTCACCGGCGTCGTCTCGGGACAGGGCGGCCTCGATCAGACCGTAGGGACGATCGGCGGCGATGAAGACCTCGCCGTCGTTCTTCAGCCCGAAAGGCTCGAGGTCGACCAGGAAGTGGTGCTTGTTGGGCGCCGAGAACTTGATCTCCGCCACTTCGGGGTGGGCCTCCAGGGCATTCCTGCCCATCACGTAGAGCGTCTCCTGCAGAGCACGGCTGTACGTCGTGGCGAAACCGGCCATCAGGATCCGCTTGATGTCCTCGTACGCGGCGTTCCAGTCGAGATCACGGTCACGCCCGGTGCCGTCGTACCGCCAGCGAGCGGTCAGCGACGTCGCCATGATCCGGTCGTCGGTCTCCTGGAGCGTCGTGTACCTGTCCTTCAGGAAGCCCTTGAACTCCGACCCGGTCGACTTCAGCACCGTGAGGTCACTGAAGCCCGAGACGACCCAGACCTTCTGGTCGTCCCCACGTCCCTCGACGGTGACGACCGTCGTGCGGGTCTCGGTGCCGCGTCGTACGAACGAGTGGTCGTGACCGGCACCGTCCACCTCGATCCGGTCCCAGGCGTATTCCTCCACCTTGATCTGCGCCCCGGTCGCGGGCGGGGCCGCTTCCAGGAAGTGCGTACCGAGCGCGATCGCGTAGTCCTCGGGCGAGGTGACCCCGTGCTCCTTGGCGTACGCGAACGAGGTGTTCTTCTGGGTGTCGGTCGGCAGCACCTTGGCCTGGTCACCGGTGATGTGGGCGTCGTCGAAGTCCCCGGTCAACGAGGTGGAGACGTTGAGATCCCGGATCTCGTGTCGGTCGGTGTCGCGATAGATGCGGACGACGCGGTTCTCGGCTTTTCCGTATCGGTTGGCTCCGAGGACGATGCTCATGTGGTCCGCTCCTTGCTGCTCGACCAGACGATGCCGGAGGAGCTTGGTCTCGTTGCTGTTTCCGTATGACGGAAAAGAATTACCGTCAAACGGAAACTCTAGGCATGAATGTGATCCACGTCAACAACTTGGGGGCATCGATTTGAGGAGCCACGCCTGAGAGTTCGACTCAGGCGTGGCTGCGGCGCGGCCGGGCCAGCGCCGCCAGCGTGGCGGAGTCCAGCCCCGTGGCGGCCTCCACCTCTGCGGTCGAGATCGCTCCGCAGTCGACCCCGCGCATCACGAAGTCCGAGAGCGCCCGCGCCGTCGCCGGTTCGTCCATGACGTCCGAGCCGGTCTGTTCGACATAGCGGCGGAGCCGGTCGGCGGCACGCGTCGAAGCCGGAGCGGTAGAAGGCGTACGTCGCCGCGAACCGAGTCGGCAGCTGGGCCGGATGCAGGTCCCACCCCTGGTAGTAGCCGCGCTCGAGCGAGCGCCGTACCAGCCGGGCGTGCAGCTCCCAGCCACGCCGTACCCCAGCCTCGTCACCGACCGGCAGGACATTGGTGGACCCATCCGAGAGCCGGACTCCGGTCCCGGCAGCGGCGGCCTGCATCACCAGCTTCGCGTGGTCCGCGACGGCGTGCTCCATGCTCTGGTAGGCGGCTGGGATGCCGCAGAACGCGGAGTAGTCGTAGGTGCCGTAGTGGAGAGCCGTGCACCTGCCATCCGCTGCGTGGATCATCCGGGCGACGAGGGCGGTGCCGTCAGGTCCGAGGATCGACTGCGGGGTCTCGATCTGCAGTTCGAAGCGCAAGCTGCGCGGGGTGATGCCGAACGACTGCTCGATCCGCTCGGTAAGCGCGACCATGCTCTCGACCTGCTCGACGCTGGTGATCTTGGGGAGCGTGACCACAAACCCTTCGAGACTCCCGCCTGCCTCGAGCAGCTGGGAGACGAACATGGTCAGCGTGCGGATGCCGCGACGGCGGGTGGGTGCCTCGAGGCTCTTGAAGCGGATGCCGCGGTACGGCGGGGCAGCCTCCGGCCTGCACTGCCTGCGCCAGTGCGGTCGCGGACGCGCGTACGTCTGCGTCCTCGACGTCGTCGGCCCGGGAGCCATAGCCGTCCTCGAAGTCGATCCGGACGTCCTCGATCGGTTCGGTCGCCAGCTTCTCCCGGACCAGGGCCACCGCGCGCTCGCCGCCGGCGACCTCCGCGAACAGGTCGGAATGGTCGTCGACTGCGGCGAGGGCCGCCTTTCCCCACGCCTCGTTCAGGTCGGCGGTGAAGGCGTCGGCAGGGACGTAGACGGTGTGCACCGGCTGTCTGTCCGGTGGTGTCGCCGGGGAAGCCTGCGCTCAGCGCCTCGTCGGCATCCGCGAGCCGGAGGTCGAGCTCGTTCGCGAGCTCCTCGCTCAGCCGGATCGCGCCGTCCGCTTGCTTGTCCGCAACATGTTCCGTGCCCTCAGAGCGGTCGCTCATGTGTGCTCACCTCAATCTCGAGTTATTCGCATGACGGATAATATCTTCCGTAATGCGGAAGTCAATCGAGGTTCTGAGGTCGGCTGGCTCCCGTTCAGTCCGGCTGGCCCACGAGGCCGGCTTCCTCGATCCCTGCGAGCGCGGCTGCCTCGTCGTTGTCCGAGGAGTCGCCGGAGATGCCGACCGCTCCCAGCAGGGTGCCGGAGGCGTCCCGCACGAGCACGCCGCCCGGCACGGGTATCAGCGCACCTCCTATCGCAGACGTCACGGCCGCCACGAAGTAGGGCTGCGCTTCGGCGCGGGCCATGAGAGTTCTGGAACCGAAGCCGACCGAGAGCGCGCCGTGCGCTTTTCCGAAGGCGATCTCGAACCTCTTGTTCGAGGCGCCGTCTTCGCGCTCGGCCGCAACGACGTGTCCGCCCGCGTCCAGGACGACCACGGTCAGCGGTTTGAAGCCGCGCTCTGCTCCGAAGGCGCGCGCCGCCGCGATCATGCGGCGGGCGGCATCGAGGTCGACGCTCATGCGTCACCGCTGTTCGCGAGGGACTTTTGCGCGATCCGGCGCTTGTGCAGGATCGGCTCGGTGTACCCGCTGGGCTGGGTGGCTCCCTGAAGCACGAGGTCGCGGGCCGCGAGGAAGGCTTCGCCGTCGAACGACGGTGCCATCGGGAGATACCCGGGGCTCCCGGCATTCTGCTGGTCGACCACGGCGGCCATTCGGCGCAGCGACTCCTCGACCTGCTCGGTGGTGATCACGCCGTGCATGAGCCAGTTCGTGATGTGTTGGGAGGAGATCCGGCAGGTGGCGCGGTCCTCCATCAGCGAGACCCCGTTGATGTCGGGCACCTTGGAGCACCCGATTCCGGCATCGATCCAGCGCACGACGTACCCCAGCGTGGACTGGATGTTGTTGTCCACCTCGGCCTGGCGATCGCTCTCGGACCAGGACGCGGGATCGCCGAGGGGAATCGTCAGCAGGTCGGCGAGTTGGGTGCGCGATCCACCGGCCAGCTCGTCTTGACGCTGGTGCACGTCGACCTGGTGGTAGTGCAGCGCGTGCAGGGTCGCCGCGGTCGGCGAGGGCACCCATGCGCAGCTTGCGCCGGCCTGTGGGTGGCCGATCTTCTGCTCCAGCATCTCGGCCATGTTGTCGGGGGCGGCCCACATGCCCTTGCCGATCTGGGCCCGGCCCTGGAGACCGCAGGCCAGGCCGACGTCGACGTTGGAGTCCTCGTAGGCCTGGATCCATGCCTGGCTCTTCATGTCGCCCTTTCGGACCACGGCCCCGGCGAGCATGGACGTGTGGATCTCGTCGCCTGTGCGGTCGAGGAACCCGGTGTTGATGAAGGCAATCCGGTCGCGTGCGGCGTGGATGCAGGCCTTGAGGTTTGCCGAAGTCCGCCGCTCCTCGTCCATGATGCCCACCTTGATCGTGAGGTGCGGCAGCCCGAGAACCTCCTCGACCCGGCTGAAGAGTTCACAGGTGAAGGCCACCTCATCGGGACCGTGCATCTTGGGCTTCACGGCATACATCGAACCGGTACGGGAGTTGTGCAACGTGCCGTCGCCACGCAGGTCGTGGAGGCTACCGAGGCCCGTCACGAGCGCGTCGAGGATGCCTTCGGGTACCTCGCCTCCGTCGCGGTCCAGCACCGCATCGGTGGTCATCAAGTGGCCGCACTGACGGACGAAAAGGAGTGCCCGACCCGGCAGGGTCACGGTTTCGCCATCGGCGGTGGTGCAGGTCCGGTCGGTCTCCATGGTGCGAGTGAAGGTACGGCCGTGCTTGGTGACCTCTTCCTGGAGGTTTCCCTGCATCAGATGCAGCCAGTTGCGGTAGCCGAGGACCTTGTCCTCGGCGTCGACGGCCGCGACCGAGTCCTCGAGGTCCATGATCGTCGTGAGCGCCGCTTCCAGCACGAGGTCCTTGACGCCGGCCGCGTCCGTGCCGCCGATCTCGTGCTCACGATCGACCTGGATCTCCACGTGCAGCCCATGGTGGACCAGGACAACCGCCTCCGGGGAGCCAGCATCCCCGCGGTAACCAACGAACCCAGAGGGATCTGCCAACCGGAATACCTCGTCCTTGACCGTCACCGCCAGGCCCTCGGCGTCGACCGCGTAGGACGTCGCGTCGGCATGCGAGGTACCGGCCAGCGGCAGGTGCTCGTCGAGGAAGGCGCGGGCGCGAGCGATCACCTCTGCGCCACGGAGGGGGTTGTACGACGAGCCACGCTCGCGACCTTGATCCTCGGGGATCACATCCGTGCCGTACAGGGCGTCGTACAAGGACCCCCAACGAGCGTTGGCCGCATTGGTGGCGAAGCGAGCGTTGAGCAGCGGAACTACGAGCTGCGGGCCGGCCTGAGTGCTGATCTCGGTGTCCACGCCGCTCGTCGAGACCTGGAAGTCCCCGGGCTCGTCGACCAAGTAGCCGATGGAACGTAGGAACGTCTCATAGGCCACGTGGTCGGCCGGCAGCCCGGGGGCCTGACGGTGATACTCGTCGACCTTCACCTGCAGCTCCTCACGCTTGGAGAGCAGCTGGCGGTTGCTCGGAGCGAGGTCGTGGATGATGGCGTCGGCGCCCGACCAGAAGGTCACCGGGTCTACACCGGAGCCAGGGAGCGCCTCCTCCGCCACGAAGCGGTGAAGGGGCTCGGCCACGCTGAGGCCGCCGATCTGGACACGTGCCGTCATGGCGTTTGCTCCTCCGGGGGTTGGGGTGCCCAATACTTCCACTGAGAAATTGCATTTCGCACCCGGTGCCGAAGTGGTCGAGACCGAGGCTGCCCGTACGGCTACAACTCGCGCTCGTACGCCAGCATGCGCGGACCGGCTTCGCCCTCGGACCGACGAAACCCGGCTGCCTCGTAGAGGCGTCGGGCAAGCCGGTCGTGCTCACTCCTGACGAGGAGGGCCAGACGCCGACGCAGCTATGGCGGACACCCAGCGTGTTACGCCGCATCTAGCTTGGCGCCAGGCCCTTCGCCCTCATCGGCAGCCCGAACGACGCCAGATGACCACCGCAGCAGCGAGGTCGCATACGTCAGCGTGGGCGCCCGGCACCGCACAACCCAACCCCGGCCAGCCAACAACCACCACACCCGGCCATGCTGGGCGCTGCATCATGCCCACCGAGGCGGTTGACAGGACCTACAGCCAGCTACATGCTCGTGGCCGCGGGGGACCGACTCGACTACGTCTACGACTTCGGTGACAACTGGGAGCACGTGCTCATGCTGGAGGAGACCGTCGAATCCGCGCTCGGCGCGCCGCGTGCTCGCGTGGTCGACGGTGACCGCGCGGGGCCCCTGGAGAACTGCGGCGGGATCCCCGGTTGTGAGGACCTCGTCACCGCTCTCGCTGACCCCGAGAAACCCAACCATGCCCATCTCCTGGAGTGGTACGTGGAGGTGCATGGCGGAAGCCCGGCCGACTTCGACCCGGCTCAGGTCGATGTCGAGGCGCTAGACAAGGCCGTCCGATTGGTCGCCGGCTGAAGCAATCTGCTGCGTGCGCTGTGTCAACGTTGGCAGTCGACTGCGACTTCGAGGGCGCGGCAGACCTCGTGCATGCGCGAGTCTGCCAACCGACCGAGTCGCGTGACGAGCAGGGAGACCGAGACGCTTTCGACGGAATCCAGGTTCACGGCTGACCGGCGAGGAACCGGGTCCTCGCCCGGCTCGAGGACGACTTCGCTGGGAAGCCCCCTGATCGTCGTCGTGCAGGGCGCGACGAGTGCTCGCCCCAGTCGTGGGATCGCCGCGTCACGCGACAGGACGACAACAGGGCGCCGGCCGATCTCGGCGATCTCGCACCACCAGAGCTCGCCCCGCGCCGGTACTGCTCTCACGAGGCCGAGGCTGCTTGCCGGAACGACGCCAGGTCGCCCCACTCGTCCGGCTCGTCGAGTGGGTGGTCGTCATAGGCGACGTAACTCGCGTCCACTTCTGCGGCACGGTGGCGAGCAAGGAGTGCTTCGAGGGCCGCGTCGATGAGCGCCGCATCGGTGCCGCCGGCACGCATTCGCCGGGCGTGCTGCAGGAGATCTGCGTCCACGGTCGTGCTCAAACGTGTGCGGCTCATGCCACAATCATGCCACATCATCCGGCGCGGACACTCAGCGGGTTCCCTCGACCATGTCGCCGGTGGGTTAGTATGCCGACCGCTCACGACCCAGCCCAGTGGGGACACATGTCGTCGTGGTCGAAACGCATCGAGGCCGAGCTGCTGCGGGCGTTCGGGCTGCTCAACAACTCAACGCGCAACGGATATAGCGCCAAGCGCGGTCGCCCGAAGCCTCAGCGCGTCTGAAAATGGGAACACGTGAGCGGGTCCTTGCCTGAGTGCAGGCAAGCGAGGTGCGCTGCCTGAGGAGCGCGCGATCCCATCGTGACCTCGGAACCGCCTAATAGAGCGCGTCGAGAATCCGAGCCGGGTCGAACTTCGACCGCGACGTCATCACCGGTCCCCGATCTCAGGGCTCCGCGAGAGGTCGGGCATTCGGGTCCAGGATCCGCACGCCTCGGTCGATGAGCCGAGTCAGGCTCTCAGACAAGGCCGGATGTCACCATCGTCGCGCGCAACTGGAACAACCCAGGGCGTCGTTGAACACTTTGGAATCATCAAGGACGTCGTTGGGATCAGCGACATCCTCGCACCTGAGCCCCACTGTACGAACGCCCGTCCCGGCTCAAGGCCGGAGCGGGCTCCCGTGCGGATAAACCACTCGCGGGGCTAGGAGCCTCTGCCGGCACAGGCTCAGCCGACTTGCTTCTCGGTCCAGAACGGCGCGGAACCTCCGCAGTGTCAACACTGCTTCAAGTCGCCTTTTCCGAGATCCCGCGCAAGCCGGATCCGTCGGCGTTTGGTCTGCGGACCTCATAAAAGCAGAAAAGGTCGACCCCCCGGCTTAGCCCGGACATTGCAGCGCGTAATTTTGTTGCTCACAACGGTGCCTTCCCATATGCCGAACTCGCTGCGCCACGACGCTAGCCCACCCTCTGGATTCGACGGGGTGAAGTTGTTCGGGTCTAGGGAAACAGCGATCGCGGTGCCGGGACCGTCGATCAGACCGCCGGCACTGCTTTCGCACCCTGAGTCCAAGTTTCCCAGAGCCTCACCCTGTTCCAGGCCTTTCGTTACGTCGTTAGAAATCGAGAACTGAGTCGCTGCACCCGCTGGCCATTCGTCGCCAGCAGGAGCATCAACCACATGGGCGATAACTCCGACCACAAGGGTTTGGCGGCTAGTTGCGATGTCCTGGATGACCGATGAGCAGTCCGGTATTGGACTCCCAGGAGGAACGTGGACGCCGGATAGTCCGTAGCTCGGAATGGAGTCGACATCGTGGTGTGGATCGACAGGGCGAAGCCCTCTGCAGTGACCACCTTCGCGTCTACGGCGGCCGACGCGGGCGGCTGAGTGGGTGTGGCTCGAGCTCCGCCATCTTGGTCTCAGTTCGGCAGCTGCTGGGAACTACGGAGAGGGCAGTCGTTGTGGAGTTGGACTTGAACACCTGCTAGTGAGGTCGAATCACCGCTTGGGGCGGAGCGCTCCCGTCTCAGCGTTGCTGCAGCCTGTAACCAATGCCCGTCGTGATCAGCCCCAGGGTGGCGAACCCGGAAACTCGGGCAGTGATAGTGCCGTCGGCCCAGGCAAACTGGTCGAGCCGCGAATGGTGAGGTGTCGTGCCCGCCAGTGTTGCCTGGCCCGGTTCCAGATTGGAGTCCCGTGGATGAGGGACTCGCCCTGATGACGGCGAGGTTGGAGGTTGGTACTCCAACGACGACCGGAGGAACTCTGATGGGTCGGCTCAACGGGGCGACGATGAGGGGCAGGAATGTCGGCCGGCAGTGGTACCGAGACACAAACGACGGTGCCGAAGACCGTGCTGGGGCACGAACGCAACGGACCGGAGTTCTACCTGGACGATCTTCGCTGCAACCATCGGGCAGAAAGCTCTCGTCTACTCGTCTCCCGACCCTGACGCTTGGGTCGTCGGTTCACCGTTGATTCTTGTGTCCGAGTGCCGAGTGGCCCCGCGAATCGTGGTCGCGGCTGCGAGGCTTGACCGATGATCGGACCAGGCGAGGAGTCGGCTCGTCGGGGGCGTGGCTGGCGTACCCTGTACGACTCGGTGATCGCGTTGGTTCTTGCGGCGGTCACGGCCGGGAACTCGCTGGTCGCGGTGATAGGCGCCGGGGTGGGTGCGGCGGTCGCCGGCACCCAGGTTGCCGCCGTCGCGGTCCTTGTTACGGCGAATGTTGCGGCATTGGTACTGGCGGTTCGAGGGGATCGGGGCGGGACTGGTCGCTCACGGCATCGTCGTACCGAGCTGGCGTCCTGGTGGTGCTCACTTCGTTTCAGCGGCCTGGTGCTGGCTGCCGAGGCGGCGCGTTCGGCGGGGACGGTGGTCGGAAGCTGGTGGCCGTTTGGTCTGGCCACTATCACCGCTGTGCTGGTCGCTGTCACGTTCCGCAGCGGTCCGGCACGGGCGGCGGTGTTGCTGGTGGTCTACGCGCTGTGCCGGCGGGAGGTCCCCTCTGGCGGGGGACAGGCACGGCGAGGCCGCGCTGATCGAGGCTGTCTCTTTCGCTAACGCGTTGCTGACGTTGTCGATCGCTGTGGGGGTCTTGCGTCGAGGCGCGTCCAGAGCGGACGGGGTGGAGTCGCGACGGCGCGAGGCCGAACACCGAGTCGTAACCGCCCACGCCTCGGACGTGCAGCGCCGGGAAGTTGATGGCTGGATCCACGACGAAGTCATGCATGTGCTGCGCGCCGTCGACCTCGCCGGCCGTGGCCTCGAGGTTGACCAGGTTCGTCACGTTATCGAGACCCTCGACTGGGAGCGCGCCGATAGTGTGGCAGTCTCGGGCGCCGTCGACCTCCGCCAACTGCTAGGAACCGAATGGCAGGGGGTCGAGGTGACGATTCACGGGGAAGGGGTACGGGTTCCGGCCGCAGTTGGCGCGGCCATCACAGCCGCCGCCCGAGGCGCTCCGGAACGTCGCGCGGCATTCGGGAGTCGCCGGCGCGACCGTGCGTCTTTCGCACTCGCGTGGTGTGGTGACTCTGGAGGTGGGCGATCGCGGCTGCGGCATCGACGACCGCACGCTGGGTCGGGGGATCACCGAGTCGATCGTTGGGCGCATGAAAGAGGTTGGCGGCATGGGGGACATCGCGCCCCACCCAGACGGTGGGACCATCGTGCCCGGTTGACGTGGCCTCGTCCCGCTCCCGGGGATGCCGGAGCCGAGTACCGGCAGACTCCATGCGCGGCGACCTTGGGCACAGTCGTGCCGAGGACGTGATCAACACGATGAAGTCTGGCTTCGTCCTTGCCTGCACCCCCTCGCTGCTTGCAGCGGCAGTATTCGCAGCGTTGCTGCATGACGAGATGATCCGCCCAGGTGCGGACCTGGCAGCCCTCATAGGCCTGATAGCGGTTTCGGTCACCACAACCGTTCTGTTGTTGGGCAGCCGATTTGCACGAAGGCCACTGTGTCGACTCTCGCGGCCGCCGCAGCGGTCGCGGCGGTCAACACTGCGGCCATCTCGCCGCCTGCAGAGGATGGGTTCCTGTACTGGGCCGCTGGGGGCACCGTTCCCCTGCTGGTGGCGGCCATGCTGTTCGGCCCGGCACGGGTGGGGCTGATCGGAGGAGCGGGACTGGTTCTCTTCGTTGCCGGGTGTGGGGTCACGACGACTAGGGGAGGGGATTCTGGCCCCGATGTTGCCCGCCATCCTGACACCGGTGAACGCCTTTGTGCCGGCGCTGCTGGCACGTGTCTCCTCCGACCGGCTCGGCGCCAGCCTCGCGCGGCAGGCCGTCGAAACCGCGCGCGCGGAGCAGCGCCTCGCCGAGGCCGAGGCGCGACGCGCGGTCTACGACGAAAGGCTATTGGGACTGGAGCCGGTACGGCGGTTCCTGGCGGACGCGGCCACAACCTTGCGTGACACAGTCGACCCGATGTTGAGGACCCAGTCGATGGTGCTGGAGGCGGCCGTGCAGGAGACGGTCTGGACGCGGGGCGGGCCCGGACTCTGAGTTGGCCACGGTTCTCAAGGCACTGCGCCAACGGGGCTGGAAAGTAAGCGTCCGTTGGGCCGAGGTCCGCCAAGATCGGGAAATGGCAGCGCTGCTAGAGGCCTTCGAACTCGCAGTTCGATCCGATTTCGCACCAGAAGGTGGTCGGGTCACGGTCCAGCAGGGCGAACTTGGGCCCAGGCGGTCGTCGTCACGGTTCCAGCCGCGTCATGGCAAGCGCCGATCGGACTTAACGCGGTGGGTGCCGGACCCGGATTGGTCATTCTCTCGGACCATCGGGCCGATCCCTGACCAATGTGACCAGAGGGTGGCCTGGAGAAACGAAAGTGCCGATTGGGGCCTCGGCCTCCCGTACTCTCACCTCATGACCGTCACGCCCGGCGATCCGGTCCAGTCGACCGTCTTGCGGCTCGCCGCTGTCGACGACCACGAAATCGTGTTGCGAGGACTGCTCGGTCTGGCCTCGGGTCCGACAGCCGGTCCACAGACTGACCAAAGCGCAGGACTCCAACTCGAGCTGGTCGCCCTGGCCAGATCAGTTGCCGAACTATCGCGACGATCCATGCCTGCGGACCCATCGACGTCGTACTGCTCGACCTCCACCTCGACGATGGCTCCACACCCGCAGACAATGTGGCCGCACTCATGCGTGTAGAGGTCCCCGTCGTGCTGTTCACCTCCGACCTCCGACCCGTGCCCATCAGGAAGGCGATGCACGCGGGTGCCCGTGGCCTAGTACTGAAGTCCGACGGCGTACAGAGCCTGCTCGACACGCTCAAAGACGTTCACGAACTCGGCCACGGATTCTCCAGCGACCTGGCCCATGTCTTGATGACCGACCCCGATCTGGCTCCTGAGCTCGCACGGCGCGAGGTAGAAGCCCTCAGCCTCCTGGCCTCGGGCATTCCTCGCAAGATCGTCCACAAGTACATGCAGCCACCCGTTTCCCAGCACACCGTCGACACCTACTTCAAGCGGATCGCCGACCGCTATGCGAATGTCGGCCGGGCCCTGAACAGCGCCTTCCACGCCGACACGAGGCTTCCCGAGACGGCCACGTTGACCTTCCAGACCGGTTACCCCGAGCCGGGGACCGTCCTCAGACTGACCCTCCCGTCGCCCGTGCTCAACGAACCAATGCGAGCCTCCTTGTCCCCTCATTAGGTGACTGTCGGGTCGACGCCCTCTTTGCGAGCCTTTTCGATATCGACAGTCCCCGTACTTTGGAGGAACAAGTGTCAGAGCAGGTTCAATAGTCTTGCGTATCCGTGTGACGTCAATACAAGGTATGCCCATGAACTCGGCGGCTCCGCCTGTCGCCCGCCCTCGCTCCAGCCCAGGGGTGGCCGGCGCATGTCAAACTCGCTTGGCTCGCACGCGATCCTCGCTGCGATCGCAGTGTCGCTGGCCTCCGGCTGCGGGCAAGCGGCCGAGGCGATGACGAGGCCGAGCAAGGTGACCGGGGTTGTCCAGGCTGGCGCAACCGGCGACTGCCCGACCATCGAACGACTCTCCGCCCTCGCGTTTCAGGACTCGTTGGGCTGCGACTCGATCCACCTCGTGGCTGGGCACGATCGGAAATTCGCCGACGCTACAGGTCGGCGAGGACAAAGAGGACGAAGGCGATGGTGTCATCCACGTGTACGCGAACCTCGATGCGGCGGCCTACGACGGCGGCATGTACTTCGATCTGGTCGGCGGAGACGAGTCCTGGCTTGTCGACCGGGCCACTTCGGGTGTGGTCCGCGAAGGCTGATGAAGTTCTTCCGCTCCAACTCGGTTCCAACGAGACGCGCCTTGTTTCAAAGCTGGTCGTTTCTGCGCCTGTTCCACCCTTGATCGTGATCCCATTAGGAGCTCTGAGTGACGCAGCCGTCTGCTGTCCCTCCCCACCCCTCTCAACCACAGCAACCACGTCTCGGCCCCCGAGTCGGCTCGACCCACGCCTCGCCAGTTGGGGTGAACGGGCGGCGCCGCACGCTTCATCGAGATCGGGCTCCTCACATGGCCGCACGCTGATCGTCGGGGGTCCGCTGGCCGCGATCTCCGACGGCTCGGGACCTTGGCTGGGGCTTCTCCTCGTCCTGTTTCTCTACTGGCAGTGGCAGAACGGTGTCACTGCGGCCGATCACAGCAAGGCCCTCATGGGGCTCCGGTCGTAGGGGCGACGACTGGCCAACCGGATCGGCGGCGTCTTGGAGTTGTCGGTACGGGGTCGCGGCCCTGTTGTCTGTCTTTACGTGTGGGCTGCTGTCCGCCGTTGACTACTTGTTCCCCTTGTGGGACGCAAGAGCCCAACCTTTGCACGACAGAGTGGTCGGCTCAGTTGTGCTGCGCGGGCAGACCAAGCGCGGGTTCGCCGAACTCCTAGAGCCGTGATTACGCGTTCATGACCAGGAATGTTCTCCGGAGGAGTCGGATCCGGCGCAGGAATGCGGATGACGGTGGCTCGCCACGACGAGGATGTCGGCGGAGGGACGGTCGGAAGACGTGCTCGGACGGCGGCAGTCATCGGGTCGCAGCCGTTTTGTGGTGACCTCGGTCGCGTACGTTATCTTCGGTTTGTCCGACCGGAGCCGCGGACGATCCATTCCCAGCTTGGGTTCGACCGGGTCTCAATCGGCAGACGCGGCACAGGCGTTCGCCGAGGAGGGCAGCCAATTACTGGTGCACTGGCCTCGGGTGACGCTACCAGTAGCCGGGGCCGTGGCTGTCGGTGGTGGGCTCAACTGTCGCAGAAGTTTGTGGATCAGCTGGCGGCGACCGTCATAGAGGCCGACTTCGAGGCCGCCAAGGAGGGTACCGCTGATACCTGGGAGGTACCGTGGTCGCCACGATGCCCTCCGGGGCACAACGTGGGTCTTGATTCTGCGTCGGGTGGGTAACCGGCTCCTGCTGGTCGGCACCGTGAGGGCGGCCTCGGCGCCGAGGATCGTCTTGACTAGGCGCTTGCGGACCTGGGTCTCGGGGGTCGCCGCGGGACTGGTCGCGGCGACGTCCCTGTTCGCCGCCACGCTCGGGGCACCCCAGGAAGTCAGCCGCAGTGCTGGTCGCCACCAAGGCCCCGCGCCTGCACGCGGGACGAACTCTTGCTCCAGCGTGTTCCGAGAGACTCGCACGTCCCGACAGCCGACTCCCGACCCCCCTTTGTCCTTCTGATCCACGGCTTGACTCCCAGTGCGGCAGGGATGGCGCAGACGCGATTGCTTCTCGGAGGAGTTGGGTTCACAGTTCCAGGTGGTGCGGTTCGACTACCAGGCCCTGAACCTAGTGTGGCCATCTGAGGTGGCCGGAGACTCTTGGCTACCTACTTGATCGCGGCCGCCGACGCGTCCCACGATGCAGGGGGCAGCGGCCGAATCTTCCTGGTCACGCACTCTCTGGGAGGGATCCTCGCCCGGTTCGCGCTCTCCGCGACAAAGTTGCTGATCATGTGGCCGGGCTGGTCACCGTCGGGACGCCCCACACCGGCAGCCCCTGGGGTGGCACGGGCCTCTGCTGGGATTGAGTTCGGGAACGCGTTGTCTGGGGTTTTTCCCGTCTCCGCGAACGTCCGCGGCGCGCTGCATGGCACCGCCTGGGCGGCGACCGGTGTCTTGCCAACCTCCGCCCCCGTTGCCCACCACGGTGCCGCTTGCGCAGATCGGAACCCAAGTGTGGGTGAAGGCGACCCTGTACGACATCGGCGTCTTCGAGGGCCCGTCGGCGACGTTCCCCCTGATCGGGGACGCGTTCGTTCCCGCGGACTCCTTCGACGGGCTACCTGCGTTCGGTCCCGAAGTCGTTGCGTCGCCCCCCGTCGGGTCTAAGCGCCGAGTTGCTGAACTGCACCACCACCAGCGACGACCTCGCCGGCGTTCACCGAGGAGCTTCAGCGGCGGGTCCGCCGGCGTCGCTGCTGCCGTCGCGTATCTGGGCAGCCGCCGATCGCCCTCGATCAGTTGCTGACATTCGATGGCGTCAACGACGAGGCCGGTGGCTACATCGCGGCCCTGACCGGTGTAGCCGCACTCTCCCCGTGCTCTCACATCAAGATGACCGCCCAGGCCGAGGCGTGGTTTCGCCCGTGCCGACAGGATCAGCGCATGGGCACAGAACAAAGCGAACGCCCCGGGGAGCGCGATCTTCACGCCTGCGGACTTGACCGGCTGGACGGTCGATCTGACGGGGATCATTTCGGGGTGTACGACTCGACAGTCACGCCGTCCGCTGTCGGTGCTTGCAGGTTCATCGGACGACTGGGCGACGATCAGGTGGCCCTCGACAGGTCCGACGGGCACGTGCTTTGGCAGCACCAAGGAGCACGACTGCTATTGCGACGAGTTCCATGTCGTGGGCCAGGTGGCTTGGATGCGCTGCTCTCGTCATGACGCACTCGTCGGGGCACGACATATTGCAGTGAGCCTGCGAGACGGGACTCTCAAGTGGCGCCGCAACCTAGCCGACGGGGGGTCTACAGCGCCCGGACTACTCGTCGTGCAGGGATGGGATCAAGACGCGGTGAACGAGCTCGACCTCCATACGGGCAAATTCGCCACCGTGCTGCGCGGCGATGCGTTGTCGACTACCGGCGGAACTCGGCCCTAGCCCGGGCGGCATTCCTCGCCAATGACTTCTCTGGGCTGGACGTCGCCTACGCCCGCGACGGCATCAGAGTTGGACCGTTCCAGGAGAGGCAATGGCTTGACGACGTCATTCCTGGTTACACGGTGACGACAAGTGATGGTGGCTCGCCCTCAGTCGGCTCAATCGACTCGGCCACCGGACTCCCGACATGGACCGCGCCTCTCGAGATCCACCGAGCTGTTGAGCGCCGACGTGTTCGGCGACCTCCTCGTCATCGATGAAGACTCCAAGCTTTGGGGCTTGGACGCCTCCACGGGACGACAACTCTCGTCGACCGATACTCACGAAGGCGGCATCCACCAGGTCGTCGACGCGAGCACGTGTGCATGACGGGGCCTGTCGACGGGTCAGAGTCGTCTCCGCCGTGACTGGCGAAACGGTGCTCTACCTCTCAGCGTGTTCCTGGCCCCGGAGGCGGATTGCCGTTCTCCGACGACGTCATCGGCTTCAACAGTCGAAGACTCTCTCATGTCTTAGCGAGAACTGGAGGGAATGTGGCCATCTCTCGTCACCCAAGAAGATGATCTCCAGCCGATCCCTTCTCGGTCTGATCGTCAGTATCGGTCCTCAGCGCACGCCAAGGGTACTCAAGCCGGTCGACCCGGCCCGAGCCGCTTCGATGACGACGGAGACTGAAATTCTTCAGCAGTCAGGCCCGCGTGCGGGACCAGCGTCTGTCACCATGCCGATCCGCCGTGGTCCAGGACAGTCAGCCCGTGAGCTTGCGGGAGCCGTTTCGCTGCCACAGGTCGGTCGGCCGCAATCCCGCGCGTTCGAGGTCATCGGCGTGAGCGACGAGCCCGGACAGCTCCCGCCGTCGAGGTCTCGAAGACGTCGACGCGATGGCCGCGGCCACCGTCGAGCGCAACCCGCCGCCGCACGGTCGCGGGTAGAGCT
This sequence comes from uncultured Actinomycetota bacterium, assembly GCA_963844385.1. Classification (GTDB taxonomy): domain Bacteria; phylum Actinomycetota; class Actinomycetes; order Propionibacteriales; family Nocardioidaceae; genus Nocardioides. The sequence continues at coordinate 11,902 of CAWJOJ010000047.1, read as the reverse complement.
CAGGCCGCCACCAGGGTCCCCCAGTCGGAGCCGGCCTTGTCAGTCATCGGAGCAGGTCTCCCTCGAGGGTCCGGCGCACGTCGTCGAGCGCGAGGTCGTGCTCGGTGAGGGCCCGCTCGACCCGGTCGGCCGCGTCGGTGAGGCGGCGGACGAACGCCGACCCGGACGGCATCCCACTCCGGTCTGCGAGGACGACGTCACCGACCAGCGAGATGTCGTATTCGCGAGGACCGGGTCCTCGACGACGACCACGCGCTCGAGGACACCGCCAGCTCCTCGCGTAGCGCGTCCTCACCGCCGGCGATCGTCGACCACTTGGCGATGGGGGTCTGGACGACCACCAGCAAGTCGAGCTGCGCGAATCGGGCGAGTAAGGTCGGTCAGAACATTCCGAACAGACCGACCGCGAGAACACTCTCGGAAAGCCGGGCAACCCGCGTAGCACGAGTGCTACCCTCATGGTATAGACCGTCGGGTTGCGCGACTTCGTCAGGATGCCTCTGATCTGGTGCGCCGGGTCGAGGCAGGTGAGGAGTTCATCATCACCGTGGCTGGTCGGCCCAGCGCCGCTTTTCGCGGCCCGGCCGGTTCAGTGGCGAACTTCGGACGAGGTTGCTGACTTTTTCCGCGGACCTGGCGATCCCGACTGGGAGCGCGACCGCGATCTGGTCGACACCGATGTGCGTGACCCCTGGGCGGCGCGGTGACGGAGTCCGTCGCTCCGGCTGAGCGTGCCATCCTCGACACGAGCGTGGTCATCGCCGATCAGGTTGCGCCGATCCCTGGCGTCCTTGCCGTCAGTGCCATCACCCTGGCCGAGCTGAACTTTGGTGTCCTCGTCGCCACGACCATCGAGGTGCGTGCGGAGCGGCTGAGGCGTCTGAGCCTTCTGCAGCAACGCTTCGACGCGCTGCCGGTCGATGAGGCCGTGTCCGTCAGCTACGGCCGTCTCGCCGCCGCAGTCGTCGACGCCGGAAGGCAGCCGAGACGCCGCGTCATGGACCTGCTCATCGCCGCGACCGCCCATGCGCACGGCGCGCGGCTGTACACCCGGAACGTTCGGGACTTCGCCGGGCTCGAGGGCCTCGTGGACGTCATCGAGGTGTGACCGCGCGACATTGGCGGTATGACGCGGCCTTGGGCGTACTCGCGGCACGCCGAGCACGATGAATGTGAGGCTTTGCTGGCTTCCTCGGTGGCCAGGTCGACGACTCCAGAAGATTGCGCTTCTGACCTGCAGCCACCTGTTTCGCTGTCCGCGAGCTCGACCGTTTCGCATCGCTCGCCTTGGCGAGGCCGTGTATCGACTGTGGGCCTAGAAGTCACTCTAGTAGCTGCCATGCCAAGTGGCCAAGATCAAGACGCGAACCACCCAACAATTCTTGGTGGATCGCCATCCTTGGTCTGGCTTTCACTGGCGCCTCGTTGGCTGACCCCGCGCCGACACGTGTGGCTGTATGTCTGTTGCTGCTTGCAGGCGGTGCGCTGCTATTCGTCGGTTTTGGTCGTCGTCGCTGGATTCAGACAGCTTGTTGGAGCGGCACGACATTGTGCGTGGTGTGTTCTCTGGCAGCCATATACGTGTCCGGCCGCGAGCCTTCGCAACCGGACGCACCTTCGCCCGAGCGAGTGCTCCAAGACTTGCGCGCAGGCTACACGCGGGAACAGTTCGATCAGCGTCGGTCGCCCTAGCGGATCAAGAGATCGACGGCTACCATTCGCTGACCTATCAAGGGCGCGAATACTGGGTTCACGCTATTTAACCGACGCAAAGACGGTCGTCATGTTCGCCGTGACCAGCTGCTCGTTACGATTTCATCCCACTTTCAACTCTTCCGGCGGACCGTCCGTAGAGCTGCAGGGGTCGACGTTCGCAGACCTGGATGGAAAGGCTGACTACCATCTTTTCAACAGCTCCACCTCCGGGGACTGGTGGGTGTACGACGTCCAAGAGAGCATGGGGACATCGTCGTTCAAGGCTTTTGCTTGGGGCATCAGCGATGCATGCGGGAGAGGTCGGTACCCACCCACCCGCCGACTGGGGACCCGTCCCGCTACTTGGAGAGCCCAGGGTGACGAGATCGTGGCTGGTCCGGACGAGGCGGCTAGGTCCGCTCTCGGCGTGCGCCGGGACCTCCGTCAACACGTACGCCGAATCGATAACAAACTTCGCTGATCTCACTCACATTGCGGCAAGACGCTTCCTGACGAAGGAACTCCCCCACCGCAATAATACCGAGGTCGCGCGTCCGAGGAGGAAGGGGCGTGCTATCAGGGGCGGCTCACAGACCTAGATGTTCACGCTGAGGCAATAAAGGGGCGGGAGGCAGCGATCCTCAGTTCGGCTCAGTGCATGCAAACATCGCTCAGTCCGGCGGAGTGACGCACACCTGAGGCCGTCGCGAACTGCAAGGACCGGACGGGTGGTCACCGGAACGCTCCAGGACGCTGGCTTCATCCGAGTTCTGTAGCCAAACTTGAGCCAACCAGCGACCTGAAGCGCATCCGGAAGTCCATGAGCGTCATTTCAACCGCTCGAGACAAGGGCCTGACTCTCACCGTCAAAGTGACCGCGTACGACAACGGCATGGTCGAAGTTGACGGGATCCCAATCAATGAAAGCCCGGCCTATGACCAAGGAGGCGGTTGGCTCGGTGCGGCTGACGTCATCACGACGACGCTCAACGAGTTTCGCCGCCAAGCCGACATCCGCAAGAAGCAGTTGGGAGCCTGACACGATGTCGCGGGCAGACAGCGACGCGGCATATGTCATCGACCTGTGCGAGCGGGTGCTTGGTTCGGCAGGGTCCCGGCAGCACCCGTTCGATTGGTTGTTGGGTGATCCTGGAATGAGCGGAGCCGTCGACGACTGCCGGTCGACGCCTACTGGCCGGAGCACGACCTTGTCGTCGAGTACCGCGAACTTCAGCATGACAACCCGACACCACACTCGACAAGCAGCATCGCATGCACCGTTAGCGGAGTTCACCGGGGGAACAGCGCGCCCTCTACGACTCTCGTCGTAACGAGGACATCCCCCGCTCATGGGATGCGCTTGGTTGTGATCAAACCGTCTGATCTCGATGCCACCAGTCGGGGACGCCTTCGCCGAGACGTCACCCACCATCTCGTCTGCATCCGGCGCTGCTCGGCGCTTAGTTGCCGGGCGCGCACGCGGCGGACGGACTCAGCGCCAATGTATTGACCGCCGCCCGAGAGGCGTCAACGAATCGGCAGTGGGTCGTCACTCAACACGATGATCCGTCGGGCCGTAAGAGCAGCACCGTCGCCCAAGGCTCCTTGAGTGATTAGCGATTGCACATAGTCAGGGACGATCGCGTCCTCATGAGAACCAAGTGGCCGGCGGCGAAGCTCCTCTATGGCGTCCCGATCAGCCTCACGCGTCGGATCGCGAACAAGGACGGGAAGCCCTCCGCCAGTTAACGCTAGCGGGAGTTCGGCTGCACGAAGCGGCATCGGTGGCAATCCTCCTAAGTGAGGCCACCACCCTGATCGACGACACATTACAAGGCACTGCAGCGGGACCGAAGTTGGAAGAACATCCCCATGCCACACGGACGGGGATTCATCTGGTTCAGATTTTGGATGGACTCTGCGCTTGCGTAGGTCAGGCCGAATCGGCCATGTCGCCGCGCGTAGCCGTTGAATGAGCAGCAGGCAGACCCGACCGAAGGCTTCTGCTCGACCGCATTGTAGAAAGGTAGCCGGCATTGAGGTGCGCCGGCGTGCCGTTGATCAAGACGTCTACTTGGGGCTTGGATGTCACAAGACCGGTGCTTCGAGACCTCCGTCGAACCACGTGATGCAGATGCTCATAAGTGCCTACCGTGCGCTTCCGCGGTGCCAGCGCCTTAGCTTGGAGGCGCAGCCCGAGGAGCAGTCCGCCGCCCCGAAGCCACAGCTCTAGGTCCGCGCCGTACTTAGACTCGGGACCGGGCGCGTCGGCGGCGACAACCATGCCGCGGCCTCTGCTGGTCATGCGCACAATCAGGTCATCGGTCATCGACGTCTCTCGCCTCTCGCGTTGGCGGAGCCGACGGGACTCGAGCATCGTCCGTCTGACGAAGTGCGCAGATTCACGATCATCGTCTCCATGCGCCAGACGTTCGTCATGCTGCGACCGTAGTCGAGGGGCGGGGGATGAAGTGGCTTTCCTGGCTGTCGACCTGGTTGCGGCGGAATGGGACGCTCCCGCTGTCGCGGTGGTATGACTCCCGATGCGCTGTCCGCGCAGTCTGGAGCGGACCGCGCTAGCCACGTGTGCTTGGCTCAGATCATGCATGACGACGCAGTGACCTACACGTTTTCGCACGTCGCACCCGACGATGATCGCATCAAGGTCTACGTACCGCAGAGCGAGCGCGACGACTTCGACGACTTCATGCGCGCCGAGGGCTACGAGCCGAGCGAGATTTTCGAGTTCGCGTTCGGTGTGGATGACGTGATTCTGGCCTTCGTCGCACTCGGGGGCTTTGGTGGACTGGCTGCGGTACTCGGTAAGTACTTCTCCGCCACCAACACAAGCGGGTCGTGGTCAAGGCCGGCGACACTGAGGTCGAGGTTTCCGGCATGAGCCCCAGCGAGATGCAGACGGCCCTGGGTAATGTGCTTGGCGAGGTGCAAGCGGGCCTAGAGCGAGACAACGAGTCTTGGCGCAGAATTACGCAGGAGATGCCTGACGCGCCGCAGCAGCTGCTGGCTGGGGATCCCACTGCGGACGAGTCGTCCACCGACCCAAACCCCGCTACGAACCTCGACTCGGATTCGAACTGACGAGCTCGTCGAAGGCCGCACGGTGTGTGGCGTGGCCGGGTGTACGGACCATGCCGGTAGGCGGCATCACTGCGTCATGATGGCTCCTTCCTGCGTCTGGATGGGCAACATCTGCTTCGTCTAGCCAATGCCACCCTTGCCGTCGCGATTGAACAGTTGCGGGTAGTGGGCGACTCGAGCATGCCATGCCGGCTCGGACGACGAGTCTGCTCGTAGCTTGACCACGGCACATTGCCACGAAGTCGCAACGGGCCCAGTTTCCGACCCCTTGCAACTTCGCGCTCCGCGGGCCGGTGTTACAACGCTCGCGGCTCGCAGGGCAGCGATCCGGCCTCATAGCCTCATGAGTGACCCTTTCGATGTGGCATCGTCCGTGCCAACTCGGCGTCTGGAGCAGCTCGATGGCAACCCTGGGACCCTGCGATCGATCAAGCTCATCAACTATAAGGGCTTTGAGAACCACACGATTAGCCTTCGGCGATGCAACGTCCTAGTTGGTGCGAACAATGCAGGCAAGTCGACGGCCTCTGGGCGCGCTCGACTAATCGCGGCCATGCTTCCTCAAGCCCGTCGAACCAACCCCACAACGGTAGGCTTTGTCGAGGGCCGTCCTTACCGAGGTTGGCCGATCACGGCAGCTGCCATCGAATCCTCCGCCTTCTCCACCGAGAAATCGGCACGATTCAGGCCCCAGGAAACACGCATCGAGGTGACGACGACCAAAGGAGTCCGGCTGGTGGCGAGTCCTGGGAGTCCGAGGAAGGTACCGGAGAGGAAGACCCACCGATGCGCGGGGTCTACCTTGTGTTTCCCCCGTCTGGATCGTATCGAGGGCCCTCGCGATGTAGCACGTTCTCTCGTCCCCGCCATCGCGGTTGTTCCGACCCTCACCCCGCTGGATGACCGCGAACTATTCATCACTGACGAAACACTGCGGCGGAATCGAACGAGCAAGCGTTCGAGCCGCTACTTCCGCAACGCGCTGTGGCGCTTGGACCATGAGGATTGGCGCGACTTCACACCCTTCGTGTACGAGCGCACACCCGAACTAACAGGTCTCGAATTCACTTTGAGCGCAGGACACGGTCGAGGACGACTTCGACCTCTTCTTAGCGAAGAGCAGACCCGGCACGAAAGGGAGATCGGCTGGGCCGGGTGATGGATCTCAAATTTGGCTTCAGGTTTTGTTTCACCTCTGGACTCAACGAGAAGACCCCGGTTGTGGTCCTCGACGAGCCCGACGTCTTTCTCCATCCCGACTTGCAGAGGCGGCTGGCCCGACACTGTTCAGCACGGATCAGCAAGTTATCCTTGCCACCCACAGCGTCGAGATCCTCGCTGAGGCCGAACCTGGTAGCGCAGTCTGGGTCGATCGGGCGCGCAGAACATCCGAGCGGCCTCGCGCTGACGGCTCCCTTGGCTTTGTCGGCCGTCGTCTCGGCAGTGGATACGAGCTGGGCGTAGGTCGCGCCCTGCGAAGCAACGCCGTACTGTTCGTGGAAGGCGATGACGCGCCCATCCTCGCCCATCTCGCCCGCCGCCTTGGATACTCCCAGCGTCGCAGCTTCGGACGGTTACGCAACGGTTCCACTCGGTGGTTTTAGCAACCGCTGGCTGGCGGGTGCAGATTTCGGAGGCCATGGCCGCATTGGGCGGCTCTGTCCAAAGACATCCGTCGTTCTCGACAGTGACCTGAAAGAGAAATGCTCCGCTGCCCTAAACGCTGAGACAGCACCGCTGAGAGCCGCAGGCGCAACGGTTCATGTCTCAGCCCGTCTTGAACTTGAAAACTATGTGATCCAAGTCGGCGCGATCAGCAAGGTGTCAGGCATGCCACGCCAGGACGCCGCCTCCCTGCTCGTCGAGGTGCTGGCAGATCAAGAGGATGACGTCTGGCTCGCCTTCCAATCCCAGAGAATCGATGAGAGCAAGCAGAACATAGGAGGGACCGCCAGGCTCCGCGACAAGGACCGTCATTGCCCGTGCGCGTGAGGAGTTTGACGGCCTGCTGGCCGCACGCCTGGTCGGCCAACTCGCAGTTGTCGATGCCAAGCTCGTTATCCGTCAACTCAACACGAGGCTGCAGGAACGCCGGACACCGAACCTTGAACGTTCATTCGCTGGCGAAGAACCTCATCGTGGGACTGTGGATTTAACGGTGTTTCCGGCCCGACGCGCCGACGTGAGTCGGCGGGAAGGTGCCGTGATGACGACACTGGAGGTTGTGAGTCCGAAGAAGAAGCCGAGCCCTCGGCGGAGGAGCTGGCAGCCAAGGAGTTGGTCCGGCTGGCGAAGGAGCAGGGCCTGTCCCTGACCGGACCGGATGGGCTGCTCAAGCAGTTCACCAGGAACGTGCTGGAGACAGCGTTGAACGAGGAGATGACCGAGCACCTGGGTCATGAGAAGAACCGGGCGCCGAGGGCCGGGAGTCGGCCAACGTCCGCAACGGAACGCGGCCCAAGACGGTGCTGACCAGGCCACCGGGCAGGTCGACCTCGAGGTCCCGCGGGACCGCGACGGCACGTTCGAGCCGGTGATCGTGAAGAAGCGACAGCGGCGGCTGAATGAGGTCGACGAGATCGTGCTCTCGCTGTATGCCCGGGGGTTGACCACCGGGGAGATCTCGGCGCACTTCGCGAGATCTACGGGGCGTCGGTGTCGAAGGAGACGATCAGCCGGATCACCGACAAGGTCCTCGAGGAGATGCAGACCTGGCAGGCCCGGCCACTCGAGCCGGTGTACGCCGCGATCTTCATCGACGCGATCATGGTCAAGGTCCGTGACGGCCAGGTCGCGAACCGGCCGATCTACGCCGCCATCGGGGTCACCCTGGCCGGGGAGAAGGACATCCTGGGGCTCTGGGCCGGCACTGGTGGTGAGGGCGCGAAGTTCTGGATGAGCGTGCTCACCGACATGCGCAACCGCGGTGTCAAGGACACCTTCTTCGTGGTCTGCGACGGACTCAAGGGCCTGCCCGAGGTGGTCGGGAACGTGTGGCCGATGACGACCGTCCAAACGTGCGTCATCCACCTGATCCGCAACACCTTCCGGTTGGCCTCGAAGCGGGACTGGGACGCGATCAAACGTGACGTGAAGCCGATCTACACCGCCGTCAACGCCGACGCCGCCAGAGCTGCGCTCGACGAGCTGACCGACAAGTGGGGTGCCAAGTACGGCGGCGATCATCCGGTTGTGGGAGAACGCCTGGGAGGAGTTCATCCCGTTCCTGGACTACGACCTCGAGATCCGTACCGTGCTCTGCACCACCAACGCGATCGAGTCCCTCAACGCCCGCTACCGCCGGGCGGTCAAGGCCCGGGGCCACTTCCCGACCGAGCAGGCCGCGTTGAAGTGTCTGTACCTTGTCACCAGATCCCTCGACCCCACCGGACGAGGAGGGCCCGATGGACGATGCGGTGGAAGCCCGCCCTCAACGCGTTCGCCATCACCTTCGCCGACCGCTGGCCGGCAGCAGAGACCTACTGATGAAAACCGCCGGAAACACCGTTAGCGAGACAGTCCCCTAGTCGTGGGAGAAGCGCCCGACGCAACTGCGCTTTCCAATACCACCTCCAGGAGTTCGTGGCCGCTGCCAGCCGCTGAGGTTTCACCGAGACCAGCGACGGCTGTGCGGCCTCAGTGCCTGCGTCTATCTGGGCGGAGTGCAGCGCCTGCGAACCGCGGATCGTCACCACCGTGCCGAGGGGATGCGGCGCAGTGCGGCCTCGAGCTCGTCGACGCGGATGCGGATGGCGCGGCGGCCGCACTGGTAGGCCGGGATGGTGCCGTCGCTGATCCGTCGCCGGATGGTGCGTGTGGACAGCGACATCATCTCGGCGGCCTCTTCGAGGCTGACGTAGACGGGCAGCTCCCTCTTCCTAGTCACGGGAGTGCTCCTTCGCTCGGTGCCCGGCGGTGGGGCCGGCCCGGCGGGCGTTGCCGACCGCAGGAAGCGGCGTGCTTCGGCGACGGTGATGTAGAGCCGGCCGCAGCCGTTGAACCGGGCCCAGCGTGGTCCGACGCCGCGTTGGCGCCAGTCCCGCACGGTGCGTTGGGGTGTGCGGATGAGGGTGCAGAACTCCTCGAAGGTGATGAGTCCGTGGTCGTCCCACTCTGCGGGGATCTGGATGGGTTCCATGCGGTCACTTCCTGCCTTGTCGGACGTGGGCTTTATTGAGAGAAGCAACACCGAACGGGGCGGATCGGACACCTCGTTGGGCAGATCGTGTTCGCCGCTGACGGGTGCTGCTGTCTCTTGGTCTCCTATGTCCGACGGGGGTCGGGAGCGATCAGGTGCGGGCGGCCGAAGTCGATCTCGATCAGCGGCCGATGCCTCGTGCGCGGCGGTTGGGCGGGGGTGACTGGGTGGTCGTTCGCGCGACGTGCGGAGTGACGCAGCGCGGCGGCCTGGAGAGTGGTGGAGTGGTCGGGCGCCGTTGGGTCCGTAGCGCTCGATGGCTTCCTCGGCGCGCCTCGGCTGCGTGGCTGGGGCCGAGATCGGCGCGGTCACGGTTGAACACCTCGATCCATTGCGACCGAGCCTCGTCGAGGGTGTCGGCGACCAGGTGGGCGACGTTGCGGTCGCGGCCGCGGGTCATGCCGACGTACGCCGCGGCGGCACCGGTGGTCTCACCGACGAGCAGGTGAGCGGTGGGGACGGTCTCGCCTTGGGCGCCGTGGACGGTGGTGGCGTAGGCGAGTTCGACGTGCTCGCGGACGTAGGTCGCGGGCAGGGCGCGCTTGTCCGGCGCGGCCGTGCACCTGGAGGGTGCCGTCGTCGTCGATGCCGGTCACCGTCCAGCAGTCGCGGTTCGCGACGCCGAGATCGCGGTTGTTGCGGCGGGTGGCGATCCGGTCACCGATCCCGAGGCGCTCACCGGCAGCCGTGGTGACCGACCCCACCGCGGTCGTGTGCCCGGTGGTGAGCCGGTGGTCCCGGATCGCGGCGTTGATGGCGCCGACCTGGTCGCGAGTGTCGGCGACGATGAGCTCTTCGGCTGTGGTGAGCGCGGTGGTGAGCGCCGCCAGGCGCTCGACCTCGGAGTGGTGGACCACGATCTCACCGCGCCTGAGGAGTGCGTCGAACACCTCACCGCTGCGCTCACCAGTGCGCATGAGCAGGCTCAGCTCGGCGTACTCGGGGTCGGTGAATCGATGGACGGTCTCCAGCGTGAGACGACGCCTCGGGGCGTGCCCAGCGGGCGGCGTGGTCGATTACGCCGCCGCGGCCGACCGCGGGAAGCTGATGCCGGTCACCGACGAACGCGACGCGCGCGTGGGTCTCGTCGGCGATGGTGAGCAGGGCGCGGGCGGTGTCCTGGTCGAGCATCCCGGCCTCGTCGACGAGCAGGACGTCGCCGGGCAGCAGCCGGGCCCGTGCCTCGGGTTGGGTCTCGACGCGGGACCACTTGCCGTCGTCGTCCCAGCGGAAGCCGTGCTGGTGGATCAGCCAGGCTGCTGAGAACGCGTCGGTGCCGACCTGCTGTTCGGCGACGCGGGCCGCCTTCAGGGTGGGGGTCACTACGACCAGCCGCCGGTCCTGCATCGCCAACAGCTCGCGGGCCGCGGCTAGCGTCGTGGTCTTCCCGGCACCGGCAGCGCCCTCGATCACCAGCAGCTGGTGGTCGCCGGCCAGTGCGGCGACCACCTCGCGCTGTGCATGGTCGAGCTTGCGGCGGGCGACGACGTGGCCGACACGGTCGTGGGTGCCGGCGTTCTCTGCTCGTGCGATGAGTCGGGTGACGAGGTCGGCTTCGACGTCGAGCACCCGTGTCGAGGTGAGTGCTCGGACGTGTTCGGGTACGTCGTCGCGATCCAGCAGCCGCTCGCACTGCACGAAGGTCCGAGCGGTCAGGTCCTCGGCGAGCTCACGCCGTACCGGGGTCGGGGCGACGATGTCGAGTGAGGCGACGATGCGTTCGACCTCGCCGCGGATGTCGGCTGCGTTCCAGCTCGATCGGCGTGCACCAAGCCGGGAGAGTACGAGGTCGGCCACTGCGTCCCGGTTGATCATGCCGATCGCCGTACCGAGCTTCTCGGCGGCCGCTGCTGGCTGGCTGGGGGAGTGAAGCCGAGCTCGTGCGAGCTCCTCGACCCACCGTCGTCGGAGGTCGGTGCCGTCTTCGGGGACGACCTTGTCGGGCCGAGCCTGCGCCCAGGCGCGACGGTCCCACGCGCGCCGCAGCGTCGGGCCGGGCTCCTGCCCGGGGTGCTCGCTGCGCCACTGGGCTTCGTAGCGGTCGATGTTGCGGGTGATCTGCGCGGCGCGGGCGCTGAAGGCTCCGGTGTACGGCGCGAGCTGGGTGACCTCGCCGGTGTCGGGGTCGAGGGTGTAGCCGTGGGCCGCGAGGGCTTGGCGGAACTCGGGGTCGCACATGACGGCGGCGTGCCCGATCCCGTTGATGGATTCGATGCTGTCCACCACGCCCACCGAGTGCAGGCCGCGCCAACTGCCGGCGGCGAAGACGCGGGCGTTGATCTGCAGGTGGAGGTGGCGGTGCGGGTCGCCTGCGCGGGAGGTGTAGTGACGCACCACCGCCGCCTCGAGCTTCTCGACCGGGACCTGGACCTGCCGGCCACGCGGCCCGACCCGGGTGGTGGCGTGCTCGGCGAGCCAGCCGATGATCTCGGTCGCGGCCTTGTCCTGGGCGGCGTCGTACGCGGCGGCGATCTCGGGGTGCAGCGTCGCGGCCAGCGACCAGGTCTTCGGACCGTTCACCACGACCTCGACGAACCTCAGCCCGCGCTCATCGGTGCGGAGCCGACCCTTCGCGGCTGCCGGTCTCGACGTCGTAGCCGGCGACCCACCGCTCGTAGGCGTCGCCGTCCAGCGTCCCCCCGTCCTGAACTGCGGAAATGCCGCGTCCCCCCGCCACCGGGGGAGTCGTGGCGACGTACCTGGTCGCGACCCCGGTGCCCTCGGCGAGGTAGTAGTCGTCGACGCGGGAGCGGTCGGCCTCCACGTACGAGCGCGCCGCGGCGGCCGAGCCGCGGTAGAACTTGACCCCACCGTGCACGCCTGTCACCGCCCGTCAGCCGTCGTCACCTAGTCTTGAAATGACTCTCGGCCCACCCCGAGGGGCGGACCGATCTACGGACCTTCGTAGCA
>CAWJOJ010000046.1:0-54390 GCA_963844385.1 uncultured Actinomycetota bacterium | reverse complement strand
GGTCTAACAGGAGGCGGCGGAAGCAAACGCCCGTCACTTGGTGACGGTCGAAGCAGAGCGGGCCGCCTACCGTGCCGGGATCACCTCGAGCTGGACGGCAGGCCGTGCGAGCGCGATCAAGGCCGCGAAGGTTCGGGAGAAGGGCTGGTGGGAAACCTCTCGCCCGCCGCCCGGGCCGAGCGCACCGCGGCTAAACGGTTCGAGTACGACCAGATGTCGATCAGCCAGTAGGCAGCGCTGAAGGCCCGGCTGGTCGAGTGACGGATCCGTGCCAGTCTCGACGACCTCGACCAGTACCAGACCCTGGCTACGCGCTGTCCCGCCCGACGAGTACGTCGCCCGCAGCCTGAAACGCAAACAACGGTTCCAAGATCTCCCCCGCCGAACGAGGCGCATTGGTCGCCCCGTGGGACCGGCACCGACTCCGCTACGGACTCACGGTCCAGCGACTCGCCACCCAGGCCGACCACGGGCGGCCCTCCACACCTGACGTCGAGCAGGTGGCGCTGCTGCCCGATGGTGCCGCGACACGCGACGCCGCGTTCCTCGAACGCCAGGGCAACCTGTTCGATGGAGCCGAACACCGGGAGGCCGCAGGCTAGGCCCCAGTGGGAGCCGAGCAACCCCGCTACCTGAGTCCGGGCTCAGCCGTTGTCGCGGATGTACGCAGCGAAACCGGGGATGGTGAAGCGGAGCTTCCCGTGGCCGACCGATTCAATGAAGCCCCGGTCGATCAGTTGCTGCCGCGGCCGGCTCACCGCAGTGGTCGCAACACCGAGCTCGGCGGCGATCGCGGCGCGTTCCACTGGCCCGTCGCCGGCTGCGGCCATGGCTGCCAAGAACCGCTGCTGCTCGGTCGTGGTTCGGGCCAGACGGGTGCGGAACAGACCCGTCATCCGGTCCTCGATGTCCTCCTCGGCCCGCCGCACGTGACCGATAGCGATCGTGCTTCCCGTCGTGGGGCGTGCCACCTCCCACGTCGCATCGCCGATCAGCTGCACCTTGTGCGGGTAGCCGGCGGCCAACTCGATGGCGGCGAAGATCGCCTCGTCGGCCCAGGCGACGTGATGTTGCTCCGCAGGCACCCGTATCGCCTCGGCGACAGCCACCTCGCTGAAAAGGACCGTATAGCTCACCCCGAAGTATACCCATCTATGCGGGGCCGGAAGCGGATTCCAGCACCCCCGCCGCGCCGCGCAAGGTTGTCGTGACGCTGTCGCGAGAATGACGATCCGCTGGCCGTCTCCTCACCAGCCTGCTCACCTGGCTCCTCACCAAGATCCCACAGCGCCAGCTGATCTGAGTCGTCACCACTCGTACGCCGTCGCGCCACGGCCGGCACCTCCAACCCGTTGCTGAGGACGCCGGCCGCAGCACCCACGCCACGGCTCACCACCGCCCTCACCACGAAAGGCACCCAGCCGGGTCGCGGATCGGACACCTCGGCGAGAAATTTGTGGAAAGCACCCCACCGGGCGTGCGCGAGGCGTCCGATCCGCGCGGTGGCTCGTTGCCTTTCCGGGCATGACCACTACACAGAACCCGGCCCCAGGCCGGGCAGACCCGACCAGCGAGCACTCCGGTGACCGGCAGACCTTCGAGCTCTACGGACACCGGATCACCCACACCAACAACCCCGATGTGCAGCAGCTCCTCGCGGCCGCGCACACCGACCGGGTCCGGCCCCTGTGCCTGTGCCGCACCGACGGCGTCGCCATGTACGTCGCGAAGATCGGACCCGACAAGTACGTCATCAAGCGGATGCCCGACTCCGGCCTCGAGCACGCCCACCGCTGCGCCTCCTACCTGCCGCCCGAGGAACTCTCCGGGCTCGGCCAGGTGCTCGGCAGCGCGATCACCGAGGAAGCCGACAGCGGCCTGACCGCCATCAAGCTCGGCTTCCGCATGTCCAAGGCCGAGCGGGCCGCCCCGGCCGGCGCCGGTGGCGGGGGAGTGGCCGACTCCGTCGCCGCCGACCCGAACCGGCTGACCCTCCGCGCGGTCCTGCACTACCTGTGGCAAGAAGCCGACCTCGCGACCTGGTCACCGGGCATGGCCGGCAAGCGGAACTGGCGGATCGTGTCCTGGTACCTGCGCCAGGCCGCCCGCGGGAAGTTCACCAAGGGCAAGCCGCTGGCCACCCGCCTGTACGTCCCCGAGCCGTTCAACGTCGAGAAGAAGACCGAGATCGCCGCACGACGGCTCTCCGCGTGGGCGCCGATGCAGCAGCACGGCTCCGCCCAGCAGTTCATGATGCTCATCGGCGAACTCAAGGCCATCGACCCGGCCCGGTTCGGGCACAAGCTGGTCATCAAGCACCTGCCCGACGCGCCGCTCATGGTCGACGACACGCTCCTGGCCCGCCTCAACAAGCGGTTCGGGGACGAGCTCGAGCTGTGGCAGAGCGACGACGAGGGCCACCTGATGGTCATCGCGACCTTCTCCGTCGGCCGCGCCGGCCTCGCCACCGCCGAAGAGATCTCCCTGGTCATGACCGACCGCAACTGGCTGCCATACGAGTCACTGGCCGACAAGCTGCTCCTCGACACCGCGCTCGAGGCACGCCGCCGGTTCACCAAGTCGCTGCGCTACAACCTCGCCCCCGACAAGCCCATGGCCTCCCTGGTGTTCACCGACACCGAGACCCCCACCGCCGCCTTCCTGCTCACCAGCGACGAGGACCGCGACGCCGTCGCCGAGATCGCCACCGACACCGGCACCGAGGTCTGGACGTGGGTCATCGGCGAGGACATGCCGTCCCTCCCGCCCGCAGCCGACCATCGGCGCACCGGGCCCAGCACCATCGACGCCATGCCGCCGCTGGAGGTCCGGGAACAGCCGTAGGCCAGCAGGCCTCTGCTACGCGTCGCCGGCGCCCGAGGTGCGATCCTCGGCGTCCGTGACGAGTCGAAGGTGAACTCGTCCGGTCCAGTCCAAGTCGAGGCGAGCGTCGTGCTCGACCGTAGCCCTGGAGCCTGGGCACGTCGGGTCGTTGCAGGGGCCGAAGATCCGGTCGGCTTCGAGGTGCAGGTCATCCACGACGGGGCCTCCCGGCTCACCTGAGGGCCGTGGGGTGCGTCAGCACCCGCGCGCCGGCCACTTCGGGCGCCGGTGCCTCGGCGGTCGGCGTCGACGCGGGGCGGTCGGCCGCAGCGGCTCGGATGCGGTGTACCCGCTCCATCGAGTCGGCACCCTGGCGCCACTGCACGAAGTGGATCAGCGGATCAGCGAGGCCACGCTGGGCCACGATGCGGTCGGCGTCGCGCTCCACCACGGCGCGCCAGGCCCGGTCGGCCGCGGGTGCGACGTAGCTGATCGCGACCAGCACGCCGGTCGCGACACCGAGCGTGGGATTTCCGCCCGGCTGGAAGCCCTGGTAGACCGCGACGACACCGATCACGATCCGCAGGTGCCACGCGAACTCGCCAGCCGGCACCCACGAGAAGATGCGCGCGATCTGACGGATGACGACGAACACCAGCGTCCAGGGGAACGCCCACAGCCGCGCCGCCAGGTCGAACCGGGACGGCCCGACCCGCTGGCTCGCTACCGCGTGCCCGATCGCCGTCGCAGCATCCGCGGCCGTCAGCCGGCGCTCGTACAGGCCCTGCACCAGCCACGGCTCCACGATCACCGTGTCCCGGCCGATCGGAGTAGCAGGAAGGCCGTCGGTGTCGGTCAGCCGCACCAGCACCCGCCCGGGGGCGAGGTCCAGCTTCTCGACCAGGGCCAGCGTCGGCTCGAGCACGGCGCGCTGCCCGGGGCGAAGGCCGCGGGCGAACCCGAAGATCCGGGCAGCCGGAGCCTCCAACCACCCGCACGCCAAGACGATCGACACCACCAGCGTGCCCAGGAACGCGAACACCAGGCCCGCGCCGGGCAGGAAGCCCAGGCCGATGACCGCGACGAAGCTGCCCGCGAGACCGGCCGGCACGACGGCGCAGAGGCGGATCAGCTTGGTCGACGTCCGCATGTTCCTCACGTCCCCTCGTGGGCGGGACCCTCATGAATCCCCGACCAGCCGGCACGACCCGATCGTGCCGACACTTCCACTCTGAGTCTGCACCGAACCACCGACAGCGCAACCGCACCGCCGACGGCCTGTGGATAGCGAATCTCTATCCACAGGCCGCGGGCCGGAACCTTGACAACTGCGGCAGCGGCCTACTCACGCAGGCTGCTGTTCAGGCGGTCCTGGGTCTCCTCGTCGAGGTAGACCAAGTCGACCTTCGTGTGTCCCGCCGTGTGCCGGGCAGCGAGCGGGGCAGTGGCGGCGAGGAGCTTCGCGAGGCGCTTCTCCAGTCGCGAGCGAGTGTTCTGCACGGGTCTGTCTCCGTCCTTCTCAGCGGCCCGGGGCCGACGACTCCGGGTCGGCACCGTCGACGCCGGGGGCGTTGTGGGCGTCCTGGTTGTGGGCACGGCGCTCCTGCGCGAACGTGTCGCGCAATGCCGCCTGCTGCATCAGAGCACCGGCGGCCGCGGGCACCGCACGGTCCCACTCACGCGGGTCCACGGCCTGCTCGAGGGCAGCGGCCACCAGGTCCGCCAACGGGTCGCTCTCCGAGAGCTGGTCGAGGGCGGTCCACGCCTGGGCTCCCTTGCCCTCCAGGAACGAGCTCAGCGCCAGCATCGTCGCCGGGCTGTCACGCACCTCACTCGGCGCCCGCCGCACGAGGTCCTGCCAGAACTCCGAGAAGACGGGCGCGTCCTCGCGGCTCATCCTGAACACCGCCGCGTCCCGGGCGCCGCTGTCGTGGATCACGGCCAGGACCCGGGCCGCGTCGCCGTCGGAGAGGTACTCCCGATCGCGGCGGAACTGGTCGAGCCGTGCGCCCAGCCACTCGACTTCGGACCGGCGGGCAGCCACATCCATGTCCAGTACGCGGGCCTCGGCGGCAGGCAGGTGCTCGGCAACCGCGGTGGGGTCGCCCTGCATCGCGGCGGCGAGGTCCTCGCGTCGGCCGACGGGCATGACCCGGCCCATCAGGGCGAACTCCGCGTCGATCCGGGCGCGGGCGCCGGGGTCGACGGTTCCGCGGGTGCCTTCGAGAAGGTCGGTCCACTCCTCGCCGTTGACCCACAGCATCGGCCCCACGTCGGGGCCGCGGACCTCGCTGTTGACCAGAGCCTCACCCAGAGCAGCCAGCGCCTGGACGCAGGCGCGCCCGTCCTCGCCGTACGCCACCAGGGCGACGCGGTCAGGGTGGTGCCGGTGGAGGTAGACGTCGGTGAGCGCCTGGAGGAACTCACCCATCTCCTCGGGGGACTCGGGAATGTCGAGGCGGGCGGTGGGACCGTCGCCGAAGGCGAGGCAGACCATGCCCCGTGGAGTGAATCCCAGCGTGTGGGGGATGGACGAGATCAGCTCGTCGTGCGAGCTGATCTTGAGAACGTTGGTCATCGACGATCACCTGCTCGAGTTGGAGGGCACGTTCCTACGGAGAAGCAACCGGCCACGCGCCGGATCGGACAGCGGCCCGCTACCGATCTGGGGCCGTTGTCGACCGGGCCTGTCCGGGGGCGTCGGCGGGCATCCACCGCGCCGGTCCGGACGCGAGCTGGTTGAGCGCGACAGCTTGCAGCGGCGCCGATCCGGGAGGGGCATCGCTTGGGATCACGATCCCCTTGTTCGCCGCGTCGAGCTGCTCGAGCGCCATCCCCCAGGTGCGGCCTGTCAGGTGCCCCAGCTGTACGCGGTCGGCGTCGGTGCGCTCGACGAGGCGGTCGATCGCGTCACTGGTGAACACGGGGCGACCCTGCGCGTCGCAGTCCGCGACGAACACGCCCAGGTCGGGGTGATTGAGGTGCACCTCGCCGAGGTGCTCGTACTTCGGGTCCTCCCAGACCTTCCATGCTGCGTCGGAGGGCAGCGCCGCGGCGATCTCCGCGCTGGAACCGACCGAGATCTCGCTGTGGATGTACCCGCGGCCCAGTTCGAGCCTGCGCTGGCGGCTGGCGTTGGCGGGCCCCGGCGCTGGGTCGCCAGGGAGCACGAACTCGTGTCCCAGTCCGAACTCCTCGAAGACTGGTAACCCGCTGGAACCGAAACTTCGTTCCCCACGGGTGGTACCACGGCGCAAACGTGAAGCCGGTGGACCGGCGAGGTCGAGGTCGAAGCCACCGCCGATCGCGTCTTTGTCCAGCCTCCACAGGCACGGCATCCTGACCGCGGCCGCGGAGTTGTGTCGGACCTGTCGGATGGCTCGATGACGTGTCCGTGGCCACGGATCCGGCCTCGATCGCCAAGATGTGCGTCGACTACGGGCACCGGGTCACGCTGATCGACCCGGGTGACCGAACCACGTCGGGGACCTGACCCCACCCCGCCGCGCAATGCCGCCTGATGACGGCCCGTCGCGGGCTGCAGACCCGGCGCACTGGACCCACCCGGCCCGGATGAGGGCTGGCCGGACGCCGACGGCGTCGCGGCGCCGGTAGACCGCTCCCCCGGCCCGCCCGGCAGATAGTCGCCCGTCTCCACAAGCATTTCCCGCCGCGGTGTCCGATCCGACACCGCAGCGGTTGCTTCTCCGGGCATGGCAACGACTTGGCCCGTACAGCGCCCGGCTGGTGGCCCGCGATGACGGTCTCCACCCATGGCCAGCACGCCGAGAACGCGGCGCAGGCGCTGAACCGGCTGATGCGCGATGACGCGATCCCGGCCGACGAGGCCGCGGTCGACCAGCTGCTGCATTGCCGCGAGGCCGTGGTCGACGCGCTGCGCCAGCGGCTTTACGACGTCGGGCTCAGGACACCTGGTACCCGCCGCCGGACCACCTGCCGGCGCCGTCGCCGAAGCCGACACCTGGCGGGCTCGACGAGAAGCTGGCGACGCTGGTGGACAACATCGCCTTCGCACTCCCCACGCTCCCCCTCGACGAGCGCCGCTCCCCGCTGGAATACCTCGGCCCGCCCCGACCGATCCGATGGTCGAGGCGTGGCGAGCGGCGGCGATCGAGCTCCTGGCCGCCTCCCATGCGCTCTCGGCGGCCGCCGAGCAGCCTTGGCGCACCGATCCGCGGTGCCGGCTGGTGCGTGATGCGCGACGTGCCGGTGGCCCTGGAGGCGGTCCTGGTGCTCGACGCCCGGCTCGAGGAGGTCGGCCTGCTGGCGAGCATCAGCGACCGGATTACGCGATGGGGCTGGACGAGAAGCGCATGGTCGCTCTCCCAGACAGCCCGGGTCGCGACCTGGCACGCCACGAGCGACGAGCCCCGACGTGGCCACCCCGCGCACGGCGGCAGGCGGCGCCGTCGACGGTGGTGCAGCCCGTGTCGCTGGTCTCGACGCCCGACGACCTGGCGGCCGCACAGCAACGGCTTGCGCCGGTTCCTGCGCCCACTCCATGCCTCCGACGCGTTCTACGCTGGCGAGCCGGAGATCAGCGCCGACTCCGCACGGCAGGTTACGGCCAGCCAGCTCTACCTGTGCCGGGTGTTCGCGAAGGCCGCCAGCCCGCTCGCCCAAGACCAGCGATGTTCGCGGCGTTCTTCGACGAACGCGCCGAGGTGCTGGAGTCGCTGCAGCCGCAGATCAGCCACCTGATCGACGTCACCGCGCACGGAACCGAACATGCGCGCCTTCTGGCAGCAAGGCGAGCTCACGGCCGCGGTCGCCCGGATGGAAGACCAAGGCGTCGATCTGACCCTGCAGCCCCACGCAGATGCTCGCCCTGGCCAACGCAACCCACGAGGTCACCCACAACCTCGGCAGGTCACTGCGCCGCGAACTGCTACGTACCCACAGCAACCTGCGTGACGGCAGCCCTCGTCACGCGGGAGGGCCTGTCCGGGTCGGCAGAGGCTCCCGGCTGGAGGCCACCCTCACCGACCTGGTCAACATGCCAGCGCCCAAGTCGCCGGTCGCACAGTTCAGCAATCCCCTGCAACGGGCCGCTCTGCGTCAGACCCTCGACATGACGCCGACCGCGCCGCGGCCGCCGTCCCCATTTCCCGCCGCACGCAGCCTCGGCACCAGCGGCTACGGCCGGTGAGAAAGGGAACCGCCATGGGTCGTCCGTCCAAGGCCGAACTCCAGGCCCGCCGCCGAGCAGCCGGCCAGCAGCCTGCAGCGAACGCCACTGAGAACGCCACGACGGCGTCCATGCAGCGGAAGAAGACGACTACTCGGCGCAGCCATCCCCATCCAGAACGGCGTACGGCACAGCCACTTGCATTGCCGCTCGATCCCGACGGAGTTCCTCTGTTCGACCCATTGCTGACAGCGGACCAGGTTGCTCTGTGGCTGAGGAAACCGAAGGCCACTCTGTATGCCTGGCGGACCCGGGGCTTGGGGCCGCGTGGCATCAAGGTCGGCGGGGACCTCCGCTACCGGCGCAGCGACGTCGAGGCGTACATCGAGCAGAACGCCGATCCCCGGGACATTGCCTGACGGCCGAGGACTATGCGCGGGCAGCATCGGACGGTCACTTCGCTCGTCGACGTCCGTGTTGCCCATACGATCCGATCACACCACCAGCACAGCCCCAGCATGGAGGTACGCCGCATGGCCGACCTGCCGCCACGCGTTGTCCGCCCGTCGCGACGACCGGCCACCTAGCCTCTCGCCAAGGGCGCGCTGACATGGCACGAAGGCGCATCCCGTCGGTGGGTTCGGCGAGATTTCCTACACCCGGCGAGGACAGGCGTGGCGGGCCATCACGCGGACCCGCGACCGCGACGGCGTTCTGCGCCAGGTCACGGCCAGCGGCCCAAGCAAGGAGAGTGCCCGCCGCACCCTTGTCGCGGACATCGAGTTGCGCCACGAGATCGGCGCCGGCAGTCACGATCGGATGGCATAACGCCTGATACCAAGATCTCCGTTCTTGCCGATGAATGGATCAAGGAGTGCGAGATGCGAGACCTGAAGACAAGGTCTCAGCGGATCTACCGCGACTCGGTCCGGCTCCACATCAAGCCGTACATGGGTGAATGGCTGGTCAGTGAGGCGACCACCGGTGCAGTCGATCGGGTGCTGAAGGAGCATCGAGACTCGGGCCGTGACACCAGCGCTCTGCGCAAGCACCTTAACCAGATGTTCGCCCTGGCCGTACGACACGACGCACTTGCATCGAACCCAGTCACCAACGTCGCGAAGATCAAACGCAAGGGGCCGAAGGTGCGAATCCTGGCGGACACCGCCCAGATCGCGGAGATCCGCGGCCTCATCGAGAAGTGGGAGACGAAGGACCGTCCCGGCCCCAAGGCGTCTCGCGACCTGCGCGACATGATCCTGCTGCTGATGTCGACCGGGGCCCGGATCGGCGAGGCCCTAGCACTGCGATGGCAGGACATCAACCTTCTGGCCGAGCGTCCCTACCTGGTGATCACAGGCACCATCGTCCAAGAGAAGGGGGTCGGGACCTGGCGCCAAGAAGAGGGAAAGTCGTTGCAGGCGACCAGGCCGCTAGAGATCCCGCCGAGTGTGGTGACCATGCTCCTGGAGCGTCAGATGGCGCAGGGGCGCAACCCCATCGACAGTGTCTTCCCGAGCCGCGTCGGCACGTGGACCCCGTACTCCACCATGTATCGGCGCTGGAATGACGCGACGAAGGGGACGAAGTACGACTGGGTTACGTTCAAGACGTTCCGCAAGCAGGTGGGGACCCTGATCGCGCGGGAACTCGGCGCGAAGGTCGCCAAGGACCAGCTCGGGCACGCCAACGAGGTGACCACCGAGACGTTCTACATCGCGCAGAGCGTCGATGCTCCGAAGGTCTCGGAACTCATCGAGAGGTTCATCCGAGACTCTGCCCCCACCGGCTGATCCCCAAGCCAGATTGGCCCCCGTCACGCGCGTCCGACGTGGGCCTCACACGTCTGACGCTGTCTGGAAACGCGAGAGAAGACGGCCTGTCTGGGTGCTGGTCACGGTTTCAATCCGTGACCATAGTGTGGACCAAAACCGGATTGAGCGAATCACGAAGGGCCTCCGCCTGGGACTTTGCCCAGGTCAGAGGCCCTTCTTTGGCTCCCCCGGTTGGACTCGAACCAACAACCCTCCGGTTAACAGCCGAATGCTCTGCCAGTTGAGCTACAGGGGATCGCCATTTGCGGCCCGCATAGGTTAGCAAGGAGCGCAGGCCGGGGCGAATCGGGCGGTCAGGGCAGACCGACCTCGTCGCGGGCGGCCGCGAGGCCCGCTTCCGCGGCCCGTCGTACGTCGGGATCGTCGGGGTCGATGCCGTCCTGGAACTCGTAGATCCACTGGATCGGGGTGTTGCCGCGCGGCGCCCGCCGGGCGATCACGAACAGGCCCTTGCGACCCCGGACCGGCACGTGACGCTGGAGCACGATGCTGGCGGTGACTCGCTCGCGGATCAGCTCGAGAAGCCGGCCCGGATCGGCGAACGTGAGCTCGTGCACCGGCCGCTGTTCGCCCCAGGTGCCGACCTCGGCGACCCGCAGCATTGAGGTGTCCGGGTCCCAGTCGGCGTTCTCGATCTGTTCCCAGGGGATCCGCAGCTCGCCGATCAGCAACGAGTCGCGAGTGCCGGACACGACGACGCCGTCGCTCGAGGCGGCGCTCGCCAGGGCCCGCTCCCCCGCTGTCCGTCGTCTCACTGCGGCCCGACCGCGAGCTCGCGCAGCTCACGGCGATGCTTCTCCAGCACCACCAGCTCACCGAACATCTTGTTGTAGCCGACGGGCTGCTCGACCGGATTGGTCCGCTGCAGCTTCGACTTCACCTCGGCGATGCGCCGCATGACCGTCAGCTCCTGGAGCTTGTAGACGTGCGCGGCGACGTACGCCGAGTCCGGTTCGCGCGAGCTGAGCAACGGCTCGACGCCCAGCGCGCTGATCGCGGACGAGACCGCTGGGTCGGAGACACCGTCCCGCAGCCGGGACGCCCACGAGCTGTCCCCCGCCCCCGCCGTCGGCCCCCCGCGCGCGGTCACGACGTCCCAGACCCCGCGATAGGTCGGGTGCGTGAAGTCGTTGCTGCCGAGCCCCTGCGCGATCGAGCCCAGAGCGCCCGGGTGCTGGATCACCAGCTTGAGCGTCTCCCGCTCCAGCGAGAACCGCGGGTCGCGAAGGTCGGGTACGGCGGGACGCTCGGACTGGACCTGCACTGCTGCATCGCCCTGGTCGCGCGAACCGCGGCGGGCCGCCTTGCGCACCTCGTCGAGCACCTGGTTGGTGTCGATGACCGCGCCCACCATCCTCGAGATCTCCTGCGCGAACGCGGTGACCTTGGACTGGTCCCGAATCGAGGCCACCAGCTTGGCCGACTCGCGGACGGCATCGATGCGGCCGTCGGCGCGGTCGAGGTCGTACTTTGAGATCACGTTGCTGAGCACGAACCGGTACAGGGGCACTCGCCTGGCCACCAGATCACGCACCGCCTCGGGGCCGCCCTTGAGGCGCAGGTCGCAGGGATCGAGTCCGTTGGGTTCCACGGCGACGTACGTCTGGGACACGAAGTTCTGGTCGCCGCTGAAGGCCCGGATCGCGGCCTTCTGCCCCGCCTCGTCGCCGTCGAACGTGAAGATGACCTCGCCGCGGAACTCCTCGTGGTCGTGCAGGAACCGGCGCAACACGCGGGCGTGCTCGTCACCGAAGCTGGTGCCGCAGGTCGCGACCGCGGTGGGCACACCGGACAGGTGGCAGGCCATCACATCCGTGTAGCCCTCGACGACCACCGCCTTCGACGACCGGGCCATGTCGCGCCGCGCCAGGTCGATCCCGTAGAGCACCTGGCTCTTCTTGTAGATCGGGGTGTCGGAGGTGTTGAGGTACTTGGCCTCGATCGTGTCGTCCTCGAAGATCCTCCGGGCGCCGAAGCCGATCACGTCGCTGCTGGCATCGCGGATCGGCCACATCAGCCGGCCCCGGAAGCGGTCGTAGAACCCTCGCCCCTGTCCGACGAGTCCCGCGACGACCAGCTCTTCGTCCTTGAACCCCTTCTGCCGCAGATGACGGAGCAGCGCCTCGCCTTCGCGGGGCGCGAAGCCGATCCCGAACGTCAGAGCGGCGTCCTGGTCGAACCCGCGCTGATCGAGGAACTGCCGGGCCACGAGAGCGTCGGTGGTGCCGAGCTGATCGGCGTAGAACTCCTGGGCCTGCTTGTTGGCGTCGATCAACCGGCCCCGCTGCGGGCCGGTCGACCGCACCGGCCCGTCGCCCTCCTCGTAGCGCAGCTGTACGCCGCACTTGTCGGCCAGCCGTTCGACCGCATCGGTGAAGGAGAGCCCGTCGATCTTCATCAGGAACGAGATGGCGTCGCCGCCTTCCTGGCAGCCGAAGCAGTGGTAGAACCCGCGTGCGGGCGTCACGTGGAAGGAGGGCGACTTCTCGTCATGGAAGGGGCACAGGCCCTTCATCGAGCCGCCGCCGGCGTTGCGCAGAGTCACGTAGGAAGAGACGATCTCGTCGATGTGGGTCTTCTCGCGGACCTCCGCGATGTCCTCTTCCTTGATCCGGCCGGCCACGTCGCGGAGTCTACGGCGCCGTACCCACAATCGGCCGTCGCGGTGCGGGCCTGTGGAAGCCGGGCCGCATGAAGCCGGGTCGATCGGGGCACTGGCCAGGTATGAGTCAAATGCGGATGAATCCACCCGGCGACGAGCCCACCCTCGGGGCGTTGGTGCACGAACTGACCCAGGAGGTGCCCGCCCTGATCCGGTCGGAGATCCGGCTGGCCCAGGCCGAGGTCACGGAAAAGGGGAAGCGGGCGGGCCTCGGCATCGGGATGTTCGGTGCGGCCGGACTCCTGGCGCTCTTCGGGCTCGGCGTCCTGATCACGACGGCGATCCTGGCCCTGGCGCTGGCCATGGACGCCTGGCTCGCCGCGTTGATCGTCGCGGTGGTCCTGTTCGCCGCAGCCGGCGTGGTCGCCCTCCTCGGCAAGGGTCAGGTCGGGGCCGCAACCCCGGCCAAGCCAGAGCGTGCGATCGAGGGCATCAAGGAGGACATCGCGACGATCAAGGGAGGTCACCATGAGTGACGGCCAGACACCCGCGGACCTGGAGGCCGACATCGAGCGGCAGCGCGAGCAGCTCGCGACCACCGTCGACCAGCTGGCGGCGAAACTGGACGTGAAGTCCCAGGCCCAGGCCAAGGTCGCCGACGTGAAGTCCCAGGCCAAGGTCAAGGTCGCCGAGGTGAAGGAGTCGGCCACAACCGACGACGGCAAGCCGCGACCCGAGGTACTGGCCGTCGCGGGGGCCCTCGTGGGAGCCGCATTCCTGTTCATCTGGTGGCGGCGGCGCTGATTAGCCGACCCACCAAACCGTCCACGAACCGAAGGAGAACAATCATGAAGAAGTTGACCGTACTCATCGCCGCCGGAGTCGGCTACGTGCTCGGCACGCGGGCCGGCCGCGAACGCTACGAGCAGATCAAGGGCGCGGCCCAGAAGATCCGCAACGACCCCCGAGTTCAGGAGAAGGCCCACCAGGCTGCGGACGTGGCCCGCGAGAAGGCTCCGTTCGTCAAGGAGAAGCTGGTCGACGCGGCCGGCACGGCCAAGGACAAGGTCTACTCCGGCAAGGATGTGGGCGACCAGCTCAACCCTGACAGCACGCACTTCCAGGACGAGCCGTACCCGAAGGGCGACCTGCCCTGACGGGCGCCTGATCACACTGGTCGACTCACACCTGGTTGCGCAACGGCTCGCCAGCCGCGAACCTGGCCAGCTGCTCTCGGACCAACCGCTTCGCCCGCGGCAGGAACGCGCTCGAGGGGCCGCCCACATGCGGTGAGAGCAGCAGGTTGGGGGCGGTCCAGAGCGGATGGCCCGGGGGCGGCGGCTCGGGCTCGGTGACGTCGAGAGCGGCATGGATCCGACCCTCGTGCAGCGCTGCCACGAGCGCTTCGGTGTCGACCACGCCGCCGCGCGCCACGTTGACCAACAGGGCGCCGTCGGGCATAGCGGCAAGGAACGCGGCGTCGACCAGGTTGCGGGTCTCGTCGGTGAGCGGAGTCACGACCACCACGACGTCGGCGTGCGGCAGCAGCTCCGGCAGCTCGGTCATGGCGTGTACGTCGTCCCGCGCCGTCCGGGCCACCTTGACGACCTCGACCTCGAACGGCACCAGCCGCCGGTCGATGGCGGCGCCGATGTCGCCGTACCCGATGATCAGCACGCGCTTGTCGGCCAGCGCGGGTCGTTCCAGTGGTATCCAGTCCTGGCGCTGCTGCGCGAGCACGAACTCCGGGATCCCCCGCAGTGACGACAGGATCAGGGTGACGGCGAGCTCGGCCGTCGACGCGCTGTGGATGCCGCGGCCGTTGCACAGGGTGACCCCCGGCGGGATCCGGCCGGCGAGATGTTCGACCCCGGCGGTCAGGGTCTGGACGAACCGCAGCCGCGGCAGCCGGTCAAGGAAGCCCGAGTCACCGGGCTCGAACCGGTAGGGCAACACGTAGCCCTCGACCTCGTCGAGGCTGGCCGGCAGGTCGTGGGCAGGGTCGGGGACGATCTCGCACCGCACCCCGAGGGGCAGGTCGTCGACCTCGAACGGCAGCCACACCAGCGGTTCGCTCATCGACCCACCAGCCGGTCGTGCCAGGCGACCGCAGACGCATCGGTCAACGAGGCGACCTGGTCGATGACCACGCGGGAGCGGCCGGCGTCGTCGGCCGCCGCCTTCCAGTCGTCGGCGAACGGAGTCTCCAGCGCCTCGGGTCCGCGGTCGAGCAGGGCATCCACCAGGCCGGTCAGCAGGTCGCGCTGCTGGATCATCAGCTCCACCCGGTCGTCGGCCCGCATCACGTAGTGCGCCGCGATGCCCTTGAGTACGGCGATCTCCAGCCTGGTCTGCTCGGGCACCACCAAGTCGGCCCGATGTCGCACGAACGGGCCCGGCGAGCTCGCGAAGGTCGCGGCCTGGACGGCTCCGCAGAAGCGCCCGATCAGGTCGCTGGTCAGGTTCTTCAGCGCCGCCTGGCCGCGCCGGCCCCCGTCGTACGGCGCGACCGGCCAGCTGGCCTGCGTCCTCAGGCCGGACAACACCTCGTCGAGGACGCCGTCGGTGGCCGACGGGACGTACCACTCGCGAACTGTCTGCCACACCGCGTCGAGGTCGAGCCGGGAGAGGTCGATGCGCCGGGCGACGATGCCGTCCTCGATGTCGTGGACCGAGTAGGCGACATCGTCGGCGAGGTCCATCACCTGGGCCTCGACACAGAGGCGCCTGCCGGGCACCCCGGCGCGGAGCCAGCCGAACACGGCGGCGTCGTCGTCGTACACCCCGAACTTGCGGATCTCCCGCGGGGACCCGTCGGCGTTGACGCCCTCGGGGTCCCCGGCGTCGGTGCGCGTCCAGGGGTACTTGGTGCAGGCGTCGAGCGTCGCGCGGGTCAGGTTGAGCCCGACCGAACCCTCGGGCCCGAACGTCTTGGCCTCGAGCCGGCTCAGGATGCGCAACGTCTGGGCATTGCCCTCGAAGCCACCACAGTCGGCACTGACCGTCTCGAGGGCACGCTCGCCGTTGTGCCCGAACGGCGGATGGCCGAGGTCGTGCGCCAGCGCGGCAGTCTCGGCGATGTCGGGCTGGCAGCCGAGGGCACGCGCCAGGTCGCGCGCCACCTGGGCGACCTCGAGACTGTGGGTCAGCCGGTTGCGCACGAAGTCGTCGGTGCCTGGGCCGACCACCTGGGTCTTGGCAGCGAGCCGTCTGGATGCGGCGGCGTGCACGACCCGCGCCCGGTCTCGTTCGAACGGGGTCCGATCGGGGGCGTCGAGCCGCTTGGGCGGCTCGGGCACGAGACGCTCGCGGTCCGCGTCGTCGTAGAGCTCTAGCGCATCCATCAGCGCCGACCTTACTGGGGCTGGGGCCGTGGTCTCGACAAGTGGTTCCTGAGGAGGTTGCGAAGCAACCGTCTCGAAGGGCTCGACCACCGAGGACGCTCGACCACCGAGGCTGTCAGAGCCAGCCGGACTGCACGGCGACCCGGACGGCGGCGGATACGCTCTCGCGCGTGAAGGTCGTGATGGCCAGCAGTCCCGGGCACGTCGGCCGGCCGAACGAAGACTTCGTCGGCGCTGTGCCAGGCGCCGTGGTGCTACTGGACGGCGCGGGAATTCCCGGGACCGAGTCGATCTGTCGCCACGGAGTCGCCTGGTACGCCCACACCCTCGGCGCCACCCTCCTCGGGCAGCTGTCCCGCGAGCCAGGAACGGACCTGGTCGAAGCTCTCGCCGATTCGATCGGACAGGTATCCCGGCGACATCGCCACACCTGCGACATCGCGAACCCCAGCAGTCCCCAGTCAACCGTGGCGATCATCCGGTTCGACGAAGCTCGCGTGGACTTTCTCGTGCTCGCCGACGTCTTCGTCGTCCTGGACTCGTCCGAATCCGGACCGCAGGTGGTCACCGACCCACGCGAGGTCAGCGTGCGAAGCGAATGCTCGTCGGTGCTACGCGGCCTACCCGCAGGCACGCCCGAGTACGAGCGGACGAAGCTGTCGGTGATCGACGCGTTCCGGGCTCGGCGCAACCAGCCCGGCGGATACTGGATCGCCAAGGACGATCCAGACGCGGCCAGGCAGGCCGTCACCGGCAGCGCTCCGCTCGGACAGCTGAACGGCGCCGCCCTTCTCAGCAACGGGGCCAGTCGGATCGTGGATCCGTACCGCTTGGCGGCGTGGCCAGTCGTCCTCGACCTGTTGCGCACGAAGGGCCCCGACGAGATCGTCCGACGAGTCCGCGAAGCAGAGTCCGCGGCCACCGACACAAGCACAGAGCCCCGCCTTCCCGACGACGCGACGGTTGCCTATTTCGAAATCCGCTGACGACGGCGGAAGTGGAGCTGGACGGCGATGATCATGGTCCCAGACTGGGTCACCGCCGCCATGTTCCATGACGCCGTCGCCAAGGTCGCCGCGAAGAACCGGCCGGCCAGTCTCGACAGTGTCCGCATCGAGACGCAGGTCCATCACGTGCGTTGTGCCATGCCCGGCTCAGCTGCCGGGCAACCCCAGCTGGTCGGCCAGGAAGGCCAGCCGGTCGCCGCGAGCGACGTCGTTGAGCTGGTGGTCCGCCCGGTCGTAGAGCTTCACGTCGGCGTCCGGGCTGGAGGCGGCGTACGCGTCGCGCACGTCCTGCCCGATGAAGAAGTCCTCGGCGGCCCACTGGAAGAGCACGCGGTCGCCGAGCCGCGAGGTGTGGTCGACGGGGTTCAGGTCGTCGAAGAGGGCGAGGTACGCCGCCCGCTCTTCGCCCTCGAGGCGTAGCCAGAACTGGGCGAACCAGTTGCCCATCAGTGCGTCCGGCGCCGCCAGCACCATCGTGGAGATGCGGGTGTCGGAGTCGGCGAGCAGGGCCCCGTACATGGCGCCGTAGTCGTGGCCGACCAGGCCGATCCGCTGCGGGTCGACCGCCCGCTCCGAGGCCAGCCGGTCCAGGGCTGCGCGGAAGGCGGCGACCTGGTTCTCGACCAGGGTCACGTCGCCGGTGGTGCCGTCGGGGTTGGGCACCCACGGGAAGTAGCCCTGCGGGAGCACGGAGTACACGCCCCGGCCGGCGAGGCCCACGGCCTCGGAGAGGTACTCGCTGCGGTCGTTGTTGATCTCGCCGAGCCAGTGCAGCCACAGCACCGCCGGGGCCGAGTGCTTCTTCGGCTGGCCGGACGGGTGCACGAACCACGCCTGCACCGGGTCCTGCCCGGGCACCCGGATGCTGATGTCCTCGACCACCACCGTCTTGTGTGCCGCGCTCTTGTGCGAAGGCTCCTGCGCCACGTGGGTGCCTGCCGTCGCGGTCCCACCCGCGATCAGTCCCGCCGCCGTCACCATCGCCACTGCTACCAACCTCACTCGACGTCGCATCCGGGCACCTCCACGGTCCGTCAGTTGTATGAAGCGACTTACAACTGACGAATCTAGAGTGGGTAGCATAAGGCGTCAAGCAACTGACGCCGATTCGTGGCCCGATGGAGGTGGATCGTGACCGAGACCGGCCCGGCCGGGTTCCCCGACGACTGGCTGGCGGACCCCACTGCCCCCGCGAGCGACGTCGAGCTCGCCCTCCTGCTCGTCAACAGCCACGACCTGCTGGAGGACCCGCCCGACCGGCTCCATGACCTGCGCTGGCTGACCCACGTCCTGGGCCGGGCCGGCCATCCCGTGCTCGCGCGTGAGCTCTCCTCACGCCAGCTGCCGCGGCTGCGCCGGCTGCGCGACGCTCTGCGCGGGGCGTTCGAGGCCGGGTCCGACGGAGAGGCGGCCGCCATCCTCAACCCGCTGCTGCGCAAGGCCGCCGCGGTGCCGTTGATCGACGTCGACCCGACCGGGGCGACCTCGTTGCGGGTGGGGATCGGGCTCAGCGGGGCCGCGGCCCTCGAGGCGCGCCTACCGGCCGCGCTCGCGGCGTACGTCGCCGAGCACGGCGTCCGACGACTCGGCGTCTGCGGGAGCGACCCTTGCCGGTGCGTGTTCGTGGACCGCACCCGGGCTGGCACCCGCAAGTACTGCTGCAGCTACTGCAACGACCGGCACGCAGCCCGCGCGTACCGGCGACGGCGATCACCTGGGCTTGCCTAGCACCCCTCGGATCGAATGCTTGAACCGACGGAGTAGCGCGCTCGCCAGGTGGGTCTAGGCACAGTCGCGAGCGATCGGCGGAACAGGGTGCGGCTCGTCGCTGGTGCCTGGGGTCTTCTGTGCGTCCTGGTCGTCTGAGGCAGTCGCACCAACAGTGTTCAAGTCACCAGCACGATCCTGGGAATCGGTGCATCCAGTCATCAACATTCCGCAGCCCGCCGGCCCGAGCGCGCGGAGAACCCAGCGTTTCACGCTCATGAGAGCCTCATCACTCGTCGGCAGAGATGTTCGTGCCTTCAACGATAGAGGGCGCGGAGAACTGTTGGCGCGGACGCGTCCGTCCGTACGCCGGCACGCGACGCCGTGGTCGAGCGAGCCCCGGGGGTCGCCTCAGGAGGGCAGGACGACCAGCCCGCGGGACGCGAGTTCCTCGCACTGCCGTCGCGCTACCTCGCAGGCGTGGAGCGTCCCCTGACGCGAGTCCCTGATTGCGACGAGTGCCGTATCCCCGTACGACCACGCAGCCCAGAGGTAGACGTTGTCCCCGTCGCCTCGCGGAGGGCCGATGAACCTGCCACCGCTCGCCAGGTCTTGGAAGGCGGGCGCGTGAGAGTCTCCATGCAGGCCCAAGAGGTAGCGCCCGTCCGGGCTGACCCGTCCGGTGGTCGCCACGAGGTAAAACTCGGTTTCGTTCCCGTCGGCGGCACGCAAGCTCAGACCTTGCACGGTGCCGCCAGCGGCTCCCCAGGACCACAGCTCGGTCTGGTCGTGCACGTCCGTGAGGTTCCCCGGGACGCCATCAGTCCACTCTTGGGGGGACCTCTCCGCCGTGATCTCGGCGATCTCCTTCGTCCCGAGGTCGAGCTGCAGGGCGAGGTCACGAGCGCTGCGCCACACCACCGCCTCCGAGGAGACCTCGAGGATCCCGTCGTCCGGGCTCAGATGCTCGTGGCTCCAACCGGCCGGTTCGGACGGGGTGCTGACCCGGGCGATCTCACGTCCCGAGGCGGTGTCGAGGACGACGAGCGTGGACCCCTCGAACCAGGCGGCGACATCCCCGTCGTGATCGCCGGCGGGGCCGTGCGTCGCATGGCGGCCGACGACCCGGGGCTCGCCGCTCCACGGGTGGAGCCATACCTCGTCCCGGGCGGGGTCGAGGTAGAGCGCGCCGGTGCGGACCAGGGTGAGCCGGCCGTCCGGGGCCCACTGCGGGTCCAGCGGCACCGCGGTCTGCTCGACGACGTCACCGCGGTGCAGCCCGGCGTCGTCGTACCAGACCGGGACCGCTCCGGCGCCGAGCCCGACGGTCGGCGTCGCCGGGGCGGGAGCGGGCTGCACGGACGGGGGATCGCCGTCGAGTAGAGGAATGGCGAGGATCCCCAGCAACGCCGCCGTGCCAGCGGCGGAGACCACCACCAGCCGGCGCCGACTCCTGGCGATGGCACGCCGGGCTCCGGGTGCTCGGGTGCGCGCGGCGACGTCCCTGGAGACGGCATCGAAGAGGTCGTCGAGGAGCTCAGGCATGACTGTCTTCTCCTTCCGAGGCGGTGGTGGCGCCGAGCAGGGCGGCGAGCGTGGCGCGGCCCCGTGACAGGCGGCCTTTGACCGTGCCCTCTGGGCAGCCCTCGATGCGCGCGATCTCCGCGACAGAGAGGTCGCCGAGGTGGTGCAGCACCACCGCGCGCCGCTGCGCCTCGGGCAGTCGCTTCAACGCGGCGACCAGGAGAACGGTCTCCTCGGACGGCGGGGCTGACGGCTCCGGGCCGCGGGATCGGGCGAGAAAGTCGAGGGAGGTGCGGGCACGGCGCCAGCGGCTCACTGCGAGCCGGGTCGCAACCAGGCGTACCCAGGCGCCGGCGTCGTCGTAGACGCTCAGGGTCCGCCAGCGGCGCCAGGCCCGGCAGTAGGCCTCCTGGGCCAGGTCCTCTGCAGCGGGTAGGTCGGCGGTCATGCCGAAGGCACAGGCGACGGTTCGGCCCCACGTGGCGTCGTAGAAGGCGGCGAAGTCCTGTTCGCGACCGGACATCGGGCACCCCCTCGTGCTTCGGCTCTTGTTTGAGGACACGCGCCAGGTGGGTGTCCGGTTCCATCCCGTCCGGTGCCGTCGCCGAGCGTCGACCCGTCAGAGGACCATTCTGGGCCCCTGGCCCTCGTCTACACAGAGCTCCCACTACGGCGATCTCCACGCCAAGGTGGGTCTGGGTGTCCGGGTCTGTTCAAGGCAAGCCCCTGGCTGCATGGCCATCTGAGCCAGCCCCTCAGTCGATTTCCGCGGGCGCGCGGCTACCGAGCCGCTCCCCCGAACAGCCGTATACGCGTTTCGCCGGCCTCGTCGATGACGAGGCCGGCGAAACGCGAATCAGATGGAGGTGCTTCTTCAGTTGACCGCTACGTGCACGTGGTCGTAGTGGTCGGCAGTCGCCGAGCCACGCGACGACATGTAGCGCCAACCTTCGCTGGACCGCTCGGGCGTCCAGATGTGCTGGCGCCAGATGATGTCGTAGAGGTTCAGCTCTGCCGCGTGGGCGTGGAGGAAGTCCGCGATCGCGGTGCCGAGCTCCTCGTCGGACGTCATGATGTCGATCGCCCGGCCGGATGCGTGCTCGCCGTGGGCGTCCCAGCCGCCGTACGACGTGATCTGGGGGAACGCGTTGCACACGGACCGGTAGACGTAGACCGCGTCGGAGGTGAGACCGCTTTCGACGCTGCCGTCCGGGCACGGGGCCATCGACAGACCAGCGGCGGCGGCGACAGGCTTCTTGGCGGAGAAGTAGCCCGAGGTGACCCAGCGAGCCTCGCCGTCGATGGCGACCTCGGAACGGCCCTTGGCCTCGCGACCGGTCACGAGCACCTTGTGGGCGGCCTCGATCAGACCGAGCTGCTTGGCGCCCTTGCCGGACTCGCTCCAGATGTTGAGGTCCGTGGTGGCCCACATCTTGTCGGCGTTGCGGATCGCCTTCTCAGTGGCCGCGGCTTCCCGCTTGGCTTCCCGCTTGGCTTCCAGCTTGGCCTCCCGCGCACGCTTCGCCTCCGCGCGGGCAATAGCGGCTGCAGTGAGCTCGGTGCGATCGTCAGAACGCGACGACTCGTCGTCACGGTCGGACGGCACGCCGGTCATCGACGACTGCGCGTTCGAGAGGAGCGAGTCGCTGATCGGGCTTCCGGAGACGACACCGGCGGACACGATCGCTGCGGTGGCGAGGACGGCAATGGGGGCTGTGACGAGCACGGCCTTGGGCAGTTTGCGGGCATTGGTGACCCACTTGTGGCTGTTTGCCACAGCGTTCATCCTTTGCGAGTTGACTACACGGGGGAGTGTCGATTTCCCGCGGGGCTTCGGCACGAGGTCCTACTCAAACACACCGCGCACGAGGGCTGCCAATCCTGCCCAACGTGGCTTCGGTCACCCTCCGGTGGTCTCGGAGGCTTCCTCACGCATGGCGCATCCGGCACCGTCAGCGTCGTCAAGCCAGCCTTCGGGCAGTGCGACGCGCTTTCTTGGTGATCCCTGCCGACCCCTCGGAGCGCCGAGCTCGCTGACCGGAAACGGCTCCGCCGGGTCGAGTTCGTCGAGCAACAGATCCAGTGCGGTCAGCGAGTCGACGAGCGCCAGCGAGTGCCGCAACGGGCCACCGGCGCGGAACCCCTTGAGGTACCACGACACGTGCTTGCGGAACTCCTTGCAACCACGCTCCTCCCCCATGTGCTGGCAGAGCAGCTCAGCGTGACGGCGCATCATCGCGCGCACCTCACCCAGGTTGGGGAACTCGACCGGCTCGACCGGCGTCCCGGTGTCAGCGAAAGCGACGGCGAGGTCGCGGAACAGCCACGGGCGGCCCAGGCAGCCACGACCGACGACGACTCCGGCGACGCCGGTCTGCTCGACCATGCGGATCGCGTCGGCCGCCTCCCAGATGTCACCGTTGCCGAGCACGGGGATGTCGACGCTCTCGACGAGCTCGCCGATCGCGTCCCAGTCCGCGGCACCGGAGTAGGCCTGCTCGACCGTGCGCCCGTGCAGGGCGATCGCCGCGACACCTGTCTCCTGAGCGATCCGGCCGGCGTCCAGGAACGTGAGGTGGTTCTCGTCGATGCCCTTGCGGGTCTTCATGGTCACGGGCACGTCGTACGGCGCGGCTGCGGTGACCGCGCTCTCGAGGATCTCGGCCAGCAGTCCGCGCTTCCACGGCAACGCTCCCCCACCGCCCTTGCGGGTCACCTTGGGGACCGGGCAGCCGAAGTTGAGGTCGATGTGGGCGACGCCGTACTCGGCGCAGAGGATCTCGGCAGCCTTCCCGACGTACGCCGGGTCGGTGCCGTAGAGCTGCACGCTGCGGATCGTCTCCAGCTCGTCGAACACGAGCATGGACCTGGTCACCTCGTCACCCTCGACCAGGCCGCGGCTGGTGATCATCTCGCAGACGTAGAGGCCCGCTCCCTGTTCGGCGCACAGCCGGCGGTAGGAGGCGTTGGTGATCCCGGCCATCGGCGCCAGCACCACCGGCGTGTCGACCCGCAGGGAACCGAGCTGGAGCCCCTTGCTAGTCAAGCTTGTCGAGACGACCATGCCCCCCATTGTCGGCGCCGACGTGCGGCGGCGCGAATCCCGGGATCGAACGGGGACCACGCGGCAGGCCCTTGGCTCAGTCGACGTCCTCGGAGGTCTCAGGCGTCTCGGGCGCCTCGGTCGGCTTGGCCACGGACCCGGTCCACGAGATCGGCTCGTACTCCGGCCTGGGCCGGAAGGTCACCGCACGCAGGGTGCCGTGCTTCGCGACGAGGTAGACCAGGCAGACCTCGGTGGACGCCTCCGGCTTGAACTTCTTGGGCAGCGGCTTCGCAGCACAGGGCGCGAAGGCGCTCCGGAACTTCGACGCTTTGACCAACACATCTTTCCCGTTGAGGAGAAAGAGCGGCGGCGCGACGCGACCCAGGTCGGACTCGCCGATGTTCTTGACCTCCGCGTCGACGTAGTACGGCGTCGACTGCTTGGCCTCCTCGTCGAGGATGAAGTCGTCGAAGTCCTCCAGCCTGCCCTGGCGAAGCTCGGTCACCGTCACCGCCAGCACGCCCACCGTGTTCTTGTCCGGCTCCCAGGCGATCCGGGCCGTCTCGCCGACCTTGAGCCGGCTTCCGAGCGGCGTCAGGTGGACGCCCGCGGGGAGGTCGAGGCCATAGGCCAGGTTGGGGTCGGCCGATTCCGACTTCGTTGCCTCCGCCGACGTCGACTCGGCCTGCGACTCGGTTGGCGACTCGGTTGGCGACTCACTCGACGGCTGGGTCGACGACGCGGTCGACGTCGGCTCGTCGTCAGCCTTCTCGTCGCCGCCGCAACCCGCCAAGCGCAAGCGCGCCGGCCAGCACGACGGCAGCTATGCGGGCAGTCGGGCGGGTGACGCCCCGAGAAGACATGGGAGTCATTGTGCCCGCTCTGCCATCAGCAGCCGACGAAACGCTCGGCGAAGTACGCCGTGATCCCGTCGAGGCTGATCCGGTCCTGCTTCATCGAGTCGCGCTCGCGCACGGTGACGGCCTGGTCGTCGAGGGTGTCGAAGTCGACGGTCACGCAGTACGGCGTACCGATCTCGTCCTGGCGACGGTAGCGGCGGCCGATCGCGCCGGAGTCGTCGAACTCGACGTTCCAGTTGCGGCGCAGCTCGGCCGCAAGACCCTTTGCCTTGGGCGTCAGGTCTGCGTTTCGGCTCAGCGGCAGGACGGCGACCTTGATCGGCGCGAGTCGCGGGTCCAGCCGGAGCACGGTGCGCTTGTCGACCCCACCCTTGGTGTTGGGCGCCTCATCCTCCTCGTAGGCGTCAGTGAGGAAGGCCATCAGGCTGCGCGTGACCCCGCCCGCGGGCTCGATGACGTAGGGCATGTAGCGCTCGCCGCTCGCCTGGTCGAAGTAGGAAAGGTCCTGGCCCGAGAACTTGCTGTGCTGGGTCAGGTCGAAGTCGGTGCGGTTGGCGACGCCCTCGAGTTCCTCGAAGTCTCTGCCGGAGAACCCGAAGCGGTACTCGATGTCCACGGTCCGCTTCGAGTAGTGGCTGAGCTTCTCCTTGGGGTGCTCGTAGTGGCGAAGGTTGGCTGGATCGATGCCCAGGCCGACGTACCACTTCGTGCGCTCTTCGATCCAGTACTGGTGCAGCTCTTCGTCCTCACCGGGCTTGACGAAGTACTCCATCTCCATCTGCTCGAACTCGCGAGTCCGGAAGATGAAGTTGCCGGGCGTGATCTCGTTGCGGAAGCTCTTGCCCAGCTGGGCGATGCCGAACGGCGGCTTCTTGCGGCTGCTGGTCACCACGTTGGCGAAGTTGAGGAAGATGCCCTGGGCGGTCTCGGGCCGCAGGTAGTGCAGACCTGACTCGTCCTCGATCACGCCGAGGTAGGTCTTGAGCATCATGTTGAAGTTGCGGGGTTCGGTCCACGCGCCGCGGGTGCCGCAGTTGGGGCAGGCCAGCCCGTTGAGGTCCACCGTGTCGGGATCGGCGATGCCCTTCTTGGCCGCGTAGTCCTCCTGCATGTGGTCGGCGCGAAAGCGCTTGTGGCAGGACTGGCACTCGGTCAGGGGGTCCGTGAAGGTGCTCAGGTGGCCGCTGGCCTCCCACGTCTTCGTGGGCAGGATGACGCTGGAGTCGAGGCCGACGACGTCGTCGCGTGCGGTGACCATCGAACGCCACCATTGACGCTTGATGTTCTCCTTGAGCTCGACACCGAGCGGGCCGTAGTCCCACGCCGACCGGGTGCCGCCGTAGATCTCACCACAGGGGATAGACGAAACCTCTGCGCTTGCAGAGGTTGACGACGTTGTCGAGGGTGGATGCGGGCGGCTTGGCCACGATTGTGCTCCCGGTGCTGGTTCCGCCGGCTGGCTGCCGGGGGTCCGTCTACCTTAACGAGCGGGTCACCTGGATATTCAGGGCGGCACCGGGTTCGACCACCTCGTAGGCACTGGGCTCGTCGATCGCCCTGCTCAACAGGGGAACCGCGCCCACCTTCACCTCGTACGACGACAGGGCGCGACGGTACGCGCCGACGTTCTCCCACTCGATCGAGATCACCCAGAGCTCCGGGTCGTCCACGTTGCGACCGATCCGGCCCGCGACGTACCCCGGACGGTCGCGGAGCAGGGCGTGCACCTGCTCCAGGTCGCCGCGGAAGGCGTCGGCCTCGAAGTCGGTCACGCGGAACCTGCTGATCACGAGCATTCGCCCACCGTAGCGTGCTCGAGTTGACAATCGTTCTCATGTATTTGAGAATCGTTCTCATGCACTCGCCTGTCACCCGCTTCCGACGTACTGCTGTCGGTGCGATCGCTGCCGCCCTCCTCCTTGCCGGCTGCGGCGCACTGTCCAGTGGAGGGTCAGGTGGCGCCGGGAATGGTCGCCAGGTGGCCGCCGCGTTCTATCCCCTCGCGTACGTCGCCGAGCGGGTGGCGGGCGAGCATGCAGAGGTCTCGAACCTGACCCAGCCGGGCGGCGAGCCCCACGACCTCGAGCTTGCGATCAGGGAGACGGCGGAGATCGCCGAGGCCGACCTGGTCGTCTTCGAGCGCGGCTTCCAGCCCGCGGTGGACAGTGCAGTGGGCGAGGTCGCCACGGGCGAGGCGATCGACGCGGCCGACGTGGTGGACCTGCTGCCTTTCGAGGAGCACCACGCGGAGGAGGGGGATGCCGATGACCATGAGGAGCATGAGGAGCATGGCGACCTCGACCCGCACTTCTGGCAGGACCCGCTTCGGATGGCCGACCTCGGCGACGCGGTGGCCGACAAGCTGGCCGAGCTCGACCCCGACCACGCGGACGACTACTCCGCCAATGCGGCCGACCTGCGCTCGGACCTCGAAGCGCTCGACGGCGAGTACGCTGCCCGGCTTGCGTCCTGCACTCGTGACACCGTGGTCGTCAGCCACGACGCCTTCGGCTACCTCGCGAAGTACGGCCTTCACCTCGAGCCGATCGCCGGGCTCTCCCCCGGCGCCGAGCCGACACCGGATGACCTCCGCAGGCTCCAGGCGCTGATCAAGGACAAGGGCATCACCACCGTCTTCTCCGAGACGCTGGCCAGCCCGAAGATGTCAGAGACCCTTGCAGGCGACCTCGGGATCGAGACCGCCGTCCTCGACCCGCTCGAGGGTCTGACCGAAGAGGCCAGCGACTCCGACGAGGACTACCTTTCCATCATGCAGGCAAACCTCTCGGCCCTGGAGAAGGCGAACGGGTGTTAACCACGGTCGACCCGATCGAGATCCGGAACGTCGCCGTCGGCATCGCCGGCCGTCCGATCCTGCGTGGGATCGACCTGACGGTGAGGACCGGTCAGTTCGTCGCCCTGATGGGCTCCAACGGGTCCGGGAAATCGACCCTCGTCCGTGCCCTGACGGGGCTCAGCCCGCTCACGGCAGGCTCGATCTCGCTGTTCGGCACACCCATCGGGTCATTTCATGACTGGCACCGGATCGGTTTCGTCCCTCAGCGGGCCAGTGCCGCTACCGGTGTTCCCGCCTCGGTGCGTGAGGTGATCGCGTCGGGTCGACTGACCCGACGCCGGCTGCTTCGTCCGCTGTCGCGGGCCGACCGGCAAGCGATCGACGATGCCATCGAGGTGGTCGGCCTCACCGACCTCGCCCAGCGCGGCGTGTCCCAGTTGTCGGGGGGCCAACAGCAGCGCGTGCTCATCGCGCGAGCACTCGCCGGCGAACCCGACCTGTTCTTCCTCGACGAGCCGGCGGCCGGCGTCGACCTGCCGAATCAGCACGCGCTGGCCGACGCACTGCGGGTGCTGTCCGATCGCGGTGCCACGATCGTGCTGGTCGCCCACGAGCTCGGCCCGATGGCGTCGTTGATCGACCGCGCGGTCGTGATGCGCGACGGCCGGATCGCGTACGACGGGGGACCGCTGGCCGACCACGAGGTGCACCATCCCGACTTCGGCGAGGCGCACGCTCATCATCACCACGCCCCTGTCGAACGCCTCGACCATGCGCCTCACGTCGGCTCACCTCTGGACCGAGGTCGCGGCTGATGGAGCTCTTCTCCCTGCCCTTCATGCAACGCGCACTGCTGGCTGCCATCTTCACCGGCCTCGCTGCCCCCGCCGTGGGCACCTACCTGGTCCAACGACGTCTTGCCCTGATGGGTGACGGCATCGGCCACGTCGCGGTGACTGGCGTGGCACTCGGACTGCTCACCGGCACCTCCCCCACCTGGACGGCTGTCGTCGTCGCGGTGCTCGGCGCCATCCTGATCGAGGTCATCCGCGAGCGCGGTCACACCAACGGCGACGTTGCCCTGGCGCTGTTGTTCTACGGCGGCCTGGCCGGGGGCGTCATGCTCACCGGCATTGGCGGGCAAGGTGCGTCCAGGCTGCAGGAGTTTCTGTTCGGGTCGATCCTCACGATCTCGGTCGCCGACGTCTGGGTCTCGATCGTGCTGGCGCTGGTCGTCGTACTCATCTGTCTGGGGTTGGCGCCACAGTTGTTCGCCGTCGCGCAGGACCAGGAGTTCGCCAAGGTGGCGGGCCTCAACGTGAGGTTCTACAACCTGCTGGTGGCGGTGCTGGCCGCGGTGAGCGTGACGGTGGCGATGCGCACGGTCGGGCTGCTGCTGGTCTCGGCGCTGATGGTGGTGCCGGTCGCCACCGCCCAGCAGGTGACCAGGTCGTTCCGGACCACCCTCATCCTGGCCATGGCGCTGGGCATGGGAGCCTCGCTGGGCGGGCTCGTGATCTCGGCGTTTGCGTCGGCCAGCACGACCGTGGCCACCGGGCCGACGATCGTCCTGCTCTCACTGGCCGGGTTTCTGCTCACCTGGCCGGTCGGGGCGCTGCTCCGGCGTCGACAGAGACTGCTCACGCCGTTCCCGGCCGGGCCGCCGGACGAGCACGAGGCCAGCAGCGAGGTGCATCTCCACATTCATGGGGAGAACTGCGGCCACCGGGCCGTTCAGCACGGCGACCACGTCGACTACGTCCACGACGGCCACCGGCACGCACCCCACGGGAAGCACTATGACGAACACTGACCCGGTCCGCCCTACGCTCGCTGGCGCTCGGCCGACCCGGCAGCGGCTGGCCGTCGCCGACGTACTGGCCACCTTCACCGACTTCCGGTCCGCGCAGGAGATCCACGACCTGCTCGAGCGGCGCGGCGACTCCGTCGGGCTGGCCACGGTCTACCGCACGCTGCAGAGGCTCGCCGATGCCGGCGAGGTGGACATGCTGCGGACCGAGGACGGCGAGGCGATCTACCGGCGCTGCTCCGACGCCCACCATCACCATCTGGTGTGCCGGTCCTGTGGTGCCACGATCGAGGTCGAGGGCCCCGCCGTCGAACGCTGGACCCGCGCGATCGCCGCCGAGCACGGGTACTCGGACGTGTCGCACACC
Source organism: uncultured Actinomycetota bacterium (assembly GCA_963844385.1). GTDB lineage: Bacteria > Actinomycetota > Actinomycetes > Propionibacteriales > Nocardioidaceae > Nocardioides. Next base: position 25,519 of record CAWJOJ010000046.1, on the reverse strand, counting down.
CTGGAGATCTTCGGCACCTGCCCCGCTTGTGACACGGGGGCGTAGCGCAAAAGCAACCTTTCGGGCCACCGTTCGTATATCAAGGCATGACCAGCGCTTCGACGGACGAACGACTTGGGCAACGGGTGGACGATCAGGAGTTCGACGGACTTTTCCTCGCGCACGCCCGCCGGGTGACGCGACTGGCCGCACTGCTCGGTGCCGAGGATGCGGAAGACGTGGCCCAGGAGGCGTTCTGCAACCTGTACGCCGCCCGGTCACGGCTGCGCGCGAAAGAGGTCGACGTGGTCGCCTACCTGAATCGGATCGTGGTCAACGAGGTCCGGAGCCGGGCCCGCCGCAAGGGCGTCCTGAGGAGCAAGTCTCACCTCGTGCCGGTGCAGGTCTCCGCTCCGGCGGTGGACGGCGCCAGGGTCGCCGTGCTCGCTGAGCTTCGCCGGCTGCCGCCTCGGCAACGGGAGGCACTGGTTCTGAGGTTCTGGCTCGACCTCCCACTGGCCGCCGTCGGCGAGGCGATGGGAATCAGGGAGGGCACCGCGAAGTCGATGGTCTCGAGGGGCCTGCAGGCGCTGGGAACCGCACTCGGAGACGAAGGAGAAGGGTCATGAGCATCGAGGAGCGCTTGACCCGCGCGCTGGAGGAAGAGGCCGACCAGATCGACGTGGACGTCGTACGTCTGCTCGGGGTGACCCGCGGACGACTGACCACGAAGCTGGATCTACGACGCCGGCGTACGGGACGCTCGGTGCTGGCAGCCGCGGCCGTTGCGGTGATCGCGACCGGTGCCGGCGGATTCTCCTTGCTGGCCGGTGACGACGACCCGACGGCGTCGCCGCCCGGCACGGATTCCGGTGCGGTCTCCGATGACTTCACCTGTCCGGCGCAGCACACCATCGACTTCGCGAGCGACGACCAGGACGAGTTCCTGGCGGGTGAGCTCGACGAACTCGGGGGACCTCGCAAGTTCGCCGAGGAATACGACGCGCCCCGCTACGAGTTCGTCGGAGCCGGCGACACGGCGACCCTCCGGCTCGGGAACGCCGACGGATCATTGGGCAGCATCACGACGTACCGCAAGACCGGGGACGGCTGGGAACCGGTCACCGCGCAGGTGTGCACTGGCGCCGGCGGCAGCCCGGGCGGTCCGACGGCCGAGGAGCTGAGGCTCGGCCGGCACGGGCTCGAGCCGTGGCCGCGCGCGGAGATGCTCTCCGGCGACGAGATCCGGACCGGCGTCTTCATCGACGACCGGGCCACCTACAACTACGCCGGCATCATCGATACGCATCGGTCCATCTGGGTGACTCCGTGCGGGAGTCGGCTCTGCTGGTACAGCGGTCGTCCCGACAGCAAGGTGCTCCCTCGTACGCCGTTGGACGACACCCCCCTGATCCGGGACATGAGCGGCGGGTTCTTCCTGCCCGACGATCTGGTCGGGCGGGTCAATCCCTACGGGATGTGGTCCGTCTACGACCGCAATGGCGCGGTCGAGTCGCTGTCGGTCACGCTGCGCGACGGGACTCAGCTGACCGGCCAGAGGTTCACAAGTCCGACGTGGGACGGAGCGGCGTTGCACGTCGTCCTGGCTCCGTGGTCAGACGTGCAGTCCGTCGACCTCGTCGAGACTGACGGCGACGTCACTCATCAGCCGCCCGAGGACGTTCGTGGCTACGAGCCCCGCTGACCCGCCGAGTCGGCGTGAGTTTCCCACGCAAGCCCGCCGAGTCGGCGTGAGTTTCCACGCAAGCCCGCCGAGTGGGCGTGAGTTTCCCACGCAAGCCCGCCGAGTGGGCGTGAGTTTCCCGCATCACAGGATGGTGATCCGGCTGCCCAGCGTTCGCCGCGCTTTCCGGTACGCCGCGAGCAGTCGCTCTGATGCGTCCTGTCGCCGACCGAACACGTTTTCCTTGCGGAAAGCCTCGATCTGGTAGTTGCGATTCTCTTCGCACCAACCTCTGCGTGCCTCGTCGTGGGCTCGGTCCTCGGGCGAGGAGTGCCATTCCACGCCGTCGTACTCGGCGGCAAACAGCAACTCCGCCAACCCCAGGTCCAGCCGGAAGATCACCCGGCCGCCCTCCGTGATGGGGATCTGCAGGTCCGGGCGAGGCAACCCGGCGTCGAGCCACCTCAGCCTCAGCACGGACTCACCCGGTGACTCTGCGCGCCCGTCTGCCAGCGGCGCCAACGCGCGAAGTTGCACGACACCACGTTGGCGGGCCAGCCGTTCGACGTTGGCCAGAAGTTCCTCATGACTGAACCGCTCGAGGCGCAGCATGGCGTCGAGGCCAGCCAGAGCCTGGTCGCGGCGCAACAGCCGTCCCAAATCGAGGGCGGTGCGCAACGGCGTCGTCACCCAGATTCCCCCCACGCGCATGAGGTCATCCGGCCCGAGAGTGCGTTCGCCGCTGCGTGCCAACACGTTGCGTAGCCGTCCCTCATCCGGCGGCCGATAGACCGATACCTGAGGCACGACCAGGTGGTCATTCGGAGCCAGCACCATCTCGGCTCCGTGCAGCCAGCCTGCTGTGCGGTCGGTGACGAAGCAGCCCTCAGGTACGACGAGGGCCAGGATGGCAGCGCGAAGCTCGAGAGTGTCGGGTACCTGGGTCGCGACGTACGCGCCGCGAAGTGGTCGGCGCAGGTAGCCGTCGGCGCACAACTTGTGCAGCCGCTTATCGGTGAGGCCAGCCGAGAGAGCGTCTTGGCGTGTGAACGGAGCGTCGACCGGTAGCGGGAATGAGCCGTCCAGCAGCGGCGGCATTGAGACAACCATGCAGCAGGCATTCCCGCTCGCAGCCGGCACCAGTCTCGCCGGATCAACGGCTGTGGATATCCGACATCAGAGGGAAACTCACGCCGACTCGACACGCTGCGGAGGGAAACTCACGCCGACTGGGCAAGCTCCGGAGGGAAACTCACGCCGACTGGGCGGTCTCACGGGGGAACGGGGAGATCGAGAACACGACATCGACGGACACCTCGAAGAACTCGGCGATCCGGAGCGCGAGGTAGAGGCTGGGGTTGTACTCGCCGCGTTCGAGGTAGCCGACTGTCTGGTAGTGCACGCCGAGTGCGTCAGCGAACTCCCTGCGGCTCACTCCGCGTTCCACGCGCAAGGCCGCGATCTGGTTGTGAACAGCCTCGGTCATTTCACCCACTGCACCGCAGCGTCGCGGGCGGCCTCGACCTGGGAACCCGTCTGCCTGCGGGCCATCCGGCGCAGAATCACCGGTGTCGCGACCATGCCGACCACCGCCCAAGCGCCGAGGACCAGCATCGTCTCGACCGGGCGCCAGCTCCCACCGACTTCGAGAGCCGCGGCTGAGTCCGGCAGGAACGCCGAGCGCATCCCCAACCCAAGCCAGTACATCGGGAAGGCCTGGGCAAGCACCTCGAGCCAGCCCCACAGCTGTTGGATGGGGTAGAAGATCCCCGAGATGCCACCCAGGAACATGACGGGCAGCATGCCCCAGCTGCCGACCTTCTGGGTGTTGGGCACGAGTGCCCCGATCACCATGCCGATCGGCATCGCGGCGAGCAGACCGAGTAGCAGCACCCACACCATCGTGATCCATCCGGAAGCGTCGGCCATCAGGTTGTCGAAGAGCAGGAAGCTCGGCACCAGGATCACCACCATCTGCGGGAGCATGCCCATTGAGTGGAAGAACAGCTGACTGGTGAAGTAGCCCTTCAAGCCGTGTGGGGCGGCCTTGTAGCGCAGCAGCGTGCCGTCCTCACGGTCCATCGCGAGGGCGTACGCCGGCCCGATCACCACGCCGAAAACCACAAGCGCACCCAGGATGCTCGGGAGCGACACCGACGGGAAGGACAGGTCGCTTCCCTCGACGTCCGCGTTGCGTCGCAGGTAGAGATAGCCCAGCACGAGCAGCGCTGTGAAGATGTAGAACCCCTGGTCCTGGCTGCTGCGGATGCTCTGCATGAACTCGGTCCAGCCTCGGCGCAGTCCGAGCCTGATCGCCTGTGTCTGCGGGTTCATCCGGTCACCTCCGAGAACAGTTTCGCGGCAGCGGCCACCGCGCCCGCCTCGTGCTGCTGAACGAGCACCATGTAGGCGTCCTCCAGGCTGGCCCTGCGGATCTCGAGGTCCTCGACTTCCTCGCCGTACTGCATGAACAGCTCGCGCACGAAGGTCGTGGCGTCCGCAGTCGCGTGCACGAACCGCTCGCCGTGCCGGGTCCACCTCACCTCGGCATCTCCCGCGACCCGCCGAGCCAGACCCTCCGCGCTGTCGTCGGCCACGATCCGGCCACCGGCGAGGATCAGGACGCGGTCGGCGAGCTTCTCGGCCTCGTCCAGGTCGTGGGTGGTGAGCAGGATCGTGGTCTGCTCCAGGTCGGAGAGCCGGTGCACCAGCTGGTGGAACTCGCGCCGCGCGTGCGGGTCGAACCCGGCGGTCGGCTCGTCGAGGAAGAGCAAATCGGGTCGGCCGACGATGCCGATGGCGACGTCGAGTCGTCGCCGCTGGCCGCCCGAAAGCGTGGCGATCTTGCGGTCCGCGAGCTCGCTCAGCCCGACCGTGTCGAGGAGCGACTCCACATCGTGCGGTCTCGGTCGCTGCGCCGTGGAGTACGGCGCGTAGTAGCCCCCGAGGTGGGTCAGCAGCCGGCGGGGGGTCCAACGCGGGTGGTCACGCCACGACTGGAGGACCACGCCCATGCGCGCCCGCCAGTCTTCGTCCGCCGTTGCCGGGTCCTGTCCCAACACCGAGACCTCTCCCGCGGACCGGATCCGGAAGCCCTCGAGGATCTCGATCGTCGTGGTCTTGCCGGCGCCGTTCGGCCCGAGCAGGCAGAGGACCTCGCCGGAACGGACGTCGAACTCGACGCCGTTGAGGACATCGTTGTCGCCGTACCGCATCCGCAGGCCGCGGACTGTGACGACGGCCTCCGTCACGTCTTGTTCTTCGTCGCGCATTGCGCCTCCCCACCCAGAAATGTAGTACTCCTGCTACATCGGAGGCAACGACGAACAGAGGCTCGGCTGGCGCGGGAAACTCACGCCCACTCGGCAGCCGGCGCGGGAAACTCACGCCCACTCGGCTCAGGCGGAACCGTAGCGGCGGTCGCGGCGGGCGTAGGTGTCGATCGCGGCCCAGAGGTCACGACGGTCGACGTCGGGCCAGAGCACGTCGCTGAACACGAACTCGGAGTACGCCGCCTGCCACAGCATGAAGTTGGACAGTCGCTGCTCCCCCGACGTACGCCACATCAGGTCGGCATCGGCGACCTCCGGCACGTAGAGGTGGCGGGCGAAGGTCTTGTCGTCGATCTTGTCCGGGTTCAGCCGACCGGCCTTGACCTCCCGCCCCATCGACCGGGCGGCGTCGACGAGCTCGGAGCGACCGCCGTAGTTGACGCACATCGTCAGAGTCAGGACATCGTTCGCCCGGGTCAGCTCCTCGGCAACCTGGAGCTCACGGATCACCGACTTCCACAGGCGGGGCGCCCGGCCGGCCCATCGCACCCGGACGCCGAGCTCGTGCATCTCGTCGCGCCGACGGCGGATGACGTCGCGGTTGAAGCCCATCAGGAACTTGACCTCCTCGGGCGAGCGTGACCAGTTCTCCGTCGAGAAGGCATAGGCAGAGATTGCCTTGACGCCGATCTCGATCGCGCCCTCGACCACGTCGAACAGTGAGGACTCGCCCTGGGTGTGACCGGCCGTCCGCGGGAGCCCACGCTCCTTCGCCCAGCGGCCGTTGCCGTCCATCACGATCGCGACGTGACGTGGCACCAGCTCGCGCGGGATCGGCGGCGGCGTCGCCCCGGAGTGATGCGGGGACGGAGCTTTCACGGTTCGGACCACGCGCAAACGATAGTGTGCCGGGAGGTGGGGAATGATTCGACTGAGAGGTACCCCGGGTGGGCAATGCGAACGACGAGATCGAACAGCAGCTGTTGCGACTACTCCGACGGACCCAGGCGATCCATGTCCGGACGTCGTCGGGCGACGTCGTGCTGGAGCGGTCCAGCTATGGCATCCTCTGCCTGATCCTCGACGACGGTCCGCAACGGCTCGGCACCATTGCTCAGACGTTCACGCTGGATCCCTCGACGATCACCCGTCAGGTGCAGGCGGTGGTCAACGCCGGCCTCGCCGAGAAGTCGGTCGACCCGAGCGATCGCCGCGCCACGCTGCTCTCGCTCACCGACGAGGGCAGGGTCGCCATCGAGGAGGCGCGCACCTACCGGAGAACCAGCCTTCGCGCGGTGCTCGAGAACTGGACCGAGGATGAACGCTGCGACTTCGGCCGCGCACTGCGGAAGTTCAACACCAGCGTGGAGGAGTGGATAGCCGACGCTGCGGCGCGGGAGCTTGGCGCAGCACGGATGCTCGAGCTGATGCAGAGCCGGTCGCGAAGGTGACGCGGGTCTAGCGCTGGACGAAGGCCATCGAGCGCAGGTCCCGCTCGAGATGCCAGGAGAGGTACGCCGACACCAGCGAGCTGGCCGCCTTGATGTTCCGCGGGTCGGCCGCCTCGACGGTCGTCCACTCTCCCGACAGCAACGCCCCCAGCACCTGCACCGTCTCGGGCGCCGGGTTGGCCGAGCCTGGTACCCGGCAGTCGGCGCACAACATCCCACCGGCGGCCGGGCTGAACCAGCGATGCGGCCCGGCGTCCCCGCACCGGGCGCAGCCGTCGAACGACGGCGCGTAACCGGCCACCGACAGCGAGCGCAGCAGGTAGGAGTCCAGGACGGCGCCGGCAGCCCGTTGCTCGGAGGTCATCGCCCGGAGCCCACCAACGAGCAGCAGGAACTGCTGGACCGCGGGTTCCTTCTCCTCGGTCACCAGGCGGTCCGCGGTCTCCAGCATGACCATGCCGGCGGTGTAGCGCTCGTAGTCCAGACCCAACCGGGAATGGAACGGCGTCAGCGTCTCGGCCTGGGTGATCACGTCGAGGCTTCGTCCCTCGGCCAGCTGCAGATCGACATGGGTGAACGGTTCGAGTCGCGATCCCCAGCGTGACGTCGTCCGGCGTACGCCCTTGGCAACTGCCCGGACCCGGCCGTGCGACCGGCTCAACATCGTGATGATGCGGTCGGCCTCACCCAGCTTGTGGGTGCGCAGCACGATCGCTTCGTCCTGGTAGAGGGGCACTCCCCCATTCTGCCGCGTGGAGCCGCACCTGCGGGGATGCCGAGCCGTATGGCGCACTCTTGACGGTAGTTTGATTCGAGCAATACGTTGCCAGACATGGAGCTGCTTCCGTCCGCCCATGTCGACACCTTCGCCCGCGACCACCTGCCCCCGGCCGAACAGTGGCCGGATCTGATCTTCGAGCTGCCCGAGCTCCACTACCCCGATCGGCTCAACTGCGCCACCGCACTACTGGACGAGGTCATCGAGCAGCACGGCGCCGACCGCCCGTGCCTGCACTTCCCCGGCTCCGCCACCTGGTCGTACGGCGACCTGCTGGCTGCCGCGAACCGGATCGCGCACGTCCTGGTCGAGGACCTGGGGATCGTGCCCGGCAACCGGGTGCTGCTGCGCGGCCCCAACAACCCCTGGCTCGCCGCGTGCTGGTTCGGGTCGCTGAAGGCGGGCGCCGTGGTCGTCACGACCATGCCCCTGCTCCGCGCCGGCGAGCTGGCGACCATCCACGACATCGCCCGGCTCGACGCCGCCCTCGTCGACCATCGGTTCCTGGACGCCACCGAGGACCTCAACATCGACACCGTCGCGTACGGCGCCGACACCGGTCTCGCCACACTCATGTCGGACAAGCCCGACACGTTCGACGACGTCGCGACCTCCTCCGACGACGTGGCGCTGCTCGCCTTCACGTCGGGAACAACGGGCCGACCGAAGTCGACGATGCACTTCCACCGCGACGTCCTGGCTATCTGCGACACCTTCTCCCGTCACCTGCTTCGGCCGACCGCCGACGACGTCTTCACCGGCACACCGCCGTTCGGCTTCACCTTCGGGCTCGGTGGCGTGCTGCTGTTCCCGCTGCATGCCGGCGCCTCGACGCTGCTCATCGAGAAGGCCAGCCCGCCCGAGCTGGCCGAGCTCATCAACCAGCACGCAGTCACTGTCTGCTTCACCGCGCCGACGGCGTACAAGGCGATGCTGGCCGCAGGCACGCCGATGCCCACGCTCACCAAGGCGGTCTCCGCCGGCGAACACCTCCCCGCCGCCGTGTGGCAGGCCTTCCGGGACGCGACCGGGGTCGCCATCATCGACGGCATCGGCGCGACCGAGATGCTGCACATCTTCATCTCGGCCGCCGGTGACGACATCCGGCCGGGGTCGACGGGAAAGGCCGTCCCCGGCTACGTCGCCACCGTGCTCGACGAGTCCGGCCAGGAAGCGGACGCCGGAGTTGCCGGGCGGCTCGCGGTGAAGGGGCCGACCGGGTGTCGCTACCTCAACGACACCCGGCAACGCGCTTACGTCCACGACGGCTGGAACCTCACCGGCGACACCTTCAGCCGGGACGAGGACGGCTACTTCTGGTACCACGCGCGCAGCGACGACATGATCATCTCGTCCGGCTACAACATCGCCGCGCCAGAGGTCGAGGAGGCGCTGCTCAAGCACCCTGAGGTCTCCGAATGTGCGGTCGTCGGAGTGCCCGACGAGGCCCGCGGCTCGATCGTGAAGGCGTTCGTCGTCCTCACGGCCGGCATCGCGACCGACGACGTCAAGCGCCGAGAGCTCCAGGAGTTCGTCAAGGCCGAGATAGCGCCGTACAAGTACCCGCGTGCGCTCGAGTTCATCGACCGCCTGCCGCGGACGGCGACCGGCAAGCTCCAGCGATTCCGCCTTCGGCAAGGCGCCTGAACGGTGGACCTGGCACCGCGGCGGCTGATCCTTTCGCTCTACGGTCTGTATGCGCGCGAAGAGGGCAACTGGCTCTCGGTCGCGTCGCTCATCGCCCTGATGGCCGATCTCGGCGTGGACTCCGCCGCGGTCCGTTCGTCCGTGTCACGGCTGAAGAAGCGCGGCGTGCTCGACCCCGAGCGGCGCGACGGCCAGGCCGGCTACGCACTCTCGTCCGACGCTCTGGAGGTGCTGCGGGAGGGCGACAGCCGGATCTGGTCGCGGCCGCGCGCGACCGCGGCGGACGGCTGGGTGGTCCTGGTCTTCTCGGTGCCCGAGGCCGAGCGGGTGCGCCGCCACGCCCTGCGGTCGCTGCTGACCGGACTGGGCTTTGGCAGCGTCGCGCCCGGGGTGTGGGTCGCGCCCGCGACGTCGTACGACGAGACCCTGCGCGCTCTGGACCGGCAGGGACTCACCGCCTACACGGAGTTCTTCCGCGGCGACTACCTCGGCTCCGGCGACGTGTCGACCCGGATGGCCGAGTGGTGGGACCTCGACGCCGTGAGCGCGTTGTACGACGAGTTCTGCGCCACTTACGGCCCCGTGCTCGACGCACCCGCGTCAGATCCGGAGGGTTCGTTCGCTGTCTACGTTCCGATGCTCACGGCCTGGCGGCGACTGCCGTACCTCGATCCCGGCCTGCCGCTCGAGCATCTGCCCGCCGACTGGTCCGGGATCGAGGCCGGTGCACTGTTCACCGCGCTGGACCGGCGGCTACGCACGTCGGCGCACCAGCACGCCGCAGCCATCGTGCATGCCTGACAACGCGTAGCCAATCCAGTGGTCAGTGCTCCGTCCGCGCGTGGCTGTCGTTCTGGTCTCTCGGCATTTTGCGGACCCAGTGGTCGAAGTCGTCTCCGCCGTCGATGCGGTCCCTGCCCGGGCCACCGCCGACGTAGTCGTCTCCAGTTCCGCCCTTGACCGTGTCGTCGCCGTACCCGCCGTCAGCACGGTCGTCGCCCGATCCACCGTCGAGGCAGTCGTTGCCGTAGCCGCCCTTGAGCACGTCGTTGCCGCCAGACCCGAGGATGACGTCATTGCCGCCCCTGCCGTCGATCGTGTCGTTGCCACCCCTGCCGTCGATCACGTCGTTGCCGGGCGTCCCGTTGATCACGTTGTTGCCGGATGTCCCGTTGATGACATTGCCCGTCCCTCCACAGTCGACGGTCGTGGACGCGGCCGCGCCAGTCGTCACTGCGATTGCCGGCCCCACAAGGGCGAGCAGGCCCGCTGCGGTCGCGACGGCGAAGCTTCGTGTGCGTGCGTGAGACATGGAAGTTCTCCCTGGTTGTCCTTGACGGCCGGTGTGGCCGCCCCGCCGCTCCTTGCGGCAAAGTGAGAGTGACATCGCGGCATCAGCGTGGCGTCAGAACGCAGCCCGCGGGACACGTTGCACCCGCGAATCGCGGACGGCGCGGCCCGTGGCGCGGCTTGGTGATCCTGCCCGGTCCGGCCGCAGAACGTCCGGATCGGGCACGGGTGCGTCGATCGCCACCATCGCCGCCACCCACCGGTCAAAGCTGCGGCGGGCCTCGCCATGGCGACCGGCACGCGCCAGCGTCCGGACGAGCATCCGATGCACCTGTTCGTCGTAGGGATCGGCCACGAGGAGGCGGACGAGCAACCCCTGGGCCTCGTCGACGCGGCCTTCCCGGCTCCGCAGCGTGGCGAGCCGCCGTACCGAGCGCAGCCAGGCGGCCCTGACCTCCTCACGAAGCCCCTCGGCCCATTCCTCGCCGGGCTCGTCCTCGAAGGCGTCCCCGTGATAGCTCGAGTCGATGTCGACGAGGATCTCGCGGGCCCGGTCCGCGTCCCCCTCCTCCATCAGGTCGGCGGCATGGGCAGCGTCCTGGAGCACGCTGTCGGCATCGAGTGTGACGTACCGCAGGTCCAACCAGATCCCGGTCAGGTCCGCTGCGACGTAGCGCTCCGGCGGCCAGACTCGCTCGGGGTCGAGCACGCCGCGCACGGTGGTGAGCAGGACCGACAAGCGGTGACCGGTCTTCAGGGGGTCGTCGTCGGGCCACAACAGCTCGCACACGTAGGCACGCGTGAGGGGCCGACCGCGCCGCGCCGCAAGGATCTTGACGAGAGTTCGAGCCTGGCGCGAACGCCAGGCCGTCATCGGTACCGGCTGTCCGTTGATGCTGACGCTGAAGCCACCCAGGACGCCGATCGCGACGGGCTTGGCCGTCCGGCCCTCGGCGACGGGATGTCCGTTGACGTGCAGGATCCCGATCCGCTGCAGCGTCCGCGCGGCGTCCCGGGCCTGTGACCTGACCGTGCCGTTCGCGCCGTCGAGTCCGCCGAGGAGGACCTCGATCCGGGCGGCCGCCGGGCCGGCACCACCGTCCCGCCAGATCGACAGGCTCTCGGTGAGGGCGGCCCGCGCCTCGTCGGGGTCGTCGGTTGCCTCGCCCACGAGCTCCAGCGCATCTGCGACCAGGTCGAACGAGCGCGTCGACCGCGCCGACGCCACCGCGTCCCTGCCTCTCTGCGCAGCCTGCATCCGGTCGCCCTCCGCCAGCGCAACCCATCCGAGAGCCACGAGGGCGAACGGCATCAGCGCGGGCGTGGCGATCCGCTCGGCCTCCTCCGCCGCGGCGCGGGCGTGACCGGTCGCAGTCCCCGCCTCCAAGCGGGCCAGGCCGGCCAGCGCGGGGACGAGCATCTGGAGCTCGTTCGATCCGCGGGCCAGGGTTACCGCTTCGAGGTAGGTGGCCCTGCCTTGCTCGTCGTGCCCGAGATGGCGGTGGATGTCAGCGATGCCCAGGAGGCCCGTCGCGCAGCGTGCCGGACCGAGTCGGCGGCAGTGGGCAACGGCGCGTTGCAGCAGCCACTTCGCCTCGTCGTACTCGCCGACAAGGGTTAGTGCCTCGCCGAGATTGTGTAGGGCGGCGGACAGCCGACCGGTCGGGCTGCACAGCTCTGCCAGCCGGACGGCCTCGCGGGAGACGACGCAGGCCTCTCGGTATCGGGCCGCGGCCAACAGGAAGTGGGCCTGGTTGACGAGGACGACGGAAGCCATCGCCGCGTCTCCGGTCTCGGTCGCGGCACGGAGGGCCTGTTCCAGATTGGCTTCCTTGCGCGAACCGCTGTCCGTTCTCGCGATCGCCAGGTGTGCGGCTGCCAGCGCGCGAGGGTCGCCGAGGGCCTCGGCCAGCCGCAGGGTCTCGACGGCAAGAGTCCGGGCCTCCTCGCGCCGGCCCAGTATCGAGAGGACCTTCACTCGGCAGGCGCGCCACTCGATGCCGTGCAGGTCGGCGGCGAGCCCATCGGGATCGACCCGGTCCAGCGTCGCCAGCGCGAGTTCGAAGTCGGCCTGCGTGTAGTGCACGGTCGCGACCCCGGTCGCCAGCGCCGGTTGCCAGCCGTTGCGGTCCGCCGCGTCGCAGAGCGGCTGGAAGGTACGACGGGCGGCGACCGCGTCACCGGAGATCGCCAGCGCGTCGGCGTGGGTCCGCTGGACGAGCGGCGGCCAGGCGCCCGCGGGCCGACGGCCGAGCAGGTCCGCGACACCACGGGCATCCCCGTACCGCAGCATGTCCTCGCCCCGCTCGGCGACCAGACGTTCCACCGCCGACCAGTCACCGGCCCGGGCGTAGGACTGGCAGGCCGGAAAGGCCAGCCCCTCCTCCTCGTAGGCGAGCGCGGCGGCTCGCAGCAGGTCGGCGTCGACGGTCGCCTGTCGCTGTTCGGCCAGCACCCCGGCGACAACGGGCACGACGGAGAGCGGCTCCCCTGCACCAAGCCGGCGGACCGGGACGAGCACGCCCATCTGGCGTAGCTGATGCATCGCTTCGACCGCAGGCCGACCACCCCTGTCCCCCCACAGGCGCGCACACAGCCCCGGGGTCACGGCGCCGAGGCCGGCCAACACGTCGAGGACGTCCCGCACGGCGTCAGGCAAGCCATCCAGGACATTGGAGGTGATCCAGGTTGCCGCCGCGGATCCGGGCCGGGTGAGTGCGTGGGACAGGTCCGCGTGGTGCTGGTGGGCGAGGACGTCTGCCGCGAAGTGGACCAGGGCCGGCCAGCCGGCGGTCAGGGCGTGCACCCTGCCCGCGGCCTCCGGGTCGAGCACGGCGTACTCCTCGGCAAGGATGCGAGCAATCGGGTACTGCTCCAACGCCAGGTCCTGGGGGCCGCGCTCGTAGACCTGGCCGCGCAGACGGCTCCTGGCCGCGGGATCGACCGGGGTGCGGGACGCGATCGCGATACCGGTCTCGGGCGGGAGCAACGCCAGCTGCCGGACGACTTCGACCTGGTCGTGAGGCGCGAGGTCGTCCAGGTCGTCGACACCGAGCCAGGGAGCATCGGGGATCCCGCCGGCGAGCAGGTCCGCGGCCGAGCGGCGCAGTCCAGTTGCGGGCAAGTCGGCCTCGAGGGCTGCCGACTTGCCGTATCCCGCCGCTGCCACGATCAGCACACGGGACGGACGTTGGGTGTGCGCAACTGTCACGCCAGCAAATGAGGGTAAAACGCATCTCCAGATACACGCGCACCCCAAACCCGTGCTGAGCACGTCCAGCACGGGGTTGGGTTGCCGTTGGCACGAACATCGTCACTCTCAGCCGTGCCGCCTCGTGCTGACCGTGCGGCACCCTTGCGCGTGGTTCCAGAAGGCACCCCTGTCCCGGGACGGGCATCCGGACGGGCCTATCGGGACGCTTGGGCCATTGCCCGGCTGCTGGCCAAGGCCGTTCCCGTCGGGGTTCCCTGACCGGAACTGCTGCCCGATGCGCCCATCCGCCCAGAATGCGCTGGTTCCCGCCAAATTGCTGAGCCAAGTGGGTGTCGCCCGGACGAGGTAGGCGTGGAGACATTCAGGAGGCTGACTTCGTTCAGTCCGTCGGCGCAGCGCGAGTCAGCCCGCCGCCTCAGCGCGCCCAGTTGGCCGTCGTCAGCCAGACCGCGGCCGGTGGCGAGCGTGGTGTGCGATCAACTCGTGCTTGATACTGGCACCAGTCCGCCCGCAGCGTCCGCGCAAAGCACCCTGTTGACCGCGGTCGGTCAGCGCAAACTTAGGAGATCGCCATGTACGCAGTGGTCGGCGTGTGGGAGATGGACCCCGCGATGAGGCAAGCTCAGACCGCAGCACTCGAGCGCATCGTTCCTGGTGTCGCTCAGCTGCCGGGGGTGGTCAACGGGTACTGGAGCGACTTTGCGGATCCGGGGGGTCGCACACCTTCATCGTGTTCGAGACCCGCGACGCGGCCGAGTCCTTTGCGGCAGAGGTTCGCGGCAACACCGAGAACCAAGCCTCTTCAGGCGTCCGAAACCTCAGCCTCGAGCTCCTCGAGATCCGGGCTGCACTTGATCCTGACTGAGCTACGATTTTCCGCCGCGAATGCCCGTCAAGCGCCGATATGACGCTGGTCCCGGCGCTCGGTGCCAGCGGCATAGGCGAGCGTTCTGAGTTGGTGCATCCGTCTTGTCGGATCTATCCGTTCGCGGAACCTCACCGGGATACGGCGCTTCACATGACTCGATCTGGACTGAGGTCGTGGCTATTCCGCCGGCACGAATGCCAGTGAGTTGGCCATCGAGGTCAGCGTGTTGATCTGCGCGCGCGTGGTTTCCGACGGCGCGTACGACGCGTCGACCACGAGACGCTGCCCATCGACGTCGAGGATCCACACCTGGTCGACCTGGCCATCGGTGTAGATTCCGCGTCCGTCCCACAATCGACGGTCGTTGGTGCAGGTATCGAGATCGCTGGGGCTGACCATCTCGACGTAGAGACCCTGGTGCCCGTCGAGAGTCACTGGCTGGGGAACCGAGGATCGCGTCGACTTCTGCGCGACAAGAGCGTCGGCCAGGTCCTTGACGGAGGGGCCGGGATCGAAGAGGCCCCTCCGCGTGCCGCAGGCGTCACGCTTCACTCGCGCAACGACGTACGTGCCCAGGAACTGATTCCCATCAGGCGGGACGATGTACCAGGTGGCCCCGGCGGTGAAGCCATCCGCAACCGTGACGAGAGCCTCGGGAGCGGTCACCCCGGGTTCGGTGAGGAACGAGAACAGATAGGGCCCAGGGGTGAGTACGCCGGGCAGGCCCTCGGAGATGTGCTGCGGACCAATGGGCGTTTCGCTTGCGATCGACTCGGGCGGGCTGGTCGAAGCGGTAGGCGAGGTGGAGTCCGCGTTTGCGTCGGGACTGTCGTCGTTGCAGCCGGCCAGGGCTCCGAGGGCACCGAGAATCAGGATGGCGGTGGCTACCGGGTGTGAAGTGGGCATGACGGTTCCTTCGGTGTTGAGGTGAGTACGGACGGGCTGCCGCTGGGTCTCAGGGCATCTGGGTCCGGGTCCGCACGATGACGGCGTACCGGATGTTGCGTGGGTCGCCGCGGACGACCTTGACCTCGAATCGGTGTGGGGTGCCGGGTGACAGGCGCGCACCGAGTTCACTGAAGTGGCCGGTCTTCTCGGGGTACACCTCGTCGGGGGCGACGGTGGTGCCGTCGATCATGAGCCGGAGGTCGACGCCGCATACCTTGTCGACAGCGTCTGCGTAGACGTGGCTGTCGGTTGTTGCGTAGTCCGGCAGCTCGTCCTTGTGCTGGTCGACGCAGCGGTCAAAGTGTGGGCTGGACACTTCGTAGACGTCGACGAGGTACTCGGTGTTCGATGCCGGCAGCTCGAAGGACAGCCGGTCAGCGTCAGGGGCGGCGACGATCGCTCGGTCGACGAGCCAGGCGACTCCCTTGATGCTGCTGACCGCCTCGAACCGGTAGAACTCAGCCGTTTCCGCATCCTCGAAGAGCTGAAGCACCGACCGCTCCTCGTACTCGTAGATCCGTAACCCGAACTCCGCGTCGGTCACGGCGATCGGTTCCGGCAGCGGGCAGTAGTCCCCCGAACCGTTGCCGGCCAGGCAGTCTCGCAATTCTTGGGATGGCGGAGCAATGGCGACCATGCGCGCGGTCTTCTGCTCGAGCTGGGGCATGCCGCCCCCATAGCCCAGGTCGGCATGGATCGCGAGTGACGTCGACTCGTCCGGACGGCACGCGCGGAAGGTCCACCAGTCGTGAGCGCCGCCGGGGCTGTCCGAGGCAAGGTCGCCGTCGGCGTAAGCGATCCAGGTCGGTACGTCGTGGGACCGGCAGTAGTACACGACGGAGCTCGCATCGACATGAGCTGTCACCGTGGCCGAGAGCTCGGAGTCGCCCTGGTGCTCTGGCTGGGAGTTGGTCACCGTCGCGAGCACGTCGAACCCATGCACATCACCGGGGCGGATGTCGGGGGTGATCGTCTGCTGACCGGCGGGGATCTCGAAGGTCTCAGTCGGTGTCGGCGTCGGGGACGGGGCGACCGGTGGCGGGCCGGTGCGTACGTTGGCGCCGGTGACGGCCAGGACACCTACGGCCGCGATGGCGGCAACAGCCAGGGTGGACGCGGTCGCAAGGCGGGTCCGCCTCGTGCGACGGCGCCGGGTCACGAGGAGCTCCTCGAACGCAGGGGGCCGCACGACGTCGACGATCTCGTGCAGTCGATCAAGGTCAGACATGGTCAGCCTCCTCTCGTTCGGACAGCAGCGGCGCGAGCAGTTCCCGGCTGCGCGCCAGCCGCGTCTTGACCGTCCCTTCGGGGACACCGAGCTCGCTTGAGATCTCGGCGATCGAGCGGTCGGCGAGGTAGTGGAGCACCACGGCGGTGCGGTGCGGCGGGTCGAGCTTCGCCAGCGCCTCGACGAGGGCGACATGCTCGGGGCCGACCTCGCCCACAGGGGTCGAGCCGGGCACCTTCGTTCGAAGGCGCCGGGCCACGTCCGTGTGACGCCACCGGTTGCGCACGTGATTGAGGGCCACCGTACGCAACCAGGCCTCGGGGTTGTCCAGGTTGGCGAACGCGCGGCCCTTGCCCAGCGCCGTGACAAACGCTTCCTGTACCGCATCCTCGGCATCCGCGAGGTCACCGGTCAGCGCGAAGAGCTGGACGACCAGTCGTCGGTAAGACGCGTCGTACACCTCCCGCACGTGGTCCTCGCGTGTCATCGCCATCACCTTTACGACGTCGCCTTATTGATGATCCACCCATACGACACCTCAAGACGCCGACCGGTTCATCAGGACGCCCACGAATATCGGATGGACTCGGACCAAGCTGCGGGCCGGCTGCACCACGCACCTACTGGGCGGAAGGACGCAGGTTCTCGGGTCACCCGCGTCGCGCCGTCCCGCAATGCGAACGGCTTACGACGCGAGTCATGCTCGACGACCATGGTCGAGTCGACGACGCCCAATCGCCGTATGCGGTTCCCTCACCGGGATGCCGAGCGCGCGCAACTCAACGAACCAGCGTCACACCGCCCACTATCGGGCGCCGCCACCCAAGCTGTTGTCGGCCCCATGATAGGAGGCTCGCCATCAGCGGACGTCCCAGGCTGACCCATCGACCCGACAGCGCGTAGGCTCGTGGCGTGACACGGAGTGTCCTCGAGCGGGTCCACAATCCACGCAATCGCAAGTGCGGTTGCGACGCGGAGTGCTGGTGCCGCAGAACACCATCGGTCGTGCCGTGAAGTGGTGGTTCCCGGCCAGGCTCGTCGGTCTGCACCACAAGAGTGAGCACTCGGCGGAGTGGAAGCGGGCTCAGGAGTAGACACTCGGGAGCGAGTCCGGCGTTGCCAGAGGACCTCTGTTCGCCACCAGTCGACCATCACCACCCCGCGTCACTTCGCCGCGATTGACGCGGTCGCCCGGGGTTGTCCCAACCGGGGGATCCTGTTGGGGGCGGAGCGCACCTCCCTGCTCTTCTGAGGGACGAAGGCCCCACCGATGATTTCGCGGCCTTCCAGAGTCTCTACCCACGTGGCCACGTGGTGAACAGAAGGGTAGTTCTCAAGATCGTGTTGTCCTTCGACGGCTTCGCGACGAGTCTCGACGCGACGCATGACTGGATGTTCGAGTCCTGCAAACACGCCAAACAAGCGGCCGGCTTGCACTCCCGGATCCGACCAGGACGACGACACGAGTTGGTGACCACCACCCCTACCGGCACACCTACCGATCCCGAGCCCCCGCAACCTGGCCAGCAGCACCTCCCCTGGCCACGACAGGCTCGACCTCGTGTTAGGCGCCGTCCTCGGGTTCGCCGCCTGAGCGACGCAGGTGTCGGCGGCCGCGGCTAGCGTCGGACCCATGGCAACCCTGCTGCCCGAGCTGTTCGTGACCGACCCGGCCGCGCTGCGGGCGTGGCTCGAAAAGCACCACGCGACGTCGCCCGGCGTGCGGCTGGTGCTGACCAAGAAGGGCGGCTCGGACACCACGATCACGTGGGCGAGCGCGGTCGAGGAGCTGCTCTGCTTCGGCTGGATCGACGGCCAGGCCGGCAAGCGCGACGAGGACAGCTACACCGTGCGCATCACCCCGCGCCGCCCAAAGGGCAGCTGGTCCCAGCGAAACGTCGCGCTCGTGGCGACGCTCGAGGCGCAGGGCCGGATGTCCGACGCCGGGCGCGCCGCGGTCGAGGCCGCGCGCGCCGACGGGCGGTGGGACGCGGCGTACGCCGGTCCGGCGACTCGCCAGGCGCCCGACGACCTGGCCGCGGCGATCGCGGCGGAGCCGGACGCGCAGGCGATGTTCGACGTTCTCACGAGCGCCAACCGGTTCGCGCTGATCCATCGCGTCGAGAGCATGAAGCGCACTGAGAGCCGGGCCCGCAAGATCACCGAGATGGTGGAGATGCTGGCGCGCGGCGAGACGCTCTACCCGCAGAAGGCGGGTCACCCCGGACGGGCAGGCCAGGGCGCCGACGCCCGGCAGTAGGGTCGCCCATGACCAAGTGGGAGTACCTAACGGCGCCGATCCTGACGCACGCCCGCGAAGCAGATCCTCGACACTTGGGCTGCGAGGGCTGGGAGCTGGTGCAGATCGCGCCAGGCATGACCCCAAGCTGGCTGAGTTCGGCATCACAGTCCCTGACGTGGTGCCGCCCTGGTGGTCTACCAGTCCGCCGTGCGTGACGGCGACCGGGTGTTCACCTCCCGGACAGCTTCCCATGAAGGACGGTCAGCTGATGACGCCCGGCAAGGTCGGCGGGGCCGTGTGCGAGGAGGAGGGGTACGCCGCCGCCCGGCAGTGCGCGCTGAACGCCCCGGCCGCCATCAAGAAGCAGGTCCGTGCGCTCTGGGCCATCAAGCGCGTCGTCAAAGTCATCGTCTTCATGGCGTCCGAACCCGGCTTCACCGCACAGCCGAAGATCGCCAACAGGGCCTCCGAGTTCCTTGGCGAAGTGTTCGGCGCGGTCGAGTCGCGCATCACCCTGCTGCGCAGCCAATCGAGATGACCCCTACGCCGGGGGTCGACTATCCCGTGCTGACGACCTACCAGCCGGATGAGCCGCCGATACGACTGCCTCTGAGCATTCTGCGAGACGTCCGTGCGGCACTCGACGAGATCTGCGAAGAACCGCAACGGCGCGCCTTGGGATCCTTCATCCTGTGCCCGTAGACGAGTGAGCGCGCTCAAATGCACAAGAGAGTCTGATGTCACTGCGATTAGCAGATCCTCGACATTGGAAAACCCGACCCCTGCCGGTCCACCACCTTGGGCCACGTCGCCACCGACACTTGGTGCTCGCTCGTCGAGTGGCAGCGCCATCAAGCCGACGACCAGCATCGCCCAGACACACACCGCCCCGGGTGACCGCTCGACGAAACGTCTCAGAAAGATCTCCATGCTGAGTGCCATGAGCCCTATGCGACCCAGGCGCACGGGCCCTGTTCCCAAGCGGGGAACTCGGTCCCGTACGCCCATCGGCACCTGGGACGTGTTGGAGGGGGGCCGCAGACCCGCGTCACCGCCGGGTCTCGGTCGGTCCGGACGGTGCCCAAGCCAATAGGGACGTTTTCGCAGGGCCGGTCTCCGCGGACGGCAGCAACGACCCGTCGGTCTCCGCCAACGGCCGATCCCTGGCGTTCAGCTCCGACGCACGGAACCTAGTGGACGCTGCGCGACGAACTGTCCCCGAGTGGGCGGACTGGCTGGGACACCAACGGGCGTGTCAGACGTATTTCTGCACACTCTGTTCGACTGACCTGAACGAAATGGCGACGCTTACCAGATGGCCTCCGTCGACTGGGAGCTACTCGACGTTGGCCGCTCTGATCGCATCCGACAGCCAACATGCATTGGTCCAGCCCGGCGGTGCAAGTTCCACGGTGTCCCGGATGTCGCGTCCCGGTCAGTGTCTACCTGTCCCTGTGGAGACCCGCTCGCAGTCGGTCAGGACGTCGGCCGTGTCAGCGTGGCCGAAGTAAGTGACGCCGTCGAACCCCGGCCCGCACCTGATCTGGTCCGCTTCGCGGTCCAGGCGGAGCAGGAAGTGGTCTGCACCTTTGCCAGCGTGAGTGTCGTCGATGCCGCCCCCCGGCCGGAGCCGGTCGCTGCCTCTGTTGCCGAACAGCTGGTCGTTGCCTGCTCCGCCCCGGATCCGGTCCGGTCCAGGGCCGCCTGAAAGGGGTCTGTCGTTGCCACGGCCGCCCCAGAGTCGGTCGGTGCCGCTCAGGCCCATCCCGTAGTCGGGTCCGTCGCCGAAGTGGAGCTGGTCGTTCCCACCCCATCCGTTGAGGAAGTCAGGGCCGGCACCGCCGTAGAGAATGCGGTCGCCCAGGTTGCCGTGCAGGAAGTCCGATCCACGTAGGCCGCGGGATCCGGTCATCGCCGGCGCGACCCTCGATCCAGTCGCCGCGGACCGTGCCGCGGATCCTGTCGTCGCGCGGGGTGCCGATGATGTCGGCCATCGCGGGTGCCGCCATGGTCGCGGCTATAGCCAAAGCCAGCGCTCCGGCAACGCCGTGGAGTGCGCGCATGCTCGTTCCTCCCTGCTCGAAGACTACGCCCGCCCGGACGCGACTCGGAAGGGCTCTGTTGCGTTGACGGGTCCGTGGAAATGAACCAACCGGGGTCACCCCAGTTCTCCACAGCGGCGGCGTTTCCACTGGCTCGGCCCGCGAAACTGCTCCCAGAGGACGCTGAAGCCGTGCCAGTGCGGATCCGGTGACTCCCCCTCGAGCCGAGTCTGATTCTCGTGGTTGGCGTCTTTCTATGCCGCAGACAGCGTGCGCTGCGGCCATTCGGAACTGCCGCGGAGCGCGCGCGGTCTCTGATCGAGATGGACGTCGACCCCAACTCGTGGATGTCGTAAGGGGAACGGCCTACGGCACGAGTCATGCCCGACGACCCAAGTTCGGGGCGACGGCGCCCATGACCGTAAGCGGATCCCGTTACGGACATCCACGAAGTGGGGTCGGCGTCCATCTCGGTCGAGAACCGCGCGCTCTGCGGCAAATGAGTGCGTCTGCGACGGGCGCCGAGTCGGCTGCCAGCGTCGTTGGCGGAATGAGGCAGTCCGTTATCCGACAGTGCTGGTGCTGACGGCGATCCTCTTTGCGATGGCCACTCCTTTGTGCTCGGCTTTGTTCTTCAAAGGCCAGGTGGATTGACCGCGATCTCGGTCCGCGCCCCGACGGCCTGCGTCGCTGCCCTGACGCCAGTGTGGGCGGTGAAGCGGGCGGGGTTCAGCATGGTGAGCACGCGGGTTCCCATGCTAATTACTGTTCTCGCTGCCTTGGGTAGCGCCGAGATCGCGGCCGCGTTGAGCTCCAGCTTGTCCAAGGTCTCGACGGTGGAGGAAGAGCCTCGGCGCGTCGCTCCCACGCCTGCGCCCTCGTGGGCCGGTCGGTGGCTTGACTGGTGGGCCCGGTCGTTGACACGTGATCCATAGCGTCCCAGCCGAGATCGGTCAAACGCGGACAACGAAAGGAACCGTCCACGAGTCTCGGGCCCGTGGACGGTTCCGTTCGGTCTCCGGCGTGTGCGGGCAGCCAGGAGACCGAACGCGAACACCCCCACGGTGTTCGCACTGCTGTCTGTACCCCGCGCTCGATCGTCCATTCACGCGGGATCGGGCAAGTCTTCGCGGCCTGAGACACCGAGAATCAAGGAACGGCCCACGGTTGCCGTGGGCGGTTCCAGTTCGGCCTCCAAGCGACCGCGACCGCGGCCGCAGGCCGGTGGCGGACTAACGCCAGATCATCCGCAGTGAAATCGTACCTGCGTGTCGGTCTACCCGGTAGCGTCGGCCAACCGCTTTCGATGAGCCGCGCTGACCGGACGTGCCGGATCGGGCTGCAGCCGTGGGTCCTGGGTCGTGTCGGTTCGGGCCATGCCGGCCGCAGCGTCGCAAACCATCATGCAAGGGTTGAGGGTTGGCTTCATTGGGTACTACACAGTCGCCGTTGGCCGACGTGGCCCGCGGCGCAACGAAAAGAGGGGCGAACATGGAGATCATCGGCGTCATCATCGCGGGCATCATCATCGGGCTGCTGGGCAAGTTCGTCGCTCCCGGGCGACAAGGACAACATCCCGATCTGGCTGACCGTCCTCTGCGGCATCGGCGGCGTCGTCCTCGGCTGGTTCGTCTACACCGCATTCGGGGGCAACGGCAGCGCCGGCGTGGACTGGGTCCGCTGGATCGTGGCGATCGTGGTCGCGGCCGTCCTGGTCGTCATCGCCTCCACCGTCACTGGCAGGAACAGCTCGGGCGTGTGTCAAGGCGGGTGTGAACAGCGGAGAACAGCTAGGAAACAGCTCGGAAACGGGGAGCCCCGACCGCACTTGGTCGGGGCTTCCGCTACGTTTGCTGCTCACCGTCAGCACGGGGCCGGACACAACCAGAGTTCGCGGCCTCATCTCCTCCGCACAGGCGGTCGCGTCAAGCGGCCGGATTGCTCGCGGAAGGGCTCCAGAAGCCGCTTCCTGGATTGCGCGGAACCACCCCGTTGCCAGAATCGGCGTAGGCGGCACGGCGTACCTGTGGCGAACGAGACCTTGAACACCGAGGGATGGTTCGGACGGGACGCGACCCGGCTCTGGCCGAGGTTGTGACGTGGCGGCGCGCCGATTTCGTTCCAGCGCCATCCCTGCCCGATGCTCGCCGGGAGACCGATTCGATGGACTCCTAGTGGGCCGCCGAATGCGAGCGCCCGCACGAGCACTGCCCTCGGCCCGCACGCTGCGCCCCGTCAGCCAAGCAGCTTCCGCACGTCCTTGTGCGAGGTGTCCTCGACGATGTGTCGGACGATCCGTTCGCGAAGGGCGTCGTCGATCTCAATATCCGAATTCTCGATGGCCTCGTCCAGTTCCTGGCGGACGGTCCCGGCGTCGGCACCATCCTCCCACGAGTCCACCCGGTCGAAGACCGCCTGGAGTACATCGATCCGGGGATCGTCGTCGCCCGCGTCGTGCAGAACCGACTGGTCAACGGTCTCATCGGTCACGGTTTCACTCTGGCCCAGGTACGCAGCAAGGTAGGGAAATCCCCGGTTTGGGATACGGACATCCTCCTTGGACGGGGGGTAGTGGCCGAGCGGACCGGGATCAATTTCAGCATCTCGAGATCGAGGCCTTATGCGTAGCGTGATGGGCCAGAGTCGCTGTCCTGGTCGAGGGCGCCTGGTTCTACGGTGAGCCGCGCATGTTGACCCTCGAGCGCGGCGGAGCCCGGTTGGCTCGGGTCATCTGGTCACCCGCGGTCGGGAGATGTCGATCGACACCTTCCGGGCCGACGGCGACAGGTCGCTGGCGCTGACCTGATTGGGTACCGCGCGGAGCAGGGCAGGGGTCACCTGTTGACTCAGGCAGCTCCGGGCGGCCTCTGCCCCTCATCACGGCGGTGCGACCGCCACCGTGGCATGGAACGGCCGGGCGGGGTTACTGCCAGGGCGCGAACCGAGCCTGAGTGTTCGCGGCTCGCGGCCGCGGCTCGCGCACTGACCGGGGCACCATCAGGCAGGACCTCCCGCGCGGCTCCCCCTGCGGGCGGCTCGCCGTACATCTGCCGTCACCCCAAAGGGGCTGTTGGCCCCGCTGTCCAGCCGGAATCATGTGGATGCCGGTCCTCCGAGAGAACACACAAGGACCGGGCGCCGCAGGGGTGGGAGATCCGACCCCACCCATCATGCGGGGACTGGCAGGACCGCCCGCGCAGCAGACAACTCCCCCGTCACGTGCGGATGGTCCGCCTGTCCCCGGCATGGAGCGAGGAAGCCTGGGTACCGACGGCCCCCGAGGCGATTCGGATCGGCGTTGCCTTGTGGCTGTTCGCCTCGGTCGGGCCCAGACACGCTCTGGACCCTTCGGAAGAACCACCCGCGCAGGGCTTCGTTTTTGACTACAGCTGGAAAACCGTTCGCGTCCCCTAGAACCATCCGCTCGCGGCACACGCCGGCGGATCGGGTGCGCGCGCGCCCCTGGAGGTCAGTCCGAGTCAGGTATCGCGAGTGCGTCGGTAACGCTCGTGGATCACGCGCAACCTTTGTCCGCCGAAATCGGGTCGGCTGGCCGTGTGGTCCTCTCCTCTGAGAGGCCATGGCGTCCGAGCGCCTCTCCCACCGGGAAAGGGGCCCCGCATGGAGCGCATGGAGCACATGCACCGCGGTCACGCTTTTCACGGATCGGACAGCAGACGAGAAACGCGTCTGCGCCTCCAGTTCGCCCGCGTCGGCGCTGCCTCCGTGCTCGGCAGCGCGATCTTCACCGGCGGCGTGGCCTGGCGGCATCTTCACGGGAACCAACGGACCAGACACCATCATCGGCACCCCGGAATGAGACACGATCATGGCCCTGGCCGGCAACGACACCGTCAACGGTCGAGGAGGCGACGACGTCATCGAAGGTGGCGACGGCGGAGATACCCTGATCGGAGGCGACGGCGTCGACCGGATCAAGGCGGCAACGGCAATGACGTGATCTTTGGTGGTGTCGGCCGCGACGGCCTGGTCGGCGATGCGGGCAATGACACGCTCGACGGAGGCGCGACGACGACTTCACGCTTGCCGGTGGTGACGGGAACGACACGGTGTTCGGCCGTGGTGGAGACGACACCCTGGATGGCGACGCGGGCAACGACTCGCTGTTGGGCGGCGACGGCGAGGACACCCTGTTCGGCCTCGACGGGGACGACGATCTCTTTGGCGAGGGGGGGGAGGACGAGTTGTTCGGCGGCGAAGGCACCGACCTGCTCGACGGCGGCAGCGGGGCCGACGAGCTCGAAGGGGAAGAAGGCGCCGACCGGATCCAGGGGTGGCGGCAACGACCAGCTCAACTTCTTCACGAGCGCGTTCGACCCGGATTCCACTTTCAGCGTGCGCGACGTCGTGCTCGATTTTCAAGGCGCGGGGTTGAAGGGTGGCGACCTGCTTCGACTCTCGGGCGGTGAATTCGCTTGGGTCGGCGAGATCATCGGCATCCCCCGCATCGGCGCTGCTTGCCTGGCGGCGGCGACGGCCTGACCCAGCTCGGCTACCTCCAGCGGAACGGGGACACTTTCCTCGTCGCCGACACCAACGACGACGGTCGGCTGGATGCCGACGACTTCACGGTGACTTCCGCGGTCTCCACGACTTCACGCCCGGCGATTTCGACGACACCGATTTCATCACCGCCGGGACGATCGGCGACGACGTGATCACGGGCACCGAGGAAGCGGATCGGATCTTCGCCGCAGCCGGCGATGACGAGGTCTTCGCCCTCGGCGGCGACGACGAGGTTCATGGCGGCAGCGGCGATGACTTCCTCGACGGAGGCCCGGGAGGCTTCGACAATCTCTTCGGCGAGCAGGGCAACGACGAGCTCACGCTCGCCTCCAGTGCTGGCGGTGGCGTC
>CAWJOJ010000045.1:0-92255 GCA_963844385.1 uncultured Actinomycetota bacterium | reverse complement strand
CCGCCGCCGGATGTCCCACGAGGCCGACCCCGACGGTTTCGCCGCCCGGTTCGCCGACGACGAGGCGGCGCTGACCGACCGCATCCAGAGTGCCCAGAAGCTGGTCGCCGAGGTCGAGCTGGGTGATGGGCGCTCACCGGATCGCCGAGATCTGCGCGGCCTTCGAGGTCGACGGCATGCGCGCCGACATCGTCACCGCCCGCGCCGCGTCGGCCCATGCCGCCTGGAACGGCCGCACCGACGTGTCACGGAGGACGTCCGCGCCGCCGCCCGTCTGGCCCTGCCACACCGCCGCCGGCGCAACCCCTTCGACGCTCCCGGCTCGACGAGGACCTGCTCGACCAGATCCTCGACGACGACGAGCCCGACCTCCCGACCCGCCCGCCTCGACCTCCTCCGAGTCGACGACGACGCACCGCGCCCTCCTCGACTCGGACCGGTCCCGGAGCCGGCCGAGGGCCGACTCGAACACCGCCGGAGTCGCCTCCGTCGGACCGGGAGTCGCCCGCGTCGGGCAGCGGCGTCCAGGACGTCACCGTCGACGCACCGGGCAAGCCGTACCGGCCGCGGCTGTTCACCGTCGCCGGCACAGGCGCGGGGAGTCCGGGCGCCGGTCCCGGGCGGTGACGCAGGACGGCCGCCGCATCGGCGCCGAGCGACCGGGCGTCCGCACCGGCTCCATCCACCTCACCGAGACGATCCGCGCCGCCGCCCCCACCAGGGCACCGCGCGACGGGACGGCCGGCGCATCGCCTTCCGGGGTGACGACCTGCGGGTCGCCGTCCGCGAGGGACACGAGTCGAACCTCGTGCTGTTCTGCGTCGACGCGTCCGGCTCGATGGCCGCGCGCAAGCGGATGGAGCAGGTCAAGACCGCGATCCTGTCCCTGCTGCTCGACGCCTACCAGCGTCGCGACAAGGTCGGGCTCATCACCTTCCGCGGCGACGGCGCCGACGCTCGCGCTGCCGCCCACGTCTCCGTCGACATCGCCGCGGCCCGGCTGGACGAGCTCCGGCCGGAGGGCGCACTCCGCTGGCCGAAGGACTGCTCAAGGCCGCCGAGACGCTGCCGGCTCGAGCGCGTCCGCGACCCGCGCCGGCGCCCGCTGCTGGTCGTCGTCACCGACGGCCGCGCGACGCACGGCGCCGATGCCCTGGTCCGCGCGCGGGAGGTAGCCGCCCAGCTCGCCGACGACCGGCGTCTCCGCCGTCGTCATCGACTGCGAGACCGGACGGTTCCGCTTGGGCCTCGCCGCCCAGCTCGCCGACCACCTGATGGCCGAGTACGTGCCGCTCGGCGAGGTCAGCGCCAGCGCACTGACCGACGCGTCCGCGGGTCGCTGCCGGTTCGGACCACGCGCGAAGGGGCGGCCTGATGCCGAAGGGACAGCCGCTCAGCGTACCCGACGACGGGCTCACCACCCGCCAGCGCCGCAACCGGCCGCTGCTGATGGTGCACACCGGCGACGGCAAGGGGAAGTCGACCGCCGCGTTCGGCCTCGCGATGCGCGCGCTGGAACCAGGGCTGGGACATCGGCGTCTTCCAGTTCGTGAAGTCCGCCAAGTGGCGCATCGGCGAGCAGACCGTGCTCGAACGGCTCGGCGAGCTGCACGGCGAGACCGGCGAGGGCGGCCCGGTCGAGTGGCACAAGATGGGCTCCGGCTGGTCGTGGTCGCGCAAGGCCGGGCGACGACGAGGACCACGCGGCCGAGGCCGCCGAGGGCTGGGACGAGATCAAGCGCCGTCTCGCCGACGAGACGCCACGACCTCTGCGTGCTCGACGAGTTCACCTACCCGATGAAGTGGGGCTGGGTCGACGTCGACGACGTCGTCGAGACGCTCGCCGAACCGGCCCGGGCACCAGCACGTCGTGATCACCGGCCGGCGGCGCCGACCCCAGACTGGTCGAGTCGCCGACCTGGTCACCGAGATGACGCAGGTCAAGCACCCGTTCGACGCCGGCCAGAAGGGCCAGCGAGGGCATCGAATGGTGAGCCCTCCCCCGGCCTGGTGATCGCCGCGCCCGGCGTCCGGTCACGGCAAGACGACGGTCGCCACCGGCCTGATGGCGGCGCTGCGCCGCGCCGGCCACAGCGTGTCAGCGGCCACAAGGTCGGGCCCGACTACATCGACCCCGGCTACCACTCCCTCGCCACCGGCCGACCCGGCCGCAACCTCGACCCGCACCTGGTCGGCGAGGAGCGGCTCGTGCCGCTGCTCCTGCACGGCGCCGGGGCGCCGACGTCGCGATCGTCGAGGGCGTGATGGGCCTCTACGACGGGCAGATCGGCGGCGACGGCTTCGCCTCCACCGCCCACGTCGCCGACCGTGACCCGGACGCCCGGTCGTGCTGGTCGTCGACATCTCGCACGCGTCCCGCTCGATCGGCCGCGGTCGTCACGGCATGGTCGGGTTCGACCCGTCGGTGCGCATCGTCGGCGTCATCCTCAACAAGGCCGGCTCGCACCGGCATGCCGACGAGGTGTGCCGCGCGCTCGAGCCGACCGGCCCGGTGCTCGGCGTGCTGCATCGCGACGACGGCATCGTCGCCCCCTCGCGGCACCTCGGCCTGGTGCCCGCGCAGGAACGCGACGAGGCCGCGCACGCCCTGGACCGGCTGACCGACCGGCTCGCCGAGCGCGTCGACCTCGAACGCGTCCTCGAGCTCGCCCGCACCGCGCCGGACCTGGACGCAGAGCCGTGGGACCCGCGGCTCGAGGTCACCCCGACCAGCGCTGCGCCGACCCGTCGTCGCGGTGGCCGGCGGCCGCGCGTTCACGTTCCGCTACGCCGAGACCGAGGAGCTGCTCGCGTGCCGCCGGCTGCGACGTCGTCATCTTCGACCCGCTCGCCGACGAGGCCCTGCCCGCCGGACACGGCTGGCATCTACCTGGGCGGCGGCTTCCCGGAGGTGCACGCCGCCGGGCTGTCCGCCAACGACCGGACTCCGCGCCGACCTGCACGCGGCGATCGCGGCCGGCATCCCCACCGTCGCCGAGTGCGCCGGCCTGCTGTACCTCTGCAACACCGTCGACGGCGCCCCGATGGTGGGCACGTCTGGACGCACGGGCGTCGATGTCCCCGCGGCTGACCCTGTCCTACCGCCGCGCCGACGCGGCCGCGGAGTCCCTGCTGGGTCGCCCCGGCGAGTCGGTCACCGGCCACGAGTTCCACCGGACCCGCGTCGAGCCTGCCGCCGGAGCGACGCCCGCGTGGCTCGTCGACGGGCAGCCCGACGGGTTCGCGACCCCGACCCTGCACGCGTCGTACCTCCACACGCACTGGGCGGGCCATCCCCAGCTCGCCCAGCGCTTCGCGGACGCGGTCCACGCCGCGACCCCGCACGTGGGCGTGACCGCCGAGGCCACCACCCGAGCCCGGTCCACCTCAACCACCGCGCTCGCGGATCCACTGCGCCATCACGGTGACGCCGAGGTCGGAGCCGGGCTGGTCGACTTCGCCGTCAATGTGTACGACGGGCCGCGACCCAGGTGGCTCGCCGATGCCCTCGCGGCGAGCCTGGACGAGCGTCGGCGCCTACCCGTCGCCGACGAAGGCCGAGGCCGCACTCGCCCGGCGGCACGGCGTCCGGCCGGAGGAGGTCATCGCGACGGCCGGAGCCGCGGAGGCGTTCTCCCTGCTGGCCCGGCTGCGGCCCTGGCGAAAGCCCGTCGTCATCCATCCGCAGTTCACCGAGCCGGACGTGGCTCTGGCCGAGGCCGGCCACCGGCCGACCCACGTGCACTGCGCCCCCGACGACTTCGCGCTCGACCCGGCGAGCGTCCCGGAGGACGCCGACCTCGTCCTGGTCGGCAACCCGACCAACCCGACCGGCGTCCTGCACGCGGCCGACCGGATCCGCGCGCTCGTCAGGCCCGGGCGCCTGGTGGTGGTCGACGAGGCGTTCATCGACTTCGTCCCGGGCGAGCAGCACTCGCTGGCTGATCTCGCTGAGCCCGGGCTCGTGGTGGTGCGGAGCCTGACCAAGCTGTGGTCGATCCCGGGAGTCCGGGCCGGCTACGTCCTCGCGACCGCCGACGTCGTCGCGGAGCTGCGCGCCAAGCAGACGCCCTGGTCGGTCTCGGCGACGGCCGCGGCGGCGATGGTCGCCTGCGCCGGTGAGGAGGCGCGCACCGAGCAGGCGCCAGCGAGCAACTCGCACTGCCGCCAACCGGGCGGTCCTGGCCGACGGGCTCACCGAACTCGGCGTACCCACCGTGGCCGGCCAGGCGCCGTTCGTGCTCGCCCGGGTGGGCGCCGGCACCCACCAGCGACTCCGCGCCGCGGGCTACGCCGTCCGTCGCGCCGACACTTTCCCCGGCCTCGGCCCGGACTGGGTCCGGATCGCCGTCCGCGCTCCCGAACTGACCCGCAAGCTGCTCGTCGCACTCCGGATCGAGCTCACCTGAGACCAGGTCCCAGGAGTGGTCAGGGTCTGCGGCACTCGACGTCCGTTCCGCAGCCGTTGACGCTCAACTCGCTCGCGTCAACGCCCTCGACTGCCGCAGAGAACGACCACCATCACCGCGCCGGCGAGCTCACCTGACCCAGGTGGCGGACAGCCGCTGTCGGGCGCCGCATCCGATGCCCTAGGGTGTGCGCACGGGCACGAGGAAGCCGGTGAAAGTCCGGCACAGTCGCGCTACTGTGACACCGCTCTCGACCAGCTCCTGAACAGGTCGGTTGCGGTGGAGTCAGACCCGAGTGTCCGTAACTCCCCATCGACCAGGGACGCACGAATCCCTTCAGGAGGACACATGGCAACCGCCGTCACGGTTCCCGAGATCGAGGTTCCCTCGATCCCCCTTTCCCAGCTCGCCCCGTGGGCACTGCTGTTCGGACTGCTCGCGGTCTTGGTGATCTTCTTCATCAGCGCCGACCAGGGAGCGGTCTCGATCCCGGCCGGCAACGCGATCCACGAGTGGGTCCACGACGGGCGCCACCTGCTCGGCTATCCCTGTCACTGAGCAACCGACAGGGGCCGGCTGATGACCGCACGCAACTTCCTGATCCGCGGCCTCCTGGCCGGCGTCCTCGCCGGCTTCGTGGCCTTCCTCGTCGCCCACCAGGTCGGCGAGCCGCACGTCGACCGCGCCATCGCGATCGAGGAAGCGGGCACTGCGACTGAGGCGCACACTCACGCCGAGGAGCCCGCCGGGCACGGCGACGAGGACGAAGGCACCGTCGTCTCGCGTGACAACCAGAGCACCTGGGGCCTGGCGACCGGCACCATCGCGGTCGGCACGGCCCTCGGCGGCCTGGCCGCGCTCGTCGCCGCCGGTCTGATGGGCCGGGTCGGGCGGATGACACCGCGGCAGTCCACCGCGCTCGTGGCTCTGGTCGGCTTCGTCGCGGTCGCGTTCGTGCCGTTCCTGAAATACCCTGCAACGCCACCCGCGGTCGGCAACGCCGACACGATCGGCTCACGCACCGGGCTGTACTTCGCGTTTCTGCTGATCTCGCTGATCGGCGCCGTCGCGGGCACCGCGCTCGCCCAACGCGTCTGGCAACGCTCCGGGGCGTACGCCGCCGTCCTCAGCGGAGCCGGCCTCTACCTCGTCGTCGTGATCGTCGCCGGGCTGTTGATGCCCACGGTCAACGAGGTGGGCGAGTTCCCTGCTGACACGCTCTGGTACTTCCGCGTCTCCGCGCTGACGACGCTGGCCGCGATGTGGGCCACCATCGGTGTCGTCCTCACCGGCCTGGTCGGCCGGCTCCACCAGCAGCACACGCGCGAGATCTCCCGCCGCGAGCTTGCCGCGTCCCTGTGAGACGGGCACTGTGAGCCGGGCGCTCGGCCTGGCCGTCGGCTACGCCGCGGACCGGATTCTCGGCGACCCCGCCCGCCACCATCCAGTCGCCGGGTTCGGGCAGCTGGCCGCCGGCCTCGAGCGTCGGATGTACGCCGACTCGCGGGCCCGCGGCGCGGCGTACACGCTCGTACTCGTCGGCTCCACGGCCGCCATCGGGACGGCCGTCGAGCGCGCGACCCGCGGTCGCCCGGCGCTGCACACCCTGGCCACGGCGGCGACCACCTGGGCGGTGCTCGGCGGTGCCTCCCTGGGCCGCGAGGCAACCGCAATCCGCGGCCAGCTCGCGGCCGGCGACCTGGTCGGCCGCGCGCTCCCAGCTCACCCACCTCGTGGGCCGGGACACCACCGCTCTCGACACCGCCGAGATCACCCGCGCCACCGTCGAGTCGCTCGCCGAGAACACCTCGGATGCGGTCGTCGCCCCGCTGCTGGTCGGGGCGTTCGGCGGCATCGGTGGGCTGGCGGGGTACCGGGCGGCCAACACCCTGGACGCGATGGTGGGCCACCGCACCCCTCGCCACCAACGCTTCGGCTGGGCCTCGGCCAGGCTGGACGACCTGCTCAACCTCGCCGGGTCCCGGCTCACCGCGTGGCTGGCGGCGGCGCTCGCACCAACCGTCGGCGGCCGGACGGAACGAGCCATCACGGCCTGGCGGCGTGATGCCGGTCAGCACCCCAGCCCCAACGCCGGCCCGGTCGAGGCTGCCTTCGCAGGGGCGCTCGGGGTCACGCTGGGCGGGCGGAACACCTACGGCGAACGGGTCGAGCAGCGCAACACCCTCGGCGACGGACCGCCACCAGAGATCCGAGACATCGAGCGCGCCCGCCAGCTGGCAGACCGGGTGGGTGCGGCAGCGCTGGCGATCAGTGTGGTCCTTGCCTTACGACCCACTCGGCGGCTGAGACAGGGTCGCTGACGACCTCGACCTGCCCGGTCCCGATGGCCGGGGGCGACGTGCGCCGGACGACGACGACCGGGACCCCGAGCTGGTCCGCGGCTGCCATCTTCGGCCAGGTGTAGGAGCCGCCGGAGTCCTTGGTGACCAGGACGTCGACGCGGTGCTCGCGCATCAAGGTGAGCTCTCCGTCGAGGTCGTAGGGTCCACGGCTGCGCAGGAGGGTCCAGGGCGTCGGCAGTTCCAGATCGGGGTCGTCGACCACGCGCACCAGTGCGGCGGCGTGCCCGAGCGGGCCGGTGAACCGGTCCAGCGACTGCCGTCCGACCGTGAGGAACGGGCGCTTCCCGAGGTCGGCCGCGATCAAGGCCGCCTCGTCGTGCCCGTCGGTCCAGTGCCACCCGTCCGCGCCGGGCGCGGCCGACCAGCCAGGTCGCTCGAGCCGCAGCAGGGGGACGCCCTCGGCGGTGCAGGCCGCGACGGCGTTGGCCGTGATGCCCTCGGAGAAGGGGTGGGTCGCGTCCACCACCGATACGGCTGAGTGCTCGCGCAGCCAGCGCCGCAGTCCCTCCACACCGCCGAAGCCGCCGATCCGGACCTCGCCCACCGGGAGTCGTGGCCGGGCCACCCGCCCGGCCAGCGACGACACGAATCCCACGCCGCGGTCCGTCAAAACCATCGCCAGCTCGCGCGCCTCCGCGGTCCCGCCGAGGACGAGCACGCTCATCGTGCAGATCCCGGCGGCAGCACCGGCAGCCCGGCCGGCGCGCCGGATCCGACCAGCCCGAGCAGCGCGGCCACGTCGAGATGCTCCTCGACCAGATCGGCCAGCAGCTCGAGCCGGGCCTCCCTGCGCTCACCGAAGCTGACGCCGGAGGCGGCCCGGTCCCGTCCGACGGCCGCCGCGACCTCGGCCAGGAACGCCGCTCGGAAGGTGTCGCCCTCGAGGCTGCCGTGCCACATCGTCCCGAACACGGCCGCGCTGCGGGCTCCGCCGAGGAAGTCCTCGACGCCGTCGCCGCGAGTGATCCGGCCGTGGTGGATCTCGTAGCCCGACGTGGTCGCGCCCAGCGCCGTACCGGACGAGAGGCGGAGCACCTTCTCGGCGCCGAAGTCGGTGCGTACGTCGAGCAAGCCGAGACCGTCGATCGCGGCACCGGGTTCGCCCTCGACGCCTTCCGGGTCGGCGACGGTCCGGCCGAGCATCTGGAAGCCGCCGCAGATGCCGAGGACCGGACGTCCGGCGCCGGCATGCGCCGCGATCGCCCGGTCGAGCCCACGCTCCCGCAGCCAGGCGAGGTCGGACATCGTCGCCCGGGTGCCGGGCAGGACCACCAGGTCCGCGTCGGAGAGGCCGCGCGGGTTGCTGGTGAAGCTGACGTCGAGGTCCGGCTCGAGGCCGAGGGCGTCGACGTCGGTGAAGTTGCTGATCCGGGGCAGCCGGACGACCGCGACCTTCAGCGCCGTCGCTCCCTCGCGGGCGCGCCGGCCGTCGAGGTCGAGGGCGTCCTCGGAGTCCAGCCAGAGGTCCGGCTCGCCACGGGAGCACCCCGTAGACGGGTCTGCCGGTCAGCCCGGTGAGCTGGTCGAGCCCGGGCGTCAGCAACGACTGGTCGCCGCGGAACTTGTTGACCACGAACCCCGCGACGAGCCGCTGGTCGTCGGGCTCGAGCAGCGCGACCGTGCCGAACATGGCGGCGAAGACACCGCCGCGGTCGATGTCGCCCACCACCACCGTCGGGATGCCGGCGTGCCGGGCCAGGCCCATGTTCACGTAGTCGCTGGCCCGAAGGTTGATCTCCGTTGGGCTTCCGGCGCCCTCGGCGACCACGACGTCGTACCGTGCGGACAGGTCGTCGAACGCGTCGTACGCCGCCCGCGCGAGATGTCGTCGCCCGTCGACGAAGTCGAGCGCCGAGACCTCACCGGCAGGTTGCCCCATCACGACGACGTGGCTGCGCCGGTCGCTGCCCGGCTTGAGCAGCACCGGGTTCATCGCGGCCTCGGGCTCTGCCTTCGCGGCCAGCGCCTGGATCCACTGGGCTCGGCCGATCTCGCTGCCGTCCGCGCAGACCATCGAGTTGTTCGACATGTTCTGCGACTTGAACGGCGCCACCTTGAGGCCGCGGCGGGCAAACGCGCGGCAGAGCCCTGTCGTCACGATGCTCTTGCCGGCGTCGGACGTGGTGCCTGCCACCAGGAGCGCGCCGGTCATCACCGAACCCTAGTGCCAGCCGAGGTCAGAGCCCGAGGGCGTGGGCCGACTCCTCGCGCATCTGCACCTTGCGGATCTTGCCGGTGACCGTCATCGGGAACTCGTCGACGACCATCACGTAGCGCGGGATCTTGTAGTGCGCGAGCTTGCCGGTCGCGAACTCGCGCACGGCGGCGGCGTCGAGCTGCGCCGCGCCTGCCTTCAGCTTGACCCAGGCGCAGAGCTCTTCGCCGTACTTCTCGTCCGGTACGCCGATCACCTGCACGTCCTCGATGTCGGGGTGGGAGTAGAGGAACTCCTCGATCTCGCGGGGATAGATGTTCTCCCCACCGCGGATCACCATGTCCTTGATCCGTCCGACGATGCTGCAGTAGCCGTCCTCGCGCATCTCGGCGAGGTCACCGCTGTGCATCCAGCCGTCGGAGTCGATCGACTCAGCCGTCTTCGCCTCGTCGTCCCAGTAGCCGACCATCACCGAGTAGCCGCGGGTGCAGAACTCTCCGGTCTCACCACGCTCGACAGTGTCGCCGGTTTCCGGGTCGACGACCTTGATCTCGACGTGCGGGTGGACGCGCCCGATCGTCGCCGTACGCCGCTCCAGGTCGTCGTCGTCGCGGGTCTGCGTCGACACCGGCGAGGTCTCGGTCATGCCGTAGCAGATTGACACCTCGGCCATGTGCATGTCGTCGATGCAGCGCTTCATCACCTCGACCGGGCAGGGCGAGCCGGCCATGATGCCGGTGCGCAACGTGGACAGGTCGTGGTCGGCGAAGCCAGGGGTGTTCTGCATCGCGATGAACATCGTCGGTACGCCGTAGACGGCGGTGCAGCGCTCGTCCTGGATCGTCTGCAGGGTGATCGCCGGGTCGAAGCCGGGGGCCGGGATCACCATCGTCGCGCCGTGGCTGGTGCAGCCGAGGTTGCCCATCACCATCCCGAAGCAGTGGTAGAACGGCACCGGGATGCACAGCCGGTCCTCGTGGGTGAAGTCGATCAGCTCGGTGACGAAGTAGCCGTTGTTGAGGATGTTGCGGTGGCTCAGCGTCGCGCCCTTGGGGAAGCCGGTGGTGCCGGACGTGTACTGGATGTTGATCGGGTCGTCCTTGTAGAGCAGGTTCTCGGCGAGGTACTCCTGCAGCGCGAGCAGCGTGACGCCGGGGTCGCTCACGTCGTGGTCGGTCCACTCCGGGCTGTCGATGTACAGCACCTTCTCGACCGCGGTCTCGTCGATCACCTCGTCGATCATCGCGCGGTAGTCGCTGGTCTTGAACTGCCGTGGCCGAGATCAGCAGCCGCACGCCGGACTGGTTCAGGACGTAGGCCAGCTCGTGGGTGCGGTAGGCCGGGTTGATGTTGACCAGGATCGCTCCGATCTTGGCGGTGGCGTACTGGGTGATCGTCCATGCGGCGCAGTTGGGCGCCCAGATCCCGACCCGGTCACCCTTGCACGATCCCGGCATCCAGGAGGCCAACCGCGAGCGCGTTGACGTCGGCGTTGAGCTCGGCCCAGGTCCAGCGCCTGCCGGACGCCACCTCGACCAGCGCCTCGCGGTCGGCGTACGTCTCCACGGTGCGCTCCAGGTTGGCCCCGATGGTCTCCTCGAGAAGGGCAGGGCTGGTGTCGCCGGCGGCATAGGACTCCATGTCTGGGAATCTAGACCCGGACCACCCTTTACATGCAGGGCCCCGGGGTCAGATGACCCCGATGGGTCAGGGCCGCCGCGATACCCCGCCCGTACGCTCCGGGCATGCACCCGCGACGCCTGCGCGGTCTAGCCGCCTGTCTGCTGTCGCTGCCACTCGTCGTTTCCGCTGACCTTGCCGCGAATCCGCAGTCCGCGTCGAGCGCGGTCGTCTGGACGCAGGTGGGGTCCGGGATCACCGAGGGCCTCAGCGGGATCGCGCCGGCCGCCTCCGGCTGGGTGGTCGTCCGCGACAACAAGCTGGCCGGCCAGAACCGGGTCGCCCTGCTCGACAACAGCAACAACGTCACGGATCTGGCCTGGCCGGGAACGGCGCCGAAGGACCTCGAGGCGATCGACGCGGTGCCCAACCAGCCCGGCCGCTACGTCGTCGCGAACAGCGCCGGCGTGGGCCGGTTGGTCAACATCGCAGGCACCACGGTCACCGTGGTCAAGAAGTTCAAGCTCCCTGTCGGCACGGTGCAGAACGAGGCCTTCCAGCTCACCACGATCGGCAGCACCGTCGTCGCCGTCTGGGGCAACCGCGGCTCGCCGACCATGCCCGGCCGCCTGTATGCCGCCGTCTTCAACCCGACCACGGCAACCTTCGGTGCGGTCACCAACGCACCCGTGACGGTGCCGTTCCCGACGAGGAGGATCCGGCACATCAGCGACGCGGAGGTGCTGGGCGGGCGCATCGTCATCTCCAGCGCGTCCGACTTCGGCAACAACGGTCCGTTCGACTCGGCTCTCTACGACGTCGGCACCGTGGGCCTCGTCGCCGGCAACGCCGCGCTGAGCCTCGTTCCTCCGGCGTCGCTCGGCACCTATCCGGGGCACAAGATCGAGGCGATCGCGTGCAACGGCGCAGCCGGGCTGCTGGGCACCGACGACGAGAACCTCGGCGGCTGGGTCACCCCGGCCTCGTTCTGCTGAGCGGCTCCGCCATTGCGTCGAACGCCTTCGACAGTTGCCGGATCGCCGACAGTGCCTCGTGCAGCTCTTCGGCGCCCATCGCCTCGACGAGGCGCCGAGCCGCGGCCGCATGCCCCGGGTTGATCCGGCGGACCGCGGCCAGCCCCTCGGGTGTCGGCGTGACCAGCTTGGCCCGCCGGTGGGCCGGGTTGTCGGCGTACGCCGCCAGCCCTCGACCCACCAGCAGGTCGGCAGTGCGCTGGACGCTCTGCCTGGTGATCCCCATCTCGCGCGCGATGCCCGCCACCGTGAGCGGAGCCGGAAGCACGGCGCCGAGTACCTGCCACGACGCCGCGGTCAGTCCGGCCGGCCGCGCCAGGTCCTCGGCCAGCTCGAGGACCTGGCCGTTGAGCCGGAAGGTGGTGAGGGCCACCCCGCTCAGCAGCTCCTGGGCCTCGGTCACGAGACCGCCATCAGCTCGTGGAACGCCGCCGGGTCCCGCTCCGCGAACAGCCGGTACCAGGACGCGAGGACGGCAGGCTCGTAGGCGTCGAGGCGTTCGAGGATCGCCCGCGCGAACTCGACGGGCGCCACCGAGCTCCCGGTGACGAGGTCGCCGTCGATGACCGCCGGCTCGTCGACGTAGTTGTTCGCGCCGGCATAGCCGAGCATGGCGAGGAACTCGGCGGCGTTGCTGGTGTGCTTCCGGTCGTCCAGGAGGCCGGCCAGGGCCAGGCCGCCCGTGGCGCCGCAGATCGCAGCCACCGGCACCCCCGAGTCGAGGAAGGTGCGCGCCTTCTCCGCGAACGGCACGAAGACGTCGGTGTTCCAGATGTCGGAGCCCGGCAGGATCAGCATCAGGCTGTCCTCGGGGCGCAGGTCGGCGAGAGCGACGTCGGGGATCACTCGCATGCCGCCCATGGTCGTGATCGGGCCGTCCACCCCGACGTAGCGGACCTGCAGCGGAGGAGTCCGCCGCTGCAGCCAGGCCTTGTTGAGGTGGGCTGTCGCGAGGCCAACCTCCCAGTCGGCGAGCGTGTCGTAGATGGCAACGTGGACAGTGTTCTCAGTCATGACAACATGCTGTCATATTGACAGTCTCCTGTCAATCAATTTCGCTCAGGTTGCCGGTCCGGACTCGCGGGCGACCAGCATCTCGCGGTCTCCGAACCTCACCCGGTCACCGTCGACGAGGGTGGCGGGCTTTCCGGCGGCGAGCTCGCGGGACATGCCCCTGCGGATCAGCACGGACCCGTTGGTCGAGCCGCGGTCCATCACCACCAGGACGCCGTCGCGAGCGACGTGGAACTGGGCGTGGGTCTTGGACAAGGACATGTCGGTCGACCGCAGGGGTACGACGTGGCGCACGGCCTCGCCGGCGCGCGGCTCCGGCCCGCGACCGACCAGAGCCAGGCCCTCGACCACGAAGCTCTCACCCGTATCGAACGTGACCCGCCAGCGAGCGGTCGAGGCGGGCGTCACCGGGCCCTGACCGGGACTGCGCGTGGACGGCGCGCGCACGGTCTGCTCTGGTGCTGGCTCCAGCTTGGGGGACGTCGGCTCGCGATCGGATCGACCGGGCGGCTCGACAGGCGGCTCACCGGGCGGCTGGACGGGCGGCTCACCGGGCGGCTGGACGGGCGGCTCGACGGGTAGCTGGGCAGGAGGCTGAGCCGCCGACGGGACAGGCGGGTGGGCCGGCGGCGCGGGCGGCTGGGCCGGCGGCTGGGCGGGTTCCGCCGGAGGCTCGGCCGCGTGCCTCCCAGGGGCAGCGGGAGCCACGTCCGGAGTCGGCACGAGCCGCATCGCGGTGAGGTTGACCATGCCGCGGGGGCCGATGACCGACGGCGTCCTCATCAGCCGCGACCGGGCGTACGTCGACCACGAGGGACTTGGTCACCCGGTCGTGCCAGGCCCGGCGTCGGTTCTCGCGGTCCATCGCCGCGGTCCAGGCGAGGGTGGCCACGCCGAGGCCCGCGGTCGGCAGCCCGGCCGCGCCGAGGAGCAGGCTCCGCACCAGCGCCCGGCCGATACCGGGTGGCCGACGGGTGTCCACATTGACGGCTCGGATGCCGAGCGCGGACTTTCCGGGCGTGGCTCCACTCGTGCCTTGCAAGACGGCCATGACCAGGCTGACCAGGACGATCGTGCCAATGACCGCACCCGCGACCACCAACCACCGGTGTTCGTCGAGCCCGAACCACAGCGAGGCCCCCGCACCCGCGCCCAGGCCCCAGCCGATCGCACGGTCCACGACGTAGGCGTAGAACCGGCGGTCGAGCTCGGCCGGAGCGAGGACGGCGCCGACTCCGGCCGTCTCGCTGTCTGTGGAGGTCAAGGGCGGCCGCTCAGGGGTTGCTCACCGCGATCGTGACACCGTCGCCGAGGTCGACGATCGCGCCTGGGATCAGCTGGACCGGGATGCCGGGGCGCAGGTCCTCGGGGGCCAGGCCCGGTTGGACGAGCACTGTTCCGTTGGTCGACCCCATGTCGGTGACGATCGCCGAGCCGTGGTCGACCCCGGACCCCGGCCGGATCTCGAGATGCGTCGACGAGATCTCCTGATTGGGGCTCGGCACCGTCATCAGGCGCGGCTGGTCGGTGGAGGAGAACCTGCGGGCTTCGGGAGCGCGACCGACCAGGATGGCCCGGTCCACGTCGATGGTCTCTCCGCTCGAGAACGCAAGCCGGGCGACCGGACGCGCGGTGACGCTGGGCGCCGGTGGCTGGCCGGGAATGCCCGGTTGCTGGCGGGCGAACTGGTTCCGGTCCCAGGAGCCGGCCTGGGTCTTGCCGTCGTGGTCCTGGTCCGGCTCGACCTCCGGAGGAGGACCCGCCTGCCCGGAAGGGCCCCACGGACTTACGGGTGCCGGCGACCGGTGCTCCGGACTGCTCGGCCGCCGGCTCGCCCCAGGCGGGTTCTTCCACAGGCGTGCCGGACGGCTCGCCGCCTGGCTCACCCCGTGCGGGCCAGCGGGACGGCGGGGGCGGGGGCGGCGGCGCACTCGGGGGCTCCTCTGCCACCGGTTCTGCCACCGGTTCGGCGGGCTGCTCGGCCTCTGCCGGCTCGTCGATGGCTGGCTCGTCGACGTCCAGCTCGTTGATGTCCAGTTGCTCGGTGGCCAGTTCGTCGATGGCCGGCTCATCGTCGCCGGCATCCTCGCCCGCCGGCTCTTCGACCGGCTGCGAGACGACATCCTTGTCGGCGTAGCTGCCGACGCGTTCTGCGACGTACGGCGGCCTGTCGACCCGAGCCACGCGCACCAGCCCGGCAATGATCGTGAAGCCGCCAGCCTCGTCAGACTCGTCGGACTCGTCGGAATCGTCGGGCTCCTCGAGCGAGACTCGCATCGACTCCACACCGGTCAGGGTCCGCTCGACCCAGGTGGACGCGGCCGTTCCGTCGACCTCGATGGTCTCGCCGTCGACGGTGGTGAAGACGCCCCGGGCCGGGCCACGGAGCACCACCTTGGTGGTGTCGTCGACGTCGCTGACCAGGACGAAGCCGGGCAGGTCACGAAGGCCGCTCGCGATGAGCGCGTCCAGCACCTCATCGAAGTCGGCGCCGCCGTCGACCAGCTCCCACAGCGCAGCCACCCGGCTCTTCTCGGACGGCGGCAGCAGGACGGTGGCGTGCGCTCCGAAGACTCCGAACCACGATCCAGGCCGGTAGGACTTCAGGTCGGTGGCGCTCATGTCGACTCCCGTGGTCTTGGTAGGGATCCCAGCTTCTCTTGCAGGCTCAGCCGCTGCTGCGCCGCGTCGTACGACTCGCCGCTCACGGTCAATCCCACCACATCGATCACAACGGCGGTGGCGTTGTCGGTGCCACCGGCAGCGACCGCCGCGGCCACGATCCGGTCGGCAGCATCACGCGGGTCCTGGGCCTCCGCGAGGATGCGGCCGAGCTCGTCGTGGTCGAGCAGCCCGCTCACCCCGTCGGAACACAGCACCAGCCGCTCGGCCGAGGACAGCGGCACGAGGAAGAAGTCGGGCTCGGGGCGCCCCGGGCCTCCGAGAGCGCGGGTGATCACGTGCCGGTCCGGATGGGTCGCCACGTCCTCCTGGGTGATCACGCCGGCGTCCACAAGCTCCTGGACGACCGAATGGTCGACGCTGACCTGGTCGAGCACGCCGTCGTTGACCCGGTAGATCCGCGAGTCGCCCAGGTTGACCAGAAGCCACTTGTCGGCCTCGTGGTCCTCGACCAGCAAAGCGGCGACCACCGTGGTGCCGGCGTACCAGTCCTCCTGGCGGCTGCGGTGTTCCTCGGCGTACTGCTCGATGCGGCGCTGGCACGCGGCCAGCGTCTGGGCGACCGCCTCGGCCCCCCGAAGGCGGTCGTACCCCGAGTCGGCCATCCGGGCGAACTCCTCGACCACGATGGCGCTGGCGACGTCGCCGCCGTGGTGGCCCCCCATCCCGTCCGCGACGACGAACACCGGAGGTTCGGCGAGGAAGGCGTCCTCGTTGTGATCGCGCACCCTGCCGACGTCGGTGGCGGCACCGAAGTGCAGCTCGACCTTGCTCATCTGGTGAGGTCACCGCCGTTCGGTCCGAAGCCCTCCACGTCGCTGCACCCTAGTAGCGTTGCGAGGATGGCCGCCTCCCCACCTCGCTCGCTTGCCGACCAGCTGCGTGCGTGGCCGGAGGATCGGCTGTTGCGGCTGCTCCGCGATCGACCTGATCTCGCCACACCAGCTCCTCGAGATTCTGCACAACTGGCCTCGCGCGCGGCCACTCGTGCTTCATTGCTTCGCGCGCTCGACCATCTCACGCACGCAGAACTCTTCGTCCTTGATGCCCTCGTAGTCCTGGGTCAAACCACCCACGACCAAATGAGTTCGATCCTGCTGGCAGATCCCAAGCGGGTGGAAGCGGCGATCGAGCGACTGGTCGACCTGGCCGTGGCCTGGGAGAGCCCCAGCGGCCTCCGCCCGTTGACGGGCGTGGCCGACGCGATCCGGGGCAGCGGCAGCGGACTGCACCCGCTCTCGTCGGGTCGCCTCGACGTGGCCACGGCAAGCCTCGTCCTCGACGAGATCAGTCCAGCCGCTCGGGCCCTGCTCGACCACCTCGACGGGGCCGGCGGAGAGGGCCGCACCGACTCCGCGAGGCGTGGTGTCCGCCCGGGGGACGCCGCTACCCCGGTCGAGGAGGCATTGTCGAGAGACCTGCTCCTCCCCCGGCAGAGCGGCACCGTCTACCTCCCCGGCGAGGTCGGCATCGCGTTGCGCGGTGGCCACACGACCCGCGAGCCGATCGACGCCGTACCGGAACTCGCGGCGACGCACCGGGACCCGGCAGTGATCGACAAGGCAGCCGCCGGTGCAGCCTTCGAGGCGGTCCGCCGGATCGAGCTGCTGCTCGATCGGTGGGGCACCGCGCCGCCGACGGCGCTGCGGACCGGTGGGCTGGGGGTGCGGGACCTGCGTCAGGCCGCGGCCGAGCTCAGCGTCGACGAGACGACGACCGCCCTCCTCGTCGAGATCGCTGCCGGCGCTCACCTGATCGTGCAGGTCACCACCGACGACGGCACGCTGGCCTGGCTGCCCACCGATGCGTACGACGCCTGGTCGATCCTGCCGCCGGCCGAACGATGGGTGCGCTTGGCGACCACCTGGCTCGACAGCACCCGGGTGCCGGGACTGGTCGGTTCGCGCGACCAGCAGGACAAGCCGGTCAACGTGCTCACCCCCGACCTCGAGAGCGGCTGGGCGCTCGAGACCCGCCGGCTGGCCCTGGCCGAGCTGGCGGCACTGCCACCGGGGACGGTGTTGGCCACCGGCACCGGCACGCCGAGCCTGGTCCAGCGGCTGACCTGGCTGCGACCACGGCGCCCGCGCCTCCGTGCCGACCTCGTCGTCTGGACACTCAGGGAGGCGGCCGTGCTCGGCCTCCTGGGCATCGGGGGGCTCTCGACCCCTGGTCGGGCACTCCTGGCCGCCCGTGACCCCGATGCGAACGTCGGGGACGCACCCGACGTCGCCGCAGCCTTGAGCCCGTTGCTTCCGGAGCCGGTCAGCCACGTGCTGCTCCAGGCGGACCTGACGGCGGTCGCGCCCGGACCGCTCGAGTCGCTGCTCGCCCGCCAGCTCCAGCTGGTCGCCGACGTCGAGTCGCGGGGTGGCGCCACCGTCTACCGCTTCTCCTCCGGGTCGGTCCGCCGGGCCTTCGACGCCGGCTGGTCGGCGGTCGAGCTGCACGACTTCGTCGCGTCGGTCTCCCGCACACCTGTTCCCCAGCCGCTCAGCTACCTGATCGACGACACGTCCCGCACGTTCGGCGCGATCCGCGTGGGGGCTGCCGAGTCGTTCCTGCGCGCGGACGACGAGACCGTGCTTGCCGAGCTGATGCACCACCCCAAGGCGGCGACCCTGGGCCTGCGCCGGATCGCGCCGACGGTCCTGGTCAGCAACACCCCCATCGACGTACTGCTGCCCCGACTCCGGGAGCTGGGCAGCGCCCCGGTGGTGGAGGCACCCGACGGGACGGTCCGGATCGCCCGCCGCGACGTGCGCCGGGCCCGCACCCCACGCGCCCGGCGGGCGGCGGGGCTGGTCGCGGCCCGGGAGACCGCTCAGCTGACCTCGGCGGTGCGTGCGATCCGTGCCGGCGACCGGGTGGAGACGACCCGACCGGTGGTCACCGACCAGCTCACACCGTCGAGTTCGCTGGCCGCCCTGCGGTCCGCCGTCGAAGCAAAGCAGTCCGTGTGGATCGGCTACGTCGACAACCACGGCACCACCTCGGAGCGGATCGTCGACCCCGTCCTCGTCGAGGGCGGGTGGCTCACGGCTCACGACCACCGCAGCGACGAGACCCGCACGTTCGCAGTGCACCGAATCACGGCCGTCCGGCCGGTGGCGGACAGATAGGCGGGAGACCCGGCCTAAGATAGGCAGGTGGACTTCGTTCGATACGCCGAGTCGGGGGCCAGTCTGCTCAATGCGGACCTCTCCGACGTCGACGGCCTGACGAGGTTCCTCGCGGGCCGCGCATGGCTCCACGAGCGCTGCACGGAGAAGGACTGCGTTCACCTGCGGCGGTTCCAGAAGGAGCTACGGCCGGTGTTCGAGGCCTCCGACGCCGGCGACACGGCGTCGGTTGTCGACGGGCTCAACGACCTGCTCGAACGACACCCGGTGACGCCGATGATCAGCGCCCACGATCCCGGCAACCTGCACATGCACGTCGGCAACCACGCCGCATCCGTGTCCCAGTTGTTGATCTCCGAGGCCCTGCTCGGTCTGGCCACCGTCGTCTGCGACCTGGGACCGAGCCGGATGGGGGTGTGCAGCGCCACCCCCTGCGTCAACGTGTACGTCGACACCTCGCCCAACATGTCTCGCCGCTACTGCTCCGACCGCTGCTCGTCGCGGGCCAACGTCGCGGCCTACCGTGCCCGCCAGAAGGCGTCAG
Organism: uncultured Actinomycetota bacterium; assembly: GCA_963844385.1. Taxonomy (GTDB): domain Bacteria; phylum Actinomycetota; class Actinomycetes; order Propionibacteriales; family Nocardioidaceae; genus Nocardioides. The sequence goes on along the minus strand of CAWJOJ010000045.1, from coordinate 73,312 downwards.
TGGGCTGAACGACGTTGGCGGGCCGGGACGAGCCACCCGTCCGTAGACTCGTCGGGTGAACGACGGCCCCCTGATCGTCCAGTCCGACAAGACGTTGCTGCTGGAGATCGACCACGACCTGGCACAGGAGTGCCGCAAGGCGATCGCGCCGTTCGCCGAGCTCGAACGCTCCCCCGAGCACATTCACACCTACCGGCTCACCCCGCTGGGGCTCTGGAACGCGCGTGCGGCCGGTCACGACGCCGAGCAGGTCGTCGACACGCTGCTGACCTATTCGCGCTACGCCGTGCCGCACGCGCTGCTCGTCGACATCGCCGAGACGATGGCCCGCTACGGACGACTGCGGCTCGAGAAGCACCCGGTGCACGGCCTGGTCCTGGCCTCCACCGACCGGCCGGTTCTCGAGGAGGTGCTGCGCGCCAAGAAGATCGCCGGCATGCTCGGCGAGCGAGTCGACGAGGACACCGTCGTCGTGCACGCATCCGAACGAGGCAACCTCAAGCAGGCGCTGCTGAAGCTGGGCTGGCCGGCCGAGGACTTCGCCGGGTACGTCGACGGCGAGGCGCACCCGATCGCGCTCGACGAGACCGAATGGACCCTGCGGCCCTACCAGCAGGAGGCGGCGGAGTCGTTCTGGCACGGCGGGTCCGGGGTCGTCGTACTCCCTTGCGGGGCCGGCAAGACCCTGGTCGGCGCCGCCGCGATGGCCCACGCGCAGGCGACGACACTGATCCTGGTCACCAACACCGTCAGCGCGCGCCAGTGGAAGGACGAGCTGATCAGGCGGACGTCCCTGACGGCCGACGAGATCGGTGAGTACTCCGGTTCGGTCAAGGAGGTCCGCCCGGTCACCATCGCGACGTACCAGGTGATGACCACCCGCCGAAAGGGCGTCTACACCCACCTCGAGCTGCTCGACGCCCGCGACTGGGGCCTGATCATCTACGACGAGGTGCACCTGCTGCCCGCCCCGATCTTCCGGATGACCGCCAACCTCCAGGCGCGCCGGCGGATCGGCCTGACCGCGACCCTGGTCCGCGAGGACGGCCGCGAGGGTGACGTCTTCTCGCTGATCGGCCCCAAGAGGTACGACGCGCCCTGGAAGGACATCGAGTCGCAGGGCTGGATCGCGCCCGCGGACTGTGTCGAGGTACGGGTGACGCTGCCGAACTCCGAGCGGTTGGCCTATGCGACCGCCGAGCCGGAGGAGCGCTACCGTCTGGCGTCCTGCACCCACCACAAGATCGACGTGGTCCAACAGCTGGTGAGGCGGCACCAGGGCCAACCGACGCTGGTGATCGGGCAGTACATCGACCAGCTCGACGAGCTTGCGGCGATCCTCGACGCGCCCGTGATCAAGGGCGAGACGCCGGTGAAGGAGCGGCAACGGCTCTACGAGGCGTTCCGCCACGGAGAGGTCGGTCTGCTCGTCGTGTCGAAGGTCGCGAACTTCTCGATCGACCTGCCCTCGGCCGAGGTCGCGATCCAGGTGTCGGGCTCGTTCGGGTCCCGGCAGGAGGAGGCCCAGCGTCTCGGCCGCCTGCTCCGGCCCAAGGAGGAAGGCAAGTCGGCGCACTTCTACACGGTCGTGTCCCGGGACACCGTCGATGCCGACTTCGCCCAGAACCGGCAGCGGTTCCTCGCCGAGCAGGGCTACGCCTACCGGATCGTCGATGCCGACGACCTCCCCGTGTGACGCCTCAGCGTGCCGGCGGCGGGGTCAGGTTGTAGCGAGCGACGAGATCGGGCAGCCAGGGCGCGTCGCGGAACTCGATGCCGTAGTCGGCCGCAAGAGCTGCGAACCGCTCGGGCTCTGGCGGCCCCTCGCTGAGCAGCTCGGTGAGGTTCCAGAAGAAGTGCTCGAAGCCGGCTGGGCTGATCACCTCGATCATCCGTGCGGGAACCCGGCCGGCGTTCCACATCGTGTGCAGCTCGTGCCGCGGCTTGACGATGTAGCCGCCTGCCCCGAGAACGGCCTCGGTGTCGCCGGACCGGAACCCGATCTCGCCCTCGGTGACGATCGAGTACTCGTCCTCACGGGTGTGCAGGTGAGGCGGGACGAGCGCCCCGACCGGGAACGGATGCTCGACGATCGACACCTGCCCCAGCGTGCTCTCCCCGAAGATCTTGAAGTCCACGCCGATCGAGCCCAGGTTGCGCTGGGCTCCCTCTCCTGGCTGCACGACGGTCAACGGTGGGGCCGCGACACCATTCATCCGACTTCCTCGCTTCAGATTTAGATATACAGTGATGTTCATCAAAGTGAACATCCACCAAAGACGGGTGTCAATAGATTGAGTGAACAAGGCCGTTCATCGAAAAGCTCTCGGGTGTACCGAATGAGCAAGCGTGCCGAGCTGATGGACGACACCCGGCAGCGAATCATCGAGGCGGCCGTCGACCTGCACGGCACCGTGGGCCCAGCGGGTACGACGATCTCCGGCATCGCGGACCGAGCGGGCGTCACCAGGGTGACCGTCTACCGCCACTTCCCCGACGAGGTCTCGCTCTTCGCAGCCTGCTCCGCCCACTGGTTCTCCCAGCAGCAGCTCCCCGATCCTGCGTCGTGGGCCGGGATCGACGACCCGTCGGCGCGGGTGCGGGCCGCACTGACCGATCTCTACCGCTTCTTCCGGCAAGGAGAGCCGATGCTCCGCCGGATCCGCCGAGACATCGAGGTTGTCCCCGAGTCGAGACGGCAGGCGATGAAGCAGACGACCGAACACCAGCGCGACGTCCTGCTCTCGGCGTTCGGGGGCAACGCCAGGCGCAAGCAGCTTCGCGCGGCCCTCGGCCACGCGATCTCGTTCGGGACCTGGTACTCGCTGTGCGTCGACAACCGGCTGTCCAACCGCGCCGCGGTCGACCTGATGACCGAGCTGGTGCTGAACGCCTCCGGCATCAACCGCGACTGAGTCGATCCCGGTCTGGACCAGACGACGCACAACCCCATCCGGGGGCCCGACGGCACCGAACCACCGTGTGGCGCGTACCTCACCGAGAGGGCGCAATCCCACCGGAGGCAAGGAAATGAGTGAAACCAATCGCAGGAAGTTCCTCGCGGTCGCGGGCGCGGGAGCAGCGGCCGGAACCGTCGGCCTGACCGGCGTGGCATCGGCAGCCTCGGGCGAGACCCGGCGCAAGCCGGGCAGTGCGCAGGAGACCGTGGTGGCCTACGTGAAGGACCACCGCTCGAGCACGTTGCGGCTCATGGTCGGGGAGCGCGAGATCGTCGTGCGAGACCGCGACCTGGTCAACCGCATCCTCAACGCGGCAGGAGGCAAGTGAGATGTCCTCCCACCGCGAAGCACCCGAGATCTCCAAGGACCCCGTCGCCGACGGCACCGACGTCTACGCGTTCGTGAGCCCGCTGCGACCCACATCGGTCACCCTGATCGCCAACTTCATCCCGATGCAGGCGCCCCAGGGCGGGCCCAACTTCTACGAGTTCGGCGACGACGTCCGCTACGCCATCCACATCTCGAACAAGGGCACGGCGAGGTCGGACATCATCTACCAGTTCGACTTCCAGACCAGGATCCGGAACCGGGGGACGTTCCTCTACAACACCGGACCGATCACCAAGCTTTCCGACACCACCTGGAACCGGCCCCAGTTCTACTCGGTGACCCGGATCAAGAACGGCACCAGGAAGGTCATCGCCGAGAACCTGCCGTGCCCACCGTGCAACGTCGGTCCACGCAGTACGCCGGACTACCCGGCGCTGTCCCGCAGGGCCGTGCGCACGTTGCCAGGCGGTCGCAAGGTGTTCGCCGGGCAGCGTGCGGACGCGTTCCACGTCGACCTCGGCAGCATCTTCGACCTCGGTGCGCTGCGCCCCTTCAACGAGGCGCACCTGATCTCGATGCCGAACATGAACGGTGTCAACGCCGTTCAGTCCTTCAACGTGCACACGATCGCGCTCCAGGTCCCGATCAGTGAGATCTCCCGCAACGGCAACGTGCCCACCAACCCGATGTCGCCGGGTGCCGTCATCGGCGTCTGGGCCACCGCCGCGCGCCGGAAGTCCCGGATCTGGGACGCCGAGCAGGGCAGGTACGTCGGCACCGGTCCCTGGAAGCAGGTCTCCCGGCTCGGCAACCCGCTCGTCAACGAGGTCCTGATCCCGATGGCCGAGAAGGACGAGTGGAACGCCCTGCCGCCGTACAAGGACAGCCGCTTCGCGAAGTACGTGAACCGCCCGGAGCTGGCCGGACTCCTACCTGTTCTCTACCCGGGTGTGTTCCCGAACCTGGCGGCGTACAACAAGCCTCGAGCGGACCTGAACGCGATTCTGCACACCGGCATCCCGGCCGGGGTGGTGCCCGGGTTCCAGAACTTCACCGGGCCGACCCAGGCGGACATGTTGCGACTCAACATGGCGATCCCGCCTTCGGAGAACCCGCACAAGCTGGGACTGGTTGCCGGTGACCCGGCCGGATTCCCCAACGGCCGCCGGATCGACGACGACGTGGTGACCATCGAGCTGCGGGCCGTCGCCGGACTCACCATCCCGCTCGTCGACCCCTCGTTCACTCCCGACGGCGCAGCCAGCGCCATCGAGGACGGCACGACGAACTCGAACGCGCCCGTGTTGACGTCGTTTCCCTACCTCGGACACCCAGGCGGCGGCTACCAGACGAAGCCCGGCACCACGAAGGCGTCATGAGCACCGCGCAAGTCGAGAACCCCTTTGCCGGGCAAGGCCCAGTCATGCTCGACATCGGGGGAGACGTCGGCGCCCTCGTGGTCACGATGCCGGAGGGAATGGCCGGCGTCGAGGTGGAGATTCGACCGGCTGGAGGCGCGCATGGCCACCCACATGGCCACGTACATGGCCACGCACACCACCCGCACGTCGCGGTGGTGGACCGGCCGGTCGACGACGGGCGGGTGCCGTCCCTCGTCTTTCCGGAGCTGGTCGAGGGCCGCTATGAGCTGTACGAGAAGGAGACGGACGACGTGCGCCTGACCGTCGACGTACGCGGAGGCGAGGTGACCACGGCGCACTGGCCGACCTGAGGCGGTTCGTCCTCGGCTCCTCTCGGCGGGGGGAGGAGAGGAGCTGAGGACGACCTCATCTCGAGCGGGTCACGTAGATGGTTCGGGTCGCGACCGTGTCCCCGCTCCGCAGGCGCATCGTGATCGCCTCCATGCCTTCGCGGGCCCGGTCCCTCCTGATCGGCACGCTGACCTCGCCGGTCAGCTGGCCGGCCCGCAGCGTCGTGTACACGAAGACCCCCACCCTGTGCAGCGGCGTGGACCCCGTACCCGAGTCCTTCGAGTGCCGACGCAGCCACCTGGCCGGTACGTCGCTCTTCCTCAGCCGCGGGACCGAAACGTCACCACGGACGACGGTGCCATAGAACTCGGCCGCGTAGTCGGTCCGGCTGCTCAGCGTGACCCGCCACGTCGCGTCCTCGCCCTCGGAAACCCGCTTCTGCACCCTGGAGATCGTGACCTTCGGTGCCGGATCGTCGTCCACGACGGTAAGCGATCCGAGGTAGCGGTCGGGCATCACGCCGCGGCCCGCCCAGGCGGCAACGTAGGTCCGAGTCTCGTCGAAGTCGTCGATCTTGTCGGCGATGAAGCCGATCGGGATGCTGCCCTCGGTCTGGCCGGGCGCCAGGTCGACGGTGAACGTGCCGCGGTCGAGGACGTCGCGTTCACCCGCCACGACCACTCTGAAGCTGGCGCGTTCCGTCAGGTTGCCGCGAACGTGGAACGGCACCCGTGCGGTGGTCGTCCCCGGGAGGTCCCCTTCCTCGACTGACACGTTGTCCAGGCTGACCACGGGCATCCGCTTGTGCGGGACCGGCGCGAGCGCGGGCGGCACCGCCGCTACGTCGAGCACCCACACCCGCCCGCGGGCGCTGTCGGCGATCAGCTCGACGCTGCTGATCCGGGTGAGATCCACTCCCGAGGCCCCGGACGGGTCGACCCGGAGGGTGTGCGCCCAGCGCTTGGAGAGCCCGCGTCCGGTCAGCAGGACCGGCAGCCGACCGGCGTTGCGGGGTGTCACCACGGCCTGGGCGCCATCGGCGTCGGTCAGCCGCACGTGCACCTGGATGTCGCCGACCAGTGGATCCACGATCGTGCGCATGTCCAACAGCCGATCTCCCGAGAGGTCGAGCGGGGAGTCGAAGATCATCCCTCCGCGCTGACCGGCCGCGGTCCAGCTCATCTCGAAGGCCCGGCGGCTGGGCACGCTCTCCCAGGTAGCCGGCCAGTGTGGTGTCTGGTAGCTGTCCGCGCCCGCTCGTCCGCAGATCCGGTGTGGTCCCCGGCTGTCGGTGAGTCCGCGGCAGAACTGCGTCTCGGCCCCCTCGGGCAGGGTGAGACCGGTGCCGATTCCAGGTCGGCGCAGGTTCCGGCCGCCGCCGATGGCGTGGCTGAGTACGACGGCAGTACCGGTCGAGGCGACCTTCGTTGAGGACCCGTCGTACATCGGCAGGAACTCCTCGGCGTCGCGCGTGAAGAGCCGGACGGCGCCGGCGACGTACGCCTTGCCGACTCTTCGCTGCTTGAAGGCGGTGAGCCGCGCCGGGGTGGCCGTTCCGCAGGGGGCGTCCTTCGGGCCGAACCAGTCGTCAAACGAGGGAGCGGCCGCGACCCCGGGAGTCCACTCGGTGTTGAAGAAGTTGTGGTTGGCGCCCATCACCATGACCGAACTCTTCAGCGAGGTGTCGTCGGTGGTGAGGTCGCGGGCGGTGTCGGTGAAGCGCTGGCCCTGCAGGTCGATGACGTCACCGTCGCAGTAGGGCAGCATCGTCACGGTCGGGACGTACGCCGCGGTCTGGTTGCCGAAGTCGGTGGGCGCGATCAGGACCTGACCCGCGATTGTGTACGGCGCGGACGTGGGGATCCGCAGCGACGCCCTGGACACTCCCTCGCCGCCCCGGCTGTGACCGACGAGGACGACCCGGGACAGGTCGACCCGGTGACCAGCAGCCAGCTGTACCCAGTGGTCGAGGTGCCGGCGAACGATCTGGGCTCGGGCGCCGGCGCCGCCGTCGGTGAGGGCCCAGTCCTGCGCGTTGATGCCGTTGACCCGCACCGAGACGGTCGCATAGCCGTGCGAGGCGAGCAGCTGCTGGATGTAGTCGTAGCCCAGATGGCTGGGAATCTCCTCCATCGGCGGGCGGCAGGGCCAGTCGAAGTCGCCGTCTTCACCGTCCGGGTTGTAGCAGTAGCTGTGCCGGCCGTGGAGGAAGAGCACGAGCGGCCGCGGCCCGGTCGCCGCAGACCGAGGCGGCTCCACGACGTGCCCGACCATCTCGATGGGCGCACGCATGCCGGGGATCTTGACGGGCTGGAGCTGGTAGTCGCTCGACACGACCTCGAAGGGACCCGGTGTGCCCGGATCGGCGCCGAGAAGGGTCCGCCCGGGGATCTCAGCGGGGGAAGTGCCAGCGGGTCGCAGGTCTGTGCCGACGACGTCGAGGCGGTCACCCGAGAGTACGACGTCGAGGTCGGCGGGATCGGGCGCAACGTCCGACCGCACGGTCACCTCGACGGTGCGGCCGTCGCTGCCGACGGTCGTGAGACCCAGCTCCTTCCCGCCTTCGACGATCCTCGGGCGGTCCGCGGCGATGGGCAGCCGCTGCGGCGAGCGCCAGGCCACTCGCCAGGTGTCGTTGTCGACGCGGGTGACGCGCCAGGTCCCGCGGTCGGCGGCAGTGGGTGATGGGGTAGTGGCGGCCGGTTGCGAGCCGGCGGGCACCGTCGAGAGCGGCACCGCGAGGGAGGCGACAACCGCAGCAGCGGCCAGCATCCCAACGCGTCCCGTGAGTCGTTTCTGGAACATGAGCAATCCGTCCTGGTCGGCAACGCGCCCCACAAACGTAGACGCGCCGACCGGCCAAACGGTTGCCCCACGCCCGAGCTCGGCCCATCTCACATCCAACGCCGATGCCGCCCCGGCCGCCACTGGTGCCTACCCTTGTCGACGTGAAGGTGCTGCTGCTCGAGAACATCCATCCGATCGCCGTCGAGATCCTCGAGAGCAACGGCTTCGAGGTCGAGCTCCAGACCGGTTCCCTGTCCGAGGACGAGCTGGTCGAGATCCTGCCCGGCGTACACCTGCTCGGCATCCGGTCGAACACCCGGATCACGCCCCGGGTCCTCGACGCCGCGAAGGACCTGATGGGAATCGGGTGCTTCTGCATCGGCACCAACCAGGTCGACCTGGTGGCCGCGGCCGACCGGGGTGTGGCGACGTTCAACGCGCCGTACTCCAACACGCGGAGCGTCGTCGAGCTGGTCATCGGCGAGATCATCGCGCTCGCCCGGCGGCTTCCCGAGAAGACCCAGCGGATGCACGACGGCGTCTGGGACAAGTCGGCAAAGGGCAGCCACGAGGTCCGCGGACGGACGCTCGGCATCGTCGGCTACGGCAACATCGGCACCCAGCTGTCCAATGTCGCCGAGGCCCTGGGTCTCCGGGTGATCTTCTTCGACACCGCCGACCGGCTCGCCCACGGCAACGCACGCCGGGTCAGCACGCTCGAGGAGCTGCTCGCACAGTCCGACGTGGTCTCGCTGCACGTCGACGGACGGCCCGGAAACGCGGGACTGTTCGGGGCCGAGCAGTTCGCACAGATGAAGTCCCGCTCGATGTTCATCAACGCCTCGCGGGGCATGGTCGTCGACGACGTGGCGCTCCGCGAACACATCCTGTCCGGCCACATCGCGGGGGCCGCCCTGGATGTGTTCCCCGTCGAGCCGAAGCAGCAGGGCGAACCGTTCGAGTCCGCGCTGCGCGGCCTCGACAACGTCATCCTCACCCCCCACGTCGGTGGCTCGACGCAGGAGGCACAGGAGGAGATCGGCTACTTCGTCGCCGGCAAGTTCGTGTCCTTCGCTCACCACGGCAGCACGGCCCTGTCGGTCAACCTGCCCGAGGTGCAGGCACCCGTCCGCGAGGCGGCGTTCCGGGCCGGCTACCTGCACGTCAACGTGCCGGGTGTGCTGGCCGAGGTCAACAGGATCCTCGCCGACCACGGAGACAACGTCGTGGGGCAGTACCTCTCGACCCGCGGTGAGCAGGGTTACGTCGTCACCGACGCCGCCGAGCCGCTCTCGGAGGCCGCGCTGGCCCAGTTGCGCGCGTCTCCGCACACGATCTGGCTGCGGACCTGGACCGACTGACGGTCCAGGTCCGAGCCGGTGGGTCAGCGGCTGGCGCGCCAGACCTTGGTGCTGAACTGCTGCTGCTCGCTGGGCTTCTTGCCCGGCGCCACGTCGAGGACCAGAGTGCGTGCGGGGCTCTGCCGAGGATTGATCACGGCGACCGAGGCACGAACCCAGGCCGGGTTGCCCAGGCAGCGCCGGGGAACACGGACCCGGATGACGTCGGCGGCGTAGTCGATCCTGGCGCTCGCTCGAGGGCATGCGGCACCGCTACCCGAGCTGTCGTCGAAGTGGATCTCCGGCTGGGGGTGTGCCGCGTGGGCATACAGCGTGGTGTTCCAGGTGTCCTTCGCGGTCCGCAGTGAGACCAGTGTGTAGGTGAACGTAGCCGGCCGGCGCAGCTTCGCGAGGCGCACCTTCACCTTCACCGCCGCGGGGCGGTGTCGGATGACCACGGAGGTGATGTCTCCGTTGCGCACCCGCGGCCGTCGGACGAAGCCGGCATCGGAGCCATCGGGATTCTCGAGCAGCTGGTAGACGTCGCGGGTCGGGTCGACGATCCGGTGGTGCGCGGGCCGGGCCTGGGCCGAGCCGGAGCTCCCCGACGGGCCGGATGGGCCTGCCGCCGAAACGGCCGGCCCGACCGCGGCGAGGCCGGGCACCGTGGCGATGAGAGCGATGAGTGGAACGAGGGCTTTGCGCATGAGGTTCTCCTTCGTGGGGGTACCCCAAGGCTGGCCTCGCCTGCCGCCGCGCGGCAGAGGCGGCGTACTCAGTGCTGATAGCCGGTTCGAGTAGGCCCTGCGTCCAGCTCAGCCGTCAGCTCAGCCAGAGCAGATGGTCTGGAAGGCCGAGACGAGCAGGTCGATGTCCTCCTCGGAGGCGACCAGCGGCGGGGCCAGGCGAACAGTCTGCCCGTGTGCCTCCTTGGCGAGGATGCCATGGTCCAGCAGCTGCTCGCAGATGTGCCGGCCCGTGCTCAGCTCGGGGCTGACGTCGACACCCGCCCACAGCCCACGCGTCCGCACCTCGTCGATGCCCTGACCGACGAGCCCGCCGAGGCCGGCAGCCAGCCTCTCGCCGAGGGTCTCGGCTCGCTTCTGGAACTCCCCGGTGTCCAGCATCGCGACCACCTCGCGGCCGATCGCCGCGGCCAGCGGGTTGCCGCCGAAGGTCGAGCCATGCGAGCCCGGTGTGATCACCTCGAGCACGTCGCCGTCGGCGGCGATCGCCGACACCGGGTAGAGCCCGCCTCCCAGGGCCTTGCCGAGGATGTAGACATCGGGCACGACCTCCTCGTGGTCGCAGGCGAAGGTCCGCCCGGTTCGGGCGAGACCGGACTGGATCTCGTCGGCCATCATCAACACACCGGCGGAGTTGCACAGCGTGCGCACCCGCTGGAGGTAGCCCTCTGGCGGGATGACCACGCCGCCCTCACCCTGGATGGGCTCGAGCAGCACCGCGACCGTGGACTCGTCGATGGCGGCCTCGAGGGCGGCGTAATCGCCGTACGGCACGAGCCGGAAGCCCGGGGTGTACGGCGCGTAGTGAGCGGTTGCGACGGCATCGGTCGAGAACGACACGATGGTCGTGGTGCGGCCGTGGAAGTTGCCCTCCATCGCGACGATCGTCGCCTGATTGTCCGGGACGCCCTTGACCAGGTAGCCCCACTTGCGGGCGACCTTGATCGCGGTCTCGACGGCTTCGGCGCCCGAGTTCATCGGCAGGATCATCTCCTTGCCGGTCAGCTGCGCCAGGTCGCGGGAGAACGGACCGAGCTGGTCGTTGTGGAACGCCCTCGAGGTCAGCGTCAGCCGGCCGAGCTGTTCCTGCGCGCGGGCGACAAGGCGGGGATGAGCATGGCCGAAGTTCAGCGCGCTGTAGCCCGCCAGGCAGTCGAAGTAGCGCCGTCCCTCGACGTCAGTAACCCAGGCGCCCTCGCCGGAAGACAGCACGACCCGGAGCGGGTGGTAGTTGTGCGCCGCGTAGGTTTCGGCCAGCTCGATGTGGGCTTCGGTGTCGCTGATGGGGAGGCTGCTCGCCTCGCGGGTGCCGGTGCGCTTCATGCCCGTCATCGTCTCTCACCCCGACCACCCACGACACCCATTTTGTCCGACAATCTCGGGGCCGTCGTTCCGGATCTTCCTCGTCTACGGTTGCGAGATGAGCATGTCCGCACGGCTGCCCAACCCCATTGAGGCCGACCGGGTCGTGCTGACACCGCTGCGCGCGAGCGACGCCGACGAGATGGTGGGCGTCCTGTCGAGCCCTGAGCTGTACGTCTACATCGGGGGCGAGCCGCCGACCCTGGACGCCATGCGCAGGCGGTACGCCGACCTGGTCGTGGGGCACTCGCCCGACCATGAGCAGGAATGGCTGAACTGGATCGTCCGTCTGAAGGGCAGCGACGAGGCCGCGATCGGCACGGTGCAGGCGACCGTCCGGGAGGGCGATCGAGCCGAGGTGGCCTGGGTCATCGGCTCTCAGTGGAAAGGACACGGATACGGCTCCGAGGCTGCCACCGCCATGGTCCACGCCCTGATCCAGGCCGGAGTGCGCCGGGTGACCGCCCATGTCCACCCCGACCATGCCGCCTCCGAGGCAGTCGCGCGAGCCTGTCGCCTGACTCCGACCGAGGAGTTCCACGACGGGGAACGGCGTTGGGAGTGGCGATCCGACGGCCGCGGCCACCCGAACAGTTCCTAGGCCAGACCGACCTCCGCGGCCAGCACGACGACAGCGCGCCGGTTGGGCAGTGCGATCCCGGCCAACTGCTCATCCCAATGTTTGCCCGTTCGGCGTCGGTGGCGCGCCGGCCCGTGACCGGCGCGCCACACCGATCAGAGGTGCGCGTCGAGGAACAACTGCGCCGGCTCGGAGTCGACTCGGTACTCCAGATTCGGCCCCGCGCAGCGGTAGCTGAACGTCCACGCGTTGAGGCCAACGAGCGTGCCCTCGTGGAACAGGGGACCGCCAGAGTCACCGAAGCACACGCTGGCCGTGATCTTCACGAACCGGTCGGGGAACAGTTCCTGCTTGGTGATCACCGACACGTCCTTGTAGCTGCGCGCCCCGTCGTACACCGTGATCGCCTTCGGTGAGGCGGCACTGCCTGTGATGTAGGCATCGGTTCCGTAGCCGACTACCGTGAAGGTCTCTTCGGTCAGGTCGAGTCCGTCGAGGTAGCCGGCGTCGGCCACCGGCGCGGGGGTCACACCGACCACCTCTTCGGTCAGGTAGACAAGCGCAATGTCCTCGTAGCCGGGCTTGAGGTAGTTCATCTTCGAGTTGCTGGGCTTGGGCGGCGCCTGCGCCAGCCACTCCGGGTTGACGACGAAGTGATCGGCGCCGTAGTACGTCGAGGTCTCGTCCGGGTCGGCATCGAACGAGACGCGCCAGTCGTCAGGCCCGAACTCGTCCTCGTCGCCGACCTCCCCCGTGAAGAAGTCCGTGCAGTGTGCGGCGGTGAGGACGACGTCAGGGGCGACCAGCGTCCCGGTGCAGAAGTCGAACCATTCGCCATCGACCTGGATTTGCAGCCCCCCGACGCTGGGGAACTGGTTGGTGGTGTCCGTTGTGCCGTCGATGATGGCAGCTCCCGGACTCGTCGTTGTCACGACGAGAGCCGCGGCTCCGGCGAGCGCGGCGATGCTTCTGGAGATTCGCATTTCGTACCTGTCCATCTCCCCCGTGGCCCGGTGCCCGGGTCGGGCACTCCCCTGGCCAGCGATGACGCTAGGACGTTCCGCGACCGGTGACAATGACCGGGAGCATTTGCGACCGAACCGGTTGCTGACAGTGCGGTTGATCGAGGTCATCCAGTGAACTCGATCAACCGCACTGTCACTTCTTGGCCGACGCGGGGCCCTCGCCGCGGGCGGCGGCCACGCCTTCAAGAGCATCCTGGAGCTGCTTGATCCAGGCTTCTTCGTTGCGGCCTACCAGCTTCACGCACCAGGCCAGCGCCTCGGAGCGGGAGCGCGCCACGCCGGCGTCGACCAAAGTGTCGAGCACCATTCGCTCCGGCTGACGCAGGCGGGTCATCACCGGGATCGCCATCGAGGTGAACACGTAGGAGCGCTCGCCGAGCGCAGCGCCCCAAGCCACTTTGCGGCCGAAGCGGGCCTCCGCCTCGTCGGCGATCCGCATCCGCTGGCGGCGGGTCTCCTCTCGGAACCGCTGGATCCGGCCGTCCGCCTCGGACGGGGAGACTTCCTCTCCCGCTGCGGCGAGGGTCCCGACGACCAGGATCTCCTCGCGGTCGACGGTGACCTCAGGGGCGCCGTCGAACCACTCCTCCGGCAGTCGGCCGGAGAACCACTCGTTGATTTCACTCATACAGTGATTACAGCATTACATCATTACGGAATCAAGACTCCGGAGAAACTCTGGTGACGGGCAGGAGCGCCGCGCGTAGAGTCATCCGGCCTCAACATCCACCTCCCACTCAGGAGGCCCATCCGCGTGCCTACTCCCACGCAAACCCACCACGATCCCGAACTCCACACCGAGCAACGCCACCTGGCCGAGTCCCGCGCCCAGCTGATCCGGATGCGCGAACGTACGGCGGGGATGGACTCCTCCGCCGCGGGCGACTGGGTCAGCCGCGAGTTCCTCGAGTCGACCTTCAAGCTGCGGATGCGGCAGCTCGCCGACGACCCGTCGATCCCGCTGTTCTTCGGCCGGATCGACTACGCCCCGGTGGTTGAGGAGGTCGCTCAGCGACCGTCTCGAAACCCGTTGATTGAGGAGGTCGCTCAGCGACCGTCTCGAAACCACCAGGGGGACACCTACTACATCGGGCGGCGGCACATCTCCGACCCCGACGGCGACCCGATGGTGATCGACTGGCGGGCGCCGGTGAGCCTGCCGTTCTACCGGGCAACCCGCATCGAGCCGATGGGCATCGAACGCCGGCGCAGGTTCGGGTTCCAGCACGGTGCGCTGACCGCCTTCGAGGACGAGGACCTGACCACGCCGGAGGAGGACGTCTACTCCGAGCTGCTCGAGGCCGAGATCGAGAGGCCCCGCGTCGGGCCGATGCGTGACATCGTCGCCACGATCCAGCCCGAGCAGGACGTCATCGTGCGGGCCGACCTGAGCGAGTCGATCTGCGTCCAGGGCGCACCCGGCACAGGCAAGACCGCCGTGGGGCTGCACCGCGCGGCGTACCTCCTCTACACACACCGGGAACAGCTGCACCGCCAGGGGGTGCTGGTGGTCGGGCCGAACGCGAGCTTCCTGCGCTACATCCGCGATGTGCTGCCGGCCCTCGGCGAGATCGACGCCAAGCAGACCACGATCGAGGAGCTGGTCGGCAAGGCGACTCCGATCGCGGCCACCGAGCCGGCAGACGTGGCCACGCTCAAAGGGGACGCCCGGCTCGCGATCGTCCTGGACCGGGCGCTCTGGTCCCACCTCGTGCCGCCCGCAGAGTCGCTGGTCGTCCCGCGCGGTGCGAGCCGCTGGCGCGTGGCGACCTACGAGGCCGAGAGCATCGTGGCGGAGCTGCGCACCCGCGGCGTGCGGTACGCCGCCGCGCGCGCCATGCTGCCCCAGGCCCTCGCCCACCGACTGCTGGTCAAGATGGAGCTCGCCGGGGAATCCCCCGACGACCGCGTGCAGAACGCCGTGGCCCGGAGCGCGCCGGTGAAGACCTATGCGAACGCGCTGTGGCCGGCGGTCGAGCCGCGGAAGCTCGTCTGGCGGCTGCTCGCCGACGCCGGCTTCCTCGCCGCCGCGGCCGACGGCGTCCTGTCCCCCGACGAGCAGGCGATGCTGCTCTGGGCGAAGCCGCCGCGCTCGGCCGGCGCCGCGAAGTGGACCCTGGCGGACGCCGTCCTCATCGACGAGGCCACCGACCTCGTGGAACGCACTGGCTCGGTGGCCCACATCGTGGCCGACGAGGCACAGGACCTGTCCGCGATGATGCTGCGGGCGCTCGGCCGGCGCTGCTCGACGGGCTCCGTGACCGTGCTGGGCGACCTCGCCCAGGCAACGACCCCATGGGGAAGCCGGTCCTGGTCCGACGCGCTGACTCACCTCGGCAAGCCGTCCGCCCACGTCGAACAGCTGACCCGCGGCTTCCGGGTACCCGGCGAGGTCATCGAGTACGCCGCCCGGCTGCTGCCGCATGTCGCAGTCGACCTCGAGCCGCCGACGTCCGTGCGTCGGAGCCGTGGCGAGCTTGCCTTCGCCCCGCGGTCGGAGCTGCGTCGTCGGCTCGACGGGGTCGCGGTGCTCGACGGCTCGATCGGACTGATCGTCCCCGACGCCCTGGTCGAGCTGGTTTCCAAAGAGCTGAGCGACCTGATCCTGGCCATCGTCGGCCGCGAGCCGGGCGATGACGAGACCGAGTTCGACGCCCACCTGGACGTCGTACCCGCCTCGCTGGCGAAAGGCCTCGAGTACGACCACGTCGTCCTGGTCGAGCCGGCCGCGATCGTCGCTGCCGAGCCGGATCGGGTGACCGGCCTGCGCCGGCTCTACGTGTGCCTGACCCGGGCCGTGAGCTCGCTGGTGGTGATCCATGACGAGCCACTCCCCCACGAGCTGGCTGCCACACTCGACTCATGAGCGACCTGCGCACCTGGTGGCCCATCGAGGGTCGAGACGAGCTCCGCAACGAGCTCGAGGCGGCCTACGCCGACCCCGCTCGGGGATATCACGACACGCTGCACCTGACCGAGGTGTTTGCGCGCCTCGACGAGCTTGCCCCGTCGGTCCCTTACGACCGGGACCCGGTGCTGCTCGCGGCGTGGTTCCACGACGCCGTGTACGACGGGAGCCCGGATGCCGAGGAGCGTTCGGCCCAGTGGGCGTCGTCGGCGCTGGCCGGCCGACCCGATGTCGACGAGGTGGCCCGTCTCGTCCGACTGACCGAGCGGCATCTACCGGCGCCCGACGACGTGAACGGCTGCGCGTTGTCCGACGCCGACCTGGCCATCCTGGCCGCATCGCCGGAACGCTACGCGGAGTACGTTGCCACTGTGCGCAGGGAGTACGCGCACGTCCCAGACCCGGAGTTCGCCGCGGGGAGGGCCGCAATCCTGGCCGACCTGCTGGACAAGCCGACCCTGTTCCACACGGCCTACGCCCGCGACCGCTGGGAGGCCGCCGCCCGGGCCAACGTCGGTGCGGAGATCAGCGCAATGCGTCCTCGTCGATCGTGAGCGTGCCGGCGCCAGCATCCAGGGTGGCGCGCGAGCCGAACGGCAGCGCCCGGTTCGTCGGACCGTGACCGATCGGCGCGTCGTGCACGACCGGGACGCCGAGATCCCCCAGCCGAGCGTCGAGCATCGCGCGCACCTGACCGGGGTCGCCGCAGTCGGTGAACTGACCGCACACGATCCCGCGCACGTCGTCGAACCAGCCAGAGCGCAGCAGCTGGGTCAACGACCGGTCGAGGCGATAGGGCCGCTCGCCGACATCCTCCAGCACCGCGATGGCGCCGGCGGCGCGGCCCGCGTGTGGGGTGCCTGCCGAGGCCGCGAGCACCGTTACGTTGCCGCCCGTGAGTGGGCCGTGGGCCCGCCCGGGCGATCCCGTCGAGAGTCCGGTGAACGGGGCGCACTCGCCGTCGAACAGGAGTACACGGAGGGCGTCCAGGGTGGCCTCGTCGCGGTCGGCCAGGCTCGCTGCTGAAGGCCCGTGAACGGTGACCAGACCCAGTCGGGTGCCGAACGCCTGGTGCAGGGCGGTGATGTCGGAGAACCCGACCAGCAGCTTCGGTCCGGCTGCAGCGAGCGCCATCCAGTCCAGCAGGTCGACGATGCGCTGGGCGCCGTACCCACCGCGGGTGGCGATGACGGCCCGCACCTCGGGGTCGGTCCACGCAGCAGCGAACGCCGCCGCCCGACCCTCGTCGGAGTCCGCGAGCCACGGCAAGATGGGTGTGAGAGTCGCCGAAGGCGCGGCGACTTTCAGGCCCCAGGACTCGAGCCGCTCGATCCCTGCCGCGAGCCGGTCGGGATCGACGGGTCCCGACGGGCCTGTGATCGCAACCAGGTCGCCGGGCGCGAGCCCTTCTGGGCGGATCAGGGACCGGCCCGGCGCGCGCGGACCGAGCATCTCGGACTTGCGCCGGCGCAGGCCGGCGCGACGCAGCCGGGCGATCAGCTCGCGCGACGAGACCGGGGTGGCGCCCGCCTCGACGACCCGGTCGTACCACTCAGCGGGCACGTCGTAGTGGTCGCGGTCGAAGCCGCGCTGGGGGATGCCGATCACCCGGGCGAACGCATGCAGCTCGTCGTAGGCGGTATCACTGGCGAGGTGAGACCACAGCCGGCCGTGCCCGGCGGCGTTGGGCGGGTCGATGAGGATCATGCGCGCCCGTCGACCAGCAACCGCCAGGAACGGACGTGGGCAGCGTCGACGTACGCCTTGTCGGTCCCACCGGGCCGCACCTGGTCACCGAGGTGGAACCGGGTGACGCCGGCGCGCATGAACCACGGCACCATCTCCGCTTTCAGCCCTCCGTCGGGAATCAGCAGGCCGGCGACCACCGGATCGGACTCGGCGAGGGCGAGCAGGTCGTCGTAGCCGACGCCGAGACCGCGCGGCGAACCGGCCGACCGGACCGAGTCCACTCCGGGCAGGGCTGCGACGCGGCGCCAGGAGCGGCGCGGTTCGAGGGTGTCGTCGATGGCCCGGGTGAACGTCCAGGGCACGCCGGGCAGGGCGTCGGCGAGCGCACGACAGGTCTGCACGTCGACCTCGAGGTCGGTGTCGAGGAACCCGAAGGCGACGCCCTCGGCGCCGAGCGCGAGGTACTCCTCGGCTAGCCCGACAAGGCGGGTGAACTCGCCACCGTTGGTGGTGCGGTTGTCGGACAGGCGGAGAAGGACCCGCACGGGTACGTCGGCCTCCCGCAGGACCGCGCCCACCGTGGCCGGCGCCGGGGACAGGCCGTCCTCGGAGCCGCCCTCGAGCACGAACAATCGGTCCGCACCGCCCTCCTGCGCACCGGCAACGTCGCGCACTTTCAGCACGGTCACCTCGAGGAGTCCGGTCATGGGCCAAACAGTAGTGCCGCGACCGGTTTGGCTGAACGCGCAAGGATGGACTCGTGGATGACCCAGCGGTGTACGCCGCACGCGCTCTGGTGCTGAGGGATCTGCAGAGCACCAGCGTTGTGGACGCCGTGGTCGTCTCGCTCCTCGAGGAGGCGGTCACCACCCGCCGCTGGTGGGCCGCGCAATGGCCGGACGGGATCGAGTACGTCGCCGGGCTGGTCGCCCAGGACGTCCAGGACGCGCTGCTCGAGCGAGTCGGGCGCTGGCCGTTGTGCTCGATCTGCAACAGCGCGGAACCCCACGCGGTCTACATCCACCCCGAACTCGGCGGGCCCGACCCGGTCTGGGTATGTGAGCAGTCGGGCACGACCATCGCGCCGTTGGGCAGTCTCTAGATGGTGCCGTCGAACTGGACCCAGAGCGTGTAGCGGTCGGCTCGGAACACCGCCCGGGACACCTCGATCGGGCGGTCGTGGACCAACGCTCGTCGCGACACTCGCAAGACCGACGATCCTGGGGCGATCTCGAGGCTCTCGGCCTCGTCAGCCGTGGCGACGTCGGCGGCCACCGAGTCCTCGGCCCATGTGGGGCGGAGCCCACGCGCGCTCAGGGCGTCGTACAGGCTCGTCGGCATGCCGCTCTGGAGGAAGCCGGGCAGCAGCACCTCATTGAGGTATGCGTCCTCGACGCAGACCGGGGACGCGTCGGCGCGACGCAACCGCTTCCAGTGAATGACGGGATCGCCCTCGGTCAGGCTCAACGCGCGGGCCACACCCGGTCCGGCCTTCTCACGACGCGCAATCAGGGTCGACGACTCCGCCAGGAGGCCTCGAAGCGACATCTCCTCGCTGAAGCTGTGGAGCTTGCCGGGATGGCTTCGCGGCTGGGCCACAAAGGTGCCGCGACCCGGGATCCGGACCAGCAGTCCCTCCCCGACCAGCGCATCCATTGCCTGCCGGACGGTCATTCTCGCGACGCCGAACCGCTGGACGAGCTCACGCTCGGAGGGGGCCGACGCACCCGGCTCGCATCCCTCGATAAGGGAACGGACGTACTCCCGGACCTGGATGTGCTTAAGCGCTGGGAGAGTGGCAGCCGTTTCCATTGTGGAGACCCCTTCGGTCATGGAGCCGACTGTAGCGGTGGTCCAGACAACCGTCATCGAATCCTTGAAATTTGGCCCTAGAGGGCTGTGCGCAAGGGCCCGATCGGGCTATTCGGGTTCGGCTACTCGGTCGCGATCGCGCGGAGGATGTCGAGCTTGGCAGCCCTGCGCGCAGGCACCGCAGCGGCCAGTACGCCGACCAGCCCGGCCGCCAGCACGAAGATGGCGAGGAGCAGCCACGGGATCGAAAGCTCGGTCAGCCCCTGGTCGCGCAGGGCATAGATCAGCCCCATCCCGAAGGCGATGCCGAGCGCGATTCCCAGCAGGGCCCCGAACACTGCGACGACCACCGACTCGAGCCGGATCATGGTGCGAAGCTGTCGTCGGCTGGTCCCGATCGCCCGGATCAGGCCGATCTCCCGGGTCCGTTCGATCACCGACAGGCCGAGGGTGTTGACGACGCCGAGGATCGCGATGACCACTGACAGCCCGAGCAGCCCGTAGATGAGATAGAGGAAGATCTGGATCTGCTCCTTCTGCTCGTCCGCGTAGCCTTCGGGGTCCTTGACCGTCACGGTCGGCAGGTCCTTCGTGATGTCCTCGATCGCCCCCCGTACCGCGTCTGTGTCCGCACCTGGCGCCTTGCTCACGAACACCATCGAGTCGAGCGGTGCGAGGGCCCCCTTCTGGAAGGTGTCGAAGGTGACGAGCACCTCGGCGGGCACCCCACTGCTCGCGCCGAACACGGCGCTCACCTTCAGCGGAACGTCGCCGCCCTGCATCTCCATCGTGACCTCGTCGCCAACCTTGAGGTCCAACCGTTTCGCGACCGACTCGCCCAGCACGACGGTGCCGCTCTGAAGCGACGCGAGGGAGCCCGCCGCGAACGGTAGGGACAGTGCGCTCGCAAAGTCCTCTGGGTCGATCGCGCCTGCGAACACGCTGCTCCCGTCCAGCTTGGCCGGAGCGGAGCGGAAGCTCGCGACCGACTCCACCCCGTCGACCTCGCGGATCTGGTCGGCCACGTCCGTGGCGAACGCCTGGCCGATGACGTTGGAGACGATGAACTGCGAGGTGAGGTTGGACTTGACCGCCGCGTCCGTCGACGCTGACGCTGACTGCCCCAGGATCGACATCATCGCCACCAGCGCCAGCCCGACCATCAAGGCGCTGGCGGTGGCGGCCGTGCGCCGCGGGTTCCGGATCGAGTTCTGGGTGGCCAGCCGGCCGACCGTTCCGAACAGGCCCTGGTACGGCGCCTGGAACAGCCCGATGACCGGCCGGGCCGCGATCGGGCTCAGCAGGGCCACCCCGATCAGGACGAGCAACATGCCGAGGCCGATCAGGCTGAGGCCCGTCGTACCTTCGCCTGCGAAGCCGGCCACCAGGCTCACCAGGCCGAGCCCGACCAGCCCGGCTCCGACGAAGAGGCGCCTGCGCAGCGCAGTCTCCGGGAGCGCGACGTCGTCGCGGAGGGCCTGGATGGGCGCGATCGCGGACGCGCGCCGCGCCGGAAGGTAGGCCGCGACCACTGTGACGACGATGCCGACGACGTAGGACCAGAAGACGGTCGGCCACTCGACCGGGAACGCGGCGCGGCTCAGGTCGATCCCGATCAGTCCGAAGATCCATGCCAGCCCCCGGGCCAGCAGGTACCCGACTCCCAAGCCGATGGTGGAGCCCACCACCCCTACCACCAGCGCCTCGAGAATCACCGACACGGTGACCTGTCTTCGCGAGGCTCCGAGGGTGCGGAGCAGGGCGAGTTCGCGGCTTCGCTGGGCGACCAGGATCGAGAAGGTATTGATGATCATGAAGACGCCGACCACCAGGGAGACACCGGCGAAGACGAGCAGGAACGTCTGCAGGAAGCCCATGATCTCCTCAAGGCTGTCCTGGTTGGTCTTGACGTACTCGTCGCCGGTGCGGGCCACCACACCCTCCGGCAGCACCTGCTGCGCGGCGTTGCGCAGCTGCACCTGGCTCACTCCAGGCGCGGCGTTGAGCGAGATCGTCGAGTAGACGTCACGGCCGTCGAAGAACTGGTCCTGCATGAACTTGCGGTCGAACAGGCTCAAGGTGGCGCCGTTGAGGCCACTCCCGTTGCCGAACTCCACGAGACCGGTGAGCTTGGCCTGGATCGCGGGAGGGGCGCCCGGCGTCACCAGGTCCACGGTGTCGCCGATGGCATACCCCGCCTTGTCCGCCGTGTCCACGTCGAGCGCGACCTCGTACGGCGCGTCGGGCTCCTCCCCGTCGGTCAGCGCGATCACCGGGTTGCCGGTCAGTGCCGTCGCACCCGTCGGGTTGAACGCCAGCCCGGGCGGCCCGTTCCCGCCGACGACCTTGCCGTTCTCGCCGACGACGAACACGGTGAAGAGGGCGGTCGTCGGATGCGCCGATCCCACCTCGGGGAGCTTCTCGAGCTCCGTCACGACCGACGCCGGGATCGTCCTCGAGTCCTGGACCGAGTCGAAGTCGTTGGCACCCTTGTAGGCGATCTCGACGTCGGCGGTGGACCCTTCGATGATGTCGTCGAACGCGCCACCCATCGCGTCGGTGAAGATGAACGAGCCAGCGACGAAGGCGACACCGATGACGATCGCCATGCCGGAGAGCAGAAGTCTGATCTTCCGGGCGATCAGGTTGCGCCAGGTGACCTTGACCATTCCTCAGACACCCGCAGTCATCTTGGCCATGATCTCCAGCACCTGATCGCGGTCGGGATCGCGGAGCTCGTCGACGACGCGGCCGTCGGCGAGGAAGATCACCCGGTCGGTGTACGCCGCGGCCACCGGGTCGTGCGAGACCATCACGATCGTCTGGCCGTGGTTCTTGACGCTGTCCCGCAGTAGTCCCAGCACCTCGGCCCCGCTGTGGCTGTCGAGGTTGCCGGTGGGCTCGTCTGCGAACACGATCGTCGGTCGGCTCATGAGTGCGCGGGCGACCGCCACCCGCTGCTGCTGTCCGCCCGACAGCTCGTTGGGCTTGTGATGGAGCCGGTCGCCGAGGTCCACGGTGTCGATGACGCTCTTGAACCACTCAGGTTCGGGTCTGCGGCCTGCGATCGACAACGGCAGCAGGATGTTCTCCTCCGCGGTCAGGGTCGGCACCAGGTTGTAGGACTGGAAGACGAACCCGATCTCGTCGCGGCGCAGCCGGGTGAGCGCCTTGTCCTTCAGCCGGCTCAGCTCCTGGTCGCCGATGAAGACCTGCCCGCCGTCGGGCCGGTCGAGCGCGGCACAGCAGTGCATCAGCGTCGACTTGCCCGAGCCACTGGGGCCCATGACCGCGGTGAACTCGCCGGCGGCGATGTCGAGCGTGACGTCGTCGAGGGCGCGGACCAGGGCCTGTCCGGTTCCGTAGGTCTTGGTGAGGTTCTGGACCCGGGCGGCCGGCCTGGCCCCGGCTTTGAGGAGGGAAGTCATGGGTCCACTGTGCCGGGTGGGTCCCAATTGTCGCCACGGGATTCACCCTGAGAAATCCCCGATTCGTTCGAACACAGTTTCGAAGTCTTTGCTACTGTGGTCTCGGTGACCGTGGAGATTCAGGGGAACTTGTTCGACACCGCGCCGGCTGTGTCGGTGGGGTCGCTTCGGGGTTGCCCGTCGTACGTCGCTGTCGCGGGGTGCGTGGGTCGACGTCCGACCCAACTGGATCGTCGGCGCCGACGAGATCTTCTCCGTGCTCCTCTCTGACGTGCCGTGGCGGGCCGAGCGTCGCGAGATGTACGACCGGGTGGTCGACGTACCCCGCCTCGTGCACACCTACGGCGCGGGCGAACCGCTCCCGCACCCCGGTCTGGAATCGGCCCGGGAGGCGCTCTCGGAGCACTACGCGCCCGAGCTCGGCGAGCCGTTCGTCACCGCTGGGTGCTGCTACTACCGCGACGGTCGCGACAGTGTCGCGTGGCACGGCGACACGATCGGACGCGGGCAGACCGAGGACACGATGGTCGCGATCGTCTCCTACGGCGACCCGCGGCGACTGCTGCTCCGCCCCCGAGGCGGCGGCGCCTCGATCGCCTTCACGATGGGTCACGGCGACCTCCTGGTGATGGGTGGCTCCTGCCAGCGCACCTGGGAGCACGCCGTCCCCAAGACCGCCCACGCCGGCCCCCGAATCTCAGTCCAGTTCCGACCGGACGGAGTCCGGTAGGGAGCCGACCCGGCCCTTGTTGACACAAAGGAGCGCCAGCGACGACTGTCAACAAGAGCCGGGTCGGCGACCCCGTCCACGCACGCGTAACCGAAGGCAAGGGCGCAACCGCAGCGGGTTGGCTCTGAAACCGCAACCACAGCGGCTTGGCCTGAAACCCCAACCAAAGCGGGTTGGTCTGAACCGCAGCCACGCCACGAGACCACGGCAACCCAAGCGAGCTGTTGATGCGAGCGGGGCGGGCCGTTCAGCTCGCAAACCGCAGCCGCACAAAGACGTCTGCGACCGGTTGGTGTCGTTTGCCACCAGGTTCGTCGCCCGGGAGTCGAAGGCGACATGTTGGCCGTTCGAGGAGATCGCGGGACCGGAGTTGCCGCTGCTGCTGTTGCCTTCCGCTCCTCCTGGGCCGACCGAGACCCGCAGCGTGGTTCCCGCGATGCGGTCGCGCACGAACACGTCTGCCGCCTCGAGGTTGTTGTCCCCAGGCACCAACGTCGATGCCGAGGAGGTGAACGCGACGTGCCGCCCGCTGTACGACAGCGACGGGAAGGCGCTACCGCTGTTTGCCCTGGTGCCGTTCGTGGCGACCGACACCAGAGTCGTCACTCCGGCTGCGAGGTCGCGGACGAACACGTCTGTCATGTCGTTGGTGTCGCCCGTGACCAGATTCGTTGCCGGCGACGCGAACGACACGTACAGGCCGTTCCCTGAGATCGCGACGGGCCCGCTGCCAAGATCCGCTTCGGCACCCGCCGAGCTCACCGAGACCCGCGTGGTGGTGTCCAGCGACCGGTCGTGCACGAACACGTCGTAGGAGTTATTGGTGTCGTCCGCGACCAGGTCCGGTGCAAACGAGTTGAAGACGACATTGCGGCCGTCGGCCGAGATGGCCAAGCCGCTTTCGCCGCTGGCTTGGCTCCCCTCGCCGCCGGCGGTGCTGACCGACACCCGTTCGGTCGTTCCGGCCGTCCGGTCCCGGACGAACACATCGGTGGTGTTGTTGAAGTCCCCGTCGACCATCCACGGCGATGGCGACTCGAACGCGACGTACCGACCATCGGCGGAGATGCTGGGCATCGCGCTCCAGTCGCTGACACCGGGGGTGGTGATCCCCTCCGAGGTCAGGGAGACCAGCTCGGTGGTCCCGTTGACCATGTCGCGCACGAAGATGTCGGTGGTGTTGTTGCTGTCCCCTGGCCAGAAGTTGTTCGCGAACGACTGGAAGGCCACGTAGCGCCCGTCAGGGGTCACCGACGGGTTGGAACTGGAGAAGTTGCTCTGGACGCCGGCGGAGGACACCGACACCCGCTTGGTCACTCCGGTTCCCCGGTCGCGGAGGTAGACGTCCGGACCGTTGTTCGTGTCAGCCGGCACCAGTCGCGCGGAGGACGTGAACGCCACGTAGCGGCCAGTGCTGGAGATGGTGGGAGAGTCACTGTCCTTGAACCGCTCGTCCTCTCCGGAGTTGACCGAGACGCGGACCGTGACCGCGGGGCCGTCAGCCGACCAGGACGCCGCCGCGCATCCCAGGATCGCGCCGGCCACCGCCAACGAGGAGAGCGCCACGACCGCAGTCGAGCGTCCGGTCCGTGCCATCAGCGCCTGCATCGTGACCGCTCCCCACCGTTCAGGACCCCCGTCACCTACACCTTCCGTCCACGCCTCGACGCCGTCAAGGTCGATCAACCGACTCCGGGGTGTGCGTGGTCATTGTGGGCTATGCCTGCTTCCGGACCTGGACGGCCTGGACCTATCGCAACCGAAGCGCTGGCAGGCCGGAGGCACTCACGCCATCAACGGCCCGCGCTTCACCGCAGCAGACGCCGCAGGATCAACAGCATGACCAAGAGAACGCCGAAACCAGCGGCGAACTGCTTGCCGTAGGTCTTCACCAGCACAGGGAGGACCGTGGCGCCCAGGTCGAGCGCGTCGTCTTCCGGTGCAGGTCGAGGGGCTTCGACCGGCTCCGGCGGCGCCATCGAGGGTGCGGGCGTCACCGCCGGAGCCGAATCCGGAGCCGACTCTGGTTCCGCAGCTGCCGCCGCATCATGTACGTCGCCGACCTTTCCCTTGAGGCAGTCGACGAACTGATCCAACAGCTTGTTGCTGACGTCCTGGATCACGCCGCGGCCGAACTGGGCGGGCTTGCCGGTGATGGCGAGATCGGTGACGACCTTGACCTGGGTCTCCGGGCCGGAGTCGATCAGGGTCGCGACCACGTCGGCGCCCGCCGTACCGTTTCCGCGCTTGTCCTTGCCCTTGGCCTCGATCCTCATCGTGTGCGACGCCTCGTCCTTCTCGACGAAGCTGCCCGAGCCGTTGTAGACCAGGGCGATCGGACCGAGCTTGACCTTGCACGAGCCCTGGAAGGTGTCTCCCTCGGCCGAGGTGACCGTCGCACCCGGGAAGCAGCCGGCCACCGACTCGATGTCGTTGAGCGCCTCCCAGGTCTGGTCGACGGTGGCGGGCACGGTGAACTCGTGGGTCAGCTCCACCGGCTCACGCTCCCGCGGCCGCGAGGACGGCGCGCCTGGTCAACACGGTGGCCAGATGCTTGCGGTAGTCGCTGTCCCCGTTGAGGTCGGAGGGCGGATTGGTGCCCTCCGCCGCTGCTTGGGCCGCCGCACGTACGGCGTCATCCGTGGCGGGCTGGCCGACCAGGGCCTGCTCGACCGCGGTCGCCCGCAACGGCGTCGACCCCATGTTCGTGAGCCCGATCTTGGCCTCGGAGATCGTGCCGCCCTCCGCTTTGACGGTGGCCGCCACGGCCACGATCGGCCACTGGTGAGCGACCCTGACGAACTTCTCGTAGTGGGCACCCCAACCGGTGTGCTTCGGGATCCGTACCTCGGTCAGCAGCTCGTCCTCCCCGATGGCGGTCTCGAAGAGGCCGACGAAGAAGTCGTCCGCGGACACCGTGCGCGAACCGCTGGATCCGGTGATCACGAACTCGGCCCCCAGCGCCAGCGTCGTCGCGCCGAGGTCACCGGCCGGGTCGGCGTGGGCGAGAGCGCCACCGAATGTTCCCCGGTGCCGGACCTGGGGGTCGGCCACGTGCGCCACCGCCTTCGTGATCAGTGCAGCGTGCTGCGCCACCAATTGGTCGGAACCCACGTCTGCGTGCGTGGTCATCGCACCGATCACGATGGCGTCACCGTCCTCACGGATCCCGCGCAGCGACTCGATCTTCCCGATGTCGATGACGACGCCGGGCGCGTTGAGCCGCATCCGGAGTACCGGCAGCAGGCTCTGGCCGCCGGCGATCACCTTGGCTTCGTCGCCGTGCTCGGCGAGGGCGGCGAGCGCCTCCTCGACCGAGGCCGGCGCGAGGTAGTCGAACTGTGCGGGAATCACTGGCCCGCTCCTTCCGTGCGGTCGGCAGTGTCTGCCGGGTCGAAGTGCGGCGTGGTGTCACCCGTCGTGGGATCCCCGCCATCGTTGCTGTGGATCGCCTTCCACACGCGTTCGGGCGTGCACGGCATCCGGATGTCGTTGACGCCGAACTGACGGACGGCGTCGACGATCGCGTTGACCACCGCAGGAGTGGATGCGATCGTGCCGGCCTCACCGACTCCCTTGGTTCCGAGCGTGTTCGTCGTGGACGCCGATGTCGTGTGGTCGGTGTCGAAGCTGATCGTGTCGGCAGCAGTCGGCACCAGGTAGTCGACGAACGACGCCGAGACGAGGGTGCCGGCATCGTCGTGCACGGCTTCCTCGAACAACGCCTGGGCGATGCCCTGGACGAGGCCACCGTGCACCTGGCCGGCGACGATCAACGGGTTCACGATGTTGCCGATGTCGTCGACGCAGGTGTACTTGCGCATCGTCACGCCACCGGTCTCGGTGTCGACCTCCATCGCGCACAGATGGGTGCCGTGCGGGAACGAGAAGGTGTTCGGGTCGAACGTCGCCTCCGAGTCCAGAGACGGCTCGAGTCCGTCGGGAAGGTCGTGCGCCGTGAACGTCGCCAGCGCGATGTCGGCCATCGCCATCCCCTTGTCGGTGCCCCTGACTCCGAACTGCCCACCGCTGAAGTCGATGTCGTCGAGCGAGGCCTCGAGCATGTGCGCCGCGATCGGCTTGGCCTTCTCGATCACCTTGTCGGCGGCCATGATCAGCGCCTCGCCGCCGACCACGAGCGACCGGGACCCATAGGTGTCCATCCCCTTCGCCGCGACCTGGGTGTCGCCGTGCAACACCTCGACGTCCTCGAACGGCACTCCGAGACGGTCCGCGACGATCTGTGACCAGGCCGTCTCGTGACCCTGTCCGTGTGCGGACGAACCGGTGACCACCTCGACCTTGCCGGTCGGCAGCATCCGGATCGTGGCGTGCTCCCAGCCGCCCGCACCGTAGTTGAGGCTGCCGAGCACCCGCGACGGAGCCAGCCCGCACATCTCGGTGAACGTCGACACGCCGATCCCCAGCTGGACCGGGTCCTTGGACTCACGGCGCCGCTGCTGCTCGGCGCGAAGCTCGTCGTACCCGAACATCTCCTTGGCCTTGGCAGTCGCCGCCTCGTAGTTGCCGGAGTCGTACACCATGCCGGCCACCGTGGTGAACGGGAACTCCTCGTGCTTGATCCAGTTCCTCTCGCGGATCTCCAGCGGGTCGACCCCGACCTCGACCGCGAGCTCGTCCATCAGCCTTTCAATGGCGTACGTCGCCTCGGGCCGGCCCGCGCCCCGATAGGCGTCGGTCCAGGTCTTGTTGGTGAGCACGGTTGTGCAGTTGAACTGGTAGGCGGGGAACTTGTAGATCGCGTTGAACATGAACGCGCCCAGGACCGGCACACCACCGCCCACGAGCGCGACATATGCGCCGAGGTCGGCCAGCAGGTCGATCTTGAGCCCGGTAACGGTGCCGTCCTTGGTGGCGGCCAGCGTCAGCTTCTGCCACTGGTCCCGGCCGTGATGGGCCGACATCAGCGACTCGGAGCGGGTCTCGGTGTACTTGCACGGCTTGCCAACCCGGCGGGCCGCCATGAACGTGATGAACTCCTCCGGCGTGGTCTGGAGCTTGCCACCGAAGCCGCCGCCGACGTCGGGCGCGATCACCCGGATCTTGGACTCGGAGACGCCGAGAACCGCGGAAAGCAGGAACCGGAGAATGTGTGGGATCTGGGTGGCCGACCACATCGTGATCTGTTCACTGGTCGGGTCGACGACGACCGAACGGGGCTCGATGAACGCAGGGATCAGCCGCTGCTGGCGATACTCCCGCTCGATCAGGATCCCGTCCGCACGGGCGGTCTCGATGGCTTCGTCGACCGAGCCTCCGGTGCCGGCGCCCGCCGAGTCGAACTGCCAGAACGCCGACTTGTTGGTGCCGAGATCCGGGTGAGCCAGAATCGTGTCCTCGGCCGACTCCCTCAGGTCGAGCGCGGCGGGCAGCTCCTCGTAGTCGACGTCGACCAGTTCAGCGGCGTCTCGCGCCTCGGCAGCTGTACGGGCCACGACCACGGCGACCACCTCACCCGCGAAAGCGACTCGGTCGACCGCGATCGGCGGGTGGTTCGGGGCGACCTGATCAGTCGTGATCGCCCAGGCGTTGGGCAGCCCGCCCTGTTCGTCCGCGACGTCGGCGCCGGTCAGCACCGTAACGATGTTCGGGGCCGCTTTGGCCTCGGCGACGTCGACGTTGAGGATCTTCGCGTGGGCGAAGGGGCTGCGCACCATCGCGAGATGCAGCATCCCGGGCAGCTGGAAGTTGTCGGTCCAGCGGGTGCGGCCGGTGATCAGCCGCTGGTCCTCTTTGCGGCGCCGGTCCTTGCCGACCTCGAGAGTGGGTCGTTCCTGGGTGGCGGTCACGACGCACCTGCCGTCCCAGCGGCGTGCTGAACCGCCTTCACGATGTTGTGATAGCCGGTGCAGCGGCACAGGTTGCCCTCGAGCCCGAGCCGGATCTCCTCCTCGGTGGGGTTCGGGTTGTCGTTGAGCAGGTCGATGCTCTGCATGATCATCCCCGGCGTACAGAACCCGCACTGGAGGGCGTGACACTCGTGGAACGCCGCCTGCATCGGGTGCAGCTCGCCGTTCGAGGCCAGCCCCTCGATCGTGGTGACGTTGTGCCCGTCGGCCTGGACGGCCAGCACGTTGCACGATTTCACGCTCTTTCCGTCCAAATGGACGGTACAGGCACCGCAGTTGCTGGTGTCGCAACCGATGACGGTGCCGACCTTGCCGAGCTTCTCCCGGAGGTACTGCACGAGCAGCATGCGGGGTTCGACGTCGTCGGAGACGGTCGCCCCGTCGACGGTGAGTTGGATCTTGGTCATGAGCGCTCCTGAGGGCATGCAAAGGCAACGGAACCGGTGACAGGGCTCACGCTAGGAGCCCGAGGTTGGCGAAAGGTTGGTGCCGGCAGCGGTCAGCGACCGGCCGCGGCGAGCCGTCCCTTGAGCAGGGGCTTCGCGGGATGGGCACGCTCACCCAGAGCCGCCAGGCAGACCTCCAGCACCTCCAGGTCGTACGGCGCCAGCTCGCTGTAGCGCACCACCGCGGACGGGACCGGATCGGCCAGCAACGCCTCGCGGACGGCCACCGCCACATAGTCGGCGAGCTCGCACAACGCCGGGGAGTTGGTGCCGGGCAGCAGGTCGCCGCCGTAGGACTCGACGGCCGCGGCGACCTGTCCGCGGCGGAGCAGTTCGAGCACCGTGTCGACGTCGGTGTGCACCGGCATCGTCAGCCGGTAGGGGCGTGACGCGAGCTGTCCGGACAGGGCGCTTCGAAGGTGCGAGACCTCCGCCTTCAGCGTGGACAGGGTGATCGCGGAGTCGCCGTACAACAAGGCGTGGAGGTGGTCGACCGAGAGCCCCTCGGGATGGATGGCGAGCAACGCGAGGATCTCGGTCTGCCTCCGGTTGAGCAGCAGCCGGACGCCGTCGAGCCGGGCCTCGGCGGTGCCGAGCAGGGTCAGGCTGAGCCCGGGTTCACCGATCTCGAGGTCGCCGGTGACCAGCCTGGAGCTGGTCAGTGGCATCGCGGTCTCGATCAGGCGCGCCAGCACGCGAGCCGTCGCCAGCCCGATCGGGTGGGTGCGGTCCCACGTCGTCGACAGGTCGACCACGCCGAGCTGCTCGCCGGTCGTCGGGTCGTGCACCGGCGCCGCCCAGCAGACCCAGTTGTGCACGATCGGGGCGTAGTGCTCGGCGCTGAAGACCATGGCCGGTGCGTCTAGCCGGGTGGCGAGGTCGAGCGCGTTGGTGCCGACGCTCTCGTCGTCCCAGCGGCCGCCGGCCACGAAGTTGACGGTTTCGGCCCGCCGGCGCATCACCCGGCCGCCGTACGTCCACAGGATCCGGGTCTCGGCGTCGGTGACGGCGAGCACCAGGTCTCCGTCTTCTGCCGTACGGCGCAGCTCGGTCTCGACCCGTTCGACCGCGGTCTGCAGGGCGGATCCCTGCCAGATCGCCCTCGTGTCGGACTCGTCAGCCAGTGGCGCCTCGGTCACGTCGCGAGCCCGGGCCGCCTCGGAGCGCTCCCAGCTGTGCAGGATCTCCGGCCGGACCAGCCGCTCGGCGTCGTCACCGTGCTCGACGAACGCGGACCAGGCGCGCACCGCAGCGACCCGAGCGTCCTGAAGGTCCTTGCGGCTGACGTGCATCGACACTCCTGTGGGCGGCCTGTCGCCACCGTAGCCCAGCACCGGGTACGACGGAACGGGTCCGGATCTCGCTCAGTGGTGGATCCGGCCTTCCTTGCCTGCGAGGCGGTCGCCAGTGCCGCCCCACTGCACCGCGATGATCTCGGCCGCGATGCTGATCGCCGTCTCCTCCGGAGTACGGGCGCCCAGGTCCAGGCCGATCGGACTGGACAGCCGGGACAGCTCCTCCTCCGACAGGCCCGCCTCGCGCAGCCGTTCGAGCCGGTCCTCGTGGGTGCGCCGAGAGCCCATTGCGCCGACGTACGCCACGTCCGGAACCCGCAGCGCGATCTCCAGCAGGGGTACGTCGAACTTCGGGTCGTGAGTGAGCACGGTAATGATCGTGCGGTTGTCGATCCGGCCCGACTCGACCTCCGCAGCGAGGTAGCGGTGCGGCCAGTCGACGACCACCTCGTCGGCCTCGGGGAACCGGGTGTTGGTCGCGAAAACCGGACGGGCGTCGCAGACGGTCACGTGGTAGCCGAGGAAGCTGCCGACCCGTGCGACCGCAGCGGCGAAGTCGATCGCGCCGAAGACCAGCATCCGTGGCTTGGGCGCGAAGGCCCACACGAAGACCCGCATCCCTTCTCCCCGCCGCTCGCCGTCCGGCCCGTATTCCAGGGTGCCGTTGTGCCCCGACGCCAGTAGCCCGAGAGCGTCGTCGTGGATCGCGGCGTCTGCGCGCTCGCTGCCGATCGTGCCCTGCTGCGATAGTCCGAGACGTTCTGGCCCCTTTTCGGCTCGATCTGGGGCCATTTCGTCTCGGACTATCCCCGGCGGGCGTACGACGAGCCGGCGGCCGAGCCGGGTCGGGTCGGGATGCTCGACGACTGTTGCGACGGCGACGGGACGGCCGGCAGCGATGTCGTCGGCGATCTGACCGAGCTCGGGGAAGGTGTCGCGGTCGACCTTCTCGACGTACACGTCGAGGATGCCGCCGCAGGTCAGTCCGACGGCGAAGGCGTCGTCGTCGCTGATGCCGTAGCGCTGGAGCACCGGAGCGCCGTCAGTGACGACCTCCTGCCCGAGCTCGTAGACGGCACCCTCGACGCAACCACCCGACACCGAGCCGACGGCTTCGCCGCCGGGGCCGACGATCATCGAAGCGCCGGCCGGCCGGGGTGCGGACTGGAAGGTGGCCACGACTGTCCCGAGCCCGACGGTGGCGCCCGCGCGCCACCAGGTCATCAGCTCGTCGAGCACCTCACGCACGAGCGACCACCTCGACCAGTTCGGCGTACGTCGCCATCGAATGTCCGGCCACGAAGTCGTCAACGTAGGGGAGCACCGCCACGATTCCCTGCTGCACCGGCTCGTAGCCGCTCTTGCCGCGGTGCGGGTTGACCCAGACCACACGGTGCGCGAGCCGGTGCAGCCGTCCAGCCTGCCCGGACAGCAAGGCGGCGTCGCCGCGCTCCCACCCGTCGCTGAACACCACGACGACCGAACCGCGGGCGAGGCCGCGCTGCCCCCACCGGTCGAGGAACACCCGCAGGGTCTCGCCCAACCGGGTGCCGCCCGACCAGTCCGGCACCGTCCGGCCGGCCGCGACGATGGCGCGCTCGGGATCGCGCAGGCGCATCGCCCGGGTGACGTGGGTCAGCCGGGTGCCGATCGTGAACACCTCGGTCCCTCCGGTCGGTCCGGACATCACGAACCGGTGCGCCAGCCGCAGGAGCGCGTCGGCGTAGGCACTCATCGAACCGGACACGTCGATCAGGAGCACCACGCGGCGAGGCCGGCTGCCGCGCCGGCGCCAGGCGATCCGGTCCGGCTCGCCCATCCGGCGCACCATCCGTCGCATCGTCCGCGAAGCGTCGATCTCACCGCGATGCCACGGAGTACGCCGCAGTGCCCGGCGCCGCGGTGGCCGGGGCTCGAGGGCTGCGAACATCCGGCTGAGCCTGGCCCGGTCGGTGGCCGACAGGTCGGCGATGTCGCGGTGGCGGAGCACCTCGGTCTCGCTGGCCGCGACCCGCAGCACCTCGTCGTCGGGGCTCTCACCGCCCGAGTCGGCCTCGGCCGGCAGTCGCGCCGCCACGGCCACGGACTCCGGTCTGGGTCTGGTGGTGGGCAGGCCCTCGCGGGCCAGGAACCAGGCTTCGAACACCTGGTCGTAGCGCTCGAGGTCGTCGGGACCGCCGCACAGCGTGGCTCGTCCGGCGAGCCAGGTGGCCCGCTGGTCGTCGAAGCCGACCAACGCGACCGCCTCGAGGAACGCGTGGGTGCGGTCGGCGGTGACGGGTACGCCGGCGACCCGCACCGCGGCCGCGAAGCCGAGCAGAATCTCGTCGGCCGCGTGGACACTCATGTCGTCAGCATCCGGTCGAGAGCCTGCTTCACGCGCTCGGTGTCCTCGCGGTACTTGACCA
Source organism: uncultured Actinomycetota bacterium (assembly GCA_963844385.1). Taxonomy (GTDB): domain Bacteria; phylum Actinomycetota; class Actinomycetes; order Propionibacteriales; family Nocardioidaceae; genus Nocardioides. Next base: position 39,884 of record CAWJOJ010000045.1, on the reverse strand, counting down.
GTGCGCCCAGCGTGGAAGCCGCCACGGACAGGTCGAGCTCGGTCGTGCCAAGGCGTTCCAGAGCGCGGGCCCAGTCCAGGGTCTCGGCAACCCCGGGAGGCTTGAGCAGGTCGTCGCGGGTGCGCAGCTGCTGGACGACCAGAACCACCTGACGGCCGAGGGCCTCGGAGACCTCCGGCGCGCGCGAACGGACGATCTCCAGCTCGCGCTCGAGGCCGGGGTGGTCGATCCAGTGGTAGAGGCAGCGTCGTTTGAGGGCGTCGTGGATCTCTCGGGTCCGGTTGGAGGTGAGCACGACGAACGGCGGCGTCGCCGCCTTGACCGTGCCGAACTCGGGGATCGTCACCTGCCAGGTCGAGAGCACCTCCAGCAGGAACGCCTCGAACTCGTCGTCGGCGCGGTCCACCTCGTCGATCAGAAGGACGGCCGGGGTGTCCTGGAGTGCGGCCAGGATCGGTCGCTTGAGCAGGAAGCGGGCGTCGTACAGGCTCTTCTCGGCTTCCTCCAGCCCCGTGCCCCCTGTTGCTTCAAGCGCCCGCAGGTGCAGGATCTGGCGCGGGAAGTCCCAGTCGTAGAGCGCCTGGCTTGCGTCGATGCCCTCGTAGCACTGGAGCCGGATCAGCGGCAGGCCGAGCGACTCGGCGGCCGCCTCAGCCAGTGCGGTCTTGCCGGTGCCGGGTTCGCCTTCGAGGAGCAGCGGTCGCTGCATCTGCTGGGCGAGGAACACCATCGTCGCCAGTGGCTCGTCGCAGATGTAGCCGGTCCCCCGCAGCCGGACGGCGATCTCCGCGACGCTCTCACCCTTCATCCGCCAAGGCTACTTGGGTGGCCGTTGGTCGAAGGTTGGTCTCGACACGGTCGCTGCGCGACCTGCTCGACCGACGGGTTTCACCGGACGTCGACGTCGAGGCCGGTGGCGAGGTCACCGCACTCGACGGACTGATGCGGGTGGGCGGCGAAGTAGTCGCGCGCTCCCCTGTCGCCCACGGCACTCGCGATCACCCCGGCCACGTGCTCGCGGCCGATGACGACAGGATGGCCGGGCCGGCCATCGTAGTACGCGCGGGCGAGGGTGGTCGGGCCCACGACACGGTCGAGCAGGCGGCGTACGACGTCGGCGCCCACGTCGGGCAGGTCGACCAGAGTGAGGAGTACGGCGTCGGTTTGGATGTCGCGGTCCGTCAGCGACCGTCAGCCCGACCCGGAGCGAGGCGCTCATCCCGTCGGCCCAGTCCTCGGCGACGACGGTCGCCGTCCCCGGGACCAGTGCGGCGGCCTCGTCGGCAGCAGCACCGAGAACGACGGTCACGTCATCGCAACCGCCGTTCGTCAAGGCTTGCACCGCCCGCGAGAGCCATGGTCCGGACTCGTCCTCGACCAGCGCCTTGGGCACCCCCATCCGGGTGCCGGCACCGGCGGCGAGGACGAGTCCGGCGATCACGGACCCCCCATCAGCCGGCAGTCACTTGGTGAAAGCCTTGTCGTAGAGGGAGGCGAGCGAGGCGTCGTAGCGGCCGCTGAAGCCGCAGATGATCAGCTTCCCGTTCTCGCTGGCAAGCAGGTAGCGCTCGCCCTTCTCGAGGTCAACCGAACCCAGCAGCGGCATCAGGTCCGAGGAAGGGGCGGTCACCACGACCCGGTCGGTGGCGTCACCGACGTACCAGTGGCTCACGTCGAGCGTGACCTTGTCGCCCGCGGTCGACACCACGACGCCGTCCACTGCCATGTCAGCGGCGTCGGTGAGCGTCTTGGCATCCGGGATCATGCACATGGTAGCGGCCTCCGCTGGCGCCTCGATCTCGGTGACGCTCGGGGGCGGTCGCAGCTGCCGGCGGGGCGTCGTCCCCGCTGTTCAGGGCGGCCACACTGCCGACGCCGAGCGCGCCGACTACGACGGCAGCAGCCGCCACGAGCACCCAGGTCCGGCGGCGCCCCTGGCCCGATCGGGTCTCGTCGGTGTTGGTGTTGTCGTTCATGGTGGCCTCCGTCAGGTCACTGATCCAGTGTTTCGGGGGGACGGGTGTGCGCTGCGCCGGGTCGGCTGCCTGCAGCCTCGCCATTAGCTCTCGGTCTTCCGAGGAGTCGCTCATCGTGTCCTCCCTTCATCTGGTTCATGTCCGGACGGGCCGGCGTTCTTTCGCAGAAGCTCCGCAAGTTTATGCTTCGCCCGCGTCAGCCGGATGCTCACGGCGTTGGCGGTCATCCCGAGGGAGGCCGCGATGTCCCGCGGGGGCAGGCCTTCCCAGGCCCACAGCTGGACGAGTTCGCGGTCGAGGTCGCTGAGCTGTGCCAGCGCATTGTGTACGTCGTCGTACGACTCCGGCGCTTCGTACGACCGAGGCGGGTCGAGGCGGGTGACCTTGTCGACGAGCTCCAGGTGCCGACGTCCCGAACGGCGGGTGTTGGCGAGACACTTGCGCGCCACGCCGTACGCCCAGGGCAGCGGGTCACCCACCGGCACGTCGTCGAGTCGGCGCCAGAGAACCAGGAAGACGTCCGCGACCAGGTCGTCGATCTGGTGGGGCGGGACGCGGCGAGCGGCATAGCGGCGTAGCGGCTCACCCACTTCGTCCGCGAGCGTTGCGAAGCGCGCCGCCCGGCTCGATTCCTCTGCCACGATGTCCACACTTCCATGTGTCCGGACGCGCTTGGTTCTTTCGCGTGCGCGGCGTCGCACTGCAACCGCCCGGACGTGCACGCGGAACCATCCCGACTAGTCATGCGAGGTTCCCTCGGGATCCCTAGGTTCAGAGCATGGAATCGCGTCTCGGAACCTCAATGGCGATCCTGCTCGTGCTGGCCCTGTTCGGGTTCGGGATCTACGAGGTCTTCCGCTACAGCGACGACTCGATCCGCAAGCTGATGCTCTGGGGAGTGTCGGTCGTGGCGAGCGGGGCGATCGTTGCCGCCGGGGTCTTCGCGCGGCGGCACTTCCCCGATGTCGGGACGGCGCTGCTCGTCGTCGGCTGCGTCGTCGCGGCCATCCCGACCATGCGGACGGTTGTGCTGCCGGCGCTCGCGCTGGTCGTCGTCGTCCTCGCCCTGCGCGACCATTCCCGGACCAGCATGGACCTCTGACTGACTCTGACCAAATCGAACTCGGCCCCGGTCCGAGGACCGGGGCCGAGCTTGGTTGTTCAGCGGTGGATCAGAAGTCCATGCCACCCATACCGCCGGACGGGTCGCCGCCCATCGGGGCGGCCTTCTCCGGCTTGTCGGCCACGACGGCCTCGGTGGTCAGGAACAGCGCCGCGATGGAGGCGGCGTTCTGGAGAGCCGAACGGGTCACCTTGGCGGGGTCGATGATGCCTTCGGCGATCATGTCGACGTACTCGCCGGTGGCCGCGTTGAGACCGTGACCCGGCTTGAGGTTGCGCACCTTCTCGGACACGACGCCGCCCTCGAGGCCGGCGTTGATCGCGATCTGCTTCAGCGGGGCCTCGATCGCAACCTTCACGATGTTGGCACCGGTCGCCTCGTCACCCTCGAGATCCAGCTTGGTGAACGCCTCGACCGCAGCCTGCACCAGGGCAACGCCGCCACCGGCGACGATTCCCTCTTCGACGGCAGCCTTCGCGTTGCGAACGGCGTCCTCGATGCGGTGCTTGCGCTCCTTGAGCTCGACCTCGGTGGCCGCGCCGACCTTGATCACCGCAACACCGCCGGCCAGCTTGGCCAGGCGCTCCTGCAGCTTCTCGCGGTCGTAGTCGGAGTCCGACTTCTCGATCTCGGCACGGATCTGGTTGACCCGGCCCTCGATCTGGGCGGTGTCGCCGGCACCTTCGACGATGGTGGTCTCGTCCTTGGTGATGACGACCTTGCGGGCCTGGCCGAGCAGCTCGAGGCCGGTCGACTCGAGCTTGAGGCCGACCTCCTCGGAGATGACCTGGCCGCCGGTCAGGATCGCGATGTCCTGGAGCATGGCCTTGCGACGGTCACCGAAGCCCGGAGCCTTGACGGCGACGGACTTGAAGGTGCCCCGGATCTTGTTGACGACCAGCGTGGACAGGGCCTCGCCGTCGACGTCCTCGGACAGGATCAGCAGCGGCTTGCCGGACTGCATGACCTTCTCGAGCAGCGGGAGCAGGTCCTTGACGCTCGAGATCTTCTGGTTCGCGATCAGGATGTAGGCGTCCTCGAGGACGGTCTCCATCCGCTCCGGGTCCGTGACGAAGTACGCCGAGATGTAGCCCTTGTCGAAGCGCATGCCCTCGGTGAGCTCCAGGTCGAGGCCGAACGTGTTCGACTCCTCGACCGTGATGACGCCTTCCTTGCCGACCTTGTCCATGGCCTCGGCGATGATCTCGCCGACCGTGTTGTCAGCAGCAGAGATCGACGCGGTCGCCGCGATCTGCTCCTTGGTCTCGATATCGATGGCCATGTTGGACAGCTGCTCGGAAACAGCGGCCACGGCGGTCTCGATGCCACGCTTGAGGCCCATCGGGTTCGCACCCGCGGCCACGTTGCGCAGACCCTCGCGGACCATCGCCTGGGCGAGGACGGTGGCGGTCGTCGTGCCGTCACCGGCGACGTCGTCGGTCTTCTTGGCAACTTCCTTGACGAGCTCGGCGCCGATCCGTTCGTACGGGTCTTCGAGCTCGATTTCCTTGGCGATCGACACACCATCGTTGGTGATGGTGGGCGCGCCCCACTTCTTCTCGAGGACGACGTTGCGACCCTTGGGGCCGAGCGTCACCTTGACCGCGTCGGCGAGCGTGTTCATGCCACGCTCGAGGCCGCGACGGGCTTCCTCGTTGAAAGCAATAAGCTTCGGCATTTCCTGCCATTCCTCACGCGTTATGAGTTCTTGGAACGGATCGGTGGGTTGCCCGCGACGGACGATCCGGCTGACCCGACGGACCCTTCCCGCCGGCGCTGTTGGACCTCAACTCATCGATCCGAGTTTTGTCACTCTCATGCTACGAGTGCCAGCGTCATTCTTAGCACTCGCCCCCAACGAGTGCAAACGATCCAGTGCGCTCAGCCGGTCAAGGACAGGTAGTCCGAGACGAGATGGCCCCCGACACGCCGTACGGAGGGGCCATTTCGTCTCGGACTACCGGGCTACCGCCACATGGGTGCCCAGGAGGCGCCGTACCCCTCCTCGCCACGGGTCCAGCCGGTGACCTCGGTGACGCGACGTACGTCGTGGGAGCCGACCCGCCACGCGAGCAGTCGGCCGCTCGGACTCGAACACCACGGTGTCGGCATCCAGCATCCCGGCCACCGGGCAGCAGCCCTTGGACCGGAGGGCGGAGGGGTCGGCGCTGTGGAGGGCGAGCGCGAACAGCTGGCGCCCTTTCCTGACCACCACGGCCTCGGGGTTGGACACATTGCCCGCGGGCACCGGTTCGACGGGCCCGCCGAGGACCTGGCTCTGCGCGCTGCTAGCGGCGCCGGTCTTCACGGGACCGTAGACCTGGGCGTCGTCGCCGAGCATGACCGTCTCCTGCTCCGCCAGCGTCCGGGACGAGATGAGGCGTCCGTCCACGCCGTACGTCGATCCCGTCGCGCCACCCAGCTCCGCAGGGACCCAGACCGTGTCGGCGTCCAGCCAGCGGGCGCCTTCGGCCAGCCAGTCGGGGGTGTCGATGGTCCGCCAGCTGCCGGTGGCCGGCTCGTACAGCTCGAGCGAGCTGTTCTGGACGAAGAAGAGGTGCCGGCCGTCGGGCGCCAGGTTCCCACTGGCCACCCCGATGTTCCCCTGCTCGTCCTGGACCGGTCCCAGCCTGGAGGTGTCGAGCGAGCGGGTGGATCCGTCGGGGGCCAGCAGCACGACCCGGCGCAGGGCGAGGGACTCGAGCTCGAAGACCGACAGCGCGGCCACCGCACGCTCCAAACCGGCTGCGTCGGGCGCTCCCCTCCGCCAGGTCGATCTCGCGCGGCAACGGCGAATCACCCTCCAGCCACGGCAGATCGGCTTCGTCCGCGAGCGTCGGGCTCCACCAGACCCCGGCTCCGGCGTACGTCGTGTCCGGCGGGCTTGACGGAACTGGCGACTCTGTCGTCGGCGTCGGGCTCGGCGTGGTGACCGTCGGCGTCCCGCTCGGCGTGGTGACCGGGGGGCTGGACGACGAGTCGGGTCGGTTCAAGATGACCGCGCCCAGGGCGACCGCCGCGACCGTCGTACCTGCTACGGCCGCGAGGCGCCGACGGCGCCTGGTGCGGGCGGCGCGCTCCCATGCGGCGTCGACGCCGTCAACCGGGGTCACGCCCGTGACGAGCTCCTCGAGGAGGTCGTGAAGCCGTTGGGTGGTCATCGGATGTCCTCTCCCAGGAGTTCGGCGAGCTCGGGCGCGGCTTCGCGCAGCCGCCGCAGCGCGAGGTGGGTCTGGCTCTTGACGGTGCCGACCGCGACACCCATCAGCTCGGCGGTCTGACGCTCGGTGAGGTCGTCGTAGAACCGGAGCACGACGACAGCACGCTGGCGAGGCGTCAGCGCGGCCAACGCCCCGGCAAGCATCATCTGCCGGTCGGACGAGGCCTTCGCCCGTGGCGACCGGCTGGTCTCCGGGCTCCGTGACGACTTCGGCCCGATGCTTGCGCCACCACGAGATGTTGTCGCGGACCATGACCTGCCGTGCGTACGCGTCGGGATGGCCGTCCTGGAGACGCCGCCAGCGGATCGCCACCTTGGTGAGGGCGTCCTGGACGAGGTCCTCCGCGCGGTGGTGGTCTCCGGTGAGCAGGATGGCCGTGCGCAACAGCGGCAGCTGACGTTCGCGTGCCCACTCTGTGAACGACTCGCGGTCGGTCATGCCCACCCCCTTCACCCCATCAACGCGAGCGCGCCCCGAAAGGTTGGAGGACGGTCACAACCGGGTGAGCACCATGTCTGCGAAGGCGTCCGGCATTGCCGGGGAGGACGTCGAGGTAGAGGCCCGGCTCGGTCACCTCGAGCTCGCTCACGACGAGCCGGTCGTCCGGCATCCGCATCATGTCGACCCGGGCGTAGGTCAGGTGCCGCTCGAGGATGTCCGAGGCGCCCTCGACAACCCTGATCGCCAGGTCGGCGGCCTCGGCGTCCAGGGGTACGACGGCGTACGTGCCTCCGAGGTAGTCGTGGACGAGGATCGACCCCGGACCCGGCAGCTTGCGCACCTTGCTGATCGCCTGCCCGCCGAACACGAACACCGACGTCTCGCCCTCGGTGTGCACCGACTCGACCTTCGGCTGCACGATCCACGGGCCTTCGCCCCGATCGACGTCCGGAAGCACACCCCCCGTGATGATCTCCACCCCCCGGCCGCCGGCACCGACACTGGGCTTGATCACCGCGACGTCGTGCGCCGCGGCGGCCTCGGCCAGGTTGGCGGCGGTCGCCACGACGGTCGGTACGACGGGCAGTCCCGCCTCGGCCAGCTGGGTCAGGTAGGCCTTGTCGGTGTTCCACGCGAAGACGGCCGCGCCGTTGAGCAGCCGCGGCACCTCGCGCGCCCAGCTCAGGAACTCCGGGAGCCGGGTGTCGTAGTCCCAGGTCGACCGCACCGCGACCAGACCGTCGTTCCAGTCGACCGACGGGTCGTCCCAGACGACCCAGCGGGCGCCGACCCCGCGGTGCCCGAACGCGTCGACCAACACGTGTCCGTCGGGCTCTCCCTCGGGCATGCCGGAGAAGGTCACGAGCAGCACCTTGTCGTCCACGAACGTCAGGTTAGCGGCGCGTCATGTCGCACCCTCGGACCTACAGGGCACGCGGCGCGTGAGTGACCAAACCCCGCACGTTCGGCAATGCCGAGCGCGACGAGCACGGACGGCAGGATCGCCTTCGCCGTCCGCTTGTAGCCCAGCGCAGACGGGTGGAATCGGTCCAGGCTGAACATCTCGTCGGGGTTGGTGATGAAGAACGGTCCGACGACGGTGGCGAGCTCGACAGCATGAGCACCGCGGTCGAGGACCGCGGTGCGTTGTGCGGCGGCGAGCTGTCGCGAGGCACGTGAGCCAAGCGAACGTAGCGGTTGGGGCACCGGCCGAAGAGCACCGAGGTCTGGACAGGTGCCGACCACGACTGCCGCCCCCAGGGACTGGAGGGCAGCAACACACCCGACGAGATCACGGACCGCCGCGTCGACCGGGACCCGGTGCGTCACGTCGTTGCCACCGACGATCACCACGGCGACGTCGGGGCGGTAGGAGGCCGGCAGCGAGTCCACCTGCCCGGCAAGGGCCGACGACTCGGCGCCCACCTGGGCCGTCGTACGCAACCGGACCGCTCGGTGCGACTTCTTGGCCAGCCCCTTGGCGAGACGGGCTCCCAGTGTCTGCTTGGGCAGGTCGGCGCCGAGCCCGGCCGCCATCGAGTCACCCACCAGCAGCAGTTCGAGGCGCTCGCCGTACCTCTTCTTGTAGACCTTGTCGGCATCGGGCGCCGCCTCGCCATGGGGCTTGCCGATGACCGCCCTGGCGACGGCTGCCTGCCGCTCGAGCACGTACCTCGCACCCAGCAGCGCGCCGGCTGCGCTGAGCACGCCGACCGACGTCACCGACCCGATCAGCCGACTCCTGGTTGCCATCGACTCCGTTGAACCACACGCCGCTGAACATCCGGCCAACCCCACGGGTGGAGAGCGATGTCGATTTCGCCGTACCTCGCCCGTCATCGCAGTGACAGACTCACACCGACGAAAGGAGCCTTCCCATGACCGAGTACGTCGTACTGATCCCCGGAGACGAGGACCAGTGGGCCAACGCATCCGCCGACGACAGGGCGAAGATGTACGCAGCGCACGGCGAGTTCGCCAAGATCCTCGCGGAGCGCGGCCACAAGATGACCGGCGGCGCCGAGCTCGCGCACTCGAAGACCGGGCACATCGTGAGCGGTTCGCTCGACGACGTGACGGTGACCGCCGGCCCGTACGCCGAGTCGGTCGAGCAGCTGACCGGCTTCTACTCCATCGAGTCCGATGACCTGGACGACCTGCTCAAGTGTGTCGGAACGCTCGCCGCCGATGGCAGTCGACTCGAGGTCAGGGAGTGCGTGGACAACAGCGGCGGGGCAGCATGAGATTCCTGGTGCTCATGGCGGACGACGGCTCGGCCTGGGAGCAGGCCACCGAGGCCGAGCGCGAGGCCGTGTTCGAGAAGCACGCCGCGTTCGACAAGGCGGTCCGCGACCGCGGCACGATGGTGTCGGAAGCCGCGCTCGAGGGCGCGGACACGGCACGCACGCTGCGGAATGTCGGAGATGCTCGGGTCGTCACGGATGGACCGTACGCCGAGACCGTGGAACAGATCGGTGGCTTCTACCTGATCGATGTCCTCGACGAGGACGTTGCCCTGGAACTGTGCCGGATCCTGCCCGAGACCTACACGATCGAGGTCCGCCCGGCCATCGACCTCGAGGGCTACGACACGGGTGACATTGGCTGAGGAGGCCGATCCCGAGACCGTGCTGGCCGAGGTCTGGCGCGACGAGTGGGGCCGTCTGCTGGCCCTGCTCGTCGCCCAGTACCGACGCCTCGACCTCGCCGAGGACGGTCTTGCGGACGCCTTCGAGTCGGCCACCCGCACCTGGCCGCGGGACGGCATCCCCACAAGCCCGCCGGCGTGGCTGCTCACCGCGGCCCGGCGCCGGATCCTGGACCGCCTGCGCGCCGAGGCGGTAGCCGCCCGCAAGCTGCCGCTACTGGCAGTCGAGGCCGACCTGACCGAGGAGGCACAGCGCACCATGGCCGATGCCGGCGAGGTGCTCGACGAGAGACTCCGGCTGGTCCTGCTCTGCGCGCATCCGGCGCTGGCCCCCGAGAGCGCCGCGGCCCTGACCCTGCGGCTGGTGCTGGGCGTGCCCACCCACGACATCGCGCGGCTGTTCCTCGTCGGCACGCCGACGATGGCGGCCCGGCTGACCCGGGCCCGCAAGCGTCTGTCGGGCGCCCGGTTCACGGTCCCGATCGGCTGCGGCGCTCGAGGAGCGGATCACGCTGGTCGCCGACATCGCCTACCTCGCCTTCACCGCGGGATACGCACCGGGCTCGGGTCCCGACGTACTTCGCACCGACGTCGCGGCCGAGGCGATCCGGCTGGTCCGGGTGGTGCGCGACGTGGTGCCCGACGACTTCCCGAACCGCTCCGAGCTCGACGCCCTGCTCGCGCTGATGCTCATCCAGCACTCCCGGCGCGACGCGCGGGTGCGTGCCGGCCGGCTGGTGCTGCTGCCCGACCAGGACCGATCCCGCTGGCACCACGACGAGGGAGTGGAGGCCATCGAGCTGCTCACCCCGCTCGCCAAGGCCCGCCCGGCGCCGTACCTCCTGCAGGCGTTGATCGCCGCCGAGCACGCGATCGCCGCCCACCCGGAGGACACCGACTGGGTGCGGATCGTCTCGCGGTACGACGAGCTGCTCGCCCTCGGCGACTCCCCCGTCGTACGGCTGAACCGGGCCGTCGCGGTGGCCGAGGCGGACGGGCCCCTGGCTGGACTGGCCGCACTCTCCGGCGTCGAGCTGCCCGGACACCGGCTGCCGGGGGTGCGCGGCGAGATGCTGAACCGGGCCGGACTGCTCGACGAGGCTCGAGCGGCGTACGACGAAGCCATCGCCTGCTGTGACAACGACCCTGAACGAATCCTGCTCCAGGAGCGCCGCCCCTGACCGGCCCGACAACACGAAGCGAAGGGGATGCCGGCCCACGCACGCCCGTCCGCGACCTTCGGCACCGGCGCCGCGGCATAGCCCGAGACAGCGTTCGGCGCTGACGAGAACCTGGCTGGCGCAAGGCACAGATCGATCTGCACTAGCAAGACGGTTCCGCCATTTCTCACCGCGAAGCCCCTGTCTCCACGTACGGTTACGTGGCACCCGCAGGGCTGTAGTGCAGCAGCGCCCCTAGATAGGACGCCATGACCCAGACCTCAGCCTTCTGCCCGAACTGCCGTTCGCCGATCCCCCGATGGAGGGGCAGTCCGTGTCCTTCTGTCCGTCCTGCGGTGGCTCGCTGGTTGCGGTGGGCGTCACCCAGGTCACGGTCGGATCGAACCCGCAGAACCTGCTCGACTCGCACAAACTGCAGCGCTTTCGGGCAATCATCAAGAAGCGCTCCACTACGCCAACCGGGTTCTTGAAATCCGTCCAAGTGACTCAATTGCGTGGCTCTGTAAGGGCGCGGCCGCCGGTGGATGTCGGAACTCAATTCGCCCCGTTTAAACGAGATGGTCGTCGCATTCCGAGCGGCGGAGAGTTTCGCCCCACCCGACGAAGTCGAACTCGTTCGCCTGGAATCCGCGGAAACGATCAAGCAAGTTTGCGCGCGTACCACCAACTCTCCTCGAACCATCTGAACGAGTTCGGCGCGGTCGACGGAGTTCGGGTCGATCATATTACTAGGTGTGAGGTAATCATCGACGCGTTATGGGTAGCCTATGAACCAACCCGCCTGATCTCGAAGTGCTGGAGAGCATCATCGCCGCCGCAAGCCCTCTGATCACGGGGCATAGGACGCAGAACTTCGACGGAGTTCTCTCCTCCTGTACCTCATGCCTCACGGGCAACAGATCGCGCAAGGGCACATTGATCAGGCCAGCGAAGAACTCCGGAAACATCGTCCTGCGCACATCACTCCTCGGCCGGTCCAGCAGACCAACAATTGTTTCGTGATTACTGCGACAATGGGCGAAGACGATTGTGGACCAGTCTGGGTGCTTCGGCGTTTTCGCGATGATCGAATGATGAAGAATCGAGCAGGGCGACGCTTGGTGGACTGGTATTACCGCGAAGGCCCCAGACTTGCCCAGACCATGAAGGGAGTCGTGGCCGGAGAACCGCCGCGTTCGTCTTGGTGTGCTCCAGCGCTGCTGCGGCCTTCTGTCTTGACTCTCCAGGCCCATTCGAGTCGCTCGCGCAACTTCGCCTATCGAAGCAGAAGCCAAGACTGTTGATAGCCACTCAGCCTGGCCAGGCATGAATCAGCTCGGCGAGCGGCCGCCCGGGCACCGGCTACCCGGGTGCGCGACGAGATGCTGAACGGGCCGGACTGCTCGACGAGGCCCGTGCGTCGTGCGACGAGGCCGTCGCCTGCTGTGACAACGACCCGAACGGATCCTGATCCAGGAGCGCCGCCCTTCGCCCTCGGCGACTCCCCCGTCGTTCGGCTGAACCGGGCCGTCGCTGTGGCTGAGTCGGACGGGCCACTGGCTGGACTGGCCGCACTCTCCGGCGTCGAGCTGCCCGGACACCGGCTGCCGGGGGTGCGCGGCGAGATGCTGAACCGGGCGGGACTGCTCGACGAGGCTCGAGCGGCGTACGACGAAGCCATCGCCTGCTGTGACAACGACCCCGAACGACTCCTGCTCCAGGAGCGCCGCCCCTGACCGGCGCTGACAACAACCAATAGCGTGCTTGTGACATCAGCGAAGTGAGTTTGTGAGGCTTCCCAAAGGGTGAGGCGCCATCCGCAAGTGGCCGCCGTCGACACCGCGCTCGAGGACTCTGCGCCGGTGGGCGATCACTCCGGCGACCGCTGCGTTGACGGCGGCGAAATAGACGGGATACGCCAACAGCGACAACGACATCGACCCCACCGCGCCGGTCGTCAGCACACCGCAGCCGGCGGCGAGCGCGAAGGTGGACAGCGTCTCCGAGTGCGGGTCGCACCAGGTCTTGGGCATCATCATCAGCACCGCTGCGAAGTCGGCCGCGATGACGCAGGTGGTGGCGATGACAGGTTCGTCGACCGCGAGCCAGCCCGCGACCCCGACGCCCGCAAGCGCAATCAACGAGAGGTCGACCCGGGTGAGTTTGCCGCTTCCAAGCCGGAGGGAGAGGCAGAACACCAAGCATGTGCCGATCGCCTGGGTGAGTAGCGGCAACATGCTCCATCGGGCACCGTCGGCGCGTTGCGCCTCCAGCGCCACCACCTCGAGCAGGCCCCAGATGAACCAGGTACCGCGATGCGGGACCGTCGTACGACGCAGTGTGTCGCGCAGGTAGGGCACCGTGCAGGCCACGCCCAGCAACCCCGCCAGCAAGCCCAGCACCGGCGCGGCGTCGGTCATCGCGCTACCCCCGCGAGGCAATCTGTCGCGAGCGTCACGTCGCAGCGCGGGCAGTGGGGGGTGCGTGCCGACATCGAGATCGGGCGACGGCTCGCCGTCGTGCAGGTCATGAGTTGCTCCCTGGTGAGTGCCGCGGTCGGTCCGCGGCGTCGTACCACCCAGACTGTTCGAGCGCAGACGACGAGGCATCGGCCGACTACCTCAGACTGCGGGCTTCCACTCCCTAGATCGGCGATGGGACGTGGTGGGGCGGGGTCCGACGACCGTGAGTAGCGAAATGGCATTCCGGCCGGCACCAAGACCGGTCATGCTGGTCCCATGGGTGAGGTGAAGACGCAGCGCGCGCCCGCGCGAACGCCGCGTCGGCTCGGCTTTCCCCAACCCAGTCGCACGGAATCCGCCGGGCCCTTCGAACGGATCCTGCTGCTGCAGCGGCGGGCCGGGAATCACACGGTCGCGCAATTGCTGAAACCGGCCGGCGCCCACACCGTCCAGCGGGCGCCTACTCCGGAGAATCCGCCGGTCGTCACCCTGAACCCGACCGGCACCATGAACGACCAGCAGTGGACCGCCGCGTACAAGGCTGCGGTCGCCAAACCGTCGGTGGCCGCATACGAGGCGCTCTTCCGCGACATTGCCATCACTGCCGGGATGGACCAGATCCCGGGCTTCAACCTGGCGTCCATCCCCACCAGCGACGGCAATACCGCCCAGCCCGGGCTGAACATCACCCTCAAGGCCAGCGAGACCGGCCACACAGCCTGGATCGGCAAGGGCGGCAAGTGGGGGGTCAGGCTGAACCCGACCAAGAAGCAGGCGCCCGATGTGTCGATCGGGATCATCCTCGGGCCGCTCGCCCTCGACGCGGACAAGGGCCTGTCGCTCCGCACGATCCGGCACGAGATGGTGCACGCCCGGCACAAGGTGAAGGTGCTCGAGGCGGTGAAGGCCTGGCAGACCGCGTCCGGGAAGGCCGGGCTCGGCGACTGGCTCAAGCAGCAGGTCGCCAAGAAGAAGATGTCGGATCTCGACCTGGCTCTGATCAGCAAGGGCGCGCAGGATGCCGCGTCGAACACCGAGGTTCTCGGCTACGTCGAGGGGTTCACCAACGACTACCACCGCCGCGCCGCGACCATGGCCGCGGCGCAGATGTCGTTCTTCGAGCTGCTCGGCATCGTCATCACCGAGAAGGTGTACCCATGGGCGGAGCGGACCCGGCCGTCAGGCAGGAGGCTCTGGCCCGCCTGAAGGACTACCACGGTCGCCTGGACCCTGACCACCAGCGTCTCTGGAAGGAGTGGCTGGACCGTGAGATCGGGAAGGTCGTGAAGGACCAGCCCGGGCGGACGGATTTCCTGAAGGCCCTGTCCGCATTCGTTGTCTGAATCCGCGTCGGGGATCTGGCGCTGTACGCGAGGGTCGCCCAGGGGGATGGGGGGTCTGGTCCGTGCCCCCGTGCCGGTGCGAAGGTCCCCCAGCCGCTCGGTGGCTTCTATCTCTACCCGGACTTCGAACGGCACCGCGACCGGCTCCGCAGGGTCCACCGCGTCGACGACGGACCGGGCCTGGCGACTGCGTTGCTCGACGGTCCCGGCATCGCGACGCTCCCCGGCTCGGCGTTCGGCGACGCCACCTCGGCCCTGCGGCTGCGCGTCGACACCAGCCCGCTGTAGGGGCCTCGGCCCACGCACGAGCAGCAGGAGGAAGCCCTCACCGCCGAGGACCCGCCCGCGCTCCCCTGGATCGCCGCGAAGCTGGCAGACCTACGGAACGGGCTTGATCAGCTGGTGGGCTCCTGACGAACCACGCCGGGCACGATACGGATGTCGCGGACGGCGCCGCCGTCGAGGACAGCCAGGGCTTCCTGGTAGGCGGGGCTGTCGTGCGCAGCGCGGGCGGTCTCGACGGAGTCGAACGCGATGACCGCGGTGCGGGTCTTCTCCCCCGCTTCGTAGGTCTGCTCGGGGAGGCCTCGGGCGAGGAAGGTGCCCCCGGCGGCCCGGATGGCGGGGCCGGCGAGTTCAACGTACGCCGCAACCTTGGCCTCGTCAGTGATCTCTCGGAAGACGTTGATCCAGTAGGCAGTCATGACCCAATCCTTTCCGGCCTCCTCCCGGCTCGACCTCGTGGGGCCGAGCCGGGAGAGGTGGCTGGGGCTAGAAGGTGGTGACGACGAGCTGGTAGCAGGTGGCGAAGATGGCGACGATCCCGACAGCGGCGGCGACGTTCTGCCACCACTTGTTGCGCAGGTCGCCCATGAGTCGGCGGTTGTTGCTCAAGATGACGAGCAGGATCCCGATGAGCGGGGCGACGACGACGGTCAACGCTTGGGCGATGATGATGAGCTTGACCGGGGAGGTTCCCTGGGCCAGCACCGTGACGGTGGCGCCGACTGTCAGCACGCCGAGGACGCCCAGACGGACCCGCCAGGAGGAGAGCCGGTTGCCGAAGCCCAGGCCGTCGGAGAGCAGCGTGCCACCGGCCGTGGCGTTCGCGATCATCGCGGAGACAGCGGCCCCGAAGAACCCGAGCGCGAAGATGGTCCGGCCGGCCTCGCCGGCGAGCGGCTCGAGAACCGCCGAGAACTGCTGCAGGGTCGCTCCCTCGGGACCGCCCTTCCCGCTGAGCACGGCCGCGGAGGCGGCAATGACCAGGGCGGTCATGATGCCGGGCGCGAGGATGCCCGGGATGGTGTCGGCAATGGTGGTCTCGCGGTACTGGTCGCGGCGCAGCCCACGTTCACGTGAGGCGTACCCAGCGTAGAAGGCGGCGTTGAGGGAGAAGTTCGTGCCGACCAGCGCCACGAGGAGGAGTCCGACGCCGCTGGGCACCTCGGGCACGACGGCCCCGGTGCCGGCAGCCAACCAGTCGGGCTTGGTGATGATCGCGGTGACGATGAACGAGCACGCCATCAGGGCGACAATGCCCAGGACGACCTTCTCGATGATCCGGTAGGCCTGACGGGCGAACATGATGGCGGCAACGAGGACCGTGCAGAGAAGGGTCCACCGCACCGGCGACCCGCCCAGGACCAGGGAGAGTCCCAGCCCCGATCCGACGGCGTTGCCCACGGAGAAGCACAAGGTGATCGAGAAGACGCCGAGGCCGGCAGCGACACCCGTCGGCTTGCCGAGGGTCTTCTTGATGGTCTCCACCAGCGAACCGCTGGACATCAGGCCGACCCGGATGCTCATGTCGGCGAAAGCCAGCATGAGGATGGTCGACAAGGCGATGACCCAGATCAGCGAGTAGCTGTACAGGCTTCCGGCCTGGACTGCCGAGACGAGGTTGCCGGGACCGAACTGCCAGGCGCCCACGATGAAGGCAGGGCCCATCATCGCGAGGTAGCGCATGAACTTGTTGCGGCGAGGGCCGGTCGGGTTGGCCGTGGACCGCGGGGCGGTGGACAACGCCGGGGATCTCGGGGCAGCAGCGGGTGTCGCGGCCCTGGCGTGGGGAACTGCCGTGGAGGCGGCAGTCGTGGGGACGGGGGGTGTGGTCTTCGGCATTGGTCTACAGTTTCCTCGCTCTTCGTGGGTAGGACCACGAAGTCGTCGGGATGGAGTTGCTTCCAGGCGGCGCGGCGGGAGCCTCGTGCCTGACTGGGTGGGGTCGACGAGCTGGTCGACCCCACCCGTCGGCTCTGGGTGAGCGCGGTCGTCGGGGCTGGGAGCAGCCCAGGCGGGACGACGGGTCAGATGAGCCCGGCGCTCTTGAGGGCGAGGGTGATCTCCTCCTCCGCGCCGACCTGCAGGTCGCGCAGCGGCGGTCGAACGGCCGCGTGGGTCAGCACGCCTCGAGCCTTGAGGCCGAGCTTGAGCGCGACCGTGCCTTCCATGTGTGAGCCGCGGTGGTAGACGGCCTTGGTCACCGGAAGCAGCCGGTCGTGGACGGCACGCGCTGCGGTGTAGTCCTTGGCCTTGCCGGCTGCGATCAGCTCGATGAGCGGCTCGGGTGCGAGCCCGCCGTAGCCGACCAGGGCGCCGTCGACGTCGAACATGGTGTGCAGCAGGTACTCGTCGTGGCAGGTGAGGATCTGCAGGTCGGGGTGTTCGGTGCGCAGGACGGGGATCTCGGTGTCCCAGCGGCGCATGTTCCGCACGCCGTTCTTGGTCGCGAACACCCCGGGCTGGGCAGCGATCTCCAGCTGGGTGTCCAGGCTGTAGGTGGCCTTGGTGGCGTCGGGGTACTGGAACAGGATCAGCGGCAGTCCGGACTCCTCGTTCACGATGCGGTAGCGCTCCTGCGGGGCGCCGTCCTGGTAGCCGAAGCGCAGCCAGCCGTGGGAGGGGTAGAGCAGGCCTGCCGATGCGCCAGCGTCGGCGGCGCGCTTGGCCTCCAGCCCGGCGACCTTGTCACCCTCGCCGGTGATGCCGGCGATGATCGGCACCCCGTCGGAGGCCTCGACCATGGTCTCGATGACGGCGACCTGCTCCTCGGGGGTCAGGTAGGTGCCCTCGCCGGCATGGCCAAGGCAGACCAGGCCCTTGACGCCGTCGATGGCGGACAGCCACCGGGTCAAGGACGCCACCGCTGCGTGGTCGACCTCGAGGTCGGGGGTGAAGGGGGTGACCGGTGCGGGGACGAGGCCACGAAGATCGAGAGTCATGAGGTTTCGCTTTCGGCTTGGATGTGGGAACGTTCTTGGTATCGTTCCCGGGAACGTTCCCAAGCATGAGTGACCGGCACCACAATGTCAATGGGTAGAAGGAAAATCAGATGCTCGGGTCGCGCTATCGTGCCCCCATGACGCAACAGGCGGCGGTGCGCACATGAGCCCCCGTCCGGCCACCATCCATGACGTCGCCCGGGAAGCCGGGGTCAGCACGTCCACCGTGTCGCGGATGCTCGACGAACGGCTCCCACCCTCGCGATCGGAGACCGCCGAGCGGGTCAGAACCGCTGCCCAGAAGCTCGGCTACCGACGAGACATCTACGCCTCCGCGCTGCGCCGACAGCACACCGGCACCATCGGTGTGCTGGTCCCCCGTCTGTCCGACACCGTGATGGCGATCCTGTTCGAGGAGATCGCGCGCGCCTGCGCGCAGCGATCCGGGTTCGCCATCGTCGCCACCACCCAGGACGACCCGGCTGCCGAACGCACCGCAGCCCAGACGCTCCTCGGACAACGCGTCGACGGGCTGATCTTGACCACCGCTCGACTCGACGACGACTTCACCGCACAACTGCGAGCCGACGAGGTCCCCCACGTCCTGGCGCTGCGCACCGACGGGGCCAGCCCGTCCTCGATCGGCGACGACGAGCTCGGCGGCTACCTGGCCACCCGCCACCTGCTCGACCTGGGCCACCGAACCATCGGAGTGGTGGCTGGCCCCGACTACGCCTCCAGCGCTGTCGGACGCGTTCGCGGGCACCGCCAGGCCATGGACGAAGCAGGCATCCCGGTCGACGACCGACTGATCCGCGCCTCCACCTTCGGGATGGAGTCCGGAGAGGACGTTGCCCGGATCCTGCTCGGCGAACCGGGTCGCCCTACGGCCGTGTTCGCGGTCAACGACAACACCGCCATCGGCGTACTCGCCGCCGCGCAGTCACTCGGACTCACCGTGCCCGACGACCTCTCAGTAGTCGGATACAACGACATCCCCCTCTCCGCACGCCTACCCGTCCCGCTCACCACCGTGCGCGTGCCCTTCGCCCAAATCGCAGACGCGGCCGTCGAACTTCTCAACCGCCGAGCCGACGACACCACCTCCACCATCCACCGGGTCGCCGCCCCAACCCTCATCCCCCGACGCTCGACCTCTCGCCCAAACACCCCATGACCGAGGCCAGATGATCGCCTCGGACTACCTCGAAATCGGTGCCGCGGGCTGGCGATGGGTGCTCGACCAGGTGCGCTGGGACGACGGCCCGTGGATCCCGGAGACCACTGCGGACGCCGGGATCCCAGACGGGCGCGACGGCATGCACAGCGGGACCGCCGGTCTGGCACCCGCGCTCGCCGAGATCCGCCTGGCTCGCAGTTGGACGGACGAGGAGCAGGCCCTGGCCGACGGCATCGTCGACCGGATCCGCCGCCGGACAGCCGCCGAGCGCGACGTCAGCTACTTCCTCGGCCTGACGAGCGGAATCGGTGCACTCGGTGCGCTGGGTGCCGAGACCACGGACTCGCTGGCCCGGATCCGGGGGCTCGCCACCCCCGACGGCTGGTCGCAAGACATCTTCGGGCCTCCGCGGAACCGGGCCGGAGCGCCGGTCAACGACGTCGTCATCGGTGCGGCCGGCGTGGCGCTCGGGGCAATCTGGGCTGGCGGAACCCTCGGCGACGAGGTGGCCGGGCTGGCTGCCGACGTCCTCATGGGCAGGGCCGAACAGCTTCCGACCGGCCTCAACTGGCCGATGATCTCGCCCGCGGACCTGATCGGGAGTCGTACGGACATGCCCAACTTCTCGCATGGGACGGCCGGTGTGGCCACCGCCCTGGCCCTGACCGGCCACGTGCTCGGTCGCGACGACCTCGTCCGGGCCGCGAGGCTCGGCGCCGAGCACCTGGTCACGCTGGGCAGCACCCGGGGCGGCGGCTTCGCCGTACCCCACTACCTGCCGCGTGGAGACTCCGACGAGGACGAGGTGACCTACACGTGGTGCCACGGTCCGACGGGACGTCCCTGCTGTTCCTCGCGCTCGACAGGGCGGGAGTCAGCGACGTCGCCGGTGAGCCGCCCCTCGCGTGGCAGGCGCGGTGTCTGCACAGTGTGCGCAACTCCGGGATGCCGGAGCGGTTGCACCCGGGTTTCTGGGACAACGACGGTCGCTGCTGCGGTACGGCGGGGGTGGGCGACGTGTTCCTCGACTGCTACCAGCGGTCAGCCGACCCGGCCGACCTGCAGTTCGCCGTACTGATGGCCAACGCCCTCGTCGAGCGGGCGTACGTCGACGGCAACCGAGCCTGGTGGCGGTTCATCGAGCATCGGAAACCGGAACCCCTGCTGCCTCCAGGCGTCGGCTGGTTGCAGGGCGCTGCCGGCATCGCGACGTTCCTGCTGCGGATCGGGCGAGTGTTGGAGCAGGGCGTGGCAGCACCGGCCGTGTCCCGGATGGACAACTGGTGGGCGTTGCCGGCGACTGACAGGCTCAGCCCGCCCGCGACCGCGGGGATGACCGAGATCTGGGTGCCGTCGGGGGTGGCGGTGGCCAGGCTGTCGAGGAAGCGGACGTCGTCGTTGCCGACGTAGACGTTGACGAAGCGTCGCAGTTCGCCGGCCTCGTCGAGGATCCGGCCCTTGATCCCGGCGTACTTGGCGTCCAGGTCGTCGAGCACGTCGGACAGGGTCGAACCGGCGGCAGTCACCTCGGACTCACCGTCGGTGTAGGTGCGCAGGATGGTCGGGATCCGGACACTTACGCTCACGAGCACTGCTCCTCTTCGATGCGGTCGGGGAACGCTGATCAGACTATGCCGGTGGCGGTGAAGGCGGCATACGACGGGTCGATGGTGGCCGCCGCACCGACCTCCTCGGAGATCGCGTCGAGGGTCTTGAGGCCCATACCGGTGTTGATCACGACGGTCTCGAGGGAGGGGTCGAGTTGGCCGGTTTCGACGAGCTTCTTCAGGACGCCGACCGTGGTGCCGCCCGCGGTCTCGGTGAAGATGCCCTCGTTGCGGGCCAGGAGCAGGATGCCCGCGCGGACCTCGTCGTCGGTGATGTCCTCGACCGCGCCGCCGGTGCGGCGGCAGATGTCGAGCACGTAGAGACCGTCGGCCGGGTTGCCGATGGCCAGTGACTTGGCGATCGTGTCCGGCTTCACCGGGCGGATCACGTCGTTGCCTCCCTTGAACGCGGCCGACACCGGGGAGCAGCCGGTCGCCTGGGCGCCGTACACCTTGTAGGGCTTGTCCTCGACGAGGCCGAGCTTGATGAGCTCCTGGAAGGCCTTGTCGACCTTGGTCAGCTGCGACCCGGACGCCACGGGGATCACGATCTGGTCGGGCAGCCGCCAGCCGAGCTGTTCGGCGATCTCGTAGCCCAGGGTCTTCGACCCCTCGGCGTAGTAGGGGCGGACGTTGACGTTGACGAACGCCCAGCCCTCCTGCTCGCCTGCGATCTCGCTGGCGAGCCGGTTGACGTCGTCGTAGTTGCCGTTCACCGCGACCAGCGAGTCGGTGTAGACCGCCGAGTTGACCTGCTTGGGCTTCTCGAGGTCCGCCGGGATGAACACCACGGTCTTGATGCCAGCGCGCGCCCCCGCGGCCGCGACCGCGTTCGCCAGGTTGCCGGTGGACGGACAGGCGAACACCTTGCTGTGGAACTCGCGAGCCGCGCTCAGGGCGCAGGCGACCACCCGGTCCTTGAAGCTGTTGGTGGGGTTGGTCGAGTCGTCCTTCACCCACAGGTTGTCGATGCCGAGCGCGGCGCCGAGGTTGTTCGCCTTGAGCAGCCGGGTGTAGCCGGGCTCGGTGTTCGGGCTGTCCTCGATGTCGGACGGCACCGGAAGCAGCGCCTTGTAGCGCCAGATGTTGGCCGGCCCGGCCTCGATCTGCGCGCGCGTGACGTTGGGGAAGTCGTAGGCGATCTCCAGCGGGCCGAAGCACTCGGGACACGCGTAGTGCGGTCCCAGCTCGATCTGGTGGCCGCACTCGCGGCAGGCCAGCGCGGTGGCGTGGCCGAACGCGCCGGCACGGAGGGATGGCGGGGTGGTGGTCTCGGCTGTCGGCGTCGTCGCCGTGTCGAGGGGCTCCAGCGAAGCAACGGTGCTCATGAGTCCTCCTTCTCATCTTCCCCGGGACGGATCTCGCCCCGGGCCGGAATTAGCACCGTTTCCGCGACTGCACCCGGTCGAATCTGTGTCGATGACCGAATGCAGGAGGTTCGCGGCGGTTGCCGGGACTTCAACGGGCCGTTCCCTCAGTCCCTCTCGATGAGCTTTCTGTCGCAAACCCTACGCGCGCCGTCTCAGGATGTGTACTCCGATCCCGCCATCTGGACCCGCCCACTTGGACCCGCGGGCTGGCCATCTCCGCGAACTGTCGCTCGTGGCCCCGCGAACTGTCGCTCGTGGCCCCGCCAACTGTCACTCGTGGCCCCGCCAACCGTCAGTTCTGGCCCGGACTGGAGGCACAATTGCCAGCTCGCGGGGCCACAGCTGCCAGCTCGCGGGGCCAGAATTGCCCGCTCGCGGGGCCACAACTGCCCGCTCGCGGGGCCAGAACTGCCAGCTCGCGAGATCAGGCGCGGATGGAGGTGGCGTCGGAAGTGAACTGCCGGAGGAGGTCGAGTACGCCGGGGGGACCGTCGACGACGACGTCGGCGAGCTCGAGCAGTGCTGTCTGCTCGGGGGATGCGGAGCACACGAGAAGGGTGGCCAGGCCCTGGGAGCGGAGGTCGAGCACGGCCTTGAACGCCTCGACGTCGCCGAGGTCGTCGCCCGCGAACAGGAACCCCTGGGCCTCGAAATCCGCCGCGAGCTGCTGGACCGGCCAGCCCTTGTCCATGCCGGACGCGCGGACCTCGATCACGTTGCGGCCGGGCTCGACGACCAGGTCGTGGCGGTGGGCGAGGTCCTCGATGAGCGGCAGCAACCGCTCGAAACTTGCGTCTGGGTCGTCCAGCCGTCGGGTGTGTACGGCGACGGCGAGTCCCTTCTCCTCGACATACGCCTCTGCGGCCGATGCTCTGCGCAACACAGCCAGGCAGGTCGCGAAGGAACGAGGACAGCCCGTGCGGCGGCCGCGGCGAGATCACCCGGCGTTCGGTGGACGACCAGCGCTCGTTGCCGTACTGACCGAAGACGTGCAGTTCCCGACCCAGGTCGCCGATCGCGTCACCCACGACGTCCAGCCCGCCCGAGCGCCAGGGCCTGGCGCGCAGGCCTGCCGGTGATCACGGCAATGGCTCGCACCTGCGCCGACAGCGAGACCAGGACGTCGTGGGCGTCCGGATCGATGAGCGCCTCCGAGGGGTCCTCGACGATCGGGGAGAGCGTGCCGTCGAAGTCGAGACCGACGATGGTGGAGGCGGAGGCGCGGACGAGCGCGGCGTACCGCTGTTCTGCCTCGGGCGAGGTGAACTCCATGAGTCCACCCAACCACGAACTCAGGAGTAGTCGGAGGTCAGGATCACCGTGAGCCGGTCGTAGCGCATCGGGTCGATAGCGGGCTGGAGCCGCGCGATGCCGAGGTCTTTGGCCAGCGCCTTGGCCGGCGCCTTGAGGTCCGGCGGGAAGTAGACGGTCGACGCGGCGATGGTGCCGTACCAGTTGTCGGAACCCACGACGTTCCATCCGGCACCGCTCGCGGTGCTTGCCGTGGTGCCGGCCAGGCCGGTGATGCCGGAGTTGTTGTAGACCTCGACGAAGATGTCGGACCGTTTGAACTCCGGCTTGTGCTTCTTCGGCGGCTTTCTGGGTCGGCGTGGTCGACGGTGTCGCCTGTGGGTGAGGGCGAGGGCTCGGACACGGTCTGGAAGTCCTGGCCGGGCGGCTTGTCCTGCGTGACGATGAACGCGAGGCCGGCCATCGCGACGGCCACGATGCTGAGAATCACGAGCGGGGACGGAAAGGCGACCCCACGTTGGTCACGAGCTTCGCATGTCAGAGCTCGAAACCGAGTCGACGCGCGGAGCGCTGACGCTGCCGGGCGGCCCGGAGCCGGCGAAGGCGCCGGACGAGCAACGGATCGGCACCCAGGGCTTCCGGCCTGTCGATCAGGGAGTTCAACACCTGGTAGTAGCGGGTCGACGACATGTCGAACTTCTCGCGGACCGCCTGCTCCTTGGCGCCGGCGTACTTCCACCACTGGCGCTCGAACTCGAGGATCTCGCGGTCACGCTCCGAGAGTGCCGATGCACTGTCGGCGACCTGTCGCTCGAAGGCGTTCGCGGCGTCCATCCAACCTCTCCCCTCGACTGTTGGGTTGCCGCCCACTGTAGGCGACAAACCACAACGATGTCATTCGGCCCGCGGCGAGTCGTACGCCGGGCTGACTCAGCCGCCACGCAGGAGCGACGGCTGGCCGACGGCCTGGGCGACGACTAGGGTGGCGGGCGTGACCGGCCAGGGCTCAGCAGACCTCGTCATCGTCGCCAACCGACTTCCCGTCGACCGCGTCCACAGCGCCGACGGCAGTGGGAGCTGGAGGCGCTCCCCGGGCGGTCTCGTGACCGCCCTGGAACCGGTGCTCCGCGCCAACGACGGCGCCTGGGTCGGTTGGCCGGGCAGCACAGAGGGCGACCTCGAGCCCTTTGTCGAGGACGGGCTGCGCCTGGTGCCGGTGGCACTGTCGGCACAGGAGGTCAGCGAGTTCTACGAGGGCTTCGCCAACGGGACGCTGTGGCCGCTCTACCACGACGTGGTCGCCAAGCCGGAGTTCCACCGCGAGTGGTGGGACTCCTACGTGAAGGTCAACCAGCGCTTCGCGGACCGCGCTGCCGAGATCGCCGCCGAGGGCGCCACGGTGTGGGTGCAGGACTACCAGATGCAGCTGGTGCCGCGGATGCTGCGCGAGCTGCGTCCCGACCTGCGCATCGGCTTCTTCCTGCACATCCCGTTCCCGCCGGCCGAGCTGTTCCAGCAACTGCCGTGGCGGCGCCAGATCCTCGAAGGGCTGCTCGGCGCCGACCTGGTCGGCTTCCAGATGACCGGCGGCGCCCAGAACTTCGTCCGGCTGGTCCGCCAGCGAGTCGGTCACAAGACCCACCGCGACATGGTCTACCTACCCGACGGCCGCAGCGTGCAGGCCGCCGCCTTCCCGATCTCGATCGACACCGCCGTCTTCCAGGAGCTCGCGGCCTCCGACTCGGTGGCCGAGCGCGCCGCCGAGATCCGCTCTGAGCTCGGCAACCCCCACCGGATCTTCCTCGGCATCGACCGGCTCGACTACACCAAGGGCATCTACGCGCGACTGCGTGCCTTCAGCGAGCTGGTCCGCGACGGCCGGCTCGACGTCGAGGACGCCGTCTTCGTCCAGGTCGCGACGCCGTCGCGCGAGCGCGTCGAGCAGTACCGGGTCCTCCGTGACGACATCGACCGCCTCGTCGGCCGGATCAACGGCGACCTGGGCCGCATCGGCCGTCCCGTCATCTCCTACCTGCACTCGTCGTACCCCCAGCACGAGATGGCTGCCCTCTACCGCGCGGCCGACATCATGGTCGTGACCCCGCTCCGCGACGGCATGAACCTGGTCGCCAAGGAGTACGTCGCGTGCCGGCTCGAGGGTGACGGCGCCCTGGTGCTCTCGGAGTTCGCCGGTGCGGCCGACGAGCTGAGGCAGGCCTGGCTGGTCAACCCCTATGACATCAACGGCATGAAGACGGCGCTCCAGGAGGCGTACCACGCCGATCCCAAGGACATCGGCCGCCGGATGAAAGCGATGCGCAAGACCGTCCTGGAGAAGGACGTCGCCCTCTGGGCCAGCAAGTTCCTCGAGAGCCTGGCGGGCATCCGGCCCTCGCACGGCAAGGTCGTCCGCGCCGCCAAGGAGTCCTGAACCTAGTCGGTGGGCGGGCCCTTGGGCTCTGGGACGTGCGCAGACATGATCCCGATGATGTCTCGCTGGAGCTCGGAGCCGATCTCGCTCCAGCCCGGCTGGTAGCCGTAGACGTCACCAAGTGAGGTCGAACCCTGGTGGCCGTCCATCACATCGACGTCGCCGACGTTGATCAGCGCAGGATGCATGACGCCGACGGCTTCGGAGACCTTCAGCAGGTCGCGCCGTAGCGACTTGACGTAGTTGGCGACCCTGACGCTCTTGAGCGTGACGTCCAGCCCTCTCGTGTAGCGGGGGTTCTGGGTGGCGACGCCGACCGGGCAATGGTCGGTGTGGCATTTCTGGGCCTGGATGCAGCCCAGCGCGAGCATGGCCTCACGGCCGACGCTCACCATGTCGACGCCGAGCGCGAACGCCACGATCGCGTTCTCCGGGATTCCGAGCTTGCCGGCCCCGATGAAGGTCACGTCGTCGACGAGCCCGGCCTCGGCGAAGCGCTTGTAGACGTAGGTGAAACCGACCCGGAACGGGTAGGCCACCGCGTCGGCGAACACCATCGGAGCGGCACCGGTGCCGCCCTCGCCGCCGTCGATGTTGACGAAGTCGACGCCGCGTTGGCGCGAGGCCATCTGGGCGACCAGGTCGTCCCAGAAATCCATGTTGCCCACTGCCGACTTGATGCCCACCGGAACCCCGGTCTCCGTCGCGACCAGCTCGACGAAGTCGAGCATGGAGTCGACGTCGTGGAAGACCTGGTGCCGGCTCGGAGAGGCACAGTCCTGGCCTTCCGGGATGCCGCGAGTCTCTGCGATCTCTGAGCTCACCTTCGCGGCCGGCAGCATGCCGCCCAGTCCGGGCTTGGCTCCTTGCGACAGCTTGATCTCGATCGCCTTCACCGGTGCGCCGGCAACCACGTCCTTGAGCCGGGCGAGGTCGAAGCGACCGTGCTCGTCCCGGCAGCCGAAGTACGACGTGCCGATCTGGAAGATGACGTCGCCGCCGTGCCGGTGGTGTGGCGAGAGCGCGCCCTCGCCCGTGTTGTGCATGCATCCGGCGATCCGGGCGCCATGATTGAGTGCCTCGATCGCGTTTCCCGACAACGCTCCGAAGCTCATCCCCGAGATGTTGACCACGGACTCGGGCCGGAAGGCCTTGGCCCGGCCACGTGGGCCACCGAGGATCTTCGCTGACGGGACCGGGATCTCCTCGCCGGTGTGGGGCAGGGTGGAGACGCCTTCGCCCATGAACGTGCGGTGCTTGATGATCGGGTAGCCGTCGAGATGCTCGGTGTCGTTGTCGGTGCCGAAGCCGAAGTAGTTGTTCTGGAGCTTGGCGCTGGCGTAGACCCAGCGCCTCTGGTCCCGGCTGAACGGCCGTTCCTCGTCGTTGGACGTCACGATGTACTGACGAAGCTCGGGACCGAACCTCTCGAGGAAGAACCGCAGGTGCCCGACCACGGGGTAGTTGCGCAGGATCGCGTGCTTCTTCTGGACCAGGTCGTGGGCCACAACCCCACCCATTGCGGCCACTCCTGCAGCCGTCGCGCTCTTCCAGTTCATGGACTGTGTCTACAACCCCGGCCCCCCGGTGTCGAGATCAGGTACTTTTCGGTTCATGGATCTGATCCCCAAGCCCGATCAGGTCGTCTCAGCAGCCAGCAACGTCGCACACATGGCGTTGTACGGCGGCCTGGCCGATCTCCGCCCGATGCCGCGCACGCTCATCGACGAGGGCGTGCTCAGGGAGGTCTACCACTACCGACCTTCCGCCAAGGTCCAGGAGACGGGTGACCCGGTGCTGCTGGTGACCCCGCTGGCGGCGCCGGCCACCTGCTACGACCTTCGCCGGGGCTGCTCGCTGGTCGAGCACTTCGTGACCGCTGGACGGCCGACCTACCTCGTGGAATACGGCAAGGTCTCCTTCAAGGACCGCAACCTCGGCATGGAGCACTGGGTCGACGAAGTCGTGCCGACCGCGATCCGCGAGGTCTCCCAGCATGCCGGGGGCCGGCCGGTGCACGTCATCGGTTGGAGCCTGGGGGGCACCTTCAGCGTGCTCAGTGCAGCCGACCAGCCCGACCTGCCGATCGCGTCGGTGACCGTGGTGGGCAGCCCGTTCGACGTCGCCCTGGTGCCGATGGTGGCGCCGCTGCGGCCGCTGCTGAACCTCAACCTCTTCGATGCCTGGAGCCCGGTGACCCGCGCCTACCAGCTCCTCGGCGGCGCCCCGAAGCCCCTGGTTCGCTGGGCGTTCCAGCTCTCGTCGGTGCAGAAGCTGGTGACGAAGCCGCTCGCGATCGCCAAGAACCTCGACGACACGGAGTTCCTCGCCCAGCTCGAAGCCGTCGACCGCTTCACCGACGGAATGATCGCCTACCCGGGTCGCACGTTCGGGCAGCTCTACCACCGCCTCGTGCGCGCCAACGGCTTCCGCACCGGGTCGATCGCGTTCGGCGACCGCACCATCGAGCTGTCCTCGATCACCAAGCCGGTGCTGGTCTTCGGCGGCGCCACTGACGGCATCGCACCCATCGCGTCGGTCAAGGCACTCGTGGGGCTGCTGGATGAGCTCCGAGGAGGTCCGGTTCGAGATCGTCCCGGGCGGTCACCTCGGCATGCTGACCGGTCGCGGCGCGCGCCGTACGACCTGGAAGGTCATGGACGAGTGGATCGACCAGTGGTCGAGTCCAGACAAGCCGGCGACCACGTCCACCGCCCGCAAGAAGACCCCGAAGACCCGTAAGGCGCAACCGCACCGGAGCCAGATCGGCTCGAACCCCCAACGCCGCTACGACTCGAAGCCTTCGCGCGGTCTCGCGGCGGCCAAGCGGCCCTAGCGACTGGCCGTGGGCGTGACGACTTCGTGAGCGCACTCGACGACCTCGTCGACAAGGGCCTGATGGCGCCCGACTGGGCGACCGCCCTCGCACCCGTCGAGGACCGGATCACAGCGATGGGACGCTTCCTGCGCGACGAGATCGCGGCCGGTCGGGGCTATCTGCCGGCCGGAGACCGGATCCTGCGCGCGTTCCAGCGACCGTTGGCCGAGGTCAAGGTGCTGGTGGTGGGGCAGGACCCGTACCCCACTCCCGGCCACCCGGTGGGGCTCAGCTTCAGTGTGGCGCCCGACGTCCGACCGATCCCCCGTTCGCTTGCGAACATCTACCAGGAGCTGTCCACCGACCTGGGCATCCCACCCGCTGGACACGGCGACCTCACGTCGTGGGCTGATGCGGGCGTGATGCTGCTCAACCGGGTCCTGACGGTCCGGCCGGGCGAGCCGGCCTCCCATCGCGGCCGCGGCTGGGAGCCCGTGACCGAGCGGGCCATCACCTCGTTCGTGGAGCGGGGCGGCCCCCGGGCGGCGATCCTGTGGGGCCGCGACGCCCAGTCCCTGAAGCCGATGCTCGGTGACGTGCCGTGGGTCGAATCTGCTCACCCCTCTCCGCTGTCCGCGTCCCGTGGCTTCTTCGGGTCGCGCCCGTTCAGCCGGGTCAACACGTTGCTCCAGCAGCAGGGCGGTACGCCGGTCGATTGGGCCGTCCCGAATCATCGATGAGTTTGGCTGATCGGCGGCAGTCTCTAGCGTTGAGGTCGTCGCTACGACGCCAAATCGGAGGATGAACATGTCGCAGCTTGCAATCGAGGCCACCGGACTGGTCAAGTCCTTCGGCAAGACCCGCGCCGTCGACGGCGTCGATCTGGCCGTACGCGCCGGATCCGTGTACGGCGTGCTCGGGCCCAACGGCGCCGGCAAGACCACGACCATCCGGATGCTGGCCACGTTGATCCGTCCGGACGCCGGCACCGCCCGGGTGCTGGGACACGACATCGTGACGGAGTCCGACGCCGTGCGGGGCGCGGTCAGCCTCACCGGCCAGCTGGCCTCGGTCGACGAGGACCTGACCGGCCGCGAGAACCTGATCCTGATCGGACGCCTGCTCGGGCTGAGGCGTGCGCAGGCCAGGAGCCGCGCCGATGAGCTGCTCGATGCGTTCGGGCTGTCGCCGGCATCAGGCAGGCTCGTCAAGCACTTCTCGGGAGGGATGCGACGCAGGCTCGACATCGCGGCGAGCATCGTCGTCACGCCTGAGCTGATGTTCCTCGACGAGCCGACGACGGGTCTCGACCCCCGCTCCCGCAACCAGGTCTGGGAGATCATCCGGGCGCTGGTGACAGGAGGGACGACGATCCTGCTCTGCACCCAGTACCTCGAGGAGGCCGATCAGCTCGCCGACGGCATCGCGGTCATCGACCACGGCAAGGTGATCGCCGAAGGGACGCCCAGCCAGCTCAAGGCCTCGGTGGGTTCCGGCGCGCTGCAGGTGCGACTGCTCGACCCGGATCAGCGGCCAGAGGCCGAGCGGCTGCTGAGTGGCGACCTGGGCTCGGTCGTACTCGAGCCCGACCCCGCGGCCCTGTCGGTGATGTGCGCCGACGCCGACCGAGCCACCGATGCCCTCGCCCGGTTGACCGGCTCAGGGGTCCGGGTAGCCGACTTCTCGCTGGGGCAGCCGAGCCTCGACGAGGTCTTCCTGGCCCTCACCGGCCATCCGGCCGAGGAGACGCCGGCCGAACTCTACGACGAGCCAGACAAGGAGCGGACCTCATGAGCGCGACCCCGACGACTGGCGCCGGCTTGAACGAGGCAGCAGACCTGGCGGCCGTCCGCACCGCGATCTCGTCGACCGCGCGCCCACCGCGGCCGAATGCACTGTCGGCCGCTCTCACGTTCGGCTGGCGCGGGATGCTGAAGATCAAGCACGTGCCCGAGCAGTTGCTCGATGTGACGATCACGCCGGTCTTGTTCGTGCTGATGTTCACCTACCTGTTCGGCGGCGCGGTCGCCGGGTCCACGCAGGCGTATCTCGACTACATCCTCCCCGGACTCCTGGTCATGTCGGTCGTGTTCACGACGGTCTATTCGGGGGTCAGCCTCAACACCGACCTGACCCGAGGAGTCGTCGACAGGTTCCGGTCACTGCCGATCTGGCGACCCGCGCCGCTGGTGGGAGCTCTGCTCGGCGACAGCGTGCGCTACGCGCTCGCGGGCACGGTGATCATCGTGCTGGGCGTGGCCCTCGGCTACCGCCCCGGTGCCGGTGTCGCCGGAGCAGTCGCGGCTCTCGCCCTGGTGGTCGTCTTCTCCTTCGGTCTCTCGTGGGTCTTCACCACTCTCGGGCTGCTGATGCGTACGCCGATGGCGGTCATGAACGCCGGCTTCATGGCGATCTTCCCGCTCACGTTCCTGTCCAACGTGTTCGTCGAACCGAGCACGTTGCCGTCGTGGCTGGAGGCGTTCGTCAACGTCAACCCGATCTCAATCCTGGCAACCGCGTCCCGCGGGCTGATGGAGGGCAACGCCGAGGCCAGCGACATCCTCCTCGTCCTGGCCGTGGCGGCTGCCCTCACCATCGTCTTCGTGCCGATCACGACCCGGTTGTACCGGCGCGGTTGAAGTTCAACCTGATCTGAAAGGAACCTGCATTGTGAGCACGTTCGTGCTGATTCACGGCGGCGGAGACGTCGGCTGGTCCTGGCACCTGGTGGAGGCCGCGCTGCGCTCGCGCGGGCACGACGTCGTGGCCCCGGACCTGCCGGGCGACGACGACTCGCTGTCGCTGGACGACTACGCCGACGCCGTGGTCGATGCGATCGGGGCCCGGCAGGACGTCGTGGTCGTGGGCCAGTCGTTCGGGGCCTTCACCGCATCGCTGGTGGCTGATCGGCTGCCGGTCGACTTGTTGGTCCTGGTGGCCGGGATGGTCCCATCGCCCGGAGAGTCTCCAGGCGACTGGTGGGGCAACACCGGATTCTCCGCAGCGGTGAAGGAGCAAGCCGCCCGCGACGGAGGTCTGACCGGAAACCCTGATCCCTTCGTGAGCTTCTGCCACGACGTACCACGCGCCCTGGCTGAGGAGGCGTTGAGCAAGGAGCGTGCGCACCCGTCCAGTACGGCGATGGCGAAGCCGTGGCCGCTCGACGCGTGGCCGGACGTGCCGACGAGGTTCATCCTGTGCCAGGACGATCGCTTCTTCCCGGCCGACTTCTTCCGACGGCTCGTGCCGGAGCGCCTGGGCATCACGCCGGACGAGATCCCCGGCAGCCACTGTGTTGCCCTGCAGCCGTCCGAAGGAAGCTTGCAGACCTCCTCGAGACTTACCTGGAAGGCACCACCTGACTCGACTCGCGACCCTCCCGCGTCGACCGCACGTGCCGAGCTCCGATTTAGTTGAATCTTGAACTATATTCGTGCATACTGGTGCCGTGACTGAGACTCGAATGCCCGCGCTCTACATCGGCCACGGCGCGCCGCCGCTGCTCGACGACCCGATCTGGTCGGGCCAGCTGGCCGCGTGGGCGCGGGACCTGCCGCGCCCGAAGGCGATCCTGATCGTCAGCGCACACTGGGAGTCCGCGCCAGTCAGCCTGTCCGCGAGTGGGGCTCCGCTGGTCTACGACTTCGGCGGGTTCGCGCCGCGCTACTACAACATGACCTACAAGACCCCTGACGCGACCGCACTCGCCCAGCGGGTGGCCGCGATGATGCCCGACACCGAGCCCGTCCACCAGCACACGAGCCGCGGGCTCGACCACGGTGCCTGGGTGCCGCTGCGGATCATGTATCCAGCCGCCGACATCCCGGTCCTGCAGATGTCCCTCCCCACCCAGGACCCGGTGAAGCTCCTCAAGCTCGGCGAGCGCCTCAGGCCGCTCCGCGACGAGGGCGTCCTGATCATCGGGTCGGGCTTCCTGACCCATGGCCTGCCGTTCCTCACCGACTTCCGGCTCGACGCGAATGCCCCCGGCTGGTCTACGGACTTCGACGCGTGGGCCGGCGAGGCGCTGGCCCGCGGCGACGTCGACGCGCTCGCGTCGTACCACTCGACGGCGCCGGGCATGCCCTACGCCCATCCCACTGTCGAGCACTACACCCCACTCTTCATCACCCTGGGCGCGGCGACCGACGCCGCGGAGCCGGGCCTCCAGGTGATCGACGGGTTCTGGATGGGGCTGTCGAAGCGAAGCCTTCAGGTCGCCTGAGGGGTCATCTCGACGACAGGGCAGGATGTCGGGGTGAAGATCCTGTCCATCCAGTCGTCGGTGGCCTTCGGCCACGTCGGCAACTCGGCGGCCGTGTTCCCGCTTCAGCGGCTGGGCCACGAGGTGTGGCCGGTGAACACGGTGCACTTCTCCAACCACACCGGGTACGGCGCCTGGCGCGGACCGATGTTGGCGGCCAGCGAAGTGGCCGACGTGATCGCCGGGATCGGGGAGCGCGGCGTGCTCGGGGAGGTCGACGCAGTGCTCAGCGGCTACCAGGGCGCCGAGGACGTGGGTGCCGTGATCCTGGATGCCGTCGCGCAGGTCAAGTCGCTGAACCCTGCGGCCGTCTACTGCTGTGACCCGGTGATGGGCGACGTGGACACCGGCATGTTCGTGCGGCCGGGCATCCCGGAGTTCATGCGCGACCACGTGATCCCGAAGGCGGACATCGCGACGCCCAACCAGTTCGAGCTGGACTTCCTCGCGGGGCGGACCACCCGCACTCTCGACGACGTCCTGTCGGCGGCCGACGCCGTCCGCGCCACCGGACCCCGCCACCTCATGGTCACCAGCGTGGTCCACGACGACTCCCCCGCGGATCTTCTGGATGTCCTGGCGATCTCGGACGAGGGCGCATGGGCAGTCACCACGCCCCGGCTGCCGATCACGATCAGCGGGGGCGGTGACATGGTGGCCGCGCTCTACCTGGCCCACCTGCACGGCACCGATTCGCCAGCAGAAGCACTCGCCGCGACCACGTCCTCGGTGTTCGCCGTACTCCAGAAGACGATCGAGGCCGGCACCCGCGAGATCCAGCTGATCGCCGCCCAGGAGTCGATCGCCAACCCGCTGATGAACTTCCCGGTACGCCGGCTCCGCTAGCCCGCGCCCGGAGCCTGTCGCTGCCGGGTTTGTGCCGGCCACGTGCGGAGATGCCGATGGACACGCACTTCCATTCTGGCGCTCGTAGCGCCATAATGGCGCCATGCCAAGCGTTCAGATCAAGGACGTCCCGGACGAGACCCACGCGGTCTTGCGTCGCCGCGCCGCCGCAGCTCACCAGTCGCTGCAGGAGTACCTCCTGGCGCATCTCGTCGAGGAGGCCAGCAGACCAACCCTCGACGAAGTGCTGGACCGCGCGGCTGGGCGAGCCGGCGGATCGGTGCCCCTCAAGGCGTCGCTAAGCACGCTCAGGTCCGAGCGTGCTCGTCGTTGACGCCAGCGTGCTCGTCGTGGCGCTGGCTGACGACGGCCGGGACGGCGACCGGGCCAGGACAAGGCTCCGAGGCGAGCACGTGGCCGCCCCTGAGCTGATCGACCTCGAGGTCACGTCCGTACTCCGGGGGCGACTCTCGGGAGGTCATCTCGATGTACGCCGCGCCGAGCTCGCCCTGGCTGATTTGGTGGAGCTTCCCCTGCAAAGAGCACCCCACCGCCCGCTCCTGACGCGATGCTGGGAACTGAGACCCAACTTGACCGTCTATGACGCGGCCTATGTCGCCCTTGCCGAAGCCCTTGATGCCGACCTGCTCACGGCTGACTCGCGCCTCGCGAAGGCACCTGGCCCCCGGTGTCGCATCGAGGTCCTCCGATAGGTCGCCCAACGAGCGCCCTTGCCGCGCCGCGACGATGACGCCAACGGTCAGGAGATCGCAGCCTTCACCAGCTCGACGACCTTCTTCTCCACCTCGGGGCTCCACTCCTTGAGCGCGTACGCCACCGGCCACAGGTCGCCGTCGTCGAGGTTCGCCGCGTCCTGGAAGCCGAGGGTCGAGTACCTGTAGTTGAACTTGCCCGCGTCCTGGAAGAAGATGACGATCTTGCCGTCCGCGTTCGCGTAGGAGGGCATTCCGTAGTAGGTCTTCGGCGACAACTCCGGGGCGGTCGCGGTCACCGTCACGTGCACGCGCTCTGCGAGCGCGCGATCCTCCGGTGCCATCTCCGCGATCTTGTCCAGGACCGCCTGCAGACCCTCGGCCTTCTTGGCGCCCTTCTTGCCCTCGGCACGCAGCTCGGCGGCGCGCCCCTTCATCGCGGCGCGTTCTTCGGCGCTGAAGCCGTGGGACTCGGTGTTGGAACTCTTCGCGGGCATTCTCGCCACTGCCTTTCGACGCTCAAAGGTCGGCGTGTTGCCGGCCATCTGAAGGAAGGCTAGGCCCGCCGACACCTTGGCGCTTCTCGATTCCTGATCGGATCGGGAGCCGGTGAGAGGAGTCGAACCCGCGACATCCTCATTACAAGTCACTTCAAGGTGCTTCTTAGGGCAGGACGCGCACCCCTCTCGACCCTGAAACGGTAGGGCACGGAATGCAAGTTGTGGGGCATTGACGGATGAACGGGATAACTCGGGGATACGCGTGGCCCCAACGATCGCTGAGGTCAGGAGACAGCCAGGTGACCACCTGGTTGCAAAAACGCTGCGAAGCGTTCGGCGACCCGATTTTGAGCGTGCGTTGGGAGGCTCACTCGGGCCTTTTCGGCTGAGGCGACAGGACGGGTGACCGATCGTTGGCGACAAGTGGTCGGTCATGGCACCCACCTTGCACCCCGCCGGCGTCAGCTGAGCTGGTCCGACCCTGCCGGTTGATGGTTTGGCTGCAGTGCCAGTCCTTGCACCATGGCGAGCATGGCCGGCACCTGCTCGCCGGGCGTCGGGCGAGACAGCAGGTAGCCCTGGACGCTGTCGCAGTGGGACAACCGCAATGCTGCCATCTGCTCCGGCGTCTCGACACCCTCAGCGACGGTGGATATGCCCAGGGAGTGGGCCAGGGTGATCACGGCGTCGATGATGAGCGCGTCCTGGCTGCCGTTCGCACATCTCCTTGACGAAGCTCTGGTCGATCTTGATCGTGTCGATCGGCAGGTCGCTCAGATGGGTGAGTGAGGAGTAGCCGGTCCCGAAGTCGTCGAGGGCGACCCGCACACCCATCCGTGCGCAATTCCCGCAGTACGGCCCGCGACGCGTGGATGTCGCCGATGATGGCGCTCTCGGTGATCTCGAGGATGAGCAGGCCCGCCGGCAGATTCGTCTCGGCGAGGATCCCGGAGACATCCGCGACCACCGTGGCGTCGGTGAACTGGTGCGGGGACAGGTTCACGCTGATGGCCAGGTCATCGGCGCACAGACCCTTGTCGCCCCCATTCGACCCGCTGACTGCACGCCTCGCGCAGCACCCACCTGCCGATGGGGCCCATCAGGCCGACCTCTTCGGCCACGGGGATGAACTCCATCGGACTGACCAGGGTGCCGGGTATCTCCGCCAGCGGAGCAGGGACTCGACCGACTCGACCCGTCCGGAGGCCAGCGAGCTGATCGGCTGGTATTGCAGCTCCAGTTCGTTCCTGCTCGATCGCCCCGCGGAGGTCTGTTTCCAGCTGGAGCCGATTGACGGCCTCCTCGTAGCAGTTCGTTGGTGAACAACACAGAACGATTGCGGCCTTTGGCTTTCGCGCGGTACATCGCCGCGTCGGCGTTCCGCAGCAGCGCCATCGGGGACCGCTCCCCGTCCTGGGTGGTGGCGATTCCGATGCTCGCACCGACGAACGCGAACTGCTCACCCAGCAGGAAGGGTTCGTTCAATGCCGCAGATCAGTCGATCGGCAAGAGCGCTGAACTCCGTCGACACGATTGCCGGTGACGACGATGGTGAACTCATCGCCACCGAGCCGAGCCAGCAGGTCGTCAGTTCGTATCTCCGCCGACAGTCGCTGGCCCACCGCCTGCAGCAGCAGGTCACCGGCGCGTGACCCAGAGAGTCGTTGACGACTTTGAACGCGTCGAGGTCGATGAAGAGCACGGCGACATCGTCGTGCTCCTCGGGATCCGCACGATCTCGTTCTGGAGGTGGGCGCGATTGGGAGCCCGGTGAGGACGTCCTGGTAGGCGAGGCGCTCCAGGTCGCGTTGGAACTGCACCCGCTCGGTGACGTCGCGGTAGTTCAGCACGACGCCTTGACGGCGGGGTCGTCGAGCAGCGAGCAGATGGTCACCTCGTGGAGCCGCGTACGTGTCGCCACTTCGCAGGTTCGAGCTCCGCGCGGATCGGCCTGCCGGGGTTAGCGGCGCTCTCGTTCAGTCGCGCCTTGGCCCGGCCGCGGTCCTGCTCGTCGACCAGATCCAGAAGTCGCGTGCCGATCAGATCGTCCGCGCGGCGGTTGGGCACGCCCATCGCCGACGGGCTCTGGTAGGTGATGCGGAGCTCCTTGTCGATGACGGTGATGACATCGCTCGCGTTGTGGACCAGTGCTCGGAAGTGGTCGCTGCTGCGCCGGAGCCCGTCTTCGGCGAGTCGCCGCTCCTGCGACTCGCCGAACAGATCGTCATAGGCCGCCGCCAGGTTTTTGCTCGCGCGGCGTCGCAGCGAGATCAGCAGACCCACCGTGACCACCGCCGTGAACAGGCCCATTCCGACGAGCGCTATCTGATACAAGCGTTGAACCGATGCTGCGCTCCGGCTGAACCTGAACAGCTCGAGCTCGGTCCCGTCGTACAGGTGCTTGGTGGCCACCTCGAGTGCTTCCGCCTGCGCGAGGATGGCGGCCGCCGCACGTCGCGGAGCTCGGAATCGGCGGGTTGGGGCCGAGCGAGTCGAGTGTGGTCTCCAGTTCGGCGAGGCGCAGATCCACCTCCGAGAGCTCACCGTCTGTCCCGAACATGCCCGCCAACATGGCGTGCGTGACGGTGATCTGGCGCACCAGTAGACCCGCGATGCACGCCGACCTCGTCGAACTGCTCCCGGATCAGGCAGTTGTGCCGCTGCAACCGCGACGAAGTTGGCCTCGCGTCCGGCATTTGCGACGGTCGTCATCGTCTCGCCGGCCGCGTACACCTGCTTGTTGGTGTCGTTCAGCGATTGGCTGACGAACACGTTGAGCAGGTTCGCTCCCACCACCAGGGCGATGAGCAGCAGCCCGCCGACCTTCTGGACACGGGTCAGCTTCGTCCGACCGCTTGTTCGGCGGTCATTCGACGGTGATCTGGTCAATGCTCCACACCCACAGGTCGGTGTCCTTACCGCTCTCCGACGACGCCGGGAACACCAGGCGCACCGGTCCGCCGGAAGCGCCATCTCGATGGGCTTTCCGTCGGCGCCGTGGCCAGCATCACTCCCGGCTCTCGAAGCACTGCGACATCCAGGGTCACCTCGTAGTCATCGAGCGCGTGGAGCGTTATCGATTGCCCTGTTGCCTTCGCCGCGTTGAGCAGGTCTGCGAAGCCAACGCCGGTGAACGTTATCGACTGCTTCACGAAGGCTCGACGACCGTCAGAGTCTGATTGGGCAGAGCGTCGAGGGAAGCAAGTCCGCTGCCAGCGGCTGTCCACCGTTGACCAGCCCGCTGAATGTCACGATCGGCTTGCCTACCGCAGGCTCCAAGACGAGCGGAGTCTTCGCCGCGACATGGGGGGCGACTGCGTCGAGGATCTGTGTCCACTCCGCAACCGACGACTAGGGCACCGACGAGTACAACCACAGGGATCAGTCTTAATCGGAGCACGTCGAGTCCTTCGGCCGCTTGGGAGTGAAGGCGCCCGCAAAGGTGCATGTACGGAAATAGCGCTATAACGGACTTTACGCACCGAGGCGGCACCGCATGGCCGAATGGGAGTTTCTTCCGGTGGCGCTCTGACGCCACGTTAACAAGACGGGCTCCTGAAGATGCCTTGGCCGAGTCGGCTGGCTCTCATGAGCAGCGAGGACAGCTGATGTCGCTGATCAACCGACCCGTAGGTGCCCAAGGTCGACGCGCTCACCGTGCTCGCCGAGACGGTCGCCGGCATGCGAGAAAGCGTGTCCGATCGATCAACTGTGCTGCGCCCGCGGTCCGTGCCCGGACAGTTCGGCCGGGCGCTAGGCCGCGGACCAGTCAGTCATCGTAACGAGCCCAGAGGCGGGAAGTTGCACCGATTGTTCCTGCTTTGCTGCGTCCAGGATGGCCGCACCCACCGATGCGCCACACGGTCAGCGGCCCGGTCGAGGACGGCGCGCAGCGCCGCCCGCAGGCCGTGCGCCGGCGGAGCCGGCGTCTTGATTTAGAAGAGGCCAACGCGGCAATTCGCTGGCAGCAGCCAGCTTGCACCAGACAGTCTGCATACAGCGGCAACATCACAGCGACGCTGCGCTGTGCTGGCGTCCGTGTTCGGACCCCAATCGCTGAACGGACTCCTGCATATGCCCATGCGCGTGCACTCGCGGGGCGGGTTCTGTGGGACGAAGCCTCATGCTGGTCGTAGAGTAGGTGTCTGGCGGGTGGCTTGGATCCAGACCGGGGTCCGGGACCAGGGTGATCAGGGCCAGCCGACGTGGGGGGCGGGTGCCTCGGTAACGAGTACCTGGCCTGTTCCCGGGCCACCGAAGGGATTCTCCGGATCCCAGACTGCGGCCATGATGAACAGTGTCTGTCCGTCCGGGCCGCCGAGCATGCAGGCGAACGGGTCGCGTTCCAGTTCGACGCGGTCAAGGATCTTGCCTCCTTCGGCCACCCGTACGCAGTCCCGTTGCCCTTGGGAGGTCCAGACCGCGCCCTCGGCGTCGATGCAGATTCCGTCCGGGCCGAGGCCGTCGGCGAACACCCGCCGGTTCGCCCCGCGCCCGTCCTCGGCGATGTCGAACGCGGTGAGAGTGCCAGTGAAGGACTCCGAGATGATCAGGGTGCGGTTGTCCGGGGTGACCACCATCCCGTTGGGGAAGGCGATGTCGCCGGCCACCTGCCGCGCTTTGCCGTCCGGTGTGATCAATGTGATGTAGCCAGGCACGAAGTCCGGGCGCTCGTGCAGCGGAGTCTGGTCACCGGCGGCCATGTCTTTCATCGCCCGGTCGAGGAATGCCAGGAAGTCGAAGTCGGCGCCGTTGACGTAGACGTTGCCGTGACCGTCGACGGTGATCTCGTTGAGCCCGCCCGGCAGCCCGTCGAGGTGCGCGTATGGGCAGAAGGCCCCGACCACAACCTGCACCAGCAGCCGCGCCCCGCAGGTGGCCGTGCCTGGAACGATCAGCATCCTGCTCGTCGGGCAGCCAGTCGATGGAGTGCGGGGACAGCGCGGCGTCGTCCATCACCACCTCGCTGTTGCCCTCGACATCGACCCCGACCATCTGGTTGGTGCCCCAGTTGCAGAACCACAACCGTCCGTCGGCGCCAGCGGTGCACTCCCCGACACCGAGCCCGTCGAGTAGCACACGGGTGACCCTTCGCGGTGCCGACACGGATCCCTCTCAAAAGTAAACTGCTCAGTACTCGCGATACTAGACGTTATAGTACTGACCGTGGCAGGTGCAGCGCCTCCGGGTCGAGGCCAGTGATCCCCCCGGAGACCCGCTCGGCCCGCAAGCGCCGCGCGAATTCTGTCGGCGGCGATGGTCGTCTTCCTGCGCGAGGGCTACGCCAGCACAACCATGGACCAGGTC
>CAWJOJ010000044.1:0-156005 GCA_963844385.1 uncultured Actinomycetota bacterium | reverse complement strand
TTGGCACTCGCCCCCGAACGGCTCTTCGACAACCCCACCCCGATCCTCTTCGACGAGTGGCAGGTCGAACCGACGATCTGGAACAAGGTCCGCCGACAGGTGGACGACCGCGAAGGCAAGGGCCTCTTCATCCTCACCGGGTCAGCAACCCCCACAGACGACGCTTCGCGGCACTCGGGGGCTGGGCGCTTCTCGGTGATGAAGATGCGTCCGATGAGCCTGTTCGAGTCCGGTCACTCGAACGGTGAAATGTCGCTGAGCAGCCTTCTTGAGGGTGAACGGCAGACAGGCCTCGGCACACACCTCACGTTCGATGAGCTGCTCAAGCGCATCGTGATCGGCGGTTGGCCCGAACTCATCGACGCCGACGAAACCAGTGCTCGGCGCTGGCTGCGCGACTATCTCACCAACATCGTCGAAGTAGATATCCAGAAACTCGGCTCACGTCGCGACCCCTCGAACCTCCGACGGCTCTTGGAGTCGCTGGGGCGGTCCGTTGCGCAGGCCGCCAAGGCCGCCGAGCTCGCGAGAGACGTCGGCGGCGAGGACGGCCCCATTGCCAAGGAGACCCTGTCCGCCTACCTCACCGCTCTCGACCGGCTCCACCTTCTCGACAACTCGCCGGCCTGGCTCCCCCACATGCGTTCTCGTGCCCGGCTGCGCACAGCCCCAGTCC
Source organism: uncultured Actinomycetota bacterium (assembly GCA_963844385.1). Taxonomy (GTDB): domain Bacteria; phylum Actinomycetota; class Actinomycetes; order Propionibacteriales; family Nocardioidaceae; genus Nocardioides. The sequence goes on along the minus strand of CAWJOJ010000044.1, from coordinate 155,329 downwards.
GCTACTTCGTCGACCCGTCCATCGGCCCCGCCGCGCTCGGCATCGGCACCAGCGACCTGGCGAACGACCTCAACGCACTGGGTCTCCACTACGAAGCCCTCGTCATCCGCGACGTTCGGATCTATGCGCAACCGCTCGATGCGCGCGTGGACTGCTGGCGGGACTCTGAGGGCCACGAGGTCGACGCAGTCGTCAGTGTCGGGCCCAACAAGTGGGGAGCCTTCGAGATCAAGCTCAGCCCCGACGCAGTCGACGAGGCGGCAGCAGCTCTACTTCGCTTCAAAGCCAACGTGGACACGTCTCGGCAGGGGGAACCCTCATGTCTTGGCGTCATCACCAGCACCGGAGCGGGCGGCCTCCGTCCAGACGGGGTGCACGTCATCCCGATCGGAAGCCTCGGACCATGACCGTACGAAGCCCGTCACATCAGTCCGCACCCCTACGAGAGTGTTGTACCTGCAACGCGACCCGCCCGATCTTGTTGCGTAGAGGCCATAACTGTTGGGTAGGACTCGACAGGTGGCTGCCACTGGCTGACCAGTGATGGGGCCCGAGTGATGCACGAGAGTGATGCACGAAGCCCCGAAATCGGTGTCTATGGGCGGTCATCGCCGAACCGGCGCGAACCGCCACACCCCGTCTGACCTGGGGTTTCGTCAAATTCCGCCGACAGCCGCCGATCGATCCACCTCGTGGCACCAGTGGCACGCGGCGTACCCCACGCTCAACAACAGCGGCAGGTTGCGCCGTCGTGCCTCAGCGAACGCCTCGGGTCCCCACTCCCACCAGTCCACGGGGTTGTCCTTGTGCTGCAGCAAGTATGGGCTGGTCGCTGCTCCGAGTCGGTTCACGAGACCATGATCCCGCAGGCCCAAGGCAGCCCGGAAGGTCGCGGCCAAGCGCGGAGTGATACGGCCGGCCTGGTCGGGCGGCCTGGTCGGGCGGTCTGGTCAGCCGGCCGGCCAGGTCCGCAGGGTGGGCCGGTAGACCAGCTCCTGGGTGCGGCCGTCGAGGGTGCGGGTCTCCAGCAGGTCGAGGTCGAAGTCGCCGGCACCCGCGAAGACCGGCTCGTCCCCGGTCTGGGCGGCGACCACTGGGAAGACGGTGATCTGGATCCGGTCGACGAGGCCGGCAGCCATCAGCGAGCGGTTCATCGAGAGGCTCCCGTGCGAACGGATCGGCACGTCCGAATCCTCCTTCATGCGACGCACGATCTCCACGGCATCACCGCTGGCGACGGTCGCGTCGGGCCAGTCGAAGGGGCCCTGCAGCGTCGACGAGACGACGGTGGCCGGGCAGCTCAGCATCCGGTCCATCCACGGGTCGCGTTGGTCGGCCGCCAAGGCGGGCAGCATCTGCACGAACAGCCCGAACGTGGTGGCGCCGAAGACCATCCGCTGCTCGCCGTCGTACGCCGCGAGCCGGTGGTCAAGGAACTCGGGACCCTGCTTGCCCCAGTAGCCGCCCCAGTCGCCGGGCGGTCCGTAGGACGCGTTGCCATCCAGGCTGGTGAAGATGTCAAAGGTGTACGTCGCAGTCATGGACTACCGACCAAGCCCCTGTGCGGAACTCATCGGCTCTGCGGGCAGCAGGTCTCTGTTCACCGAATCGCCAACGCGATCGCCCTATTCGGTCTAGCGTTGGAGCGACCGCGCAGTCGGTGCGGCGAGAGCTACCGGGCTGGCCAACAGGGCACTGTTCGCCGAGACGCTCGCCCTCGAGCTGCAGCGAAGCAGCCGCACCGGTGAGTCGCTCGCCGTGGTCTTTTTCCACCTCGACGGGTTCAAGCTGGTCAACGATCAGCTGGGGCATGCCGCCGGCGACTCGCTGCTGGTGGAGACGGCGCGTCGGTTGAAAGCCGGCGTCCGCACGTCCGACTTGGTCGCACGCATCGGCGGGGACGAGTTCTGCGCGCTGCTGACTGTGTGCGACAGTCGCGCGGACGCGATGCGGGTCGCCGCCTCGCTGTGCCTGCTGGTGGCGGCTCCCTATCCGCTGGTCAGTGGCAAGCGGTGGCAGGGTTGCGAACACGCCACCGGCGTACGACGTCGCCGACCTGTCGATCCACGAGTCCGACATCGAGGACGTCGTCCGCGATCTCTACTCGTGCTAGCCCGGCTCGTGCGTGGCGACCAGGTCGTTGGCGGCCGCCCACTGGGTCAGGTCGCGGCGCTCGATGGCCGCGGCCATCAGGTCTGGGAACAGGTCGGGGGTGCAGGCGAAGGCCGGGACGCCGATGCCGGCCAGCGCGGCCGCGTGGTCGACGTCGTATGACGGGTGGCCGCTGTCGCTGAGTGCGAGCAGGGCGACGACCGTCACCCCGGAGCCGACCAGGGCCGAGGCCCGGCTGAGCATCTCCTCGGCGATGCCGCCCTCGAAGAGGTCGCTGATGAGGACCAGCACCGTGTCGGCCGGGCGCTCGACGATGCCCTCGCAGTAGGCCAGCGCGCGGTTGATGTCGGTGCCGCCGCCGAGCTGGACGCCGAACAGCACGTCGACCGGGTCGTCGAGGTCGTCGGTGAGGTCGACGACCTCGGTGTCGAAGACGACCATCCGGGTGTGCACCGAGCGCAGGGAGGCGAGCACCGCGCCGAACACGCTGGAGTAGACGACCGACTCGGCCATCGACCCCGACTGGTCGATGCACAGCACGATGTCGCGCTCGACCTGATGGGTCCGGCGGGCGAACCCGACCAACCGCTCGGGCACGACCGTGCGGTGCTCGGGCAGGTAGTGCTTGAGGTTCGCCACGATCGTCCGACGCCAGTCGACGTCGCGGAGCTTTGGCCGTCGGCTGCGTGCCGACCGGTCGAGGGCGCCGGTGACGGCCTGCACGGTGCGGGCGCGCAGGCGCTCCTCCAGCTGGTCGGTGACGCTGCGGACCACGACCCGGGCCGTCTCGCGGGAGTGTTCGGGGATGGCTCGGCCCAGGCCGACCAGGGTGCTGACCAAGTGCACGTCGGGCGTGACCGCCTGCATCATCTCGGGTTCGAGCAGCAGCTGGCGCAGTCCGAGCCGGTCCATCGCGTCGGCCTGCATGACCTGGACGACGCTGGTCGGGAAGTAGCCGCGGATGTCGCCCAGCCACCGGGAGACCCGGGGGGCCGAGCCGCCCAGGCCGGCGTGGCGGTCAGCGTCGTAGAGAGCCGCGAGGGCCTCGTCGCGCCGGCGGTCGTCGGCCCCCAGCGCGGCCAGTCCCTCGGCCGCGCCCTCGCCCAAGGGCTCCGCCGCGGCCTCGCCGAGGACCAGCCGCCAGCGGGTCAGTCGGTCGCGCGCCTCGTCAGTCATCGGCCACCCCCAGCCCGAGCAGCGCGGCCACCCGGTCCATCGCGGGCCGGGCACGCTCCAGGTCGAGCCGTTCGGACACCGCGGCCGGTGCCGCTCCCCCGCCGCCGAGCCGGGCGACCTGACGCCCGATCGAGCGGCGCTCGGGCGGCAGGAACCGGGAGAACGTACGCCGTAGCAGCGGCAGAAGGTCCTCGAAGACGGGCTCCGCGATGCCGCTGACCCACTCGTCGACGATCGCCAGTAGCGCCGGGTCGTGCACGAGGAGCACCGACTCGCCCGACAGGAAGCCGTCCAACCAGGCGGCGCCGTCCTGGGCTGGGGCGCCGACCGAGAGTCGACGGCTCATCCGCGTGGCGGCGTCGGCCTGGTCGATGCGGCCGTCGTCGAGCAGCAGCCGGTCTACCCGACCCGCCACCGAGCCGTGCACCCGGTCGCGCGCGGCCACCGCCTCCAGCGAGGACATCCAGCGCGTGCGCATCTCCCCGTCGTCGAGCAGGGCCACCCCGCGGTGGGCGGCCTCGACGCCGTCGCGGACCGCGGCCGCGGCGTCGTCGTCGAGCCCGACGCACGCAGCAGGCAGACCGATCGCTGCCCGCACGACCAGGGCACGAAGCACGTGCGCCACGCCGCCCACGTCGACCCCCCGGACGTCGCCGTACCTGATCGTCCGCGCCAGCGGCTCGACGGCGCCGAGCAGCGCGAGCACGTCGTGCTGCTTCGCGGTGCGCTCCTCCAGGGCGGCCACAACCGAACGCAGCCCCTCGGGGAGATCGGCGAGCAGGCACTGAGAGACCAGTTTGCCGAGGGTCGCCAGGTCGTCGGATCGACTCGCGGTCTCGGTGACCTTGGCGGCGGCCGCGACGGCCACTGTCGTGCCGAACAGCCCGGCGTCGATGACCGCCACCGCGAGCTCGGGACGCCACTCGAGCTCCCACGCCTCCTTGAACGTGCCCGTGGTGCCGCCGGCGTCGGCCTCGGTGCCCCAGTCGACGCCGAGCAGCCGGAGCCGGTGCAGCAGGACGGACCGGGCGCGCTGGCTCTCCCTGCGCAGGTCCAGGACGACGGTCTGCGACGCCGCGGCGGGCTTGAGCCGTGCCGCCCGCTGCTGGCGCTGGAGGTCGGCGGCGAGCGGCACCATCGGCGTCCGCTCGGGGACCGCGCCCAGCTCGCGGCCCACGACCAGCGAGTCGTGCACCAGACCCAACGGCACCCGCGACCCCTCGCAGAGCACGGCCTCGGCCGCGTCGTCCAGCTCGGACAGCCCGACGGACGGCCGCCCTCGCATCGCCGCCAGGGCCGTGGCGAGCCGAGACGCTTCCACGATCGAGGCGGTCGAGGCGTCGAGCTGCTGGCCGCGGAGCTCGCGCGCAACGCGGACCAGCCAGCTGGTCGCTAGCGAGTCGTCGTCCTGCTCGCGGCTCCAGTGGTCGAAGAGGTGGTGGTACCAGCCTGGCGACGTCACCCCCGCGCCGTACCCGCTCGCGAACGCCAGCCGCCCCGACGACCAGGGCGCCCAGGTGGCGGCGACCTTTGTCTTCGGCAGCCCCCGGAGCAGCTCGTTGTCGCGGGCCTGTGGCGGGAAGCCCGCCGGGTCCAACGCCGGCGCGTGGTAGGCGCCGCACACGAACGCGACCCGCTCGACGCCGTCCTCCTTCATCGTCGCCCGGAGCGCGCGGCGCATGGCGGCCTCGCGGCGCGCGTTCTCGAAGACGTCGGGGTCGTCGTCGGGGCGCGGGTCGCCCTCGCGGACCGCGGCCATGGCGTCCTTGACGGCGGCGAAGCGCTCCAGCGAGGAGGTGCTGCGGTGCTCGACGGCGTCCTCCCACCACCGTTCGGGGTCGTCGTAGCCGGCCGCGGCGGCGAGCAGCCCGATCGGGTCGGGACGGAGAGCCTGGCCCGGGCGGGGCTCGTCGGGGTCCGCCTCGGGCGCGTCCGCGAGCTGATGGACCACCGGCAGGTCGGCGAAGCGCACAGGCACGCCGTGCTCGAGCGCCCAGCGCGCCGCGACCCACTCGGGCGAGAATGACGCGAGGGGGTAGAACAGCGCCTTGCGCGGGGCGTCGACGGCGTACACGAGCCCGGCCACCGGCGGCCGCATGTCGGCGTCGGCGAGCAGCCCGACGACCGCGTCGAGCTCGGGAGCGCCCTCGACCAGGACGACGTCCGGGCGCAGCTCGTCGAGGGCCTGCGCCACGGACCGGGCCGAGCCGGGTCCGTGGTGCCGGATCCCCAGCACCTCGACGGTTGCAGTCATCGTCGTGAAGGCTCAGCCGAGCTCGCGGCAGGCCTGATAGAGGTCACTCCACTCACGCCGGTCGCGGACGACCGTCTCGAGGTACTCCTGCCACACGATCCGGTCCTGCACGGGGTCCTTGACCACGGCCCCGAGCAGTCCGGCCGCGATGTCGGCGGCGCCCACGCGGCCGTCACCGAAGTGCGCGGCCAGCGCGACCCCGTTGGTGAGCACCGAGATCGCCTCGGCGGACGACAGGGTCGCGGTGGGTGACTTGAGGGTCGTACGTCGGTCGGCCGTCACACCCGAGCGCAGCTCGCGGAAGATCTGGACGACGCGGTTGACCTCGGACAGCGACTCGAGGTCGGCCGGCAGGGAGAGGCTGCGGCCGAGGGCCTCGACGCGGGTGCGGACGATCTCCACTTCCTCCTCGAGGGTGTCGGGCAGCGGCAGCACGACGGTGTTGAAGCGCCGGCGCAGGGCCGAGGAGAGCTCGTTGACGCCCTTGTCGCGGTTGTTGGCGGTGGCGATGACGTTGAAGCCCGGTCTGGCCTGGACCTCGGAGTCGAGCTCGGGCACCGCCAGGCTCTTCTCCGACAGGATCGTGATCAGCGCGTCCTGGACGTCCGCGGGGATCCGAGTGAGCTCCTCGACGCGCACCAGCGCGCCGGTCTCCATCGCCCGCATCACCGGACTGGGGACGAGCGCCTCGCGGCTGGGGCCCTCGGCGAGCAGGCGGGCGTAGTTCCAGCCGTAGCGCAGCGACTCCTCCGCCGTGCCCGCCGTGCCCTGCACCACCAGCGTGGACGAGCCGCTGATCGCGGCCGCGAGGTGCTCGCCCAGCCAGGTCTTCGCGGTACCGGGCACACCGAGGAGCAGCAGGGCCCGGTCGGTGGCCAGCGTGGCCACCGCGATCTCGACGAGGCGGCGCGAGCCGATGTACTTCGGCTCGATGGCCGTCCCGTCGGGCAGCTCCCCTCCGAGCACGTAGAGCGACACTGCCCACGGGGAGAGCCGCCAGCTCGGCGGGCGCGGCCGGTCGTCGGCCGCAGCCAAGGCCGTCAGCTCCTCGGCGTACTGCTGCTCGGCATGGGCACGCAGCACGTCGGGCGTGGAGATCTCGGTCATCGGAAGGCCTCACTGATCGATCGGTGCAGGGACTGGAACTGGAGGACGTCGCGCAGGGTCGTGCGCAGGTAGGTGTCGTCGCCGGCGGCGTGCATGGCCTTCTCGATGGCGGGCAGGGTGCTGGGGTGCAGGGCCGTCGGCAGGAGGTCGCGCAGGGCGCGGACGGCGTGCCCACTGGTCTTGTCGCTGCCGAGCGTCTTCAGCACGGCGCGGCTCAGCTCCGGTCCCCACGGCCGCGGGGCCTGGGCGAGCTCGGCGCTCAGCGACCCGAGCGTCGCCGCCGACACCCGGGCGAGCAGATGCTGCTCTCGCTCCTCGGGAGGCAGCAGCGCGAGCAACCGGGTGTCCGGACTGGTCGTCGATCAGGGCCCGCGCCCACGCGATGTCTGCGCGTCCAGCGGTGGCGGCAGTCAGCGCGCCGGTCACGACCAGGGCGTCGTCGGGACGCAGCATCGCGACCACCTTGGCCGGCTCGGCCCGAGTCACCTCGGTCCAGACATCGAGCGGGCGCACCCGAGACGATCTGCTGGAGCCAGCGGTTGCGCTTCGAGAAGCCGGGGCCGGGGTCGACGAGCCCGTCGCGAATGCCTGCTGCGTCGGGATCGTCGGGCAGGCCGACCTCGAGGTGCTTGCGCAGGGTGCCGTGCACCGTCAGCAGCGGACGGAGCCGGTCGGCCATGCGGGCAGCCCGTCCAGAGCCGGGGAGGCGGTCGAGCAGACGGCACGCCGCCTCGCGCACCGACCTCGCGCGGTCGTCCAGGCAGCGCTCGAGGAACGGCTCGTCGGCGCCGTCCAGCCCGATCACCAGCGCCGCCAGGGCCGCCGCGCGGTGCTGAGCGCCATCGGTGTCCCAGGTCTGCTCCACGAGGGCGCGGCCGGCGTCGGGATCGGTGCGGCGGAGCTCGGCGACCGCGCTCACCCGGTCGGCCGCCTGCTCCGCGGGGCCATCCTCGGCCACCCAGGACCATTCCGGGTTGCGGGCGGCGAGCCACCGGCCCCGTTCGCCGAGCACGGCGCGCGCGGCACGACGTACGGCGCTCGTGGTGGCCAGGTCGAGCACCTGTGGCAGCAAGTGGGGCGGTACGACGCGGCCGGCCGCGGCCGCCGTGTCGAACCAGTGCACCGTGAGCACGCCGCGGGACGCGCCGCCGACCGGCCCTTGCGCGGCAAGCAGCTCGAGGATCTGGACCGCAGGTGACGGCGCGACCGCGAGCGTCTCCTCGGGCGCGGGGTCGTCGGGCTCGGGCGCGCGTTCCGGCAGTCGGCCCGCGCGGCGTACGGCGTCGCCGAGGGCGGCCGCGTCGAGCAGCGCCTCCTCCCGGGTGGCCCCGTCCCTGGCTGCGATGCCGAGGGCGGGCAGGGGTGGCACCTCGCGCCGGGCCGTGCCGACCAGGGCGGCGGCGCGCAGGTGGGCCCACCACTCATCCAGGTTCGCGGTACCGGTCGTCGTCACAGGGCCACCAGCCGGCCGTCGACGGCGATGCTGAGCGGGCGGAACCGGCCGCCCTGGAGCTCGCCGAACAAGTCGGCAGGGTGGCCACCGGTCAACGCCAGCAACGGCCAGGGCGGGACGCCGTCGTCGACCAGGTCGAGCCCATCGCCCGCCGCGTCGCGGACGGACGGCGGGTCGCCGGTGACGACGGTGACGCCGGCGAGCGTGACGGGGACGCGGTCCAGCCAGGGCCCCGCGGCCAGTCGCTCCGCGCGGCCGGCGAGCGCGCTGGTCACGCTGCCCGCCTCGTCCAGCGCCGTGACCGCGCCGGTCACGACAGGGTCCTCGGCGAAGAGCGCCCGGCGCGGCGCCGTCCCGGGATAGCGACTGACGGTGGCGGCGATCACCGTGCCCGCCAGCTGCGGCGTGGCCATCGGCGTCATGCCTGCCGAGAAGTCCAGCACGACCAGCAGCTCGCCGGTCGCCTCGTCCCGCAGCCAGGTCCGCTGCTGCTGCAACCGGCCGTCGTCGCTGCGGTGCCCACCGAGGACCTGGAAGCTGCTGGGGTACGTGTCGGCGGCCCTGACCTCGGCGGTCGGTCGGGCCCACCCGAGGTAGGCACGAAGGTCGGCGAGACCGTCGCGGTCGAGGGCGTCGCGCATCGTCCAGGCCCGGGTCGCGGTCCACCAGCGACCGCTCACGGCGAGCAGGTGGTCGGCCCAGTCCTCACGGCGATGCACGTCACCGGCCATCGTGCGGACCTGCTCGGCCAGCCCGGGCAGCTGGGCGTCGACGAGCCTGGCGGCGGTCTCGTCCCACCAGCTGTAGGGCTGCTGGCGCGCGGCGGCGGTGCCGGCCCGGACCAGGTCGCGCAGCCACACCGAGAAGTCGTCGAGGCCCGCAGTCATCAGCGCAAGCCGCTCGTCCAGGCGCTTGGCCTGCGCCACCGGGTCCGGAGGGCCGGCGCTCTCGATGCGGGCCTGGCGGGCCACGCCCTTCTCCGCCCTGGCGTCAGCCCATTCCTGGGCGAAGGCCGCGGCTTGCTCGGCGTCCGCGACCGCCCCACTGCCGCGCACCCAGAGCAGCAGTAGGGCCAGGGCGTGCTTGCAGGGGAACTTGCGGCTCGGGCACGAGCACCGGAACGCCGGCCCGGCGAGGTCCACGCTGACCTGGTAGGGCGACTTGCCGCTGCCCTGGCACTTCCCCCACACCAGGATGTCGGTGCTCCCGGTATCCGACCACAGCGCAGGATTGGTGAGCCTGCGGGCAGCCGTCACCGAGGAGTCGTCCGGCGCGAGCTTGGCCACCTGCGCCTCGGTCCAGCGGGGCATCGCTGCCCATCCAAGCACCCGGGTGCGACGGCCGACGCTCCCGCCGACCGTGGCGCCGCACGCCGGGCGCTGGTGACTTGGCCACGGGGTCGGCCGGTCCGCCCTGCTCTGGCGACAGGTCGGGGCGCATGGCTCCGGCCGCGAGGCTGGTGGCCACGAACCACACCGACACCACTCCAGGATTGAGATACGTGTGCAGTTCTCAACAGTTGCCCGGGAGCGCATCGACGCGCGGTCGCTACTGTGGCGATGTGAACGTGGCCGAGTTCAACGACCTCAGCGCTGACGACGCGATGGCGCTCGTGACCGGGTGCCTCGGCGTGCGCCGATGGGTGGACGAGGTCGTCACCGCCCGGCCGTACGCCGACCTCGAAGCACTCCGGAAGCAGGCCCACGAGAGTGCGCTCGAGCTGTCCGACGGCGAACTCGCGTCCGCACTCACGCGGCACCCGCGGATCGGCGAACGGCGGGAGGGCGACGACAGCGAAGCGAGCTTCTCCCGCGCCGAGCAGGCCGGCGTGGAGGCTTCCGACGAGCAGCGACTGCGTGCCGGGAACGCGACGTACGAGGACCGGTTCGGACACGTGTTCCTGATCCGGGCCGCCGGGCGCAGCAGCGCCGAGATCCTCTCCGAGCTCGATCGGCGGCTCGACAACGACCCCGCCACCGAGCGCGAAGAGACCGTGACCGCCCTCCGCGACATCGCCCTGCTCCGGCTCGACCAGGTGGTACAAGAGTGAGCCAGGTGACCACGCACGTGCTGGACACCGCGGCCGGCCGACCGGCGGCGGGGGTCGCAGTCAGTCTCGAGAGCTCGGACGGTGTGGTGGCGACCGGAACGACCGACGCGGACGGCCGGATCGGCCAGCTCGGTCCCGAGCGGCTCGACCCAGCGACGTACCGCCTGCGCTTCGACACCGGAGCCCACAGCCCGTTCTTCCCCGAGGTGGTGATCGCGTTCGTGATCGACGGCGACGCCCATTTCCACGTGCCCCTGCTGCTGAGCCCCTTCGGATACTCAACCTACCGAGGGAGCTGAGATGGCCATCGTTCTCGGGGTCAACCGCTACGGGAAGGCGGAGACCCGGCTGTTTCGGATCTACCGCGACTCCGAGCGGCACACGGTCCGCGACCTCAACGTGTCCAGCTCGCTCACGGGCGACTTCCGCGCGGCCCACCTCGAGGGCGACCAGGCCAACGTGTTGCCCACCGACACCCAGAAGAACACCGTGTTCGCCTTCGCCAAGTCGGTCGGCGTCGGTGAGATCGAGGAGTTCGGACTGGCCCTGGCGCGGCACTTCGTCGATGACGTCGAGCCGGTGACCGGCGCGGACGTGCGGATCGAGGAGTACGTGTGGGAGCGGATCCCGGTGGACGCCGAGGGCCACGACCATGCGTTCACGAAGGCCGGTCAGGAGGTCCGCACCACCGAGGTCGTCGTCGACGCGACCGGCAGCCATGTGGTCAGCGGTCTCAAGGACCTGGTGATCCTGAAGTCGACGGGATCCGAGTTCGCCGGCTTCCTCGTCGACGAGTACACCACCCTGCCCGAGACCCACGACCGGGTCCTCGCGACCGCGCTCACCGCCCGCTGGACCTATGCGGACGAGGCCATCGATGGCCTCGACTGGGCCGCGGCTCGGGCCGGGATCCGGGCCGCCCTGCTGGAGCGCTTCGCCAACGTGCACTCGCTGGCGCTCCAGCAGTCGCTGTGGGAGATGGGCAGGGGTGTGCTCGAAGCGGAAGCCCAGGTGACGTCCATCGAGCTGGTCGCCCCCAACATCCACCACATCGCGGCCGACCTGGCGCCGTTCGGACTGGACAACCCGGGCGAGGTCTTCCACGTGACGGACCGCCCCTACGGGCTGATCGAGGTCACCGTGGAACGGGACGACGCGTGATGGAGTTCCTCTCCCCCACCTCATTGACCGATGCGCTCGCCGCCCGGGCTGAGCACCCCGGTTCGGTGCCGATCATGGGCGGCACCGACGTGATGGTCGAGCTGAACTTCGACCGCCACCGGCCAGAACAGCTCCTCGACCTGACCAGGGTGCCGGAGCTCGCGACCTGGGAGCGCGTGAACGGCGAGATCCGGCTCGGGGCAGCCGTCTCCTACACCCGCGTGATCAACGAGCTCGGCGGCGAGCTGCCCGGCTTGGCCGTGGCCTCGCGCACCGTCGGGTCACCGCAGATCCGCAACCGCGGCTCGGTCGGCGGCAACCTCGGAGCGGCCTCGCCCGCCGGTGACGCGCACCCCGCCTTGCTTGCCGCGTTCGCCGAAGTCGAGCTCTCCTCGACCCGAGGAGTACGCCGGGTGCCCGCGAACGAGTTCTACGCCGGAGTCAAGAAGCATGTCGGTCTCCCCGACGAGCTGATCACGGCCATCTGGATCAGGCCGGCCTCCGGGCCGCAGCAGTTCAGCAAGATCGGCACGAGGAACGCCATGGTGATCGCCGTGGCGGCGTTCGGACTTGCCCTGCACCCAGAGCGACAGATCGTGGGGACCGGCATCGGCTCGGCCGCCCCGACCCCGCGTCGCGCAACCGACGCCGAGGCGTTCCTCGCAACGCAGCTGGACTGGGCTGCGCGCGCCGACGTGCCAGCCGAGGTGGCCCACGAGTTCGGGCGGCTGGTCGCGGCCGCCGCATCGCCCATCGACGACGTCCGCGGGACCGCGACGTACCGCCTGCACTCGCTCTCGGTGATGGCCCGGCGCTGCCTGGTGTGGGCCTGGACCGAGTACCAGCAAGGAGACGACCGATGAGGGTCACGATCACCGTCAACGGCGAGCGCCACCGGGTCGACGACGTCTGGGAGGGCGAGAGCCTGCTCTACGTCCTGCGCGAGCGAATGGGGCTGCCGGGCTCGAAGAACGCCTGCGAGCAGGGCGAGTGCGGGTCGTGCACGGTCTATCTCGACGGGGTGACCTGCTGTGCCTGTCTGGTCGCGGCCGGTCAGGCGGACGGACGCGAGGTGGACACAGTGGAAGGGCTGGCGACTGGAAGCGAGCTGCACCCGATCCAGCAGGCATTCGTGGACGCGGGCGCGGTGCAGTGCGGCTTCTGCACGCCCGGCCTGCTGGTGGCGACCCACGACCTGCTGGCGCGCGACCCGGACCCTGACGACTCCGAGATCCGTGAGGCGCTGGCCGGCAACCTGTGCCGGTGCACCGGCTACGAGAAGATCATCGACGCGGTCCATCTCGCCGCGGGTCGAATCTCGACATCATCGACCACGGGGATGCACGATGACACTGGTGATCGACGGCTGCGCGGTGGTCACCATGGACGGTGACCGGGCCGAGTACGCCGTTGGGCATGTCGTGGTCGACGGCAGCCGGATCACTTCGGTCGGCGAGGGCCGTGCGCCCCGGCTCGACGATGCGACGTACGTCGACGGCACCGGCTGCCTGGCCACGCCGGGACTGGTCAACACCCACCATCACCTCTACCAGTGGCTGACTCGCGGCTTCGCCGTCGACCACACGCTTTTCGAGTGGCTCACGGCGCTCTACCCGATCTGGGGCCGTCTCGACGAGCAGTCGGTTCGCACGGGCGCGACCGGGGCGTTGGTCCAGCTGGCGCGGACCGGATGCACGACCACGATGGACCACCACTACGTGTTCCCCGCCAACGGCGGCGATCTGCTGACGGCCGAGATCGAGGCGGCTCGCACGGTCGGGCTGCGGTTCCTGCCCACGCGGGGTTCGATGGACCTCGGCGAGAGCAAGGGCGGACTCCCGCCGGACCACGTCGTCGAGGAGATCGACGCCATCCTGGAGGCGACCGCCGAGGCGATCGGCCGCCATCACGACCCGTCGCCGGATTCCATGGTGCGGATCGCGGTTGCCCCCTGCTCGCCGTTCTCGGTGACCGGCGAGCTGTTGAAGCAGGCCGCCGTCCTGGCTCGCGAGAAGGGGGTCCGGCTGCACACACATCTTGCCGAGACCGTCGACGAGGACGACTTCTGCCGGGAGAAGTTCGGCTGCTCACCGGTTGAGTACGTCGAGTCGCTGGGCTGGCTCGGGCCCGACGTCTGGCTCGCCCACGGGATCCACTTCGACGACGGCGCCATCAAGGCGCTGGCCGACTCGCAGACCGGAATCGCCCACTGTCCGTCGTCGAACGCCCGGCTCGGAGCCGGAATCTGCCGTACCCGCGACCTGCGTTCAGCGGGCGTCCCCGTCGGGCTGGGCGTCGACGGTGCCGCCTCCAACGAAGCAGCGTCCCTCGTCGAGGAGCTCAGGCACTCGGTGCTGTTCGCCCGCGCCGTCGGCGGGCCGCAGGCTCTCACGGTCCGCGACGGCCTCGAGCTGGCCACGCTGGGCGGGGCGCGGGTGCTCGGCTGGGACGACCAGATCGGCTCGCTCGAGGCCGGGAAACTGGCAGACATCGCGCTGTGGCGACTCGACACCAACGCGCACGCCAACATCGCGGATCCGGTCGCCGCGCTGGTGCTGGGTTCGCCTCCGCCTCTGGAACTGCTGCTGGTGCAGGGGCGGCCGATTGTCCGAAAGGACGAGATGGTCGACGTCGACGAGGAACGTCTGGCGGTCGATCTGCGTGCGGCTTCGGAGTCGTTGGTGGGCGGGGTGGTGGGTCGATGATGCGGGGTGCTGGGACGAGTGGTTTCGAGACGGTTGCTAGCGCAACCTCCGCAACCACCGGGGTGGCTAGCGCAACCTCCTCAACCACCAAGGAAAAGGCGCCGGCGCGTACTGCGGGCGGGGTCGGCGAGTCACCGCTCCGGCCCGACGGGACGCTCAAGGTCACCGGGGACTTCGCGTACGCCAGTGACCTGTGGATGGACGACATGCTCTGGGGCGTCACCTTGCGGAGTCCGCATCCGTCGGCGCGGATCCTGCGCGTCGACATCACCGAGGCGCTGAAGACGGCCGGAGTCTTCGCCGTACTCACCCACGACGACGTGCCCGGCGCCAAGTACTACGGGCTCGAGCACCAGGACCAGCCGGTGCTCGCGATCGACGTGGTCCGCTACCAGGGCGAGCCGATCGCGCTGGTCGCCGCCGACCATCCGGAGACGGCCCGCCAGGCAATGAAGAAGATCGTCGTCGAGTACGACGTGCTCGAGCCGGTCGTGGACGCGGAGAAGGCACTGCTGCCGGACAGTCGCCGGCTGCATCCCGGCGGCAACCTGGTCCGCCATGTGAAGATCCGGGTCGGCGTCCCGAGTCCGACCGCAGAGGTCGTGGTCTCGGGCGACTACGAGGTCGGGATGCAGGACCAGGCGTTCCTCGGTCCGGAGTCCGGGCTCGCCGTACCGGACGACGTGGGCGGCGTCGACCTCTTCGTGGCGACCCAGTGGTTGCACGCCGACCAGCGCCAGGTCTGCTCGGCCCTCGGGCTCGGTCCGGACCAGGTCCGGCTCCGGCTCTCCGGGGTCGGCGGCGCGTTCGGCGGTCGCGAGGACCTGTCCATGCACGTCCACGGCTGCCTGCTCGCGCTGCACACCCGCAAGCCGGTCAAGATGGTCTACAACCGCGAGGAGTCGTTCTTCGGGCACGTGCACCGCCATCCGGCGTCGATGCACTACGAGTACGGCGCCGGCCGCGACGGGAAGCTGGTCTACGCGCGCGTCACGATCCATCTCGACGGCGGTGCCTACGCGTCCAGCACACCTGCGGTCGTCGGCAATGCGGGCACGATGGGGCTCGGACCCTACGAGATCCCGAACATCCACCTCGACTGCTACGGCGCCTACACGAACAACCCGCCCTGCGGCGCCATGCGCGGGTTCGGCTCGGTGCAGACCGCGTTCGCGGTCGAGGCGATCATGGACAAGCTTGCCGACGCGGTCGGCGTCGATCCCGTCGAGATCCGGGTCCTGAACGGGTTCAAGGAAGGCTCGACGGCACCGACCGGCCAGATCATCGACAGCGCCGCACCCGTCGCCGAGCTGGTCCAGCGGCTGAAGGCGATGGCGCTGCCGGAGGAGCGGGAGCCCGACCACCGAACTGGTGTCGACCTGCGCACGATGCCCGGCGGGGTCTCGAACACCACCCATGGCGAGGGCGTACGCCGCGGGGTCGGCTACGCCGTCGCCTACAAGAACGTCGGCTTCTCCGAAGGCTTCGACGACTACTCGACCGCACGGGTGCGCCTGGCGATCGTCGGCGGCCAACCGCTGGTCACCGTGATCACCGCCGCGGCCGAGGTGGGTCAGGGGCTGATCACCGTCGAGCAGCAGATCTGCCGGACCGAGCTCGGCGTCGAGCGAGTCGTGGTGGCCCCGAAGGACACCCAGGTCGGGTCGGCGGGGTCGAGTTCCGCGTCACGGCAGACCTACGTCACCGGCGGCGCCGTCAAGGCGGCCTGCGAGAGCGTCCGTCGTCTGGTCTTCGCCAGGGCCGAGTCCAGACTGGGGCAGGTGGTCGACGATCTGGTCCTGGAGGACGGCCAGGTGCTCAGCCGCTCGTACGGCGTCTCGATGAGCCTTGTCGAGCTCCTCGGCAAGGATCAGGTCGAGGACACCGTCGAGTGGCGACACCGGACGACGTACCCCATCGACCCGGAAACCGGACAGGGCTTCGCGCACGTCCAGTACGCCTTCGCCGCCCACCGCGCCGTCGTCGACGTCGACGTGGAGCTCGGGCTCGTCAAGGTGGTCGAGCTCGCCTGCACCCAGGACGTCGGCAAGGCGATGAACCCGCAGGCCGTCGTCGGCCAGATCCAGGGCGGCAGCACGCAGGGCCTGGGGCTGGCGCTGATGGAGGAGATCCAGATCGTCGACGGGAAGATCACCAACCCGTCGTTCACCGACTACCTCATCCCGACCATCCTCGACACCCCACCCATGCCGATCGAGGTGCTCGAGTACGCCGACCCGCACGCGCCGTACGGGCTGCGCGGCGTCGGCGAGGCACCCACGATCTCGTCCGGTCCGGCCGTGGCGGCGGCGATCCGCGCCGCCACCGGGGTGGACCTGCGACGGGTCCCGATCCGACCCGAGGATGTGACCGGCACGCGATGAGCAGCCAGGAACCGAAGGACCTGATGACCGAGGACGCCGTGGCGTTCGTGACCGACCTGCAGCGCCGGTTCGGTCCTCGCCGCGACGAGCTGCTCGCCGCGCGGAAGGCGCGCAGCGCG
Source organism: uncultured Actinomycetota bacterium (assembly GCA_963844385.1). Lineage (GTDB taxonomy): Bacteria > Actinomycetota > Actinomycetes > Propionibacteriales > Nocardioidaceae > Nocardioides. The sequence continues at coordinate 138,808 of CAWJOJ010000044.1, read as the reverse complement.
CCGACCGACTTCCTGGAGGAGACCGCCGACGTACGCGCGGCAGAGTGGCAGGTGGCGCCGGCACCGGCCGCGCTTCGGGACCGCCGGGTGGAGATCACCGGGCCGACCCAGCCGAAGATGGCGGTCAACGCCCTCAACTCCGGCGCGAAGGTCTGGCTCGCGGACCTGGAAGATGCCAACACCCCGCACTGGTCCAACGTCCTCGAGGGCCAGCAGGTGTTGTACGACGTCGCCCGCCGCCGGCTGCAGTTCGACTCGCCCGAGGGCAAGCACTACGCCCTGAACGACGGGCCGCTCGCCACGGTCGTCGTCCGCCCGCGCGGCTGGCATCTCGACGAGAAGCACGTCCCGGTGGACGGGAAGCCGTTGACCGGTGCGCTTCTGGACTTCGGCCTGCACTTCTTCCACAACGCAGCAGAGCTGTTCGCCAGTGGTGAGGGGCCGTTCTACTACCTGCCGAAGATGGAGAGCCATCTCGAGGCACGGCTCTGGAACGACGTGTTCACGCACGCCCAGCAGGCCTTCGACCTCCCCCACGGCACCATCCGGGCGACGGTGCTGATCGAGACGATCAACGCCGCGTTCGAGATGGAGGAGATCCTCTTCGAGCTCCGCGACCACATCTCGGGGCTCAACGCCGGCCGGTGGGACTATCTGTTCAGCGTGATCAAGAACTTCCGCGACGCCGGCGAGGACTTCGTCCTCCCGGACCGCGCCGACGTGACGATGACGACGCCGTTCATGAAGGCCTACAGCGACCTCCTCGTCGCCACGTGCCACAAGCGCGGCGCGTTCGCGATGGGCGGGATGGCGGCCTTCATCCCGACCAAGGACCCGACGACCAACGAGGCCGCCCTCGCCAAGGTGCGGGCCGACAAGGAGCGCGAGGCGACCGCCGGGTACGACGGGTCGTGGGTGGCGCACCCGGGGCTGGTCGACATCTGCCGCGAGGAGTTCGACAAGGTGCTCGGCGAGCGACCCAACCAGCTGGAGCGACAGTTCCCGGACACGGTGGTCACCGCCTCGGACCTGCTCGACGTCGCGTCCGCCAGCGGGTCGGTCACGGAGGCCGGCGTACGGGGCAACGTGTCGGTGTCGCTGCGCTACCTCGTCGCCTGGCTCGGCGGCAACGGAGCCGCGGCCATCGACAACCTGATGGAGGACGCCGCAACCGTCGAGATCTCCCGGAGCCAGCTGTGGCAGTGGATCCGGCACGGCACCACGACCGACTCCGGCGTGGTGATCAGCCGGGACTACGTCGCGGGCGTGCTGGAGGAGGAGGGCGACCGGATCGCGGCCGGCATGGACGAGCCGATGCGAGCCCGCCTCGACCAGGCCCGCGACCTGTTCGCCCGCGTGGTGCTGGCGGACGACTACCTCGACTTCCTGACCATCCCCGCCTACACGGACTACGTCGAGTGACCCAACCACGGCTGACCTCGGCAGATCTCGCCGCCGTCGAGGAGATCATGGCGCCGGCAGACGAGGCTCTGGCAACCGGCTATCCCGGCGACCCGGGCACCCGGCAGCCGGTCCACACGGTCTACGTGCCCGCGGACCGGGTGACCGCCGACCTGGTCGCCGGCTACGGGGAAGCCGCGCTGGCGACGCTGGTCGGACACGGACCCCAGGCCCTCGCGGCGATCGTCGGCGCGGACCGCGCGCAGACGACCGCGGCCTGGCCGCTGCTGCTCGCCAAGCTCTCGAACGAGCCGGTCGAGGACCTGCGGATCGACCTGGAGGACGGCTACCGCGGCCATTCCGGCGACGAAGAGGACGCCGATGCCGTCGCGGCGGTCAGGGCGTTGGCGGCCGCTCCCCCGCCGTACTGGGGGGTGCGGTTCAAGTCCTTCGAGGCCACCACCCGGGCCCGTGGGCTGCGCACGCTCGACCTGGTGCTCGGCGCGGCCCTGGAGTCCGGTCCGCTCCCGGACGGGTTCCGGCTCACGTTGCCGAAGGTCACCTCGATCGCGCAGGTCCGCGCGATGGTGGAGACCTGTGGCCGGCTGGAGACGGCGTACGGACTCGACGAGGGCCGACTGTCCTTCGAGGTCCAGGTCGAGACGCCCCAGGTCATCCTCGGACCCGACGGAGCCGCGACCGTGGCCCGGCTCGTGCACGCGGCGGCAGGTCGCTGCAACGGGCTGCACTTCGGCACCTACGACTACTCGGCCGCGCTCGGGATCGCCGCCGGACAGCAGGCGCTGGACCACCCGGTCGCCGACCACGCCAAGAACGTGATGATGCTGGCCGCCGCCGGCACCGGGGTCTCGGTGTCGGACGGCTCCACCAACATCCTGCCCGTCGGTTCGCGCGAGCAGGTCCACAGCGGCTGGGCGCAGCACTTCCGGCTCGTACGTCGCTCCCTGGAGCGCGGGCTCTACCAGGGCTGGGACCTGCACCCCGCCCAGCTGCCCACCCGCTACCTCGCCACCTTCCTGTTCTACCGCTCGGGCCTCGACGCGGCGGCCGCCCGGCTGCGGGGTTACCTCGGTGGTGTCGAGGGAACCGTCCTGGACGAACCGGCGACGGCGAAGGCGCTTGCCGGCTTCCTGCGTCGCGGCGTGCACTGCGGCGCGTTGTCCGCCGACGAGGTCACGGACCTGACGGGCGCGCCCCTGTCCACGCTCGACGAGCTTGCCCTGCGACGGGTCGGCTGAGTCGTGCCCGCTGCGGACCTGGCGATCTCCGGCCGCGCACTGGTCGACGGCGAGCTCGTTCCGGCCGTCGTGGTAGTGGCCGACGGCAGGGTCGTCGCGGTGGAGCCGCCCGGCACCGCGGTCGAGGCTGGCCAACGCGTCGCCCTCGCCGACGACGAGGTGCTGCTGCCGGGCCTGGTCGACACCCACGTCCACGTCAACGAACCCGGCCGCACGTCGTGGGAGGGCTTCGCCTCGGCGACCCGCGCGGCAGCCGCGGGCGGCGTCACGACCCTGGTCGACATGCCGCTGAACTCCATCCCGCCGACGGTCGACCCGTCAGCGCTCGAGCTGAAACGTCAAGCAGCACAGGGGAAAGTCCTCGTCGACGTCGGGTTCTGGGGCGGTGCGGTGCCCTCGTCACTCGGCCGGCTCGGCAGCCTTCACGACGCCGGGGTGTTCGGGTTCAAGTGCTTTCTCGTCGACAGCGGCGTGCCCGAGTTCCCTCCGCTGACCTGGTCAGAGCTCGACCGCGCGCTCGCCGAGGTGGCTCGGATCAGTGGCGTGCTGATCGTGCACGCCGAGGACGCCGCCGTACTCGCCGAGGCGCCGGCCTGCGCAGGCCCGTCGTATGCCGGGTTCGTCGGATCGCGACCGCACGAGGCCGAGGACGTGGCGATCGCGGGACTCCTCGACCGCGCCGCCACGCACGACGCCCGGGTGCACGTGCTGCACCTGTCCAGCGCCGCACGCACTCCCGCGGATCGCAGCCGCCCGCGCCGCCGGCGTCGCCGTGAGCGTCGAGACCTGTCCGCACTACCTGACCCTCGCCGCGGAGGACATCCCCGACGGCCACACCGAGTTCAAGTGCTGCCCGCCGATCCGCGACGCCGCCAACCGCGACGCGCTCTGGCAGGCCCTCGCCGACGGGCTGATCGACTGCGTGGTCTCCGATCACTCCCCCTCGACCCCCGATCTGAAGTGCCTGGACTCCGGCGACTTCGGCGAGGCCTGGGGCGGGGTCGCGTCGCTGCAGCTCGGGCTGCCCCTGATGTGGACCGCTGCCCGCGAGCGCGGAATCGGGCTGGAGTCCGTCGTCGGCTGGATGTCGGCGGGACCGGCTGCCCTGGCAGGGCTGTCCGCCAAGGGGGCGATCGCGCCCGGAGCGGGACGCCGACCTGGTTGTCTTCGCCCCGGACGAGTCGTTCGTCGTCGACCCGGCCCGACTGCACCACCGCAACCCCGTCACGCCGTACGCCGGCCGTGAGCTGACCGGAGTCGTGCGCGACGTCTGGCTGCGCGGGCAACCAGTCGTCACCAGCGGCGTCGTCGGCACCGGTCCCGTCGGACGACTCCTGAGGAGGGAAACCACGTGAACCGATTCACGGATCTTCCGGATCTCGCATCCCGCACCCTGGCCGGAAGCGTCTGCGCGGCCAACGACGAGCTGTTCGCGTCGCGCGAGAACCTGATCCGCCCCGAGCCGCCCGAGGCGGTCCACACCTTCGGCCACAAGGGCAAGGAGTACGACGGCTGGGAGACCCGGCGCCGGCGCGAGCCCGGCGTCGACTGGGCGATCGTCCGGCTGGGAGTGCCCGGCGTGGTTCGCGGGGTCGTCGTGGACACGGCGTACTTCCTGGGCAACTACCCGCCTCACGTTTCGGTCGAGGCGGTCTCCGTCGAGGGGTACCCGTCTCCGGCCGAGCTGGCCGAGCTGTCCTGGGAGCCGATCCTGGGAAAGTCACCCGCGGCAGGCGGCACGGCCAACGAGTACGCCGTGGCCGATGACCGGGTCTGGACCCATGTCCGGCTGACGATCCATCCCGATGGCGGCGTCGCCCGGTTCAGGGTGCACGGCACTCCGGTCCCGGACCCCCGCTTCCTGTCCGGCACGATCGATCTCGCCGCCCTGGAGAACGGTGGCTCGCTGGTCGAGTGCTCGGACGCGTTCTACGGCTCCGCGGCCAAGCTGATCCTGCCGGGCCGGGCGCGGAACATGGGAGAGGGCTGGGAGAACGCCCGGCGTCGGGGCGACGGCAACGACTGGGCGTTGTTCCGGCTGGCCGGCGCGGGCGTCGTACGACACGTCGAGCTGGACACGTCGTACTTCGTCGGGAACGCGCCCGGCTGGGTCCAGCTGTCGGGATGCTGCGGCCGCGCCCGAACGACGTCGGCTCCGCGCAGTGGTTCGACCTGGTGCCCAAGCAACGCTCGCAGCCAGACACCCGACACCGCTTCCTGGTCGACGAGCCGCGCCCCGTCACGCACGTTCGGCTCGACGTCTACCCCGACGGCGGCATGGCTCGCCTGCGCGTCTGGGGCGAGCTGGTCTGAGCCATCTTCCTGCCGCGTAGAGTAGTAGAGGATTCAACCCTCCCCTCCGCAGCGAGGAGCGCCATGACTCAGATCGACCTCTCGGCTGTCGAGGCCGAGCGCGAACGCATCCGTTCGACGTACCTCAAGCCCGAGTCCGACCGCCCGGCATCGACGGCGCGGGGGCTGCATCACTTCGCCGTCATCTGCACCGACGTCGAACGCACCGTGCACTTCTACCAAGAGGTGCTGGAGTTCCCGCTGACAGAGATCTTCGAGAACCGGGACTACGCGGGGTCGAACCACTTCTTCTTCGACATCGGCAACGGCAACCTGCTCGCGTTCTTCGACTTCCCGGGCCTCGACGTCGGCCCGTACGCCGAGGTGCTGGGCGGCCTGCACCACATCGCGATCTCGGTGGAACCCACAACCTGGGAGCGCCTCAAGAAGAACCTCGACGCGGCCGGCGTCGACTACCAGAGCGAGAGCGGCTCGTCGATCTACTTCCCCGGCCCGGACGGGGAGCGGCTCGAGCTGATCAGCGACGACCTGGGAGAGATGTACGGCACCAAGGTGCTGTGATTCCTCTTCGCGGAAGTGGCACTCACGAGAGCATGGCGACCGCGGCCGTGATGCCGGCCGCGACGATCAGCACCCGGAACAGGGTGGGCGGCAGTTTGCGGCCTACTCGGGCGCCGAGGTAACCCCCGAACACCGAGCCGAGCGCGAGGAGTCCGACGGCCGTCCAGTCGAGGTCGGCGACGAAGACGAAGATGAATCCCGCGACGAGGTTGGCGGACAGCACGGCCAAGGTCTTGAGCCCGTTGACGACTCGGAAGTCGAGGTCGAGCCCGAGCCCGAGGACGGCCACCATCATCACGCCGGATCCGGCGCCGAAGTAGCCGCCGTACACGCCGGTGAGGGTGGCGAAGACCGCCGTGACGGGCGACATCATCGTGCGCGGCTCGACGGGGTGCATTTCGTCGTGCTGGCGTCGCAGCCAACGGGTGATCCAGGGTTGGGCGCCGACCAGCAGGCAGGTGAACAGGATCAGCCAAGGGACGACGGCCTCGAACACTCCCGGGTCCAGGCCGAGCAGGAGGACGGCGCCCGCGACGGCGCCGACCGAGCAGCTGATGATCACGGCCCAGGTGACCTTCGGGTGCTCGCGAAGCTCCTCTCGGTAGCCGAAGGAGCCGCTCAGCCCGGCGGGGATCAGACCGACGGTGTTGGAGGCGTTGGCCACCACGGGAGGTATGCCGAGCGCGACGAGGACCGGGAAGCTGAGAAGGGACGCGACGCCGACGGTTGAGGTAAGGACTCCGGCACCCAGGCCAGCGGCCAGGATCGCCAGCTGGTCGGCCCCGGTCACCGGCGGTCGCGGAGCAGGGCCACGTCGCTGACCATGCCGACGTGGTCGTGCATCGCGGCTGCGGCCAGGTCGTTGTCACCCGCCTCGATGGCGTCGGCGATGCGCCGGTGACCGTTGAGCGAGTCACGTGGCCGGCCGGGCTGGGACAACGATTCGATGCGGGTTTCCCGGATCAGCTCACTGATCGTTTTCATCATCATCGCAAGCAGGGGCGAGTGGGCAGCCGAAGTCACCGCGGCGTGGAACCGCTCGTCGCCTTCGACACCGCGGCCTCCTGACTCGATGTCGCGCTCCATCGCGTCGAGCGCAGCCCGGATCCGCGAAAGGTCCTCGTCCGTTCTCCGCAAGCGCCGCCAGCGCGGCGAGCTTGGTCTCGAGCGCGTCCCGCGTCTCGATGATGTCGGGCAGGCGCCCCGCGTGGGCGCGGATGGCGTCCGTGATCTTCGCCGTGCCGGCCTTGTCGGTGAGCACCGTGCCGTCGCCGTGGCGCACGGCGACCACGCCGACCACCTCGAGCGCGACGAGGGCCTGGCTCAGGGTGGCGCGGCTGACGCCGAGACGGGCCGCGAGGTCTCGCTCGGGCGGCAGACGGTCACCCTCGCGGAGACCGTTGTCGACGATCCACGCGGAGATCTGCTCGGCGACCTGCTCGTAGAGCCGGGTCCTCTGGAGGGGCTTCGGGTACTGACCCGGGATCATCAGACATGGCCCCAGTCTATTGACAGATGGCTCATTGTCCTATTGGCTAGGCCACTGAACCAGTCGTGACGGTGGTCACGCGGAGGAAGGAAGTCGTCATGGGACCGGAATGGGTAGCGATCCTCGCGTTGGTCGCCCTCTTCGTCGTCGGCACGGTGCTGCCGATCAACATGGGTGCGCTCGGGTACGTCGCGGCGTGGCTCGTCGGGATGTACTCCCTGAATCTCGATGAGAAGGAGATCCTGGCCGGGGTCAGTGGTGACCTCGTGCTCACGATCATCGGCGTCACCTATCTGTTCGCGATCGCTCGCAACAACGGCACCGTCGATCTCATAGTCGCGACCGCCGTGAAGGCTGTCGGCGGCCGGGTGGCGCTGATCCCGTGGGTGATGTTCGCGGTCACCGCGGTGCTCACCGGCATCGGCGCCGTCAGCCCAGCGGCGTGCGCGATCATCGGCCCGATCGCCCTCGGCTTCGCCGGCCGCTACGGGATCAGCCCCCTGATGATGGGCATGTTCGTGGTGCACGGTGCCCAGGCCGGCGGGTTCTCGCCGATCAGCATCTACGGCACGATCACCAACTCGGTGATGAAGGACGCCGGCCTGCCCAACAGCGAGATCGTGATCTTCGTCTCGAGCCTCGTCGTCAACCTGATCCTGGCCGTGATCCTGTTCGTCGTCCTCGGCGGCCGGAGCCTGATGAGCAAGCGGGTCGACCCGGACGAGCCGGACACGGTGGGCGACGACCTGCACCGCGGCGGGGCCAGCGTGCCCGCCCGCGGCACCGGGGACCTCGACCGACACGACCACCCAGGCGCTCGGCGTACGCAGTGACCAGCTGCTCACCCTCGCCGCGTTCCTCGGGGTTGCCCTGGTCGCCCTCATCTTCGACAAGAACATCGGCTTCGTGGCGATCACCGCCGCGGTTCTCCTGGCCGCGCTCTCCGCCACTGAGCACAAGGACGCGATCAAGCAGATCGCCTGGCCGACCGTGCTCCTCGTGGCCGGGATCAGCACCTACGCGACGATCCTGACCACCGCCGGGTCCCCGGAGTTCGTCGGCAAGTGGGCCGCCGGCCTCGGTGCGGTTGCGATCGGCGCCCTGATCCTCTGCTACGTGGGCGGTGTGGTGTCGGCGTTCGCCTCGTCGACCGCGCTGCTGCCGGTGATCATCCCCATTGCCATCCCGTTGATCGCCGAGGGTGGCATCAGTGCCGGCCTCTTCGTCGCTGCCCTGGCGGTGGCGTCCACGATCGTCGACGTGAGCCCGTTCTCCACCAACGGGGCCCTGATGCTGGCCAACCGGCCGGACACGATCGAGGAGGCGGTCTACTACAAGCAGATCCTCACCTACAGCGTGATCGTCGTGCTTGTCGGCCCGCTTCTCGTCTGGACCGCGCTGGTCCTCCCGGGCTGGTGACCGGCGTGAGCGGTTCCCTCGAAGGCCTTGTGGTCGTCGACCTGTCCCGCGCGCTCGCGGGCCCGCATGCAGCGATGATGCTCGGCGACCTCGGCGCGCGCGTCATCAAGGTCGAGGCCCCGGGCCACGGCGACGACACCCGCGGCTGGGGCCCGCCGTTCGTCGGCGACCCGGGCTCGGTGGAGTCGACGTACTTCCTCTCGGCGAACCGGAACAAGGAGTCCATCACCCTGGACCTCAAGGCCGACGCTGACCATGACGTCCTGCTGGGCCTGGTCGACCGTGCCGACGTGCTGATCGAGAACTTCCGAACCGGCGTCCTCGAGCGGCTGGGGCTCGGGATCGAGGCGCTGCAGTCGCGGAACCCGCGGCTCGTGGTGCTCTCGATCACGGGCTTCGGCCACGACGGACCCGAGGGCGGTCGTGCGGGCTACGACCAGATCGCCCAGGGCGAAGCAGGCCTGATGTCGCTGACCGGTTCCGGACCGGACGACCCGCAACGAGTGGGCACACCCATCGCCGACCTGCTGGCCGGCATGTACGGCGCGTACGGCGTGGTCGCCGCGCTCAACGAGCGGCACACGACCGGACTCGGGACCGTCGTCAGGACCTCGCTGCTCGCGGCGAGCGTCGGCGTCCACGCGTTCCAGGGCACGCGGTGGACCGTGGCGGGCGAAGTAGGACGGGCGCAAGGCAACCACCATCCGGCGATCGCTCCCTATGGTCTGTTCCACTGCCGCAACGGGAGCGTGCAGATAGCCGTCGGCAGCGAGGGTCTGTGGCAGAAGTTCTGCGCCGCCTTCGGGATCGACCCCGCGACCGAGGGACTGGCGACGAACCGGGACCGCGCAGCCCGGCGTACGCAGGTCGTCGAGCTCATCGAGAGCGTCTTCGCCTCCTGGGACGCCGAGCCGCTGCTGGCTCGGCTCGCCGAGGCGGGCATCCCCGCCGGCAAGGTCCGCACCCTCGACGAGGTCTACGCCTGGGAGCAGACCAGGAGCCAAGGCCTGCTGGTGGACGTGCACCACGCGACGCTCGGGACGGTGACCTTGCCTGGCCCACCGCTGCGCTTCTTCGCCGCAGAGGGCAAGGAGGTCACCCGCCGCGACCACGCGGCACCTCCCACCCTCGATGAGCATGGCGACGACATCCGAGCCTGGCTCCAGGAGGATGCATGACCCGGCGCCGGTCGGCCCGCGAGATCCTCGAGCTGGTCCTCGACGAGGGCTCCTTCGAGTCGTGGGACAAGCCGATCGACCGATCGAGTCTCGACGAGGACTACCGAGCCGTCCTGGCCGCTGCGGAAGAGAAGTCCGGTGTCGACGAGTCCGTGCTGACCGGACGTGGCCTGGTCCGAGGTCGGCCGGTGGCTGTGGTGGTCAACGAGTTCGGATTTCTCGCGGGCTCGATCGGGCGAGCGGCCGCGGCCCGCATCATCGAAGCGGTGCGGCAGGCAACCGCCGAACGGCTCCCGCTGCTGGCCGCGACTGCCTCAGGCGGCACCCGAATGCAAGAGGGTACGCCCGCCTTCGTCCTGATGGCCGAGATCGCGCGGGCGTTGATGGCCCACCGGGCCGCCGGACTCCCCTACCTCGCCTATCTCCGCCACCCCACAACCGGAGGTGTCTTCGCGTCCTGGGGTTCGCTCGCACATGTCACAGTGGCCGAGCCCGGCGCGCTGGTCTGCTTCCTCGGGCCGAAGGTCTACGAGGCGCTCGAGGGTCGGCCCTTCCCGGCCGGGGTGCAGACCGCGGAGAACCTCACCGCCCATGGCGTGATCGACGCCGTGGTGCCGGCCGACGAGCTGCGCGAGCTGGTCGACGACGTACTCGCTGTGCTGGTCGACCCGCCGCGGCAGCCGGCACTCCCGCGACGTACGTCGAACCTGCTCCGGGCCGAAACCTGCCTGGGCCTCGGTCGAGCGCACGCGAGCGCCCGGTCGGGCCGGCGTGCGCGACCTGCTGAGGTACGGCGGGCGCGGCACCATCCGACTGCACGGGACCGACGAAGGGGAGCGGGACGCCACCGTGATCGTGGCCTTGACCCGTCTCGACGGACAGCCGTGCGTCCTCGTGGGCCAGGACCGGTCGCGGCAGACCAAGTCGACGCCGATGGGTCCCGCTGCCCTCCGCGAGGCGCGGCGCGGGATGCGGCTGGCGCAGGAGCTCGGCCTCCCGCTGGTGACCGTCATCGACACCCCGGGCGCCGAGCTGTCCCAACGTGCAGAGGAAGGGGCGATCGCCGGTGAGATCGCACGCTGCATCGCGACCCTGACCACGATGACCGTCCCCACGGTCTCGGTGTTGCTCGGACAGGGCTGCGGAGGCGGGGCGCTCGCGTTCCTGCCCGCGCAGGTCGTCGTGGCCACCCAGCACTCCTGGCTCTCCCCGCTGCCCCCCGAGGGTGCCAGCGTCATCGTGCATGGGGACATCGATCACGCCGCCGAGATGGCCGACCGCCAGCGCGTGAAGGCCGCCGACCTGGTCGCCGACGGCATCGTGCACCACGTCGTCCCCGAGAACGACGATGACGGCCCGGCCGAGCTTGCCCGAGCCGTCGTCGGCGAGGTCTCACGGCAGCTGGCCGACCTCACCACCGTCGTTCGGTGACTATCACTGGTTGCAGGCCTCGGCGTCGAACTTCTCGCGGGTCCACACCTCGGCGTCGCGCACGATGACCTGGCTCGGGTCGAGAGCAGCGAGGTCGCGGCCGGTGAAGTTGACCTGGGTCGTCTCGACGTCGGCGTCGGACCGGCCGGCGTTGACGATGTAGCCGTCGCCGGTCTCGAACTTGATCGGCCCGGACGCGGTCCAGTCGACCCCGGGCGCGGCGACGTCGATGGTGACGTTGCCCGTCTGCGGGTCGGTAGCGGTCCACGACCCGATTTGGGGGTTCGGTTCGTTCTCGTCGAGGCCGTCCCTGGTCCCGAAGACCTCCACCCGGTCGATGTGGTCGCTGCACACGGCGATCACGATGATCGGACTGCCGGCCCGGTCGACGGATACGGCGGCCATCCCGACCACCTCGGCGTCGATCGCGTTTCCACAACCCGTCGTGAGGGCGCCGATGGCGGCAAGGACGACGGCGGTGGCGATCCGGTGGCTGCGGGGCATGTGCCCACCCTGCCTCGGACCCGGGACGAGCGCGCGAGGCGGCGTACTCAGTGTGGCACTCCCACATGGTTGGGAGGCGTCGTACGTTGGGAGGCATGGCGACCATCGAGCTCACCGAGGAGAACTTCAACCAGACCGTCGAGGACAGCGGCATCCTCTTCGTGGACTTCTGGGCGAGCTGGTGCGGCCCGTGTCGGCAGTTCGCTCCAACCTACGAAGCCGCGTCGGAGGCCAACCCCGATCTCGTCTTCGGCTCGATCAACACCGAAGAACAGCGCGGTCTGGCGAGCGCCGCCGACGTGATCTCGATCCCCACCTTGATGGCGTTCCGCGATGGCATCCTGGTCTACGCCCAACCCGGCGCGCTGCCACCGGCCGCACTCGACCAGATCATCGGCGCGGTCAGAGCCCTCGACATGGACGACGTACGGCGCCGGCTCGCCGAGCAGGAGGGGTGAGCCGGTGGACGCGGAGGCCTGGGACGAGCGGTACGCCGACAGCGAGCTGGTGTGGTCGGTCGAGCCGAACCAGTTCGTGGCCGCCGAGTGCGCGGACCTTCCGCCGGGCCGTGCGTTGGATCTGGCGGCCGGCGAGGGCCGCAACGCGATCTGGCTCGCCAGGCGTGGCTGGGAGGTGACGGCCGCCGACTTCTCCCAAGCGGGCTTGGACAAGGGGCGTCGGCTCGCGGGTGACCTGGAGATCGACTGGGTGTGCGCGGACGTGGTGACGGGGGTTGGTCTCGACGAAGCTCGACCAGTCCGCGTACGACCTGTGTGTGATCGCCTATCTGCAGTTGGTCGCCGAGGAACGGCGTGCAGCCGTTCGACGGGGTTTCGCGTCGTTGAGCCCTGGCGGGACCCTTCTGCTCGTTGCCCACGACACCACGAACCTGACCGAGGGCACGGGCGGCCCGCAGGACGCGAGTGTGCTGATGACCGCCGAGGACGTGCTCGACGATCTGGCCGGCGAGACCCACACGGTCGTCCGGGCCGAACGGGTCGAGCGCAAGGTCGACGACGGGCACGGCGGCGTGAACGGGGCGACGGCGTACGACTGTCTGGTGCGCGTCACCCGCGGCTAGTCGTCACCAGGTGCCCGGTGGTCGCCGACCATCGTCCTGGCCTCGGCGAGCGTGGCGTCGTCGATGGTCTTCGGGATGGTGGTCGGTTCGAGGCCGAGGCGTGAGTCGTACGCCGCGAGCAGCGCCTGCTCCAGCCCGTCCAGGGTGGCGTCGGGACTCTCGTCGTGTACGGCGCCGACGGATGCCGGGTCGAACGGGAGCTCCAGCTCGTCGTACACGGTCTTCAGCAGCTACCGGACCGGGTCGGCGTCGTCGAACATCACCACCGAGCTGAACAGCCAGGCGTTCCGGACCATTCGCTGCGCCGTCCCGACGAGCTTCACCTGCCCGCGCGCGTTGACGCTGTGGGCTCCGGGGCAGTACTCGCCGGGCACCTCACCGACGCGGGCGTCGATTCCGAACCCGCGCAGGACTCCGGCCAGCAGCTCGCCGAACTCCTCGAACCGGTCCCGCATCCCGGATGGGGAGAGTGACTCGGGGCTGATGTGGTCGAGGACGATCGAAGCCCTCGTGCAGGCGACCGCTCGCCCGCCGGAAGGACGAATGACGGGCGTGAAACCGGCCTCGCGGCAGGCGGCCGCGGCAGCCGCGAACCCCGGGCGGTTGGTGTCGCGCCGACCGAATGCGACCAGGTTGGTGGCCGGCCGGAAGACGCGGAGCGTGGCACCCAGCTCGGCTCGGCTGGCCCGCCGGAGAAGCGCGTGGACGACCGCCATCTCCATGGCCGGTCCCTCGTCAGGCGTCAGTGGACCGCGCAGGAGCTGCACGTCAGACGGTGTGGTTGTCGTCCTCGGGACGGACCGGCTCGTCGCCGTACACGCCGGCGTCCCGAGCCCGCTGTGCCTTGCGCAGCTGCCGGACGAGGCTCCAGCCCAGGAACGCGACCGCGAGGATCAGGCCGATGAAGACCGCGAACGCCGTCCAGCCGGCCTTCACGTCCTCCGGCTTCGGAGCTTCGTCGCTGAGCAGGAGGATCACGGAGACTGCCAGCGCGTTCATGCCGCCATTGTCTCACCGTGACTTCGACCCGATCAGTCGGGCCTGACCGACCAGGCTCCCTCGGCGGCGGCGGCCGCGGCGAAGGTCGCGAAGTCGCGTGGCTCCCTGCCGAGCACCCGGCGGACGCCGTCGGTGGCCGACTCGTTGCGTCCGTCGAGCACCTCTGCGAACAGTCCACCAACACCCTCGGCCTCCTCGGCCGGAAGCCCGGCAGTCACCAGCTCCTCGACGAACGCCTCGGTCGTCAGCCGGCGGTAGTCGATCGGGCGCCCCGTGGCCGCCGCGACCTCCCGGGTCGCCTCCTCGAAGGTCATCAGTCGCGGGCCGGTCACCTCGTGCACGACCCCGCTCGGCGCAGCTCCCTGCAGCACGGCGGTCGCGACCTCGGCGATGTCGTCCGCATCCACGAACGGCTCGCGGACGTCGTCAGCGGGGAAGCCGACCTCGCCGGCCGCGAGCGATCCGGCCAGGAAGGACTCGCTGAAGTTCTGCATGAAGAACGCCGAGCGCACCACGCCCCACTCCGCGCCGTGCCGCTCGGCGGCGGCCGCGAAAAGCTGTTCTGCGCGAAGGGCCTCGGGCTCGCCGCGGCCGGACAACAGGACCAGGCGGCGTACGCCGTTGCGAGCGGCCAGCTCGGCCAGCTCGGAAACCGCCTCGGGGCCGCCCGGGAAGACGAGATCCGGGGCATAGGTGACGTAGGCGGCGCTCACGCCCTCGACGGCGGCAGGCCACGTGGACGGCTCGCTCCAGTCGAAGGATGGACGGTTGGCGACGCGGACCGGGAGGCCTTGGTTCTGCAGACGGGCAACGACGCGACGACCGGTCTTACCGGTGCCGCCGATGACGAGTGTTGGGTTCATGCACCACAGTCAACGGGCTGGGACTGAGACCTTCCATGGCTGAAAGTCTCGGTTACATGCGTGGTCGTCTCACATTGATGGTTTGTCGATCCCGGCGAAGAGGTCGTCCTCGGGGGTCGGCGAGTCGACATGGCTGACCGCGAGCTCGTAGTCCTCGGTCGGCCACACCTCCTGCTGGAGCGCCAGCGGCACCGAGAACCAGAAGCCGTCGGGGTCGATCTGGGTGGCGTGTGCGAGCAGCGCCCGGTCGCGGATCGGGAAGTACTCCCCGCAGGGCACCCTCGTCGTGATCCGCGCGTCGTGCGCGGGGTCCGGCTTCCATTTCTCGAGTCGTTCCTTCCACGGCGACTCGAGGCCGGCCGCCTCCATGGCGTCACTGATGGCGACGGTCCGCGGGCGATTGAACGAGTGGTGGTAGTAGAGCTTCAGCGGCTGCCAGGCCTCGCCTAGGTCGGGATAGCGCTCCGGGTCGCCGGCCGCCTCGAACGCGTGCACGGTCACCTTGTGGCACATGATGTGGTCGGGGTGCGGATAGCCGCCGTTCTCGTCGTACGTCGTCAGCACATGCGGCTTGAACTCGCGGATCACCTTCACCAGTGGCGCGGCCGCCTCCTCGATCGGGACCAGGGCGAAGCAGCCCTCCGGCAACGGGGGCGGCGGATCGCCCTCGGGCCAGCCGGAGTCGATGAACCCGAGCCAGTCCTGGCGTACGCCGAGGATGTCGCGCGCGGTCTCCATCTCCTTGCGCCTGATCTCGGTGATGTTGGCCACGACTTCGGGACGGTCCATCTTGGGGTTGAGCACCGAACCGCGTTCACCGCCAGTGCACGTGGCGACGTGGACGTCGACGCCCTCGGCGACGTACTTCGCCGTCGATGCCGCACCTTTGCTCGACTCGTCGTCGGGATGCGCGTGGACGTGCATCAACCGAAAGCCAGAGCGATCTGCAGGGCGGTCTGCGGAGCTGTTGGTGGGGCCGTTGACCATGCGGGTGAGTCTAGGGGGACGTCTGGGAGGATGAACGGATGACCGATCTCGCCGACCGCTACGCCGGTGCGCGTCGCGGCCGGCTCGTCGCGGTCGTCGCAGGCACGGTCGTCGCCGTCGCGTTCCTGGGCTGGCTGGCCTGGTCGATGTGGTTCTACTCGACGCCCGAGATCCGCTCCGATCTGGTGTCCTACGAGGTCACCGGCGAGCACGAGGCAGTCGCGCTGGTCGACGTACATCTCAAGGACCGGACCATCGTCGGGACCTGCAGGCTGCAGGCCTTCGCCACAGACCACACCGTGGTGGGCGAGCGGGTGTTCGAGGTGCCCGGTCCCGACGAGGGCACAGCCGACCAGGAGGGCGGCAGGATGCGAGATCACGGTCCGGACCGAACGGCGTGCGACCTCGGTCGAGCTCGTCGGCTGCACGACCCCGGGCCAGTCCCGGCCCCGGTGAGAACGCGGTGAGAATGGGCCGCGCGACGCGTTTCTTGTTAGACTTTCGATCTTGATTCATCCCGTAGGGCGGCCAACCGAGTCTGGTGGCGTGCCCCACGCGCTCAGCGGCCACGCTCAGCCGCGATCGGCGGGGTGCACCACCAGACCAGCGGGTAAGGCATCGCCGTACCCGTGGATCGAAATTGGCAGGAGTATTGAATGACGACGAGCGACCAGGACACGATCTGGCTGACGCAGGAGGCTTTCGACAAGCTCCACGCTGAGTTGGAGAGCCTCAAGGGCCCGCGCCGCCAGGAGGTCATCGACCGCATCTCTTCCGCCCGTGACGAGGGTGACCTCAAGGAGAACGGTGGCTACCACGCCGCCAAGGACGAGCAGGGCAAGATGGAGGCCCGGATCCGTCAGCTCGAGGAGATGCTGCGCCGCGCCGAGGTCGGCGAGACGCCGCCCAACGACGGTGTCGTCGAGCCCGGCATGGTCGTGACCTACCGTTTCGTCGGCGACGACGAGACCGAGACGTTCCTGCTCGGCGCCCGTGAGATCGAGGACGCCAAGATCGAGGTCTTCTCCCCACAGTCACCGCTCGGTTCGGCCATCCTCGGCTCCAAGCAGGGTGACACCGTGACCTACAACGCGCCGAACGGCAAGACCCTCAAGGTCGAGATCGTCGACGCTGTCCCCTACTCCGGCTGATCCGATCCGCCGAGTCGTCGCATCTTCCGCGAGTCGTCGTAACTTACCACGACTCACCACGCACTCACCGCCGAGTCGTCGCATCTTCCGCGAGTCGTCGTAACTTACGACGACTCACCACGCACAACCACCCACCGAGTCGTCGCATCCTCATCGTGAAGATGCGACGACTCGGCCAATTCACAGCCGGTTCAGGACATCTCGATGACCCGGTAGCCGCAGTCGCGGAGGCGGGCGATCACGCGTTCGGCGTGGGGTCCGCCGCGGGTCTCCATCTGGAGAAGCACCTCGACCTCGTCGAGGTGGAGTTCGGCGGAAGTACGTTCGTGGACGACGTCGAGAATGTTCGCGCCGGCGTCGGCGACCTCCTTGAGCAAGGCGACCAGCCCGCCCGGAAGGTCGGGGATGCAGACCCGGACCTGCAGGTAGCGGCCGGCCGCGGCCATCCCGTGCCGGATCACCTTTCCGAGCAGGAGTGGATCGACGTTGCCGCCGGAGAGTACGGCGACAGCGGGAGTCCGGAACTCGTGCGGATTGTCGAGTACGGCGGCGACCGCCACCGCGCCGGCGGGCTCGACGACCATCTTTGCCCGCTCGATCAACGACAGCAGTGCCCGTGAGAGCGACTCCTCGGACACCGTGACGATCTCGTCGACGAAGTCCCGGACCGCGGCGAACGTGAGGTCGCCGGGCAGCCCTACCGCGATGCCGTCGGCCATGGTGTGCATGCTCTCGAGGGCTACGGGCGCGCCGGTGGCCAGCGAGTTCGGGAACGCCGCCGCACCCTCGGCCTGGACACCCACGACCCGGATGTCCGGCCGAGTCGCCTTGATCGCGATCGCGATCCCGGACAGCAGTCCGCCGCCACCGGTGGGCACGAGGACGGTCTCGACGTCGGGCACCTGCTCGATGATCTCCAGGCCACACGTGCCCTGACCCATCAGCACGTCGAGGTGGTCGAAGGGATGGATCAGGACTGCCCCGGTCCGGTCCGAGAACGCTCGGGCTTCGGTCAGGGCGTTCTCGAGATACTTCCCGTGGAAGATCACCTCGGCGCCGTACTCCCGGGTGGCCTTCTCCTTCGGGATCGGCGCCCCCTCGGGCATGAAGACCGTGGCTTTGATCCCGAGCATCTGCGCCGCCAGCGCGACCCCCTGCGCGTGGTTGCCGGCGGAAGCCGCGACGACGCCCCTGGATCGCTCCTCGGGCGACAGCCGGGACATCCGCA
Organism: uncultured Actinomycetota bacterium; assembly: GCA_963844385.1. GTDB lineage: Bacteria > Actinomycetota > Actinomycetes > Propionibacteriales > Nocardioidaceae > Nocardioides. The sequence goes on along the minus strand of CAWJOJ010000044.1, from coordinate 120,944 downwards.
CGTAGGCCCCACGGATCTTGAACGACCCGGTGCGCTGCAGGTTCTCGCACTTCAACAGGACCGGCCCGCCGACCAGGGCCGCGAGCCAGCGGGACTCCTCCATCGGGGTCCGGATCGAGACCCCGTCCAGCAGCGTGCGGGCCGCCTCGATGTCGGCAAGCGTGACGTGTTCAGGCATCTTCCGCCTCCGCGGGTATCTCGGGTCTGTCCTGGCCGAGTTCATCGTCCAGCCGCTCTTCGGCGTCGTCGCCGACCGCGGTGAACGAGGCCAGGTGCTGCACGACGGCGTTCACGGCCGCCGCGAAGGGTACGGCGATCAGCGCTCCGGCCACACCGGCCACCAGGACGCCGCAACCGATCGCGAGGATCACGCCGAGGGGATGGACCGAGACGAAGCGGCCCATCAGGAACGGCTGCAGGACGTGGCCCTCGATCTGCTGTACGACGATGACACCGGCCAGCATGAACAATGCCGTCAACGGCCCCTGGTCGACCAGCGCGACCAGGACCGCGACCGTGCCGGCAATGGTCGCCCCGATCATGGGGACGAACGCGCCGAGGAAAACCAGGACGCCGATGGCGAGCACGAACGGCACCCCGAGGACGGCTGCCACGAGCATGATGCCCGACGGCGTCGACAGCCGCCACCAGCACTGTGGCTCGGACGAACATGGTCAGCGACCGCCAGGCGACCCGCCCCGAGCTGTCGACCTTCTCGCGAGCCGCCCGTGGGGCGAGCCGGACCACCCAGGACCAGATCCGAGCTCCGTCTGCGAGGAAGAAGAACGTGGAGAACAGGACGATGAAGAAGCCGGCGATGAGGTGGCTCACCGCCGTACCGACCTCGCTGAGCTGCTTGACGACCTCGCCGTTCTTGGTGGAGTCGCTGATCGCCTTCTGGGCCTGGTCGATGTAGGAGTTGATCTGGGAGTCCGAAGCGTTGAGGGGACCGTCGCGGAGCCAGGCCTTGATCTCGTCGAGGCCCGCGACCACTTGGTCTGCGAGGTCCGACGCACCGCTGGCGACCTGCTGACCCGCGAAAGTCAGCAACGCAGCCACAACGGCGATGCCGCCGACGACCACGAAGGCGGCCGAGATCCCGCGCGGGATCCCGATGTTGGCGAACCAGCTGACGACGGGCCCGAACAGGGCCGCAATCAGCAGGGCCACGATGACCGACAGCGTGATGACCGACAGGAAGGTGAACACGCGGAACAGGACGTAGACGGCCAGCCCGATGATGAGCAGGCGCCAGGACCAGGCCGCGGCCAGGTCGACGCCCCAGGGCACGTGAGCGCGCGAGAAGTTCGACGGGCCGGTGCGGATCGGCTCGGGCTCGCGACGCCGCTCTGCTCGGATCTGCGCCCACTGGTGAGCAAACTGCTGGCTGAGCCGGTCCGAGAGGCTCTCCGCCTCGCGCTGGCGCCGGGACTTGCGGAGCGGGATCCGGTCCAGGAGTGGATGATGCTCCTCAGCCGGCGGAGCCCCATCGGCGGCGTCGACGTCGCCGACCCCGTCGACCTGGTCGACCTCATCGACCTCGTCGACCCCGTCGGCTTCCTTACTCACGTGCGACAGGCTACCTACACACCAGCGGCGTTGGCTGGGGTGCAACTGATCCGGGCGGATCTTGTGCCCGGCGCCGTGCTGGCTAAGGTCGGAGAATGACCGCACGGGTTCGGGTTGCGCTCTGTTCGCTGCTCGCCGTAGGGACGACTGCCGCTGCGAGTCTGGCGCCGAACAGCACCGCGGCGGGTCCGGTGGCGCCCGCGGTCGTGGATCCCGTCGTCCCCGTCGTGGTGGCGGCAGACGACGAGACCGTCCCCGTGCAGCATTCGGGGGACGCTGCCGACGACCCGACGATCTGGGTGAACCACGCGAACCCGGAGGAGTCGCTGGTCATCGGCAACGACAAGCGGGGCGCACTCGAGGTCTACGAGCTCGACGGGTCGCTGCGTCAGCGCATCACCACCGGGACGGTGTTCTGGGGCAACAGTGACATCCGGCAGGGCGTGTCCCTCGCCGGCGCCACGCGTGATGTCGTGGCGGCCTACAACGCGGGACTGCGCGTCTACGAGGTCGATCCCGTCGAGCGCCGGCTCTTCTCCATCACCGACGGCACGGGCTCGATCTTCACCGACACCGGCGAGGGAGTCTGCCTCTATCACGACAGTGCCGCCGGGCAGCTCTATGCGTTCGTGATCCGGGGCGGGAAGGGCCGCGTCCGACAGTTCCGTCTCGAGGACTCCGACCACGACGGACTCGTGGAGGGCACCCAGGTCCGGCAGTTCCTGGTCGGGACCGAGAGCGAGGGCTGCGTCGTCGACGATCTGACCGGCGCGCTCTACATCTCCCAGGAGGACGTCGCCCTCTGGCGCTACTCGGCCGCCCCGGACGGCGGTACGACGCGGGATCTCGGTCGACACCCTCTACCCCGACGGTCACCTGCGCAACGACATCGAGGGCCTGGCGCTCGTCGACACCGGTGGTGGCACCGGCTACCTGATCGCGTCGGCGCAGTTCATCGCCGAGCCGAGGAACTCCTACTTCGCCGTGTACGACCGCCAGACCAATGACTACCTGTCGTCCGTCAAGATCGGTCGGGGGACGTACGCCGACGCGTGTGAGCGCACCGACGGGATCGCGGCGTACGCCGGAAACCTGGCGCCCAACTTCCCTCAGGGCCTCTTCGTCTGTCAGGACAACGGCAACCGCCGCCCGGGGACGGCGGGAAACCAGGACTTCAAGTTCACCAGACTCGAGAAGGTCGTCAGCCTGCCACCCGCGCTCCCGTAAAGCCCGGGGCTCAGCCGAGAGCTCGCTCGAGGTCAGCGATCAGGTCGGTGTCGGTCTCGATGCCGACGCTCAGCCGGATCAGGTCCGAGGGCACCTCGAGTTCCGTGCCGGCGACACTGGCGTGGGTCATCCGGCCCGGGTGCTCGATCAGCGACTCGACTCCACCCAGCGACTCTCCCAGGGTGAAGACGTCGGCTGCCGCGCACACGTCGAGCGCATGCTGCTCGCCACCGGTGACGCGGAAGGACACGATGCCGCCGTACCGCTTCATCTGCCTCGAGGCCAGCTCATGCCCGGGGTGCTCGGCCAGCCCGGGATAGATGACCTCCGTGACGTGGGGGTGGCCGGCCAGGAACTCGACGACCTTCTCGGCGTTGTCGCAGTGCCGGTCCATCCGCAGCGCGAGGGTCTTGAGCCCGCGCAGGGTCAGCCAGGCGTCGAACGGGCCGGCGACCCCGCCGATCGCGTTCTGGTGGAAGGCCACCTTCTCCGCGATGTCGAGGTCGCGTACGACGAGCGCGCCGCCGATGACGTCGGAGTGACCGCCGCAGTACTTCGTCGTGGAGTGGATGACGACGTCGGCCCCGAGCGTCATCGGCTGCTGGAGATAGGGCGTGGCGAAGGTGTTGTCGACGATGAGCAGGGCCCCCGCGTCGTGGGCGATGACGGCCGTCGCCTCGATGTCGCCGATGTTGAGCATCGGGTTCGTGGGGGTCTCGATCCAGACCAGCTTCGTCTTGCCGGGCCTGATGGCGGCCGCGATCGCGTCGAGGTCGGAGACCGGCGCCGGACTGTGGTCCAACCCCCAGACCTTCTCCACCTTCTCGAACAGGCGGAAGGTGCCGCCGTACGCGTCGTCGGGGATGACTGCATGGTCACCGGGCTTGCACAGGCTCCGGATGAGGGTGTCTTCGGCGGCCAGGCCGGAGGCGAATGCGAACCCACGCTCGCCTTCCTCGAGGGCGGCGATGTTGCCTTCGAGGGCGGTGCGGGTCGGGTTGGCCGAGCGGCTGTACTCGTAGCCGCCGCGCATGCCGCCGACACCGTCCTGCTTGTAGGTGCTGGTCGCGTAGATCGGCGGGATCACCGATCCGGTCATGGCGTCGGGCTCGTAGCCGGCATGGATCGCGCGGGTCTCGAAGCCGGACTTGTTTGCGTGGTCCTGTCTCACGGCCCGAGCCTAGTCCCGGTGCGTCAGCGGGGTTCGGTGGCCTCCTCGAGGACGGCGGCGATGGCTGCGACGTCGTCAACTTCCCCAGCCGCGATCGCCAGGATGAAGTCGTACGCCTCATCGTTCGTGAAGGTGAGTCGTCGACCGTTTAGGTCCGTAGAACGCGATGAGGCCAGCCAGTGCCAGCCGTTTGTTGCCATCGACGAGGGCGTGGTTGCGAGCGATCGAATGGACCAGAGCGGCAGCCTTGTGATCGATCGACGGATACGCGTCCTCGCCGAATGCGCTCGCCATCGGCCTCGCAACGGCGGACTCCACGAGTCCGATGTCGCGAACCTCGACCTGACCCAGAGTCCGCTCGGCGACAATCATGAGCTCCGGCAAGGTCAGGTAGATCACTGCCCTAGTCGCTCCAGTGCCTCGGCGTACCTCGGCAACTCGTCGTCGAGCACCCGGTTGAGCAGGTCCAGCCGACTGTTCGTCTCGACGTAGTCGCGCACAGCCTGGCGGGCGACGTCTTGCATTGATCGTCCCTCCGTCTCTGCGCGCCGGCGCAGCGCGTCAGCCTCGTCATCCGTCAGTCGAAGTGTCATGGCCACGCGACCATGGTATCACCGGTGACACCACTGACGATCTTACGAAGGGCTGACGCAGGGAACGAACCGCCTGACTTGATTGTTCGACAGACTGGAAGCACAAACAGCCCAGAGGAGGCGCCGTGTTCGGCCGCAACAAGACCCAGATCGTCAGCCCCGACCGCGTTCTGCCCGGCCGCTCCGAACGCTCCTTCCCGCTGTCGGTGAAGCACCGGGTGCTCGAGGCGCCGCTCGTCACCGACACCGCCCCGGACGGCCACGAGGTGGCGATCTTCGGGCTCGGCTGCTTCTGGGGAGCCGAGGAGATCTACTGGCAGATCCCCGGCGTCTGGTCGACGTCGGTGGGATACGCAGGCGGGTCGACGCCCAACCCGTCGTACGAGGAGGTGTGCTCCGGCAGGACCAACCACACCGAGGCGATCCGGATCGTCTTCGATCCGGCGGTCGTTTCGTACGCCGACCTCGTGAAGCGGTTCTTCGAGGTGCACGACCCGACGCAAGGCATGCGCCAGGGCAACGACGTCGGCACCCAGTACCGCTCGGCGATCTACTTCACCTCGCCCGAGCAGGAAGCGACCGCCCGCGAGCTGACCGCCGTGTACGGCGCCGAGCTGTCCCGCCGTCGCCTCGGTGACATCACCACCGAGATCGCGTCGGCGCCGACGTACTACTACGCCGAGGACCACCACCAGCAGTACCTCGCCAAGAACCCGTTCGGATACCGCTGCCACGCGAACACCGGAGTGAAGTTCCCAGACGGTCACTGACCGATTCATGGCCGGATGGAACCGGCCGATAGATTGGCTCTTCTGCGGCGACTGGCCTGGGCTGTTGTCGTCTGCGCGGTCGTGCTCGCCGGCGCCTACCTGATCTCGCGGGTGTCGGGCACTCCTGAGGAACTCGCCACCGAGCTCATGCAGGCACACGAGGATGGCTGGCAGATCGCGGTCCACGCGACCGGCGACGGTGGCCTCGACGCCGTACTCGATGCTTTCGAACCTCTCGGACGCACGGAGATTGTCAGCGCCCGCCATCGCATCGAGCATGTGAGCGTCGTTCGAGACGATCAGATCGAGCGGATCGCCGATCTCGGTCTGATCGCGTCCGTCCAGCTTTCCTGGTTCCACGGCGACTCGGCTAGTGAGCTGACCCGGTGGTTGGGACCCGACCGGCGCTCGCTTTCCGGACGCTGGCGTGACCTGATCGAAGCCGGCATTCCCTTGACTGGGAGCACCGACCACCCCTGGGCGATCGCGGGGCAAAGCGGCGACTCGATCGACGCGATCGCGCAAGCTGTCACTCGAGTCGGGCCACGCGGTGGGCAGCCCCCTGCGTGGATGAGCGCGCAACGGCTCACGGTTTGGGAGGTTCTCCGATCCCTCACCATCGACGCGGCCTTCGCGCAGGGTACGGAAGAGTCGGTGGGAAGCGTCAAAGTCGGCAAGGCGGCCGACCTCGTCATCTTGTCTGCCGATCCCACCCGCGTCAGGCCCGCGCAGCTCTCCCGCCTCCAGGTCCTCGCGACCATCGTCGATGGGCAGGTGGAGTTCTGTGGTCCTTCCCCGCCGCGCGACCTTCGTCCCTTGTGCTGAACTTGAGCGCGACCGCTTGGTCGACTGGGACACTGGTGAGGTGACCGACCTCCCCCGCAAGGCTGCCGCCCGTACGGCGCGCCTGGCCGCGCTGCCGCTGGGGTACGCCGGCCGCAGCGCGCTCGGGTTCGGCAAGCGGATGGGCGGGAAGCCGGCCGAGGCCGTGCTGGCCGATATCCAGGCCCGGACTGCGGAGCAGCTGTTCCGGACCCTGGGCGAGCTCAAGGGCGGGGCGATGAAGTTCGGACAGGCGATGTCCGTGCTCGAGGCGGCGCTCCCGGACGAGCTGGTCGGTCCCTATCGCGAACAGCTGACCCGCCTCCAGGACTCTGCGCCGCCGATGCCGACCGGACAGGTTCGAGACGCCCTGGCCCGCGACCTGGGGCCCGACTGGCGGGAGAGTCTCGTCTGGCTCGACGGGGGCCCGACGGCGGCGGCGTCGATCGGACAGGTGCACAAGGGACGGTGGGTGGACGGACGCGAGGTAGCGGTCAAGGTCCAGTACCCGGGGGCCGGAGACGCGCTGCGTTCTGACCTTCGGCAGCTGGCGAGGCTGGCGAAGACGTTTCAGCCGATGATGCCGGGCGTCGACATCAAGCCGCTGGTGGCCGAGCTCCAGGCGCGGGCCGCCGACGAGCTCGACTACCCGTTGGAGGCCGAGGCGCAGTCGGCTTTCGCGTCTGCTTTTCGGGGCGATCCCGAGATCGTGATCCCCGATGTGGTCGCAGTCGGTGAGACCGTCCTCGTCACGGAATGGCTCGAGAGCCCGGCTTCCATCGCCAGCGTGATCGCGTCCGGGACGCAGGAGGAACGCGACCATTACGGCGACCTCTTGGTGCGATTCCTGTTCTCCGGTCCGGCCCGCACCGGCATGCTCCATGCGGACCCGCACCCCGGCAACTTCAGGGTGCTCCCGACTGCCGACGGCGCTCCCGGCCGACTCGGGGTACTCGACTTCGGTGCGGTGGCCCGGCTGCCCGGCGGCACGCTGCCGGTGGCCATGGGTTCGCTTATCCGGATCGCCGCGATCGAGGACCGAGACGAGCTGCTCGCAGGCCTTCGTCGCGAGGGCTTCATCAAGGATTTCGTTCAGGTCGACCCGGATGCGCTGCTGGACTACCTGACGCCGTTCGTCGAGCCGACCAGGGTCGAGCGGTTCCGCTTCTCGCGGGACTGGATGCGGACCCAGTTCGCCCGGATCAACAATCCCCGCGACCCGTCGTACACCCTGGCGCTGAAGCTGAACCTGCCGCCGTCGTACCTCTTGATCCATCGCACCTGGCTCGGCGGGATCGGCGTGCTGAGCCAACTGGAGGCCGAGGCGCCGTTCCGGCAGATCCTCACCGACTCGCTCCCCGGTTTCGCCGACCCCGCCTGATCCCCTCGCGAGCTGGCAGTTCTGGCCCCGCGAGCTGGCAGCTGTGGCCCCGCGAGTCGGCAGCTCTGGCCCCGCGAGACGTCAGTCGTGGCCCCGCGAGACGTCAATCGTGGCCCCGCGAGACGTCAGTTGTGGCCCACCCCGACGGGGCCAGAGATGCCAGTTCGTGGGGCCAGAACGTGCCAGCTCGTGGGGCCAGAAACGCCAGCTCGTGGGGCCAGCAACGCCAGCTCGTGGGGCCACAACTGCCAGCTCGTGGGGGCCCGGGGGTCAGATCAGACCCAGAAGCCGCGGTCGGCACCGAACCAGTCGCGGTACGACGAGCCGGGGCGGACGGGGTCGCGGGAACCCAGGTAGGAGCCGACCACGGCAGCGCCCAGGTCGTCGAGCTCGGGGGCGACCACCCTGCCGTCCACGCGGCGGGCCATCTGGTCGATGAAGCGGCCGAGACCGGGGTCCTCGCCCAGCTTGAAGAACGTGGTCTGCGCACCAAGCCGGCCGGCGTTGTCGAGCTCGCGGACGCTGTAGGCGATGGTCAGCGGGTGCGGCGGGTAGGCGAAGTAGACCTCTCCGTCGGGCTCGAGGTGGGAGGTTGGTTCGCCGTCGGTGACGATCAGCAGCACCGGCTGGGCGTGCGGATGCTTGCGAAAATGCCGGTTGGCCAGCAGCAGCGCGTGGTGCAGGTTGGTGCCCTTGTCCCACATCGCATCCAGGGCAGTGAGCTCCTCGATCTCCATCACCTGGGCGTGCCTCCCGAAACCGATCACCTGGAGGGCATCGCCCCGGAAGCGCGAACGGATCAGGTGGTGCAGCGCGAGCGCCGTACGTTTCATCGGGACCCAGCGGCCGTCCATCGCCATCGAGAACGACGTGTCCACGAGCAGCGCGACCGCGGCCTGGGTCCTGGCCTCGGTCTCGGTGACTTCGACATCGCGGATGTCCAAGAAGGGCTCACCGCTAGTTGCGGTGAGGGGGCGGCCCTCTGCGGCATTGCGGACGATCGCGTTCGTGACCGTGCGGGTAACGTCCCACGGCTCGGTGTCGCCGAAGGCCCACTCGCGGGTGGCGCCCGAGCGCTCCCCTGCCGCGCCGGCCTGGCGCAGGTCGCGCTGTCCCTGGCGGGCCGACATCCGGTTGGCCACGTCGCGCAGCAGGGCTTGGCCGAGCTGGCGCATCGCCTTGGGCGACAGCTTGAGCTGGCCGTCGGAGCCACGTCGGAGGTAGCCGGTGTCGCGCAGCGCCTGCTCCAGCCGCGCCAGAGTCGCAGCGTCCACCGCCGACTGGTCGCCCAGCTGCCGAGCCAGCTTGTCGAGGTCGACATCGTCCATACGCGCGCCGTCGTAGGACTGGGACAGCTGGTCGGCGAGGTCGTCCAGGTCGGCCAGATCCTGGAGTACGCCGGTGCCGTCGCCCAGGCCGAGACCCTGCTCGCCGTCGAACCGCTCGGACCCGCCCCAATCCTCGCCAGGCCGCAGCGCCTGGAGGTTGGCGTCGAGCTCGGCCAGCGACTGCATCAGGCCCGGCGACCCGAACGCCTGCTGAGCCAGCGCGTCCAGCTCATCCCGCTGTTCCTGAGTCATCGAGTTGCGCATCCGCTGGGCGGCCGCGGCGCGCTGGGCGAGCGCATCGAGCAGCTCGTCGATGTTCTGCGGATTCTCGGGGAAGAAGTCACCGTGCTTGTCCATGAAGTCGCGGAACTTCTCGGTCGTGTCCTCGCCGAGCCGGTGCGCCTCGAGCAGCCGGTTGAGGTCCTGGAGCATCTCGTTGACGGCCGCGCGGTCCTCGTCGGTGGCGTTCTCCAGTGCCTGCTTCATCCCCGCGAACCGCTGGTCCAGCAGCTCACGACCGAGTAGGTCCTTGATCCGTTCGTAGTCCTCGCGGGCTTGGGAGCTGCGCCAGTCGTAGTCGCTCAGCTCGCTGACCGCCGCGGCGGTGCTTGGCGGCAAGTTCTCGAGCTGCATCTCGGCGAACGCTCGGTCTGCGTCGTCAATCTCGACGTCCCGGGCGAGCTGCTTGCGCTCCTCGAGTACGGCGCGGTCCAGCAGCTCGCGCACCTGCTGCATGGTCCCGTCCAGGTGGTGGCGCCGGAGCAGCTCACGTCGGCGCTCGGCCACCCGGCGGGCCAGGTCGTCGAGGCCAGTCTGGTCGCGGCCTCCGCGCCGCAGGAACTCGCGCATGGCCCGCTCCGGCGAGTAGCCGGCCATCACGTCCTCGCCGATCGCGTCCAACGCCTCGGCCAGGTCGACCGGCGGCGCGAGCGGGTCCGGGCCGCCGTCGTACCTGCCGTAGCGGGTCTTCATGGCCTCACCCGTAGACCGTCTCTCGGCCGCCGGACTCCTTGCTGATCTTGCGGGCAAGGTAGAGCCCCTCGAGAGCGAGCTCGATCGCGCTGGCCCGCTCCCCGTCGTTGCGGGCTCCGAGCCGGTCGCAGACCTCGTCGTACAGCTCGGACTCGCCCAGGACGGGGAGCCCGGACAGGAAGTCGAGCGCGCCGACCTGTTCTCCGGTGACGACCATGGAGCCGGCCTCGATGGCGTCGACGAGCAGCGCGAAGTCGATCCCCCGGAAGTGTTGCCGGACCGTCTCGGCAGTGGCGGTGCGGAGCAGGTGCTCGAGGATCTCGTGCTCGCGACCCTCCTCGCCGGACTCGAACTCGACCTTCCCACCGAGCACCTCGACCGCGCACTCGAGGTCGACGACCCGGGCGACGGCATCGGGCTCGCCCTGGCTGGTGGCCCGGTGCAGCGCGGCGGCGGCGAGCGTCTCCGCGCCGGCGATCGCGAACCGAGCGGACACGCCCGAACGCTGGTCGACGCTGCTGGACTCGCGCAGGTTTCGGGTGAACCGGGCCAGGATCTCCACGAGATAGTCGGGTACGTCGGCGACGAGGTGTGCCTCCTGACGGACCACCGCCATCTCGTCATCGAGCTCCACCGGGTAGTGGGTGCGGATCTCGGCACCGAACCGGTCCTTGAGCGGGGTGATGATCCTGCCCCGGTTGGTGTAGTCCTCCGGGTTCGCGCTTGCGACCACGAGCACGTCGAGCGGAAGACGCAACACGTAGCCACGGATCTGGATGTCGCGCTCCTCCATCACGTTGAGCATCGCGACCTGGATCCGCTCGGCGAGGTCGGGCAGCTCGTTGATTGCGACGATTCCCCTGTGTGACCTGGGGATCAGGCCGAAGTGGATGGTCTCGGGATCCCCGAGCGAACGCCCCTCGGCCACCTTCATCGGGTCGACGTCGCCGATCAGGTCGGCTACCGAGGTGTCTGGCGTGGCGAGCTTCTCGGCGTACCTCTCGTCACGGTGCCTCCACGCGACCGGCAGGTCCGCGCCGGTCTCCTCAGCCCTCCGCCGGGATACCGGAGTGATCGGCTCGTACGGGTGCTCGGCGAGCTCCGACCCGTCGATGACCGGCGTCCACTCGTCGAGCAGTCCGACGAGGGTGCGCAGCAGCCGGGTCTTGCCCTGCCCGCGCTCGCCGAGGAGTACGACGTCGTGGCCGGCCAGTATCGCCCGCTCGAGCTGCGGGATCACCGTCTCCGCGAAACCGTGCAGGCCGGGCCACGGATCGCGGCCCTCCTTCAACGCAGCCAGCAGGTTGCTGCGGAGCTCCTGCTTGAGAGTCTTCTGGACGTGGCCAGAGGCGCGGAGCGCCCCCACTGTGGTGATCTCGGGAGCAGTCACGCGACCACGCTAACCCGGTGGGGCAAGGCGTGCGACGAGTTATCCGGCTGGCGATTCAGCCGGTCCACCGCGACGGTGAGGTGATTCCCTCCCAGATGGCTGAGGAAGCGCCAGCAGGGCAACCACTCAGGAGGAACTCGCTTGGGTTGCGGTTTCAGACCAACCCGCTTGGGTTGCGCCCTTGCCTTCGGTTACGCGTGCGTGGACGGGGTCGCCGACCCGGCTCGTTTTCACAGTCGTCGCTGACGCTCCTTTGTGTGAAAGCGAGCCGGGTCGACTCCTTGACTGCGCGGGGACGCTCCGCGGGCTTCGCCCGCCTCCCCGCTAACGTGACCGCGTGAACTCAACCCTGTCGATCGCCTTGGTCGTCTACCTCGGCATCGTGGCGGTCGTCGCCGCGGCCGGCGCGGGTGGCCTGCCTGTGGAGCGGGTGGCGCGGGTCGGGCTCCTCGTCGGGCAGGTCTGCGTCGGGCTCGTTGTCGCAGCCGATCTGATCTCACTCGGCCGCGGGCACCGGCCGGACGAGCTCATCACGCATCTGGGGTACGCCGCCGCTGCGATCGGGATCACTCCGCTGCTGCTCGGACAGCGGTTCGCTCAGGAGGGCGAGGAGGAGGAACGCCGCGACCCACCACTCGTGCTCGTGGCACTCGCCGCAGTCGTCATGGGCATCGTGGTCCTCAGGCTGGAGCAGACATGGAACTGACCACCGGGGGGCGGCTCCTGGTTGCGGTGTACGCAGTCTTCGCCGTGGCCGCGGGCGCCAGGTCCACCGTGCAGATCTTGACCAAGTTCGACGATGCGCCCCTGGCCTACCTGCTCTCCCTCTTCGCAGCCCTGATCTACGTCGTCGCGACGCTGGCGCTGCGCAGGACGTCCGAGTCGGCGTACCGCATCGCGGTGGCGGCCTGCACGCTCGAACTCGCCGGCATCCTCATCGTTGGAACGCTGTCACGTGCCCGCACGGACCTGTTCCCGGACCAGACGGTCTGGTCGGACTTCGGCCAGGGCTACGGCTACGTGCCGCTGGTCCTGCCCGTGATCGGGCTGGGCTGGCTGGCCCGTCGATCGCGGCGGCCGGAGAGGTCAAGCGCCTGACCCCAGGCCCAGGTACATCACGTGCAGACCCACCAGCCCGTGGGCCGGTGAGCGAAACGCCTCGGGCACGGTGCCGATGATCTCGAACCCGAGGTCCTGCCACAGCCTGATGGCGGCGGTGTTGGTCTCGACGACGGCATTGAACTGGATGCCGAGGTAGCCGCGGTCGCGATGCCACTGCACGACGTACTCCCCCAGCGCGCGGCCCACGCCGCGGCCGCGGGACTCCGGCGCAACCATGAAGCTGGCGGTGCCGATGTGGTCGCCGTGGCCGGGCCGGTTCGGGCCCATCTTGGCCGTGCCGAGGATGGTCATTCCCTTTCCAGGGAGGTCCTCCTCGAGTACGACGGTCTCGCCGGGCGGCTCTTCCATCCACCAGCCGCGGCCGGTCTCGACCGTCAGGTCCATCGGGAACGCATAGGTCTCCCCAGCCAGCACCGTCGCGCTGAAGATCGGCCAGATCCGCGGCCAGTCGGCATCGGTGGCGCGACGGATGCTCATCGCGGAAGTCCTCGGGACGAGACCATCTGAACTCGTCATTCGCCGGTCACTCCGTCGATCGACTCCCGGATCAGGTCGGCGTGGCCGTTGTGGCGCGCGTACTCCTCGATCATGTGCAGGATGATCCAGCGCAGACTGAACAACTCCCCTGTTTGCTTGCTCCGAACCACCGACAAAGTCTCGAGGCCACCGTCGGCCAGCGCGTCGCCGATGATCGCGTCGGAACGGGCACGGGCCTCGTCGAACAGAGCATGCAGCTCCTCCGGGGTGTCCTCGACCGCGCTGTGCCAGTCCCAGTCCCAGTCGGCTTCCCAGTCGACGACGTCGAAGGGCGGCATCAGAGGGTCGCCGAGCAGGTCCGCGGAGAACCAGCTCGACTCGACCAACGCAAGGTGCTTGAGCATCCCGCCAAGAGTCATCGTGCTGGGCGCCAGGGCCGCGCCGAGGCCGGCTTGATCCAACCCGTCGGTCTTCATCCGGAGGGTGTCGCGGTGGAAGTCGAGAAAGGCCAACAGCGTGGTCGCCTCGTCGGCGGCCAGCGGAGGGTCGGTGCGTTGTGTCGTCACCACGCCGACGCTAGTTGGTTTCGACAAGCTCGAACCATCGAGATTCAGTCGAGCAACCCGGACTTCGGGTCTCGGTCGGTGAGGCAGTACGCCGATCCGGCGGGGCTGCGCAGCACGGTCCACCGTTGGTGCACGCGGACCAGCTCCGCGCCCAGCTCGACGTGCCGATCAGTCTCGGTGGGACGGTCTGAGCAGGCCAGGTCGGGATGCGCCCGGACCCGGTCGTCGCGATCGCCAAGTCTCTGCAACAGGATCCGGATCGGAATCTCGCGCGGCCGAGCCAGGAAGCCGAACTCCTCCGCCACCGGAGACTGACGCCGCTCCCAGCCCGTGAGGGCAGACCAGAAGGTGCACTCGGATTCGTAGTGATCCGCTGGGATGTCGAGGCACACCTGGTCGAAGATGCTCCAGCTGTCACCCGCCCAGACCGCAGGCGGAGGGCGGAGCGCCGCGGGCTCGCACACGAAGCAGAACGTGAACCCACCCGGCGAGGTGAGCACGACGACGTCAGGGTCGGGATGTCCGACGACCTCTGCGCCGAGCTCGACTGCCCGTTGGGCAGCCGTCGACAGGTCGTCCACGTGCAGGTCCAAATGGATCCGCGACGGCCCGTCGGCGAGCCGTTGCACCCGCAGGAAGGCGTCCCCGTCCTGCGGCACCAGCGTCGCGAACTCCCCGTGTGTGCCACGCCTTGGCGACGCGGCGTATCCGGTCACGTCGCTCCAGAAGCCGACTTCCGCGTCGAACTCGTCCGCCGTGAAGTCCAGGAACGCCGTGACCCAGAAGACCATCCCGTCACCATAGGACTGCGCTACTCACCGGCTGCGAGAAGGGCGTCCGCCACGGCTGTCCGAACATTGAGGGTCCGGCGTCCCGACCGCCGAGTCTGCACCAGCCCGGCGGCCCGCAGCGCCGAGAGGTGCTCCGACGTCGCACTGACGGACAAGGCGAGGCGGGCCGCGGCATCAGTCGTGGAGAGAGGGTTCTCCAACGCGGCGAGCAGCCTGGCCTTCGATCGCCCGAGCACTCCTTCCAGCGCCCTCGGCGTAGCGGAGCCGGGCTCCCAGAGTGAGCCGATCCCCCGGCACGGGAAGGCCAGTTGCGCGGTGTGGCCGTCGGCCACGACCAGCACCGATGGCCAGACGAACACGCTCGGCACCAGGCAGAGACCGCCACCCTCGAGATCATGGGCACCCAGGCAGGTCGTCCCGGACACCGTCAGCCTTGCCCCATCCCATCGGACGCGGTCGTGCAGGTCGTTGAGGAGGGTCGCGGTCCCGTCGGCCGCTTGCTGCTGGCCGCGGAGGAAGACCTCAGCTTCCGCCACGGCGGTGATCCGCGACCAGTACGGCGCGAGGCAGCTCTCCCAGTAGAGCGCGACCACGTCTGCAAGAGCTTCCAGGCCTCCGGACGGATCCTCAGCGAGCGCCTGCAGCCGCCCGGTCCAACGGCCCCGGAGATGCGCCAGTTGCTCTCGGACCACCTCCGGCGGCGTACCGACCAGGGTTTGCAGCTCCGTCTCGATCGTCGGCTCCAGCGACGCTGGTGGCGGGGTGAGCAGGTCCGGCGCGTAGTGGCCCCGCACGCCTGATCCCACGAGATCACGGAGCAGGTCGAAGGCCTCCGTGAGTTCGGGCGGTGCGTCGACCTGAAGGCGCGCGTCGATGATCGGCTGGACCCGGCGTACCCACGGAAGGTGCACGCTGTGGTTCCCCGGCTCGCCCAGCACCCGGACGCTGGCGAGGACCTCCCACAGGCAGGACAGTCCGAACCGGACCCTGGCCGCGTCCGTGGAGGTGAAGCCGATACTGCGAGACACACGGCCCCCAATGAGTTCGGAATTTCCCGAACCATTATGTCCGGCCCTTCCGGATCGCGACAGTGGGAACGTCCGTCAGTCACGACCGGCCAGGAGAACCTGAATGAACACCAGCCATCAACAGGCTTTGGCAGAGCAGTTCCACCGTCTGCACGACGACGTGCTCGTCCTGCCCAACGCCTGGGACCCGCCCAGCGCAAGGATGGTGGAGCTGGCGGGTGCCGTCGCGGTCGCCACGACGAGCGCCGGAGTCGCCTGGAGCCGAGGCGTGGCCGATGGCGGCGGTCTCGACCGGGGTACGGCGCTGGACGCCGCCAATCGAGTCGTCTCCTCCGTGGCCGTTCCCGTGACCGTCGACATCGAGGACGGCTACCCGGACGCGCCCGGCGGGATCGAGGCCACCATCGACGCGGTCATCGCGGGCGGCGCCGTGGGTGTCAACATCGAGGACTCCCACGCCGGCCGCCTGGTGAGGGGCGCGGAACATGCGGACGTGCTGCGCAGGGTGATGGCCAGGGTGGACGCCTCGCCGGTCAGGCTGTTCGTCAACGCGCGGATCGACACGTACCTGTTCGGTGTCGGCTCGGACTCGACACCACGGATGCTCCTCGCCGACGTAGTCGAACGCGCGCACGCCTACGAGGCGGCGGGAGTGCACGGGATCTTCGTCCCAGGGGTGTCGGATCCCGTCCTCATCATGGCCATTGCATCCGAAGTCACTGTGCCGCTCAACATCATGGTGGGTGCCGACTCGGCCCCGGTCATCGAACTCGCGGGGCTCGGCGTACACCGCATCAGCTCGGGACCACAACTGGCCATGTCCGCCTATGGGGAGGTCCGGGCCTGGGCCCACGCGATCGTGCAGGGCAGGTTCGACAGCCTGCCGGCCGGTGCGTCACCGACCGACCTGCACGCCGACCGCGCCCTCTCATCGACCAGCAAGGCGGGCTGATGGCGTCCGTGCTCAACCGCTGACGGACGCGACCAAACTATCCCGTCACACTAGGGGCATGCAGCTCGCGCCACCGTGTCCCTGTGGAAGCGGTTCGACGTACGACGCGTGCTGTGGCGAGTTCCATCGGGGAGCAACTCCGTCCACACCCGAGGAGCTGATGCGCTCGCGCTACAGCGCCTACGCGGTCGGCGACCTGGACTATGTGTTCCGCACCTGGCATCCGCGGACCCGGCCCGACGAGGTCACGCCTGCACCGGGATTGACCTGGACCGAGCTGGAGATCGTCGAGGCCGAAGGCGACATCGTCGAGTTCCGCGCCCACTTCCGCACGGCGTCGGGCCCCGGCGTGCTCCACGAGCGCAGCCGGTTCGAGCGGCGCCGGGACCGGTGGGTGTACGTCGAGAGTCTCAGCTGAGGTCGACCCAGGTGCTGCCGGCTGGTTCGGAAAGGGCCGAGCCACCGGTGAGTTCGGCGACCAGCGGGGCCAGCGACGACGCGTCCAGCACACCGAGCCTGAGCGTGACGAGATCGGGGCCGTAACCAGCGTTCAGCACCTGGACGCCACGCGTCCGCAGGTCGCTCTCGACCCGACCCGCGTCGGCGTGGGGCAGGGACAACGTGAACTCCTGAACGAGCCGGCGTTCACGAACGCCTGCCGAGTCCAGTGCAGCGCGGACCGCGTCGCCGTACGCGCGAACCAGACCTCCGGCACCGAGGAGCACGCCCCCGAACCAGCGGGTCACCACCGCGACGGCGTCCGAGACTTCACGCCCACGCAGCACCTCGAGCATCGGCGCTCCCGCAGTCCCCGCTGGCTCGCCGTCGTCCGACGAGCGCTGCAGCTCGGACGCCGGTCCGATGACGAACGCCGAGCAGTGGTGGCCGGCATCCCAATGCTGCTTGCGCGCGCGCTCGACGACGGACCGCGCCTCCGCCTCTGAGGCCACCCGAGCCACCGAGCACAGGAAGCGCGAGCGCTTGACCACGACCTCGGCCTCTCCGGTTCGGGCCGGCACCAGATAGCGGGACGGCGTCATGGCGCGGGGCGCGGTCGTCAGGGCGCTGGTCAGGCTCGGTGTCGTGCGGATTGTCGGTTTGGTCGTGGTCGGCGAACCTCACCTCGACGACCTCGAAACCCTTGTGCCGCTGGGCGCGGGCGTAGCCGGCATACGCGCGTCGATCGGCGTCGGTCAGTTCGACGTCGTCGGTGAACGGTGCGAGCAGGGCGCGCGGATAGAGCCGTTCGGCGAGTACGACGTTGATCTCGATGCCCAGCACGGCCATCACCGAGCCGACGTAGATGATGCCGATCAGTCCGAGGACCAGGCCGAAGGTCTGGTTCATGTCGTTGGCGCCGACCAGCACCCGGGCGACGTACAAGGCGCCGAGGTACTGCAGGACCTGCCACATGAAAGCGAGGGCGAACGCACCCGGCGCCGCTCGGAAGAAGCTGAGGTGACCGGCGGCGGCAGTCCGCATGAGGAGCGCCAACACGCTCCCGATGACGAGCACCGTCACGAAGTTGATCAGCCAGCGAAGCCCGATGTCGACCTCTTCGCTGAAGACCTGGGTATTGCTGCCCACCGCAGAGACGACGCTGACCGCGAGCACCGCCAGTCCGGCCGTCAGCAACAGCAACAGACTCTTGAACCGCTGGTAGAACGGGTTGGGACGGCTGTTGCGGGGCACCGACCAGGCCACGTGCATCGTGTTCTGGATCGCCTGGCCAAGGCCCATTGCGCCGTAGAGGGCCGCTGTGGCGCCGACGATCACACCACCCGTCGAACCCCGGAGACCTTCGGGACGCCCGAGCTGGTCACCGATGATCGGGAACTGGGCGAGGGCGGAGTTCAGGATCTCCTCCTGGAGGGCGTCGCTGCCCTGCAGCACGAAGCCGAGGATCGAGGACGCGAGCAGCAGCGTGGGGAAGATCGCGATGAAGGCGTAGTAGGTCAGCGTCGCCGACAGGTAGTTGCCCTGGTCGTCGAAGAACTTGTAGATCACCGCCAAGGGAACGGACGTGCGAGGGTGTCGCCGCTGGAAGCGGTCGACGGCACCCACCACCTTGGCCACGTGCGGACTGTACCGAGTTCGGTCAGCCCGCACCTTGGCAACGGCCGGACCATACCCAGCCGGGTTAACCCCAGAGTCCAGCCACGTCGCCGCCGATCCGGACGATGAACGCCGAGACAACCACGATGAAGAAGATCCGGACGAACTTGGCACCGCGGGCCACCGCAGTCCGGGCGCCGAGATAGCCGCCGACCAGGTTGGCCACGCCCATCACGAGTCCGACCCGCCACAGCACCGCGCCCTGCGGCACGAACACGACCAGCGCGGCGATGTTGGTGGCCCAGTTGGCCAGCCGGGCCTTGGCGGATGCCTCGAGGAAGTTGTAGCCGAGGAGGCCGACCAGGAGGAAGACGAAGAACGAACCCGTGCCCGGGCCGAGGGCGCCGTCGTAGAAGCCGACGGCGAGGCCGGTCAGCATCGCGACCAGCGTGTGCCGATGGCCGGCGAAGCGGAGCTCGGTCTGCTCGCCGAGTTCGGGCTTGAGCAGGACGTAGATGCCGACCACCACGAGGACGACCAGGATGATCGGGTCAAAGGCGGAGCGCGGGATGAGCGACGCGACCAAGGCTCCCGCGACCGAACCGACGAAGGCCAGCGCCATCAGCGGCAGGAACGTGCGCGGATCGGGTTTGACCCGCCGGTAGTACGTCGCCGAGCTCACCGTCGTACCGCACACACTGGCCAGCTTGTTGGTCGCCAGCACCTGCACCGGCGTCGCACCCGGAAGGCCGACCAGCAGCGCCGGTAGCTGGATCAGCCCGCCGCCACCGACGACGGCGTCGACGTACCCGGCCGCCAGGGCTGCGAGTCCCAGCAGCAGGACGACGTCGAGCGAGGGATCGGCCACGCCGATGATCCTAGGATCGAGTCGTGCGCATCGTTTCACTCCTGCCCTCGACCACCGAGATTCTCTTTGCGATCGGCGCGGGCGAGGACGTTGTGGGAGTGACCTTCGAGTGCGACTTCCCCGCCGAGGCGAGGACCCGGACGATCGTGTCGACCTCGGCGATGCCCGAGGGCCTGTCGACCCGAGAGATCGACGACTGGGTGGTGCAGGCGATGCACCGAGGCGACGACCTCTACCACCTGTCCGAGAACGCCTTGCGCGATCTCGACGCCGATCTCGTGGTGACCCAGGACCTGTGCGCGGTCTGCGCGGTCGACGTGTCGGTCGTCGACGACGCCCTGGCGCACCTGGGCTGCACGGCCGACGTACTCACCATCGACCCGCACACCCTCGACGAGGTTTTCACCTCGATCCTGACCCTCGGCTCGGCGTCCGGGCACTCCCCCGAGGCGGCCGATCTGGTCGCCGACCTGCGCGCCCGCCTCGAGCAGGTCGTACGGCGCGTGGCCGGCCGAGAGCGGCCGCGAGTCATGCTGCTCGAGTGGACCGAACCGCCGTTCGCGCCCGGCCACTGGGTCCCGGAGATGGTGACTCTCGCCGGCGGCGAACCCCTGCTCGGCGTCGCCGGTGCGAAGTCCTACCGAGTGACCTGGGACGACGTGCACGCGGCGAAGCCAGAGGTGGTCGTCTGTGCGCCCTGCGGCTTCGACAGGGAGGCGTCGCAGGCCTTGGCGGACGACCTGATCGCCTCCGGCGTCCTGCCCTCCGATGTCCCCGTGTACGCCGTTGACGCCAACGCCTCCTGGGCACGTCCTGGCACCCGACTCGTCGACGGCATCGAGGAACTGGCCGCCATCCTCCACCCCTTCGGTGGTTGAGGAGGGCGCGCTAGCGCCCGCGTTGTTGGTTGAGGAGGGCGCGCTAGGCGCAACCTCCTCAACCACCGAGGGCGAGGTAGGCGAGCAGGTCCTGCCGGGTGAGCACGCCGACCGGCTTGCCGTCCTCCTGCACGAGCACGGCGTCGGCGGCCTCGAGGAGGTTGACGGCGTCGCGGGCCGCCTCCGTCGAGCCGATCGTCGGCAGCGCGTCCGACATGTGCTTCTCGACCGAGTCGGTGAGCTTGGCGCGGCCGGCGAACAGGGCCTCGAGCAAGGTCCGCTCGGAGACCGACCCGGCGACCTCGGCCGCGACGATCGGCGGCTCGGCGCGGACGACCGGCATCTGGGAGACGCCGTACTCCTGGAGGATGTGGACGGCCTCGGCGATGGTTTCGCCGGGATGCGTGTGCACGAGGTCGGGCAGCCGGCCGGACTTGCCGCGCAGCACCTCGCCGACGGTCTGGGCATGGCGAGCGGCGCCGTCGCCCAGCGGGAAGCCGTACTGGCCCAGCCACTCGTCGTTGAAGACCTTGGTGAGGTAGCCGCGTCCGGAGTCCGGCAGGAGTACGACGATGACCGCGTCCGCACCCTCGGGCGTGCCGGCCAGCTCTGCGGCGAGCTGCTTGGCTGCATAGGCGGCCATGCCCGACGAGCCACCCACGAGCAGCGCCTCCTCGCGGGCCAGTCGCCGGGTGAACGCGAACGAGTCGGCGTCGGAGACCTCGATGATCCGGTCCGCGATGTCCCGGTCGTAGCACTCGGGCCAGAAGTCCTCCCCCACGCCCTCGACGAGGTAGGGCCGGCCGCTGCCACCGGAGTAGACCGAGCCAGCGGGGTCCGCGCCGACGATCTGGACCGACGGGTTCTGCTCCTTGAGATAGCGACCGATCCCGCTGATCGTGCCGCCGGTGCCGACGCCCGCCACGAAGTGGGTGACCCTGCCGTCGGTCTGCTTCCAGATCTCGGGGCCGGTGGTCTCGTAGTGGGAGCGCGGGTTGTTCGGGTTGGAGTACTGGTCGGGCTTCCAGGCACCGGGCTGCGGAGGACAGTCGGTCGGACACGTTGTAGTAGGAGTCCGGATGCTCGGGGGCCACCGCCGTCGGGCAGACGACCACCTCGGCGCCGTACGCCTTGAGCACGTTGCGCTTGTCCTCGCTGACCTTGTCGGGGCAGACGAAGACGCACTTGTAACCCTTGGCCTGGGCCACCATCGCGAGACCTACACCGGTGTTGCCGGAGGTCGGCTCCACGATGGTGCCACCCGGCTGGAGCTCACCGGAGGCCTCGGCCGCCTCGATCATCCGGGTCGCGATCCGGTCCTTCACGGAGCCACCGGGGTTGAAGTACTCCACCTTCGCCAGCACCAGCGGGCCGGTCGCGGCAGGGTCGTGGCGCTCCCCCGAGCCGGGCGTAGGGTCGTCGAGCGACGCCGAGAGCCTGAGGAGCGGGGTGTTGCCGACGAGGTCGAGGAGTGAGTTCACGTAGTCCACTTGTTCAGGCTAGTCGCGCAGGCGGCCGAGCGCAGAATGCCGGAGGCGCATAATTCGTCATCGGGGATGAGTGCCGATCCGTAAGGTTGGAGACGTGGGAAAAGCAGCAGCCGCCAGGAAGCTCGCCTCCGCCGCCGCATTCGGCGGCGGCGGCTTGTCGGTGCTCGGCGCTGGGCTGTACGGCGTTCTGACCGCCGAGGCGAAGCTGGCCCGGCGGGCGATCGGCAACGCCAAGGGCCGGCCGCCGGACGCGACCGGGTGGTACGGCCGGGGTCGTCCCGGGCCCGCGATCAAGGTGGCCCTGTTGGGAGACTCGAGCGCAGCCGGGTACGGCGTGCACCGGGTCGAGGAGGTTCCCGGAGCGATCCTGGCCTCCGGGCTCGCAGAGCGGGCGAACCGCCGGGTCTACCTCCGCGAGTATGCGGCGGTGGGCGCCCAGTCGTCAGACCTGGAGCGGCAGGTGGACCGGGCCCTGCCCATCGAGCCCGACGTGGCCGTGATCCTCGTCGGCGCCAACGACGTCACCCACACCGTGCTCCCGTCGCAGGCCGTGCGCCATCTGGGAGAGGCCGTCCGCCGCCTGCGTGAGCGCGACGTGGCCGTCCTGGTCGGCACCTGCCCGGACCTCGGCACGATCAAGCCGATCGCGCCGCCGCTCAAGCAGGTCGCCCGGTCCTGGTCGCGCCGGCTGGCGGCCGCCCAGACGATCACCGTTGTCGAGGCCGGCGGCCGGACGGTGTCCCTGGGCTCCATCCTGGGCCCCGAGTTCGCCGCCGCGCCCGCGCTCCTGTTCGGGCCGGACAGGTTCCATCCCTCCGCCAGCGGCTACGCGTCACTGGCCGGTGTCCTTCTCCCGTCGACGCTCGCCGCCCTTGGCCTGATCCCCGACGACGAGGCCCAGCCGGAGGCACTGCGCGGCGAGGGTGTGCTGCCGGTGGCGGCGGCCGCGGTCGAGGCCGTCAAGACTCCCGGCACCGAGCTCGACGGCGCCGAGGTCGCCGGCTCCCGACGCGGCGTACGCGGACTGTGGGTCGAGCTCCGGCACCGCCGTCGGCACCCGCCGACCGGTGCCGAGGCGCCCTACCAGGCCGACGTCCGGGCGGACGAAAGGGCCGAGGCCAGGGTCGCGGGCGGGGTCGAGGACAGGGTGCCGAGGACCTCGACAGCGCCTGACCCAGGCATCGAGCGGGGCAACGAGAGAGTCAACGAGAGGTAGGGAAAACCCCACCCCGGTTGGCGGTCTGCGCCCAGTGAGCAGAGCCCGCCGTCTTCCTAGCGTCGTAGGTGACAACGACACCACGACCAGGAGACAGACATGAACCCGACAACCGAGGCCCTCTCCGTACGCGGCCTCACCCACACCTTCGGCAACGGCGACACCGCCGTCCACGCGCTGCGCGGCGTCGACCTGACCCTCGACGGCGGCACGTTCACGGCGGTCATGGGCCCCTCGGGCTCCGGCAAGTCCACGCTGCTGAACTGCGTGGCCGGCCTGGAGTCGCCCACGTCCGGAAGCGTAGAGATCGGCGGCGAGGACATCAGCGGCTGGTCCGAGTCGCGGCGTACGACGTTCCGGCGTACCCGACTCGGCATCGTGTACCAGGGATTCCATCTGATCCCGTACCTGACCGCCGAGCAGAACGTCGGCCTTCCCGTCCGCCTCGCCGGCCGCCGGCCCAAGCGAGCCACGGTCCGTGCTCTGCTGGAGTCGGTCGGGCTGGGTGACCGTGCCGGTCACCTGCCGGCCGAGCTGTCCGGCGGGCAGCAGCAGCGGGTCGCCCTGGCCCGCGCGTTCGTCAACGATCCCACGGTCCTGCTGGCCGACGAGCCGACGGGCGCGCTCGACACCGTCGGCGCGCAGCGCGTCCTGGAACTGCTCAGGGAGGCCGTCGACGCCAACGCCCGCACGATCCTGATGGTGACCCACGACCCGGTGGCCGCGTCGTACGCGGACCGCGTCGTGTTCCTCGTGGACGGGCGGGTAGCCGGGCACATGCGCGGCCCGACGGCCGAGGCCGTCGCCGGCCAGCTGGCCCACCTCGATGAGCTGGTCGCGGCGGGGGTGCAGTCATGATGGGGCTGGCCTGGCCGTCGTTGCGGCACCGTCTGCCGTCGTTCACCGCGACGTTCGTCGCGATCCTTCTCAGCACGCTCGTCATCGGCGCGTTCGCGACCCTGGTGGAGACCGCGACCGGTCCTGTCTCCGGCGAAGACCGCACAACGCTCATCATCATGGGTGCCGTCATCGGCGGCTGGGGCGCGCTGATCGCGATGTTCTCGCTGGTCTCCACACTGTCAGTCGCGGTCCGCCGCCGCGACGTGGAGATCGGCCTTCTCCGCACCATCGGCGCCACCCCGCGTCAGGCCCGGCGGATGGTCCGCACCGAGACGGCGGTCGTGGCAATCGCGGCCGCGGTGACCGGCGCGGTGGTTGCCTGGCCCGCCGGGCGTGCCCTGCTCGCGATGATTCGGGACGGCGGCCTGGTGGCCCCGTCAGTGGAGTACGGCGGTGGCGTCATCGCGCTGGGCGCCACCATGCTCGTGGTGATCCTGACCAGCCTTGTGGCGGCCGGGTTCGCCAGCCGCCGGGCCACCCGTGCCCAGACCCGGCTCGCCCTGGCCGAGGAGGTGGGTACCCCACCTCTGTCGCGCTGGCGACGGATCGGCGGCATGGTGCTGATCGGCTACGCCGTCGCCACGGGCTTCGTGACCGTATTCGTCACCGGCAACAGCGACGACCCCTACGCAGCCATGCAGACCTCCGGTTCGGCGTCCATCCTCGCCGGCGTCGGGCTGGCCGCGTTCGCCCCCGTCCTGCTTCGGGTTGCGGCCCGGCTAGGCCGCCCGCTGATGGACCATGGGGCCGCCGGCCACCTCGCCGGCTTCAACGCCGGCCGGCGCGCGCACCTGCTCGGGCCGATCCTCGGGCCGGTCATCGTGTTCACCGCTGCCTCCGCCGGCACGCTGATGCTGGTCGGCATCGACAGCCGCACGTTGGTGCTTCCGCCCGACATGACCGCCGCCGAGGCTGACACGATCACCCTGCTCAACAACGTCGTGGTCGGGATGATCGCGGTTTTCGCGGCGATCATGCTGGTGAACGCGCTGCTCGCGGTGGTCGGCGATCGCGCCGCCGAGTTCGGCCGGTTGCGGCTCGTGGGTGGCACCCCCGAACAGATCCGGGCCTCGGTGCTGGCCGAGACGCTGCTGGTCTCGGGCGTCGGCGCCGTGCTCGGGCTGGTCGCCTCGCTCGCCACCATCGTGCCGTTCTCGATCGCCCGCGACGAGGGGTTCGTCCCCGACGGTCAGCTCTGGCTCCCTGTGGTCGTCGCCGCCGTGGCCGTCGTACTCACGGTCGGCGCGGGCCGGATCGCCGTACGACGTGCCCTCGGCGCAGGCAGCGCCGTCGAGGTCGTGGCCGCGACATGAACACCGACGCGAAGCCGGTGGAAGACTGGGTCACGATGGTGGGCATGGACTGGGACCTGCGAGTCGAGTCGGGCGACCCCCGCCCGCTCGACGAGCGGGGGCTGCGCAAGCGGCTCGTGCTCACGGGGCTCGCGCTGGCCCAGGCCCTACTGGCCATCCCGGCCCTGGCCCTGTTCATCCTCAGCCTGCTCAGCATTCCGCTGGCGCCGCTCGGTGTCGGCTTGGTGATCGCCCACGGCGTCGTCCCGGCAACGGAGGCGCTCACCCGGCTGCACCGTCGGCTGGCCGGGATGGTGCTGGGCGAGGAGATCCCCGCGTCGTACGCCGAGGGCAGCGGCGCCCTCCGCGGCCCGGTGACCTGGTTCCGCGACCGGGCCCGGTGGCGCGACTTCGCGTTCCTGGGATTCTCGGCGACCGGGGGGTTCGTGCTGTCGGTCGTCGTGCCCGGCCTCCTGGCCAACCCGGTCACGAGCCTGGTCGGGCTGGTGCTCGACGGCGGCTGGACGTGGGCCGTGCTGACCTTCGTGGTCGCCCCGGTGTGCGTCACGACCTGGTGGCTGGTGACCCCGGCACTCGTCCGGGCACGGGCCCTGGCCGAACGGGGCATTCTCGGGGCCCGCGCCGAGGAGCTCGAACGCCGGGTCGCCGAGGTCACCACGACCCGAACCGAGAGCCTGGACCACTCGGCTGCGGAGATCCGGCGGATCGAGCGCGACCTGCACGACGGCGCGCAGGCCCGGATCGTGTCGCTGGGCATGAACCTGGGTCTGGCCGAACAGCTCGTCGGCTCCGACCCGGACGCTGCGACCGCGCTTCTGCGGGAGGCTCGGGAGTCCACGGTGACCGCGCTGGAGGACATCCGGTCGGTGGTGCGCGGAATCCACCCGCCGGTGCTCGCGGACCGCGGTCTCCTCGGTGCGGTCGAGGCGCTGACCATGAGCCTTGCCCTGCCGATCACGGTGACCGACCGGTTGCCCGGCCGGGCGCCGGCCCCGATCGAGTCGGCCGTCTACTTCGCGATCGTCGAGTGCCTGGCCAACACCGTGAAGCATGCGCGGGCCACCCGCGCCTGGGTCCGGTTGTCGCACCAGGACGGGCGCCTGAGGGCCGATGTCGGCGACGACGGACAGGGTGGGGCCGATGCCGAGGGTTCCGGACTGGCCGGCGTCCGCAGTCGGCTGGCCGCCTTCGACGGCACTATCCTCGTCGAGAGCCCGGACGGCGGGCCGACCGTCGTGAGCCTGGAGGTGCCGTGCGCGCTGTCGTCGCAGAGGACAACGCACTCCTCCGGGAAGGACTCGCCCGGATCCTGACGGCCAACGGCATCGAGGTCGTCGCCACCGTCGACAACGCGCCGTCGTTCACCAAAGCCGTGGCCGAGCACGACGTCGAGGTCGCCGTGGTCGACGTACGGATGCCCCCGACGCAGACCAACGAGGGCCTGGTCGCCGCGATCGACGTGCGCGCCAGCCGCCCGGCCTTCCCGATCCTGGTGCTCAGCCAGTACGTCGAGCCGCTCTACGCCCGCGAGCTGCTGGCCAGCGGTGAGGGCGCCGTCGGCTACCTCCTCAAGGATCGGGTCGTCGATGTCGCGAGCTTCGTGGCCGCGGTCCGACAGGTCGCCGAGGGCGGCACCGTGCTGGACCCGGCGGTGGTGGCCATCATGCTCGACCGGGCCGACGCCACCAAGCCGATCAGCCGGCTCACCGAGCGCGAGCGCGAGGTGCTCACGCTGATGGCCGAGGGCCGCTCCAACGCCGCGATCGCAGCCCGGATGTTCGTCACCGAGAAGGCCATCGGCAAGCACACCAACAACATCTTCGCCAAGCTCGACCTCCCGCAGGCGCCCGACGACAACCGCCGCGTCCTGGCTGTGCTCGCCTGGCTCGACGGCGCTTGAGACGCACTCGCAAATTGACGAAGGCCCCGGCATCGCCGGGGCCTTCGAGGTGGTGTGATCAGTTGTCGCTGAAGATCGCCAACAGGCGCAGCAGGTTGGTGTAGATCCAGACCAGGCTCACGGTCAGGCCGAACGCGGCCCGCCACGACTCCCGCTCCTCGAGCCCGGCTGCGACGCCGCGCTCGATGAAGTCGAAGTCCATGATCAGCATGAACACGCCGAGCACGAGGCCGGCCACAGCGGTGAGCAGACCGAGTGCGCCGAAGCCGAACAGCCCGAACGAGCTGCCGAACATGCCCAGCATCAGCTCGAGCAGGCTCAGCCCGACCATGCCGAACATCGCCGCGACGACGATCTTGCGGAAGCGGCTGCTGACCTGGATGTTGAAGAACTTGTACGCCGCCAGCGTGCCGACGAATGCGGCGAACGTGCCGATGACGGCACCCGTCACGACGCCGCTGCCGAACATGGCGTCGAAGAACTTGCTCAGCGCCCCGAGCGCCACTCCCTCGAGGGCGGCGAAGGCGATGACAAGCGCGTGGGCTGACGACGCGCTTGAACGAGTTGACCAGCGACAGCGCGAACGCGCCGCCCATGCCGATCATCATCGCGAGGTAGAGCGTGCCCGCGGTCTCCTCATTCTTGATGTTACCGGTGAACAGCCACGTCACCGCCGCCATCACCACGACCACGCCGATCGTGATCGCGGACTTCTGGACCGTGCTGTCGATCGTCATCCGCGCGCGGCGGGTGGGGTCGAACCGCGTGGTGTCCGTGGGCACGCCGGTTCCCCAGGTGGACGGGTCGGACGCCGGTCCACTGCCGTAGCCCGGGTAGGACTGGCCCGCGCCCGGGTAGGTCTGGTTCCCGTAGGCGTTCTGCGTCGGCTGACCGTTGAAGCCTTCCGAGTTGCGGAAGACGGGGTTGTTGCTCTGCATGATGGTCTCCTCCTTGGAGGCCGTGGCGGCCGCCACCTGACGGTCGCCGTTGTTGATCCATTCTAGGCTGGACACCTATCCGGACAACGACGGACCGGGCATTCGGTGTTCCCCTGCAACCTGTGAATCGCCTGTGTGTCCTCAGCCCGTCGGCTTCGACGCATGCAGGTGCGCAATCCGCCATCCGGCGTCGATGTGCGTACAGCCCAGCGTCATCCGGACCGGGAACTTCGACTCTTCCTCGCCTTCACGCCGGATCTCCCGTCCGAACGCCACGATCCAGCCGGAACGCTCGTCCGCGGAGACCTGGCAGGCGTCCCACTCGAAGGAGTAGGACACGGGCTCCGCGGCGTACGCGTCGAAGTAGTCGTCCAGGTGCGGCCGGTCATGCAGCGCCAAGCCGTCCGATGCGACGAAACACACATTGCCTTCCGCGAAGACCTCGTGCAATCGGGCGCGATCCTGTTCGGCGAAGGCCTCGCAGAACTCGTGGAGCAGGTCGATGACCTCCTCGTCAGATGTCGTCATCGCTCCAGCATGCCGGGCCCGACGCGGTGTCGCCATGCTCCGAACGGGTGGTGCCCCCGGTGGGGGTCGAACCCACACTGAATCGCTTTTAAGGCGACTTCCTCTGCCAATTGGGATACGGGGGCCAAGACTCTGCCGGTCTAGAGTGCTTGCAGCCCTCGCGAGGACGGCGTCGAGCATCTCCTCGGTGAGCTTCCCGGTGAAGGTGTTCTGCTGGCTGGGGTGATAGCAGCCGAGCAGGGTCAGCGCCGCATCGTCGGTGGTCAGGTCGGCTTCTGCGCCGTGGCCGAACCGCGGCTTCGGTTTGGGTACGGCGTAGCCGGCGCGGCCGAGCGCCTTCAGCGCGGCGTCCCACCCGAAGCTGCCCAGCGCCACCACGGCCCGGACGTGCCTCCTGACCAGCGCTATCTCCGCGTCCAGCCAGGGCGAACAGGCGTCGCGTTCCTCGATCGTCGGCTTGTTGAGCGGCGGCGCGCACCGGACCGCCGCGACCATCCGGGTGTCGACGAGCTGCTGGCCGTCTCCGGCATGGACGCTGGTCTCCTGCCGGGCCAGGCCGGCCCGGTGGAGAGCCGCGAACAGCCAGTCGCCCGACCGGTCGCCGGTGAAGATCCGTCCGGTCCGGTTGCCGCCGTGGGCGGCCGGCGCGAGCCCGACGATGAGCACCCTGGGAGTCTCGGAGCCCCAGCCTGCGATCGGACGTCCCCAGTAGGGCTCGTCGGCGTACGACGCCCGCTTCGTGAGCGCGACCGACTCGCGCCACTCCACCAGTCTCGGGCACTTCCGGCAGACCGAGATGTCGGCGCTGAGCCGTCCCAGCTCCGTCCTCGGGTCGTTCGTCGGGTCGTCGGGCCAACCCGCGCGAGGCGGGACCGGGCTCGCGAACTCCTCTCCGGTGATCGGGTGCGGCAATCTCACCCGCCCATCATGACCGGATACGACGAGGTCGAAGCACCGACACCGCCGTGCCTCGACCTCGGACTACCGCACCATCGACCAGGCGATGCCGTGGAGGATGTCGGACTCGGAGACCACGAGGTCGGACACGCTCGTCCGGGCGAGCACCCGCGACAGGATGAGGGCGCCGGCGCCGATCACGTCGGCGCGGCCCGGGTGCATGTAGGGCAGGGCCAGCCGCTGCTCCACCGTCATGGCCAGCAGCCGTTCGACGTAGGCATGCACGGCGGACACGGAGAGCACGGACTGGTCGATCCGGCTCTTGTCGTACGACGGCAGGTCGAGCACCCCCGCCGCGACCGTGCACACCGTGCCGGCGATCCCGACGACTGTCGCGGCGGCCGCCGGCGACACCGGGCAGGCGTCGAGAGCCGCCTCGATGTCGGCGGTGGCGGCCACGACCTCCGACGCCGTCGGCGGGTCGGAGTGCAGATGCCGCTCGTGCATGCGCACCGACCCGATGTCCATCGAGAACGCGGCAGTGGGTTCGTCGGCGCCCAGGATCAGCTCGGTGGACCCGCCGCCGATGTCGACGACCAGGACGGGCGGTGGGGCGGGGACCCGGAGGTGGCGGACAGCTCCGTCGAAGGCGAGCGCGGCCTCCTCCTCACCGGAGATCACCTCCGGAGTGACGCCGAGCCGGGCGCGTACCCCGTCGGTGAACACCTCGCTGTTGCTCGCGTCGCGAGACGCAGACGTGGCGCAGAACCGGATCAGCTCGACCGGATGCGCGGCGATCAGGGCGGCGTACTCGTCGATGGCGGCGAACGTCCGCGCCAGCGCCTCGTCGGCCAGCCGGCCCGTCCGGTCGACGTCTTGGCCGAGTCGTACGATCCGGGTCTCCACGACCGAGATCGCGGGCAGGTCGCCGATCAGGAGCTTGATGGTGTTGGTGCCACAGTCGATCGCGGCGACCATCATGCGGGGGTCACGCAGGGTCCCGACGCCCACCATTCACCCAGCAGGTCGAGCACCTCGTCGCCCAAGGGGTTGGCGCCCCGTCCCTGGGCAAGGGCCTGCCCGGCCAGCACGTGCAGGCACTTCACCCGGTCCGGCATCCCGCCCGCGGAGATGCCTTCGATCTCGGGCACCGAGCCGATGGCGCCACGGGCGGCGAGGTAGGCCTCGTGCGCCGCGGCGTACGACGCGGCCAGCTCCGGCTCCGATCCCAGCCGGTCCTGCATCTGCTTCATCAGCCCCGACGCCTCGAGCGTCCCGATCTTCGAGGCGGCCCGCGGACAGGTGAGGTAGAAGGTGGTCGGGAACGGGGTGCCGTCGTCGAGCCTGGGTTCGGTGGTGACGACGTCCGGGTTGCCACACGGACATCGGTGTCCCACCTCGTGAATGGAGCGGGGCGCGCGGCCGAGCTGGGCGGCGATTGCCGCCTCGTCGGACGGGGAGATCACCGGCCCGGGGCAGCCGGGCCGGTGTTGGCCTTGGCCGGGTTGCCCGCGAGCTCGACCGACTCCCACGCCGTGTCCCACCAGGGCGTTGGCTCTGGTTTCACGACCTCGCTCGCATCGTGCAGCCGGTCCTGGCCGCCGAGCGGCTTGCCGTCGGCGTCGAGCACCTGGTAGCTGGTCTCGCCGGGGAAGAGGAAACCGAACCGTTCACGGGCCTGCTGCTCGAGGAACGCGTCGTCCTTCCACCGCTTCTTCTCACGCTCGAGATCGCCGATGCTCGCCGAGCGCTCCGCGATCTGGGACTTGAGGTCGGAGATGTGTCCACGCTGTTGTAGGTAGGCACGCAGGCTCGACGCGTAGGACACGGTCAGGACCGCGATGAGCAGGATCAGGATCGCGGCCCGGCCGGTGAGTCGCGGGCGAAGACCGTCCCTGCCCGATCTGCTGGCCGGCGTAGGGGCGGGGGCCACTCCCGAACCGTCCGCTCCGCGGACGCCCCGCTGCGCCTCGCCGCGCAGGCCGCGCGGAAGGCCGGCGAGCGGAGGCTCCCCGGTTCGAGCGCGGGCGACGGTCGGCCATGGTCTGTCCGGTCAGCCCTGGTAGCGCGGGAACGCGCCGGCTCCGGCGTAGCGGGCCGCGTCTTCCAGCTGCTCTTCGATGCGGAGCAGCTGGTTGTACTTGGCCACGCGTTCGCTCCGAGCCGGTGCACCGGTCTTGATCTGGCCACAGTTGGTGGCGACCGCGAGGTCGGCGATGGTGACGTCCTCGGTCTCCCCCGAACGGTGGCTCATCATGCAGCGGTAGCCGTTGCGGTGGGCCAGCTCGACGGAGTCGAGGGTCTCGGTCAGCGAGCCGATCTGGTTGACCTTCACCAGCAGCGCGTTGGCCTGGCCACCGCTGATCCCGCGCTGGAGCCGCTCGACGTT
Source organism: uncultured Actinomycetota bacterium (assembly GCA_963844385.1). GTDB lineage: Bacteria > Actinomycetota > Actinomycetes > Propionibacteriales > Nocardioidaceae > Nocardioides. The sequence goes on along the minus strand of CAWJOJ010000044.1, from coordinate 89,413 downwards.
GGTGACGAAGAGGTCGTCGCCGACGATCTGGGTCTTCGTCCCGAGCTCGTCGGTGAGAGTCTTCCAGCCGTCCCAGTCCTCCTCGTCGAGCGGGTCCTCGAGGGAGACGATCGGGTACGACGCGACGAGGTCGGCGTAGTAGGCGACCATCTCGTCGGACGACAGCTTGTTGCCCTCGAACGTGTAGGAGCCGTGGTCGTGGAACTCGCTCGCGGCGACGTCCATCGCGAGCGCGATGTCGGTGCCCAGAGTCAGGCCCGCCGCCGAGACCGCCTCGGCGATCAGGTCGAGGGCAGCCCGGTTGCTGTCCAGGTTGGGGGCAAAGCCGCCCTCGTCGCCGAGCCCGGTCGCCAGACCCTTCTTCTTCAACACCGACTTGAGCGCGTGGTAGACCTCCGCGCCCTGGCGCAACGCCTCGCGGAAGGTCGGCGCCCCGATCGGCGCGATCATGAACTCCTGGACGTCCACGTTGGAGTCGGCGTGCGACCCGCCGTTGAGGATGTTCATCATCGGCACCGGCAGCAGGTGGGCGTTGGGGCCACCCACGTAGCGGAAGAGCGGGAGGGCAGCGGACTCTGCGGCGGCGTGGGCGACCGCGAGCGAGACGCCGAGGATGGCGTTCGCGCCGAGCTTGGCCTTGTTCGGCGTGGCGTCGAGGTCGAGCATCGTCTGGTCGAGGAGCCGCTGGTCGTCGGCTTCGAGGCCCTCGATCGCCGGAGCGATGGTCTCCAGGATGCCCTTGACGGCGCCGACGGTGCCCTTTCCGAGGTAGCGATCGCCGCCGTCGCGCAGTTCGACGGCCTCGAATGCGCCCGTGGACGCACCGCTGGGCACCGCGGCCCGGCCGAAGGCACCGTCGTCGAGAGCGATCTCGACCTCGACGGTGGGATTGCCGCGCGAGTCCAGGATTTCGCGCGCGTTGACGGCTTCGATGGCGGCCATGGTCATGCTCCTGAGGAAGAAGATCTACCGGTCGGCCACAGCCTAACGTCGTCGGTCAGCCGATCCCCGCAAGGTCCACGCCCGGCGAGGGAACGGTCCGCAGGTTGGGATGCCGAATCGTTGAGGGCCAGGCGTCGTAGCTCGATGGTGCGTCACAGGATCCGGCGTACGGCCTCGCGGAGCGCCTGCTCGGGGTCGACGCCGGCTTCGCGACACTCGGCGACGATGGCCAGGAGCCGGTCGCCCAGATCGTCGGGGCCATTAGTGCCAGTTCGCGGGGCCACAACTGACGGCTCGCGGGACAGGCGGTCGAGGACCTTGTCGGCGTAGAGCAGGGCGGGAAGGGTCGGGGGGATGCCGTCGAGGAGGGAGTCGCGCTGCTTCTCGGTGGCCTTGATCGACTCCCAGAGCTCGTTGACCGACGCGGCACCGGACACGTGCGCGTCGCCGAAGACGTGCGGGTTGCGGCGGACCAGCTTGGCGATCAGGTCTCCGGCCACGTCGTCGATGTCGAAGTCGCCGTGCTGGGCGGCGATCTCGGCATGGAAGTAGACCTGCAGCAGCAGGTCACCGAGCTCCTCCCGCAGATGGGCCAGATCACCGGTGTCGATGGCCTCGAGGGTCTCGTAGGTCTCCTCGAGGAGATGTCGCGCCAACGAGCGGTGCGTCTGCATCGACTTCCAGTCACACTCGGCGCGCAGCCGAGCCATCACCCGGACGAGTTCGACCAGGTGCTCACCCGTCGGGGGTTCAGCCACACCGCTGCGCAGGCGGCAGTGCCTCGACCCATTCCGGGTCGGGCGCCTCGGTCGTCGTCTGCTTGGCCATCTCGGCCGAGGCCTGCTTCGCCAGGTCGCTCACGTCGAACGCGATCTCGTCCGGGGTGTACGTGGGGCCCTTGTCCGCGAGGATGCTGATGTCGGGGAACCGGGGATCGATCTCGATGCCGTTGTCCTCCTCCCATTCCGCTGCAAGCTCGAGCCCCCTCCGAAGCGAGTCGTTGGGCGACGGCTTGGCGGTGCCCGAGGCCGTCAGGTCCTTCGCGCCCACCGAGGCAAGGATGTCCTGGAAGTAGTCCGACGAGGTCGCGGTGTCCAGGACGTGCGACTGAATCTCGGGGTCGAGCTCGGGGATCTGGGCGAGGCCTTGCTTGGTCTGCTCGACAACGTCGTCGTAGGCCTTGGTGCTCGTCACGCCGTAGTCGTCGGCCATCTGGTCGGCCATTGCGCGCAGCACGAATCCCTGGACGACAAACTGGAGCCATTGCGACCGGGCGGAGGCGGGAAGGTCCGAGTCAGGTTGGGCCTGGATCGCGGTGCACACGTCCTGGGCCAGCTGGTCGATCTCGGCGTCGGTGATCGTCTGGTCACCCACCTCCGCGGCGACGTTCGGATGCAGACCGCTGCACCCGCTCAGGGTTGCGAGGGCGAGCAGGACCAGCCCGGCCAGACGAGTGCGGACACTGGTCACTTCGGTGCTCCTCCATCGGTGGGATCGATGACGGCGTCGATCACGCTTCGTGCCCATTCAAGCAAAGGCATGCCGGTGATCGGGTGCCCCCCGACGACGGCGGTCTGCGGACGCGGCACGAGGATCGTCTTGACCGGCGCCTTGACGAGGCTTCCGGGATGGATCCGACCGAGCCGGACGGCGCGCGACTCGGGGAGTACGACGGGCGCGAAGCGCACGTTCTTGCCGGCGATCGTGACCTCCGAGACCCCTGCCCGGCGAGCCCGGCCCCGGAACCGCGCCACCTGCAGCAGCGAGGCGGCCGCCTCGGGCACCTGCCCGTATCGGTCCTGCATCTCGTCCCGGAGCAGGTCGACGTCCTCGTCAGTGCGCACCTCGGCGAGCCGCTTGTACATCTCCAGCCTCAGCCGCTCGCTGGAGATGTAGTCGTGGGGCAGGTGCGCGTCGATCGGCAGCTCGATCCGGACCTCCTGAAACTCCGGCTCGGTGTCTCCCCTGTACTCGGCCACCGCCTCGCCGACCAGCCGGACGTAGAGGTCGAAGCCGACGTCGGCGATGTGGCCGGACTGCTCGCCACCGAGCAGGTTGCCCGCACCCCGGATCTCGAGGTCCTTCATCGCGATGGCCATGCCGCCGCCGAGGTCGGAGTGCTGGGCCAGGGTCGCCAGCCGCTCGTGTGCGGTCTCGGTGAGGGGCTTGTCGAGCGGGTAGAGGAAGTAGCCGTAGGCACGTTCGCGCGATCGGCCCACCCGCCCGCGTAGCTGGTGCAGCTGTGACAGGCCGAGGGCGTCGGCGCGCTCGATGATCATCGTGTTGGCGTTGGAGACGTCGAGACCCGACTCCACGATCGTCGTGCACACCAGCACGTCGAAGCGCTTCTCCCAGAAGTCGAGCATGACCTGCTCGAGCTGGTGTTCAGCCATCTGGCCGTGCGCCGTGGCGACCCGGGCCTCCGGCACCAGCTGCCTGATCTTCGCCGCCGCCTTCTCGATCGAGTTGACCCGGTTGTGGATGTAGAACACCTGGCCCTCGCGCAGCAGCTCTCGCCGTACGGCCGCGACGATCTGGCGGTCCTCGTACGCGCCCACGTAGGTCAGCACCGGATGCCGTTCCTCGGGCGGGGTGGTGATCGTGGACATCTCCCGGATGCCGGTGATCGCCATCTCGAGCGTGCGCGGGATAGGCGTGGCCGACATGGACAGGACGTCGACGGTCGTCCGCAGCCGCTTCATCTGCTCCTTGTGCTCGACGCCGAAGCGCTGTTCCTCGTCCACGACGATCAGGCCGAGGTCCTTGAACCGGATGTCGGGGTTCAGCAGCCGGTGGGTGCCGATCACGATGTCGACCGCGCCGTCGGCCAGGCCCGCGATCACCGAGCGAGCCTCCTTGTCGGTCTGGAACCGGCTCAGGCTCTTGAGTACGACGGGGAAGCCACTCATCCGTTCGGCGAACGTCGAGAAGTGCTGGGTGACCAGGAGCGTGGTCGGCACGAGGATGGCGACCTGCTTGCCGTCCTGGATTGCCTTGAAGGCCGCCCGGACGGCGATCTCGGTCTTGCCGTAGCCCACGTCGCCACACACCAGCCGGTCCATCGGCACCGTCCGCCGCATGTCGGCCTTGACCTCGTCGACCGTGGTCAGCTGGTCGGGGGTCTCGTGGAACGGGAACGCGTCCTCGAGCTCGCGCTGCCAGGGCGTGTCCGGCCCGAACGCGAACCCCTTGGTGGCCTGGCGCGCGGCGTAGAGCTTGATCAGCTCGGCCGCGATCTGGCGGACCGCCTTGCGGGCCCGGTTCTTGCGCTTCGACCAGTCGGCGCCGCCGAGCCGGTCGAGGGACGGCTGCTCGCCGCCGACGTACCGGGTGACCTGGTCGAGGGCGTCGGCGGGCACGTAGAGCCGGTCTGCCGGCCCCCCACGCTTGGAGGCGCCATAGTCGAGGACGAGGTACTCACGGGTCGCGCCCTGCACCTGGCGCTGCCTCATCTCCACGAACCGGCCGACGCCGTGCTGCTCGTGGACCACGTAGTCGCCGGCCTTGAGCTCGAGCGGGTCGATCTGCTTCTTGCGGCGGGCCGGCATCCTGCGCATGTCGCGGGTTGATGCCTTCTGGCCGGACAGGTCGTCGCCGGTCAGGATCGCCAGTCGGAGGCCCTCGTGGACCAGGCCGTGCTGGAGGCCGCCCGTCGTGACAACGACAACCCCGTCGCGGTGGTCGAGGAGGTCGCCCTGCTCGTGCTCGACCAGCCGAGCCGCGACGTCGTGCTCCCCGAGCACCTCGACCATCCGCTTGGCCGGACCGAGTCCGGGGTGGAGTACGGCGACCCGCCAGCCGTCGGACAGCCAGCGCTGGATGTCGACCACGGCCTGCTCGATGTCGCCGCGGTAAGCCTCTGCGGGCTTCGCCGTGACGATCCGGGACTCGACGCCCGGGACCGGAGTCGAGGGCGTCGACCACCGCTCGGTCGAGCCCGTCGAAGCCTTCGGGCAAGTTGGACGATACGGACTCGGCCGGCTCGACCTGCGAACTGTCATCCAGTCCGAACGGGCTGAGCGTCCACCATGCCTTCCCTTGGCCGAGGGTCTGCTCGCGGACGCCGCCGAGCTCGCGGTAGGACGCGGCGCCCAGGTCGATCGGGGCGACCCCGCCACTGGCCGCAGCCGCCCAGGAGGCGCCGAGGAACTCCTCGCTGGTGGCGACCAGGTCGTGCGCCCGGCTGCGGGCGCGCTCGGGGTCCAGCACCAGCACGTGCGTGTCGGCGGGCATCAGCTCGGTCAGCATCTCCATCTCGTCGACGAGCACCGGCGCGAGCGACTCCATGCCCTCCACGGCGATGCCGGCGGCGATCTTGTCGGTCAGCTCGACCAGTTGCGGATGCGCCTCTCCGAGCTCGGCCGCCCGGCGCCGTACGTCATCGGTGAGCAGCAGCTCGCGGCATGGCGGCGCCCACAGCCTCTCGACGGTCTCCAGGGTCCGCTGGTCGGCGACGGCGAAGGACCGGATCTCCTCGACGTCGTCGCCCCAGAACTCCACCCGCAGCGGGTGTTCCTCGGTCGGCGGGAAGATGTCCACGATCCCGCCGCGGACCGCGAACTCGCCGCGCCGCTCGACCAGGTCGACGCGGGAGTACGCCGCATTCGCGAGGCGTTCTACGACGTCGTCGAGGTCCACGGTGTCGCCCTTGCCCAGCGCCACCGGCTCGAGGTCTCCGAGTCCCTTGACCTGGGGCTGGAGCAACGAGCGGACCGGCGCCACGACCACCCTGAGCGGACCGTCGTGAGCCGTCGTACCGGGGTTGCAGATCCGGCGGAGGACCGCCAGCCGGCGGCCGATGGTGTCGCTGCGCGGGCTGAGCCGTTCGTGCGGAAGCGTCTCCCAGCTCGGGGTAGTAGCCGACCAGGCCGGGGTCGATCAGGTCACCGAGCTCCTCGACGAGATCCTCGGCCTCGCGAGCCGTCGCAGTCACCGCCAGCACCGTCCTGCCGGCGTCGACCAGGCCCTTGACCGCGAACGGACGCAGCGCCGCCGGACCTGTCAGGTCGAGCGCCGCGATCGTGTTCGCGTCCGTCAGCGCGGAGGCCAGGGTCGGATCGGCGAGGACGGCGTCCGCCAGTCCGGTGAGGTGCACGGGTTCCCCTTCGACAGCACGACAGCCCCCGGCCACGAATCGACAGGGGGTGAGGGACGTCAGTCTACGTGCGCCGCCCGCTCGGCCTCGGACCGCAGCACGCAGAACTCGTTGCCCTCCGGGTCCGCGAGCAAGACCCAACCCGTGCCTGGCCCGTACTTGCCCCGAAGGTCGGCGATCTGCGTCGCGCCGATGCCAAGAAGGCGCTCGACCTCGTCTGCCTGGGTGGACGCAGTCGGCCGCAGATCGAAGTGGATCCGGTTCTTCACCGACTTGCCCTCTGGTACCTCGACGAACAGCACCTGATGATCGCCGTCGGGCCTCTGGATCATGCACTCCTCATCCCCGGGCTCGTTGGCGTCGTCGGGCAGGTCGACGTAGTCGAGGACCTGCTTCCACCACGCGGAGAGCTCGTAGGCGTTGGCACAGTCCACGGTCGTGTGCGAGATGTAGGAGGTCACGGTCAGTCCGTCCCGTGCCGCCGTACGAAGTCGACGATCTGCTCGGCGAGCTCCGGGCGGCACACGATCAGGTCGGGCAGGGAGACGTTGTCCTGGTTGTAGACCAGCGGCGAGCCGTCGACGCGAGAGGTGAACAGCCCGGCCGCCCGGGCGACGGCGACCGGGGCGGCGGAGTCCCATTCGTACTGACCGCCGGCATGCACATAGGCGTCGCTGACGTCGCGGGTCACCGAGATGACCTTCACGCCGGCCGACCCCATGGGCACGAGCTCGGCGTCGAGCTCCTCGGCCAATGCCTGGACGAACGCCGGGGGGCGGGTGCGCGAGACTGCGATCCGCGGCCTGGCCGACGTGCGCTCGGGTACGACGGGCGGGTGGCCGGTGTTGAAGGTCTCGCCCAGCACCGGCTGGGCGACGGCACCGGCTGTCAGGTCTCCACCGTCTGAGGACCCGGACCACAGCGCGACGTGCACCGCCCAGTCGTCGCGGGGCGGCTCGGAGAACTCCCGGGTGCCGTCGAGCGGGTCCACGATCCAGACCCGGTCGGCAACCAACCTGGCCTTGTCGTCCTTGCCCTCCTCGGAAAGGATGGCGTCGTCCGGACGATGCTCGGCGATCAGACGCATCAACAGCTCGTGGGCCGCGCGGTCCCCGGCGTCCTTGAGCTCCCTGCCCTCCAGGCCCTCGGCGCGGACCTCGAGCAGGCGCTCACCGGCAACGGTGGCAGCCCAGGCTGCGAAGACATGGTCGTCGGTGGCGGCCGCGGCAGGCGGAGTCCCTGGGTCGAAATCACTCACGGCCAAAGCCTCTCATGAGGCTGACGAGGCCCGGATGGCAACCGACACCTGCTCGGCTCGCGTGAAATTCGCGGGGACACTCGCCTCGATGAACGCGTCGAATGACCATGCCGTGGCCCCATCGGGGCCACTCCGAGACTGGGGAAGGGGCCCCAAATGGCTACCGACACCCACAAAACCCCCAAGTAGGATGAAACGACGCGTCGGCCCGGGGCCGACGCATTTCTTTGGGGGAGAACACGTGAAGCTCAAGACTGTCGCGCGGTCGCTTGCGATTCTGACCTGCGGGGCCCTGGCTGCTGCCACGGCCGTATCCGCGGACGGATCAGTCCATACCCATCCGGCGCCGGTCAGCACGGTCGCGGCGACGTGGACGCCGCACATTGTCGAGACGCCTGGCGTCCCGCACCCGGCGGCCCACGCGATCGACGAGGCCGGCACCCAGATGGTGGTCGGCGGCAACTTCGACACCGTCGAGAACGCCAGCCGGAATACCCAGTACGCACGTTCCAACGTCTTCGCCTTCAACGCCAAGACCGGCGCGATCAGCACCACCTTCGCCCCAGTCCTCGACGGTGAAGTGTGGTCGGTGCTCTCCGACGGCACCTCCGTGTGGATCGGCGGCGGCTTCACGACCGTGAACGGCGTCAACCGCAGAGCGATCGCGAAGCTCGACCTGGCGACCGGCCAGCTCGACGAGGCGTTCACCCCAGCTCTCAGCGGCCGCGTGAGCGACATGGCGATGCACAACGGCGTATTGGTCATCGCCGGCACGTTCGGCCGCCGTCTGATGGCGATCGACCCCGACAACGGCAACGTGTCGCCGTACATCCTGAACGTGGTGGGCGGGAAGCTCCCCAACAGCAACTCGGCGCAGGTGTTCAAGTTCGACATCAGCCCCAACGGACAACGCCTCGTCGCCGTCGGCAACTTCCTCACCGTCGACGGGGTGGCGAAGCCCCGGATGTTCATGCTGAACCTCGGCGCCTCCGCCTCGGCCCTGTCGACATGGAACTACGAGCCCAACGCGGTGGCCTGCTCGTCGGTGCGCTTGATCACCCAGCCCTACATCCAGGACGTCGACTTCGCACCGGACAGCTCGTGGTTCGCAGTCGCCGCGTTCGGGTACAAGTACCAGTCGTCCCTGAAGGGCCGACAGCTCTGCGACTCGGTCAGCCGGTTCGAGACCACCAACCTCGACCCGATCAGGCCGACGTGGATCAACTACACCGGCGGCGACACTCTGAAGAGTGTTGCCGTGACCGGTGCCGCGGTCTACGTCCAGGGCCACAGCCGCTGGCTGGACAACCCGAACTGCTTCGACCAGTTCTGCTCGCCAGCGGTCCACAGGATGGGCGGAGGCGCCGTCAACCCGACCACGGGCCTGGCGATGTCGTGGGCCCCGACGGGCGGGATGCCACAGCAGTCCGGCGGATTCCAGATCCTTCCGACCGCGACCGGAGTCTGGTTCGTCTCCGACGGGAAGTACTTCGGTGGCAAGTACCGCCGCGGGATCAGGTTCGCACCGCTGCTGTAACCGGCAACGCGCACACGCACCATGCGCTGTCCCCCCACCGGGACCAGTCCGCGACTGGGGTGGGGTCCGGGGATTTCGTCTGGGGTGGTAGGGCCCCATCGGGCTACCGACACCCGGAGAACGCCGACCTAGCATGAAACGACTCGTTGGCCGGGGGGTCGACGGCATTTCTTGTGGGGAGACGACATGAAGTCCAAATTTGTCGTGCGGTCGCTTGCCGTAGCGACGTGCGCAGTGCTGGCCGCGACGGCCGCCGGATCCGCGAACGGATCGGGCTATTTCCATCCGACCACGGTCAGCACGGTCGCGGCGACATGGACTCCGCACCTGGTCGAGACGGGTTCCACCCCGCACCCAGCGGCCTACGCGATCGACGAAGCCGGCAGCCAGATGGTGGTCGGGGGCAACTTCGACGAGGTCGAGAACTCCAACCGGACCGTCCAGTACCCGCGTTCCAGTGTCTTCGCCTTCAACGCCACGACCGGCGTGATCAGCACAAGCTTCGCACCGCTCGTCAATGGTGATGTCTGGTCGGTCCTCTCCGACGGCACCTCGGTGTGGATCGGCGGCGGCTTCACGACCGTGAACGGCGTCACCCGCAGGGCCATCGCCAAGCTCAACCTGGCGACCGGCCAGCTCGACCCAGCGTTCAACCCGGCAATCAGCGGTCGCGTGAGCGACATGGCGTTGCACAACGGAGTGCTGGTCGATCGCGGGCACGTTCGCGCGCCGCCTGATGGCGATCAACCCCAACACCGGCAACGTGTCGTCGTACATCCCGCATGTGGTCGGTGGGAAGCTCCCCAACAGCAACTCGGCCCAGGTCTTCAAGTTCGACATCAGCCCCAACGGGCAACGCCTCGTCGCCGTCGGCAACTTCCTCACCGTCGACGGCGTGGCGAAGCACCGGATGTTCATGCTCGACCTCGGCGCCACCTCCTCGACGCTGTCGTCGTGGAACTACGAGCCCAACGAGGTGAACTGCTCGTCGACGCGCGTCAATGCCCAGGCCTACATCCAGGACGTCGACTTCGCACCGGACAGCTCCTGGTTCGCGGTCGCCGCGTTCGGGTTCAGGTACCAGTCGGCACTTGAAGTACCGACAGCTCTGCGACGCGGTGGCCCGGTTCGAGACCGCCAACCTCGACCCGTTCGCGCCGACGTGGATCAACTACTCCGGCGGTGACTCGTTGAAGAGTGTCGCCGTGACCGGTAACGACGGCGCGGTCTACGTCCAGGGTCACAGCCGCTGGTTGGACAACCCGGACTGCTTCGACCAGTGGTGCCCGCCGGCCGTCGACCGGTTGGGTGGAGGCGCCGTCGACTCCGTCACCGGCATGGCGGATCCGTGGTACCCGACGAACGGGATGCCACAGCAGTCCGGTGGTTTCCAGATCCTTCCGACGGCGACCGGAGTCTGGTTCGTCAGCGATGGCAAGTACTTCGGCGGCAAGTACCGCCGCGGGATCAGGTTCGCACCGCTGGTGCAGCCCTGACCCTCACGGGGCGGGCGCGAGGGTCACGATCGTCACGCCCGCCGAGAGACCTACGGACAGCGAGGTCGAAGCGGAGTGCTTCTCGCTCCGCCCAGGGTCGACGAACGACTCGACGGTGATGTCCCTGGCGGTGCCGAACGAGAGCTCCGCGGTGGCCACTTCGTCGGCCGGAGCGTGGACGAAACCGCGGGTCTCCGGGTCATAGATGGGGCGATCGAGCCAGAGACAGACGAGGTGGGTCCCGTCCCGCTTGGCGAACACTGCCGAGCGAAGGTCCGGTGTGCCGGTCAACGTCATCGAGACCGGCCCCGGGGTGAAGGTCGGGCCGGGATCGGCGAACGCGGCGAGCATCCGGCGGACGGCCAGGAAGTCCAGCTTGGGCAGCGGGAGGTCGACGCCGCCCAGCTCCGCCCACTGCACCATCCCCCAGTTCGCCTCGCGGTCGGCGTCGCCGAAACCGGGGTCGTCGAACAGTTCGTAGCGGAAGAAGCGCGCCGTGCGGGCATTCCAGTGCTCGAGGATCATCTGTGGTGTGTAGGCCGCGGCCACCGCAGCAGGAACGGGCTTCGACGGCCCGACGTACGCCGGTGCCGTGAAGTAGCCGCCCTCGGTGCACATCACCGGCTTGTTGCCACAGACCCGCCTCGCGCTGCCCGCGTAGAGCTCGATGTCGACGCTGGGCTGGAGACCCTGCGGGTAGACGTGCATGTTGCCGAAGTCGACGTACGGGCTGAGGTCGCCGAGGTTGCCCGCCTGCGCCCAGGTGTCGGCGCCCTGGGTCCCGCCGGAGGAGATCCGGGCCAGCGCAGGCGCCACGATCGGGATGTCGACCAGTCCGTGGTCCGCCCGGGCGGCGTGGAGCTCACGCACCTTGGCGCGGGTCTCGGCGACCCAGCGCGCGTCGCTGTTGTTGGGCTCGTTGATGCCCTCGAAGGCGGAGAAGACCGACGTCGGGTCGGGAAAGTGGTCGCGTACGTGGCGCATCAGCAGGTCCATGGGCTGGTCGTCTCCGAACGCTCCGCAGACGGCTTGCACCTTGACGCCGGCAGCCCCGAGCCTGGCGAAGGCGTCCAGCACCTCAGGCTGGGGCGAGAGTCGGTTGCGCACGTGCCGGGCACCCAGCAGCGAGAGCCAGTACTCGACCTGGCCGTGAGCGGCGTAGACGCTGTCGCGGAACTGCAGGTGGATGACGACTCCGAACGAGTCGACCAGAGCGTCCGCCGGAGCCGGGACGACGCTGTCGAGCATCGGCGCGCCGAACGCCGCACGCTCGGCGACGGTCGCGAACCCGGCGGCGGCGACACCCGCCCGCAAGGCGGTTCGCCGGCTCAGTGCCGGCCCGAAGGGGACCATCGCCAGCTCTCCTTCACTCCGCGCCCGAGACCTCGTGGTAGATCCTCTCGAGCCGGACCAGGTCGACCTCGGGCGTGTAGCGCTCCAGATAGATCTGCCGGGCACGCTGGCGCAGCTCCAGGCTGCGTTCAGGCTGCCGGGCGATGGCGGTGAGCTGCGTCGGCCAACGAGTCCGGATCTCCCATCCGGAAGGACCAGCCAACGCCGTCCGCGATGACGTCCTCACAGAGGTTCTCCAGGTCGGAGACGAGCAACGGCGTTCCAACGGCAAGGCTGCGGAGTACGACGAGCGGCAGACCCTCGTACCACTGGGAGGGCACCACGACGACCTCGGCGTCGCGCATCCGGCCGGCGACCTCGTCCTCGCCCAGCCAGCCGACGTACTCGATGGAGGGGTCGGCGGCCGCCCGCTCCTCCACCAGCGGCCGCAGCTCGCCGTCGCCGGCGATGACGAGCCGCAGACCGTTGGGTCCCTTCGCCCAGGCATCGAGGAGCGTGCGGACGCCCTTGATGTCCACGAGCCGGGCGGCGAAGAACACCACTCTGTCGCCGCCCTCGTGCCGGCCCTCGACGCCGGGATCTGCCACCGAGTTGGGCTTCACCTCGATCCGGTCGGCGGGGTAGCCGTCGCGGATCAGCAGCCTCCGCGCGAAGTCGGTCAGGGTGAGGTAGCGGGTGACCGCGCGGTGGAAGGTGCCCATCGCCCGGTGCACGCCAAGACCGAGGGTCAGCGCAGCCGACGCGGCGCGGCTGTCGTGGTAGCACGCGTGCCGGATCCCGGGCAGCTTCAGCCGCGAGCCGACGCAGTCCTCGCAGATCGCGCCGTCGCGCACACAGGTGCCGACCACGCACGAGTAGCGGTAGCTGTGCAGGGTCGTGACCGCGGGCACCCCGGCCGCATGCGCCGCCCGGAACACCGACGGCGACATCAGTGGGAACGGCGTGTGCACGTGCATCACGTCGGGCCGGAAGGACTCGATCCTTCGGGAGACCTCGCGAGCCGCCTCGACGTTCCACACCGCCTTCGCCCCGGACCGCAGCGCCGACAAACCCATCTCCTCGGCCGGCGCAAGCGTGTACTGGTCGACGACGTGGCCCGCGCCCGCCAACATCTCGCCCTCGTGGGCCAGCACCTCCATGGCGCCACCGAGGGAAGACTGATGATTGTGGAGCTGAAGGATCCTCATCGGTCGGGGCTCTCCAGCCAGGCAGGAACGGTGCCCTCGACCAGGCCGCGCAGCTGCGCGAGATCGTCGGCAAAACGCGGCGTGAGCTCCGCGCGGGCACGTTCGGACATGTCATCGGTCCTGAGCACTGCGCGACGGATCCGCTCGCGGAAGCGGTACGACGTGCTGGCCTTGACGAACCTCCGGATCCGTTCGTTGCCCGTGGCCCAGCCGATCGCGCCGTGCACGGCTGCGCTCCTCGGTTTGCCGGAGACGTTCACCCGGGGAACTCCGGAACCCTCGCCGGCCAGCAGAGGCACCTCGAGGAACCGCAGGATCTCGCTCACCGTCCGCTCGTAGTCCGCGTCGAGGTCGTCGTGGAACCAGATCCCCACCTGCTCGCGAGGCAGCGCAGCCTGGAGCGCGCGCACGGACTCGGCGTACCGGCTCATCGAGGTGTAGTGCCAGAGATGGTGCCAGCCATCCCTCTTGCGTTGCTCCTCGAGCTCGACTGCGGCAAGGAAGTCCTCGACCGGCTCGAGGCCGCGGGCGCGCATGTACTGGTGGCTGGAGTAGGCGCGGGCAACGGGCTCCCGGAGGAGGACGACGACGCGCATGGCGGGGTTCATGTCCACCACCTCCGGAAGCGCATCCTCGTGGTAGTACATCGTCGAGACCGAGGCGTCACCCAGTGCGAGGTAGTCGTGCTCCTGCGGGTAGAGGTCGAGATAGGCGTCGCGGTCGGTCACCGCCACCTTGTTGATCGTGTGCTCGTCGCCAGGCGCCGTGAAATTGGCACCCCGCTTGTGCAGCGCGAAGTAGTGCGGCTCCTTGGGGTCGGTGACGAAGACCCGCGGATGGGACCGCAGCCCCTCCACGAGTCCAGTCGTCCCGCTCCGGGCCGCGCCGACGACCAGGAAGTTGGGCAGGGTTCGGGTCATGGGTTCGGGGTCTCTCGCGCTCGTCGGATCGCGTCCCGGTAGGCCGAGACGAGTCTGGCGGTCACCGCCGACGGCGCGAAGCGGCTCTGAGCCCGCAGCGGCCCGGCTGCGGCCTCGCGTGCCCGGAGGTCCGGGTCGTCGAGGCGCCGGGTCAGCTCGTTGATCACGCCGCGCATGTCGTCGAGCGGCACCACGGCGCCCGCGGCCGGCTCGTCGCCCCCGGTCAGGATTCCGGTGACGCCGTCGACGGCGGTCGTCACCACGGGCAGTCCCGCCGACATGGCCTCCGCGACCACGATGCGGCAGTCCTTCGTAGCGCGAGCACAGGACCATGACGTCGGCGGCCCAGAGCCACGTCAGGGCCCGCTCGGTCTCGCCGTACGCGATGACCGACCGACCCCACTCCCTGGGCACCAGGCCGGACAGCCAGTCGGTGTCGCCGGGCCCGACCAGCGCCAGGGTCGTGTCGTCGGGGTGCTCGCGCTCCCATTCGGGCAGCAGCAGGTCCTGGCCCTTCTGGCGGATCAGCCGGCCCAGGATCAGGGCGACGCGTTCCTCGCCGAGGCCGAGCTCTGCACGGGCTGCGCTCCGCTCCTCCTGGGTCGGGGGACGGAAGACGTCGAGGTCGACGGCGACGCCGACGCCCACGCCCGGCGCGCGTATGCCGAGCTGCTCGCCGCGGGCCAGCTCGTCGGGACCGTTGGCGACGATCAGGTCGGTGGCTCGGGCCGAGAGCCGCTCGGACGCCCGGACTCCACCGTTGACCCAGCTCCGGTTGGACAGCTGGTCGGACCAGGCATGCGGCTGGTAGACCACCGCGGTCCGTCGGGTGCCGGACCCACCCAGCGGCAGCCGCCCGATGAAACCGGCGAAGAACGAGTGCAGGTGGACCACGTCGGGGCCGACGTCGCGGATCGTCGATCGGAGCTGGCGAACGGCTCGCAGGAGCGAGACCGGGCGGCCCCGGTCGATGTTCCAGCGATGGACAACGACGCCGTCGGGCATCGGCGGCAGGTCGGCGTGGGCGAGGACGTGGACCTCGTGACCGGCAGCCACCTGCTCCGCCACGAAGTGCACCAGCAAGCTGACCACGCCACCCCAGTGCACCTCGGTCACGTGCAGGATCGTCAACGGTGCCTGGTTGCTGGCAGGGTTGCTGGCGGGGTTGCTGGCGGGATTACTGATGGGGTCGCTCATGTGGTCCTTCACCTGGCCGATCCGTGTGTAGTTCGCCGCCGAGCCGCTCCAGCAGCGGGCGCGCCCAGCCGGCGCGGTCGACCGGTCCGTGGGGGTCGCCCTCGCGGTCGGACACGAACCGCAGGTTCACGACGAGGAGGTAGGCCCGGATCGTCGCCTCCGCCTCGGCTCCGTGGACGTCCCAGTGCTCGGCGAGGGCGGTCCGGGCGCTGTCGAGCCAGGTGTCCTCGACCTCTGGTGTGGTGCCCGACCGTTGTCGGAGCTCCTGGGCCAGGAAGTGCAGATGGTCGAACCCCAGCATCACGCCGGGTTCCTGATGCTCCCAGTCCCACAGCAGGATCTGCGAACCCGTCCCGGGTCATGTTCCACGGGACCCAGTCTCCGTGCCACCGGCCAGTCCGTGTGGGTACGTCGCCGAGCTCGGCGATCGCCCGGTTGAGCTCGGTGGTCAGCCACGCACGAGCACCCGCATCCTCGATCGCGGCCACGCCCTTGCGGAGCCGTCGTACGACCTCGGTGTCGGCGAACGTTGCCGACTGAGAGCCCTGCCAGCCGGCCAGCGACCGCATCGCCTCCACCGGGACCCCAGGTGCGTCAGCGGGCGCCGGTCCCGGGGTGAGCGCCTCCAGGACCAGAACCGCAAAGTCGTCTGTGGTTTCGAAGGCCAACACCTGGGGGGCACGCACCCCGGCGATCCCGCTCTGGGCCACCTCCTGCAGGCTTGCGTGCTCGCTGCGCAGGCCGGTGATTCCACCGCCGAATGCACACTTGGCGAACGCGATCGAGCGGCCCTCCGCGTCCAGCGCCTGAAGGACCACCGCGCGACCGTGCCGTCGTCGGCCCAGCCGGACCACGATCGAGTCGATCCCGGGGACGGCGTCTCGGACGACGTCGATGACGCCGGGCTGGTCGACACCGGGACGCGCCGGCGCGTGGACCACGACGCGGGCGACGGGGACCCGGCGCAACAGTCCGCGGGCCTGGGCGCTGGCCAGCAACCGCAGGGAAAGCCGAGCCCGCTGACCCTCGTCGACCCGACGGATCGCCCCGGCGGCGCCAGGTCGGTCGGCGGGCACCAGCAGCACCGGGCGGCGCAGGTCCGGGAGGACGAGGAACTCCTCGCCGTCGGACCGGCGGCGGCGAACACTCCGGCTGACGTGGAGCACAGCCGGCTCGGGCCAGATCGGGCGCAGTCGTTCCACGAGTGCGTCGACAGCAGCGCTCACCAGTCGGCTCCGACGCTGCGCTCGGGGCACTCGCTGTCCCATGCGGCGGCCCAGTCGAGTCCGGTGCGGGCATCCTGCGCGACGAGCGCGTCCGCGGCGGCCTTGCGCGCGCCGTCGTAGAGCGTGCGCAGCATGTCGAGCTGTTCCGCTGAGCAGGTGGCCAGTGCGTCGCCGAGCGACTCGGTGGCGACCGACTTCGTCGACAAGGAACGCAGCCGACGCAGCCGGTCCGGTCCAAGGCTGCGGCGGACCAAGGGGTAGAGGCCAGCTCGCCGAACCACTCGCCGGCCCAGCAGCACCCCCCTGTTGCGGAACGCGACGACGTGGTTGCGATGCTCCATGGCCGTTCCTCCGCCACCGAGCAGCGGTGCGGGTGCGAGCCCCGTGGCCTGGCAGACGACGTCCACCAGCTCGTCGCGCGCACCGGTGGTGACCGGGAAGGGTACGACGACCAGCCGCCGTGGATCGATCAGCTCCGACAACCGGCTCAGCCACAGCGCATAGTCGCTGGCGCCCGTGTAGACGCCGGCGTAGGCCCCGGAGTCCGTGAGTGCCGCACCCAGGGTCGTGGCCGGGTCGTTCTTGAAGTAGTCACGGTGCAGCTGGAAGTGTGAGAGCAGTCGACGCACTGGATGCCGCACGGCGTAGATCACCACCGCGTCGGGCGACTCGCGGGCCAGCGCCGCCAACGCGTCGGGGAACTGCGGGTAGGTGTAGGACATGCTCCCGTCCAGGCGCAACAGGCCGGCCCGGCGCGGCTCGTAGAGCCCGTCGTACCACTCCGGGCCGCGTTCGAGCTCGCGGCTGAAGTAGTTGGACTCCTTGACCGCGCCCGGGTCCACGTCGGGATGCCCGCCCAGGAATGAGGCGAGAAACGACGTCCCCGAGCGGGCGGAGCCGGCGATGACCACGTCGGGCCCGATCGCCCCAGCTCCGGTCATTCACGTCCCCTTGATGATTGTCTGGTGTGGGCGGCCATCCTATCCGCGAACCCTGTCCCCACTGGCGTTTGGGGACTGGCCCGCGATCTGCCACGGCCGCTGGGAACCACGGTTACGATTGCGTCGGCACACACACTTGGAACCGGCAAACGAAGGTAGGACGACCCCATGGTAGTTGGCAGGGTTCCGGGGCCGGAGCCGATCGGGGGGATTCGCAAGTCTGCGCTTTCGAATCGACTGCGGCGCGGCACGCCCAGCGGGGTGGCGGAGACGATCAGGTCTGCCGCGCGCGCCTACGGCAAGGCCACCTCCGGACTCCGCGAGATGCCGGACTTCCTGGTGATCGGGGCGAAGAAGGGGGGCACGACCTCGGTGGCGAACTGGCTGGTCCAGCACCCACAGGTGATGCCGATGTTCCCGCGGTTCCAGCGCCACAAGAGCCCGCACTTCTTTGACATCAACTACTGGCGCGGACCCGACTGGTACCTCTCCCACTTCCCGACCAGGGCGGCTCGTCGGCTCCACGAGCGACGTGCGGGAGGCGCACAGGTGGGCGAGAGCTCGCCGTACTACCTCTTCCACCCCGCCGCCCCGGCCCGGATCCGCGAGACCGCGCCGGACGCCCGGCTGATCGCGATCCTGCGCGAACCCGTCTCGCGGGCGCACTCGAACTACTTCGACCGGGTCGTGGCGAAGACCGAGGATCTCCCCACCTTCGAGGAGGCGATCGACGCCGAGGAGGAACGCCTCGCCGGCGTGACCGCGGAATGGCTGGCTGAGCCCGCGAACTACAGCTTCGACCACGACCACCACACCTACCTCGCGCGAGGCCACTACGCCGAGCAGCTGCGCAACTACTACGCGCACCTCCCCCGGGAACAGCTGCTGGTGCTGCCGCTCGAGGCGCTCAAGAACGACCCGGCCGGCGCCTTCCGGCGCATCGAGGACCATCTCGGCCTCGACCACCACACGGTCGAGCTCGAGGCGCGCAACGCTCGTGAGGGCAACCCGAAGATCCTGCCGGAGACCCGGGAGCGGCTGGCCGCCTACTACGCACCGCACAACCGCGCGCTGACCGAACTCCTCGGGGAGGACTACGGGTGGTGAATCGACCCGTCAAGCGCCCGGAGATCCCGGACCTGTTGCTCGTGTGCCGCGCCAACCGCGCTCGCAGCCCCGTCGCAGCGGAGCTGCTCCGGCAGTATGCGCTGGAGCACGGCATCGAGCCGCCGCCCGTCCTCGTCAGCAGCGGCATCCACGCACTGAGGGGCCAGGTCCTGCTGACCGCGATGCAGGCAGCGTTGAAGCGAAGGAAGCGCCCTCCCCTCGAGCATCGATCCAGGCCATTCTCGCTCAGCGACGCCAACGCCGCCCGGCTGGTGATCACCTTCGAACGAGAGTTCACCCGGTCCGTCGTCTCCCAGAACCCGGCCCTGGTCCCGCGCACGTTCACCCTCCGCGAGATCGTCAGGCTGACCAGCAGCGACCGATGGAACACCGCCTGGAACGGGTCTGCGGACCTGGGAATGCGACTGCACGCCATCCGGCCGTTGGTCGAGCCGGGAGACGACGACACCCCCGACCCGATCGGCGGCGGGCGCAGGCTGGCACGGCGGGTCCTGGACGGCCTCGTGGCGGACGTGGCGCGGGCGGCTCCGGTCCTGCTGGGCCCGCGCTAGTCGGCGGGCTAGTGGCGGGCTAGTCGGCGTCGCCCGACATCCCGTAGCCGTAGGTGGCGTCCTTGCCCGGTACCGCGCACCAGGCCACGCCGTCCACCGAGGCACCGACCTGGCGGATCCGATCCAGCGTGGCCGAGAGCTGGTGCACCCGACTCGAGCGGTATCTGGTGACGATCAGCAGCGTGTCCGCCTCGCGCACCAGCTCGAGCGTGTCGGCCACCCCGAGGATCGGCGCGGTGTCGACGACGACGAGGTCAGCCTCCTTGCGGAGCTGGTGCCAGATGTTGGACGCGTGCGGGCCCGCCAGCAGCTCGGCCGGGTTGGGCGGGACGGCCCCCGCGCCGAGGACCTGGAGATTCTCGACTCCCACATCCATCACGGCTTCGTCCAGCTCGGCCTGGCCCGCGAGCAGGTGCGACAGCCCGACCGGTGTCTCGATGCCGAACCTCTCGTTGACCTTCGGGGCTCGCAGGTCCGCGTCGACGAGCAGAACTCGCAACCCCACCCGGGCGGCGGTCACGGCGACGTTGGTGGCGACCGTGGTCTTGCCTTCCCCCGCGACCGCAGAGGAGACCACCAGGAGCTCTCCCGGCCCCTCGGGCCGGGCGCTGTGCACGGCGGAGAGGAACCGGATGTTGGACGTGAGCGTCCGGAAAGCCTCGCTGCCGGACGACGTGGGCGCCCGGAGGGTGATCAGCCGGGTGTGCCCCTTGCCGGTCTCCTCCGGGATCCGACCCAGCACCGGGACCGTCCCGGCAGCCAGCTTGAGCCGGGTTTCGTCGCGGATGCCGTCGTCGAACCGGTCCCGGGCGTAGGCCAGCAGGGTGCCGAGGATAAGGCCGAGGATGCCTCCCAGGGCCCCGGAGCGCATCGGCCGGGGCTGGGATGGGTTCTTGGGCGCCTGCGCCTCGAGCAGCAGCTGGCCCCCGGGGCCTTGCGGCGCTTCGGTCCCGAGGAGGAAGATCTGGGAGTTGAAGTCGGCCTGCAGCCCGAGGAGAGCCGTCTCCTCGCCCTCGAGGTCCAGTTTCTGCTTGGCGCCGACGGATTGTCGGCGAGGCCCTCGCGGACGGCGGCCAGCTCGCCTTTGACCCTGTCGAGCTGCTCGAGAAGGGCTGTCCGCGCGGTCGCATTCGCCGAGGCGGAGGAGTCCGACCGGAACGCGATGTATTGGCGGCCGAACGAGTTGGCCACGTCGGCAGCCTCGGCGCCGGACCGGCGTACGGCGGTGATCGACAGGGTGCGGGTCTGCTCGATGACCCCGACCGACACCGACTTGAGGAGCTGCTGGGTGGTCTCGTCGAGCTTGAGCTCGTCGAGGACCCTCTGGGCGACCCCGACGGAGCCGACCACGCTGGCCTGCGTCGACACCTCGTCGGGATCCATGATCGTGGGCGAGGTGGTTGTCTTGTCCGGCTCGAGGAGCAACGTGGACTCGGCCGTGTACATCGGGGTCTGCAGCGAGCTCAGCCCGAGGGCGAGCGCGACTCCGAGGAGCAGGCCGAGGACCAGCAGCTTCCAACGTCTCCGAAGGATTGCGAGGTGGTCACTGAGATTGGTGACGTCTTCGTCCATTGGCCGTGCGTCCCCGTTCTCCACTGCCAAGGGCCTATGGCGTTCTCCATCCTGCGCGAGAACGCAGGTCCAGCCCTCATACTAGGCCAAGGCACCCAAACAGGGTGACTCTTCTCGACAAAGGGGGTGACGACCGTGAAGTGGTGCATGCTGGCGTTGCTGGCGCGTTCTCCCCTTGCAGTGGTTCATCATCGCCGGCCCGCTCCGGCTCCACCTCTTGGCGATGCTCCTCTTCGGGCTCGTCGTACTCATGACGCACCGGGGCAGCGCCTACCAGCCGGTGATGCGGGTCGCCCTCCCCTTCGTCGTGGCGAATGCTGTCTTGTGCGTGGTCTGGTTCGCCACCAACGGCTACAACGGGATGAACTTCCGGCAGCCGATCCAGCAGATGCTGTACCTCGGGGTCTTCCTGGCCGTCGCCACCGTCGTCTACCGGGGAGTCTCCCTGAAACGCAAAGGGATTCGTCGAGCTGCTGCGGTGGGCCGCGCTGGTCGCGTCGGTGAGCCCTGATCCTCGGGTTGTCCTTCTCGATGATCACCAACGGCGTCAACCCGGCGGCCGTCTTCGCCAAGACGATCTCCAGCGGGGATCCGGAAGTCCTCCAGAAGGAGCTGTTCAAGAGCGCGTTCACAGGATTCGGGTTCGACGAGGAAGCGGTGCGCGGCAACTTCCGCCACGAGGTGTTCGGCGCCATCCTGCTCGCGATGTGCGTGTCGGCCGCGTGCGCCGGCATCCGGCCTTTCACTTCGAGGCGGCAGCGGGTCCTCTATCGCTTCTCGATCGCACTCGCCGTTGGCTTGATCGTGGTCTCCATGTCGCGGTCCGTCATGATCGCCGCCGCCATCTGGCCGCTCCTCGCGCTGGTCCGGTCGATGTTGGCGGCCCGGCTCACGCCGCGCGTGGTCGGGGCGATGCTCCTCGGTCTCGCGGTGGTCTTTGCCCTGTCGGTCATCGGTCTCGCGAACGTGCTGTGGATTCGCTTCACCGAGGACACCGGCTCCTACGAGGCCCGCGACCGCCTCTACGAGGAGGCGTATCGAGAACCTCACCGCGCACATGTGGACGGGCGGTGTCACCACCGCTGGTGCGAGCTCGCACAACTTCGTCATCGACTCCTGGCTGCGCTCCGGCATCTTCGGTGGCATCTGCGCGTTGGTGGTCGGGTTCCTCGTGGTCGGACTGCTGATCCGCCTCGCCGTCAACCTGCACCGCGAACCCTTGTGGGTGCTGCCGACCGCTGCGCTGCTGTCGCTGCCCGCAGTCCGGATGTTCACTGCGGGCGGCGGCCTGATCCCGCCGGTCTCCTGGATCGGCCTGGGCGTCGCTGCAGGTCTGATGGCCTACCGCAGGCAGCTGATCCACGCCCGGCCGGACGACGACGCTGAGGAACCGAAGTGAGCACCTTCCGGTGAGCCGAGGGCGGGGCCGGGGCAGGGCATACCCTGTTCCAGGCATTGCTCTGGTTCGCCGCGTCGTACGGCCTGGCGATCCTCGGCTACCTGGGTGCCAACGCCGTCGCGACCCGCTGGCTCGGTGTCGACCAGTACGGCTACTTCGTCGTGGCGCTGACCGCTTCGGCAGTCGTGGGTCAGCTCGGGCTGCTCGGCGCCCACCGCGGTGGGCTGCGCGAGGCGGCCAGGATGGCCGAAGGCGACATCGAGAGCCTCGTCATCCTGAAGCGCGGAGCCCGCGGGGCGATACTCGTCAGCCTTCCGGCCGCTGCGCTTGTCTCGGGTCTGGTCGTCTACTTCACGGCGAACGGAGATCTGTGGGCAAAGCTGACGATGGCCGGGGGCTTCGTTCTGCTCGTTGCGTTCGGTGGTCTGCAGAAGCTCTGGTCCAACTACCTGCGTGGCCTGGGTCGGGTGCGGTTCGCGAGTCTGCTCGAGGGCCGATCCGGCGGGGCCCTGGTGAGTTGTCTTCAGGCGGGAACCCTGGCGCTCGCCTGGTGGCTGGTGCCGGAGTCCGAACTGGCGGGCGCGGTCCTCGCCCTGGCCATCGGGTTCGCGATCCCGGTGCTGTTGGCCGGCCGGATCGCCAGACGGCACTGGGCACATGTGAAGTCCCCAAGCTCGATCTTCGGGGACGTCGCCGACATGTTCCGCCGCAACTGGCGGTTCGCCGTGAACCAGCTGGCCGTCTACCTCGGGGCCAGTGTCGAGCTGTGGATCGCCGGCGCCTTCCTGGTTTCACACGACGCGTCCTACTTCTCGGCTGCGCAACGCATGGCACTGCTGCTGTCGATCGCTCCCACGTCACTTCAGGTCGTGTTCGCTCCTGTCGCGTCCCGCATGCTCGAGGCGAAGGACCACGCCAAGCTCGAGGCGGTCCTGCGCACGGGTGCAACGCTGTCCGCGGTCGTGACCTCGGTCCTGCTGATCCCGATGCTCGTCGCGCCGGCGAAGATCCTGGAGATCGCGTTCGGTGACCCGTTCCGGGCCGCGGCGACCCCGTTGCTGCTGCTGACCCTGGCCAACGTCGCCAACGTGCTCAGCGGGCTCTGTGGCACCGCGCTGACCATGTCTCACGAAGAGGGTGCAGTCGCAGCCGTCCAGGCGGTCGGGGTGACGCTCCGGCTGGTGGTGGGCTGTGCGGCCGCACTCATGTTCGGCCTGATGGGGTTGGCGGTCAGCGCGGCCGTGCTCACGGCCTTCACCTACGGATCCATGTGGTGGCTGGCGCGTCGCCGCCTGGGCCTGCGGACCGAGCCGACTCTGCGACCTCGGCTGTCCTTGCTACGCAGGACCCAGAGCTGACTCGTCAGTCGTCGGAGTTGTATGCCCCGTCGCCATGGTCGACGACCTCGACCGCCATCGAGCAGACGACGAGGTGAACGACGAGGCTGATGATGAGAACCTCGAGCATGGCGAGCATCAAGCCTTCGACCATCATGACCATTCCTTTGTTTCCGTTGAGCCAGCCGGGCGTGTTTGTACGCCGTCGGTGATCGTCACCGTCTGCTTCGGAGCAGCGGTGGGACTGCGGTTGAGCTGGGGTTGAGCTGCGGGCCTGCCTAGGCCGCGCTCAGTACGCACCCCGCGAGGCGACCACGGCACGCGCCGTACGCAGCACGATCACCGCGTCGTCGGACAGGCGCCAGTTGTCGGCGTAGTGCAGGTCGAGCCGGACGGCTTCGTCATACGGGAGGTCGGAGCGACCGCTGACCTGCCACAGCCCGGTGATGCCGGGCTTGACGGCAAGGCGGCGGCGCGTGGCTGCGTCGTACTCGGCAACCTCGTCGGGTAGTGCCGGCCGGGGGCCGATGATCGACATGTCGCCCTTGACGACGTTGAGCAGCTGGGGCAGCTCGTCGAGCGACGAGCGTCGCAGGAACTTCCCGATCCTGGTCACCCTCGGGTCCGACCGGATCTTGAACAGGTGCCCGTCGACCTCGTTCTCCGCGACCAGCTCGGCCCGTCGGGCTTCCGCGTCGTCGGTCATCGTGCGCAGCTTGTAGATCGTGAACAGCCGGCCGTGCTCGCCCACCCGGGTCTGGCGGAACATCGCCGCCCCCGGCGAGTCCAGTCGGATCAGCACGGCGAGGACCGCGAGCACGGGGGCCGCAGCCACGAGCAGGGCCACCCCGGCACACTTGTCCAGGCCACTCTTCATCGCCCGGGTCACCGCAGACGGCCGGCTCGGTGCCACGTGCATCAGTGTGGTGCCGGCGAACGAGCCGGTGGTCAGCCGGTGCGGGGCAACGGAGTCCAGCGGTCCGATCACGGCCAGCCGGACCGGGCGCTCCTCGAGCTGCCAGGCAGCCTCACGGAGCTGCTTGCCGGTCGCGCCGGGTGCCACCAGGACCAGCTCGGCGTGGGTGTCGTCGACGAGATCGCCGAGCTGGCTGGGGCCGTGCACCCACGGCAGCCCACCGAAGTCACCGGGCAGCTCACTGTCTGAATGGCCCAGCTGCCGAGCAGGCGCCGACGACCTTGACCTGACGGTGACCCTTCCAACGCGCGGTGGCCTCGGCGATCCCGATGCCGTCACCGAGTACGACGGCCCGGATGGGACGCGCCACTCGCAGCGAGCGAAGAATGAGGACGGACATGGTCGCCACGAGGACCATCAGAGCGGCTACCGCGACCGTGCGGCTCGGCGTGCCGAGCACGGCCACGGCGAGGCCGGCTGCGGCGACGGGAGGCGAGAGGGCGGCCGCCAGGCCACGCCACGCCGGAGTTCCGGGAGCGTTCAGTGCCGAGCCGGCGCGGAACGCCGACGGCGCCCAAACGGCCAGGACCCCGAAGGCGAGAGCTGCGGGCATGTGCGCGGCGAAGCCGACGACGAGCGCGGCGACCGAGGCTGTGGGCAGGTCGGTGATCCAAGGGGACGGGGCGAGCTTCGCGGGCAGTCCGAGGGAGTCCCGCACGGACTCGATGACAACCTCGGGCACCGCGGGCGCCACATGTAGATGTGGTCGGGCATTGTCCTCGGACGGCAGGCCGCGGGCTCGGAATCCGAACGTCGGCTGTGGAATCCGGGTCGTCCTCGAAGATGCGCGACAGGTCAGCGTTGAACTCTTCGAGGGTGACCCCCACCTGAATATCAGACACCGAACCCCCACACATAGAACTGAGTACCCCGATCCCCCCGGAGCACCCGCCCAGCCTCTCGCCAAACTTGAGCCGCAGGTATGGCGAAAGAGACGCAACTTGGGCGGTCTATTCGAATACTCGGGTGATGGTCACCCTGGGGCAGGCATCCCCAGTGGCGGTTGCTGGGGTAGATGCTGGGGTTGTGGAAATCGGCCGAGGGTTGGCCAGGTGGTCAACGCCGGCGGACGTCAGGAATTGAAGCGCGACTGGGTCTTCTCGAGCCCCTCGGAGACGAGCGACTCGACGGCGTCGGCCGCCTCGCTGACCTGGAACGGCAGCTCCTTGCGCTCGCTGCTGGTGTAGTCGGACAGCACGAACCCGGCGACGTCCTGACGGCCGTGCGGCCGCCCGATTCCGGCGCGGACCCGGTAGAAATCGCCGGTTCCGAGCGCCGATCGCAGCGAGCGCAGGCCGTTGTGACCGTTGTCACCACCGCCGAACTTCACCCGAAGGGTGGCGAAGCCGATGTCGAGCTCGTCGTGGATGGCGATGATGTGGTCCGAGCCGACCTTGTAGAACTTCGCGAGGGACGACACGGGGCCGCCGGACTCGTTCATGTAGCAGCGCGCCCGCACGAGTACGACGCGCGGCCCGGGCAGGCCCGGCGTACCGAATCGGCCCTCGACGACATCCGCGCGCCCCGACTTGTGGGCGCGGAAGGACGCGCCCATCCGGTCGGCCAGCTCGTCGGCGACGAGATAGCCGACGTTGTGCCGGTGACCGGAATAGGAAGGACCAGGATTGCCCAGGCCGACCACGAGCCACGGGTCGTTCGTGGTCTCGCTCATGGCAGAAGTATCCCGGACCCGAGACGGGACGGCAGCACCGATTCCTGCTTCGGCGCTGCCGCCCCGTCGAAGGGTGAGGTTGGCGTCACTCCTCGGTGTCGCCCCCGGCTGCATCCTCGGCAGGCGCCTCGGCGGGCTCGGCCACCTCTTCGTGCTCCTCGCGCTCGATGCCTGCCTCGGCCTCGGCCTCCTCCAGCTCGGCCTCGGCCTCTTCCTCGGACTGCATCTGGGTCACGTTGACGATGAGCAGGTCCTCGTCGGAGAGCAGCGTCGTGCCGTCCGGCAGGATCAGGTCGGACGCATGCACCTGGGTCCCGATCGCGGCACCCTGGATGTCGACCTCGATGTACTCGGGGATGTTGGTGGCCTCGGCCTCGACCTGCACGGTCTGGTTCTCGGTGACGACCACGCTCTCCGGCGCGGCGTCGCCGACGATGTGGATCGCCACGTCGACGGTGACCTTCTCGCCGAGACGAACGGCGACGAAGTCGATGTGCTCCAGCACCCGGCGGATCGGGTCGACCTGCACGGCCTTGGTCAGTGCCAGCGACTCCTTGCCGTCGATCTCGAGCTCGAGCAGCGTGTTGGTTCCGCCGTGCTTGAGCGCCATCATCGTGCTGTGCCCCGGCAGGGTGATGTGAATGGGGTCGTTGCCGTGCCCGTAGATGACGGCGGGAATCTTGTCGGCGCGACGGATACGGCGCGCCGCACCCTTGCCGAACTCCGTGCGGGTCTCGGCGGTGATCTTCTCGGCCATCTACTTCTCCTCGTGCTGTGGCTCAAACTCTGGTAGCTCAAACTCTGGTGGCTGCCGGCCGGGAGACGAGAAACGCCGCGCAATCCGGACAGGACGCGCGGCGCAAGGTTGACGCCTGCCCTGTCGATCACGGAGATTCCCCAGCATTGGGGCTCCCTCGCCGAGGCAACCTGAGAATCCTAGCCTCGCCTGTGTGTCAAAGCGAATCTGGCTTTCGGGTCGCGGCACTAATGTCGGCCACATGGCCAACGTATCGCTCACGCGTGATGAAGCCGTACGACGGGCCGCGCTGGTGCGCGTCACCGGCTACGACATCGAGCTGGGCCTGTCGGAGGCCGAGACCTTCCGGTCGCGAACCGTCATCGGCTTCACCTGCGCCACGCCGGGTGCCGCAACGTTCGTGGAGCTGGCCGACGCGATCGACGTGCGGGCCCGGCTCAACGGCGCGGCGCTCCCGGCCGCTGCGTTCGAGGACAACCGGATCGTCCTGGGAGACCTGGCAGCCGACAACGAGCTCGTGGTCGAGGCGAGGCTGCCGTGCGTCACCACTGGTGACGGGATGCACCGTTATGTCGACCCGGCCGATGGCGCGACGTACCTGAATGCTTTCTGTGGGATGGACCTGGCGCAGCGGGTGTTCGCGTGCTTCGACCAGCCAGACCTGAAGGCACCGATCTCGCTCTCCGTCGTCGCGCCGGCCGGTTGGACCGTGCTGGCCAACGGCCGGGCCGAGCTGACCGACAAGTCCGAGGAACACGGATGGTGGCGGTTTGCCACCACACCGGCCATCTCGACGTACCTCTTCGTGGTGTGCGCCGGACCGTGGCACTCGGTGGCCTGGGAGCGCGCCACCCCGGACGGACACATCCCGTTCGGCTGGCACGCGAGGCGTTCGATGGCCGTCGACCTCGACGCGTCTGCCGACGAGCTGAGGCAGATCACCGACGCCTGTTTCGACCACTACACGACGATCTTCGACGAGCCCTTCGTGTTCGACTCCTACGACCAGGTGATGGCACCCGGGCTGAACTGGGGTGCGATGGAGACTCCGGGATGCGTGACGTACCGCGACGAACTGCTCTTCCAGGGGCAGGCTTCGCCTGCCGACCGTCAGCGGCGAGCCATGGTCATCGCCCACGAGATGGCGCACATGTGGTTCGGCGACCTGGTCAGCGTGCGCTGGTGGGAGGACGCCTGGCTGAGCGAGTCCTTCGCCGACTACATGGGGTTCGAGGTTTCATCCTCGGTCGCCGGGTTCCCGGGAGCCTGGGCGAGCTTCACGATTCGGCAGAAGCTGCGCGGCTACGACGCCGACGAGCGTCGATCGACGCACCCGGTCGCGCCGTCGCCGGAGTCGGTGGTCGACGTCGACACCGCGTTCGGCAACTTCGACCAGATCTCCTATGCGAAGGGGAACTCCGTTGTCAGGCAGTTGGTCACCTGGCTCGGCGAGGAGACCTTCCTGCGCGGGGCCAACGCCTACCTGACCCGGCACCGGCTCGGGAACGCCGATCTCGCCGACTTCCTCGACGCCTTGGACGAGGTGACCGACCGCGACGTGCGGGCGTGGTCCGAAGTTTGGCTGACGGCCACCGGCTTCGACACCCTGCGAGTACGCCGCGACGGCGAAGTCCCGGTGCTCGAACGCGAAGGCTCCCGGCCGCACCGCACGTTGGTCGGCGCGTACTCGCTCGGCAGCCACGGGCTCGTGCGCCACGGCGAGCGGATGCTGGACATCGGCGCGGATCCCCTCCGATTGGACGACTGGTCGGGCCTGCTGGTGATCCCGAACATCCACGACCACACGTTTGCCCGGATCCGGCTCGACGACAAGTCCTGGCAAGCGGTCGTCGAGCACCTGTCTGACATCGACGATCCGCAGGTCCGAGCGGTCGTGTGGGCCGCGGCCCTCGACATGGTCCGCTCCGCCGACCTCGCGCCGGCCGACCTGATCGCCATGATCGGCACCCACCTCGCGGTCGAGGAACACTCGTCAGTCTGGGAGGGCGTCTTCGACCACACGTTGACGCGGGTGCTTCCTTGCAGCTTCCCCGTGACGTCTGTCGCCGTAGCACGCGCCGCGCTCGCCGAAACGTGCGCCGCCACCCTCCGCGCCGGTCACCAGGCGTTGGCCCTTCCGGCCACCCGTGGCCTCGCCGCCTGCTCGTCCGACGCCGACCTGCTCGCCGGTTGGCTGGTCGCCGGTCGGACCGGCGACGGCATCGAGGTGGACACCAACCTGCGCTGGCGGATCCTTCGTCGGCTGGCAGAGCTCGACGGGGTGGGTCCGGACCGCCTCCAGAAGGAGTCGGACGCCGACCCGTCGACCCAGGCAGAGACGGGTGCGGTGCGGGCGGCCGCGGCCCTCCCGTCACCCGATGCCAAGCAACGGGCCTGGGACCTGATGTCCGCGGACGACGTGTCCAACCGCAACTTCTCGGCCGCAGCCGCAGGGGTTCTGGGTGCCCGAGCAGGCTGACCTGCTGACGCCCTACGTGGGCCGCTACTTCGAAGAGGCTCCCGGCTGGGCGGCTCGCCGTGGTCAAGGCTTCAGCGTCGCGATCGGTGCTGCGTTCCCCTGGTTTGCCGTGGACGAGACAACCGCGGCAGGACTTCAGGCCGCACTTGCCGGCGACGTCCCGACCGTCCTTCGTCGTCTCTGGGACGACAGTCTCGACGATCTGGTCATGGCGCTCGAGGCACGCTCCCGCTGGACCTGAGCCCCAGATCGTGAGTCACGCTGGTTTCCCGGCGATCCCGCTCAGGCGTGCCCGTCGAACATGCTCGTGACGGAGCCGTCCTCGAAGACTTCCTTGATCGCGCGCGAGATCAACGGCGCGATCGACAGGCAGGTCAGCTTGTCGAACTTCCGGTCGTCGGCCACCGGGAGGGTGTCGGTCACGATGATCTCGCTGGCCGGGCTGTTCTTCAGCCGATCGACTGCCGGATCGGACAGGATCGCGTGGGTGGCCGCGATGATCACGCCCGCTGCACCGTCGGCCATCAAGGCTTCGGCGGCCTTCACGATGGTGCCGCCGGTGTCGATCATGTCGTCCACCAGCACGCAGATCCGGCCGTCCACCTTGCCCACGACCCGGTTGGCCACGATCTCGTTGGGGCGGTCCTCGCGCCGGCTCTTGTGGATGAACGCCAGCGGCACCCCACCCAGCCGCGCGGACCAGCGTTCGGCGACCTTGATCCGTCCAGCATCAGGAGAGACCACGGCCAGCTGCTGGTCGCCGTACTTCTCCTTGACGTAGTCGGCGAGGATCGGCAGCGCCATCAGGTGGTCGACCGGGCCGTCGAAGAAACCCTGGATCTGGTCGGCGTGCAGGTCGACCACGATCAGCCGGTCGGCCCCGGCGGTCTTGAAGAGGTCTGCCATCAGCCGCGCCGAGATGGGCTCGCGGCCGCGGTGCTTCTTGTCCTGGCGCGCGTAGCCGTAGAACGGCTGCACGACCGTGATCCGCTTGGCCGAGGCGCGCTTCAGCGCGTCGACCATGATCAGGTGCTCCATGATCCACTCGTTGATCGGGGCGGTGTGGCTCTGGATCACGAAGGCGTCGCACCCGCGCACCGACTCCTCGTAGCGGATGTAGATCTCGGAGTTGGCGAACTCGTACGCCGACTGCGGCACCAGCTCGGTGCCGAGCTGGTTGGCCACCTCCAGAGCGAGATCGGGGTGCGCCCTCCCGCTGAAGACCATCAGGTTCTTCTCGGTGGTGCGCTTCATTCCGCTCACGCCGGCAGCTCCTCCGCGTCCTGGTCGCTCGGTAGTCCTGATTCTGCCTTGTGAAGTCAGTCCTCGGAAACCGACGGCGTTTCGTCCTGCGATGCGAGCGCCGCCTCGGCCGCTTCCGCCATCTTCGTGCCGGGACGTTTCGACGAAGTCCAGCCCTTGAGGTTGCGCTGCGGACCGCCCGAGACCGCCAGCGCGCCAGGCGGCACGTCCCGGCGTACGACGGTCCCGGCGCCGGTGCTGGCGCCGTCTCCGACGGTGACCGGAGCCACGAACGTGTTGTTCGACGAGGTCTTCGCGTGCTTGCCGATCACGGTCCGGTTCTTGGTGACCCCGTCGTAGTTGGCGAAGATCGTGCCGGCGCCGATGTTCGTGCCCTCACCGATCTCGGCGTCGCCGACGTACGACAGGTGCGGCACCTTCGCGCTGTCGCCTATCTGCGCGTTCTTGGTCTCCACGAACGCGCCGATCTTGCCCGTGGATCCGAGCTGGGTCCCCGGCCGCAGGTAGGCGAACGGCCCCACGGTGCTGCCGGCACCGATCACGGCGAGCTCGGCCTGGGTGCGCACGACGCGAGCGCCGACGCCGACCTCGCAGTCCTTGAGCGTGGTGTCCGGTCCGAGCACCGCATCCTCGCCGACGACGGTTGCGCCCAGCAGCTGGGTGTTGGGCAGGATCGTCACGTCCTCGGCGAGCACCACGCCGGCCTCGATCCAGGTGGTCGCGGGATCCATGACGGTCACCCCCTCCCGCATCCACTTCGTGACGATCCGACGGTTCAGCTCGCGGCCCAGGTCGGCAAGCTGGGCCCGGTCGTTGGCGCCCTCGGTCTGCATGACGTCTTCGATCGCGAACGCGCCCACGGCGAGCCCGTCTTCACGCGCGATTTGGACGGTGTCGGTCAGGTAGTACTCGCCCTTGGCGTTGTCGTTGCCGATCCTGGGCAGTGCGTCCGTCAGGAAGTCCGCGTCGAAAGCGAGGATCCCGGAGTTGATCTCGTTGATCGCACGCTGCTCGGGAGTCGCGTCCTTCTCCTCGACGATGCCCGCGACATCGCCGTCGGCGTCCCGCAGGACCCGTCCGTAGCCGTGCGGGTTGGCCACGTGCCCGGACAGGATGCTCACGGCCCGCTGGGCAGCCTCGTGGTTGGCGGCGAACGCCGTGAGCGACTCACCGCGCAACAGCGGGGTGTCGCCGGTGACCACCACGACCGTGCCAGCGGTCGGGCCCGCCGCCTCCATGGCCGTGCGAACGGCGTGCCCGGTGCCCTCCTGGGACTCCTGGACGACCAGCAGCGCATCGGGCACCAGCTCCTGGATGTGCGGCCCGACCTGTTCGCGCTGGCTTCCGATCACCGCCACGATCCGTTGCGGTTCCATCGCCTGGACGGCGGCCAGCACGTGGCCGATCATGCTCCGGCCCGCCACCGGGTGCAGCACCTTCATCGTCTTCGACTTCATCCGGGTGCCGCCGCCCGCAGCCAGGACGATGACGGTCAACTGGTTACCTGCCGTGTCGCTCACGCTCCCCGGGTAGGAGTCGAACCTACGTCGCTAGTCCTGATTCAAAGTCAGGCGGGCCCTGCCGACAGACCAACCGGGGATCGGTCCCCAGAGGTTACTGTCCTCCGCGAACTGGCAGTTGTGGCCCCGCCTGACAGACCAACCGGGGATAGGCTGCAAAGGTTACTGTCCCCGCGAACTGGCAGCTCTGGCCCCGCGAACTGGCGACTCTGGCCCCGCGAGACGGCAGGTCTGGCCCGCCGGGCTGCACCCGCAGCGAGGATGACTGGTCACTCCGGGCCACAACGTGCCGGCTCGCAGGGCCACAACTGCCCACTCGCGGGGCCACAACTGCCAGCTCGCGGGGCCACAACTGCCAGTTCGCGAGGGAGGGTAAGCGCACTAGGGTCTGAGACGTGGACCTTCCTGTCATGCCTCCAGTGCAGCCGATGCTCGCCAAGTCGGTGAAAGGGGTGCCGAAGACCGGCGAGCTGTCGTTCGAGCCGAAATGGGACGGGTTCCGGTGTCTGGTGTTCAAGGACGGCGACGAGGTCGAGCTCGCCTCCCGGAACACCAAGCCGCTGACCCGCTACTTCCCCGAGATCGTCGAGGCCTGCCGCACGCAGCTGCCGGAGCGGTGTGTGCTCGACGGTGAGATCTTCGTCGCCCTCGTCGGTTCGAAGGGGGTCCCCAAGCTCGAGTTCGAGGTGCTCCAGGAGCGCATCCATCCGGCGCAGTCGCGCGTGGACATGCTCGCCGAGAAGACGCCCGCGTCGTACGTCGCCTTCGACCTGCTCGCCCTCGGCGACGAGTCGTACGTCGACCGGCCGTTCGCCGACCGCCGGGCCGCTCTCGAGGAGGCCCTCGGCGGGCTCGACGGACCGTGCTTCCTGACCAGGACCACGACCGACCCGGCAGAGGCGGAGGACTGGTTCCACCAGTTCGAGGGCGCCGGGCTCGACGGCGTCGTCGCCAAGCCGCTGGGGTCGGCCTATCAGCCCAACGCGCGCACGATGTTCAAGATCAAGCACGAGCGCACCGCCGACGTCGTGGTCGCGGGCTACCGGCTGCACAAGAAGTCCACCCCGGAGAAGCCGCTGCTCGGGTCGCTGCTGCTCGGCCTCTACGCCGACGGCAAGCTGCAGCACATCGGCGTCTCCGCGAGCTTCACCGAGACCCGCCGGGCCGAGCTCCTCGAGGAGCTCAGGCCCCTCGAGTGCGACTTCGCCGACCACCCCTGGGGCGAATGGTCGGAGTGGGCGATCGCCAATCCCGACCGCGTCCCGGGCACCCAGTCACGCTGGTCCACGGGCAAGGACCTGTCGTTCACGCCGCTTCGCCCAGATCGCGTCCTCGAGGTCGGCTACGACCACATGGAGGGCCGCCGCTTCCGGCACACCGCGCAGTTCAAGCGCTGGCGCACCGATCGAGACCCGGAGTCGTGCGGATATGAGCAACTCGAGGAGCCAGTCAGCTACGACCTCGATAGAATCCTTGGTGTGGTCGACCCGAGATCGACCGCGACGCCTGGAGGCGATGAGTCATGACTGATTTCGACACTTATGACGTGGTGTTGCTCGTCGAGCAGGCGCTGTCGCCCGACGACGCAAAGCAGGTGCGTTCGCTGCACGAGTCCCTGGACCAGCCGGTCACCTACCATGTGCTGCTGCCGATGGAGGACGCCGCCGCCCGCGTCGAGTCGGCGATGGGCACCCTCGGCGCCGGCGAGATGGTGGTCTCCCCCGCGCTCGCGATGAACGAGGTGGACCTCGAGGAGGTACGCCGCGACTGTGCGGACCGTTCGAAGAAGGACCTCGCCGCCACCCTTGCCTGCCTGACCGCGTGTGGGGCCACCGTCGAGGGCAAGGTGATCAGCTCGCCGCCGATCGAGGCGCTCGCCAAGGCCGTGACCGAGACGGGCGCCCAGGAAGCCATCATCCTGACCAGACCCCACGTGGTGGCCGAGTTCTTCCACGTGGACTGGACCTCGCGCGCCCGCCGCAAGCTCGGCGTACCCGTGCTCCACCTGCTCGAGCACGAGAACCTCGACGAGCAGGCCGGCGGTGCCGAAGGGATCAGCGGCGCCTGATCACGAACCCAGCTCGACCACGATGTCGAGGTGGCCGGCGTGCCGGGCGTACTCCTGGAGCACGTGGAAGCAGATCCACTGAAGATCGGCCGGATCCCCGTCGAACCGTTCTCCCGCGGCGGCGGTCTCCTTCAGCGGATGGTCGCGAAGGACGTCGGTGGTTCGCCGGCCGATGTCGCGCAGCCGTTCGGCGAGGTCCTCGGCACTGACCCCGTCGGCGACGTACCAACGTTTGCCGGGGTCGGCGTCGTCGGCCCAGGGCTCGTCCACGGTCCAGTCGCCCCAGGGCTCGGCGACCGACTCGCCGAGGAATCCCCAGACGAACCACCGCTGTTCCATGTGCAGCACGTGCGAGAGCAGCTCGATCGGCGTCCAGCCCGACGGCACCCGGGGCGTACGACGGGCCTCGAGATCAAGGGCGAGGACCGCGGCGATGATCTGCTCGCGGTAGAACCCCAGATAGGCCGCGAAGTGGTCTGCCGTGCTGCCCAGCCCGTGCCGGGGTTCCTCCGACCTCATTCTTCAATCCTGTTCCCCTCGTCATCCCAATGTTCGGCCACCTTCTTCGACGGCTGCACCCTGGGCGGTTCGCCGGGCATCTTGGGGTAGTCGGGCGGGTACGGCATCTCGCCCAGCCCGGACTCCTCGTAGAGGTCGAGCAACGGCTGGATCGAGTTCTGGACGTCATCGATCGCTGCCCACGGGTCGCCGTCCGCGAGCCGCGCCGGCACCGTGAACAGGTTGAACTCGCGCGGATCCGTCACCGTCGCGAGCTCCTCCCAGGTCATCGGGGTCGACACCGGAGCACCGGGCTTGGGCCGGAGCGAGTACGCCGAGGCGATCGTCCGGTCGCGGCAGTTCTGGTTGAAGTCCACGAAGATCCGGGCGCCGCGTTCCTCCTTCCACCACTTGGTGGTGACGCCGTCGTCGCGCTGCTCCAGCGCCCTGCCGAACCCGATCGCGGCGTGCCGGACGTCGATGAACTCCCAGTCCGGCGAGATCCGGACGTAGATGTGGATCCCGCGGTTGCCGCTCGTCTTGGGGAACCCGACCAGGCCCAGGTCTGCCAGCAGCTCGCGGGCAACCCCGGCGACCCGGACCGCATCGGCGAACGTCGTGCCGGGCTGGGGATCGAGGTCGATCCTGAGCTCGTCGGGGCGGTCCACGTCGTCGCGGCGCACGGGCCAGGGATGGAAGGTGAGCGTGCCCATGTGCGCGCACCAGACGGGTACGGCGATCTCGGTCGGGCAGACCTCGTCGGCGGTCCGTCCGGACGGAAAGGTCACCTTCGTCGACTCCAGATAGTCGGGAGCCCCCATCGGGACCCGCTTCTGGTAGAACGCGTCGGCCTTCTCCCCCGGCCGTCCGGTGCCGAGCTTGATCCCCGGCAGCACCCCCTTCGGCCAGCGCTCCAGCGCCGTGGGCCGGTTCCGCAGCGCCCGCATCAGGCCCTCCTCGACGGAGGCGAAGAACTCCGCCACCATCAGCTTGGTCACCTCCGGCGTGTGCTCGGTGGCCTCGTAGATGACCCGGTCCGGACTCGAGACGCGAACCGCGCGTCCTCCGGCTTCGACCTCGGCTGCTGGTGGCTTGGCCATGGGGTCACGTTAGCGAGTGGTCTCGACAAGCTCGACCAACAACAGTCTCGACAAGCTCGACCAGCAATGGTCGTGATGACCTCGTAAGGACTGGTCGCGACGAGCTCGCCCGGCGGTTGGCTACCGTGGAGGCATGGGATACGAGGTCGAGAAGACTGACGCGGAGTGGCGCGAGACGCTCTCCCCCGACGAGTACGCCGTGCTGCGCCAGGCCGGCACCGAACGCGCCTTCACCGGCAAGTACACCGACACCGAGACCAAGGGCGTCTACCGCTGCAAGGCCTGCCAGGCAATGCTCTTCGAGTCCGACACCAAGTTCCACTCCGGATGCGGCTGGCCGAGCTTCTACCAGCCGATCACGGACCGGGTCGAGTACATCGAGGACACCACCCACGGCATGAAGCGTGTCGAGGTGCGCTGCGCCAACTGCGGCTCGCACCTCGGACACGTCTTCCCCGACGGCTACGGCACGCCCACCGGCGACCGCTACTGCATCAACTCGATCTCGCTCACGCTGGAAGACGCGGGTGAGGAATCGGCTCCGCAGTGAGCCGCCGGCAGGCGACCGGCAGGTTCTCCGCCTGCCAGGCCAGGAAACCACCGACACGTCGGTCGCCCTGGAGATGCCGAGCCGCTGCAGGGCGTCGGCCGCCAGCGACGACGTGTAGCCCTCCTGGCAGAGCACGATCACGCGTGCGTCGTACGCCGCTTCCGGGATCCGCGCGCTGCTGCTCGGGTCGAACCGCCACTCCAGCACGTTGCGCTCGACAACCAGCGGGCGCAACGACTCGTGAACCTCGCCCTCCTGCGCTCGCTGCGCCTCGGGCCTGATGTCGACCAGCAGGGCGTCCGCCCAGAGCACCTCCTTGTAGGCGTCGCGGGGGCTGAGCCGATCGAGTCGCGAGCGGGCATCGGCGAGCATCTCCTCGACGCCGTCGAGGTACCTGTCCTCAATCCACTGCGCGCTCACCACTGCCCTCCAGACTTCTCGACCCCGGTGACCTCGAGGTGGCCGCGGACGAGCTCATAGGTGGTCATCGCCACCAGGCGCGGCGTGTACGCGTGCAGCGAGACGGCCGGAGCCTCGTCGGCCTCGTTGGCCACGTCGTGGATGTGGTTGCTCTTGAAGGCGCGACCCGAGCCCTGGTTGAGGGTCCGCGCGTGCAGTACGCCGTCCCAGGTGTACTCGGTGAGCGTGCCGCGCAGGACCGTGAAGGCTCCGCTGGCGGCGCCGTGGTCGTGCCATCCTGTGCCAGTTCCCGGCGGCCAGGAGATCAGCCACAGCTCGACGTCGTCGTTGGCTTCGAGACGCAGCCATTGGCGACCGGGGAGGGTCGGGTCGAGACGATCGGCGAGGCGGTCGTCGAGGGAGTGGCTTCGAAGGACTTCGAGCAGGGACGGGATCGTGAGGGTGGTCATGTGCGCTCCTTGGTGCGGTGAGGGCCAGAAGACAAGTTCAGCACGATTTATCCATTAAATCGAGTAACTTAATGTACTTTCAGGATGCGTGTCGCAAACGTTCAGTCGGGCATCGGTGCTTCAGGAAGTCGGCATGCCCGCGGCTCGCCACGCGGCGTACCCGCCCTCGACGGCGCGAGCCGTCAGGAGCCCCAGGCGCCGCAGCACCTCGGCGGCCCGCCCGGACGCCTGGCCGTCCGCGCAGATGAGGATCACCTCGCCCTGGAGACCGCCCAGCTCCGCGGCCGCGAGGGTCAGCGGCTCCAGATCAGCGTGTACGACGCCCTGCGCGAGCCGCTGCCGCGCGGGCCTGATGTCGACCAGGACGGGGTCGCCACCGAGGACGGACTGGAAGGCCGCCCTGGCGCTGATCCGCGTGGAGGTCGCGACCTTGAAGGGAACGTCGAGGTAAAGCTGTTCGAACGTGGTCGATGCGGTCATCGGACATGTCTCTCGGGTGGGCGCCCGGTCGGGCGCGGGTTTCGGCTGAGGGTGAGGTCAGGCGAAACAACAACAGCGCGCGCCGGTGCCGCAGCGGCACCCGGCGGTCACGTTGTTCGAGGACATGGCACAAGTGTGCGGTAGGACCCACGGTCATGTCTTGCAAATCCCGCGATTCGAGAAGGAGCCGATCAGCCCTTGAGCGCGGAGTCGACGCGCACGACGCCCTCGCCGTACGTCGCGTCCGCCCAGGCCTGGAGCGAGCCGTCGTCGTGGACGACCGAGACGTCGACCCGGTCGAACTGACCGCTGGAGGTGAGCATCCCGGGCAGGTCGTTGAGCTCGTTGGCAATGCGGGTCAGCTCGGCCTCGGTGTGTTCCGCCGTGGTCACGCAGAGCATGCCGCCCCAGACCTTCCGCAGCTGCTCTTCCGCAGCCGTGACGTCGCCGGTGACCTTGACGTTGACCACGAACCGGGAGACGTCGAGGTCGCCCGCGGCAGCATCCTGGTCCGTCTCCTGGCTGCTGCGGGTCTCGGGGGACAGGTCGTGGATCCACGCGCCGGCGTACCCGTCCAGCTCCGAAGCGGTGCGGAACACCTGCTCGTAGGTCGCGCTGGTCGTCTTCTCAGGGTCGAGCACCCGCCAGCCGCCGTCTGGCTCCGGACACGGCGTTGAGAAGTCGACGGGTTCTTCGGCAGCCGGGTCGTAGAGGGCCGCTGGGACCGCACTGGTCACCGTGAACGTGGTCCCGTCGAACCTGCCGGTCACCGCGAACGATCCCCACTTGATGTCGCCCCACTTCTCGTACTGGTCCGTGTGGTCGGACCAGTCCCAGCCCTTGAGCGGGATGCCGCTGCACTGGGGCGGGTAGGACTCGGCCACCGCGCCGAGGCACAGCTCCGGCCGGCCGGTGTCCATCACTGTGGCCAGGCCGGACGACACGGACCCGCGCGCGGCGGGGATGGTCGTCGGCATGGGGTCGGCGGACGGGGTTGCGTCGTCGCCGTCGCTGGCCAAGCCGGTCTGGGTTCCGCATCCGGCCAGGACGAGCAAGGATGCGAGGGCGAGCGCGGTCTTCATGTGCGATGGGACGGCGCCCGAGTCGCGAAGGTTCCGCCACCTGGCTCACGACCGCCCCCACCACGCCGCACGGAAGCGTCGCACCAGCCGCCACTGCACCCAGATGAGCAGCAGCGTGAGCAGCAGCATCACTGCCGTCGCGGCGGCGGCGTAGCCGTAGCGGAGGTACTCGAAGCCGTTGCGGTAGACGAAGAGCGAGAGGTACGTCGTGGCGTACGGCGGCGGCCCGCCGTTGGTGATCACCAGCGCCGGGACGAAGTTCAACTGCAGGCTGAGGATGCTGTCGCGGAGCAGGAGCAGCGCCAGGACGGGTGCCAGCAGCGGCAGCGTCACCCGGCGGAGCACGTCCCAGGCGGTGGCGTCCTCGACCGCCGCGAGCTCGTAGACGTCGTGCGGGAGCGACTGGCGCACCACCAGCAGGATGAAGAACATCTCGCCGATGGTGAACAGGCTCATCACGATGATGGCCGCTCGGGCCGAGTTGGGGTCGGTCAGCCACTGCGGCGGCGTGCGGCCGAGCACCGTGAGCCCGTTTTCGCCGCCGACCCGCAGCAGCGCGTTGACCGGTCCGTAGATCGGGTTGAACATCCACAGCCACAGCAGGCCGTAGGCGATCTCCGGCACGGCCGTCGGCAGCATGACGACCGCCCGGCTCGTCCCGACTCCGAGCGCGCGCCGGTGCAGGAGGAGTGCCAGCCCGAGGGCGACCAGGATCCGCAGCGGGGTCGCGATCCCCGCGAACACCAGGGTGTTGACCAGGGCCCGGCGGAAGATGTCGTCACCGAGCAGCTCGGCATAGTTGGCCAGGCCCACCCACTGTGCCGGCCGGATCAGGTCGTACTCGGCGAACGACACCAGCAGCGTCGCGACGGCGGGTGCGGCGACCAGCACCAGCAACCCCACCACGAACGGGGCGAGCATCAGCCGGGTCTGCCAGCGGTCCCGCCGCAAACCGGGGTCGGTCTCCTTCACCGACGCACCCGGGCGCCGGTGGCGGCGTCGAAGACGTGGACCGTCGCGGGGTCGACCGCGATCCGCACCCGGTCGCCCACCGCCGGTCGCCGGGCCAGCGGGACCCGCGCGACCAGCTCGTCGCCGTTGACCTCGAGGCGGACGTGCGCGTCGGCACCGGCGATCTCGACGCCACGGACGGTGCCGGTGACCTTGCCTGCCCCTTCGAGGAGTACGGCGTCCGGCCGGACGCCCACCACGACCTTGTCGTCCCGGTGCCGGCCGGTCGGGACGGCCGCAGCGGACTCGTCGTGCCGAGGCGGTTCATGGCGGGACTGCCGACGAAGCGCGCCACGAACCAGGTCGCCGGCTCGAGCCACAGCTGCTCGGGGGTGCCGACCTGCTCGAGCCGGCCGTCGACGAGCACCGCCACTCGGTCGCCCAGGGTCAGCGCCTCGACCTGGTCGTGGGTTACGTGGACGGTCGTCCCGCCCACTCTGTCGTGCAGCGCACGCAGCTCGGCGCGGGTGTGGACCCGCAGCTCGGCGTCGAGGTTGGACAGCGGCTCGTCCAGCAGGAACGCGTCGGGACGGCGGACCAGAGCACGGGCCAGCGCGACGCGTTGCCGCTCACCGCCCGACAGCTGGCCGGGCCGCCGGTCGAGCAGGTCGGCACAGCCCGCCGCCCGGGCCGCCTCCCGCGCGGCCTCGCGCGCTGCGAAACGCCTGGTGTCGCGCACCTCCAGCCCGAAGGTGATGTTGTCGAGCACGTTCAGATGCGGGAAGAGCGCGTAGGTCTGGAAGACCATCGACACGTTGCGACGCCCGGGCCGCAGGGTGGTGACGTCACGCCCGGCCAGGTGCACCCGGCCACCGGTGACCGGCTCCAGCCCGGCGACCACACGCAACAGGGTCGACTTGCCGGACCCCGAGGGGCCGAGCACCACCAGCAGCTCACCGGCGGCGACCTCGAGGTCGATGCCGTGCAGCACCTCGCGGTCCCCGTAGCCGGCGCGCACACCCTCCAGCCGCAGTCCTCCGGAGCCCGGCACCGGTGGTCCGGTCACGGGGTCTCCGCCCGGGCGAACAGTTCCCGGGTCTCCTCGTCGATCCGTCGGGCGACCTCGTCGACCGAGAGCCCCTTGTAGAGGCCGTCCTCGAGGATCGGACCGGTCACGTCCTCGATCTCCGGCCAGGTCGAGATCACCGGCGTCGCCCGCACCCGTTCGACCGCGTCGAGGAACACCTGCGAGCGGCTCGGTGGCAGCCCCTGGTCCAGGAAGGCCGAGGACCGGGACACTCGATGTTGGACGGCACGGTGCGCCCGTCTCGACGAGCACCTCCTGCCCCTCCGCGGACAGCGCGTACTCGAGGAAGCTCCACGCCTCGTCCTGGCGTTCGGAGGCCGCGGTGATGCAGAACGCGTCGGAGTGCAGGATGCCGACCTGCTCGTCGTGGACCGGCAGCGGGGCCACGTCCCACTCGAACTCCTCGATCGACCGGAAGGTGGTGGTCACGCGGCGCGACGACAACAGCATGGCCAGCTTGCCGCTGGCGAACCGGCTCTCGTCGTCGAGTGCCTCCACCTCGGCGTCGGTGGGGACCACGCCGTACGCCAGCCGCAGGTCCAGGAAGTCGCGCAGCGCCTGCTTCGCCTCGGGCGTCTCGAG
Organism: uncultured Actinomycetota bacterium; assembly: GCA_963844385.1. GTDB lineage: Bacteria > Actinomycetota > Actinomycetes > Propionibacteriales > Nocardioidaceae > Nocardioides. The sequence goes on along the minus strand of CAWJOJ010000044.1, from coordinate 48,340 downwards.
GGTGAACCGGGTCGGCCGGTCGGGGTCGTCGGTCAGCTCGCCGCCGTTGGACCAGACGAACGGCGCCAGCCGGATCAGCGACGCCTCGAGGCCGAGCCCGTAGACGTCGACGACGCTGCCGGCCTCGTTCTCGGTGCCGACGACCCGGTTGCCGCCCGCATCCCGGGTCAGCGCGACCGCGGTCTCGACCATGTCGTTCCACGTCCACTCGTCGGGCGGCTCGGCGACGCCGTACTTCTCGAACATGTCCTTGTTGTAGTAGACCGCCAGGCTCGAGACGTTCTGCGGCAGGCACAGCTGCTCCCCCTGCCAGCGGAACGCGTCCATCGCCACGGGGTAGAAGTCGTCGGCGGCCAGCCGGTCCGACTCCGCGATCAGGTCGTCGAGTGGGGCGATCGAGTCGCTGGCGGCGAACTGGCCGTAGTAGCGGTAGTTCAGCAGGAACACGTCGGGCGGGCTCCCACCCGCGATGGAGGTCGACAACCGGGCGATCAGGTCGTCGCGGTCGCTGGCCTCGACCAGCTCGACCTCGACCTCCGACTGCGCCTCGAAGTCCTCGATCAGCGCGCGGTAGGCCTGCAGCTCCTCGGGGTCGCCGAAGAGCAGCACCGACACGACGTCCTCCTCGTCGGAGTTGCTGCACGCCACAGGGAGCAGGAGCGCGAGGACGGCCGCCAGAACCGAGACGGTCCGGCCCCTGGTACGGCGGTCGGGACGAGTGCTGAGGCTCACGATTATCCTTTTCTGCCCCACCAGCCGGTGCGGCGGTCGGTCTGGAGGAAGCGACGCTGGGCGAGGGCGAACAGGACGAGGGACGGGATGCTGGCCAGCACTGCCCCGGCGAGGAAGACGGGGTAGTCGGATCGGTCGAGTGTGGAGAGCGACCGTAGCGCGAGCGGCACCGTGAACAGGTCACGGTCGTAGACGTAGACGAGCGGCTCGATGAAGTTGGACCAGGTCAGCACGAACACCAGCGCTGCCACCGCAGCGGTCACCGGCTTGACCAGCGGCATCGCCACCTGCCACCACATCCGCAGTGGCGAGAGGTCGGCCAGCCGGGCGGCGTCGAACAGGTCGCCCGGCACCGCGCGGAAGGCAAGGTAGTAGACCAGGACATAGAAGGGCGAGGTCGCGAGCAACGCTGGCAGCACGAGCGGGACCAAGGTGTCCGTGAGGCCCAGCAGCCGGTAGAGCACGAAGCGCGGCACCAGCAGGGCCGTGACCGGGACCATCAGCGCGACCACGGACGCCACCACCAGCACGCCGGCCAGCCGGCGCGACACCTGGGTCATCGCGAAACCGGCCCACGAGGCGACCAGCACGCTCAGCGGGACCGCCACCGCAGCCACCAGGAGCGAGACCAGCACGGCCCGGCCCAGGCCGCCCAGCTCGACCGCCGTCCGGTAGCTCTCGACGCTCGCCGGCGAGGGCAGCAGCTCGGGTGTCGGCGGCATCGCCGTCCCGACCGGGCGCAACGACCCGGAGACCATCAGCAGCAGGGGCAGGGCGAACACAACGGCGACGGCCAGCGCCCCGAGGGAGCGCCAGCCGTCTGCCGTCCTAGCGGGCATGCACGGACGTCGTCATGAGCCTCCTCATCGCAGCCTGAGCCGGAAGGCACTGAGGCCGTGTGATCCGGCGTAGAGCCACTTCTGCCCCGGCTCGATGGTGAGCCCGGCGACCTCGACGCGGGGCATGCCCCTGGCCGCGAGGACCCAGTTGAGGCTGCCATGCTCGCGCTTGAGGACACCGAAGTCCGTCGACGCGTAGAGGTCCTTGTTGCGGTCGCGCACCAGGTCGGTCACGGGCATGTCGGTCAGGTTGGCCGACACGTCCTTCCAGATGGCCCTCGACCCGTTCCACACCACCCTGAACACGTGCCCCGGCGTCTGCGGCGTGGTGCCGCTGTAGCCGCTGTAGGACACGAAGGCGACGTTTGGGTTGTCGGGGTTGATGGCGATGCTGCTCACGAACCGCTCCGGGTCGATCGACGAGCTGGTGTCGATCCGCCGCCACGTCACGCGCCGGGGGTTGGCGGCCGCGGCGTTGTTCGTGATGAACACCCGGCCGGTCGAGGTGGCAGCCCACGCGGTGGTGCGGTTACCGCTCGAGCGCTCGACCGCGGCCACGTTGCCACCTTCACGGCCACCGAAGGCGGCGTCGGTCAGCGGGACCAGACCGGTCTGCTCCCAGTCACCGCACTGCGCCTCGAAGGTGCCGTCCCAGGAGTTGCAGATCCGTTGGGCCTCCGCCATCGACCTGTTGCCCAGACCGAAGGTCTTCGTCCGGTAGACCGAAAGGCCGGTGCCGGCGAACATCGTCCCGGAGACAACCGGGTCGGTGATGATCGGCGCGTAGAACTGGGTTCCGGGCTGTCCGTAGATCGGGTCGGCGGTCCAGATCCAGTCGTCGATGTCGCCCTTGTTGAAGTTGACCTCGGGCGAGGCGTCGAAGAAGTTGTGCATCCGGAAGTTCGGCCTCCCGACGTCGAACCCGGACCAGCCGCCGTCACCGACCATGATGTTGCGCCAGGTCTCACGGTTGCCGTTGGTCTGCCAGGTGCCGTTGTCCTGGGTGCCGCCGTTGACCAGGTCGTTGTCGAACGGGCTGACCGACAGGCTGATGAACTGCAAGGTGTTGAGGCCCTCGTTCATCCCGATCAGCCGCTTGGGCACCTTGGAGAGCAGCTGCCGGCAGCGGGCCAGCTCGGTTGCGGCCAGGTCGCGGTCGTCGCACCACTGCGAGCGGTTGCTGAAGGCGCCGGTGGACCGCATCACGCCGCCGTCGTTGACCTCGAAGAAGAGGTTCGGACGGTCGGGGTGCACGACCAGCGCGTGCTGGTCGGGGTGCAGGCCGTTGGGGTGCACTGGGTCGGTGCCGTCCATGGTCATGTCGGTGCCGGACACTCCGGCGTCGCCGGACCGCACGACTCCCCGACCGTTGGAGATCCCCCCGGTCTCGTCGTAGACGTAGGAGCCACCGGTGTAGACGATGTCCGGGTGCCCGTCGGGGCTGGTGACGAACAGGTCGTACCAGCACTGGCCACCGCACTGGTTGTAGGTGGCGTAGCCCTCGTCGGCGGGGTTGGCGCTGGTCAGGTCGGTGAAGACGGGCGTCCCGCTCGCGACGTCGTCGCTGCGGAACAGCCGCGAGTACGGCGTCCCGATATTGCCCTCGTGGACGTACATCCGGGTGGTGTCCTCGTCGAGGGCGACCACGTCGAAGGCCGGGCGGGTCTGGATCACGGTGCGGTCGAGCGAGGGCTTGATCTGCGTCCAGGTGGCGCCGGTGTCGGTCGAGCGCCAGATGCCGCGGGCATAGGACCCGGCGTACATGGTGTCGGGGTCGTTGGGATCGAGCTCGAAGCTCCGGACGCCGCGGGGCGAGCACGGCTCGGTGTTGGCGTACTGATCCAGGGAGCCGGTGCACTGCCCTTCCCTGGCCGTGCCGTTGTGGATCATCGACCACGACCTGCCGTTGTTGGTGGACTTGTAGAGGCCCCACTGCGCAGCTCCCGGCACCGGCCGGGTCACGCCTACGCAACAGCTGGACGACATGCCGCGCAGGGCGCTGGTGGTGGCGGCGTAGACGATGCCGTTGTCGCGCGGGTCGATGGCGATCTCGCCGATGCCCTTTCCGGACAGCCGGGGACGCCCGAGCGGGCCCGTCCAGCTGTCGCCGCCGTTGGTCGACCGGTAGATGCCGACACCGGCTACGCAGCCGCTGCCGCACACGTTGGCCTCGCCGGTGCCAACCCAGATGGTCTCACCGCTCGGGTCAGTCGGGTCGATGGTGACGGTGCCGGCGGCGTTGATGCCGAGCGGGCCGCCGAGATAGGTCCACTCGATGTTGGCGGCCAGGGCGTTGTCGGTGCGCCAGACCCCGCCCCCGGCTGGCGTGATGTACATCCGGCAGTCACCGGGCTCACAGGTCTCGGCGACCGCGACGTCGGTGGTGCGGCCGCCCGCGACGTAGGTGTTGGGGACATAGTTGCTGGAGTTGCGGCGCTCGGTGAAGGGATAGAGGGCGTGGTTCGGGCCGAACTTGGCCCAGCGCGCGGCCGCGGCTTGGAGGGACCCACGGGCCTTCTCTCTGGCGGCGGTGGTCGCGAGCACCTGCTGGAAGGACTCCTGGGCGGCTTGGACCTTCGCCACGGAGATGGTGTCGGCGGGGTAGGCCCGCTTGAGGAACTCCGCCTCCGCCGCCGAGCCGGGACCCTCGAGGATCTCCTGCTGCTGCGGCGCGGCCCGCCTCAGCGCCTCGAGATGGGCGCCCAGCCCTCCGGGCACCCCCTCGCTCGCTGCGACCCTGCTCACCGGCTCGGTCCCCGCGCGGTGGATGCCCACCGCAATCCCGGTGACGGCAAGGGCGGCGACGGCTACCCCGGTGATGGACTGGCGAAGTGATCGGTTCATGGCCGAACTCCAGGTATCCGAGGGCCGCTACCGGGTACCCGGATCCCGGGCGCTTCGACGGCCAAACTCACACAACCACGCCTGTGGCGTGGGTCACAAGACAACGTAGGGGTGAAATGTCCAGAAAGGCTGGTGCGCGGTCACGGCAGGCGGTCGACGAGGTCTGCGACCTCGGTGCGGGCGCCGGTGTAGAACGGCACCTCCTCCCGCACATGGCGCCGGGTCTCGGAGCCCCGCAGGTGCCGCATCAGGTCGACGATCCGGTGGAGGTCGTCGGCCTCGAACGCCAGGATCCACTCGTAGTCGCCCAGGGCGAAGCTGGCGACGGTGTTGGCCCGGACGTCCGGATAGTCGCGGGCCATCTTGCCGTGCTCGGCCAGGAGCGCGCGCCGCTCGTCGTCCTCCAGGAGGTACCACTCGTAGGACCGCACGAACGGGTAGACGCAAACGTGGGCCTTCGCCTCCTCGTCGGCGAGGAAGGCCGGGATGTGGCTGCGGTTGAACTCCGCCGGGCGGTGCAGTGCGGTCTGGCTCCAGACCGGCACGAGGCGACGGCCGAAGGCGGTACGGCGGAACCGGTTGTACGCGCCCTGGAGCCGTTCAGTGGTCTCCGCATGCCACCACACCATCACGTCGGCGTCGGCGCGCAGCCCGGAGACGTCGTACAGGCCCCGGATCACCACGTCCTCTCCGGCCAGCTCGGCGAACAGCTTCTCGACCTCGGCCGCCTCGGTGGCCCGGTCGGCCTCGCCCAGGGGTGACTCCAGCCGGAACACCGACCACATGGTGTAGCGGATGACGTCGTTGAGTTCCCGGAGCTTGGCGGCCTTGCTGGTCGTCTTGCTGGTCACTTTGCTGGTCACAGCGTCATTCTGCCGCGGTGACCTCGGCGGCGGCACGGCGGGCGGAGGCGATGACGGCGGGGATGCCCACGCCGTCGTAGGCGGCGCCGCACACCGCGAGTCCCGCGATGCGACGCACGCCGGCCCGGATCCGGGCCACCCGGTCGAGGTGGCCGACGGCGTACTGCGGAAGTCCGCCACCCCATCGCTGCACGTGTACGTCGATGGGCGTAGCGGTCAGTCCGGTGGCCAGCCCAAGGTCGCCCAGGGAAACCTCGACGAGCTCCCGGTCGGTCAGCTGGAGCGAGGACTCCTCGCGGTGCCGGCCCAGCGAGGTGCGCAGCACGAGCACGTCGTCCGCGCGGCCGGCCTCCCGCACCCAGTCCCACTTGGCGAACGAGAAGGTGGCCGCCTTGATCCGGTGACCGTCGATCGGCGGCACGAGGAAACCCGACCCGGCTGGTCTCGACGAGCTCGACCACCGAGGAGGCCCGGAACGCCATCGTCACGACCGCCATCGAGGCGTACTCGATCCCGGCCAGGTCCTCGCTCGCGGACGGCGCCAGCCCGGCAAGCAGCCTCGACGTGGGCGCCGCCGGCGTCGCCAGGACGACCCGGTCCGCCGTCAACAGCTCGGGGTCCCGCGTCGATCCGGCGACGAGCTCGAAGCCCGGACGCCACCTGCCTGAGCTCGCGTACGGTCACACCGGTCCGGACTTCGAACCGGCCAGAGCCCACCAGCTCACCTGGCAACCGGCCGATACCGCCGGCAATCCCGGCGAACACCGGGACGTCCTGGATCATGGGGATCTCCGGGGCCTGGGCCAGCACCGAACCGCGCTCGGCGAAGCCGACGAGCTGCGGCACGGTCGCCCGTGCCGACAGCTCGCGCGCATGCCCGGCGTACACGCCGCCGAGCAGCGGCTCCACGAGCCGGTCCGTGACCTCGTCGCCGAACCGTCGGGAGACCAGGTCGCCGACCGAGATGTCACCGTCGATCCGCTCCGGACCGAGGGACAGCTCCTCGCGAGCCCTGGCCAGCCCGGCCCGCGACAGCACGCCCGAGGCGGTCAGCTGGTCGAGGTCCAGCGGCGCCCCCATCAGCGACCTCGGCAGGGTCCGGAGCTCGCCACGGGTCCAGATCCGCGGGGAGGCGGCGGTCGGGTGGACGACGTCGACCCCGAGCTCACGTGCAAGGTCGACTCCCTCGGGGCGCCGGTTGAGCATCGCCTCCGCGCCGACGTCGACCGTCAGGCCGGCAACCTCGTGCAGACGCAGCTTGCCGCCCACTTGTGTCGATCCTTCGAGGAGGAGCACGTCCTGGGTGCGATCCTCGGCGAGGAAGTACGCCGCCGCGAGTCCGGCGATGCCGCCACCGACGACGATGGTTCGCCCTCGGCTCATCCACTCGCTCCAACACAGCGAAGGCGAACCCGTGCCCGCACCGGCCAGTGGTCGCTGGGGAGTACGCCGCTCGGCCGGGTGTGGTCGACCGCGGCGTCCAGCACGTCGAACGACCTGTCGACGAGGATGTGGTCGATCCGGTCCCGGTCCGTGCGCCCGGTCCACCCGTGTTCGGTGCCGGCTGCGTCGTCCGGCAGCGCCTGTCGCAGGCCCACCGCGGCCAGCTCGCGCAAGGGCGCCGACCCCGGCAGGCAGTTCAGGTCGCCGAGCACGATCCACGCTGTCGACGGCTCGGCCGCCACGCAAGCGGCGATCAGCTTCGCCGACTCGATGCGGGCGGTCTTGCCGCGATGGTCGAAGTGGGTGTTGACCACGGCGACCGGTTGCGCTGAGTTCGGGTTCGACAGCCGGGCGAAGGTGGCGACCCTGGGCAGGCGGGCGTCCCAGCCGCGCGAACCAACCTCGTCAGGGTGCGCTGACAGCCACCGCGTCTGCCATCCGGTCACCGTCCAGGCCTCACCGCGAACGACCACTGGGGTCTGTTCGCCGGCCTCGGCTCCGTCGGCGCGACCCACGCCGTACCAGCGGGTTCCGGGCAGCTCCCGTTCCAGGTGGCTCCGTTGCCGTGCCAGCACCTCCTGCAGGCCGCACACGTCCCAGGGCATCGAGCCGAGCAGGTCGGTGACTGCCCGTCGCCGGAACACCCACCCATGTCGTCCGTCCCTGACCGCGTCGTAGCGGACGTTGAAGGACACCAGGCCCAGCTCGCCGGAGGACTCACCAGCTGGGTCGGAGGGCACGTCGGCCAGCGTAGTGCGGCACCCGTTGGCAACGGTTCGGTCTCGACTGGAACGAGACTGCGGGCCCGGCCGTCCGAGATTCATGACGAACTCACGCGTACGGCGGCTCGCCGCCTCGGCACTGCTTGCGACGCTCGCCGTCGCCTTCACCGCCTGCTCCGCGAACGACGGCGGGGCTGGCGACGGTGGACTCGCCGCCGACGAGGGCGAGGCCCCGGCGGCAGCTGCTCGAGAGGACCTGGAGGGCAGAGCAGGTAAGGCCCGCCCGGCCGTCCAGGCCAGGGCTGTGATCCAAACCGGTTCGGTGGAGCTGCGCAGCGACGACGTCCAGGCGGCCCGGGACAAGGTCGAGTCGATCGTCACCGCCCACGGCGGCCAGATCGACGACGAACGCTCCACGAGCGACGAGGACGGTGAGCTCCGGACCACGCACCTGGTGCTCCGGTTCCCCAGTGCCGACTTCGAGGCCACGCTCGACGAGCTGAGGGAGGTCGCGGATCTCCAGTCGGCGACGAGCAAGAGCAAGGACGTGACCACTGAGGTCATCAACAACGACGTCCGAGTACGTGCCCAGGCACGAAGCATCAAGCGGATCGAGCAGCTGCTCGACCGGGCGCGGAGCATCCGGGACATCATGGCCATCGAGGAGCAGCTGAGCCGCCGCCAGGCCGACCTGGACTCCCTCGAGTCGCAGCAGGCCTGGCTGTCGAACCAGACGTCGTTGGCGACCATCACGGTGGAGATCAACCGCACCGACGTACCCGTCGACGACGAAACCGATCGCGGCTTCCTCGCCGGGCTCTCCGCCGGTTGGAACGGAGCTGCAGGCGACGACGGTCGGCGTGCTGACGGCCGTTGGTGCGATCCTGCCCTTCCTTGCCGTGCTCAGTGTGATCGGACTGCCGGTCTTGTTGCTCGTTCGTCGGCTCGGACGACGGAGACCAGGGCGCGACCTCGGCGACCCCGCAGCGGTGGACGACCAGACGTGAACACTCGGCGGGCTCGTTCCGCCTGACCGACGAGTGCGCGAGGATGGGTTCCGTGGCAACCCAAGACTCGGCGCGGCTCGCCGTCCTCATCGACTCCGACAACACGTCCTACAAGCACGCCAAGGACGTCCTCGAGGAGATCGCGAAGTACGGAACTCCGACGATCAAGCGTGCGTACGGCGACTGGACGACGCAACAGCTGGTCGGCTGGAAGGACCAGATGCTCCGGAACGCGATCCAGCCCATCCAGCAGTTCGCCTACACCACCGGCAAGAACTCGACCGACTCCGCGCTCATCATCGACGCCATGGACCTGCTCTACGCCGGGAACGTCGAGGGCTTCGTGATCGTGTCCAGCGACAGCGACTTCACGCGGCTGGCGACGCGGCTGCGGGAGTCGGGAATGACCGTGTACGGACTCGGACGCCGCAAGACACCCGAGGCCTTCGTCTCGGCCTGTGATCGCTTCATCTACCTGGACCTGCTGAGCCAGGAACCCGAGCCGCCCGCGAAGACGGCGTCCCCCGGGGAGGAGCCGGCCGCGCCGTTGCCCAACCTGAAGCAGGTCCTGTCGACGGCGATCAGCAGCACGTCCAAGGACGACGGCTGGTCGAACCTGGGCGAAGTGGGTTCCTACCTGGTCAAGAGCCACGCGGCGTTCGACCCCCGCGACTACGGATACAGCAAGCTGGGTGAGCTGGTTCGCGCCGAGTCCTACGTCGAGGTGAAAGAGGAACAGGGACCCACCGGGCCCAACCAGCTCTGGGTCCGGCTCAAGCCGACGGCTCGCAGAACTGCACGCAAGTAGGGCCCCAGTTTCCTGCATAACGCCCCGCCTCGGCCCGGCAAGCGTGACAATGCTGATTGGGGGTAGCGCGAAGTCTTGACGATCGCGGACCAAATTGGGGGGATTTCATGGAGGATGTCGGTATGCGCACGTTCGCCGTGCTCATCGATGCAGACATGGTGCCAGCGGAGTTCGCGACTCCGGGACTTGCCGCCCTCGGCGAATGGGGACAGCTCGCGATCAAACGTGCGTACGCCGACTGGAGCTCGCCGGACCGCGAGTCCTGGAGAGGCGAGCTGGGCAGGTACGCGATCACGCCGATGCCGAGCAAAGAGCACTCGCCCGGTCGACACTCAGACAACCGAGCGCTGGTGATCCACGCACTAGAGCTTCATGGCGCCGGGATCGTCGACGGTGTCGCCATCATCTGCGGCGACGACGCCTTCACCCCGCTGGCCGCCCGGCTGCGTGAGGCTGGCGCAGTCGTGTTGGGCGCCGGCGGGTCCGGGGTCTCGGCTGGTTTCGCCGACGTCTGCGACCACTACCTCGACCTCGGCAACGTGATGTCCGAGACGAACGCACATCGGACTGCCCGGGCGAGGGCCTCCATGGGCATGGCGCGCTCGGCCTGAACCTCGGCCTGAACTTCGGCCTGAACTTCGGGTCCGAACTCCGCCGCGTGAGCTCAGAGCGGGTAGGACTGCACGAACTCGGTGAGCCGTTTGAGCTGATCGGGGTCGGTCGAGGGGATCACGCCGTGGCCGAGGTTGAAGACGTGGCCCTTCGCGGAGCGGCCGGCCTCGATGATCTCGGCCGCCCGAGCCGTCATCACGTCGGTCGGTGCGAACACCAGCGTCGGGTCGAGATTGCCCTGGACGGCCCGGTCACCGACGAGCGGGATGGCATCGACGAGCGGCGTACGCCAGTCCACACCGACCACGTCCGCGCCCGCCTCACCCATGTCGGTGAGGAGGTTTGCAGTGCCAACCCCGAAGTGGATCCGGGGCACACCCAGCACTCCCGCACGGCCGAGCACGCTCGCCGAGTACGGCATCACCCGGGAGCGGTAGTCGGCGGGAGTCAGCGCACCCGCCCATGAGTCGAACAACTGGACCGCCGAGGCACCGGCGGCCACCTGGATCTCGAGGTAGGTGGCCGAGATGCCCGCGATCTTGCGCATCAGCGCATCCCAGACGTCGGGGGCCCCGAACATCATCGCCTTCGTCAGGGCATGTTCCTTGGACGGGCCGCCCTCTACGAGGTACGACGCCACGGTGAACGGCGCCCCGGCGAACCCGATCAGCGGCGTCGAGCCGAGCTCGCCGACCAGGTCCCGGACCGCGGCCGTGATGAACGGGACGTGCCCGGGCTCGAGGTCCGGGATCTCGGCCACGTCGGCGAGGGTGCGCACGGGCGAGGCAACGACGGGCCCAACCCCCGGTTTGATGTCGAGATCGACACCGACCGCCTTCAACGGAAGCACGATGTCGGAGAAGAAGATGGCCGCGTCGACGCCGTAGCGGCGGACGGGCTGGAGCGTGATCTCGGTGACCAGGTCGGCGTTCATGCAGGACTCGAGCATCCCAACGCCCTTGCGCAGCTCGAGGTACTCGGGCAGCGACCGCCCCGCCTGCCGCATGAACCAGACCGGCGTGTGCCCTGCGGGCTCGCCACGGGCGGCGCGCAGGAACGCCGAGTCCATGATGTCGGGTGCGCGGGTCACGGCCGAATCTTCGCAGGTCAGGCGGCGTGGCGGTGCATCGGCCCTATGGGGCCACGGCCTACTGTGGAGAACATGGTCGTCCGTCAGGAGACGCACCCGGGGACGGGTGCGGGCACCCAGCCACCGGAGTTCCGGGCCGCTGTGAAGAGCATGCACGCCGCCCGACTGCGTCCCGAGATCTTCTGCGAGGAGATGCCCGCACCGCAGCGGATCGCCCCGTTCTCCGCGGCCCTGTCGGCCGACGTGACCGTCGACGGCGACGAGGTCGGGACCGGCCGCATCATCCTGCTGCACGACCCAGCCGGCAACGACGCCTGGGACGGCACCTTCCGCTGCGTCGCCTACGCCCGCGCCGAGATCGACCTCGAGCTCATCACCGACCCGATGCTCGGTGCCGTCGGCTGGTCGTGGCTGACCGAGGCGCTCGACGCCCACCAGGCCGCGTACGCCGCCCCCTCCGGCACCGTCACCCGCGTCGCCACCGAGAGCTTCGGCAGCATGGCCGACGAACCCGGCACTGCGCAGCTGGAGATCCGCGCCTCCTGGACGCCGACCGACGTCCCCAACCTTGCCGCCCATGTGGAGGCCTGGGGCGAGCTGCTGTGCACGGCCGTCGGACTGCCGCCCGTTCCCGAAGGAGTCACCGCGATGCCCAGCCGGCGCGGTCAACGCGGCCCGGGTCGATGACCGGAGCAATGAGCTCGAACAACGACGAGGTAGCCCCCGAGGCCCCCGAGGCCCCCGAGGCCGCCGAGGTGCCACTGCTGAAACTTCGCGACGGGTTGGGTCCGATCGTCGACACCGAGCCGGCGCTCGCCCAGGTGTGCGCCGACCTGGCTGCCGGCACCGGCCCGGTCGCGATCGACGCCGAGCGGGCCTCGGGCTACCGCTACTCCGCCCGCGCCTACCTGATCCAGCTACGCCGCGAGGGCTCCGGAACCGCGCTGGTCGACCCGGTCGCCTTCGACTCGATGGCGCCGTTGCAGACGGCGCTCGGCGACACCGAGTGGATCCTGCATGCCGCCAGCCAGGATCTGCCCTGCCTCGCGGCGGTCGGGCTGCGACCGGCGGCCTTGTTCGACACCGAGCTCGCCGGCCGCCTGCTGGGCTATCCACGCGTAGGCCTGGCCACCCTCGTCGAGACGATCCTGGGTCAGTTCATGCGCAAGGAGCACTCGGCCGTCGACTGGTCCACCCGACCGCTACCCAGCGCCTGGTTGGAGTACGCCGCCCTCGACGTCGAGGTCCTGATCGAGCTGAAGGACGTGCTCGAGCAGGAGCTGGTCGACGCCGGCAAGGACGAGTGGGCCCGCCAGGAGTTCGAGCACCTGCTCGACCACGAGGCGCCGATTCGGCACGAGCCGTGGCGCCGTACCTCGGGGCTGCACAAGGTACGCGGACGCCGGGCGCTGGCCGCCGTCCGTGAGCTCTGGGAGGAACGCGACCGGATCGCCCGCGAGCGCGACGTCACCCCGGGGCGGATCCTGCCGGACTCGGCGATCGTGGAGGCGGCGGTCGCCAACCCTTCCGACCGGTCGGCCCTGCTGGGCACCAAGGGATTCCACGGGCGAGGCGCCGAGCGCTACTCACGGCAGTGGGCGCAGGCGCTGGCCAATGCCCGTGAGCTGCCCGAGGACGCCCTACCTACCCGCTCGCCCCGGATCGACGGACCCCCGGTGCCCCGCACCTGGGCAGAGAAGGACCCTGTCGCGGCGCGGCGGCTCGCGATCGCCCGGACCGAGATCCACGACCTGGCCCGCGAGCACGGCCTCCCCGTGGAGAACATCGTGACTCCCGACTACCTGCGACGGGTCCTCTGGACGCCGCCGACGTCACGAGATGAGCACTCGTTGCTTCAGGACGTGCCGAAGGCCCTGGCTGAGCTCGGTGCCCGTCAGTGGCAGATCGAACTGGTCACCCCGTTGTTGGTGGACGCGATCATCCGGGGCGAGCTCGAGCCCGAGGTGGATCCGGCGCCCGAGCCGGATCCCGACGCTACGGACTAGGCGACTCGGTGACGGACTCCGGGTCCAGCACCGGGATCGAGTCGGCGTCGATCTGCTCCGTCGCCGGTCACCAGGTCGAGCACGCCGACCGAGAACAAGCGACGCAGGTCGCCACCCACGGCAGCAGTGAGCTCCGGGTAGACGTCGAGCATCGGCAGCAGGACGATGCCGCGGATGGAGGCGCTGAACACCGAGGTGGTCGCCGGCATCTGGCCAGGCTGGAGGAACTCGTCGCTGGCCAACACCTTGAGGTTCGCGGGGACCAGGTAGCCCGCCTCGGCCACCTTGCCGACCGCTTCGTCACTCGACAGGTAGTAGATGAAGTCCGCGGCCGCCTCGGGGTCCGGGACCGCCTTCGACATGCACAGGCCGGTAACGTCGCCGACAGTCCGGGCGTCACCCAGCCTGGGCATCGCCATCAGGTCGAAGTTGAGGCCAGGGACCTTGCGGAGCTCGGGGATCAGCCCGCGGAAACCGGCGATCATCCCGAGCTTTCCGTCCTTGAACCACGCGAGCGGGCTCTGCCTGGCGAGCTGTTTGTCGCTCAGGGCCACCCTCGGATCGCGCAGCAGCGCCAGGGTGGTCGCGAGCGCCTCGCGTGTGTCCCCGTCCGAGAAGCTCAACGACGTCGGGTCATCGGAGTCGTTGAAGACCTGGCCGCCGCCTGAGTGGATGAACGGCGCGAGTCCACGGAGCGTGGGGTCGATGTAGACGCCGGCGCTGCCGGTGGCGGGCCGCGAGGCGAAATGCGCCGCGTCGGAGAACTCGTCGAACGACCAGCCGCCCGGCCTGGACGGCACGTTGAGTTCGCGTCGCGCCATCCGCTCGAAGTCGATCAGGTCGGTGTTGTAGTACATGACCATCGGCGAGTAGCCGTAGGGCATGCACTGGAGGTCGTTGTTCTGGGAGAAGGCGCGAACCGCATCGATCAGGTAGCCGTCGCTGAAGTCGACGTCACGCTCCGACTGGTCGAGCAGATCGCCCACCGGTTGGGTGAGCTCGGCGTCGAGGACATAGCCGAGGTCGGGTCGCGTGACCAGAAAAACGTCCGGTACCGCCTCTCCGGACTCGAGCTTCTGGCGCTGTTCCTCGCGACTGTCCACCGAGACGAGGGTGACCTCCTTGGCAGGGTTGTCGCGGTTCCACGAGTCGACGACCTCGCGGTAGGCCTCCAGCTCTGCCTCCGGCCCGAACACCGCGAACGTCAGCTTGGTCGGGATCGTTGGAGTCGGTTCCTCCTTGGGCTCGTCGTCGGTGCAACCGGCAAGCAGGCCGGCCACGAGTGCCGCCGTACCAAGCAGGGCCGCAAACCGGCGATTGCCGCGTGGAGCCCTCCGGGACAACCTCACGCACACGCTCCTTCGTCCTGCGTCCTCCCCCGAGGTCGCCCGTTCACCCTAGCCAAGCCCGCCAGCACTGGGATAAGTGGAAGGTGTTGCACGCCGGACCGGGAGCGCCTCACGGCGCGTGGCCGCTCGCAGCGGCTAATTTTGGGACCCGGGGCTGCCGCGGTCCGGCGTGCAGCAGCAGTGTAATTGGTCAGCGGCCATCTCTCCATGAAACGCCCGTCGCCGGCGAGGGAGCGCGGTCGCCGCTCACGCCAGTTCGGAGCGCAGCTCCAGGTGGGCAGCGGTCTCGAGCTGCTCGGCGAGTGTGAGCATCTGCACCGCGTCGGGCTCGCTGCGGACAGCGCGTCCCGCGGCGACCACCCTCGCGAAGGCCGAGGCCCGCAGCAGTACGTCGGCGAACTCGCCCTCGGCGATCCCGCGCAGCACCTCGTCGGTCATCGCCTTGAGCTGGTCCGGACCGGGCGGGTCGGCCACCCCTGCGACGACCTGCGCGAACTGGGCGCTGCCCCGACCGGACTCGAACTGCCGGGAGGCCAGCGTGGGATCGGCGTACACCCACGCGCGCAGCACGTAGAGCCGGAACAGGCAGCCCGCCAGCGAGTCAGCGGGCGAGCCGGCCCAGACGTCGGCGAGCGTCTCCAGTCCCTCGGTTTCGGCGAGTCGCAGGACCCGGTCCGCGATCTGGGAATCGGTGCTGTCGTGTGCACCGCGCACCAGAAGGGTCGCCGCGCGATCTGCCGCCTCGCTGACGAGCGCAGGGTCTGTGCCACCGACGATCGACTCCAGGACTTCCGCGCCGGGAAGAGCGGGACGGTGGTAGCTGCGGGTCATTGGGTCAGGCTACGTCGGATCCGGGCGTCGCTGACGGCAAATGCGGTCCCGAGGTGCTGCGCCCACAACGAGACCCGGTACTCCTCGAGCATCCACCGGATCCTCTGCAGCTCCGCGCCGGGCGGTCGGCCTTCCGGAAGGGCGGCGACCCGGTTGAGCCAGGCCTCCTGTAGTTCGGCCAGCTGGGCCATCAGTTGTCGGTCACGGTTGACCTGGCCCTCGAGCCGCTCGCGCCGGTGGTCGATGGCCTGGCAGTAGCGGGGGTACTGGCGGAGCTGGACGCTGCCGGCGTCCGCGACGAACCCTCGCGCGAACAGTCGTCCGAGCTGTCCCTTCATGTCGGTCAGCGCCGGAAGGGTCGCCAGGTCGGCCCGTCCGGACAGCAGCCGGTCGGTGTGCCGCCACGCCTCGAGGGCGCGCATCGCATCCTCGAGCACCCTGCGGACCTGGGCAGTGTGGTCCGCGGCGGCGCCGGACGAGCAGGTCGTCGAAGGCCTGCCCGTCCCGGATGACCGGTTGGGCGTCCACGACTGCCTGCACGGCGGCCGCCCGGCAGTCCGCGATCAGCTCGGCCACCGTGGGGTACGGCGAGCTGGCGAGCGCGAGCTTCTCGGTGTTGCCCAGCCCGTCGAGGACGGTCTTCGTCGGGTCTTCCCCATGCTGGTCCAGGCCGAGCAGCACCAGCCGTCGTACTCCGAGCCGGTGCCGGGCGTCGGCCTCGTCCTCCGAGCCGAAGACCTGGAGACCCACCGTGGACCCCTCGTCGACGAGCGCCGGACAGCCGCGGACCTCGTGCCCGGCGCGGGTCCACGTGCTCGACTTGGCGACGGTGCCGAACGTCCAGGTCGTCTGGCCGGTGGCGGACAGCCCGGAGTCGGCGGCAACCTCCGCCATGGCCTGGGCGAACCTCGGCCGCAGCGGGTCCTTCAACGCTTCGAGGTCCTTGCCGCGGGCCTGCTCGCCGCCGTCGTCGTCGACGATCCGGAAGGTGGGTTTCAGATGCTCCGGGACCTTGGTCCAGTCCCACGCCGCACGGGGTACGACGACCCCGGTCGTGGACCGGAAGTGGCGTTCGAGCGAGTCGAGCAACGGCTCGTCGCCCGCCGGAACTGCCTTCAGGAACTCGCGGGCGTGGTTGGGAGCCGGCACGAAGTTGACCCGAAGCTGCTTCGGCAGGCTGCGAACCAGTGCGGTCACGAGCTCCTCGCGCAGCCCGGGCACGCCCCAGGAGAAGTCGTCGGCGGCGACCCGGTTCAGCGTCGCCACGGGCACGTCGATGGTCAGGCCGTCATCGGCAGCACCGGGCTCGAAGTGGTAGCTGATCGGGAAGTCCAGCTCCGGCTGCTGCCAGCGGGTCGGGAAGTCCGCTTCCCGGATCTGCTCGGCTGTGTCGTGGGTGAGCATCGCGGGGTCGAAGGTCAGGAGCTCCGGGCGCCGCTGACGTTCCCGCTTCCACCATTGGTCGAAGTGCGCGCCGCTGACCACGTCGGCTCCGATGCGCTCGTCGTAGAACTCGAACAAGGTGTGTTCGTCGACGACGATGTCGCGGCGTCGGGCCCGGTGCTCCAGCTCCTCGGCCTCCTCGAGCAGACGCAGGTTCTTCTCGTAGAACCTGTGTCGCGTCGACCACTCGCCGTACACCAGGGCGTGGCGGATGAAGAGCTCGCGGCTGAGCTCGGCGTCGATCTTCCCGTAGGCGACGAGTCTGTCGGCGACCAGCGGAACGCCGTACAGGGTGGCGCGCTCGTAGGCCATCACCGAGGCCCGCTTCTTCGACCAGTGCGGCTCGGAATAGGACCGCTTCACGAGGTCGCCGCCCAGCCGCTCCGCCCACTCGGGCTTGATCGCGGCGTTCTGCCTGGCCCACAGCCTGCTGGTCTCCACGAGCTCGCCGGCCATCAGGAACTGCGGGTTCTTCCCCCGCAGCCCGCTGCCGGGGAAGATCGCGAACCTCGCCCCGCGGGCACCGAGGTACTCCCGCGGTCCACGCCTCGCTCCGGTCGAGCCTGTCGAGGCCCTCTCCTCGAGCAGGCCGATGTGGGACAGCAGCCCCGACAGCAGCGCCTGGTGGATGCCGTCCGCGTCGTACGGCGCACCTCCGGACCTCTGGGAGGGAGGCGCCAGTCGCGAAACCCATCTCCTTGCAGACCTGGCGCAGCTGCGACTCGAAGTCCTGCCACTCGCGCACCCGCAGGTAGTTGAGGAACTCCCGCTTGCACATCCGCCGGAACGCGCTCGAGCTCAGCTCGCGCTGCTGTTCGCGGACGTAGCGCCAGAGGTTGAGCCAGGTCAGGAAGTCACTTCCCTCGGCCTTGAACCGCGCGTGCTGCTGGTCGGCCTGGGCCTGGAAGTCGGCCGGTCGCTCCCTGGGGTCCTGCAGGCTCAGGGCCGCGGCGATCACGATGACCTCACGCAGGCAGCCGAGCCGATCGGCCTCCAGGATCATCCGGGCCAGCCGCGGGTCGATCGGCAGCCGCGCCAGCCGCCGCCCGAGCTTGGTGAGTCCCGGCGCCAGCGCGCCGAGCTCCTCGAGCAGCTGGACGCCGGCCGCGACGTTGCGCTTGTCGGGAGGGTCGAGGAACGGGAACCGGGCCAGGTCTCCGAGGCCGAGGGAGGCCATCTGAAGGATCACGCTGGCCAGGTTGGTGCGAAGGATCTCCGGCTCGGTGAACTCGGGGCGTCCTTCGAAGTCCTCCTCGGAATAGAGCCGGATCGCGACCCCGGCCTCCACCCGTCCGCATCGACCGGACCGCTGGTTGGCGCTGGCCTGGCTGATCGCCTCGATCGGCAGGCGCTGGACCTTGGTCCGTGCGGAGTAACGGCTGATCCGGGCCACACCGGTGTCCACGACGTACCGGATGCCGGGCACGGTGAGCGAAGTCTCGGCGACGTTTGTCGCGAGCACGACCCGGCGCCCGGTGTGGCGTTCGAACACCTTGTGCTGCTCGGCGGCGGACAGCCGCGAGTACAGGGGTACGACCTCCAGCCGCGACCGGCGATCGAGCTTGTCGAGATCACCGAACGCGTCCGCGGTGTCACGGATCTCCCGCTCACCGGGCAGGAAGACGAGGATGTCGCCTGGGCCCTCCGCCGAGAGCTCGCGTACGGCGTCCACGATCGCCTCGGTCTGGTCCCGGACGACTGGCTCGCCCTCCTCGTCCTCTTCGGGCAGGGCGACGAGCGGCCGGTAGCGAACCTCGACCGGGTAGGTGCGGCCGGAGACCTCGATGATCGGCGCGGGCTTGCCGCGCCGATCCGCGAAGTGGGCGGCGAACCGCTCCGGGTCGATGGTCGCCGAGGTGATGATGACCTTGAGGTCCGGCCGTTTCGGCAACAGCCGTTTGAGGTAGCCAAGGATGAAGTCCACGTTGAGGCTGCGCTCGTGGGCCTCGTCGATGATCAGGGTGTCGTAGCGGCGCAGCATCCGGTCTCGCTGAAGCTCGGCGAGCAGGATGCCGTCGGTCATCAGCTTGACCCTGCTGGCCTTCGAGGTCCGGTCGGTGAACCTGACCTGATAGCCGATGACATCGCCCAGTGTGGTCTCCAGCTCCTCGGCGATCCGTTCGGCGACTGATCGGGCAGCGATCCTGCGGGGCTGGGTGTGGCCGATCAGCTGACCCCCGGCACCTCCGGCGCCGCGGCCGAGCTCGAGGCAGATCTTCGGCAGCTGCGTGGTCTTTCCCGATCCGGTCTCACCGGCGACGATGACGACTTGGTGGTCACGGATGGCCGCCGCGATGTCGTCGCGACGTGCGCTGACTGGCAGCTGGGGCGGGTAGGAGATCTGCACAACGCGCGCCATTCTCCCCCAGCGAGACCGTTGACACCGAGCCTGGCTCGCGCCTACTCTCCTCAACTAATAGGAAACTTACCTAACAGTTAAGGAATCGGCGTGACGCGGGAACCCGGCACTCCTCGACTGCTGCGGTCGATCAACGACCGGGCGGTCCTCGACCTGCTGCTGAACCAGGGTGCGCTGTCCCGTCCGGCGCTGGGCGAGCTGACCGGCCTCTCGAAGCCGACCATGTCGCAGATCCTGAACCGGCTCGAGAGCGTCGGGCTGGTGCGCAAGGGCGGGAGCAGCCCGGGCCGTCCGGGCCCCAACGCGATGCTCTACGAGATCGACCCGAGCGCGGCGTACGTCGGTGGTCTCGATGTCACGCCACAGCGGATCAGGGCCGCGGTCGCGGACGTCACCGGCCGGGTCGTCGGCGAATACGAGCTTGCGACCCCCGGCCGCGCCGCGCGCGACACGGTGGCGCGCGTCGTGAAGGCCGTCGACGGAGCCTGCGGCGAAGCCGGACTCCCCCGCGAGCGCCTGCACCAGCTCATGATCGGCACGCCTGGCGCGTTCGACCCGGGCACCCAGCGGCTCCGCTACGCGCGACACCTGCCCGGTTGGCACGACCCACAGCTGCTCAGCCAGCTTCGCCGCGCGCTCGACATCCGGATCGAGGTCGACAACGACGTCAACCTCGCGGCGGTGGCCGAGCTCAGCCTGGGCGCCGCACAGGGCTGCGACAACTTCGTGCTGCTCTGGGGTGAGGAGGGCGTCGGCGCTGCAATCGTGATCGAGGGGCGGCTGCACCGCGGCTTCAGCGGCGGCGCCGGAGAGGTTGGCTTCCTGCCGCTGCCGGGGACCCCGCTCATCCGCAACGTCGGCGTCAACAACGCCGGAGGCTTCCAGGAGCTGGTCGGGGCCAAGGCGGTGCTGAAGCTGGCTCGGGAGCACGGTATCCGGGCATCCACCGCGGAGAACGCCGTCAGGTCGGCGCTGCGGCAACCCGCGAACGGCGACCCGTTCCTGAACGAGCTCGGCGAGCGGTTGGCGGTCGGGCTCGCAGCCATCGTCTCGGTGCTCGACCCTGAGCTGGTCATCCTCTCCGGCGGGGTGCTCAGCGAGGGCGGCAGTCGCCTCCGGGAGATCGTCCGTGAGGAGCTCCACGACCTTTCGCTGTGCCGGCCGCGGATCGAGCTGACCGGCGTACCGGCGGACCCGGTACTCAAGGGCGCGCTCCACGCGGCCCTGCGCGCGACCCGCGACCTCGTCTTCAACACCAATGAACCGGTCACCGGTGGAAGGACCGTCCCCGAGTGACCGCCCACTTCAAGGTCCGATCGAAACCGACTGGAGAATCGCCATGGCCCTTCCGAAACGAATCCTCGCTGCATCCGCGGTAGCGGCCACGCTCACGTTGCTGGCCAGCGCTTGCACCGGAAGCACCAAGGGCAGCGCGGAGGACGACCCCAGCGACGAGGTCACGATCACGTTCTGGCATGGCTGGAGTGCCGAGAGCGAAGTCAAGGCCATCCAGGAGAACGTCGACGCGTTCGAGGAAGAGTTCCCGAACATCACCGTGAAGGTCGTCGGCAACATCACCGACGACAAGATCAACCAGGCGCTTCGAGCCGGTGGCGACAACGCTCCCGACGCGGTCTCGTCGTTCACGACCGACAACGTCGGGAAGTTCTGCACCTCCGACGTCTTCGTCGACCTCGCTCCGTTCCTGGAAAAGTCGGGCATCGACCCGGAGGAGACCTTCCCGAAGGCGCTTCTCGACTACACCCAGTTCGAGGGCGAGAGGTGCACGCTCCCGTTGCTCAATGACGCCTACGGTCTCTACTACAACAAGGACGCCTTCAAGGAGGCCGGCATCAAGAGCCCGCCCAAGACGCTCTCGGAGTTCGACAAGGTCGCGGTCAAGCTGACGAAGGAGAAGGGCGACACCTACTCGCAGCTCGGGTTCATGCCGACCTACCACGGCTACGAGACAACGACGACGCACTATGCCGCCATGTGGAACCCGACGTACTTCGACGAGAGCGGCAAGTCGACGGTCGCCACCGATCCGGCGTTCGCCGAGATGCTCAGCTGGCAGAAGGGCCTTGTCGACGCGCTCGGCGGCTACGACAAGCTCGAGAAGTACCGGACGACCTTCGGTGACGAGTGGGGCGCCAAGCACCCGTTCCACACCGGGCAGGTCGCGATGCAGCTCGATGGCGAGTGGAGGGCTGGGTTCATCGAGGACGCCGGCGTCGACTTCGAGTTCGGCGTGGCCCCGTTCCCGGTGCCCGACGACCAGGCCGACACGTACGGCAAGGGCTACCTCTCCGGCACGATCATCGGGATCGCCAGCACCAGCGACAAGCAGAACGCCGCCTGGGAGCTCGTGAAGTACCTCACCACGGACACCGACGCAGTCGTGAGCTTCGCGAACGCGATCCACAACGTCCCATCGACGAACGCCGCGCTCCAGTCCCCCGACCTCGAGAAGGTCAGAGGCGATGGAGACGTTCATCGGAATCGCCGAGCACCCCGACAGCAACACCACGCCGGCCAGCTCCAACGGCGGCGCTTACCAGCTGACCCTGCAGGATGTCGGCTTCCGCTACGAGTCCGGCAAGGAGACCGACCTCCAAGCGGGACTCGAGAAGGCCGCCGAGCAGATCGACACTGACGTCGAACAGGCTGAGTAACCATGGCGACCGCATCCCCGAGCCTGCGGTCCAGAAGACGACGGGAGGCCACGCGCACCGTGGCCTTCCTGTCGCCCTGGCTTCTCGGCACGGGACTGTTCTTCCTGTACCCGCTCGCGGCCACGGTCTACTTCTCCTTCATGAGCTACGACGGGTTCACCCCGCCGACACCCAACGGGCTGGACAACTGGAAGTACGTATTCGAGAGCTACCCGTTCTTCTGGCCCGCCCTGGCGAACACGCTGTGGCTGGTGGTGGTGATGGTGACGCTTCGGGTGATCTTCGGGCTGAGCATCGGCATGCTGATCACCAGGATCAAGCTGGGGGCGGGGGTGCTGCGCACGCTGTTCTACATCCCCTACCTGGCACCACCGGTTGCGGCGACGATGGCGTTCGCCTTCCTCCTCAACCCCGGTACCGGACCGGTCAACGTCCTGCTCGGCAAGGTGGGTCTCTACCAACCGGGATGGTTCAACGACCCGACCTGGTCCAAGCCGGCGTTGACCATGCTTGCCCTGTGGGGCATCGGGGACCTGATGGTGATCTTCATGGCGGCGCTGCTCGACGTCCCGAAGTCGCAGTACGAAGCGGCCGAGATCGACGGAGCGGGGGCGTGGGCCCGCTTCCGCTACATCACTCTGCCCAACATCTCGCCGATCGTGCTGTTCGCGATCGTCACCGGGATCATCCAGACGATGCAGTACTACACGCAGCCACTCGTCGCGGGGAAGGTCGCCAGTGGCATCATCGGCGGCTCGGGGCAGCAGTTCGAACCCGGCTATCCCGAGAAATCGACGCTCACCCTGCCTCAGCTGATCTACAACCTCGGCTTCCAGCGCTTCGACACCGGTTCCGCTTGCGTGATCGCGCTGGTGCTGTTCGCCCTTTCCATGGCGTTCACGGTCCTGCTCATGCGCCGCAGCTCCGGCCTGCTCGGGGAGGCCTGAGCCATGTCGACAGATGTCACGCCGGTAGGCCTGGCGGGCCTGGCCAAGACCAGCACTCTCGGGACGCCGACCTCGGGACCACCAGGACGGGTCAAGCTCGAATGGGTCGCCACGCACGTCGTCGGCATCAGTCTCGGGTTGATGTTCCTGCTGCCGTTCGTCTTCGTGTCACTCACGGCAGTGATGAGCGACCAGCAGACCCTGACGCGTGATCTGTGGCCACGGACCTGGGAATGGCACAACATGGTCGACGTCTGGAGATACGCCCGGGTTCCTGACCTGGTGGCGAAACACCTTCATCTACGCGGGGCTGGGCACCGCTTCTGACCATCGTGTCGAGCTACCCGGTGGCGTACGCGCTGGCGCGGTTCAAGTTCCGTGGGCGCACCCTGGCGATGGGGGTCGTGATCGCCACCATGATGCTCCCGCCCCAGGTCGTCGCGGTGCCGATGTACCTCGTCTGGGCCCAGCAGTTCCAGCTCACGGGGTCGCTCTGGCCGTTGATCATCCCGCTGGCCTTCGGCGACGCGTTCACGATCTTCCTGCTCCGGCAGTTCCTGTTGACGATCCCGTCCGAGTACGTCGATGCCGCCAAGGTGGACGGCTGCAGTGACTTCAAGGCGATGCTGCACGTCGTCATCCCGATGACGAAGCCGGCCATCGCGGCGGTTGCGCTGTTCCAGTTCTTCTACTGTTGGAACGACTACTTCGGGCCACAGATCTACGCCAGCGAGAACGCGGGCGCCTGGACCTTGAGCTACGGACTCGAGTCCTTCAAGGGGGCGCACCACACCGACTGGAACCTCACCATGGCCGCGACCCTGATGGTGATGGCCCCGGTGATCATCTTGTTCTTCTTCGCGCAGAAGGCCTTCATCGAAGGTGTGACCCTGACAGGAGTCAAGGGATGAAGCTGACAGTCGTGGGTGGCGGATCGACGTACACCCCTGAGCTGGTCGACGGGCTGGGCCGGCTTCGCGACGACCTCGAGGTCGACGAGCTGGTCCTCATGGACACCTCGCCTGAACGGCTCGCGCTCGTCGGCGGCGTGTCGCAGCGGATCCTGGCGACCTTGGGCCACCCGGCGCGGGTCACGACGTCGACCGACCTGGCCGCCTCCGTCGAGGGCGCGGACGCGGTTCTGCTTCAGCTGCGCGTGGGTGGGCAGGCGACCCGAAATGACGACGAGACCTGGCCACTCGACTGTGGCTGTGTCGGGCAGGAGACGACGGGTGCCGGTGGGCTGGCGAAGGCGCTGCGAACCGTGCCGGTCGTCCTGGACATCGCCGAGCAGGTCAGGAAGACCAACCCCGACGCCTGGATCGTCGACTTCACCAACCCCGTCGGCATCGTGACCCGTGCCCTGCTCCAGGCGGGCCACCGGGCAATCGGTCTGTGCAACGTGGCCATCGGGTTCCAGAGACGCTTCGCCGCGATGCTCGACGTGGCACCAGAGCGCATCGGCCTCGACCACGTCGGCCTCAACCACCTGACCTGGGAGCGTGCCGTGCTTCTGGACGGCTTCGACGTGTTGCCGAAGCTCTTGGCCGAGCATCTCGAGGAGGTCGCCGACGAGATCGAGCTGCCCTCGTCGGTCGTGGACCGGCTCCAGTCGGTTCCGTCGTACTACCTCAGATACTTCTACGCCCACGACGACGTCGTGCGCGAGCTGAGGAGGAGGCCGTCGCGGGCGATGGAGGTGGCGGCGATCGAGAAGCGGCTGCTCGACCTGTACGCAGACCCCACCGTGGTGACCAAGCCGGTCGAGCTGGAGAGCCGGGGCGGGGCGTACTACTCCGAGGCGGCGGTGGCCCTGGTGTCCTCCCTGCTGGGGCGCGGGGCGCAGGCCGGCGAGTCGGCGGTGCACGTGGTCAACGTCGCCAACAATGGCACCATGCCGTTCCTCGACGACGACCACGTGATCGAGGTCTCGGCCCGGGTCGCGTCCGCAGGCGCGGACCCGCTGCCGGTGGCGCCGGTCGAGCCGTTGTACGCCGGCCTGATCGGCCACGTGGCCGCCTACGAACGGCTGGCTCTCGAGGCAGCCGTCGAGGGTGGTCGTGACCGGGTCTTCGACGCGCTGCTCGCGCACCCGCTGGTGGGTCAGATCGAGCTCGCCGAGCAGCTCACCGACAGCCTGATCGCGCACAACCGCGCCTTCCTCGAGTGGGCCTGATGTCCAGGGATCTCGGTCTGGATCCCGACGTCGATCCCGGTCAGGATCTCGGTCGGAGCCTCGAACCGCCTGCCGGCGTACTCGCGATCGACGCCGGCAACAGCAAGACCGACGTCGTGCTCGTCGCACCCGACGGGACTGTGCTCGGCCGGGCCCGCGGAGGCGGCTTCCGGCCCCATGTGGTCGGGCCGGGCGTGGCGGTCAGCGGGCTCGAGCCGCTGCTGGACGAGGTCACCCAGGCGGCTGGGGTCACGAGGCGACCGGGCGAACCCTGGGTCGCTCACGTCTCGGCCTGCCTCGCCAACGCCGACCTGGACGTCGAGCTCGAGCGCCTCCAACGCCAGTTCGAGCAGCGCGGCTGGGGAACCACGACGTACGTCGGCAACGACACGTTCGCACTGCTGCGGGCCGGCATCGAGGCGCCGCCGGGTGTCGCGGTGGTCTGCGGAGCCGGGATCAACTGCTCCGGCCTGCTCGCCGACGGTCGCACCGCCCGGTTCGCCGCCCTCGGAAAGATCTCAGGTGACTGGGGCGGCGGCGCGTTCCTCGCGCAAGAAGCCATGTGGTGGGCGTCGCGGGATGCCGACGGGAGGGGGCCCGAGACGTCCCTGGCCAGGATCCTGCCGGCCCACTTCGGGACGTCGGACATGGCAGCGCTCCTCGAGGCCGTCCACCTCGGGGTGATCTCCGACAGCCGCCTGCACGAGGCGGCGCCGTTGCTGTTCGAGGCTGCTGACAGGGGCGACCAGGTGGCGATCTCGATCGTGCTGCGGCAGGCGGACGAGATCGTGGCGCTCGCGGTCTCGGCGCTGCGTCGCCTCGACCTGCTGGACTCGCCCGTCGAGGTGATCCTCGGCGGCGGCGTACTCACCGCCGGGCATGCCCTCCTCCTGGACGCGATCGAGTCCGCCCTGACCCGCCTTGCGCCCAAGGCCGTCTCTCGCGTGGTCACCGCGCCTCCCGTGGTGGGTGCGGCGCTGCTCGGCCTGGACCGGATCGGCGCCACCCCCGCTGCCCAGGCCCGCCTCCGCGCCGCCTTCCAGCCCTGACCCCTCCCTGACCCCTCCCTGACCCTCTCTGACCCTCTCTCACCCCTCTCTGCCTCTCCCTCGCCGTCCCTTTCACCGCCGAGTCGTCGCATCTTCCGCGAGTCGTCGCATCTTCCGCGAGTCGTCGTAACTTACGACGACTCGGCGGCCTGACGGTGGCGGTGAGTCGTCGCAAAATCCTCCAGTCGTCGTAAGTTACGACGACTCGGCGTCATCGAGGTTCTCCAGCAGCTGCTTGAGCAGGCGACGCAGTTCGGTGGCGTCCGTGGAGTTCATCGAGAGCGACCGCACCAAGGCGCCGGGGACGTGCGCCACCCGGTCACGCATCTCCCAACCCTCGTCGGAGACTTCCAGCAGCACCCGTCGTTCGTCGCTGGAGTCCCGCCGACGTACGACGTGGCCGGCCGCCTCCAACCGCTTGAGCAGCGGCGTCAGCGTGCCGGAGTCGAGGCGGAGCCGGGCGCCGAGCTCGCCGACGGTGATCGGCTGTTCGGCACCCCAGAGGGCGAGCATGGTGAGGTACTGCGGATAGGTGAGCCCGACCTCGTCGAGGAGCTGTGAGTAGGTGCGAGTCACGGCCCGGGTCGCGGCGTACAACGGGAAGCAGATCTGGATGTCGAGGTCGAGCTGGGAGTAGCTGGGTGTGCGTTGCGTCATACTCGCCATTCTAGCTTGCATTATTTAATTGTGCACAATATAGTTGTGGACATGAAGCCACTCTACACAACCACAGCAGTCGCCACCGGCGACGGCCGCAACGGCCACGTCCAGACCATCGACGGCATCCTCGCTGCACCCGTCCGGACTCCCAAGGAGCTCGGCGGCGAAGGCGGCGCCACCAACCCCGAGCAGCTGTTCGCTGCCGGCTACGCCGCGTGCTTCCACTCGGCCCTCAAGCTGGTTGCTGGCAAGGCGAAGGCCGACACCACCGACTCCGAGGTCGTCGCAGACGTCTCCCTCGGCATGCTCGAGACCGGCGGCTTCGGTCTGACCGCGAACATCGAGGTGAGCCTGCCGGCCCTCGACCGCGACACTGCCGAGCAGATCGTCGCCCAGGCCCACCAGGTCTGCCCCTACTCCAACGCCACCCGCGGCAACATGCAGGTCACCCTCAACGTCGCCTGACCAGACTCCGACCAGCCATGCCCGGCGGCCACATCTGTGGCCGCCGGGCATCTCGCTTTCTGCGGCCGTTCCCCCGCGTCGTCCGGATTGTGTCGACCGGCAGTTGTCGACCAATTGGCGCGCAACGACAGCGACCCACAGGGAACACACAGCAAGACCACAGGCAACCTCGGTAGTGGTGCTGGACAGTGATCCCATGGAACTCACCCGGGCCGACGGCTCGTCGCTGCGCGTGCTGGTCGTCGACGACGAGGTCAACATCGCCGAGCTGATCTCGATGGCGTTGCGCTACGAGGGCTGGGAGACCCTGCAGGCGCACAGCGGCACCCAAGCGGTGAGCTCCGCGAAGCAGTTCGATCCCGACGCTGTTGTGCTCGACATGATGCTGCCCGACTTCGACGGCCTGGAGGTGCTGCGGCGGCTGCGCGGGCACCGGCCCGACGTGCCGGTGCTGTTCCTGACCGCCCGCGACTCGGTCGAGGACCGGGTGGCCGGCCTGACCGCGGGCGGCGACGACTACGTGACCAAGCCGTTCTCCCTCGAGGAGGTGGTGGCCCGGCTGCGCGGGCTCATGCGGAGATCTGGCGCCCAGCAGGCCGCCTCGAGCGCGGTCCTGTCCGTGGGTGACCTGACCCTGGACGAGGACAGCCACGAGGTGATCCGCGCAGGGGAGGAGATCGCCCTCACGGCGACCGAGTTCGAGCTGCTGCGGTTCCTGATGCGCAATCCCCGCCGGGTGCTCTCCAAGGCGCAGATCCTCGACCGGGTCTGGAACTACGACTTCGGCGGCCAGGCCAACGTGGTCGAGCTCTACATCTCCTACCTGCGCAAGAAGATCGACGCCGGCCGCCACCCGATGATCCACACGATGCGCGGCGCGGGCTATGTGCTCAAGCCATGATGAAGTCACTGTCCTCCCGGTTGGTCGTGACCACGGTCCTGCTCGTGGCTGTGGTCTCGTTGCTCATCGGCACGATCACCACGCTGGCGATGCGCAACTATCTCTACGACCGGCTCGATGCCGATGTGTCCGCATCGGTCGAGCGCTTCGCCGAGCCAGCCGACGGGGCCGGTTCGAACGGCGGAGAGCAACGCCTCGATCCCCGGAACTTCGGACCCGGGACCCTGATCGCCGTCCTGACCGACCCTCCCCAGGGCGAGGTCCTGAGCGACACCCCCGAACACAACGAGCCGGTGCCCGCCAGCGCGCTCGACCAGCTGGTCGAGGTTCCCGTCGACGGTGAGGTGCACGCAGCGGACCTCGCGGGGATCGGGTCATACCGGTTGATCGCGGTCGACGCGACGTTCCTGACGAACAACGGCCCTTCCACCGCGACCCTGGTGACCGGCCTGCCGACCAAGGACGTGGACGACTCGATCGCCAGCCTGATCTGGTGGGAGACGCTGCTCGGCCTGCTCGGAGTAGTCGCGGCGGGGCTGGCCGGCGCGGTCGTCGTACGCCGCCAGTTGGCACCGCTGCGCGAGGTCGCAACCACCGCCCAGGAGGTGGCCGCGATGCCCCTGGACTCCGGCGAGGTCGACCTGTCACCGCGGGTGTCCAACCCCGACGAGGCGACCGAGGTCGGACAGGTGGGGGCCGCGCTCAACAACCTGCTGGCCCACGTCGAGACGTCGCTGGCCGCCCGACACCGCTCGGAGCAGCAGGTGCGCCGGTTCGTCGCCGACGCCTCCCACGAGCTGCGGACCCCCCTCTCCACGATCCGGGGGTACGCCGAGCTCTCCCGCCGGACCCCCGACGACGCGCCGGCGTTGTCCTCGTCAATGGCCAAGGTGTCGACCGAGGCGGACCGGATGACCTCCCTGGTCGACGACCTCTTGCTGCTGGCCCGGATCGACTCCGGTCGACCGCTCGCAGCCGAACGCGTCGATCTGACCCGGCTGCTCCTCGAAGCAGTCGGCGACGCCCGGGTGGTCGGGCCGGGCCACCAGTGGCGGCTGGAACTGCCCGACACTCCGCTGGAAGTGACAGGCGATGAGCAACGGCTCCATCAGGTGGTGACCAACCTGTTGACCAACGCCCGTCGGCACACGCCGGACGGCACCACCGTCCAGGTCTCGGCACAGAAGAGCCAGGGGGCGGCCGAGGTCGTGGTCGCCGACGACGGGCCGGGTTTCCCGGCCGGCATGGATCCGTTCGAGCGGTTCACCCGCGGTGATGCCGCCCGCACCCGAGGATCGGGTGGGGTCGGGCTCGGGCTCTCCATCGTGGCCGCGATCATGCGAGCGCACGGCGGCGACGTACGGCTGGAGAACTCACCTGGGTTAACCAGGATCATGGTCCGCATTCCGGATACTCCGCCCACCTGACGTTCATTTTACGTGCGCCTTGGCGTGCGACGGCGCGAACTGGGTACGGGTCCTATCGAGGGTTGCCGGAGCATCGAGCGCCGGCTTGGACAGGAGAACAGACAATGACATTTCTGTTGTTGATAATCGCCGCGATCCTGGTGATCGCGGGCATCGTTTCGATCGTTCGCGGGCAGATCCTCTGGGGTGCAGTATTGATCATCGTCGGGCTGCTCGTCGGTCCCGGGGGGGTGAGCATCTTCACCTGAGTGCTGCGAGGCCGCCCGCTCCGAAGCTGAAGCGGGCGGCCTCGACCTGCCCACGGGCGCCCGATGGAGGCACAGCGGATGTTCAGTCCCGCGTGATCGGGCTGGCCAGGCGCCGTACCTCCCGGCTCTGGGCACGGAACACAGCCGCAGGCCGACCCCGACCCACCGGCGAGTGGCGGGTCTTGCCTGTCGGCTCGACGAAGTCCTCGGTGTACTTGACCTTGCGCTGGAAGTTGCCGGGATCCAGCTCGCGACCCCAGGTCACCTCGTACACCTTGCGCAACTCGCTCAGCGTGAACTCCGCACCGACGAAGGCCGTGGCCAGGGTCGTGTACTCCAGCTTGTTGCGGGCTCGCTCCACCCCGTCGGCCAGGATCCCATGGTGGTCGAACGCAAGTTTCGCCTCGGTCAGCTCGGAGACGGGCCGCCAGCTGGCCGACACCGTGTCGCTGCCCGCCCGCGGCATCGGAGCATCCGGAAGCACGGCCAGCCAGGCCACGCTGACGACGCGGCCACGGGGGTCGCGCCGCGGGGTGCCATAAGTCCGGAGCTGTTCCAGTACGACGCTGCCGGTGCTCACCCCGGTCTCCTCGCGAAGCTCTCGCACGGCGGCGCTCTTGATGTCCTCCTTGGGACCCACGAATCCGCCGGGAAGGGCCCACCTGCCCTTGTGTGGGGCCTGCCCGCGCTTGATCACCAAGGCACAGAGCTCGTCGTCGATCAGGGTCAGCACGACGATGTCGACGGTGACGTAGAAGATCGGGTAGTCGCTGGTGTACACCATGTGTCAGCGTAACTTGTCTGGCTGACAAGTAGCAATGGTCTCGACGCGGGCACTATCCCGTGACACCAAGACGGTGAGCGATCCGCGCGGCGTCCTGGCGTCCAGAGACGTCGAGCTTGCGCAGGATGTTGGAGACGTGGACCGAGGCGGTCTTCACGCTGATGAACATGGCATCGGCGATCTCCTTGTTGCTGTGGCCGGCAGCGAGAGCGGCGAGCACCTCGCGCTCGCGGGTCGTCAACCCGTAGGCCTCGAAGGCGGCTTCGTCGGCAGCCTCGGCAGCCGACTGGGCGGCATCGGCGGATTCGGTGCGCTCGACGGGCTGCGGCAGGTCCACCCGGTACCACGTCGCCATGGACTCAAGCTCGTCGACCAGCCGCGCTGCGCCGATGCCCAGCGCCGCCGTGTGGACGTCGCGCAACGCCTTCGTCGAGGTGGCGTTGACACCGTCGGCACCGAGCAGCGCCTCTGCCCTGCGCCAGCCTGCGTACGCCGCGGGGAGCGGTCGGCCGATCCCGGTCCAGGCTTCCGCCACCTGAGCCCAGATTTCAGCCGCCGGCTCCTCGTCGAGCCGTGCCCGCTCGGCTTCGCAGAGCAGACCCAGCGCCCGGCTCTCCGGCAGCATCGCCTCACCGGCCTGCTTCTGGATGTCGTCTCGCAGCGCGAGGAGTTCGCGGCGGCGCGTCGCCCGACTCGCCCGCGAGCGGGGATCGCGCCGCACGGCGCCGGCGTCCGCCAGGGCGCGCAGGCCGAGTGCGACCAGCGCGGTTCCGAACACCGCCTCGTCGGTGCCGGCGATGGCCTCCAGACCGTCGGTGACCAGCTCCAGGGCGGGCTCGGGCCGCGCCGCCCAAAGCTCCACCTCCGCGGCGGTCTCGATGACCTCGCGCAGCCAGCCGATCGGTGCGTTCTCGGACTCGATGACCAGCCGCGCCTGCTCACAACGCTCCCACGCCGCCCGGAGGTCGCCCTGCGCCAAGGTCAGCCGTGCCGCGAACAGCAGGACCGGCGCGGCCATGATCCCGCGCGGCTGACGACCGAGCGCCTCCGCGATCAGCTCGCCGGCTTCGGTGAGACGGCCGGCCTTGATCAGGGCGTCGCTGGTGTTGCAGAGAAGGAAGCTTCCGTTCTGGCGATCCTGACCCATCCGGTTCAGCTCGACGATCCCCTCGTGGCACAGCTTCACGCCCTCGTCGACCCGGCCGGCGATGCCGAGCACGTGGCTGAGGTTTATGTACGCCGAACCGACGTCATTGGGGTTCTGCACCTCCCGGGCGATCACCAGTGACTCGCGCATCAAAGCGACTCCCCCGTCGGTGTCGCCACGCGCCGCCGCCAGGATCCCGAGCGCGTTCAGGGTCATGCCCTCCTCGCGGCGGGCGCCCACCGCCCGCGAGATGCGCAGCGCGTGGGCACAGGCATCCTCGGCGATGTCGAGGCGGGACCAGGCGGCCGACAGCAGCCCGAGGCCGGCGTACACCCGCGCCGCCAGCGTGCTCGTCTCGCCCGGAGGCAGCAGTGCGAGCGCCTGCCGGAATGCCTTGTCCGAGGCGTCGCCGTTGCCCGCGAGGTAGTGGAAGGACCCGAGTCGCTCGAACAGGGCCGCGCGCGCCGGAGGGTCATCCACCTCGGCCAGCGCAGACTCGACGAGACGTACGGCGGACGCCGAGTCTCCGACCAGGATCGAGCACTCGGCGGCCCGCGTGTTCAGGTCGACCCGGTCGAGGTCGGCTGGCACCTGCTCCAGCAGTTCGAGGGCTCGCAGGTAGTTGGTCTGCGCGTCGGCGAACGCGAACATCCGCATCGACGCCTCTCCCGCCAGCAACGACGACTCCAGCGCCCGGGGCAGGTCGCCGGCCCGGTGCCAGTGCCGGGCGACCTCGCCGACGACGTGAGGAGCGGTGCCTGGTTCCGCACCGAGCGCCTCCGCCGCGGCGCGGTGCAGCCGGGCCCGTTCACCCGGCAGCAGCTCGGCGTACACGACCTCGCGAAACGCTGGGTGATGGAAGCCGATCCGGTCGTCGGCCCGGACCTCCACGACATGGGCGGCGATCGCCGGCCGAAGCCTGTCCTCGACCTCCGAGAGTGGTTCGCCGATGGCGCGCGCGAGCAGCGGCACCGACGCGACCCGACCGATCACCGCCGCGGCGCGGAGCAGGGCGCGGGTGTCCCCCGGCAGGCGGGCGATCCGGGAGCGCAGCAGGTCGTGGAGGGTGGCGGGAAGCGGCCCGGGCTCACCCCCCGCGAGCACGAGCTGCTGGACGAACAACGGATTCCCGGCGGAACGTTCCAGCGTCGCCTCCAACAGCTCCGGCTTCGGCGTGTCACCGACCAGGGCGGTGACCAGCTCCCTGGTCTGTTCGCGGTCCAGGCGGTCCAGCCGTACGGACTCAGTGGTGTGCAGCCGGCCAAGCTCCGCCAGCCAACCCGCCAGCGGGTCGGTGTCCGCCACTGCTTCGGTCCGATAGGTCAGCAGCAGCATCGCCCGCTCGTCGGTCAGGTTCGTGGCCAGGAACGCCAGGAGGTCCAGCGTGGCCTGGTCGGCCCAGTGCACGTCCTCGACCACGTGTACGACGGGCTCGGCGGCACCCATCCTCGCCAGCAGCCTGAGCACGGACTGGAACAGTCGTAGCCGCGAGGAGGCTCCGTCAGCTGTCGGGCCCGTCTGGTTGGCCGGTTCGTCGGCTCGGCCCGCTCGGGAGCAGCCGGGACAATTCGGGCGAACGAGCGATCTCCTGGCGGACCACGCCGGTCCCGCCCGCAAGTCGGAGGGCCTGGGTCAGCGCGGCGTACGGAAGCGGTTCGCCGGCAACCGGCACGCAGGTGCCCGCCAGGGCGGCCGCGTCGGCACGCGCCAGGAACTCGGTGACCAGGGCGGTCTTGCCCACTCCGGTCTCGCCGGCAACCACCACCACTGTCGGCGTCCCGCTCCGGGCACGTTCGAGCGCGCCGAACAGGAGCCCGAGGCTGTCCTCGCGCCCGATCAGCCCGGTCCCGGGACGGTCGGTCATCCGCTCATGATGCCCCGCGGCCCGGTCGGCCGCCACGACGTTCTTTGCTGTCTGCACGGGGCACAGGAGTCGCCGGTCGCCGCCCACGGACTCCCTAAGCCCTTCTTTTCCGTATCTGAGGTAGTTGCCCAATGCGGCGGCCTCGGCGCCACACCTAGCGTCTAGCCATCGCAAACCCACGAAAGGAACTGCAATGAACCTGCAAGACAACCTGGGCCGGCGCCGGACCAAGCGTCTGGCCGCGGTCACGGTCGCGGTCGGCGCGCTGGTCCTCGGCCTCGCGGCCACGTCGTCGGCACTCCTCCAGCCGGGAACGCCCAACAAGGACGTCACCTTCGGTCTGGACAACGACAACGCCGACAACACGTTCATCCAGCCGGCCGGCGTCACGGCCAAGCAGCACATGGACAACACCGACGTCCTGTTCGGTCGCGCCAACGACGACCTGCTGGTCGGCAACCTGGGCGGGGACACCCTGCTCGGCGGTACCGGCAGCGACATCCTGGTCGGTGGACCTGAGAAGTTCGCGACGCCGAACAGCGACGTACTCATCGGGGACTGGGGCGACGACATCAACATCTGGGCTCCCGGCGACGGCAGCGACGCGTTCACCGGCGACGAGGGCTACGACACGATGATCTTCGCGCCGTTCGTGGACAACGGCGGGAAGCCGCTCATCACCTGGAACGCGGGCCGCAAGGTGCCGCGGGTCGACATCGACAACCAGGCCGCGTTCAGCTGCACCATCGTCCCGGTGCCGGCTTCGCAGAGGCTCGGCTTCCAGTTCCTCGTGCGCTTCAACGTCAACAACTCGCCGGTCGTGACAGTGCGCCAGCGGAACGTCGAGCGGGTCTTCTGCCCGAGCCCGTTGCCCGGCAGGGCGAGGG
Source organism: uncultured Actinomycetota bacterium (assembly GCA_963844385.1). GTDB lineage: Bacteria > Actinomycetota > Actinomycetes > Propionibacteriales > Nocardioidaceae > Nocardioides. Next base: position 14,162 of record CAWJOJ010000044.1, on the reverse strand, counting down.
TCGCCGACCTGACCGCTGACCACCCGACGTTCCAGCGACGTCTGGCTGAACCAGGTCCCCGGCACCACAGGCGCGATCCTCGCACCGGTGGGGTGACCACGATGGCGAGCAGAGACCAACACGCGGTCGTGATCGGGGCCAGCATGTCGGGCCTGCTCGCCGCTCGGTCCCTCACGACCCACTTCGACAGGGTCACCGTGGTGGACCGGGACGAGATGCCGCACGAGCCAGTGACCCGTGGGGGTGTCCCCCAGGGGCGGCACACCCACGGGTTGCTGGCTCGCGGCCGCGAGGTCATCGAGGAGCTGTTCCCGGGGACGACGGCCGATCTCGAGGCGCGAGGCGCCCTGCGGGGCGACGCCCAGGCTGATGTCCGATGGCACTTCGCCCAACAGCCACTGGCCTCGGGGCGGTGCGGTCTTGAGCTTCTGGCCGTGAGCCGGCCGCTGCTCGAGTGGTACGTCCGCTACCGGCTGCTGGCGGAAGCGGGGGTCGGGATCCTCCAGCGCACCTCGGTCCTCGACCTGTCCTTCACTCCGGGCGACGTCCGGGTGGACGGCGTACTCGTCACCGGCCGCGACGGTGGGACCCCGCGCCTGCTTCCCGCCGACCTCGTCGTCGACGCCTCCGGTCGGACCTCGCGTACGCCGGAGTGGCTGGAGCGACGTGGCTACCCGACTCCGCCGGAGGACGTGCGGCGGATCGACAAGCACTACGCCACCCGGCAGTTCCGACGCTCCGACAGCCGGGCAGGCGACATGGGAGGGTGCCTGGCCGTCGCGGTCGCCGCAACCCCGGCGGTGCCCCGCGGCGGCGTGATGGTCGCCCAGGAAGGCGACCGTTGGACGGTGTCCTTGTCGGGGCGTCAGTGCACCCGCCCGCCCACCGACCTGGACGGTTTCATCGCCTATGCGCGCTCATGCGTGTCCACCGCGATCGCCGACGCCATCGAAGGGCTGACGCCCCTTGACGAGGGGTTGACCTACCGTTTCCCCGCCAACCGCCGCCGGCACTACGAGCGGCTCACCGAGTTTCCCGAGGGACTGCTCGTGACCGGGGACGCGCTCTGCGCGTTCGACCCCGTCTACGGCCAGGGCATGACGGTGGCCGCCCTGGAGGCGAAGGAACTCGGCGATTGCCTCGCCGAGGGGCGGACCGACCTGGCTCGCCGCTTCCACGGGCTGGCCGCTGGCCACATCGACACCCCCTGGACCATCGCCGTCGGCGCCGCCCCGCGGGCGGCGGACCTCGACGACGGGCCGCCGCCCCTTGGGACGCGGATGGTCAACGCCTACCTGGCCCGCCTGATCTGCGCTGCGCGGAACGACCCGACGCTGGCCGCGGCCTTCCTGAGGGTGAACAACCTCGCGGACCGGCCGGCGGACCTGCTGCGCCCGAGCCTGGCCGTGCGGGTCGCCCGCGGGTCGCTACGTCTGCGCGGCTCCGAGCGGGAGCCGGCGGACTCTGGTCAACCGGTCGGACAGCTCCGGCCGGCCGGACCCGCCGTGGCCACAGACACCATCGCGCCAGGTTGAGCAACTGACAGTTCCCGCACCGCCACCGCGAGACCGGGCTTTGAGTCACGGCCAGGAAGTAACGTCGGGTGCTGTGACGGGGTCTCGCCGAGAACGACCGACCGATGGCGCGCGCTCTACGGCCGGCGGCGCGGTCCGCATCGAGATGTCGAAGTGGGGCGGCCGGCCGCACTGGGAGTTCGACGCGGTCTTCCTGGGCTCCGACGGGCACGGCGACTGGATCGGCATCCCCGCCGACACCCACATGTCGCGGCCGGGCGCGACCTACGTCGCCCCGGTCGACCAGGTTTGCCTGGTCCCCGTGGGCACGGGCGCCGACGACCAGCGCAGCTTCCTGGCCACCTTCCATGCCGCGGGCGGCCCGGTCAGCGTCTACGTCGACATGACCACCCCACCGACCTGGGACGGGCCCGTCGTGCGCGCGGTCGACCTGGATCTCGACGTGGTGCGCGGCGCGACCGGCCGGGTCTGGATCGACGACGAGGACGAGTTCGCCGACCACCGGATCAGGCTGGGTTATCCCGACGAGATCGTGGCGCTGGCCTCGGAGAGCTGCGACCGGATCCATCGGCTTGTCCGCACCGGCGCTCCGCCGTTCGACCCTGCCACGCCAGGTCACTGGCTCGATGTGCTTCGCTGGTCGCGTGGAGATTGACTTCCGGGAGTCGTCCAGACCGACCCTGGGCGTCGAGTGGGAGCTCGCTTTGGTCGACAAGTCCAGTCGCGACCTGTCCAACTCTGCCTCCGAGGTCTTCGAGCGCGCCACCGGACGGGTCGGCGCCGACCGGCTCCACAAGGAGTTCCTCCGCAACACCGTGGAAGTGGTCACCGGCATCTGCGACACGGTCGGCGAGGCGATCGACGACCTCCGCACGACCCTGAGCGCCGTACTCCCGATCACCGACGAGGTCGGGGTCGACCTGTACGGCGCCGGGACCCACCCGTTCGGCGAATGGTCGCGCCAGCTGCTGTCCGAGGGACATCGCTATGCCGAGCTCGTGAACCGGACCCAGTGGTGGGGCCGCCAGATGCTGATCTGGGGTGTCCACGTGCACGTCGGCATGCCGTCCCAGGAACGGGTGATGCCCGTGCTGTCGTCCCTGCTCAACCACTACCCGCACTTGCAGGCACTGTCGGCCTCGTCGCCGCTGTGGGGTGGCATCGACACCGGCTACGCCTCCAACCGGGCTCTGATGTTCCAGCAGCTTCCGACGGCGGGCCTGCCGTTCCAGTTCACGACCTGGGCGCAGTTCGAGGCGTTCACCCGGGACCAGCTCACGACGGGCGTGATCGAGGACATCTCCGAGATCCGCTGGGACCTGCGTCCCTCGCCCCGCCTCGGCACTCTCGAGAACCGGATCTGCGACGGGGTCACGAACCTGACCGAGATGGCCGGCCTGGTCGCGCTGATGCACTGCCTCGCGGTCGACCTCGACACCCGGCTCGCCGCTGGTGAGACGCTCCCGACACTGCCCCCGTGGCACGTGCAGGAGAACAAGTGGCGCGCCGCCCGCTACGGCCTCGACGCCATCATCATCGTCGACGCCGACTCGAGCGAACGCCTGGTCACCGACGACCTCGGTGACCTGTTGGAGAGACTCGCGCCGGTGGCCCAGCGGCTCGGCTGCGCCGACGAGCTCGCCTCGGTGGCCAAGATCCCACTACGGGGAGCGTCGTACCAGCGTCAGCTCGCCGTCGCCGCCGACCACGACGGTGATCTACGCGCGGTGGTCGACTCGGTGGTCGGGGAGCTGCGCAACTCGATCGAGGGCGCCCCGACAGGCCGGGTCCTGAGCTCGTCGACGGGACAGACCAGGTCAGCCTGGCGCGCTCTCGGGGGGCTCGACCATCTCGAGACGCACGCCGAGCAGCCGTACGGATCGGTCCTTGTCCACCCGCTCCAGCAGCTCGACCGCCGCGTCGCCGAGCAACGACGGATCGTTGCTAGGGGCAGGCAGGGTCAGGCTCCGGGTGACCGTGATGAACGGCTTGTAGCGCACCTTGATCCCCACCCGGGCCGCCGGCCTGCCCTCGCGGTTGATGTCATCGACCACCCGGACCGTCAACGCCCGGACCTCGGCCGCCACCTGGCCCCAGTCGTCCAGGTCGGTCTGGAAGGTCGTCTCCCGGCCGTGTGCGCGCGGCACCCAGGGTGTTGCGTCGACCGGGCTCGTGTCGACGCCCCGGCCGAGCCGGCGGTACCACGGCCCCATCGTCGGCCCGAGCTCGGCCGCCAGCCGTGCCGCGTCCGCGGCCGCAAGCTGCGACACGGTCTCGATCCCCAGGGCGGCCAGCTTCTTTCCGGTCTTGGAGCCGATCCCCCACAGCGCAGTCGTCGGCCGCTCTCCCATCACCTCGAACCAGTTCGCGTCGACGAGTTGGTAGGCCCCTCGCGGCTTGCCGAAGTCCGTTGCGATCTTGGCCCTGAGCTTGTTGTCACCAATCCCCACTGAGCAGTGCAGCCCGGTGGCCTCGAAGACCGCGTCGCGGATGCCCGCTGCGAATTCGAACGGGTCGCCGAGGTCGCCGTGTCCCTGCCCCGCCCCGAGGAACGCCTCGTCCCAGCCGAGCACCTCGAGCACGACAGGAACGCCACCCCATTCCAGGGCCCGCAGCGTGGCCATCACCTCCGCCGACGCCTCGTCGTACGCCGGCCCGTCGACCGGCAGAAAGACCGCGTCGGGGATCTTGCGCAGGGCCACCCGGAGCGGCATGCCCGAACCCACGCCGAACTCCCGGGCGGCGTACGACGCGGTCGAAACCACGCCCCGTTCGGTGGGATCTCCTCGACCGCCGACGACGACCGGAAGACCCTCGAGCTCGGGGTGCCGCCGGATCTCGACAGCCGCGATGAACTGATCGAGGTCGACGTGCAACACCCAGCTGCGCCAGTCATCCCGGATCACCTGCTCGGTGGCGGCAACGCGTCGGTTGCCTCCAACGAGTCCAGCCCGGTGAGCAACAACAGGTCGACGACCACCGACCGGATCTGGGCGAGCACGACCTCGATGGACAGCTCGTCCGTGCGTTCCACCCGGGCCGTCTCGTTGCCGACCTCCAACAGCAACGGACGCGCCGCCTCCGCCATCCGGTCTGCCTTCAGTTCGGCGGCCACCGAGTCCGCCGCAGCGGCGAGATCGGTGCAGAGTCCGGCGTACGACGGCGGCACGGGCCTGTGGTGGTACGCCGTGATCGCGGTCTGCCGGACCAGGACGCGCGTGCTTCGCAGCGCTCGGTCGAGTGGGTCCACCAGCTCGGCCATCCGGCGCAGGTTGCCCTTGTGCCGGATCCGGAACGGCGAGGACGCGACCACGGAGAGCCCCTCGTCCGCGGCGTCCTGAAGCTCGCGGATGAGGTGGTCAGTGGTCCGGGCGTCGGCCAGCAGGTCGAGCGCGGGTTCCACCTCGCCGTTGACCATCACCTCCCCCGCGGCCCGGAGCAGGCCGGCGATCTTCTCCATCACGACCCCGGCCTGCTCCCGAGGCCGCCGCAACGGCGCCGCGGGTACGACGGTCGCAGCCACCAACGCGACTGCCCCACCGACCAGGGCATCGGTCCACCTCGTGAACGCTGCACCGGGATCCGGCACCAGGGCGCTCACGACGATCGACTGGACGGCGGCCTGGGTGACCAGCAGCGGGCCGCCGTCGAGCAGGAACGCCGCCGACATCGCCAGGGCCACGATCATCGTCAGCTGCCACCAGCCCGAGCCGATCTGGTGGACCAGCAGGTCGGCGACCAGGACCCCGACCGCCACCCCGATGGTCACCTCGATGACCCGGCGCAACCGCTGCCCGTAGGACGTGCCGAGGCTGAGCACGGCCGCGATCGGCGCGAAGAACGGCGAAGGGTGATTGAGGAGCTGCTCGGCGAGGAACCAAGCTACTCCCGCGGCGACGGCGCACTGGCCGATCTGGAAGCCCTTCGAGCGCAGGCGGGCTACGCGCTCCCCGACCGACGTACGACCGCGGGTCCACATCCGGTCGAGCGGGTTGGCCTCCATGCGCCGATCCTGCCAGAGCGCCAGACGGGTCGGGGGTGGGCCGGGTGAGCACCGGATCAGGTCGTGCCGGCCGATGTACCGCGTCCAGTTGATCGACCGCTTCAGCTGACCCAGATCCCGGTACCAGATGCGCACCTCGGTGTTGCAGCGGACGCGCTCGACCCGCGTTGAGTATTCGCTGCACTCGGCGTGGGACTCCGAGTCCGTCGGCGGGAAGATCGAGCTCCCGTCGTAGTAGAAGATCCCGAACCCGTTGGCCTTGTCACCGGTCACCTTCACGATCGTGTCGGCCGGTGGCGTCCACACTCGGTGCGCCGGCTGCGCCACCGCCGTCGTCAAACCTCCCAGCAGGAATGCCACCGCGGCCACCCCGACCGCTGCCCACCATCTCTTCATCGATCCTCCGTTCTCGAGAGCCGGCTGGTTCCGGCCCGAGCAACGCTAGGAAGAGGCACCGACGCCTGGGGCTGGCTTCAAGGGGCCTGTGGAGAACGGTCCGACGAGAGGGTCCTGTGCGCGAAAAGCGGGCCGAGTTGTCTCGCCCAGTCATCGAGCCCAGCGATCGAGCCCAGTTATCGAGCCAGGGTCACCGTGATCGTGCTGTTCGTGCACGTGGCGCCGAGGCTGGACATGGCCGACTTCTCCGCGCTGTTGACGCTCAGCCGCCAACGGTGCTTGACGGCCACCCACTCACGCAGGTACCGGCATTTGCTGAACTGCGGCTGCCACTGCGCGACATCCTGGTCGCCCTTGGCCTGGTTGACCGAGTCGGTTACCCCGACCAGGGAGCGGGTGTCCCCCAGGTCGTTGGCGTAGAGGCGACGGGTGGCCGTCGTCCACGTCCGGGCACCTGAGTCCCACGCCTCGGCGAGCGGGACCATGTGGTCGATGTCGATCCGGCCCGTGTCGGTCCAGGACCGCTGGTCGTAGTAGCTGAACCAGCGGCCGCCGGACAGCGAGCACCCTGGGCCGACGGTAACCGGATCGTCGGCCTCGGAGATCAGCACCTCGTTGCGGGTGCTGCACCCGTCGCCGTCGGCGTCTATCCAGTGCGGGAAGAGGTCCCGGTCGTAGCCGGTGCGGACCTCCGTCGCGGTCCGAAGGTCGGTGATCGCGGTTCTCAGAGGGGCGGAGTAGGTGTCCGCGTGGGCTGCCACCGGAATCGACACGACGGCAGCGGCGAGCACCAGACCCGACACACCGCGTCGAAGAAAGGGCATGTATCCGACATAACACCACCCCGGCGTCATACGGAATAGCCGGGCGTGCTTTCGTTCGGTTCACCGGACGGATGCTTGTCCGGCAGTTGTCGGGCTCTTGTCCGGGTCTTGTCCCGGGCCCTCCAGCAGCGGCAGGATCAACAGCACCGCCCATGAAGGAGACACACTGACGTGGTGACCCCCATCGATCCCGCATCCGCAGTCTTCCTCTACGCCGAGAACCGCAGCATGCCGATGCACGTCGGTGGCCTTCAGCTGTTCAAGAAGCCGGCGGACGCCGGGCGGAACTACGGCCAGGAGTGGTACCACAACTGGCGCGACGTCGAACAGATCGCACCGATGTTCCTCAAGCGGCCGTCAAGGTCGCTGACCACGGCCGGACAGTACGTCTGGACCGAGGACGACCTGTTCGACATCGACCACCACGTCCGTCACAGTGCCCTGCCCAAGCCCGGCCGCGTCCGGGAGCTGCTGGATCTGTGCTCGCGGCTGCACGGCACGAGGCTGGCCCTCGACCGTCCGCTCTGGGAGGCCCACGTCATCGAAGGTCTGCGGGACGGGCGGGTAGCGCTCTACACGAAGATGCACCACACGCTCGTCGACGGCGTCTCGGCGATGAAGATGCTGCAGTCTGCGATGAGCCCCGAGTCCGACCGCCGAGACATGCCCCCGCCGTGGGCGGCCCGCCCGCGGGTGGCCAAGGTCGAGCAGGCCCGCGCCGAGGCAGAGCGAGGAATCAGGGAGATTCCCGTTGCGGCGTTGCAGTCGGCGCTCGGCATCGGTGCAGACGCCGCAGGCCTGCCGGGCGCGCTGGTCAAGAGCCTGAGCCGCAGTGCACGCAGCGAGGCGTCGCCCATCTCCTTCAGGGCCCCCAAGACGTTGCTCAACCAACCGATCACCGGTGCCCGACGCTTCGCAGCCCAAAGCTGGGAGATCGACCGGATGCGCGCCGTCGGCAAGGCCAGCGGCGCGACCATCAACGACGTCGTACTCGCAATGTGTGGCGGCGCCCTACGCACCTATCTCCTCGACCTCGACGGGCTCCCCGACGAGAGCCTGGTGTCGATGGTGCCGGTCAGCCTCCACGGCCGCAGCAACGCGCCTGGCGAGAAGGACGGCGGCAACGCGGTCGGCGCGGTGATGGTGCAGCTGGCGACCGACGTCGAGGATGCCGGTGTCCGGCTGGCGCGGATCCACAAGAACATGAAGGACGGCAAGGAGGCGATGTCGACGATGACACCGCTCCAGATCCTGGCCATGTCGGCCATCGGGATGTCGCCGATCATGCTCAACCCGCTGCTCAAGGCGACGGGCTACGGGCGACCACCGTTCAACATCATCATCTCCAACGTGCCGGGGCCGCGGACGACGCAGTACATCAACGGGGCGGAGCTGACCGGCACCTACCCGCTGTCGGTGCCGTTCCACGGGAACGCGCTCAACATCACCTGCAACTCCTACGCCGGAAGCATGGGCTTCGGGCTGACCGGCTGCCGCCGGACGGTTCCGCACCTGCAACGACTGCTCACCCATCTCGACGTCGAGCTGAGGGCCCTGGAGAAGGCGGCAGGCGTCTAGGGCTACTTGTAGACGTTCTTCACGATCGCGTCGAAGGCGACATCGGGCAGGAACTTGCGTGCGGTCATGAGCGTGCCGGCCCCGCGGCCGACGGGATAACGTGCGCGCGGGCTGCTCGACGTGGCGGCCTTCACGATCTTGCGGGCGACAACCTCCGGGCCGCTCGACATCCGCCGGCGGTCGGCCCGTTCGAGCACGTTGGCGACCTTCCTGGCCTGCTCGGCGTACGCACCGTCGGCGCTGTTCGCCACCAGGTTCTCCCGGCTGGTCTCGGCCCATTCGGTGCGGATCGGGCCGGGTTCGATGATCACGACGTCGATGCCATGCGGCCGCAGCTCGATCCGCAGGCTGTCGCTGAGGCCTTCGACGGCGAACTTGGTGGCGTGGTACCACGCGCCCATCGGCTCGTAGAACTTCCCGCCGATGCTGGAGATGTTGATGATCCGCCCCTGCCCGGCCTCGCGCATGTGTGGCGTGACCAGCTGGATCAGCCGCGCGAGGCCGAACACGTTGACCTCGAACTGTCGCCTCGCCTCGTCAATCGGGACGTCCTCGAGGGCGCCGTAGGAGCCGTACCCGGCGTTGTTCACGAGTACGTCGATCCGCCCCCGCTCGTCGATGATCCGCTTGATGCCCGCGGTCATGCTGGCATCGTCGGTCACGTCCATCGCGAAGACCTCAGCGCCCTTGTCGGCCAGGGACTGCATCCGGTCGAGCCGCCGCGCCACGGCGTACACCTCGAAGCCTGCCTTCATCAGGTGCAGCGCGGTCTGCTCGCCGATGCCGCTGGAACCGCCGGTGACAAGGGCTACGCGTCTGGCCATGGACCCATCCTCTCTGTTCTCAGACCGCCACCGATCGTCTCTGCGACTCTCCGCAGCCTCGCCTCGGTGATCTGGCTGACGGTCTTCAGTCCGTGCAGGTCGGCGTTGGAGCCCGCCCTGGTGGGCTCGGCGGAGTTGACGCTGATGCATTTTCGGGTCCCGCCGTCGAGCTGGTTCGCGAGGGCGACGGCGTGGCCCGTGGTGCCGCTGCCGGCGAAGTAGTCGAGCACCACGACGTCGGCCGGCATGGTCTCCAGGATTCGCCGGATCAGGCCGGTCGGCTTGGGGCTCTCGAACACATGACCGAGCAGGTCCTTGAGCTCCTGCACGGCGGTGTCGGTCGAGCCCACCTCCTCGGCGAGCCAGATGGTCTTGAGCTTCTTGGTCCGGCCACCGGTCAAGGGATGTAGCCAGTCCTTCTGGAAAACGTCCATCCGCCGACCGGTCACCCCATTCACCTCCCGGCAGACGAGGTCGCCAGGACGTGCGTCGATCTTGGGCCTTGACCAGCGCCACACCGCCGGCGTTCCATCACCGAACACCGGCTGGATCTGCTGGGCGCCGGCGAACTGCTCGGTGCGTACCTCTCCCGTCTCGGGATCCCCCCAGATCGGGAAGTGCATCGTGCGAGCGGTGACCGGGTTGAACTTCTTGTTGGTGTTGCGCAGCGGAAGGTGTCGGTAGCGTCGGCCGGAGTCATCGACACGGGGGAAGTCCGTCTCATCGACGATGCTGGCGATACTCGCGTCCAGCACGGTCTGGGGCGCGTCCTTGGCGTAGACGAGAAGGTACTCGTGGCTGGTCGCGAAGTGCTTCCCGAGCTGACGGCCCTTCGGGTTCAGGTTGACCACGATCTGCGCGAGGAAGTTCTGTTCGCCGTAGACCTCGTCCATCAGCAGCCTCAGGTACGCCGCCTCGTTGTCGTCGATGCTGACGAAGATCGCACCGGTGTCCTTGAGCCTCTCGCGGCCGGCCTCGAGACGCGGCCGCATCATCCGGGTCCACTCCTGGTGCCGGTTGCGCCCGGTGCCGTGGTCGTCGCGGTAGGCGAAGTCGTTCCCGGTGTTGTACGGCGGGTCGATGTAGATCAGGTCGACGTACTCATCGAGGCGTGGCAGGACGACGAGGTTGTCCCCCTCGATGAACACGTTCCACACCACGACGGCACCTTAGTGCTCACGTTCGCTTGGGACTCTTCCCTGGCTTTTCCGGCTTGGCGAGGACGAACCGCTTGGTCAGGTCGGCGTGCTCGATCAGCGCCGTGACGGGGAGGTCCTGGCGGGGATACGACGCCACCGGCCGGTCCCCTGTGAAGACGACGTAGACCGTCTTCCCCTCGGGTGCGACCTTCAGCACCGACCCGTCGACCAGTCCCGACGCGTGGTTGAGGGCCTTGCGCCGGGCGTTGAGCGACATCGCCCGCTTGCGCGCGGCGGCGGCTCCCTGCTTGCCGCCCTTGTCCCACGCGATCTTGGCCTGCGGTCCGTACTTCACCGCAATCTTCCCGGCCTGGGTCGCGGCCTTCATGATCGGACGGATCTTCATGGAGTCCCCTTCGAGCGTGTGACCCCATCCAACCAAATGCCTCGTGACGGGCCGGCCCGGCGGCCTGTTCCTACGTCGTCGTGATGATCATCCGGCAAGGGCGGGTTCGAACAGACCGTGCTGCTCGGCGTCATCCGGCTCGGCCATCATCCACGCCAACCGCTCGAGCACCGCAACGACCTCGTCGACCGCGACACCCTCGAACAGCCCGACGGGCTCGACGAGATCGAGTGCGCTCCCGGGCCAATCCAGGACGGAGGCCGCAGACACGCCACGGGCCCAGGCGTCGGCCTCCCGGCTGGTCATGCCGAACCGGCGGCCCAGCTCGGCAGCATCCGCGGTCGTGGCCCGCTGGATCCTGTCGCCACCGGACCGTGCCGAGGCGATCTCCCAGACCGCGAACTGCTGGTTCGGCGTGCACAGTTGACTGACGAGCGACATCCATTGACGTGACATTTGTAGTCCCCCCGGACAAGACACTCGACTCCCCCCGGAGCCGGAGAAATCGTAACCCATAGCGGGCCATCTCAGCAGCCCCTCTCGAGACTTTTTGTACTTCTCGCCTGCGTCTATCGACATTGACGACTGATGTCGTGCCCTGAGCCCCTCCTTCGCAGCTGTGCTGCCCGTGGCGGATGATGGACCCGTGACCGAAGAGCACGAGATCGCCCGCGACGTGGTCGTCCATGGGCTCGTCCAAGGCGTGTTCTTCCGCAGCACCTGCCTCGACCAGGCCGTGAAGGTCGGCGTGCGCGGCTGGGCTCGCAACGAGTACGACGGGACGGTCGCTGCCCACTTCGAGGGTCCTGCCGAAGCTGTCGAGACGCTGGTCGAGTGGTGCCGAAAGGGCCCGCGGCACGCCGTCGTACAGCGCGTCGAGGTCTCCGACTCGACACCCGAGGGCCACGCCAGGTTCGAGGTCCGCTAGCCGCATTTCCACACTTTGCGGTTGCATGGAAAATGCGTCTAGCACCACTCGTGGAAGGCTGGAACGGTGACCCAACGCCCGACCGAACTCAACGTCCTCGGTGGCGAGCTCGAACTGTGCGGCACCGAGCCGCTGACCGGCTTCTACCGCGACGGCACCTGCACCTGCGGCCCGGACGACATCGGCCTGCATGCGGTGTGCGCGGTGATGACCGCGGAGTTCCTGGCCCACCAGCAGTCCGTCGGCAACGACCTGTCCACGCCGCGCCCGGAATGGGGGTTTCCCGGTCTGCAACCGGGTGACCGGTGGTGTGTGGTCGCTGCCCGGTGGCTGCAGGCTCACGAGGATGGCGTGGCAGCGCCGATCGTGCTGGCCTCCACGAACGAACGAGCCCTGGAGATCATCCCGCTGGACGTGCTCACCGAGCACTCCGTCGACGTACCGCCAGACCTGAGCATGTTGGAGTGAGTCGCTTACCTGGACCGTGAGTTATCCACAGGTCCAAATCTGACTGGTTCGGCTCCGAACCGCCCGGGCAAGCCGGACGCATGAACATTCAGGTGATCGACAAAGCGTTCCGCACCGCCATCCACGACGTACAAACCGGGGCCGGGCAACTGCGTGCGTCCCGCGACCGGGTCGACCGAGAGGTGGACGGGTTCCTGGACACCGGTTGGTCGGGGGCAGCCGCCATCTCGTTCGGTCAGGGTTGGGAAGCGTGGCGAATCGCCGCCCAGGACGTCCTTGACGGCCTGGTCGCGATGGGCCAGCTTCTCGACGCCGCGCAGCAGGACTTCCAGGTAGCCGACGTCGCCTCGCAGACCAGGCTCGACCAGATCGCCCAACGCATCGTCGAAAGGCTGGGCTGATGCGCGGCGCCGAGGACGACTTCGCCGTGGACGCGACAGACCTCCACTGGGTGATCGGTGAGCTGTCGACGTGCGAGTCGGACCTCCGCGATCTTGCCGTCGATCTCGCGAAGCAGATCACGACGCTGCACTCCACGTGGCAGGGACAGGCGGCAATGGCGCAACGGATCGCGCAGGCGGAATGGGAGCACGGCTTCCTGGGCATGCGCGAAGCGCTCGCGGACCTGCGGGCCGCGGCACAGCTCGCCCACGGCAACTACCAGTCCGCCGCGAGCGCGAACCTCGAGATGTGGGGGCAGCTCGGATGAGGCTCGAGATCGACCACGGCTACGACACCGCAACCGAGGCGTTCGTCGACGGCAACCAACTCGCCGCCGTGCTCTACGACATCCTGACCAACAAGCTCTGCGGCTACGCCGGGATGGCCGGCAACGACTCCACCTCCACCGACTTCGCAATCGCCTACGACACCGGCGCCCAAGACGCCGTCGACACCCTCGACGACCTGGTCGACGCGTTCGCCAACACCGGCCACCTCACCGACACCTCGATCACCAACCACCGCAACGCCAACCGCAACTCGGTCCTCCCCGGCACCACCGTCTACGACGGAACACCACCACCAACCGGCGGGTACGTCGACGTACTCCCGGTCGCCATCCCCTCCTCACTGGGCAGCGACCTGTCCACGTTCCCCGACGAACTGAACTGGATCCTCGACCAGATCGAGGGCTTCGTCTGGCCCAACGCCGACACCACCCGACTACGCGAAGCCAGCCTCACCTGGCAGCAGACCGCCGACGGCGTCGAGAGACTCACCGACTACTGCACCACCGCCGTCACCATGTTCGAAACCCAACGCTCCCCCGAGATCCCCCTCGCCGTCGACGCCACCCACGACCTCGACTCCATGATCACCGACCTCGGCACCCACCTGCGCACCATCGGCCAAGCCTGCGCACAGTACGCCGACGACGTCGACCAACAACGCCAAAACATCCTCGACCTGATCTACGACCTACTCCGCGACGCCGTCATCATCCAAGGCATCGGGATCCTCCTCGGCACCGTCACCGCCGGCCTCACCGCCGCCGGAGCCGCCGCCATCAACCTCGCCAAGATCGCCGCCGAAGCCCCCAAGCTGATCCGGATCATCGACTACCTCAAAACCCTCGCCACCACCGCCGCCAACACCATCCGCATCGCCACCACCGCCCTCAAACCCCTCCGCACCAAACTCCTCAAATACAAGACCGCCCGCACCACCCGCGCCGCCACCCAATCCGCCGAAACGCCGTCAAACGCCCCTTCCCCGGCGGCGGACTGAAAGCCCACGAGAAGGACGGCAGCCACACGCTGGAGCGACATGTCGGCAAGACCGACGACGAACTGTTCAAACGGTTTGAGGCCAAGACCCAGCCTCAAAGTCTCATGGTTCATTCACCGACGAAACCGTCGCCGAGGAATGCATCTCGAAGGTCCTGGCGGCACGAAGGACCGAGATCGACGACTGGCTGAATGGCTCAAGGTGGAAACTGGAGCTCGATGATGACGCAGGCGACGTGATCGGCCGCGTGGCGGTCAGAGAAGACTGGCGCGGTCGAGGGCGCGGTCAGGTTACGAGTCGTTCTCGTCCGCGATGCCTCAATGCCTGACGGCT
>CAWJOJ010000043.1:0-30515 GCA_963844385.1 uncultured Actinomycetota bacterium | reverse complement strand
GGTCGTCTCTCGACGAGGAGCTGCGTGCCGCCGTACGACGCGACAACCTCGACCCGCAGCCCGAGGTGCCCGCCGTACGCCGCCGTGCCGAGTCCCTCGTCCGCGACCACGACGACCGCAGCCTGACAGGAACGGTGGCACCGGTCGCCGACGTGGACGGCATGGTGGGCGAGTGGTCGCCCGGGTCTCGGGGTTCGGGCCGTCGCGGCCGCTCTCGATGACCCGACCGTCGAGGAGGTCTGGATCAATAGTCCAGCAAGGGTCGCTAGGGGTGCCGTCTTGACGCGGCCCTAGCCCACCTACATGTCCGGTAGAGGTCAGAGTTGGGGGAGATGTACGGCTGGTGCTGCGTCCGGTCGCCGGGTCGCTGTTGCCCAAGTCGGTGGTCGACGTCGCCTCGCCGGCATGACAACCATCGTGCTGCCGCCGACCAGAGCCGGCATGAGGTTCCTCAGACACAACGGAAGGCTCGATCCGCCCAGGGCTGGGATGCTCACGATAGGCGGCACACGCTTGGTCGCACACCCTGCACGCCATGAGGCTTTAGCATGCGACGCCGGCCGGCCAGGCAGCGGCGCGGCTGGATGAGCCGTTCGCGGCCCGGGCGTAAGCGACCGGTGACGTGACGATCTGACGACGGAGAAAAGACTTCCTCAGTTCCCTTGCTAGTTGGGGTGATCAGGGGGACTGTTCTTGGAAGCGTCACATTCCGCCGCGTCTCCCGGCCCCCGAGCACGACGATGCTTGGTGAGGAGAGACGCATGGCGACATCGAGGCTCGAGTCGGGTCCGGCGCCACCGCCGCCTGTTGCAGGGCAGTGGCCAGGCGCGTCTGGGTTTGCGCCGCCCGTCTTGGCATTGCGGAGCTGCATGTTGTGGTGCCTCCAGGCTTGCGGACTGCGCCACGCGGAGGCGCTGCGCCTGAGGTTTGACCAATCCGAGTTGGACGGGAGTCGGAGATGAGTCAGCGGCGGCGTCGGGTGAGGGAGAACGCGACACGGTCGCGGCTAGCGCAGGCAAAGGCTCTTCGTCGTCATGCTCGCGCGAGACGAGGCGCGCGGTCAGCCACGACCACTGCGGTAGCGGTCGCCGTCGTGGGGACTTCAGCCGCGCTACTGGCACCTGTGGAGCTCGCTGCGGCCGATCAGCGGGAGGCAACCGCGGCACGCGTTCTGCCGTGCGACCCTAGCTCCCTCGAGTGCGCCCGAGAGCCTCGCTGACGTAGACGGGACGCTGTTCTTCGTCGCGAACGACGGCGTGCACGGCCGTGAGCTGTGGAAGTCGGACGGCACGGCGGCGGGCACGGTCCTGGTCAAAAACATCGCTCCTAACGGCTACGACGCTGAGCGACCGTCCTACCTCACCGATGTCGACGGGACGCTGTTCTTCACCGACGACGACGGGACTCACGGTGAGGAGCTGTGGAGGTCGGACGGCACCCGGTCCGGCACCGTGATGGTCAAGGACACGACGCCGGAGGACGCCGACGACGGCCCCTCCTCGCTCGTCGACGTGGACGGAACGCTGTTCTTCTCCGCCGCAGGCAAGGACGACCCGGACGAGTCGGCGCTGTGGAAGTCGGACGGCACCCGGTCCGGCACCGTGATCGTCAAGGACGTCTCTCCGACAGTCAACGGCGACTACGGTCCCGCCGAGATGGTCGACGTCGGGGGAACGTTGTTCTTCATCGCCAATGACGGTATCCACGGCAGTGAGCTGTGGAAGTCGGACGGCACCGAGGCGGGCACGGTGATGGTCAGAGACATCCAGCCCGGCAAGGACAGCTACGGGCCCGGTGGCCTGGTCGCGGTGGGTGACACGTTGTTCTTCATCGCCGACGACGGTATTCACGGTGACGAGCTGTGGAGGTCGGACGGCACCCGGTCCGGCACAGTGATGGTCAAGGACATCGCCCCGGGCGACTACGACAGCTATGCCAGCTACCTCACCGATGTGGGCGGCAGCCTGTTCTTCGGCGCCCGGGACCTCGTTCACGGCATTGAGCTGTGGACCTCGGACGGCACCGAGGTGGGCACCGTGCTCGTCGAGGACATCCATCCTGGAGCAACCCTCGGCAGCGAGCCCGAGGCCCTCACCGACGTGGGCGGCACCTTGTTCTTCACGATGGACGACGGTACTCACGGTCGTGAGTTGTGGACATCCGACGGCACCGAGGCAGGCACGGTCCTGATCGAGGACATTGCTCCTGATCGCAGAAGCTACGGTGGGCCCCACAGCCTGACCGACGTGGGCGGGACGTTGTTCTTCAGTGCCGATGACGGCGTCCGTGGGCATGAGCTGTGGAAGTCGGACGGCACTGCGAGGGGCACGGTCCTGGTCAAGGACGTCCGCTCCGGTTCCCGCTCGGGCGGTCCCTACTACCTGGTCGATGTCGGAGGGTCGCTGTTCTTCGCCGCCAACGACGGTGTCCGCGGTCGTGAGTTGTGGACCTCGGACGGCATACGTGCGGGCACGGTGCTGGTCGACGACATCAACCTGGGTGGCAAGTTCTCCGTCGCCTCCCATGGGCGCGCCGACACCAGCAACGGGTCTATGCGGGTGGGAGTCGAGGTAGCAGGCGACGGCACGCTCACGGTGGGTCCGGCCGGTGACTCTCTGTTGCGACGATCTGCGATCGATATCCCCGAAGCAGGGACGACGACGGTCACATTGCGCCCGACCCGAGCAGGCCTACGCGTGCTGCGCCGAACCGGCAAGCTGGAGGTCAGGGCACGATTCACCTTCACCCCGTGCGGCGGGACCGGCAGCAGCGTCGTGAAGCCCTACACCTTGAGGTTGCGGTGAGCACGGCGCCCGACAACGGTCGGCACCCAGGTGTGCGGCTCCACGGGTTGCCCGGTGGAGCCGGCGGTTGCGAGGCAACGGGAGGTGTGGGCATGAGCCAGCGGCGGCGTCGAGTGAGATAGCACGTCGTTCGATCGCGGGTGGCGCGACCAAGGCTCTGCGTCGCCGCGCTCGGGGGAGCCGCGCGAGACGCGCCACCACCGCCACGACCCTCACCGCGGTCGTTGTCGGGGCGTCGGCTGCTGTGACCGGGCCGGCGAGTTGCGGCCGAACACCTCACTGCAAGGAGTCGAAGCCTTGCGCTGCCAGGACGCCTGCGATGCGGGCGTTGCCTTGGTTTGAGGGGTGGGTGTAATCCTCGGCCAGCAGGTTGCCCGATGCCTTGGTGCCGTGTGGGCCGTTGAAGGCGTGGTAGATGTCGGCGCAGGCGAAGCCGTGGCGTTCGGCGGACCGGCACAGCATGCTGTTCCAGGCATCGTGCATGAGTACGGTGCGGTGTTCTTGGTCGGGCGTCAGGTGCGCGTCCTTCCAGCCGATCCAGTCGTTGTACTTGTTGATGGTTCTGAGGAGCGTTGGCTCGCCGCGTCGCCAGGACGAGATAGTGGCGAACAGCTTGTCGTACTTCGGCCGATACCTGGCGGCGGAGGAGGTGGCGCATCGGGCCGTTACCTTGGACCAGTCCTCGAGCGTGGATGTTGCCTCGTCAATATGGTGCCGCAGGTAGCGACGTCATTGAGCGCGATGCTGTTGTGCGCGATGCCAACGATGATCGCGTCCGCGTTGCGCAGGTCCTCCTCGAATGCGTCCAAGAAGATCATCAGCCCGGCCAGGTCGAGTCCGTTGTGCAGGGACAGGTTGGAGACCTCTACCTCTTGACCGGTGGCGTTCGCGAGCGCGTCGGCGTACCGGTCGACGAATCCGGTGCAGCGATAGCAGTCCCCATCGCTGTTGTAGGGGATCGAGTCGCCGATCGCCACCAGACTCAGCCCGGTTCGTGCGACTCGGTGGGGCTGGCCGGCGACGTGGAAGGGGCCGACTTTGGCGAGTCCTCCGTGCCGGCGCTGGAGCAGCCTCCCGATAGAGGGCGGACACGCCAATCAGAGCGGCCACGCACGTGGAGTCGCTTTCGCATCGGGACCTCCCGCCAAAGATTATTGTTGCTGCTCCAGTTGCTTCACAAGGCCCGTCCGGCTTTGCCGCTCAGCCTGCCCGGCGGCCCGGAGCGGCCGACCGTGGGCGCAACTGGGTCGGCCGTCGTACGACCGGAGCAGCTGTAGCGTGCGGTCGTCCGTCGACGTCGGTGACCGTGGAACTGATCTTTGACGGGGAGAAGACGAACGCCACTCGACCGCTACTCGGTGGCCGCCGGATCTCATGCTCGGAACAAGTCGTCTTCGGACGTCGGCGGACGCTTAGCGTCCGCCGACCTTGACTTGAACTGGCAACACAACTCGTTCGGACCTGAGCCACCGACGGCGGCGGCTCTCGAGCGGCAGGAGCCGAACCATCAATCTGGCCGATGCGGCGGCGGGATCGCCTGCATAGGCTGACTCACGACCTAAACAACTCGGGGCCGACCCTGAGGAGACGGCATGAGCAAGAAGATGGCTATCGCCGCACTCGGTGTGGCACTTGGTGTCGGTGCTTTCGGGGGGACCGCAGTCGCCGGCGGGGGGTCGTCGAACGACCCGGTGGGCTCCGGTTCGGCTTCGCAGCGGGCCATCGGGGGCGCTACCGCGCCCAACGCCCGCATCGCCGTCTACGTCCAGTCGGGTGGCGCGGTCGTCCGCAGCAAGGGGATCGCTGCGGTGACGAACCCCAGTTCCGGCGTCTACTGCATCGATCCGAGGAGCGACACCTTCAACGTCGGAAAGGCTATCCCGGTCGTGTCCGTCGACTGGTCGACCTCGCTCGGGGACGCGTTGATGGCGCATTGGCGGTCGTCGGGCGCCGGGTGCCCGGCCAGCTGGTTCGCGGTGCTCACCTTCGATGGCGAGGACGGGACCTTCGATCTCTCCAATTCTGTGAGCTTCACTTTCGTGGTGCCGTAGGGCGGGCAGCACACGACTCCGCCCCGGAGAGCTCAGGGCGGGGTCGTCGCATCGAGATCGCGCGGCGCTGGCCGAGTCGCAGCCGCGCGAAAGGGTGCGACTCCGTCAGCCTGCCCGGCGGCCCGGAGCGGCCGACCGTGGGCGCGACCGGTTCGGCCGTCGTACGACCGGAACAGCCGTAGCGCGCCGCCGCGACTTCTTTCGATAGCGGTATCGGTACTGGCGTCCCTGACTTGCCATCGTCGCCCTTGGTGGGCGTAAGTTCGTAACCGTGCGCAGTCGTCGGACGCGCATCGGGGCGCTGGGCGGAGGGTTGTTGGCCATTGCGGCCACGGCTGCCATCACCGCGCCCTCACCGGGCCGGCATCCGCCGACGCAGTGACGACGACCTTTGCTCCGATCGCCGACACCTTCGTCGTCGACTACAACAAGGGCGCCAACTTCGGCACCCGCCTCGCGTTGAGCGTCGACGCATCCGCGATCAAGCGGACCTTCCTCACGTTCTCCGTCGCCGACATCACCGAGCCGATCACCAGTGCCAAGCTGCGCGTGCACGTCGACGACATCGCCGGGGCCGCCAGCGACAGCGGTGGCACCTGGGCGTTGATGTCCGACACGACCTGGTCCGAGACCCTGGTCACCTACAACAACCAGCCCGCGATCGACGGCGCCATTCTCGGCACCCGGCCCGGTCGCCCGCAACACCTGGTACGAGATCGACGTCACTGCCCAGATCACCGGCAACGGCACCTACAGCATCGGTGTCACCTCGCCGAGCGCCGACGGCGTCGAGTACGACTCGCGGGAGAGCGGCGCAACCGCACCGCAGCTGGTGATCAAGACCGGCACCGATCCACCGCCGCCGCCCGCCCCCGTGATCGTGGGCGCCGGTGACATCTCCAGCCCCGGCTCGGGAGACAGCGCGACCGCTGAACTTGATCAACAACCTGCCAGAGGCCACGGTCTACACGACGGGCGACAACAGCCAGGGCAACGGTACGGCGGAGGAGTTCGCCGCGTACTACGAGCCAACCTGGGGCGCCTTCAAGTCCAGGACCTATCCGATTCCCGGCAACCACGACTACAAGACTCCTGGCGCCACCGGCTACTACGACTACTTCGGCGCACTCGCCGGACCGCCCGGCCTGGGCTACTACTCCTACGACCTCGGCGACTGGCACCTGATCGCCGCTGAACTCCGAGATCAGCACGGCCAAGGGCTCGGCCCAGGAGGTCTGGCTCCGCAACGATCTTGCGGCGAGTACGAAGCCGTGCACCCTCGCCTACTGGCACAAGCCGCTCTACACCTCCGGCGCCGTGCACAAGCCCGCCGTCGCGACCCGGCCGCTGTTCCGCGCTCTCTACGACAACAATGCCGAGGTTGTCCCTGAGCGGCCACAACCATCAGTACGAGCGGTTCGCCCCGATGGAACCCTTTGGCGCGCTCGAGACCTGACCCGGGGCATCCGTCAGTTCGTCGTCGGCACCGGCGGAGCGAGCCACTACGCGTTCGGTGCGCACCCAGCCGAACAGCGAGGTCCGCGACAACGTGGCGTACGGCGTCCTGAAGCTCACGCTGCACACCGGCAGCTACGACTGGGAGTTCATCCCGATCGCCGGTCAGACCTTCACCGACAGCGGAACCGGCACGTGCCACTAACTCGAAGGGAAGAACGATGACATCTGCGAAGCAGAGCATGGACTCACCAACGAGATCCGGCCGTACAAGGCCCACGGTCACATGGACGTCGTCACGCTGGGCCACTTCACCGTGGGACGAGGAGTCTTCGAGCCGGGTTGGCGCTGGTCCGAGGACGTCAAGCCGATCGCCGGCACCGACTCCTGCCAGGTCCGCCACACCGGCTACTGCCTGTCCGGACAGATGACGATGCAGTGGGAGGACGGCACCGAGGTCACCGTCGGGCCAGGCGACTATATCGTGGAGCTGGTCACGACGCCTGGGTCCTCGGCGACGAGCCGTGCATCATGCTCGACTCCGGCGTACCACGTAGGACTCGGCTCAACGACGTCCGCGGTCCCCCGTTCGTCTGCGTCAACGATGGGGTCGGGGTCAGAAGATGGTCCGTCGTCGAGCAGGTCGAAGGGGTGAGTCACCCGCGGCTCCTTGGTTCTAGGCAGCGGATCCCGGCGAAAGCCCAGACCGGACGCAGCGTCATCGGTGTCTGGTCGAGGGTTCATGTGACGAGCCAAGACACCAACTGGCAGTGCGCTCCGCTCAACCTACATGAGCGGGGTGCTCGGCCTGCTCCCGACACCACGGGCCGACTCGGCCAAACGGTGGACCACCACACCCAACAATCGGCTAGGCGGGGCGGTGCACGGTCGGGGACCGATCGGACCTAATTTCTCGATTGGACAAAACGAGACAAGCGTTGCCGTACCGTCGAAGACGGGGCCTGCCTGCCGAAGCTCTTGAAAGACCCTTCAAGGAGAGCCCACATGCGCCGGTTGCCGTTCGTTGCCCTGCTTGTGGGCGTCGTGCTGCTTGCCGTCGGGCTGCTGGCGACATCGGGGGCACTAGCTCAGGAACGCCAGCAGCGAAAGATGATGGAGCGGGACGCGCTTCAGACCGCGTCGGCGTTCGGCGCCTACTTCGAGCGCGCGCGCAGCCTCGATCTCCTCCTCGCGGAGAATCCCGCTTTTCGGCCCCCTGCGGGGGAGCAGATCGACAACTCAGACGCCAACCGGGCGCTCGCGTATCTGGAGCTGTTGTTCCCGGGAGCGATCGGCGAGGCCACCATCATTACAGAGCAGGGCCACGAGCTCGCTCGGGTCACCAGGGGCGTCCCAACTCACGTCGAGGACTTGTCCACGAGCGAAGGCCAGGAGGCCTACTTCGCGGCGACGCTCACCCTGCCTGAGGGCGCGGTCTATCAGGGGCCGCCGTACGTGTCGTCGGATACGAAGCAGTGGGTGATCGCCAACTCGACCTGGATCCGCCAGCACAGCGGGCGGCGGTTGATCGTGCATTTCGTGGTGTCGCTGGCCAGCTTCGAGCCGTACCTCACGAGCAACTCGGCCAACCGCCATCTAGCGGTCATCGACCGAGTCGGCAACCGCGTCGTGCTCGAGGACAACGTAGCCCTGCCGAACGTCAAGGGTGGCAAGTTCCGGTCGTTCCCAGCGGAGGCAGACCTGAACTTCTTCGGGACGCGCCCGCTGACCGAGAATGTCGACGGCCGCCAGTACGCCGTTGGTGGCGTTGCGCGACTGGCGGGAAACGCGAACGACTGGGCCATCGTCGAATGGTCCACCAAGCCAGCCAGCTTGGTGTCGCCGTGGGTCGGCGGGGCCGGAGCCGTCGCGGGCGCAGTCCTGATCCTCATGTCCCTCTTGCTGCTGAGGCGTCAGAACGCCGCCCTGCTGATGGAGTCACGGCTCGACGACCTCACGGGGCTGAGGAACCGGAAGGGCTTGGAAGAGGCATTGAACGCTGCAGTCACAGCGCCCTCTCAACCCGGAGGAGAGCGCCTCGCCGTCCTCAAGCTCGACCTGGATGGCTTCAAGCAGATCAACGACGCGCTCGGCCACGACAGGGGCGACTATGTGCTCCGGGAGATGGGCCGACGCTTGTATGCGAACACGCTCGACCACGACATCACAGCCCGGTTGGGCAGCGACGAGTTCGCAGTCGTCCTGCGACACCTGCGCGAGGACGACGACGTTGCCCTGGTCGCGCAGCGGCTGCGGGAGTCGCTGGTCCGTCCCGTCGACATCGATGGCGTGGCACGCTTCGTCGGCGTCAGCATCGGGGTCGCACTATACGGGGAACACGGCAGCACCCCCGGAGACTTGTGCCGGGCCTCAACCGCGGCCATGCAGCGGGCGAAGCGCGGTCGTGAGGGCGTGCGGGTCTACGACGCCGGGACCGAAGCAGGCGCGAACGCCTCATCACTCGCCGCTGAGCTTCTCTTGGCCATCGACCGCGAAGAGATCACGTTGAAGTACCAACCCGAGTTCGCCCTGGAAACCGGGCGCATCGTCGGTGTCGAGGCGTTGGCGCGATGGCACCGCGAGGACGAGCGTGACATTCCACCCATGGAGTTCGTCCTGCTGGCCGAGCAGACGGGGCTGATCCGCCACCTCACCAACCTGACGCTCCGCAAGGCCCTCGACGAGGCGCAGGCCTGGCAGGCGAACGGACGGTGCGTCCCGGTGAGCGTGAACCTCTCCGCCCAGCTCGTCACCGACCACTCCCTGCAAGCCGGCATCGTGGCCATGCTGACCGAGCGGGGGCTCGACGGCGACGCGCTCGTGCTGGAGATCACCGAGACCACGGTCATCGCCGACTTCGACGTCGCCACCACCGTGCTGCGGAGCCTGCGCGCGCTCGGCATCCGCATCGAGCTCGACGACTTCGGCAGTGGGTATGCCTCCTTCAAGGCGCTCTATGAGCTGCCCCTCGACGGCGTCAAGATCGACCGTGATCTGGTCAACGACCAGGGCGCCGGCGGTCAGAACCTGCTCGCCGCCACCATCGACTTCGGTCAGCGACGCGGACTCAGGATCGTCGCCGAGGGGATCGAGGACGAGGCGGGCCTGGAGCTCGTACGCCGACTCGGCGTCGACACGGCCCAGGGCTATCACCTGGCCCGGCCGATGAGTTCCGAGGCCATGCGGCTCCTGCTCGGCGTGGAGCCGATTGTCGTGGCCTCGCACCGAGCTGGCTGAAGCGCACCCGGCTCCCGTTCCGGGAGCCGACCCGGGATGGGATCCTGAACACATGTCTGTTCTTGCTGAGCGCACCGGTCCCGTCACCACTGTCATTCTCGACCGACGGGAGGCCCGCAATGCGGTCGACAGGGCGACGGCCCAACAGCTTGCCGACGCGTTCCGGGAGTTCGACGCCGACACGTCCGCCTCGGTCGCTGTCCTGTACGGCGCGGGCGGGACGTTCTGCTCCGGCGCCGACCTCAAGACCATGGACAACCGGCTCGGGATCGACGGCGACGGGCCGATGGGCCCAACCCGCATGCGGCTGTCCAAGCCGGTCATCGCGGCCGTCGAGGGATACGCCGTGGCCGGCGGGTTCGAGCTGGCTCTCTGGGCAGACCTTCGGGTCGTGGCCGACGACGCAACCTTCGGTGTGTTCTCGCGGCGTTGGGGGGTGCCGCTGGTCGACGGAGGCACGATCCGGCTGCCGCGGCTCATCGGCGGGAGCCGGGCGATGGACCTGATCCTCACCGGCCGGCCGGTCGACGCTGCCGAGGCGTTGGCCATCGGCCTGGCCAACCGGGTCGTGCCTTCCGGGACGACCCGTGCCGCGGCCGAAGCGCTGGCGTCGACCTTGGCCGAGCTTCCGCAGGCCGGCCTCAGGAGCGACCGGATGTCGGTGCTCGAGCAGGACGCCTCACTCGCGCGCGAGTTCGAGCTCGGGCAGCGAGTGATGGCGGCGGCCGCGGACGGGGCTGCCCGGTTCGCCTCCGGCGCGGGCAGGCACGGAGAGTAGGACGGAAGCAAGCGGCAGACAAACTTGGTCAGGACCGGTTCGAACGCCTACCGTGTCGGGATGAGCGAGGCGCCGGACGTCATGGATCCGCATTGCCCCACGTGTGAGCAGCCGCTTCGACACGGCGGGCACTTGTCGCCCCAGAACGCAGCGTTCGTCACGGCCTCCGGCAACGCCGGAATCACGTTCGAGACGCAGGGCAGATGTGAGAACGAAGCCTGCATCGACTACGGCCGTGAGTTCGCGCCGGGTGAGTGGCTCGCGCCACCGGACGAGTGAAGCTCAACCCGCGTCCGCGATTGCCCGCATCCGCTGGGCGCAGCGAGCGAACGCGTCGCGCAGCTCCGTCGGCTCTTCGACGGTCATGGAGAACGGGTGGTCGCTGATCCGCAGGACGAAGTAGTCGAGGTTGCTCGTCGACGAACGCAACCGTGTGACGTCACGTCCCACGGCCTCGCACACGCCTAGGTAACGGGGAAACCACGCCTCGACCTCGGCGTGCGGCGCATGGACGAGCAGCGACACCGGCCACTCCGGCCGGGCCAGGGCAAGCGACGACTCGACGGCCGCCACCACATCGAGACCACCGGGCATCCGGAACTTCACGTCCAGAAGCTCGACCTTGTCGATCCGGTCGATCCGGAAGGTACGGCGGGCCTGCCGGAGGTGGCACCAGCCATGGACATAGCACCAGCCCCGCACCACGGCCACGCCGTACGGGTTGACCTCACGGATGGTGGGCGCACCGTCGGCGGAGTGGTGCCGCAACCGGCAACGCCGTCGTTCGACGACGCCCGTGGCCAGTGCCGCCAGGAGACCGGGATCCGGTATTCCGCCGGCCAGCCAGCCTTCCGTGGGAGGGGAGACTGCGCTGAGGACGTCGGCGACCCGGTCGGACACCCCGCGTGGCAGGACCCGGATCAGCTTGGCCAGCACGGTCTCGGCCGAGTCGTCAGGGTCGGGCCTCGGCCCCCGCATGACGGCGAGCGCGAGGGTCACCGCAACGGCCTCGTCGCTGGTCATCATCAGCGGCGGCATCCGGAAGCCTGGCCGCAGCCGGTGGCCGCCGTACCTGCCGCGACCGGCCTCGACCGGTATGCCGAGTTCCTGGAGTGTGCTGACGTACCGACGGACCGTCCGTTCGCTCACCCCCAGCTCTTCGGCCAGTCGGGGCGCCGTGAGTCCGGGGTGCTCCTGCACCCGCTCGAGCAGGGTCAGCACGCGACCCGCAGGACTGCCCATTGGTGCTCCCATCCGGTCGGAAAATGTCCGGTTGACGTTCTAGCGTAGGCGCCATGACAACCAGTGACAGCACAGACGGCAAGCGCCGTACCAGCGCCCTCCTCGTCATCGACGTCCAGAACACCAACACCCGGGATGCCTGGGAGCGCGAGGAGGTGGTCGATCGCATTCGACAACTCATCGACAAGGCGAAGGCAGCCGACGCGCCGGTGCTCTGGGTCCAGCACGAAGCCGAGCCGTTCACGCCAGGATCAGAGGGCTGGCAGATCGTCGACAAGGTCAGGCCCGAGAGCGGCGAGACCGTCATCGCCAAGCACTACCTGGACTCATTTGCGGACACCACACTCCGCAAGGAGCTCGACGCGCTCGGCGTAGGGCACCTCGTCATCTGCGGTGCCGCAACCGACGCCTGCATCCGGGCCACGTCGGCACGCGCCCTGATCGAGGGCTACGACACCACCCTGGTCGGGGACGCCCACACCACCGACGAAGGACCGTGGGACCTCCCCCTGCCCGACGGGCGGACGGTGCCCGTCGGCGCGGAGACCATGGTCGCCTACACGAACTTCTTCGTCGCCGACACGGTCTACCCCGGCATCACCACCGCCGTGGTCAACCACGACGAGGTCGAGTTCCGAGTCTGACCAGTCGTCCGGGTCTGTCAGCGCACCGTCGCCCTCAGGGACTCGATCGCCGTGTGCCGCGGTTTCCAGCCGAGCTGGGTCTTCGCCTTGGTGGTGTCCATGATCGACGGATGGCCCATGACCTCGACCCACTGCGCACCGGAGGGCAGGAAGGGGAATTTCGCCACGACTCGCGCGGCAGCGGCGACGGGTCGACCTGGGATCCGGACCGCCCGGAGCCCGAGTTCGCGGGCGACGTCGACGCTGGATACGACGTCGTCCGCCGCGATGTTGTAGGCCCCGGGCGCGCCGGCCCCGACCACGCACAGCCGCAGTGCCTCGGCGACGTCGTCCTGATGGATGAGCTGGAGGGGCAGGTCGGGAACCAGAGCCGGCAGGGCGGGAAGGCGCCGCAGTCCAGCACCCACGCCTCGTACCAGTGGCTGGAGCGCCGCTGGGACGTTCACCTTGGCGCCGACTGCATCGGGACCGAGCACGATGGGGGGCCGCAGCAGATAGAAGGCGATCTCCGGATGGGAGGCGGCCTCCTCCTCGAGGAGGTGCTCCAGCTCGGCCTTCTCCTGGGCGTAGAAGAGCCGGTCCGCAGGCCGGGTCTCCCAGTCCTCGGTGATGCCGATCGGGTTGTCGCGATGGAACCCGTACGCCGCGATCGACGAGGCGTACACGAAGCGCTTCGCGCCGGCCTCGGCAGCCGCCCTGAACGCGTTCAGGGTGCCCTCGATGTTGATCGCGCGCGTCTTCTGCTTGCCGCCGCTCATGATCAGGAACGCGAGGTGCACGACCACGTCGGCGCCTTCGAACGACGACCGCAGGGCGTCGACGTCGCGCACGTCGCCGCGGCGGTACTCCATCTTGGTCCAGCTGCGCTCGGCCGGGTCGAAGGGCCGCCGTGCGATGCCGATGATGCTGTCGACTCGCTGGTCCTCCTGGAGCAGGGGCATCAGGGCGAGCCCGAACGTCCCGGTCGGGCCGGTGACTGCGACGGTGAGTCCGGTTTCATTCGCCATCCGCACACCGTAGCGGGCTCGGCACTCACTTGATGACGCAGAACAGATTGCCTTCGGTGTCGGCGAGGACGACGAAGTCAGCGACGAATCGGCGACCCGAACGCAGGGCCCGCAAGGCGTACGCCGACCGAAGTCTCTGCAAGTTCGTTGCCTCAAGGGCTCCTGGCAACCAACTCGCAGAGAATCAAGCTCGTACCATGGGACTCAGGCCAACCCCTGTGGTTGCGTTTCAGACCAACCCCTTGGCTGCGCCCTTGCCTTCAGTTACAGGCGCATGCTGGCCGGTGTCACCACCCGCTCGCTGCGCTCGGGTGGGTGACACCGCCAGCTCGGGGTGGGTAACACCGCCGTCGAGAAGTAGGTGGGATTTCCGGGTGTGCGGGGACCGGGGATGGTCGATGCACGCCAGGTTCGCCTTTCGGCGACTACTTCCCGACGACGGCGGTTCCAAGGCGGGATTTGGCCGGGCCCGCTTCCGGTGTCCCCCATAGTTTCGCTACCGAGCGAATCTGTCTGTGGAACCGGCAAAACTTTACAGATTCGCGGCCACTGGTACGAACCGGCGAGACTCCGGGATTGTCAACGGACGTGACCTATGCTCGCGCCCGTGACCTGGTTCTCCGCCCCCGACGACGTGGCCGCCCGACTGCGCGACCAAGGGTACCTGGCGGACACGGCGACGTGTACGACGACCTACCTGGCCGGGGTCTTGGAGAAGCCATTGCTCATCGAGGGGCCTGCCGGAGTCGGAAAGACCCAGCTGGCCAAGGCGGTTGCCGCAGCAGCAGGGGCCGAGCTCGTACGACTGCAATGCTACGAAGGTCTGGACGAGGCCCGCGCCCTCTACGAGTGGAACTACAAGAAGCAGCTACTTCGCATCCAGGCAGCCGGGCCGGACCACGCGTGGAACGAGATGCATGACGACATCTTCACCGACGAGTTCCTGCTGACCCGACCGCTGCTCACCGCCATCCGGCGCGCGGAGCCCACCGTCCTGCTGATCGACGAGGTGGACAAGACCGATGTGGAGGTCGAAGGGCTGCTGTTGGAGGTGCTCAGCGACTTCCAGGTCACGATCCCCGAGCTGGGCACGATCGCCGCCGTACGCCGCCCGTTCGTCGTGCTGACATCCAACGCCACCCGCGAGCTGTCCGAGGCCGTGAAGCGACGCTGTCTCTACCTGCACATCGACTACCCCGACGCCGACCGGGAGCGTCAGATCCTGCTCTCCCACCTGCCGGACCTCGAACCGGGCCTCGCGACCCAGGTCGTCGCCGTCATCGTCGAGCTGCGCGAGCTCGAGCTCAAGAAGGCGCCCTCGATCTCGGAGACGATCGACTGGGCCCGGACCCTGGTCGCGCTCCAGATCGACACCCTCGACCTGGACGCGATCGGCCGGACGGTCGGCGTCGTGCTCAAGCATGCGTCCGACCACGACAAGGCGCTTTCGGCCCTGGGCCAGCGCCAGGCCCGCCTGCCGCGGCGAACCGCGGACTGACACCGGACTGAGATGGCATTCCTGGCCCGCCACATCGGCTTCGTCGAGGCGCTCCGCGCGGCGGGGCTGCCCGTCAGCCTCGCCGAGGACGTCGACTCCGCGACCGCGCTGACCGCGATCAGCTGGACGGACCGCGAGGTTGTCAGGGCGGCGTACGCCGCGACGCTGGTCAAGCGTCAGACCCACCGGCCGAGCTTCGACGCGATCTTCGACCTGTTCTTCCCCGCCATGATCGGGGGAGGGGTGGCGGCGGCCGACGACGCGGACGCGACGGTCCGCGACAACGCCCCCGCCCTCCGGTCTCTCCGCGACCGGCTCGAGGCGGCCCTGACGGACGGCGACGAGGACGCGATGCGCCGGATGGCGAGCGAGGCGATCGGTCGGTTCGGCTCCATGCCAGGGCGTGGGCCCGGACTGTCGAGCTGGTCGGCGTACGCGGCGATGCGGCGGGTCGACCCCGAGGGCCTTGTCGACCGGGTCCTCGAGGAACTCGGAGCCCAGCCTGACGACCAGACCACCCGCGCTCGGGTTGCGAACCGGGCGGCAGGTTTCCGGCGGTTCGCCGAGGCCGATGCCCGCCGTCGGATCGCGGAGGAGAAGGGACCCGACCAGGTCGCGCGCACAACGCTGCGGCCGAGCATCGACACCCTCGACTTCACCGCGGCGCGGCGAGATGAGCTGGTCGAGATGCGGCGCGAGATCCAGCCGCTGGCCCGGCGGCTCGCGACCCGGCTGACCAAGGAGCACCACGCCACCCGTGGCCGGGCGCTCGACTTCCGGCGCACGGTCCGCGCCTCGATGTCCACCGGGGGCGTCCCCATCACCACCCACCACAAGCCGAAGCGGCCGCACCGAACCGAGCTGGTCGTGTTGTGCGACGTCAGCGGATCGGTGGCCAACTTCGCCTCGTTCACCCTGCTCCTGGTGTTCGCGCTGCGGGAACAGTTCACGAAGGTGCGCGCGTTCACGTTCGTCGACACCATCCACGAGGTCACCGGACACTTCGTGCCCGGGGCAGACGTGGGCGACGTCATGACCGAGCTGGCCGCCAGCGTGCGGCACGCAGCGCTGTGGGGGCGCACCAACTATGGGCGGGCCTTCGCCACGTTCACCGAGGAGTACGCCGACGCGCTGGGACCGAAGTCGAGCCTCCTGATCCTCGGCGACGCCCGTTCCAACTACAGCGACCTGGCTCTGGGCGATCTCCGGTCCATGTCGGGCGCTGCCCGGCACAGTTGGTGGCTCAACCCCGAGCACCCGCGGAACTGGGGCACCGGGGACTCGGCAGCACACGAGTACGCCGAGATCGTCCCGATGGTCGAGTGCCGCAACCTCACCCAGCTGGGCGAGTTCGTGCACGACCTCGTCTGACGCCGCTCAGCCGGCCAGGTAGCCCAGCGACTGGATCCGGCTGATCTCGGCACGCAGCGCCTGGTTCGTCGCGACGTCGGCAGCTCGACCTCCCGCGACGTAGGCGTGGGTGCCAGTGGCCGAACCGCCGTCGTACACCACGCTGAGCCGGTTGGACACGGAGGCGTTGATCAGCGAGCTGAGCAGCGCGACCGGATCGGAGCGGTCCTCGAGCGAGAGCAACCGGGCGGTCTCCGGGATCGTGGCGACCTGGGACGAGGGCGACGCCACCGTGACCACCTGGTCCACCTCGAACCTCCGGGACTGCGCGGCCGTGACGATCTCGGCTGCCGTCAGCCCACCCGCGGCGGCGCCCACCAGCATCACGTGTGCGCCGTCGGACACGACCGCGTCGATCGCCGCCACGGCCGCCGCCACCTCCCCACTCCGGTCGCCGCCGACCAGCCGCAGCTCACCCCGGCGGGCGGGCCGGCCAGGCAGGTAGGCGATGTAGCGGTCGTCCTTGACCTGCTGGACCCGAACGCCGTCCGACGACGACAGCTCGGCCATCAGGGCTTCGAGGTTGCTGGGCGCCTCGGACTGCTCCGCCGTCGCCGCGGCCGCCGCGGCGTCGACATCGGTGAATGCGCCCGCGACGTCTCGCAGCGCGTCTGTCGCATCGGCAGCGAAGCCGTCCACGCCGATCGCTCGCAACCCGGCGTTCGCCGCCGGTCGGCCGTTCGGCCCACCCAGGACGGCCACCGTGAGCAGGGCCCGCATCTGCAGTCGGTCCAGCAGGCCGCCGCCGCCGCTGGTGAAGTGGTTCATCAGATCGGGGTTGTTGTCCGCCAGCTCGTTGAGGTACGCCGCCAGGCCCTCGCGGTCGAGGGCATCGGTCTCGATCAGACCGGCGGAGACGATCGCGCCACCCAGCGCGATCTCGGGCGCGAGGTATCCGATCGCGCGGCCCGCGACCGAGCCCAGCGTCCGTTCGGCCACGACCTGGAGCTCGTCGATCCAGCGATAGGTCATCACCGTGGCCCGGATGACCAAGGAGTCGGCGTCGAGCTCGATGGAACGGTCGAGGAGGCCTCCGCGACCCGTGGTGGCACCAAGGATGTCGTCCTCGGCCTCCTTGAACGTCTTGGGCGACAGGTCCGCGGATTCGCTCACGCCCTCGTCGGCGAGCACCTCGGCGCCGAGCCCGGCGCGCTGCCGCATCTCTTCGCCGATGGCGTCGAACGAGGACGCGAGCTGCATCATCCGGTCGTACTTGTCCAGTACGACGCTGTCGGGAATCTCGTGCTCGCTCACGCCGACACCTCCGCCAGGACGGGCGCCAACAGGGGCGCGAGATCCGAGGGTTCGACACGGCGTACCTCGACGCGCCGCTCCGTGCCGACCTGGTGAGCGCGCAGCGAGCGCCAGCCGTCGGCGAGAAGAAGCCACGACACGACCCCGACGATGGGCATGCCCTCGGCGGCGACGTCGGCGGCGAGGCCACGCAGCCGGCCCTGGGTCTCGGCAACCAAGGCGCTCACCAGCGGTCCGACGGTGGCGTCGGCGATCGGCCTCCCCGCGCCGTCGAGCACCTGCCCGGCATGCGCGGCCACGATGACCGGGAGCAGATCCGTGCGCTGGGTCCGGATGGCCTCGCCGCAACCGTCGAGCAGCTCGTACGGAAGGTCGACGACGTCAGGCAGCTGAGACGTGTCCAGCTCGACGTCCTCGGGGCACGTGGCGACCCGGGCCAGCTCTTCGGGCCACTGGGCGGAGTCGAACCAGGCGAGCTCGAAGACGATGCCGTCGTTGGTGGAAAGGGTGGCCACGGCCGGGCCGGACTGGCGGTGCCAGGCCTTGGCCCGGATCCCCCCGGCCGTCACATCGAGGTCCACCGCGAGGGTCGGCTTGGCGAGCAGCCCGATGGCACCGAGTACGCCGGCGTCCGCGCCGCCGTCCTCGCTGACGAGCCCACGCTTGGCCAACGAGTCACCCGGCTCGTTCAGGGCGGCCAGCGCGTCGAGGTAGGCCTGGTCCTCGGCCGAGGTGCGGCTCTGGCCGAGCCGGCTGTCGAGCGAACTGGCTGTCGATGGCGCGCTGACGTCGAAGGGCAGCGGCGCGTCACCTGCCCGGGCGGCGAGGTACTGCAGTTCTGCAAGCGTGAGCGCAAGGCGGCGGGGCAGGCCCTCGAGGGTGCCGATCACGTTGGCGGCGTCGGTTTCCGGGGCGCTGTTGGGAGCGGACAGGTCAATGGTGGGCATGGGTCAGTCACAATCCCGGAAGCTCGATGGTCAGCCAGTCCTTGTGGCCTGACGGCGGCGGTACGAAAGCGGCAAGCTGGCGATCCGCGGGGGTGGCCTCACGTCGGACGCCCTCGGGGTCGTCGTGCGACTCGATCTGGGCGACTCGGGTCCTGGCGTCGGTCATCAAGCGATCCGGCAACGTGCTCGATCTCGGAGATCGAGTCCTTCAGCCGGCCGACCTCGGCGAGATGACGGTTGAGCGCGTCCGCAGCGGTGTCGTGCTGGTGGGCGCATCCGCGCAGGTGGCTGGCGCGGTCCCGCATCCGGGTCCGCATCGAGTCCGCCGCCCGGCCCTGCCAGTCGATGCCGTCGGCCTGGGTGACCAGGCGATCGGCCATGGCCCGGACGTCCACTGCCTGCTCACGAAGCTGATCGACGCGCTTGCGAATCGCTGCGAGGTCGCCGTACATGGATCACCCCTCTTTCCTCCGGAGGCCCCTTCCCCGGCCAGTCCAGTCCCAAACCAGATATTTCCGACAAGTTTGCGGAGTCTCGTCAGCGGGTGATCACGTAGGCGTGGTTCCCCGTGGTCGTGCCGTTCAGGAAGCCTGCCATCGAGGTGATCTGCGCCTCGACGTCGGGGTCCCCCGAGGCGTCCGCCGCCTCGGCACCGTTGACGTAGTGGTCCAGGTCGTGTTCGAAGCCCGGCACCGCGGAGTCGTCGAACTGGACCGTGACGTGGTTGCCGGCGGCCTCGTTGGGCTCGCCGTTGAGCAGCGGGACCACGTCCCCGCTGTTCTCGAACGACAACACGTGGATGCCGCCGTCGACGGGGATCTCCTCCTGGGAGGTGGGGGCGCCGGCGGTCACCACGTTGGTGATGTTGAAGCCGCTGTCGTGGCTCAGCAGGTTGATCGCCTGCATCCCGCCCTGGGAATGGCCGACGATCATGACCGGGTCCTGGGGACTGATCCCCGCGTCCTGCATCGCCTGCAGGATCCCGGCACCGTACGTCGTGTTGCTGCCGGCGATCAGGTTGAAGTTGGTCGACATGTCGCGGACGGTCTCGTCGTGGTGCCACGGCAGCGCGTCGTCGGTGCCCGGCGCATAGACGATGTAGCGGGCGGCTCCGTCCGCGTCCGTGACCTTCTGGATCATGATCGCGCCGTCCGGCTGCGGACTCGTGGGGGTGCCGTTGATCCCGGAGAGGTTCTCCATGAGGTCCCGGAGGCTGGTGGGCGCCGATGGCCCCGAGTGCCCCGTGGCCCCGATGGCCGCGCGAAGTCGAACTCGGCCACTCCCGGGGCCACCTCGTCGCCGAACAGTCCCCCCAACGAGCGGGCGGCGTCCTCGGTGGTGGCGTGGAACGGCGGCAGGAACGGTAGCCCGCCCGGACCCGGCCACGCGCCGTCGCTGAGTCCGTCCAGCAGACCGCCGCCACCGTTGAGCAGGTGCCGCTCGATCTCGGGATGCCGATCGAGCCACGTGAGCAGCGCGTCGACGTCGTCGATCCCCTCGTCCTCGAGGTCAGCCTTCACCCGGTCGGGCAGCAGACCCCACAGCATCAGTGCCGACGGCCCGGTCACGACCGCCACCGGGATGGCAACGCGGGCCATTCCGGCCAGCGCCGTTCCGACGATCCGGCCGACGGCGTAGTCGAGGGCCTCCATGGTCTGGCGGGTCGACCCGATCCTTCTCCTCGAACGCCGCGATGGAGACCCGGATCAGGATGGCGTCGGCCTCCCAGCCGACCGACTCCACGAAGATGCCGTCGGGCCCGGTCGTCGCGACGAGCACCGCTGCCTCCGTGCGGGCGAACGACACCGGCGAGAGGATCGAGGACTGCAGCAGGTCGCCGTTCGCCATCGTCCTCGGCCCGGCCGCACCCCAGCGCCGCATCTTGCTGCCCGCGGCGTCGTAGGTCTCGGCGAGTCCGCGAGCCGCGGCGTAGTCGGCGGCTCAGCTGCGCTGCCCGGCGTACGGCGGGGTCGTGGCCACCGCCCGACACGTCGGTGATCGGTGGCATCTCGGTGTCGGTCATCCCCGCACCGCCGTCACCAGTCGGGCGACCTCGACACCGAGATGGAATTCGTCGACCTTCTCCATGCGGACGAAGCTCTCGCCATCTCTCGTGACGGGCGTGAGCTGGCGCCAGCCGTCGCCGTAGCGCAGCCAGGCGATCAGGCCGACCCGTCCTCCGCAGCTGACGATGGCCTGGAGTCGGCCCATCGTCTCGGCATGGAGCGCGCCGAGCAACGCGACCGGTCGCCAGTCGGCCGGCTGGCCGTCGACGCGCAGATCGTCCCCGAGCCGGCGGCCGAGCTCGGCGACCAGGTCTGCGCGGCGCCGGTGCCAGGCCTCCCCGGTCGCCAACAGGACGTCGTAGGGGATCTCGACGAGGTCGGGCATCACCTGCTGGCCGGGAACGAGCCTCGACGACACCTTCACCGTCGCCGCGCGAGCGAGCTCCGGTCGCCACATGGCGTCGACCAGCCACGACAGCTCGTAGGTGCTGCCGTCGACGGTCGAGATCGTCGCCACTCGGCCCGCGCGCAGGCCCTGCCACGAATGTGCCCGCCACGCACGGCCGGATCGGTCCACCGCCACGTCCACGTCGACCCGGACCTCAGGATCCTCCAGGAGCCCCAACGCGCCGACCATTGTCTCGTCAAGCGGCCCTCCGGGGGGAGCCTGAGCCAGGCCATCCGCACTCCGGTGCAGCAGGACCCGGCCGGGAATCTGCTCGGCAATCCCGTGGCGACCGCAGGGTCGCCCCGTCGAGGTCCAGGCGCACGCCAACCACGTCAGTTCCCCAGCCCGGGCAGTTCGACGGTGAGCCAGTCCTTGTGACCGCGCGGCGGGGGGACGAACCTGTCGATGGCCTCGTCGATCGGGTCCGGGGTGACCGACGCGATCCCGTCGAGCAGCTTGGCGCCGAGGTCCTCGAGCCGCTCCAGAGCGGCCTCGATGATGCGGTGCGCTCTGCGCTCGATCGCGGCGATCAGGTCCTTCAGCCGGTCGACCTCGTCGGCATGGTGGTCGAGCGCGTCCGCCGCGTCGTCGTGCCTCTCGCGGAGTCGTGCAGGTCGATCAGCCGGCGGGCCGCGTGAGTGCGCATCGCGTCGGCAGCCTTTCCGGTCCAGGTCGTCGACTGCACCTTGCCGTCCAGCGCCCGCGCCTCGGCGCGAATGTCGATGGCCTGCTCCCGCAGGTCGCGGGCCAGTCTCCTGATGACCATGGTGTCCCCGTACATGGCTGCCTTCCTCTCGCCGTGAGCAGATTGCCCGGGCCGAGCCAGGCGAAACGGGTGAGTCGAGCGGCTGTGGAGAACAGATAGACTCAGGCTCCAGCCGCCACCCGCAGAGGGGACGACAGGTGACCTTCGACGCGCACCAGCTCGACTCCTTCCTGTTGGTGGGCTCCGCGGTCACGATCCTGGCGATCCTGGCGGTGCGGGTCTCGTCGCGGGCCGGCCTCCCCAGCCTGATGATCTACCTGCTCATGGGCGTCGCACTGGGTGAGTCGGGTCCGGGCCAGATCAAGTTCGACAACGCAGAGTTGACCCACGCGCTGGGGTTCGCGGCACTCGTCGTGATTCTGGCCGAGGGTGGCCTCACCACCTCCTGGCGCGAGATCCGTCCGGCCATGCGACATGGGTCTGTCCCTGGCGACCGTCGGCGTGGCCGTCTCGGTCGGGGTGATGACGCTGGCGGGGCACTACCTGCTCGGCCTGCCGTGGGAGCTCGCGATCCTCCTTGGCGCGGTGACCTCACCCACCGACGCCGCGGCGGTGTTCTCCGTGCTGCGCGTCGTCCCTCTTCCCAAACGGCTGACGGGTGCCCTCGAAGCCGAGTCTGGTCTCAACGACGCCCCGACCGTGGTGCTGGTGACCCTGGTGTCGACCGGAGCGGGCCAGGAGCACGGGATCGCCTACCTGGCCGGCATCATCGCGTTCGAGCTCGCCGCCGGTGTGCTGATCGGCCTCGCGGTGGGATTCGGCGGCGCCTGGGTCATGCGGCGGGCAGCGTTGCCGTCCTCGGGTCTCTACCCGTTGGCCGTCCTCGTGCTCACGTTCCTTGCGTACGCCGTCGGAGCAGCCGTCCATGCCTCCGGATTCGCCGCCGTGTACGTCGCCGCGCTCGTGCTCGGCAACTCCGAGCTGCCACACCGGACGGCCACCCGGTCGTTCTCGGAGGGCATGGCCTGGCTGGCCCAGATCGGCCTGTTCGTGATGCTCGGACTGCTCCTTACGCCCAGCCAGATCACGGGTCGAGATCGTGGGTTCCGCCGTCCTGGCCGGGCTCGTGCTGACCGTGGTCGCCCGACCGGTCTCGGTGCTGGTCAGCTCGGTCGTGCAACCGCTCGGCTGGCAGGACTTCACGTTCATGTCGTGGGCCGGCCTGCGAGGCGCCGTACCCATCGTGCTCGCGACGATCCCCCTCGCCGAGGACTTCGACGGAGCGCGGCGCCTCTTCAACATCGTCTTCGTGATGGTGGTCATCTACACGATGCTCACGGGGCCGACCCTGCCGCTCGTCGCACGCTGGCTGAAGGTCGCCAGGCGCTTTGAACCTCGCGACCTCGAGGTCGAAGCCGCACCACTCGAGCGGGTTGCCGCCGACCTGCTCCAGGTCACGATCAGCCCGAAGTCCCTGATGCACGGAGTCGAGGTCGGGGAGCTTCGGCTGCCCAAGGGTGCGTCGGTGTCGATGGTGATCCGCGACGGCGAGACCCTCGTTCCGGAGCGGCGGACCGTGCTGCGGCGTGGTGACGAGCTCGTGATCGTCACGCCCCGCAAGTCGCGCGAGGCCACCGAGGAGCGGCTCCGCCAGGTCTCCATCGGTGGTCGGCTCGCCCAGTGGCTCGGCACAAAAGGGCCTGAGGTCTAGACGCACCTGTTCATTCGAACGTCCTGCTCTTACCGTTGACCATCACCGCACGTTGCATCTTCGACGCTGCATTGCCTGGACTGTTCTGGGGCGCGGACAGTCTCCAGGAGGAATGATGGTCAGTCCCAACCCCGTCTCGCGTCGCTGGTTCGGCCGCGGTGTCCTGCTGGGCCCGGCCCTCGGGGTGGCAGCCGTTGCCGGAACCGCGGATTCCGCGGGCGCAGCGCCGCCGACCAGAGTACATGGGCGTCCAGGGCGCTTCCCTCAACTACGGTGTGTTCGGTTTCACGACGCCGGACACCGGAGGCATCGGCGTCTACGGGCGCGGCGCCACGGGCGTGAAGGGCCGCAGCGACACGGGCCTGGCGGTTTTGGGTGACACGGACAGCGGCACCGGCGTCAAGGGGGAGGCGTACTCCAACGGCGGCGGCGTCAAGGCGATGCACGGCCAGGCCTTCGGTGCGAACGCGAACGGCGTGGTGGGCGAGGCGAGCAACGGCGCGTCGGCGTACGGCGTCTGGGGGATCAGCTCGACAGGGTACGCAGGTGTCTTCAGTGGCAAGGCGCTGGTCACCGGGACCCTGTCCAAGGGTGGCGGAGCGTTCAAGATCGACCATCCGCTCGACCCCAAGAACAATTACCCTCTATCACTCGTTCGTCGAGTCCCCGGACATGATGAACGTCTCCAACGGCAACGTGAGCACAATGCCGCCGGCACCGCGACCGTCGTACTGCCCGACTACTTCATGAGTCTCAACCGCGACTTCCGCTACCACCCGATCCCATGCCTCGCTGACCAGCATCGTCACCGGGCGTTCCGGCCGTCTGGATCAGTTCGGGCTGCAGACCTCGGCATCGGCCCGCGCCTTCACGGACCTGGCCCCGTGCCTCACTCTCCTGAAGTCGTCCCCGATCACGACGATCACGCCGACACCCAGAGCCTCGCCCTTGGGGTTCACGACCTTGACCGACCGGCCGAGGTAGCTGCTGACCAGCCGGACAGCGGGGTTCCTGGCGTCCTCCGCCCAGACCTGGACCCTGTCGACGTCGGGCCCGCTGGAGACGTTACCGGTCTCGCCAGGCGCGAACCCGCGGGTCTGAAGCTGCTCCATCGTCTTGGTGGCGAGGCCGTCGGTCGTCCCGGCGTTGAACACGCTGACCGTGACCTCGTCTGGATGGACCCGCTCCCCCTTGGCGAAGGTCCGCACCGAGCAGGCCGCCTCGGGAGGCTCGTCGGGGTCGCCGGACAGCCCCGGCAACGGTTCGACCAGCTTCGTCCAGCCCCAGACCAGTCCAAGCAGCAACACGATGATGAGCACGCCGAGAGTGATTGCCGAGCGCAGCTTCGGCTCCATCACCGCTCCACGGTGAGCACCCGCGCATGCAGCACGTTCCGCTGCTGGAGCGCCGCCCGCAGCGCTCGATGCAGGCCGTCCTCGAGGTACAGATCACCGCGCCACCGCACGACGTGGGCGAACAGGTCCCCGTAGAAGGTGGAGTCGTCGTCCAACAGCGCATCCAGCTGGAGGGTGGCCTTGGTCGTGACCAGCTCGTCGAGGCGGACCTGGGTGGGTGGGACGTCAGCCCACGCTCGCGCGTCGAGGCTGTGGGCAGGGTACGGCCGCTCGTCCCCCACGCGCTTGAAGATCACGTTCGTGACTATAACGAGGTGACCGGAGCAGCCTGAATCGTCGACAATGGGCAGATGCCCACGTCCCACCAGTGGCTCGCTTTCCTCATCTCCTCGATCCT
Source organism: uncultured Actinomycetota bacterium (assembly GCA_963844385.1). GTDB lineage: Bacteria > Actinomycetota > Actinomycetes > Propionibacteriales > Nocardioidaceae > Nocardioides. Next base: position 5,565 of record CAWJOJ010000043.1, on the reverse strand, counting down.
GTTCATCCAGGTTCCGGGGCCGAGCCTGCTGTTCACGATCGGCCGCGCGCTCACCGTCGGGCGGCGCGACGCCCTGCTCTCGGTCGTCGGCAACACCCTCGGCCTGATGTTCCAGATCCTGTGCGTTGCGGTGGGCCTGGGAGCGGTGGTGGCCGCGAGCGCCGCCGCCTACACGGTCCTCAAGGTCTGCGGTGGGGCGTACGTCGTCTACCTCGGTGTCCAGGCGATCCGGCACCGCGCGGATGCTCGGGCCAACCTGGACTCCGCGACCCGGAGGCCGGCGAGGCCGGGTCACTCGCTCCGCACGGGCTTCCTCGTGGGTTCGACCAACCCCAAGACGATCGTCTTCTTCGTGGCCTTCCTGCCCCAGTTCGTCAACGACGAGGCTGGTCACGCCGGAGCGCAGCTCGCAGTGCTCGGCTTGGTGTTCGGCGCGATGGCGATCGCATCCGACAGCTGCTGGGCGCTGGCGGCAGGCCAGGCGCGCGACTGGTTCGCTCGGAACCCGAAGCGGCTGGACACCCTCGGTGCCACCGGTGGGGTCATGATGGTCGCGCTCGGCACCACCATGGTCGCCACCGAGTGACGGTCCTAGCCGCCGTACGGCCCGTGATGATCTCCAGGTTGTGGCCGTCAGGGTCGTCCCAGTAGAGCCCCCGCCCACCGTCGTTGGTGTTGATCTGGTTCTCCTGCCGATGGAACGGGTCGGCCCAGTAGGTGAGTCCCCGGGCAACGATGCGTTCGTGGATCTCGTCGAACTCCTCATCCGAAACCATGAACGCGTAGTGCTGCGAGTGTGGTGATCCTTGGTCGTCGGCGTAGTCGAGCGAGACCTCGTTGTCCACCTGGACGACGACGAACGGTCCGAACGTGGTCGGCTCGGGCAGGCCCAGGATTTCCACCAGGAACCGTGCGGACGCCTGCTTGTCACTGGCATGGACGATGGTGTGGTTCAGCTTGACGCTCATCTTTCCTCCTGTTGGTTTCCATAATGTGCCGGACGAGGTGTCCGGACCAGCCCTCGCCGACCACGACGGCGGCTCCATCCCACGCAGGATCGACTTCGGCGACGTCGGCACCCTGCTCGTGCGGCTGTCCCGTCCGCTACCCGGGCCGGTGTTCCGTGAGCTCGACGCCGAGCTCGCACGGCGACATCTGGACCTGACGCTGGCAGGCCTGCAGCTGGGTTCGGACGAGACCGTGGACGGACCCGGCGTCTCCCGTGCGGAACTCTCCGGTGGCTAGTGCCGCACGGCATCAGGCTCACGCCACGTCGACTGAACCCGAGCCATCACCCGAGGCCCCGATCGCAGCGATCGTCGCGCCGGGTTACCAGTTCGAAGGCGCCGCGCTCGAGTTGGGTGGACTGATGCTCAGCGCCGATGACCTTTCCGACGTGCGCATCCGGATCCCGCTCGGCATGGTCAACCGGCACGGCCTGGTCGCGGGCGCAACCGGCACCGGCAAGACGAAGACGCTGCAGCTGATCGCGGAACAGCTCAGCAGCAACGGTGTGCCGGTCTTCGCGGCCGACATCAAGGGCGACCTGTCGGGCATCAGCGTCCCGGGCGAGGCCAGCGACAAGATCAAGGCCCGAGCTGCCAGCGTCGGCCAGGACTGGCAGGCGAGGGGTTTCCCGGTCGAGTTCTACGCGCTCGGTGGCCAGGGCACCGGCATCCCCGTACGCGTGACGATGAGCGCCTTCGGGCCGCTGCTGCTGAGCAAGGTGCTCGGCCTCAACGACACGCAGGAGTCAAGCCTCGGGCTGGTGTTCCACTACGCCGACCACGCCGGCCTGCCGCTGCTCGACCTCGCTGATCTTCGCGCGGTGATCCAGCACCTCACCAGCGACGAGGGCAAGGCCGATCTCAAGGGTCTCGGCGGTCTTTCCTCCGCCACCGCCGGCGTGCTCCTGCGCGAGCTGATCTCGTTCCAGGACCAGGGCGCCGATGCCTTCTTCGGGGAGCCCGAGTTCGAGTCGAGCGAGCTGCTTCAGGTTGCTGCCGACGGCAGGGGCTGATCAGCCTGGTCGAGCTGCCCAACCTGGGGACCGTCCCGCCGTCTTCTCCACGTTCCTGATGTGGCTGCTTGCCGACCTGTTCCACGACCTGCCCGAGGTCGGCGACATCGACAAGCCGAGGTTGGTGTTCTTCTTCGACGAGGCCCACCTGCTGTTCAACGACGCCTCGAAGTCGTTCCTCGACCAGGTCGCGCAGACGGTCCGGCTGATCCGCTCGAAGGGCGTCGGCGTCTTCTTCGTGACCCAGTCGCCCACCGACGTACCGGACGAGGTGCTGGCGCAGCTCGGCTCCCGCGTCCAGCACCAGCTCCGCGCAGCAACGCCCAACGATGCCAAGGCATTGAGGCAGACGGTCAACACCTACCCGACGTCCTCCTACGACGACCTCGGGAAGGTCATCCTGTCGCTGGGCATCGGCGAGGCGATCGTGACGGTGATGAACGAACGCGGTGCCCCGACGCCCGTGGCGTGGACCCGGCTCCGCGCACCGGAGTCCTTGATGGGCCCGGCGCAGGCAGCCGCGATGGACGCGGCCGTCAAGGCCAGCCCCCGCTACCCGAAGTACGCGCAGGTGGTCGACCGCGAATCGGCTCGCGAGAAGCTGGCCGCCAAGCTCGAGGCGGGGGCAGCCAAACAGGCCGAGGAGGTCAGGTCGAGGGAAGAGCCGAAGCAGCCCTTGTCCTCGAGGAAGGGCGACGGGAAGCAGGACGGGGGCCTCGTGTCCGAGGTGGTGAAGTCCGCGGTGTTCAAGGACTTCCTACGTACGGCGGCCCGCGAGATCGCCCGCGGAATGTTCAAGTCTGGCCGCCGTTGACGTCAGGGTCAGGCGCACCAGAGCGCGCGCTCGACGACCAGGTCGGCCAGGGCGTGTACGCCGCGCAGGTCGGTCCGGGTCTCCAGCAACGCTCGAACACGCTTGGTGTGCCTGGCTTCCTGCCGCACGCGGGCGGCGAGAATCTGCTCGAGCTTGTGGTCGAAGTCGTCGTTCATGCTGTCCCCCGGTTCGTGTTCGTCGTACCCCTGCAGCATGCCTCGGCAGTCCAAGAAGCGTGTGCACACAGGGTTTCGGGCACATCACCGCTCACCACGCGGACTTACAGGGACGGCGGATCCCACGCGATCTGGACCGTCTCGGCCCCGCGGTCCCGGGTCAGAAGCTGCCCGCGTCCGGGCGGCGCGGCAGTCGGTCGCAGGTTGCCGATCAGCTGGCCCTCGTCCTTGCTGCCGGACAGCAGGAGTCCGGGCATGGCGAGCTCGCGCAGCGACTGGATGACGGGCTCATAGAGGGCCCGCGCCGCCCCGCCCGAACGCCGGGCCACCGCCACGTGCAGCCCGGTGTCCCGCGCCTGTGCCAGCAGCGGCACGAGCGGAGCCATCGGTGAGCTCTGCTGAGTGGCCACGAGGTCGTAGTCGTCGACGATCACGAACACCTCCGCACCGGTCCACCAGTTCCGGTTGCGCAGCTGCTCCGGCGTCACGTCCGGGCCGGGGAGCCGGTTGGTGAGGTACGTCGCGATGTCCTGCAGAGCCGGCGCTGCCTGGTTGGCGTTGGTCAGGTAGTTCAGGAGGTAGTCGTCCGGCACCTCACCGAGCAGGGAGCGCCGGTAGTCCACCACCACGATCTGCGCTTCCTTCGGCGTGTGCGTCCGGATGATCTCGCGGCACAGCGTGCGCATCAGGGCGCTCTTGCCGGACTGCCCGTCGCCGAACACGAGCAGGTGTGCTTCGGTGGCCGGGTTGATCGCGACCGGGGCCAGCTCCTTCTCGTTGATGCCGATCAGCAGCCGCTTGGCGTCCACTCCCGCAGCGGCAGCCTCGCTGCGAACCCTCGCCAGCTCGATCCTCTCGGGAAGCAGACGAAGCTTCGGACCGGTCGGCCCGGACCAGGCCGCGCTGGAACGGACGACCAGGTCGTCCACACCGTCGCCGATGGTGCCCGGGTCGGGGCGGCCGTCGATGCGCGGCAGGGCACCCATGAAGTGCAGCTTGCCGGGGAGCAGGCCCCGGCCGGGCTTCCCGGTCGGCACCAGCGCGGCCACCCGGCGGTCGATCTCGGAGTCCATCGGGTCGCCGAGCCGCAGCTCGAGCCGGGTGCCGAACAGGTCCCGGGTCGCGGCCCTGAAGTCGGCCCATCTGGTGGCACCGACCATCAGGTGCAGCCCGAAGGTCAGACCGCGGGCAGCGAGCGTCTGGAGCTCCATCTCGAGGTCGTCGAAGTCCGCGCGCAACGTGCTCCAGCCGTCAACGATCAGGAAGACGTCGCCGTACCCGTCGTCGGCGCGGCCCGCGGCGCGTCGGCTCCGGTAGGTCTCGATGGAGTCGATGCCGTTGTCCCGGAAGTAGGCCTCGCGACGGTCGACGACCCCGCTGACCTCGGCGACGACGCGGCGTACGACGTCCGGCTCGGAACGGGTGCCGACACCCGCGACGTGCGGGAGACCCACGAGGGGAGCGAAGGTGCCGCCGCCGAAGTCGAGCACGAAGAACTGGGACTCCTGGGGGGTCGTGGTCAGCGACATCGACGCGACGAGCGAGCGCAGCAGGGTGCTCTTGCCGGTGCGCGGACCACCGACGACCGCCACATGGCCGGCGGCGCCACCCAAGTTGACGGTGAGGACGTCACGGCGCTGCTCCCGCGGACGGTCCACGGTGCCCACCGGGACCACCAGACCGCCCATCGCCCGCCACCTCGGCGAGACCAAACCGAGCGCCGGGTCCTCGACGAGGTCCGGCAGCAACTGGTCGAGGGTGTCAGGTACGTCCAGCGGCGGCAGCCACACCTGATGCGCCGCCGGGCCGTGGCCGGTCATCCGGCCCACCGCGAGGTCGAGCAGGGACGTCTGCTCGCCCTGCTGGACCGGGGCGGGGGCCGGCTCATCGTCAGTCTCGGGCGGGCTGAGGTCGACGACCTCGGCGATGGTGAACGGCAGGATCCCCCGGACGTTGCCACCCTCGTCGCGGCGGATCCGCACCCGGCCGCTGGGCGGACCGGAGACGTAGGCCGCCTTGAACCGCTGCAGTGACGTCGGGTCGGGCTTGAGGAAGCCGAGTCCCGGTTCGGCGGGCAGCTCGTACGCGTCCGGTACGCCGAGAACGGCGCGTGACTCCGAGGCCGAGAACGTGCGTAGCCCGACCCGGTAGGACAGGTGTGACTCGAGGCCTCGCAGGCGACCCTCCTCGAGGCGTTGCGAGGCCAGCAGCAGGTGCAAGCCCAGGGAGCGACCGAGCCGGCCGATCGCCACGAACAGGTCGATGAACTCCGGTTTCGCGGTCAGCATCTCGGAGAACTCGTCGACGACGATGAACAGCGACGGCAGCGGCTTGAGGTCCTCGCCGCCGGCCCGCGCCTTCTCGTAGTCGCGGATCGACTGGTAGTTGCCCGCCTCGCGGAGGAGTTCCTGACGCCGGACCATCTCGCCCGACAGGGCGTCCTGCATGCGGTCGACAAGCGTGAGCTCTTCGGCGAGGTTGGTGATGACCGCGGAGACCTGGGGCATCGCGGACATGCCGGCGAAGGTTGCACCGCCCTTGAAGTCGACCAGCAC
>CAWJOJ010000042.1:0-86339 GCA_963844385.1 uncultured Actinomycetota bacterium | reverse complement strand
ATCGACGGCCGGAACGAGGAGATGGCGGCGAGTCCCGCGGTCAGGAACAGCAGCACCCCGGTTGCCATCCAGACGATGTGAGCCTCGTCGCGGCGCGACTCCGTGCCGTCCGCGGACACGTCAGGCAGCAACGCCCGGCCCGCGGCGGCGGTCACCGCGGCGGCCAGTCCGGCGACACCCAACGTGAGGGGCAGCGAGTTCGGGTCGGGCTCCCACACGAGGGCGTAGGCAGCGGCGGCCGAGAACACCGGTGCGACGGCACTTCTGCGGCCGGCGTACCGGCCGAACGGCAGCAACCCGAGGACCGCAGCGACGAGGAGTACGTTGACGGCCACAGTCTGTCCGGTCGTGTCCGCCACGTGGGCCGCGCACCAGCCGGCGAGGACGGCAAGGCCTGCCGAGACCGCGACCCACAACCCGACGCCGACCGGGGCCCCGGCAATGGTCGCCGTTGCCCGGGCGGCGCCGGTCGCGGCGGGGGCGTCAGGGATGCCGTCCGACGGGTCGGTCAAGGGGTCGGTCAGGTCGGTCAGGTCGGTCACCGCAACCAGGACGTCACCCGCGGCCACCGAGGTGTCCGACAGCGGAACCCCGGTCGGCAACCGCGCTCCGAGCCCGGTGAGCAACGCGGGTGGCGTCGTGAGGCCGGCCTGGCTTGCGTACTCGGCGGCGACGTCCTCTGCCGAGGCCCCGCCTGGCACGACCAGGTCGATGATGCCCTGCGGGCCGAGCACGCTGAGCGCCAGCAGGTCATCGGTGTCCACGAATGGCAGGGTAGTCGCCCCCAGACGGCGCACCTATAGTCGTGACGTCCGATCTCGATCAGGGGAGTACCGCTTGAGCACCACGCTTCGCCGAGGCCCGCGTCTCGACGAGCCAGAGATGCCGAGCGGCCAGATCGTGCTGCAGCCGCCCCCGGAGATCCAGGAGAACGAGGGCGCCAGCGGGATCATGATGAACGTCATCCCGATGCTCGGCAGCGTCGGTTCGATCGTCCTGGTGGCCGGCATGGGTAGCGGAAGCGGCGGTGGCGGCCGCAGCATGATCGCGGCCGGAATGTTCCTGTTCGCGACGCTCGGCTTCGTCTTCGTCCAGATCGACCGCCAGCGCAAGCAGCGGGCTCAGCAGGTGACCGGGTCGAGGACGGAGTACCTCCGCTACCTCGGCAACATCCGCAAGGTGGCTCGCGAGGCCGCCGACCAGCAACGCCGGGCTCTCAACTGGCACCACCCGGAGCCGACCTCCCTGCCGTCACTTGCCGAGGACCGAAGCCGGCTGTGGGAGCACGGTGCACTGGATCCGCGGTTCCTGCAGGTGCGCTACGGGCTCTGCGCCCAGCCGCTCTCGCTGGAGCTGGTGCCGCCCGAGAGCGCGCCGGTCGACCAGGTCGACCCGGCTGCCGCGTCTGCACTGCACAGGTTGCTCGTCGTACACCGGCTGCAACCGAGCCTCCCGGCTTCGATCGACCTGCGGGCCTTCGACCGGATCGAGATCTGTGGGCCCGACGAGCCGGCCCGGTCGGCGGCTCGCGCCATGATCTGCTCGGCGACCGCCTTCCAGAGCCCCGAGCACCTCATCGTCGCGGTGCTCTGCTCGTCGCAGAACCTGGCCCACTGGGACTGGCTCAAGTGGTTGCCGCACAACCACAGCGGCCAGCGGATGGATGCCGTGGGCCCGATGCGAATGGTCACCACCAGCATCGACGAGCTCGGATCGCTGCTGCCGCCGGACCTCGCGGACCGGCCCCGGTTCGGTGCCGACGAGCGACCGTCCGCGCCACACATCCTGCTCGTCGTCGACGGCGGCCACCTGCCTCCCGGCAACCACGTGATCCCTCCCTACGGCCTGCATGGCGTGACGGTGCTGGACCTCCCGGCCCACTGGGACGACCTCGAGGACGTGACCCGGCTGAGGCTCGAGTTCGGTTCGGCGACGCCGGAGAAGGGCAAGTACCCCATCAACGCCCTGAGACTCCGCGAGGAGCCGGTCAAGGCACTGGCCGACCAGTGCGACCTACCCACCGCGGAGGCGTTCGCGCGTCGACTGGCGCCGCTGCACACGGTCAGCGTCGGGGGCGAGACCGGCCCCGGAGAGCCGGCCGGCCCGACCGACTTCATGGAGCTGCTGGGGCTGGGCGACATCCACACCTTCGACCCGACCAAGGCCTGGCGGTCCCGGCCGGCGCGGGACCGGCTGCGGGTGCCGATCGGGGTCGGCGACGGCGGGGGGATCGTGCACCTGGACATCAAGGAATCGGCCCAGCAGGGAATGGGTCCGCACGGCCTGGTGATCGGCGCGACCGGTTCCGGCAAGTCGGAGTTCCTGCGCACGCTGGTCCTGGGCCTGGCCATGACGCACTCGCCCGAGCAGCTCAACATGGTGCTGGTCGACTTCAAGGGCGGTGCCACGTTCGCCGGCATGTCCTCGATGCCCCAGGTCTCCGCGGTCATCACCAACCTCGCCGAAGAGCTCACGCTTGTCGACCGCATGCAGGACGCCCTGTCCGGCGAGATGGTCCGGCGTCAGGAACTCCTCCGCGAGGCGGGCAACTACCAGTCGATCCGCGACTACGAGAAGGCGCGAGCGGGCGGCGAGGACCTCAGGCCGCTGCCGTCGCTGTTCATCGTCGTCGACGAGTTCTCCGAGATGCTGACCGCGAAGCCGGAGTTCATCGACCTGTTCGTGGCGATCGGCCGGCTCGGTCGCTCGCTCGGCCTGCACCTCCTGCTGGCCTCGCAACGCCTCGAAGAGGGTCGCCTCCGAGGCCTCGAGTCACACCTGTCCTACCGGGTCGGGCTTCGCACGTTCTCGGCCTCGGAGTCACGCGCCGTTCTCGGCGTACCGGACGCGTACGAGCTGCCGGCCGAACCGGGCCTCGGATTCCTCAACCCCGACCCGACGTCACTGACCCGGTTCAAGGCGGCCTACGTCTCCGGTCCGCCCAGCGGGCGGGTGCGGATCCGCCGCGACGAGGGTGGCAACGTCCGGGGCATCCTGCCGTTCACCATCACCGAGGTCGTCGACCTCAGCCCGCCCGAGACGGACGACGAGCCTGCCCCCGCCCCGATCCAGCAGGACGAGCAGACGTCCCTGCTTGACCTCGCGGTGGGCCGGATGACCGGCCATGGCCCCGCGGCCCATCAGGTGTGGCTGCCGCCGCTGGACATCCCCGACACCCTCGACCAGCTAATGCCCGACCTGGTCGAGGACCCGGCGCTCGGCCTGGTCTCGCCGAGGTGGCGGGCCATGGGCGGCCTGGTGGTCCCGGTGGGCACCGTGGACCGTCCGCGGGAGCAGCGCCGCGACGTCCTGACCGTCAATCTGGGCGGCGCAGCCGGGCATGTGGCGGTCGTCGGTGGTCCGCGCACCGGAAAGAGCACCCTGCTGCGCTCCCTCGTCGCATCGATGTCGCTGACCACGACACCCCAGGAGTCCCAGTTCTTCGTGCTCGACTTCGGCGGTGGCACCTTCGCCCCGCTCGTGGGTCTCCCCCACGTCGCAGGGGTCGGCACCCGGTCCGAGCCCGACGTCGTACGCCGCGTCGTCGCCGAGGTCAGCGGGGTCGTGGACCGTCGCGAGGCCTACTTCCGGGACAACGGGATCGACTCCATCGAGACCTACCGGAGCCGACGCGCCGCGGGCCGCGCCGATGACGGGTACGGCGACGTCTTCCTGGTCGTTGACGGCTGGAGCACGTTGCGCGCGGACTTCGACGACCTCGAGATGGAGCTCCAGACCCTCGCTGCCCGCGGTCTGACCTTCGGGCTGCACCTGATGGTCGGCGCCACCCGATGGGCCGACTTCAGGGCCGCGACCAGGGACCTGTTCGGCACCCGGCTCGAGCTGCGGCTCGGTGACCCGATGGACTCCGAGATCGACCGCAGGGTGGCCGCACTGGTGCCGGCCGGGAAGCCCGGCCGGGGCCTGCTGCCCGGCAAGCTGCACTTCATGGGTGCCCTGCCGCGCGTCGACGGCGACGCCGACCCGGGCAGCATCGGCGACGGCGTGGACGACCTGGTCGTCCGCTCCAACGCGGCCTGGCCCGGACCGACCGGTCCGAAGCTGCGGCTGCTTCCCGAGATGATCGAGCTGGCGACGGTTCGCAGCGAGGCTGCCGATGCGGCAGTGGACGCCAAGCGGCTGCTGATCGGCATCAACGAGAAGGAGCTGGCCCCCGTCGCGATCAACCCGGCCACCGAGGCGCACCTGCTCGTTTTCGGCGACGGGCAGTCCGGCAAGAGCGCCCTGATGCGCACGCTTTGCCGCGAGATCATCCGGACGCACACGCCGAAGGAAGCGCAGATCGTGGTGGTGGACTACCGGCGCTCGCTGCTCGGTGAGGTGCCGGAGGACTACCTGCTGAACTACCTGACCAACGCCAACCAGGCGGCGCCGGCGCTGCAGGACATCGCGACGTACCTCACCAACCGGCTCCCCGGCCCGGACGTGACGCCGGAGCAGCTGCGCAACCGGAACTGGTGGACCGGTGCCGAGGTGTTCGTGATCGTCGACGACTACGACCTCGTGGCCACCCAACAGAGCTCACCGATGGCGCCTCTCGTGCCGCTGCTGGCGCAGGCGCGGGATACTGGGCTGCACGTGGCCGTGGCCCGGCGTTCGGGCGGGGCGGCGCGTGCACTCTATGAGCCCGTCATCCAGTCGCTGCGCGAGCTCGCCATGCCCGGGCTGCTGCTTTCCGGCAGCAAGGACGAGGGCCAGCTGATCGGCAACCTGCGACCGACAGCTGCGCCGCCCGGTCGCGGGCAGCTTCTCACCCGCGACCGCGGGGCCGAGACGGTCCAGATCGCGTGGGATCCGCCGACCCTGTGACTCGGTGTGGTGGGCCGGTGATGTGCCCGAAACCCTGTGTGCACACGCAATTTGTCTGGGCGAGGCATGCTGCAGGGGTACGACGAACACGAACCGGGGGAACATCATGGACGACGACTTCGACCGCAAGCTCGAGCAGATTCTGGCCGCCCGCGTGCGGCAGGAAGCCAGGCACACCAAACGTGTTCGAGCATTGCTGGAGACCCGCACCGACCTGCGCGGCGTACACGCCCTGGCCGACCTGGTCGTCGAGCGCGCGCTCTGGTGCGCCTGACCGGGACGTCAGCGTCGGCCAGACCTGAACATTCCGCGGGCGATCTCGCGGGCCGCCGTACGCACGAAGTCCTTGAACACCGCGGACTTCACGACGTCGGACACGAGGCCACCGTCCTGCTTCCCGTCGTCCTTCCTCGATGAGGAGGGCTGCTTCGGCTTCTCCCTCGACCTGGCTTCCTCCGCCTGCTTGGCCGCTCCCGCCTCGAGCTTGGCGGCCAGCTTCTCGCGAGCCGACTCTCGGTCGACCACCTGCGCGTACTTCGCGTAGCGAGGGCTGGCCTTGACGGCCGCGTCCATCGCGGCTGCCGGCGCCGGGCCCATCAAGGACTCGGGTGCGCGGAGCCGGGTCCAGGCCACGGGTGTCGGGGCACCGCGTTCGTTCATCACAGTCACGATCGCCTCGCCGATGCCGAGCGACAGGATGACCTTCCCGAGGTCGTCGTAGGAGGACGTCGGGTAGGTGTTGACCGTCTGCTTCAACGCCTTGGCGTCGTTGGGCGTCGCAGCGCGGAGCTGGTGCTGGACGCGAGAGCCGAGCTGCGCCAGCACCTCGTCCGGCACGTCGGTGGGCGACTGGGTCACGAAGAAGACGCCGACGCCCTTCGACCGGATCAGCCGGACCGTCTGCGCGACCTGGTCGAGGAACGACTTCGAGGCGTCGTTGAACAGCAGGTGCGCCTCGTCGAAGAAGAAGACCAGCTTCGGCTTGTCGACGTCACCGACCTCGGGCAGATCGTGGAACAGGTCGGCAAGCAGCCACATCAGGAACGTGGAGAAGACGGCGGGACGGTCCGACAGGTTGGGCAGCTCGACCAGGCTGATCAAGCCCCTGCCGTCGGAAGCGACCTGCAGGAGCTCGCTCGACTCGAACTCGGGCTCCCCGAAGAAGGCATCGGCGCCCTGGTCCTGGAACGAGATCAGCTCGCGAAGCAGTACGCCGGCGGTGGCGGACGAAAGCCCACCGAGACCCTTGAGATCGGCCTTGCCCTCGTCGCTGGTGAGGTGCTGGATCACCGCGCGAAGGTCAGCGAGGTCGAGCAGCGGCAGGCCGGCGTGATCCGCGTAGTGGAACACCAGCCCAAGACTGGACTCCTGCGTGTCGTTGAGGCCGAGCACCTTGCTCAGCAGCAGCGGCCCGAACGCGCTCATCGTCACCCGAACCGGGATGCCGGTGCCCTGACCGCCGAGCGCGTAGAACTCGACCGGGAACCCCCGCGCCTGCCAGTCCTGGCCGACACTGGCAGCTCGGGCCTTGATCTTGTCGCTGGCCTCGCCCGGGACGCTGATGCCCGACAGGTCGCCCTTGATGTCGGCCGCGAAAACCGGCACGCCGTTGCTGCTGAGCTGTTCTGCGATCAGCTGCAGCGTCTTCGTCTTGCCGGTGCCGGTCGCGCCCGCGACCAGACCGTGCCGGTTGACCATGCCGAGCGGGATCCGGATGTGCACGTCGGAAAGCTCATCGGCGCTGAGCATCAGTCCACCCAGCTCGAGCGCGGCGCCCTCGAACTGGTAACCCGGCGCGACGACCGCGGCGATGGGATTCTCGGCGGGTGCGGAAGGCTCGGTCATGGACGTGAGCCTAGTGCCGGGTTCATGCCGGCAGTGACCGTCTGACGACCGCGGCGTTGGTCCGGACCGTACGCCCGGACATCATGGAAACAAGAGGAGGAACAGATGAGCGTCAAACTGAACCACACCATCGTCCATTGCACTGACAAGCAGGCATCCGCACGGTTCCTGGTGGAAATCCTGGGCCTACCCGAACCGACCACGTACGGACCGTTCGTCGTAGTCCAGGTGGACAACGAGGTCTCGCTCGACTACGCCGACGACCACGGAACGCTCCGCTCGCAGCACTATGCGTTCATGGTTTCGGACGAGGAGTTCGACGAGATCCACGAACGCATCGTGGCCAGGGGACTCACCTATTGGGCGGACCCGTTCCATCGGCAGGAGAACCAGATCAACACCAACGACGGTGGGCGGGGGCTCTACTGGGACGACCCTGACGGCCACAACCTGGAGATCATCACGGTCCCGTACGGCGGCTGAGGGTTTCGAGACGGGCGCTGCGCGCCCTCCTCAACCACCGGAGCGACGGGCGCTGCGCGCCCTCCTCAACCACCGATGGGTCACTCGGTGGCGACCATGGTGGCGCCGAGCGCGACCATCATGACCCCTCCGGTGGCACCCAGGGTGTCCAGCCGCTTCGGGCTCCGCGCGAACCAGTCGCGGGCCCTGCCGGCGGCCAGCGCCCAGCAAGTGTCGGACGCGATCGCCATCGCGCCGAACACCAAGCCGAGCATGGCGAGCTGCACTCCTGCGTGGCCGGCCTGGTCGTTGACGAACTGGGGCAGGAACGCCACGAAGAAGACGATCGTCTTGGGGTTGGTCGAACCCACGATGAAGCCCGTGCGCAGCGAGTGTCCTGGGCTCGCCGGCCTCCGGGTCGCGGACTCGAGGTTCGCCCGTGCATCGGCGCGGTGCCGGATCGCCTGGACGCCGAGGTAGACGACGTACGCCGCGCCACAGACCTTGAGCACCGTGTAGGCGGCGGCGCTCGCGGCCACGACGGCGCCCAAGCCGACCGCCACACACAGGACCTGGAACACCAGACCGACGCCGTTGCCGACGACCGAGAGCAGGGCATCACGCCGGCCGACCGTGAGCGCGCGGCCGATCGTGAACAGCAGGCTCGGCCCCGGCACCTGGATGAACAGGAACGAGGAGACGAGGAAGGCGAGCCACTGGTGGGACGTCGGCATCTGCCCATTGTCGACGATTCAGACCACTCGGGTCACCTCGTTATAGTCACGAACGTGATCTTCAAGCGCGTGGGGGACGAGCGGCCGTACCCCGCCCACAGCCTCGACGCGCGAGGGTGGGCATACGTCCCACCCACCCAGGTGCGCCTCGACGAACTGGTCACGACCAAGGCGACCCTTCAGCTGGATGCGCTGTTGGACGACGACTCCACGTTCTACGGGGACCTGTTCGCCCATGTCGTGCGATGGCGCGGTGACCTGTACCTCGAGGACGGCCTGCACCGAGCGCTCCGGGCAGCACTCCAGCAGCGCAACGTGCTGCATGCGCGGGTGCTCACCGTGGAGCGGTGATGGAGCCGAAACTGCGCACGGCAATCACACTCGGCGTGCTCATCATCGTGTTGCTGCTCGGTCTGGTCTGGGGCTGGACGAAGCTGGTCGAACCATTGCCGGGTCTGTCCGGCGACCCTGACGAGACTCCCGAGGCGGCCTGCTCGGTGCGTTCGGTCGCCAAGGGGGAGAAGGTCGATCCCGGCGAGGTCACGGTCAGCGTGTTCAACGCCGGGACGACCGACGGCCTTGCCACCAAGACGATGGAGCAGCTTGCGAACCGCGGGTTTGCGCCCGGGGAGACCGGCAACGCCACAAGCGCCAACGTCGACAGGGTCGAGGTCTGGGCGGAGGACGCCAGGAACCCCGCCGTCCGACTGGTCACCAGCTACCTCGGCCGGTCGGCCAAGGTCGTGACCCCTGAAGGCGAAGCTCTGGGTGACGGCGTGGTCGTCGTGGTCGGGGACGACTTCAGGAGAGTCAGACCCGGGCGCAAGTTCGTGAGGGCGCGGGACGACGTCGAGGTCTGCAGCCCGGATGATCCAGACAGCAAGTCGACCGGTGACTCTGCAGGTCAGTGAGGCAGGTCAGCGGCCGGACCGAGCAGGACAGCGCGGCCGAACCGCCGACGCGAGACGGGTTTGGGACTGTCCATCTTTCCTCCTTCGGCTGCCGCGCCCCAGGACGGTCCAGGCAACGCGGCGATGAAGATGCAACGTGCGATGGTGGTCAACCGTATGAGCAGGGCGTCCGCATGAACAGGTGCGTCTAGACCTCAGGCCCCTTTGTGCCGAGCCACTGGGCGAGCCGACCACCGATGGAGACCTGGCGGAGCCGCTCCTCGGTGGCCTCGCGCGACTTGCGGGGCGTGACGATCACGAGCTCGTCACCACGCCGCAGCACGGTCCTCCGCTCAGGAACAAGGGTCTCGCCGTCGCGGATCACCATCGACACCGATGCACCCTTGGGCAGCCGAAGCTCCCCGACCTCGACTCCGTGCATCAGGGACTTCGGGCTGATCGTGACCTGGAGCAGGTCGGCGGCAACGCGCTCGAGTGGCGCGGCTTCGACCTCGAGGTCGCGAGGTTCAAAGCGCCTGGCGACCTTCAGCCAGCGGGCGACGTGCGGCAGGGTCGGCCCCGTGAGCATCGTGTAGATGACCACCATCACGAAGACGATGTTGAACAGGCGCCGTGCCCCGTCGGCTTCCTCGGCCAGAGGGATCGTCGCGAGCACGATGGGTACGGCGCCGCGCAGACCGGCCCACGACATGAACGTGAAGTCCTGCCACCCGAGCGGTTGCACGACCGAGCTGACCAGCACGGAGACCGGTCGGGCGACCACCGTCAGCACGAGCCCGGCCAGGACGGCGGAGCCCACGATCGACCACGTGATCTCATCCGGCGAGAGCAGCAGTCCGAGCATCACGAACAGGCCGATCTGGGCCAGCCAGGCCATCCCCTCCGAGAACGACCGAGTGGCCGTCCGGTGGGGCAGGTCGGAGTTGCCGAGCACGAGCGCGGCGACGTACACGGCTGCGAATCCGGAGGCGTGGACGGCCGCTCCCACGGCGTACGCAAGGAATGTGAGCACGAGGACGGCCAACGGGTAGAGGCCCGAGGACGGCAACGCTGCCCGCCGCATGACCCAGGCTCCGCCGAATCCGACCGCGAGGCCGATCAGCACACCGGCGGCGAGCTCGAACGCGATGATGCCGGCCAGGTAGGCGATCCCGTGCTCCTGGCTCGCTCCGGTCGACACCAGGGTCACCAGCACCACGGTCGGGGCGTCGTTGAGACCAGACTCCGCTTCGAGGGCGCCCGTCAGCCGTTTGGGAAGAGGGACGACGCGCAGCACGGAGAACACCGCCGCGGCGTCGGTGGGCGAGGTCACCGCTCCCAGGAGGACCGCGAGCTCCCACGGAAGGCCAAGCAGGTAGTGCCCGGCCAGAGCCATCACCCCGACCGAGACGGCCACGCCGACTGTTGCCAGGGACAGGCCCATCCGCATGGCCGGACGGATCTCGCGCCAAGAGGTGGTGAGACCGCCCTCGGCCAGGATCACGACGAGGGCCGCGAACCCCAGGGCGTGGGTCATTTTGGCGTTCTCGAAGTCGATCCCGATCCCAGCCTCGCCCAGGGCGACACCCATGAGCAGGTAGATCATCAGACTGGGGAGGCCGGCTCGCGACGAGACCCGCACCGCCAGGATCGCCAGAATCGTGACCGCGGAGCCCACCAACAGGAAGGAGTCGAGCTGGTGCGCGTTGAAGTCCACCTGTCGTCCCCTTTTGCGGGTGGCGGCTGGGAGCCTGAGTGTATCTGTTGACACAGCCACTCGACTGACGCGTTTCGCCGACCGCGGCCCGGGCAACCCTGACGTCGAGGCGAAGATCAGCTCGATGGCCAATTCCTGGACGGTACGTTCACGGGGAACCACGCCTACCTGACCACCCGCCGACGACCCTCCTCAAACTTGTCTGAAATATCTGGTTTGGGACTGGACCGGCCGGGGAAGGGGGCTCCGGAAGAAAGAGGGGTGATCCATGTACGGCGACCTCGCAGCGATTCGCAGGCGCGTCGATCAGCTTCGTGAGCAGGCAGTGGACGTCCGGGCGATGGCCGATCGCCTGGTCACCCAGGCCGACGGCATCGACTGGCAAGGCCGGGCGGCGGACTCCATGCGGACCCGGATGCGGGACCGCGCCAGCCACCTGCGCGGATGCGCCCACCAGCACGACAGCGCTGCGGACGCGCTCCAACGTCATCTCGCCGAGGTCGGCCGGCTGAAGGACTCGATCTCCGAGATCGAGCATGCTGCCGGATCGCTGGTGAGCGACGCCAAGACCCGGGTCGCCCGGATCGAGTCCCATGACGACCCAGAGGGAGTCCGACGTGAGGCCACCCCAGCGGATCGCCAGCTTGCCGCTTTCGTACCGCCGCCGGCCGGCCACAAGGACTGGCTGACCATCGAGCTCCCGGGATTGTGACTGACTGATGCCCACCATTGACCTGTCCGCGCCCAGCAGCGCCCCTGAAGCCGACGCAGCCAACGTGATCGGCACCCTCGAGGGCCTGCCCCGCCGCCTGGCGCTCACGCTTGTGGAGCTGCAGTACCTCGCCGTTCAGGCAGGTGACGCGCCGCTGCCGTTCGACGTCAGCGCGCCTTCAACGGCCAACTCGCTCGACAGCCGGCTCGGCCAGAGCCGCACCTCGGCCGAGGACCAGGCATACGTCGACGCGCTGGCCGCCCTGAACGAGCCGGGTGACTCCTTGGCCAAGCGTGGGCTCGTCAGCGAGGGAGGCGTGGACGCCGGCGTACTCGGTGCCATCGGCCTGCTCGCCAAGCCAACCCTCGCGGTAGATCTCGATGTGACTGCCGGGGGGATTCGGGCCAAGGCCTGGCACCGCCAGTCCGGTCCGGCCGTGGCCACCCTGTCCACCAACGACGGCATCGTCTTCGAGCTGGCGTGGTTCGACTCCGCCCAGTGGCCCGACGAGCTGGCCCGGGTCGCCACTTGCCCTGAGGACGTCGAGCTGGACACCTCACAGCTGCCCGATGTCGTCGACCTTCCCTACGAGCTCCTCGACGGGTGCGGCGAAGCCATCCGGACCCAGCGCACGGACCTGCTCCCGGTCATCGTGGCCGCCCACGCCGGTCAGGTGCTCGACGGCGCGGGCAACCCCGTCGCCGACGCCACCGTCGCGCCGCTCGTGAGCGCCTTGGTTGCCGAGACCCAGGGCCGTCTGCGTGGCCTCGCAGCCGACGTCGGCGCCGAGGGCGTCCCCATCGTCGGGGTCGTGTCGTGGCTCCTACTCGCCGACGGCTGGCGCTCCCTGAGGGCTCATCAGGTCGGCACGGAGCGACGCGTCGAGGTACGCCGGGTCGAACCCTCGGATCTCGCGCCCCTGTTGGCGCCCGTCCTGACGGAGGTGTCGGCGTGAGCGACTACGAGATTCCTGAGAGCGTCGTCCTGGACAAATACGACCGGATGATGCAGCTGGCCTCCTCGTTCGACGCCATCGGCGAAGAGATGCGGCAGCGCGCCGGTCTCGGTGCCGAGGTGCTCGCCGACGAGGGCGTGAGCGAGTCCGAGGACCTGTCGCCCAAGACGTTCAAGGAGGCCGAAGACGACATCCTTGGCGCCACCACGGGTCGCGGGGGCCTGCTCGACCGTTCCATCGAGCTCGACGCCGACTCCTTGGTCATCCGGGCCACGGTGATGACGTATCGCTGGATCGACGAGCTCCAGGTCGTGGCCGAGCGGACGCTGGGCTCGGTGGCGGGCCGTGCGATCGGATACCTCGCGCCTGAGATCGCGCTGGGCGGCGCGATCGTCTCCGCCGGCCTCATCGAGACCGATGCCCTCGACAGGGAAGGGTTGGCGGCGTACCTCAACGAGCTCGCGGACAACAACCCCGACCTGATGAACCACTTCACGAGCGGCGGCGGCGGCCTGCTCGACCGGCTGCAGATGCGGGCCTTGCTCACGGTGGCCGTCCTGGGTGGACCGAACGGTCGACCGGCGGCCAACGCCGGGCTACGCGCGATCGGCGTCGACGCCTTCGCGGCCGATGCGACAGACGCGCTGCGAGACGTCGCGGGCGCATTCGCGGATGTCGACGCGGCGGCGGCCGCGGCGACGGCGGAGCAGTCCGCGGCGCCGAGCAACCTCGAAGCGCTGATGGCCGAGCTGTCGTCGTCGGACGGCGTTCGCGTACAGCAGGTCAAGGACGACCGCTACATTGCCTACCTGCCTGGCCGGCCCGCCCGACGGGGTGAGCTGCGGCTGGTCGGCGGGGACCGGAGCGGCGAGGTCGCAGCCGCCGTGGCGGCGATCGACGCCGTCGTGTCCGACGGCGCTCATGTGATGCTGGTCGGCGCCGCCGCGGGCGGGCTCACCGCAGCCGAGATCGTCACGGCCGCACAGTCCCGGAAGTTCGAGGTGGACCAGGTGGTCACGGTGGCGTCGCCGTCATCTCAGGTCGCCACGATCCCGGAGACAGCACGGTTGCTGTCGCTGGAGGACCGCTCCGATCCGGTCGCGCTGCTCAGCTCGCTGATCAACGCCTCGGTTTCGAACCGGCTCAGCGTGGTCTACGACGGCGGTATGGCCAGCGGCACCGCGGCGTACGTCGCGGGAGGCCGTGCCGCCGACGTCGCGACGAACCAGGCGCTGCGTGACGAGATCGGTCGGATCCAGTCGCTGGGCTACCTGGCCGGCTGAGGGACGTCAGACGAGATCGTGCACGAACTCGCCCAGTTGGGTGAGGTTGCGGCACTCGACCATCGGGACGATCTCGGCGTAATCATGCGCCGCCGAGTCGCCGGTGCCCCAGTTCCGCGGGTGCTCGGGGTTGAGCCACCAACAGTGCCGGGCCGCGCCCGCCATGGACCGGAGATCGTCGAGCGCCAGGTCGCTGTAGTTGGAACGGGCGTCTCCGAGGATCAGCAGGCTCGACTTCGGTCCCAGCGCGTCGGGGTGCTCCCTGGTGAACGTGGTGAACGCCCGCCCGTAGTTGGTGCGCCCCCACAGCGCTGCGTGCCGGACGCTGGCGGCCAGCTCGGTCATGACGTCGCCCACGTCTGCCCCTGGCGCGAAGTGTCCGGTGACCTCGTGGACGGTGTCGACGAACGTGAACGCGCGAACCTTCGTGAACTGTTCCCGCAGCGCGAACACCAGGAGCAGCGTGAACGAGGCGAAGTTGGCCACGGATCCGCTGACGTCGCACAACACGACCAGCTCGGTCCGGTGCGGCCGCTTCGGCTTGTGATGGGTGGTGATCGGGACGCCTCCGGTGGACATCGAGGCGCGGACGGTACGCCGGAAGTCGAGCGCGCGGCCGCGGGTGGCGTGGTGCTCTTTGGTCAGCCGGGTCGCGAGCCGCCGAGCCAGCGGTTGGATCTCGCGCCGCATCGCGACCAGCTCATCTCGCCGGGCCGCGGTGAAGTCGAGGGTGTCGATGCTCGGCCGTAGTGTTGTCCGCGCCACCTGGTCGGGCCCCTTCTCCTCCGCGATCCGGCGGCGGGCATCGGCCTCTGCGAGCCGCCGGAAGCTTGCCGCCCGGTTCGCGACCCGAGCGCGGGTGGTTTGGTCGTCAGGCCGGGCTCCAAGTGCCTCGAGGACCCGGTCGACAAGGCCCTCGGGGTCGACCCGCTGCATGGCCGAGTACGCCGACCAGCTCGACAGCCCGGGCCCACGCCCCGGCATCGCGCCGAACCGGCCGATCGCCTCGCTCGCCAACCGGCCCATCGCGTCCTCGTCGTCGTCGGTCAGCGCAGCCTCGAGCCGGTCCCGGAGAGACCGGAGCGCGGTGGCGTTGTCGCGAACTGTCGCCTCAGCGTCGTGGGCCGCCGCCACGCCTCCGCCGATCATCGCCGGGAAGAACAGGTCGAAGATCGCGTCGAAGCTCGAGCGGTGGGTCTGACGCTTGACCAGGGTCGCGGCGTACGCCGCCCTGACCACCTCCCGGTCCGTCCAGCTGACCGCAGTCAACGCGGTCGCGGAGTCGACGTCCTCGGCGAGGCTGACCGGCAGCCCCGCCGCGCGGAGCGCCTCGACGAAGCCGATGTGACGCGCCAGGAATGCCATCTCAGTCCGCAGTTCGCCGCGCCAGGCGGGTCTGGCGCTTGCTCAGGGCCGACAGCGCCTTTTCGTGGTCGGACGCATGCTTGAGCACGACGCCGACCGTCCGGCCGATTGCGTCCAGGTCGAGGGTGTCGATCTGGAGCGCGACCAGAGTCCTGGCCCAGTCGATCGTCTCGGAGATCGACGGCGCCTTCTTGAGCTCGAGCTCGCGCAGCTCTGTGATCACGGCGACGACCTGGGTCGCGAGGGCAGGTTCGAGGTCCGGCAGGTGGGAGAGCAGGATCTGACGCTCCCGGTCGGCGTCGGGGTAGTCGATGTGCAGGTAGAGACAGCGCCGCTTAACGGCCTCGGACAGCTCCCGAGTGGCGTTGGACGTCAGCACGACGAAGGGCCGGCGTACGGCGGCGATCGTGCCCAGCTCGGGGATCGTGACCTGGAAGTCGCTGAGCACCTCCAACAGCAGCCCTTCGACCTCCACATCGGTCTTGTCCACCTCGTCGATCAGCAGGACGGTCGGCTCCTCGCGCCGGATGGCGGTGAGCAGCGGCCGGGTCAGCAGGAACTCGTCGGTGAAGATGTCGTCGTGCGTCTCGCTCCACGCGTGGTCCGGCCCGGCTGCCTGGATGCGGAGTAGCTGCTTCTTGTAGTTCCACTCGTAGAGCGCGCGGGCCTCGTCGAGGCCTTCGTAGCATTGCAGTCTTACGAGCTCGGCCCCTGTTGCGGCGGCGACCGCTTTGGCCAGCTGGGTCTTCCCGACTCCGGCAGGCCCCTCGATCAGCAGCGGCTTCTCCAGGACACCGGACAGGTAGGTCGTCGTACAGGTCGCCGAGTCCGCCAGGTACCCCTGATCGCGCAGCCGCGCGGCCACGTCGTCGGGAGCGGAGAACCAGGTCACGGGCGCGAGCATAGGCCACGCCGTGCGACAATCCCGGAGTCTCGCCGGTTCGTACCAGTGACCACGAATCTGTAAAGTTTTGCCAGTTCCACAGACAGATTCACCCGGGAGCGAAACTATAGGGACACCGGAAGCGGGCCCGGCCAAATCCCGCCCTGGACCGCCGTCGTCGGGAAGTAGTCGCCGCAAGGCGAACCGCGCGTGCACAGACCATCCCCGGTCCCGCACACCCGGAAATCCCACCTACCCCCGACGACGGTGTCATCCACCCCGAGCGAAGCGAGCGGGTGGTGACAGCGTCGGCAGGCGCCGACTCGTTGGAAACTG
The DNA here is from genome assembly GCA_963844385.1 of uncultured Actinomycetota bacterium. Classification (GTDB taxonomy): domain Bacteria; phylum Actinomycetota; class Actinomycetes; order Propionibacteriales; family Nocardioidaceae; genus Nocardioides. Next base: position 70,327 of record CAWJOJ010000042.1, on the reverse strand, counting down.
CCCGGAGGAGCGAAGCGGGGGAGGGCGGTTTGCGACGCGTCGGCGCCCCGTCCACGGCCAGCGAGCCTAGAAGCGGCCGTCCAGAGCGGCGCGAGCAAAGCGAGCCAACGAAGCCCTGCGAGCGTTACGAGCAAAGCGAAGCGAGCGAGTAGCGCGAGCGAATCAAGCGTGTACGAGCGTCACGAGCAAAGCGAAGCGAGCGAGTAGCGCGAGTCGACTTGACCTATCTCGAAAGCGCAGACTTCGTCGTCCTCGCCGACACCGAGGGCAACCTGTTCTGCGTCATCAAGTGAGTGCCGGGGCCGCTACGGTGTCCGGATGGCGAATGAAACAGGACTGACCGTGGCAGTGACCGGCCCGACGGGGACGTTCGGGCTCGCCCTGATGCCCCTGCTCCAGGACGACCAGCGGGTCGACAGCATCATCGGCATCGCCCGGCGGCCGTTCGACCCGGCGGAGCGCAGCTGGACCAAGATGGAGTACCGCCGCGGCGACGTACGCGACGTCGACGCGCTGCGGTCGTCGTTCGAGGGTGCCGACGTGGTCGTGCACCTGGCGTTCCTGATCATGAGCGGCGGCAAGAACAAGACCCGGGCGATCAACATCGAGGGCACGCTGAACGCCTTCCGCGCGGCCGCCGACGCCGGGGCGAAGCGCTTCGTGTACGCCTCGTCGATCGCGGCGTACGGGTTCCATCGCGACAACCCGATCGGCATCACCGAGGACTGGGAGACCCGGCCTGCGGACCGGCTGTTCTACGCCCAGGAGAAGGCCGAGCTGGAGCACCTGCTCGAGCAGGAGGCCGCCTCCCATCCGGAGACCGCCCTCTATCTGTTGAGGCCCCCCATCGTGCTCGGCCCCGACGCGGTCGGTGCCAAGGTGAACGTCCCGGCGATGCTCCAGCCACTGGTGCGGGGCGTTGGTGCCGGACTACGGCGCCTTCCGGCCCTTCCTGCGCTGGTTCCCGACCTGCCCCTCCAGCTCATCCATCAGGACGACGTCGCCGAGGCGCTGCGCCTGTGCGTCGTCGGCGCCGGCGCGCCCGGGGCCTACAACATCGCGGCGGACGACGTGGTCAGCAGCGTCGACGTCGCCCGCGAGCTCGGCCTACGGGCGGTCCGGATCCCAGGTCGACCCGTCGCCGCTGCCGCCCGAGCCGTTTCGAAGCTGCCCTTCCTGCCGTCTGGTGCGCAGTGGGTCGAGGTCATGGGCCACCCGTCGATCATGGACACCACCAAGGCGAAGACCCAGCTCGGCTGGAAACCTCGGCACACGGCGATCGAGTCGCTGCGGGCGACGGTCTTCTGAGCGCCCAGGGCGAAAGGTCAGGCTCGGAACTCCACCTCGTCGTGGTTCACCACTGAGGTGGTGACCCCGGGATAGACAGTGTCGGCGACGAAGAAGTTCGTGTAGGCGACCATGGCCTCTGCGCCGACGGGTACGGTGCGCCCGTCGGGCAGGGGGAGATCCCACGGTCCTTCGTCGGTGGTGTGGGCGTCGCCCACCAAGGTTGTGTCGTAGCCCTCGATCAGGGCTCGTGCAGTGGTGGCCCGGATGCAGGCGTCGGTTGCGGCGCCGCAGATGACAAGGTGCCCTACGCCGAGCGCGTCGAGCTCCTTGCGGAGAGTCGTGTCGGCGAAGGAGTCCAGGTATTGCTTGGGGATCACGGTCTCGCCGCTCTCGGGCCTGACCTTGTCGACGATCTGCCAGGCTTCCGATCCTGGCACGAAGGGCCCGGCCTCGTGCTGGACCCAGAGCACAGGCGTGTTGGCTGCCTTCGCCTTGTCGATGAGCTGACGAATCCGGTCGACCACCTCTTCGCGCTGCCAAGCACCCTTGGTGTTGGCGTTCTGGACGTCGATGACGAGGAGCGCGCTGGTGCGAGGCTTGCCGTCTGTGCTGTCACTGGTTGTCATGCCGCCTACGCTAGGACGGCAACCGGACATTTTCCGACCGGATGGGGTGACCAATGGGCGGCAGTCCTGCGGGTCGCGTGCTGACCCTGCTCGAGCGGGTGCAGGAGCACCCCGGGCTCACGGCGCCCCGGCTTGCCCAGGAGCTGGGGGTCAGCGAACGGACAGTCCGTCGGTACGTCACCACGCTCCAGGAACTCGGCATCCCGGTCGAGGCCGGCCGCGGCAGGTACGGCGGCCACCGGCTCCGGCCAGGATTCCGGATGCCGCCGCTGATGATGACCAGCGACGAGGCCGTTGCCGTGACCCTGGCGCTCGCCGTCATGCGAGGGCCGAGGCCCGATCCTGACGACGCGGCCGAGACCGTGCTGGCCAAGCTGATCCGGGTCTTGCCACGCGGGGTTTCCGACCGGGTCGCCGACGTCCTCACCGCAGTCGCCCCTCCCACGGACGGCTGGCTGGCCGGCGGAATACCGGACCCCGGTCTGCTGGCCACACTGGCCACGGGTGTCGTCGAACGTCGGCGCTGCCGGGTGCGGCACCACTCCGCCAACGGTGCGCCCACCGTACGGGAGGTCAACCCGTACGGCGTGGCCGTGGTGCGTGGCTGGTGCTACGTCCATGGCTGGTGCCACCTCCGTGAGGCGCGCCGTACGTTCCGGATCGACCGGATCGACCGGGTCGAACTGCTGAACGTGAAGTTCCGGATGCCCGGGGATCTCGATGTGGTGGCGGCGGTGGAGTCGTCGCTGGCCCTGGCCCGGCCGGAGTGGCCGGTGTCGCTCATCGTCCACGCGCCGCACGCCGAGGTCGAGGCGTGGGTTCCCCGTTACCTAGGCGTGTGCGAGGCGGTGGGAGGCGACGTCACGCGGCTGCGTTCGTCGACGAGCAACCTCGACTACTTCGTACTCCGGATCAGCGACCACCCGTTCGCCATGACCGTCGAAGAGCCGCCGGAGCTGCGCGACGCGTTCGCCCGCTGCGCCCAGCGAATGCGGGCCTTCGCGGACCCGGGTTGAGCCTCATTCGTCGGTGGGCTCGAGCCACTCACCCGGCGCGAACTCACGGCCGTAGTCGACGCAGGCTTCGTTCTCGCATCTCCCCTGCGTCTCGAACGTGATTCCGGCGTTGCCGGAGGCGGTGACGAAGGCGGCGTTCTCGGGCGACAGGTGACCGCCGTGTCGAAGCGGCTGTTCACACGTGGGGCAATGCGGATCCAGCATGTCCGGCGCCTCGCTCATCCCGACACGGTAGGCGTTCGGAACGGTCCTGACCATGTTTGTCGCTGTGGACTTCTCGTCCTACTCTCCGTGCCTCCCGCGCCCGAGGCGAACCGCGCTGCCCCGTCCGCGGCGGCCGCCATCACTCGCTTCCCGAGCTCGAACTCGCGCGCAAGCGAGACGTCCTGTTCGAGCACAGACATCCGGTCGCTCCTGAGGCCGGCCTGCGGAAACTCGGCCAGGGTCGAGGCCAGGGCTTCGGCGGCGGCACGCGTCGTCCCGGAAGGCACGACCCGGTTGGCCAAGCCGATGGCCAACGCCTCGGTCGCATCGACCGGTCGGCCGGTGAGGATCAGGTCCATCGCCCGGCTTCCGCCGATCAGCCGCGGCAGCCGGGTCGTGCCTCCGTCGACCAGCGGCACACCCCAACGTCGCGAGAACACACCGAAGGTTGCGTCGGCCGCGATCACCCGAAGATCTGCCCAGAGAGCCAACTCGAACCCGCCGGCGACTGCGTACCCCTCGACGGCCGCGATGACCGGCTTGGACAGTCGCATCCGGGTTGGGCCCATCGGCCCGTCTCCGTCGATCCCGAGCCGGTTGTCCATGGTCTTGAGGTCTGCGCCGGAGCAGAACGTCCCGCCCGCGCCGTACAGGACAGCGACCGAGGCGGACGCGTCGGCGTCGAACTCCCGGAACGCGTCGGCAAGCTGTTGGGCCGTCGCCCTGTCGACCGCATTGCGGGCCTCCTGTCGGTCGAGAATGACGGTGGTGACCGGACCGTTCCGCTCCGCAAGGACAGACATGTCTTCAGGATCCCATCCCGGGTCGGCTCCCGGTACCGGGTGCCGTTCAGACAGCTCGGTGCGATGCCACGGCAATCGGCTCCGGGGCGAGCAGAAGGCGCATGTCCTCGGAACTCATCGGTCGGGCCAGGTGATAGCCCTGGGCCGTGTCGACGCCGAGTCGGCGTACGAGTTCCAGGCCTGCCTCGTCCTCGATGCCCTCGGCCACGATTCTGAGTCCGCGTCGCTGACCGAAGTCGATGGTGGCGGCGAGCAAATTCTGACCGCCCGCCCCCTGGTCGTTGACGAGATCGCGGTCGATCTTGACCCCGTCGAGGGGCAGCTCATAGAGAGCCTTGAAGGAGGCGTACCCGCTGCCGAAGTCGTCGAGCTCGATACGGATCCCGAGCGCGCGCAGACTCCGCAGCACGGTGGTGGCGACGTCGAAGTCGGCGATGACAGTGGTTTCGGTGATCTCCAGCACGAGCGCGTCGCCTTCGAGCCCCCGCTCGGTCAGCATGGCCACAATGTCGGCCTGCAGGGACTGGTCGGTGACGAGCTGGGCGGAGAGGTTCACGCTCACCGGGACGCATTGCCCGGTCGCCTGCCAGGCCTGCGCCTCGTCGAGGGCCTTGCGGAGCGTCAGGTTGGTGAGGTGGCGGATCAACCCCGTCTGCTCGGCCAGCAGGACGAACTCCATGGGTGGAATGTCACGCTCGTCCTCGCGGTGCCATCGTGCCAGCGCCTCGACACCGACGATGCGCCCGGTCTCCAGCTCGAACTCGGGTTGGTACTTCAACGTGATCTCTTCGCGGTCGATGGCCAAGAGAAGCTCAGCGGCGAGTGATGAGGCGTTCGCGCCTGCTTCGGTCCCGGCGTCGTAGACCCGCACGCCTTCACGACCGCGCTTCGCCCGCTGCATGGCCGCGGTTGAGGCCCGGCACAAGTCTCCGGGGGTGCTGCCGTGTTCCCCGTATAGTGCGACCCCGATGCTGACGCCGACGAAGCGTGCCACGCCATCGATGTCGACGGGACGGACCAGCGACTCGCGCAGCCGCTGCGCGACCAGGGCAATGTCGTCGTCCTCGCGCAGGTGTCGCAGGACGACTGCGAACTCGTCGCTGCCCAGCCGGGCCGTGATGTCGTGGTCGAGCGTGTTCGCATGCAAGCGTCGGCCCATCTCCCGGAGCACGTAGTCGCCACGGTCATGGCCGAGGGCGTCGTTGATCTGCTTGAAGCCATCCAGGTCGAGCTTGAGTACGGCGAGGCGTTCCCCTCCGGGTTGAGACGGTGCTGTGACTGCAGCGTCCAATGCCTCTTCCAGTCCCTTGCGGTTCTTCAGCCCCGTGAGGTCGTCGAGTCGGGACTCCATCACCAGCGCGGCATTCTGGCGCCTCAGCAGCAAGAGGGACACGAGGATCAGGGCTGCGCCCGCGACGGCTCCGGCCCCGCCGGCCCACGGCGACACGAAGCTGGCTGGCTTGGTGGACCATTCGACGATCGCCCAGTCGTTCGCGTTCCCCGCCAGACGCGCGATACCACCAACGGCAACCTGGCGGCCGTCGACATTCTCGGTCAGCGGGCGGGTCCCAAAGAAGTTCAGGCCGGCCTCAGCCGGGAACGACCGGAACTTCCCACCGTTGACGTCCGGCAGGGCGACGTTGTCCTCGAGTACGACGACGTTGCCGACTCGGTCGACGACAGCTACGTGGCGGTTGGCCGAGTTGTTCGCGAGGTACGGCTCGAAGCTGGCGAGCGACACCACGAAATGCACGATCAACCGCCGCCCGCTGTGCTGGCGGATCCAGGTCGAGTTGGCGATCACCCACTGCTTCGTATCCGACGACGCGTACGGAGGCCCCTGATAGACCGCGCCCTCCGGCAAGGCGAGCGTCGCCGCGAAGTAGGCATCCTGGCCTTCGCTCGTGGACAGGTCCTCGACGTGAGTTGGGACGCCCTTGGTGACCCGAGCGAGTTCGTGGCCCTGCTCTGTGATGATGGCGGCCTCGCCGATCGCTCCCGGGAACAACAGCCCCAGATACGCGAGCGCCCGGTTGGCGTCTGAGTTGTCGATCTGCTCCCCTGCCGGGGGCCGAAAAACGGGATTCTCCGCGAGGAGGAGATCGAGGCTGCGCGCGCGCTCGAAGTAGGCGCCGAACGCCGACGCAGTCTGCAGTGCGTCACGTTCCATCATCTTTCGCTGCTGACGTTCCTGAGCAAGTGCCCCTGACATGGCAAGCAGTCCGACGGCAAGCAGCACGACGCCCACAAGCAGGGCAACGAACGGCAACCGGCGCATGTGGGCTCTCCTCGAAGGGTCTTTCAAGAGCTTCGGAAGGCAGGCCCCGTCTTCGACGGTACGGCAACGTTTGGCTCGTGTTGGCTAAGTCGAGAAACTATGTCCAATCGGCGCCTCAACTTCACGGCGGAGCCGAACCCAGCCACAGCGCGCCTACCCTCGGGTTGTGAGCCACTCAGTCTTCGAAGTCCGCGATCGGTGCAGACTCCAGCCGGGCGGTGATCAGCCCCGGCTCCCTCCCAAACGGTTGTGTGGGGATCGAAGGTTCACGACCAACTCGGAGGGAATCAGCGCCCGCCCTGGCTGCCGAAACCCGCGGCCTCTTCGAGCACTCACCCTCGACCCCAGCCGCGACTACCAACCGAAGCACCCAAGGACCATCCCGACCGAGCCCCAGCACGAAGGCTCATGTGTACACGACACTTCGCACCATTTTGAACACCGCGGTGACGGACGACGAGCTCCTGGATAAGAACCCTGCTTACCTGCGCGGCGCCGGCGCACGGTCCAGCCGCAGACTGGTCAAACCCGCGACGCTGGAAGAACTGGCCATCCTGGTTGTGGCCGTGCCGACGACCACGACTCAACGCGGCGGACAGCATGGCCCCGACGAACCAACCAACACGACCACTAGTTCGTCGATCCAGCCCGCCACTGAAATCCCTTCCAAGTCAGGTCGGGAGGCGATGAGGCAACCGCGGCTGGGATGAGCCTTTCCGCGTTCCATCGCCCGCGACCAGCGCGTGCGGCTCGTTCTCGCTTCGGGCTCGTGCCCAGTTCTGGGCTGACAGGTCGACTCACACTTGACTCCTAGGGCACCGTTGCTCAGTCGCTGAGCCGCTCGCCGGTGTCGGTGTCGAACACGTGCACGTGGTGCGGGTCGGTGGTGACGAAGAGCGTGTCTCCCTTGTGCACAGTGTCGCGGCCGCTCACGCGCACGATGACATTGCTGGGCGTGCCCTCGACACCGCTGGTGCCGTAGACGAACGCGTCGGCGCCGAGCTCCTCGACCACCGTCACCTTCACCGGCAGACCACCCTCGGCCTGGGTGACCAGCCGCCACGCCTCGGGCCGCACCCCCACGGTGATGTTGTTGTGCGCGGCGCCGAGCTGCTTCGAGGCAGCCGGGTCGACCGGCACCAGGTAGTTGCCGATCTGCGCCTTGCCGTCGACGGCGTGCGCCTCCATCAGGTTCATCTGCGGCGATCCGATGAACCCGGCCACGAACAGGTTGACCGGCTTGTCGTAGAGACCCAGCGGGGTGGCGACCTGCTGCAGGTAGCCGTCCTTCATCACCGCGACCCGGTCGCCCATCGTCATCGCCTCGACCTGGTCGTGGGTCACGTAGACCGTGGTGACCCCGAGGTCGGCCTGCAGCTTCGCGATGTCGGTGCGGGTCTGCACCCGCATCTTGGCGTCGAGGTTCGACAGCGGCTCGTCCATGCAGAACACCTGCGGGTTCCGCACGATCGCACGCCCCATCGCCACGCGCTGACGCTGACCACCGGAGAGGGCCTTGGGCTTGCGCTCGAGGTACTCCTCCAGCCCCAGGATCTTGGCCGCCTCCGCGACCCGCTTGTCGCGTTCGGCCTTGGGCACCTTGGCCATCTTGAGCGCGAACGCCATGTTGTCGGCGACGCTCATGTGGGGGTACAGCGCGTAGTTCTGGAACACCATCGCGATGTCCCGGTCCTTGGGCGGGGTGTCCGTGACGTCGCGGTCACCGATGTAGATCTTGCCTTCGTTGATCTCCTCCAGCCCAGCGAGCATCCGCAGGGAGGTGGACTTGCCGCACCCGGAGGGCCCGACGAGAACCATGAACTCGCCATCGCCGATCTCCAGGTCCAGCCCTGGCACCGCGGGCTTGTCTGCCCCGGGGTACCAGCGTTGCGCCTGCTCAAAGGTCACTGTTGCCATGTCGTGCTCCTAAAGGGGGGTGCGGATCAGGTGAGGTGCCACCAGGCGAGTGAGTCGGGTACGTCGGCGCGGGGTTCGAGCCCGCCATCGAGATCGGCGAGAGGCAGGCCCACCAGGCCGCCGTCGGCGACGACCTCCAGGACCTGGGCGTCCACGAGCAGGCGCAAGGTGGCGCCTGCATGGCCGACCTCGACGGGCGCGGCCCCGCCGGAGACGGTGATCTTGAGCCGGCCGTGGGCGGCCTTGAGCACCGCCCGCTCCCGCCCGTCGGCCCCGACCAGGGTCAGCTCGCCGCTGGTGCCGGGGGTCCACTCGATGTCGAGCGCACTGCCAGGACGGCCGCAGGCCTCAACCCGGGCCGCTTCCACGGCGGGGTGCGGGGTGACCCGAACGTCGTCACCCTCCGTCGTGACGACGTACGGCACGCTGATCGCGCCGGCCCAACGGCCCGGGTCGGTGATGCCGCGGATCCAGAAGACCAGGCAGCTGCGTCCTTCCTCGTCGGTGAAGGCCGAGGCCGCGAAATGACCCTGACCAGCAGAGATCAGCCGCCACTGAGCGTCGTCGAACCGGCCGTCGGCGTAGCGTCCCGAAGCGGCTGCCACGTCGTGGCCGCCGTGCCCGTCCCAGATCGAGATGACCAGCACATCCTCGACGTCGTCACCGCCGGCAGCACGCACGACCTGCGGGCACTCCCAAGCAGTGCCGGTCCACGGGTGCTGGGCCCGGGCGTTCCGCGTGGCGAGCAGACCGTCGTATGCCCAGGTGTCGAGGTCGCTGGAGCTGAACACCTGGGCGCACGCGGTGCCGTCCCTCAGACCGCTGCCGACGACCATGCGCCAGCCGTCGCCGTCACGGAAGACCATCGGGTCCCGGAAGACCCGGGTGCTGGGCTCCGCGGCCTCGACCACGATGTCGCCCTTCACCCACGTGGAGCCGGCCTCGTCGAGGCGGGCGACCCGGACCCGTCCCAGCTCGGGGTCGGGTCCGCCGACAGAGGTGTAGAAGAGCACCGGCCTGCCGTCGTCGTCGATCACGGCGCAGCCCGACCAGCAGCCCTCATCGCCATCACCGGGAGACAGCGCGATCGGCCGGCTCTCCCAGTGCAGAAGGTCGGTGCTCGTCGCGTGCCCCCAGTGGATGTCGCTACGCCAGTCGGTCGAGTCGGGCACGTGCTGGAAGAACAGGTGGTAGACGCCGTCGAGGAAGTGCAGCCCGTGCGGGTCGTTCAGCCATCCGGCCGGCGGTGTCAGATGTACGCGGGGTCGCAGGTCGCGGTCTTTGTCGTCACCCCTTCACCCCGCTCGAGGCGATGCTGCCGATGAACTTGCGCTGGAAGGCCAGGAACAACGCCAGCACCGGCACGGTGATCAGGGTCGAGTAGGCCATCATCGGGCCCCATTCCACGTTCAACTGGAAGAAGTAGCTCACCCCGACCATGACCGGACGCAGCTCCTCGGTCTGCACCACCATCAACGGCCACAGGTACTGGTTCCACGCTGGCAGGAAGGTCAGGATCGAGACCGACGCGATGGCCGGACCGGAGAGCGGCATGATGATGCTGCGATAGATCCGGAACCACGAGGCACCGTCCACCTTGGCGGCCTCGTCGAGGTCCTTGGGGATGCTCTGGAAGTAGGAGTAGAACAGGTAGATCGAGAAGGCGTTCGCGATGAAGGGGATGACCTGCACCTTGTAGCTGTCCAGCCAGCCCTGCGAGAGGATCAGGATGCCGTCCGAGAAGCCGGCGTTCGGCAGCTTGTTCACCCACCACAGCAGCGGCAGCGCGAAGGTCTCGAAGGGAACCACCAGGGTGGCCAGCACCACGCTGAGTACGAATCCCCGGCCGCGCCACTGCATCCGGGAGAGCCCGAACGCGGCCAGGCTGTTGATGAACAGTCCGAGGATGACGATCACGGCCGACATCACGATCGAGTTGAGCAGGAACCTGACCGCGGGGACCTTGTCGAAGGTCGCTTGGTAGTTGTCGAAGGACAGGTCTCCCACCGGCAGGAAGGCTCGCAGCGAGCCCAGGTCAGCGAAGATCTGCTCGTCCGGCTTGAGCGAGCTGACGAACATGAACACGATCGGGAAGGCGAAGAAGAGCACCAGCACGATCCGCCCGATCTGGGCGCCGATGGTGCCGGCGGTCACCTTGCGACGTGGACGGGGTGCGGCCGAGCGTGACGCGGTCATCGTAGGTCCTTGTCTCGGGTGAGGTAGCGCTGGACGAGCGAGACGGTGAGAACCAGGGCGAAGAAGACTAGCGAGATCGCCGAGGCGTAGCCGGTCTGCTGCTGGGTGTAGCCGGTGCGCACGGCCTGGAACACCACGGTGGAGGTCGCATCGAGCGGCCCGCCGTTCGTCATCACGTTGATCTGGGCGAACAGGCTGAACGCGGCGATCGTGATGGTCACCAGGATGAACGTGCGGGTGTCCCTGAGACCCGGCCAGGTGACGTAGCGGAACTTCTGCCAGGCGGAGGCACCGTCGAGCGCGGCAGCTTCGTACTGCTCCCCGGGGATGGTCTGCAGGCCGGACAGCCAGATCACCATGTGGAACCCGACCGCCTGCCAGATCGACATGAACATGATCGCCGGCATCGCGGTGGAGGGGTTGCTCAGCCAGTCGGTCCCCTGGATGACGTTGAAGCTGACCGCCTGCAGCAGGTTGTTCACCAAGCCGTCGGGCGCGTACATGAAGCGCCACAGGATCGAGACCACCACGATCGAGGTGACCACCGGCACGAAGTAGACGGTGCGGAAGAAGTTCTTCCCTCGGCCCTGTCCGTTGACCAGCAGCGCGAGCATCAGCGCGAGCGCCGACTGCACCGGGACCACGATGACGGCGAAGTACAGCGTGTTGCGCAGCGACTTCCAGAAGAGCGGGTCGGCTGAAGAGGCGCTGGAAGTTGTCGAGCCCGGTGAACTTCGCTGGTTCCGGGGAGATCAGCCGGGCGTTGGTGAACGCCAGCACGAAGCAGAGGAAGACGGGAACGAAGAAGAACACGACCAAGAGAACGATCGCCGGCGAGGTGAAGGCGAGGCCTTGCCAGGACTTTGGTCTTGGCCTTGCTCTTTGGGCGTTTCCGCGGGGCCGTGGCCACCGCCGCGGCGGTAGTTGTCGTGGTGCTGGACATCGAAACCTCCCTGAGGGCCGCGGGGACGGGGGCAGATTGCCGGCCCGCCCCCGCAGCCGGATCAGTTGCCGTAGTAGTCGTTCGCCTTGAGGTCGGCGTCGATATCGGCGACCGCCTTGTCGAGGATCGCGTCTGCGTCACCACCGTTGATGATGTCCTGGGCCGCCTTCGCGAAGGTCGAGGTCAGGTAGGGGTAACCCGGAGTAGCCGGTCGGAGCTCCGCGAACGCAGCCGACTCTTCGAGGAAGAACCTCTTGTCGCCGCCCTTCTGCCAACCGGGGGTCATCGCAGCTGCCTCCTCGGTGGCGGGCACGTTCCCGGAATCCTCGGCGATCTTGCTCAGGTACTTCGGGTTGAGCGAGAACGCGAGGTAGTCCATCGCCGCATCGGCCTGCTCGCAGGTCGCGCCGACGCCCCACTGCCAGGACCCGCCGCCGATCTTGGGACCGTTGCCGAAGTCCGGCGGCGGCAGTGGCACGCCATCCTTGACCTCGTCGAGGCCGGTGGAGTTCCAGATGCCCGTCCAGACCATCGCCGTCTTGCCGTTGGAGAAGTCCGCGAACGCGTCGACGCTCGACTTCTCGGGGACGTAGCCCTTTTCCACGAGGCCCCGGAACCAGGCGGCCCACTGCTTGGCCGCGTCGCCGTTGAGGACCCCCTCGGCGGTCTTGAAACCGTCGCGGTCGATCAGGTCACCACCAAAGCTCTGCAGGAACGGCGAGTAGCCGTAGGTCCACCACTCGGTCCCGCTGTCGCCGGTGCCAAGGTCAAAGGGGTAGTCGAAGTCACCGGTGGACTTGATCTTCTCGAGCGCGGCGTTGAACTCCTCACCGGTCCAGGGCTCCTCGACGCTGGGGATCCGAACGCCGGCCTTGGTCAGGGCGTCCTTGTGCGCGAAGATCGCGAGAGCGGCCTCGAAGTAGCCGATCGAGTACAGCTTGTCCTCGTAGATCCCCTTGGTGGTGTCGAGGTTCTTCGCGACCAGGTCCTCCGGGAGATCGAGCGGCTGAAGGAACCCGGACTGCGCCCAGGCGGAGACGTTGGGCGCGTCGACATCGAAGATGCAGGGAAGCTTCTTCGACGTTGCAGCGGCCGTGATCGCCCCGTTGTAGGCCTCCTGGGGGAAAGACTTGAGCTCGACGGTGTACTCGTCCTGGCTCGCGTTGTAGTCCTTGATGATCGTCTTCAGCAGAGCGATCTCCTTCGGAGCTCCACCAGCGTGGGTCCATACCTCCAGCGTGTCGGAGTCGCCACCGCCACTGCCGGTCTGCACACCGCAACCGGAAGCGATGAGGCCGACCGACGCTGCGACGGCGACGGCCTTGAAAAACATTCTGGGCCTGAACTTGCCCACGGGTCCTCCTAGGGTGAGGTGTGACAGGTGCCACGGTGAAGAAACGTTTTATCAAGGGTGATGTATCGTTTCTTCAAAGTCAAGACCCTGTTCAAGGCTTTCTGAACGGGCCTATCGGAGGATGACGACATGACAGCGATCCGGCGATCCACGCTCAAGGACGTGGCGGAGCGTGCCAACGTGTCCGTCACCACCGTCTCGGTCGTCCTCAACGGCAGGCAGGACGGCATCCGCGTGCCGGACGCAACTCGGGAACGCGTTCGACGGGCCGCCGCAGAACTCGACTACCGGCCGAACCAGACGGCGCGGAACCTGCGCCAGAGTTCGAGCCGGACGATCGGTTTCGTCTCCGACGAGGTCACGACCACGCCTTTCGCCGTATCCATGCTCTCGGCAGCGCAGGAGGCCGCAGCCGAAAACGGGCACCTGCTCTTCGTGGTCAACCTGGGTCACGTCGTGCGCGCGAACCTGCAACGCGATGCCATCGACCTGTTGCTGCAGCACCAGGTGACGGGGCTTGTCTTCGCGTGCATGTACCACCAGGAGATCGAGCCCCCCGCCACGTTGCCGGACTCGACCGTCTTCTTGAACTGCCGGGCGCTCAGTGGGCCGTTCCGCTCGATCATCCCGGCCGAGCAGGACGCCGCGGCAGCCGCCGTGCGCGTGCTGCTCGAGGCCGGGCATCGTCGGATCGGCTTTCTCGATGACACGGACGCGAGCGTGGCGTCCAGGCTCCGGCTCAAGGGCTACCTCAGCGCGTTGCGAGAGTACGACGTCACTCCCGACCCTCGCCTGCACCTGGTCACCCGGGGCACCGTCCTCGGCGGGGTGGAGGGCGGGGCCCTGCTCGACCTGCCCACCGACGTCCGCCCGACCGCGATCTTCTGCTTCAACGACCGGACGGCGATGGGGCTCTACCGAGCCGCCCGACACCGCGGACTGAGCGTCCCGCAGGACCTGTCGATCGTCGGGTTCGACGACCAGGAGTACATCGCCTCCGAGCTGGACCCGCCGCTGACGACCATGCGCCTCCCCCACGCCGAGATGGGCAGGCTGGCGATTGAGGCCACGCTCGACCTTGACACCGAGTACGTCGAGTGGAAGCGCGGCCGGACGAAGGGATCGAGCGTCGCGATGCTCGACTGTCCGGTCGTGGAGCGCGAGTCGGTGGCGCAGCCCCCGTCCTAGTGCGAGACCCGTACATGCCTGAGGTTCCGAGCTTGCGGTAACTCAAGGCCTCCCGGGTCCGCGAGCTCGACGCGCCGGGGCTCGGGGATGTCGAGGGCGCGGCACATCCACGGGGTTTCCTTGTCTGTGGTCGAGTGTGCGGAGTCAGCGGGCGGGTAGCGGATTCGGAGATGTGAGACCGATGGCGCTTGGCACCCGTGGGGAGGCTCCGCCCGACTGGTCGATCACGAGCGAGCCTTCCTGGTTTGCGGCGCGTCGCGCCTCGGGCTACCTTCCGTCCACCGCGAGCTCGCGCACGGTGAGGTCCTCGAAGCGAGCCGCTCCCCCGTAGGCGAAGAGCCGGATGCGGTTGTCGGTGGCCAAGGGGAACACGCGGTGCGAGTGGACCGTGCGCCCGTCGTCGAGGAAGAGCTCGACGCTGGTGTGGTCGACGAGGAGCCGGACACGCAGACGGCCGGCGTCCGGGTCCACGGGTGTCTTGGACTCGCCTCCGGCACCGGGATTGAAGGTCGGGTGTCGGTTCACGAAGGCGTAGCCGCCGTCCAGGTATGCGCCGACGGCCACGTGCCGCCAGCCCTTGGGAGCTCTGTGCACCTCGAACCCGACGTTGCCCGGCCGGTGCGCCGGATCCCAGGTCAGCTCGCAGGTCAGCTCGTAGGCCCTCGCAGCCACGTCGAGGTCGCGCGTGCCATCCACCGTCACGTCGCCGAGGTGGTGGGTGCGCGTGATGTGGTCGGCCAGCGCGGCCGTGGGCTGGGAGGCGAGGTAGTAGGTGCCGGAGGAGTCGCGCTTGAGGTGCACGTCCCGGACGATCATGTCGTCGCCGTTGTAGCCGTCGGTCGCCGTGGTCGGCGTGTTGTGCGGGTAGTCCCAGAAGTTCGCCCAGCCGATCGCGCGACGCAGCCTCGGGTCCTCCGCGCCGTCGGCACGGTGGTGCGGGTACGTCACGGCGCCGTAGAAGTCGAAGCCCCAGTCGAGCCACTGGGGCTCAGCGGCAGACGGTGTGAACGTGGCCCCGTCGAACTCTCCGGTCCAGTAGGCGTAGGTGGCTGGCAGGCCGCGGCCCTTTCCGTTGGCGCTGGTTCCCAGCACCCATCGGGTCGAGCCGTCACCGGCCTCCATGCGGAAGATGTCGGGGCACTCGAGCACGCCGAGATCCTCTCGCACGAACTCCCCGACCGGCTCCCAGTGGCGCAGGTCTGGAGAGGTGTAGAACCCCAGGCGCTGGCCTTCCGCGTTGGCCATGAACCAGCGCGACCGCTCCTCGTCCCAGATCACCTTGGGGTCGCGGAAGTCGTGTCTGCCGGGGTTGGGCAGGACCGGGTCGGTGCCGCCGGGCTGGAAGGTCCGGCCACGGTCGGTCGAGTACCACAGGTACTGGGCCTGCCTGTTCTGGGGCGCCTGGGTGACCAGCGCGATGACGGCACCCCGGCCGTAGCCGGCGGTGTCCTCCTCGTCGACGACGAGGCATCCTGACCAGCAGTCACCGTTGCCGTTGGTGTGCTTGGGGATCGCGACGCCCTGGTCCTTGAACGACACGTGGTCTCGCGTAGTGGCCAGCCGCCACGCGGTGCCGACCTCGCCGGCGGTGTAGTCGGCGTCGTACAGGTAGTAGTAGAGGTACTCACCGTCCACGTAGATTGGGCGCTGCGGGTCGTTCTTCCAGTTGTCCGGCACGCTCATGTGGAACGCCGGACGATAGCTCTGCACTCGGTGCCTCCCCCTTCCCAGTTCCGGTGCCGCCTGCGCCGGAGCAGCTTGCGCCGCCCCAGGCGCCGCGCTCGCGTGCCCGACCGCCAGACCGCCGGCCGCACCGAATAGCACAGTTCGACGGGACGGCTGGATGTTGGGGGTCTTCCTGTTTGCCCGTGTCATCATTGGTCTCGTTCCTCTCTTCTGCCCTGGTGGCAAAGGGATCGTGATCGTCGGGGTTGATTGGTGTCAGACCGACGATCGCTGGATCAGCGGGCAGTCGATCGTCACCTGCTGAGTGGCGATCGACTGCCCCGTTGTCAGCGCGGCGAGCATGTCCACGCCGCGCGCACCCATCTCCTGAAACGGGAGGGCGATGGTGGTGAGTCGCGGGCGCAAGTACGCCGCGATCAGTTCCTGGTTGTCGAAGCCGACGACTGCGACGTCCCCTGGGATCGACAGGCCTCGTTCCTTGATGGCGTCGTAGGCGCCCATGGCCATCCGGTCGTTGCCACAGAAGATCGCGGTGGGGGCTTCGTCGAGGTCGAGGAGTTCGGCGGCTGCGGCGTATCCGCCGTCCGCCGTGGCATCCCCGGGCATGACCAGGCCCGAGTCCGGGGTCACACCTGCCTCGCGCAGCGCATCCTCGTAGCCTTGCCGTCGCCCGATGCTGGCGGGGATGTCGGGCTCGAGCGTGATCAGTCCGATGCGGGTGTGGCCGGCGTCCAGAAGTCGGCGGGTGGCTCGATGTCCGCCGGCGATCTCATCGGGGACGATCGAGGGCAGGGTGCCGTCGGCGTCGAAGCAGTTGACCAGGACGGCGGGGACTTCGCGGACGATCGAGGGCACATGCACGGCCCGGTGCCAGGTGGCGGCGTACAGGATGCCTTCGACTCGCTGCTCCAGGAGCCTCTCGATGCCTTCGGCCTCCGATGCGGCCTCGGACTCGCTGGAGGTGATCATCAGGAACTTGCCCAGGCCGACCGCACGGTCCTGCGCTCCCTTGATGACGTCGACGGCGAACGGGGCGGTGACGATCTCGGTGACGATGCCGAACCAGTCGCTTCGTCGGACAGCGAGGGCTCGCGCCCCGGCGTTGGGCCGGTAGCCGAGCTCAACGACGGCGTCGAGGATCCTGCGGCGCGTCTCGGGCGGGATGCTGGCATTTGGCCGGTTATTGAGGACGAACGAGACTGCGGTGCGCGAGACCCCTGCGCGCTCGGCGACGTCAAGCATCGTCGCACTCCGCGTGCCACGCCGCGTTGTTCTGGGTGATTCCTCGGCGGTCGCCAAGTCGACTGCGCTCCCTCGCCACTAACGCGCGTTACTGGTGTAACGCAGGGCACAACTTACGCGCGTTACCACGAGGTGTCAATCACTCGTCGCGGCCAGATCCAGCCCGGCGGCTCGATGGGCTGCTGTGGGCCGACGACGGACCTCAGGAAGGAACGAAATGAGACTGAAACTGAGACTAACGACGAAAACGCCGGCGCCAACGCTGAGGTTGGGCCGACGTTTCCGCTGTTCAATGGCGGTGGCGGTGGGATTTGAACCCACGGTGGGCTTGCACCCACACACGCTTTCGAGGCGTGCTCCTTAGGCCGCTCGGACACGCCACCGCGGACGAGGGTACTAGAGCGGCGGCGGAGGCAGAAATCCGGCGAACGGTATGCGGCGAGCACTTGAGGCGGCAGGGATTCCGGCCCAGCGGGACCGGTTCACCGACGGTTCAGCGCGGTGCCCAGTTCGGATCGCGGCCCATCAGTCCGACCAGTCGATCGAGGGGCGTTGCGTCGGTGGGCACGTCGACCACGGGACCGAACGCGTCGCCGCGCATCTCCTCCGTGCCCGGGCCGGAGAACAGCTCCCCGAACTCGACGCAGGCCGAGACAGCCGCGTCATCCACCTCGAACGACTGACCGCTGCCGCGGGCGAGATCCCAGCCGTGGACGACAAGCTCGTTGAGCGCCACAATCCCGGCCTCGGCGCCGGACAAGGTGACGCCACCAGCCTGCGTCTGGCCCTCGTACGCCGACGGGTCCCGCCAGGCGTCGGCGAGTTCGGCAAGATCCGCGACGACTCGGTCGCGCCAGCCCGGCTCGAGGCGAGCAGCGTCACCCAAGGGCGGCGGACTGTCCGACGCGTAGATGTCCTCCTTGCGGGCCGCCGCGGTGAACGCGAGAGTCAGTCCGGCGATGTGCTCCGCGACGTCGCCGACGGTGTATTCCGTGCACGGGGTCGGTGCGTCCAGCTGACTGTCCGACACGCCTTGGACGAGGCGCGCAACGGCGCGCGTGGTGGGCCCGAGGTCGAGAATCTGATTCGTCTCCATGATGCGTCGACCCTACGGGGTGACAGAACTCATCGATCTCTCGGCGCCAGCCTCTGCAGCTGGGTGACGTGACCGGGTTCGAGCTCGTCGAGACTGGCCACACCGAGCAGCCGCATGGTGCGCTCGATCTGTCCGCGGAGGATCTCGATGGCCCGGTCGACGCCGTCCCGGCCGCCGGCCATCAGGCCGTAGAGGTAGGCCCGGCCGACCAGCGTGAAGTGCGCGCCATGCGCGACCGCAGCCACGATGTCCTGGCCGGACATCAGCCCGGTGTCGAGGTGAACCTCGAGGTCATTGCCGACGGCGGCGACCACGGACGGCAGGAGGTGGAACGGGACCGGGGCCCGGTCGAGCTGACGGCCGCCGTGGTTGGACAGCACGATCGCGTCGACACCGGCCTCGGCGAGCCGGCGCGCGTCGTCGACGGTCTGCACGCCCTTGACCGAGACCTTCCCCGGCCACTGTTTGCGGATCCACGCGAGGTCCTCGTAGGTCACCGTCGGGTCGAACATGGTGTCCAGCAGCTCGGCGACCGTCCCCGACCACGAGTCAAGGGAGGCGAACGCCAGCGGCTCGGTGGTGAGGAAGTTGATCCACCACGCCGGGCGCGGAATCGCGTTCAGCACCGTTCGCGCCGAGAGCGTGGGCGGGATGGTCATGCCGTTACGCACGTCACGGAGTCGTGCGCCGGCGACCGGTACGTCGACCGTCACGACCAGGGTGTCGTAGCCCGCTTCGGCGGCCCGGTCCACCAGCGCCATCGACCGTTCCCGGTCCTTCCACATGTAGAGCTGGAACCAGTTCCGGCCGTCCGGGTTGGCTGCGGCGACGTCCTCGATGGACGTCGTACCCATGGTGGAGAGGGTGAAGGGGATCCCGGCTGCGCCAGCCGCACCCGCGCCGGCGATCTCGCCTTCGGCATGCATCATCCGGGTGAAGCCCGTCGGCGCGATGCCGAAAGGGAGGGCGACCCGGCCTCCCAGCACATCTCGGGAGGTGTCCACGCTCGACACGTCGCGCAGGATCGCGGGGTTGAACTGCACGTCGGCGAACGCCTCGCGGGCGCGAGCCAGGGACACCTCGCCGTCGGCCGCCCCGTCGGTGTAGTCGAACGCGGGTTTCGGCGTACGCCGCTTGGCGATCCGACGCAGGTCGTCGATCGTCAGCGCGGACTCGAGCCGGCGCTGCTTGAGCGAAAGCGTGGGTTTCTGGAACTTCAGCAGCGGCGCCAGGTCGCGGCGCTTCGGCATCTGTCGCTTCATCCGGTGACTCCCTCGGCGTTCGAATGCGTGCGGTGCGGCGGTTCAGTTCGAGTTTCCCGAAAAGACGGTAGTCGCCGCTCCGCGGCCGCCCAGTCCTGGCCGGTGCGCGGTTCGAACCGCCGTATCTCGTGGGTACGCCGGACGAGGGCGCGCATCGCGGCAAGGTCGGGAAGGTCGGCGCCGAGACGTCGAGCCTGCACCAGCACATTGCCCAGAGCTGACGCCTCGGCCGGTCCGGCAAGCACGGGTACGCCGCAGGCGTCCGCGGTCAGCTGGCACAGGAACTCGTTGCGCGAACCTCCACCCACCACGTGCACCACGTCCACGTCGCGTCCGGCCAACCGTGCGGCCTGCCGCACGTTTCGCCGGTAGGCCAGAGCGAGGCTGTCGAGGATGCAGCGGGTGACCTCTGCAGGCGTCGTAGGCACCGGTTCTCCGTTCTGCTGCGCGAGCAGTTCGAGACGGGCCGGCATGTCGACGGGGGCGAGCAGGCTCGGGTCGTTGATGTCCACGACCGTCCGCAGCGCGGGGACCGCCGTCGCTCCGGCAATCAAGGAGGCCAGGTCGGTGTTTGGCAGGCCGCGCTCCGCCCACCTGTTCATGGACTCCGTGAGAACCCACAGACCCATCACGTTCTTGAGGAACCGGATCGTTCCGTCGACGCCGCCCTCGTTGGTGAAGTCCGCCAGCCGGGCTGCCTCCGTCAGCACCGGCTCGTCGACCTCGAGCCCGACCAGCGACCAAGTCCCGGAGGAGATGTACGCCGACGCCTCACCGCTCGCGGGCACACCGACGACGGCCGAAGCCGTGTCGTGGGACCCGACCGCGATCACGGGCGCCTGGAAGCCGAGCGATGCAGCCACGTCCGGCAGCACCGGCCCGACCAGATCGCCGGCCGAACGCAGCGGCGGCAGGATCGCGGACGGTACGCCGACCATTTCGGCGAGCTCGACGGCCCACTCTTTCGACCGGACGTCGTACAAACCTGTCGTCGAGGCGTTCGTTCGTTCGGCGCCCAGCTGGCCGGTGAGCCAGTAGCCCAAGAGGTCTGGCAGCAACAGCAGAGTCGCGGACTGCTCCAGCTCTCGTGTGCCGCGGGCGGCGACAAGCTGATAGATGGTGTTGAAGGGCAGCTGCTGGACTCCGGTGACGGCATACAGCTCGGCAGCGTCAACCTTGGCGAGCACCTGCGCGGCGACGCCTTCCGTGCGGGTGTCGCGGTAGGAGTAAGGCGTGCCCAGCAGGTTCCCGCCGGCATCGAGGAGCCCGTAGTCGACCGCCCACGAGTCGATGCCGATGCCCTGCACTGGTCCGCCGGCGGCGGCGGCGCGAAGTCCGGTGAGCATCTCGCGATGGATCCGACGAATATCCCAATGCAGCGCGCCGTCGACTCGGACCGGCTTGTTCGGGAAGCGGTGCACCTCAGTCAGCGCGAGGGTGTCCGGACCGACCTCGCCGACCATCACCCGTCCCGAGGTGGCACCGAGGTCGACCGCGGCGACGCGGAGTGCGGTCATCTCAGGAACGCCGCCGCCACACCCGCGTCCACCGGGATGTGCAGCCCCGTCGTGTGCGTCATGTCCGGGCCGCAGAGCGCGAAGACCGCGTTGGCGCAGTGCTCTGGAAGGACCTCGCGCTTGAGCAGAGTCCGCTGCGCGTAGAACGCACCCAGCTCCTCCTCGTCGACGCCATAGACGGCCGCCCGCTGCGCGCCCCAGCCGCCGGCGAAGATGCCCGAGCCGCGGACGACACCGTCGGGGTTCACGCCGTTGACCTTGATGCCGTGCTCGCCGAGCTCGGCTGCGAGCAGCCTGACCTGATGGGCCTGGTCGGCCTTCACCGCCGAGTAGGCGATGTTGTTCGGACCGGCGAAGACAGAGTTCTTCGACGAGATGTAGACGATGTCGCCGCCCAGGCCCTGGTCGATCAGCACCTTGGCCGCCGCGCGGGAGACGAGGAAGGAGCCCTTGGCCATCACGTCGTGCTGAAGGTCCCAGTCGGCAACCGTCGTCTCCAGCAACGACTTGGACAGCGAGAGTCCGGCGTTGTTGACGACCAGGTCGAGACCGCCGAACGCGAGGACGGTTGCGTCCACCATGGCCTGGACCTGCGCCTCGTCGGACACGTCGCCCTGGACGCCGACGGCGACGTCGCTGTTGCCGATCTCGGCTGCCGCGGCCTCGGCCTTCGTCAGGTCCAGGTCCGCGATGACCACACAGGCGCCTTCCGCTGCGAGCTTGGTCGCGATTGCCTTGCCGATGCCGCTGGCGGCACCCGTGACCAGCGCGATCCGCGTGGCCAGCGGCTTGGCCTTGGGCATCCGCTGCAGCTTGGCCTCCTCGAGGGCCCAGTACTCGATCCGGAACTTCTCCGACTCGTCGATCGGGGCGTACGTCGAGAGCCCCTCGGCTCCGCGCATCACGTTGATCGCGTTGACGTAGAACTCGCCGGCGACTCGCGCGGTCTGCTTGTCCTTGCCGAAGGAGAACATCCCGACGCCTGGCACCAGCACGATCAACGGGTCCGCACCGCGGATGGCCGGGGAGTCCGGCGTCGCGTTTCGGTCGTAGTAACCCTGGTAGTCCTCCCGGTAGGCGGCGTGCAGCTCCTTGAGCCGCGCGATCGAGTCCTCGACGGACGCCGTCGCGGGGAGGTCGAGCACCAGGGGCTTGACCTTGGTGCGCAGGAAGTGGTCGGGGCAGCTGGTTCCCAGCGCCGCCAGGCGCGGGTGCTCGGCGCTGGCCAGGAACTCCAGTACGTCGTCGTAGTCGGTGAAGTGGCCGACCATTGGCCGATCAGCCGATGCGATCCCGCGGATGGTGGCGGCGAGCGCTGCTGCCTTGGCCCGCCGGTCGGCCTCAGGCAGGGCGGCGTACCCCTCGAGGGCGGAGCCGAAGGGTTCGGCCTTGCTGTGCTCACCGATATAGGTCGCCGCAGTGTCGATGATCCACAGCGAGTTCTGTTCGGACTCCTCGCTGGTGTCTCCCCACGCCGTGATGCCGTGACCACCCAGGATGCAACCAACGGCTTGCGGGTTGGCCTTCTTGATCTGCGCGATGTCCAGACCCAGCTGGAAGCCCGGTCGGCGCCACGGCACCCACACCACCTTCTCACCGAAGATCTCCTTGGTGAGCTGCTCCCCGTCCGCCGCGGTGGCGATGGCGATGCCGCTGTCGGGATGCAGGTGGTCCACGTGCGCCGCGTCGACGAGGCCGTGCATCGCGGTGTCGATCGACGGAGCCGCGCCGCCCTTGCCGTGCAGGCAGTAGTCGAACGCTGCGACCATCTCGTCCTCACGCTCGATGCCCGGGTAGACGTCGACCAGCGCCCGCATCCGGTCCAGGCGCAGGACCGCGAGGCCGCTCTCGGTCAGGGTGCCGAGGTCACCACCGGAGCCCTTGACCCACAGCAGCTCGACGTCCTGGCCGGTGACCGGGTCGGTCTCCGAGCCCTTGGCGGAGGTGTTTCCACCGGCGTAGTTGGTGTTCTTCGGGTCTGCGCCGAGCCGGTTCGACCGGGCGACCAGCCCGTCGGCTGTGGGGTTGCTCATCAGTTCCATCCTGCCTGCGTGCCGCCTACGCGGTCCGTCTCGATCTTTTCCTGGTAGCCGCTTGAGAGGTAGGCCTGCATCGGGTTTCCGGGCAGGCCGCGCTCCTCCCGCCACGCTGCGAGGTCGGCTCGTACGTCGGTGTAGAAGGCGTCCATGAAGATCTCGTTGGCGGCGAGGACGTCGCCGGACGCCTGGGCCTTGGCCAGCGAGTCGGTGTCGAGAAGGAGTGCCCGCGCCGTCATCTCCTGGACGTTGAGCACCGAGCGGATCTGTCCGGGGATCTTCTTCTCGATGTTGTGGCACTGGTCGAGCATGAACGCCACCTCACTGCTCGGTCCGAAGCCCCCGCCCCTGATGACCTCCACCATGATCCGGAACAGCTGGTAGGGATCGGCCGCCCCGACGACGAGGTCGTCGTCGGCGTAGAACCGGCTGTTGAAGTCGAAGGACCCGAGCTTCCCGAGGCGCAGCAGCTGAGCCACGATGAACTCGATGTTCGTGCCGGGCGCGTGGTGTCCGGTGTCGAGGCACACGAGTGCCCTCTCCCCGAGGGCGGCGCAGTGCACGTACGACGTGCCCCAGTCCGGGATGTCGGTGTGGTAGAACGCCGGCTCGAAGAACTTGTACTCCAGGACGAGGCGCTGGTCCTCGCCTATCCGGTCGTAGATCACCTGCAACGACTCGGCCAGCCGATCCTGCCTGGCCCGCATGTCGTCCTGACCGGGATAGTTGGTGCCATCTGCGAGCCAGACCTTGAGGTCCCGCGAGCCGGTCTGGTCCATCACGTCGATGCACGCAAGGTTGTGGTCGATCGCCTTGCGCCGGACGGCGGGGTCGCTGTGGGTCAGGCTGCCGAGCTTGTAGTCCTCGTCCTGGAACGTGTTGCTGTTGATGGTGCCCAGGCCGACACCGAGGTCCTCGGCGTACCGCCGCAGGGCAGAGAAGTCGTCCACCTGGTCCCACGGGATGTGGAGGGCGACGGTCGGGGAAAGCCCGGTGAACCGGTGGACGGTCGCGGCGTCGGCGATCTTCTCGTGCACCGTTCGAGGCGTCCCAGCCGATCCGAAGACCTTGAACCGGGTGCCGGAGTTGCCGTAGGCCCACGAGGGGACCTCGATGGCCTGGCCGTCCAACAACGGGCTGATCTCGGTGAACTTCGTCATGGCTTTCTCACATCGCTGGTCGTTGTCTGTCCGTCGGGGTGGAGCTGGTCCTCGAGGTGGAACACCTCTTCGAGCCTGAGGAACCCGGTGTCGGGCGTTGCGTCATCGAGGTCGGTGAAGAACTCGGCCATCTCGGCCTGCCACTGGCTGTTCACGTTCGTGGCCGCCATCCCCGCAATGGCGGCTTCCAGGGAGGGCGTCTCGAAGTAGCCGATCAGCAGCCCGTCGCCCCTGAGGAACAGCGAGTAGTTGTGCCAGCCCGTCGTGTGCAGTGCCTCGAGCATCGTCGGCCAGACCGAGCGGTGGCGATGCTTGTACTCCGGGATGCGATCCGGCTTCACCTGAAGCTGGAAGCAGACGCGCTGCATGTTGCGTTCCTTTGCTGGATGGGCTCGGCGGTCGAGCTTGTCGAGACCTGTGGTCCGTGGTCTCGACAAGCTCGACCAACGACGAACGGCTCAGAAGTCGAACTCGTCGATGTTCTTGGCGTCGAACACGGTCGGCTCACCGAGCAGGACGACGCCGTCAGGACCCACCTCGAAGTATCCGAGCTTTCCGGCCTCGAAGGAGTCACCTTCTGCCCCTTCGATGTCGCCGTCGACCAGCGCCTTCGCGGTGTACGCCGCGAGGTAGCCGAGGGCTTCGACGTCCCAGAGAGCGAACGCATCGATCGTCCCGTTCTTGACGTACTCACGCAGCTCGTTGGGGAACCCGAGACCGGTCAGCTTGACCTTGCCCTTCTTGTCCGAGTCCGAGAGGTAGCGAGCCGCGGCGGCGATGCCGACGGTCGTCGGCGAGATGATCCCCTTCAGGTTCGGGTAGGACTGGAGGAGCGCAGCGGTCTGGTCGAAGGACTTCTGGTCCTCGTCGTCGCCGTAGGCGATGTCGACGAGCTCGATGTCCGGGTGGTTGGCCTCGAGCTCGGTCTTCATCATCTCGATCCACGCGTTCTGGTTCGTGGCGTTGGCCGTGGCCGAGAGCACCGCGATCTCACCAGAGTCACCGATCTGTTCGGCGATGAGGTCGAGCTGGGTCTTGGCGATGCCCTCGCTGGTGGCCTGGCTGATGTACAGGTCGCGACACTCCGGGTCGACGTCGGAGTCGAACGTGACGACCTTCGTGCCCGCTTCCTTGGCCTCGTTGAGTGAGTCGCAGAGAGCAGTGGGGTCGTTGGCGGAGACCACCAGCGCGTTCACGCCCTGCTGTGCAGCGGTGTTGATGTACTGCACCTGTGCGTCGGGTGTCGGTTCGGCGGGACCGACCTGGTCGAAGGTGCCGCCGAACTCCTTGACAGCTTCTTCTCCTCCTCTGGCGGTGACGTCGAAGTAGGGGTTGCCGAGGTTCTTCGGCAGGAAGGTGACGGTGGTCTCGCCCCCGCCGTCGGAGCCGCCTGACGGCTCGTCGTCTCCGCCGCAGCCGGCGAGAGCGACGGCAGCGGTCAGCGCCAACGCTGCCAATGCGGACGTGCGCTTCGAGTGGAACATCATGTTGTTACCTTTCGTGGGTTCCGACGCCGGCAGCCGGCGTGCGTTCAGGGGGAGGAGGCGCGGATCGGCGTCCTCGTCGTGAGACCAGAGCCGAGACCCAGGCCAGGAGGGTGGTCGACATCACCGATGCGATGAGCAGCAGGCCGATGATGATGTTGATGACGTTGGCCGTGATGCCCTCGAGCCGCAGCGCGCTGGAGAGCACGCCGATCAGCAGGACACCGGCGAGGACGCCGTGGATCCGTCCACGGCCACCGAAGATCGAGACACCGCCCAGCAGCACGGCCGCGACGACCTGGAGCTCGAGGCCGGTGGCGTTGTCGCCTCGGGAGCTGCCGAACCGCAGCGTGTAGTAGATCCCGGCGAACGCGGAGACCAGGCCGGAAAGCGCGAACAGCAGGAGTTTCGTCCGTTGGACGTTGACCCCCGTGAAGTGGGCGGCCTCGCTGTTGAGACCGATGTCGTACACGCCGCGGCCGAAGCTGGAGAAGTGGAGCAACAACGCGAAGGCGATCGCGAGCAGCACGATCGGGATCACGATGACGGGATAGCTCGACTCGCCGATCTTCTCCTTGGCGAGGTCGGTCCATTTCTCGGGGAAGTCCGTGATCGCCGTGGTGCCCAGCAGCCCGACGGCAAGACCGCGATACAGCGCGAGGGTGCCGATGGTCACGGCCAGGGAGGGCAACCCGACGTACCCGACCAGGAAACCGTTCAGGAGACCGCAGGCCAGGCCCACGAGCAGCGCTACCACGGCTGCCGACGGGAACGACCAGCCGTTGTCGACCAGGACACCCACAAGAACGCTGCTGAGCCCGACCACGCTGGCGACGGACAGGTCGATTTCGCCTGTGATGATGACCAGCGTCATCGGCAGGGCGATGAGGAGGATCGGCGCGGTGTCGAGGAACAGGTACGTCGTCGTCAGCGGACCATCAAAGTTGAGGACGTTGGCCCGCGAGTAGACCACCACGATCACCAGGAGCGCGATGACTGCCGCCTCGCGGTTGAGGAGCAGGCGTTGCCAGAGGGGTCGGGCGAAGTCGGGGTAGGTGCCCGCGACTGGCTTGTTCATGGTGGTGGTCATGAGTCGTCCCTTGCTTCCACGAGCTTGCGGGCCTGTCGGGCGGCCAGGATTCGGTCGAGCACGATGGCGCCGAGGATCAGCGCGCCCACGACGGCCCGCTGCCAGAAGTCGGGGATGCCCAGGATCGGCAGAGCCCGGTTGATGGTCACCAGGAGCACGGCTCCGATTGCTGCACCCCACACGGTGCCGCTGCCACCGAAGATGGCGACGCCACCGATGACCACGGCGGCTACGGCCTGGAGCTCGATGCCGGTCCCAGCGCTCGAGCTGACGGAGCCGTAGCGGGCCGCGAACAGGACACCCGCCAGACCAGCCAGCGCCCCGCTGAGCACGAACGCGCTCAGGACCCGTCGAGTGACCGGCAGCCCGTAGAGGACCGCGGCGTCGGGATCCGAGCCGATCGCATAGAGCTCGCGGCCACCCCGCCTCGCGTGGAGGTAGTAGGCCACGGCGGCCAGGAACACCACCGCGATGATCGTCAGCAGGGGGATGCTGAGCACCGAACGCGTGCCGAGCTGGAGGAACCCCTTGGGCATGTCGCCCGCGTTGATCCTGTCGCTGCCGGCCCAGGTCAGGACCACGCCACGGTAGACGTAGAGGGTGCCCAGCGTGATGACGAGTGCCGGAACCTTGCCGAACGCGACCAGCACGCCGTTGATCAGCCCGAGAGCGGCGCCGGCAAGCAACCCAGCAGCGAAGACGGCCACGATCGGGATGCCCGGGTTGTCGATGAAGAGCCGCCCAGTGAGGTAGGCCGTGAGTCCCAACACGGAGCCGACGGACAGGTCGACGTTGCGGGTGATGATGACGACCGCCTGCCCGACCGCGAGCAGCAGCAGGATCGACGGCGTCAGCAACAGGTCGCGCCAGCTGTTCGCGGAGAACAGGAAGGTGTCGGTCTTCAAGGTCGCTGCGGCGATGACCGCCAGCAGCACGAGAAGGATCGAGAGCTCACGGGACCGGACGACGGTGTTGAACGCGCGCCGTCCCGGTGAGAGGCGGCTGGGCTCGACCAACAAGGTCTCGGCGGTCGAGTGCTCGCCCTCGGCGTCGTGCCGAAGAGTGTGGCTCATCGCTGGGCCTCCAAAGAGTGGGTGGCCGCGTGCATGACGGCTTCTGGTGTCGCTTCGGCACGGTCGAGGTCGGCGGTTATCCGGCCCTCGCACACGACAAGCACCCGGTCAGCCATGCCGAGCACCTCGGGCAGCTCGGAGGAGATCATCAGGATCGCGAGACCACGACCGGCGAGCTCCGAGAGCAGTCGGTGCACCTCGGCCTTCGTGCCCACGTCGATCCCACGTGTGGGTTCGTCGATGATGAGCAGGGCCGGGTCGGTCGCCAACCATTTGGCGATCACGACCTTCTGCTGGTTTCCGCCGCTCATCGTCGCAGCGTTCATGTCGAGTGCCGCCGTCTTGACCTCGAGCCGGGACGCCCAAGGACCGGCTGCCTTGCTCTCCGCACGTGCGGTCAGCAGACCCCCCTTGGAGAGTTTGGACCGAATCACTCCCGCGACGTTCCGGGCAACCGACGCCTCGATGACCAGCCCCTGCTTCCGCCTGTCCTCGGGGATGAAGGCGATGCCGGCCCGGATGGCGGCCCGTGGGTTGTGTGCGGAGATCGGAACGCCGTTGATTCGGACGGTTCCGGCGTCGTAGCGATCGACGCCGAACACGGCACGAGCGATCTCGCTGCGGCCCGCGCCGACCAGTCCGGCGAGCCCGACGATCTCGCCGGCCCGGACTTGGAAACTGATGTCGTGGAAGGTCCCGACCGAGCTGAGCGCCTCGACCTCGAGCACCGGCTCACCGATCTCGGCCGGCGTCTTCGGGAAGAGCTCGCCGACCTCGCGGCCGACCATCTCGGCGACCATGGCCTCGACACTGGTGTCCGCGATCGCGTGGGTCGAGACATAGGAGCCGTCGCGCATCACCGTCACCTGGTCGCAAAGGGCGAACACCTCGTCGAACCGGTGGGAGATGAACACCAGCGCCCTGCCCTCGTCTCGCAGGCCTCGTGCAACCGCGAACAACCGCTCGACTTCCACGCCGCTGAGGGCTGCGGTCGGCTCGTCCATGATCAGAACGCTGGCGTCGAACGAGATCGCCTTGGCGATCTCGATGATCTGCTGGTCCGCGATCGAGAGTCCCAGGGCTGGTCGCCGCGGGTCGATGTGGACCCCGAGCCGCGCGAACAGCGACTCCGCCTCGGCGTACATCGCGGCCCGGTCGATCCGCCCGCCGCGCCCGAGAGGCTGGCGGCCCATGAAGATGTTCTCGGTCACCGAAAGGTCGGGGAAGAGCGTCGGTTCCTGGTAGATCACCGCGACCCGCTCGGCCTTGGACTCCGCCGTCGAGTGGAAGTCCATGTCCTTGCCGTGCAGCCTGAAAGTGCCGCCATCGCGACGATGGACGCCCGCAACGATCTTGATCAGCGTCGACTTGCCGGCCCCGTTCTCGCCGACCAGCGCGTGGATCGAGCCGCTGCGCACCGCCAGGCTTGCCGACTTCAGCGCCACCACCGAACCGAAGGACTTGGCCACGTCACGCAGCTCGAGGGCTACGGACTCGGCGCCGGGTCCAGACATCGGTCACTCCTCGGTTTTTGAAAGGTTTCAATTCCTGTGGCCATGACACTAGGTGACCGTCCTCACCTTCGTCAAGCGCCTGACCCAAAATTGAGCGCGCGCAAGTTGCGCGATGGCGGGGATTGGATGCTCTATGATCGCCGTTACACGTTTCAAATTCTGTCTGAGGAGGCGCAGTGGACCACAGTGGCGGCCGCTCTGCCCATCGCAGCGCGTCCGTAAAGGACGTCGCCGCCCGCGCGAGGGTCTCGCTCGGCACCGTCTCCAACGTGCTGAACCGGCCACAACAGGTCAGCCCGGCAACCCGCGCCCGGGTCGAGAAGGCGATGGCAGACCTCGGGTTCGTGCGCAACGAGGGGGCCCGGCAGCTGCGCGCGGGCCAAAGCCGCACTCTTGCCTACGTCATGCTCGACGCCACCAACCCCTTCTTCACCGACGTCGCCCAGGGCATCGAGCTGGCTGCCGAGGCTGCCGACCTGTCACTGTTCATCTGCAACAGCGACAACCGGGCCTCGCGAGAGCACACCCACCTCGCTCATCTCCAGCAGCAGAGGGTCCAGGGCATCCTGATCACACCGGTCGACCCCGACGGACCCGAGCTCGACGAGATCGCCAGGCACGGCACGCCACTGGTCATCGTCGACCGGACCCGAAAGCAGGACAGCTTCTGCTCGGTCGCCGTGGACGACGTGCTCGGCGGGCGGCTCGCCGTCGAGCATCTGATCGACCGTGGACACACCCGGGTGGCATTCATCGGCGGGCCCAGGTCGATAGGCCAGGTCGAGGACCGCTACCAGGGGGCCTGCAAGGCTTGGGCCGAGGCGGGCTTGCCCGACGACGACCTGGTGTTGATGACCACCGCGTCGCTGACCGTCGGGGAAGGGAGAACAGCCGGAGAGCGGCTGGCCGGAATGCCCGCCAAGCGGCGTCCGACAGGAGCGTTCTGCGCCAATGACCTGATCGCCCTCGGCCTCCTCCAGCAGTGCATCGGCAGCGGGCTCCAGGTCCCCGGAGACGTGGCGATCGTGGGGTACGACGACATCGAGTTCGCCGCCGCGGCTGCGGTGCCGCTGACCTCGGTGCGACAACCTCGTCAGGAACTCGGCCGAAGGGCGGCGGAGCTGGTCCTGGACGAAGCCGGAAACCCACAGCACATGCACCAGCAGGTGACGTTCACCCCCGACCTCGTCGCCCGAGCATCAACGCTCGGCTGAAGGACCAGCCCGTCGGTCGCGGAAGAAGCCGTCGAGGAGCCTGGTCGACTCGTCCGAGAGGATGCCCGGCCACCACCCCGGGCCGGTGGTTGAGGCGTCGGTCGCGGACGACGTCCCAGAGGCTGCCGACCG
Source organism: uncultured Actinomycetota bacterium (assembly GCA_963844385.1). Taxonomy (GTDB): domain Bacteria; phylum Actinomycetota; class Actinomycetes; order Propionibacteriales; family Nocardioidaceae; genus Nocardioides. The sequence continues at coordinate 40,006 of CAWJOJ010000042.1, read as the reverse complement.
CGCCCGCCTTGTCGTCGTACGCACCGAAGACCAGGGTCCCGACCCGGGCCAGCACGACTGCTCCGGCACACATCGTGCAGGGCTCGAGCGTCACGACGAGGGTGCAGCCGTCCAACCGCCACTCGCCTCGAGCCTGCGCGGCCGCACGCAAGGCAACCATCTCCGCGTGGCCGGTCGGGTCGGCGTCGGCCTCTCGGACGTTACGGCCACGCCCGATCAGCGTCCCGGTGGGGTCGAGCACCACCGCCCCAACGGGTACGTCGCCGGTCGCCAAGGCCGCCTCGGCCTCAGCGAGGGCGTGCCGCATCGGGCCCGCCCAGTGGGCGTCAGCAGGGGTCGTCACGCGGAGGTGAGGCCGACCGCGTCGTCGAACTGCGGTCCGAAGCCCAGTCGGCGGGCGATGTCGGAGAGCATCTCGTCGGGGTACAGGTCGACGTCGTCGAGCAGCACCCCCATGTCCATCGCGTGCATGCCGAGGTCGCCCACGATGTCGAGGTCCCCGGCGGGGACCTGCTCGTCCTCCTCCTCCTCGAACGGCAGCCGGAGGTGCTCGACGGCCGATCGGGCCAGCTCCCACTCGTCGGCGGCGGTGACATCGGAGAGCAGCACTCGGGTCTGCGGGCCGGTCACGCGGACGAGCACGAAGAAGTCCTCGTCGATCGCGATCATGCCGACGGCCCCGCCGTCGCCCGGCAGCCGTCGAAGCGCGTGGGCCAGTGTTTCGATGTCGGTGAGCACGGTGTCCGCGACCTCCTGGACCTGCCAGACACCCTCTTCACGGTAGGCGGCCACGGCGAAGTCGATCCCTTCGATCTGGTCAGCCATCGGAACACCTCCCTCAGTACAGAACCCTCCCAGCGTGACAGACGGAGGGCCCCAAGACCAAGGGTGTTCTCCAACGGCCACTAGGGTTCACCTCATGCAGACCCAGGTCGTCGACCACCCGCTGGTCGCTCACAAGTTGACCGCGCTCCGCGACGAGGGCACCGACTCTCCGACGTTCCGCAGGCTGGCCGACGAGCTCGTCACCCTGCTCGCCTACGAGGCGACGCGCGACGTCCGGGTCGTGCCGGTCGAGATCACGACGCCCGTGTCGCCCGCGTCCGGCGTGAAGCTCGCGACGCCGAAGCCGCTCGTCGTACCCATCCTGCGCGCCGGCCTGGGCATGCTCGACGGGATGATGCGGCTTCTCCCTACCGCCGAGGTCGGGTTCCTCGGCATGATCCGCAACGAGGAGACGCTCGAGGCATCGACGTACGCCGAACGACTGCCCGATGACCTCTCCGGTCGCCAGTGCTACGTCCTCGACCCGATGCTGGCCACCGGCGGCACGCTCGCGGCCGCGATCAAGTTCCTCGTCGACCGGGGTGCCGACCACATCACTGCGATCTGCCTGCTCGCCGCGCCTGAGGGCTGCGCACGACTCGAGAAGGACCTTGCCGGCCTTTCGGTCCCGGTCACCGTCGTCACCGCCGCCATGGACGAGAAGCTCAACGACAAGGGCTACATCGTGCCCGGCCTCGGCGACGCCGGCGACCGGTTGTACGGCGTCGTGGACTGATCAGCCGGTTCACGTGGCCAACTGTGTCTCCCGATCGAGACGGGTCAGCTTCTCCGGGTTGTTGACCCCGTAGAGCGCGGTGACGCGACCGCCCTCCACGCGAACGCTGGTCACGGCATGGACCTTGCCGTCGTGCTCGATCCTGATCGCCAGGGCGCCGTTGACCCGCATGGGGTGCATGGCGACGCCCTCGGTCCTGGCCACGAGGAGCAGGCTCTTCGCCACTCGGTGGGCGCCCTGGATCGGCCGGCGGGCCGCCGGAGCCAGCCCGCCACCGTCGCCGACCGCCACCACGTCCGGGGCCAGCACGCCCAGGAGTCCGTCGACGTCACCGCTCCGGATCGCAGCCAGGAGCCGCTCGACCACCGCCTCCTGCTCCGCGCGGGGGGCCCGGATCCGCGGGCGTCCGGCCTCCACGTGCCCGCGGGCGCGGTGGGCGATCTGCCGGACGGCCGCCGGGGTCTTGTCGAGCGCCTCAGCGATCTCGTCGTACGGGACCGCGAAGACCTCGCGCAGCACGAACACCGCCCGCTCGATCGGACCCAAGGTCTCCAGGACGGTGAGCATGGCGATCGAGACGCTCTCGGCGAACTCCACGTCCTCCGCGACGTCGGGTGCGGTCAGCAGTGGCTCGGGGAGCCACTCCCCGACGTAGCTCTCCCGGCGGCGGGCCAGGGTCCGCATCCGGTTGAGCGTCTGCCGGGTGACGATCCGGATCAGGAACGCTCTTGGGTCGCGAACCTGCGCGTGGTCGACGTCGGCCCACTGAAGCCAGCTCTCCTGGACGACGTCCTCCGCATCGACCGCCGAGCCGAGCATCTCGTAGGCGACGGTGAAGAGCAGACTGCGACGAGCTTCGAACTCCTCGGTGCTTCCCCGAGTGCTCATGACCGCGAGGCTGCGCCGCCCGCCGACGTCGACGGCTCGGTCAGCGGGGGAGCCCGCACGCCTCCGCGAACCCCTGCGACCCGAAGGGGCCGATCGCGATGTTCATCCGAGCGGCCATGTTCGCCATCGTGACGTAGGCAGTCAGCTCAATCAGGGCGGGCGCCCCGAGACTCTTCAACAACCTGGCCGAGAGCTCGTCAGTCACCGTCGGCGGCGTCCGGCTCATCGCCTCGGCGTACTCCATCACGTCACGCTCAAGAGGGCTGAAGACGTCGGACTCGCGCCAGCGTGGCACCTCGCGGGCCTTGTCCACGTCGAGTCCCTCGTGGTTTGCCATGAAATAGCCGAGGTCGAGGCAGAACCTGCAGCCGATAAGCGCCATGGTCGCCATGTGTGCGAAGGCCTTGAGGTTCTCGTCGCACTCCTTCCACTTCTTCGCCTTCTTCGACATTCCCATCATGGTCATCAGGACCGACTTGTTGTGCCACATCACCTCCAGCTGCTCCGGTACCTCGCCCAGCATCCTCCTGCTGAACCTCTTGGCCGCCGCTCCGAAGAGGCCGGTGATCTCGGTCTTGGGGATCCGGGTCGCGGACATGCTGTCCTCCTGCTGGGCGTTGGTTGAGCATCGGGCTGCCCATAAGTCACCGGCCGCGGACGAGATGTGACATCGGATATCCACAGGCGAGGAATGTCGGCGTTCCTCCGCCGCCCACCAGGAGCGATCCTGATCGCCATGTCAAGGCGTTGGGATCCGATCTGCGCCGCCCCTGCAGAGCTTGTGCGGCCAGTCGGGCTCGATGCCACAGGACAGGCCGGGCCCACCCGTGGGCAGGCACGCGGCAAGGCGTGGCGTCGCACGACGCGCGGGTTCTACGTGCCAGCTTCTACGGACTCGAGCGTGCCCGAACAGAGGATCATTGAGCAGTCGATGCCGCTCGGGGTCGCAGGAGCGGTGACAGCCTGGGCAAGCCTGCGGATGCACCGCGCCGGGTTCTTCGACGGCCTGGACCTTGACGGTGTGACGCCACTGCCCGTTCCACTGATCAGTCCTGATCGCCAGCTGAGGCCGGCCCGGGACGCCTCGTCTGCCAGGACCGGCTCCCCCCGTCGGAGCGCGTCGTCGTACGTGGAGTCCCCTGCACCGAGGCACGACGAGCGACGTTCGACGAGATGCGCCGAGCGGAGTTGCGCAGCGCCGTCATAGCGCTCGATATGGCCGCGGCTGCCGAGCTCACATCCGTCAGTCGGATGCGGGCCTATCTCGCGACCAGACACAGCTGGAACGGAGGGCCGCTGGTCGCGGACGCGCTCGAACTGGCCGACGAGCGAAGCCGCTCGCCCAGCGAGACGAGGATGCGTCTGATCTGGATTCTCGACGCCGGCCTGCCGCGACCGGTCTGCAACCGCGCGGTGTTCTCGCTGACCGGCGAGCTGTTGGGCGTGCACCCGACCTGCTCGATGTCGAGGCCGGTGTCGTGGGCGAGTACGACGGTGCCGACCACCTCGCCGACAACCGCCGCATTCGACCCGGCGACGGGCGCTCGAGCGAGGAGCCAGAGCACACCCGTGCCTGGACGCTGAAGCAACCGCCCGGTTGGACGGCCGACTTCAGGTTGCTCCATCACGCAATTCTCGACGGCTGAGGCTGAGTCACAGGGCCTTGACGGCGCTGAGCAGCTTGCCGAGGGAGTCCTTGGCGTCGCCGAACAGCAAGGTCGTCTTCGGGTCGAAGAGCAGCTCGTTCTCGATGCCCGCGAAGCCGGGCCGCATCGAGCGCTTCATGAACACCACCTGCTGAGCCTGGTCGGCGTTGAGGATCGGCATGCCGTAGATCGGGGCGCTGGGCGTGGTGCGCGCAGCGGGGTTGACGACGTCGTTGGCGCCGACGACGAGCACGACATCGGCCTGCTTGAACTCGCCGTTGATCTCGGCCATCTCCTGGAGCTGCTCGTAGGGCACCTGGGCCTCGGCGAGCAGCACGTTCATGTGTCCAGGCATCCGGCCGGCGACGGGATGGATCGCGTAGTCGACCTTCGTGCCCCGCTCCATGAGCAGGTCGACCAGCTCGCGCAGGGTGTGCTGGGCCTGGGCGACGGCCAGACCGTAGCCGGGCACGATGATCACCCGGTCGGCGTACCCGAGCAGGATCGCGACGTCCTCGGGGCCTGCACTCTTGACCGGCCGGTCCGAGGCCACGCCGGCGCCGAGGGTCGAGCCGCCCTTGAGCGCCCCGAACAGGATGTTGGCGACCGACCGACCCATCGCGTTGGCCATCAGCAGGGTCAGGAAGGTACCGGAGGCACCGACCAGCGTCCCCGCGACCAGCAGCACCGTGTTGCCCAGGACATAGCCGCCCGCAGCGACGGTCAAACCGGTGAACGCGTTGAGCAGCGAGATCACGATCGGGACATCTGCTCCGCCGACCGGCAGCACCAGCAACAGGCCGAAGACCAGCCCGAGCAGCCCGAGCACGATGCCGATCCACAGGGTCGGGTCGTTGACCGTCATGCCGGACAGGGCGATCGACAGCAGCGCGGTGCCGCCGAAGGCGATCGGCAGACCGGGGAACACGACCGGACGTGAGGTCATCAGCTCCTGGAGCTTGGCGAAGGTGACCACCGACCCCGAGAACGAGACCGACCCGACCACGATCGTGAAGGCGGTGGCGGCGAGGGTGAACCACTCGTCGTCCCCACCGAACTCGGTGATCTCGTGAAGCTCGATGAGCGCCACCAACGCTGCCGCGCCGCCACCGACGCCGTTGAACAGCGCCACCATCTGCGGCATCTGCGTCATCTGGACCTTCTGCGCCCCGAACACGCCCCCCGCGGTTCCGATCGCGATCGCGACCAGGATCAGGGGAACGTGATCGAGGTGGTGGACGCCGTCCGGCTTGTAGACGAACGGCACGACGCACGCGACGACGGCCGCGGCCGCGCCGACCAGGTTTCCGGCGCGGGCAGTCTTCGGACCGGACAGCCCCTTCAGCGCGAGGATGAAGCAGACCGCGCAGGCCAGGTAGGTGAGCTGGACCCAGGTGGGCGTGATCACTTGGCCCCCCCGTCGGTCGTGGCCTTGGCCGGCTTCTTGCGGGTGAACATCTGCAGCATCCGGTCGGTGACGACGAAGCCACCGACCATGTTCACGCTGGCCAGGACGATCGCGACGAGGCCGACGACGACGGCGACGTTGTTTTCGGTCGTGCCGGTCACGAGGATCGCGCCGAGCAGGATGATCCCGTGGATCGCGTTGGCGCCGGACATCAGCGGGGTGTGCAGCGTGGAGGAGACCTTCGAGATGACCTCGATGCCTACGAACACGCTGAGGACGAAGATCGTCAGCCAGACGATGGGCTCACTCACTGGGGGTCTCCTTCTGGAGTGGTCTCGACAGGCTCGACCACCGAGTCGGGCTCGACCACCGAGTCGGGCTCGACCACCGACCGGGTGGGTTCGTGCAGGATCCGGCCATCACGGGTGACGCACGACGACGACACGATCTCGTCCTCGAAGTCGGGCGCGAACGTCCCCGGCTCGACGTCGTCTCCGGTCGCGGTCATCAGGGTCAGGATGCTCACGATGTTCTGGGCGTAGAGCTTCGAGGCCGGTGCGGGCATCTGCGAGGGGACGTTCGCTCCGCCCCAGACCTGGGCGTTGCCGATCCGCACCACCTCGCCGGGCATCGAGCCCTCCACGTTGCCACCGCTCTCAGCGGCGAGGTCGACCACGACCGATCCGGGCTTCATCTGCTCGACCATCGCTGCCGTCACCAGCAGCGGTGCCTGCCTGCCGGGTACGGCGGCGGTGGTGATCAGGGCATCCGCGTTCGCGACGTACGGCGCCAGCGCCTCCATCTGCCGGGCCGCCCGGTCCTCGGTCATCTCACGGGCGTAGCCACCCGTTCCCTCGAGTGTCTCCAGTTCGAGGTCGATCGACTGGGCACCCACCGAACGGATCTCCTCGGCGGCGGCCGCCCGGACGTCGTACGCCTTGACGACGGCGCCGAGCCGCTTCGCCGTCGCGATCGCCTGGAGGCCGGCGACACCGGCACCCAGGACGACCACTTCTGCGGGCGGCACCGTGCCCGCCGCGGTCATGTTCAGGGGGAAGAACCGGCGGAGCAACCCTGCGGCGACGATCGCCGAGCGGTAGCCCGCGACGAGCGCCTGGGACGACAGCGCGTCCATCGACTGGGCCCGGGAGATGCGGGGTACCAGCTCCATGGCGTGCGACGTGATCCGGCAGTCGCGGAGGTTGGTCACGATTTCGGGGCTCTGGGGACCCGGCAGGAACGAGATGGCGGTGGTCCCCGAGGCGAGTCGACGGATCGACTCGACCGGCAACGGCTGGACGGAAACCACGACATCGGCTGTCTCCAGCGCCTGGTCGTCGACGGTCGCGCCGCTCGCGACGAAATCGTCGTCGGAGATCTGGGCTCCCGTCCCGGCGCCTGGCTCGACGGTCACGTCGTACCCGAGCCCGGTCAGCTTCCCGACCAGCTCGGGCACCATCGCGACGCGAGTCTCCCCGTCGCGGGTCTCTCTTACTACTGCGATCTTCACCCGCATGAACCTAGTGGCCATCGGGTGCCGATGACAGGCATCTCACCCGTGTGGCCTGTGATCCCCGACACGACGGCGCGCGATCGAGGCTCAATACCGGTCGAGGCACGGACCGATCTTCAGACCCGAGCTGGTTCTGCGGGCGTCGACGGCTCAGGCTCGCTGACCTCCTCCTCTCGGAAGCCGTTGCGCTCCCACCAGCGCTGCAACGGTCCCGGAGCCCACCAGTTCCACTCACCCAGAAGCTTCATGGTGGCGGGCACGAGCAGGGCGCGGACCACGGTTGCGTCGAGGAGCAGCGCCACCAGCATGCCGATGCCGATCATCTTCATGAACACGATGCCGGAGAGCCCGAAGGCGCCGATCACGATCGCGAGCAGGAGCGCAGCACTCGTGATGATCCGTCCGGTCTTCTGCACGCCGGCCGCGACTGCCGCGTCGTTGTCGTGCGTGCGGTCCCACTGCTCACGGATCCGGCTGAGCAGGAACACCTCGTAGTCCATCGACAGGCCGAACAGGATCGCCAGCATCAGGATCGGCTGGGTCGCGTCGAGGAACCCCGAACTGGTGAAGCCGAGCGGTCCCTCGAGGTTGCCGTCGCTGAAGATCCACGTCACCACACCGAAGCTGGCGGTGATCGACAGCGCGTTCATCACCACCGCCTTGAGCGGCAGGATCACCGACCCGAACGCCAGGAACAGCAGGATCAGCATCACGCCGAAGACGATCAGGCCCATCCACGGCAGGTGCGCCTTCACACTGTCGAGCAGGTCGACGGTGTCGGCAGCAAGACCGCCGACCTCGACCTCGGCCCCAGGAGGCGCCGGTACGTCGCGCAGGTCCCGGATGGCAGTCTGGCTGGCCTCGGTCTGGCTGTTGCCCTCCCAGCCGACCCTGAGCAAGGTGGCCGCCGTCGGCACTGTCGACAGGCCGGACGTCGGCCACGCCGGGCACCGCCTCGAGAGCAGTTACGTACGACGCGATCCCGGCCTCGTCCGCGCCGGTGACCAGCACGTTGGCGGTCGACCGCTCGGGGCCGAACTCGGTGTTCAGCTTCTCGGCGGCGACGTAGGCCGGCGCATCCGGCGGCAGCACCCGATAGTCGACGCTGCCCCACTTCGCGCCGAGGAACGGGCTCGCGATCGCCAACAGCACCGCGGTGATCACGACGACGTACACAACTGGCCGGGCCATCACCGCGTGCGCGAGCCGCGCCCACCCTCCAGAACCGGTCACCAGGCTGCGGCGACGGCGGTTGAGGAACGGGATCCGGAGTGCGTCGATGCGGTGGCCCAGCAGCCGGAGCAGGGCGGGCAGGAGGGTGAGCGCGGCGACCATGGCGACTGTGACGGCCGCGATCCCGCCGAACCCGATCGAGCGCAGGAACGCCTGGGGAAACACCAGCAGGGAGCTCATGGCCGCCGCCACGGTCAGCCCGGAGAACAGCACGGTGCGGCCGGCGGTCCGCATGGTCGTGGTGATGGCGTCGGACGGATCGCGACCGGCATCGAGCTCCTCACGGAACCGGCTGACCACGAACAGCGCGTAGTCGATCGCGAGGCCCATCCCCAGCAACGTGATGACGTTGATCGAGAAGATGGAAACGTCGGTGAACAGCGTGATCAGGCGTACGACGGCGAGCGCCCCGACGACTGCCACACCTCCGACCAGGACGGGCATGAAGGCGGCCACGACGCTGCCGAAGATGATCAGTGACAGCAGCAGCACGAACGGCATCGAGATCGACTCCGCGTGCGCGAGGTCCTCGGACACGGTCTCGTTCACGTCGTTGTAGACCGCCCACGGGCCGGCGACGTCGGTGTCGAGCCCAGCCGCCTCGAGCCCGGGCGCGATCGCGTCGTAGTTCTCGCCGCTCTCGTCCTGGTCGTCGCCGACGAGCGAGATGATCACCGAGGTGGCGTGGCCGTCCGTGCTGAGCATGGACGGGTCCTGGGTGTCGTACCAGGTCGCCACCGACGACACCTTGTCGCTCGGCAGGCCGGCAACGACCTTCTGCACCTCGGCCTCGAACGCCGGGTCGGTCACCGACAGGTCGTCGCTGGAGTAGATGGCGACCACGTCGACCGCCTTGTTGCCGAACGTGTCCAGCTCGTGCAGTCGCTCCTGGGACGACTCGCTCGCCGGGTCGTCGAACCCACCGTTGGACAACGAGTCGAAGACGCCGAAGCCGTAGAAGCCGGCGCCGATGGTCGCCAGCACGCCGACCAGCAGGACCAGACCCGCGCGCCGTGCCACAAAGGCACCCCATCGCTGCATGACGACTCCCTTGGTGATGGGTCTTCAGTTGCGTGAACGCTGTAAACAGTAAACAGTGTAAACTCGTCTCGTCAAGAGGTTTGCGAACAGCGACAGAGAGCGGGCAACAGGGTGGGCGTGGAACTCGGACGCAGGGAACGTCAGCGCGAGGCGACGTACGACGAAATCGTCCGGGCGTCGCGCGAGCTTCTTGCCAGCGGCTCCGAGCTGTCCCTGCGCGCGGTCGCCGCCAAGATGGGCCTGACCGCGCCGGCGCTCTATCGCTACGTCTCCAGCTACCAGGATCTGGTGGACCAGGTCGCCTTCGAGATCGACAAGGCCGCCACGGTCGGGTTCGCCGCCGCGGCGGACACCCAGCCCGCCGACGACCCCGCGGCCCAGCTCGTCTGCGCGTCGGTGGCCTTCAGGCAGTGGGCGATGGGCAACCCCCGCGAGTTCTCGCTCGTGTTCGCGAACCCGGTGGCCGACGCGTCGTGTGTGCGGCGAGACCTGATCACGATCTCCAGCTCGGGCCATCTCTTCGTCGGCCTGCTCAAGGACCTCTGGCGGCATACCGGATACCCGATCCCGGCGCTCTCGGACCTGCCGCCCGGCATGCTCGAGGTCGTGCAGGACCCGTTGATCCCGGGTGATGTCGAGGACATCGCTCCGGAGGACCGGGGCCTCGTCTGGGTCTTCATGGAGGGCTGGACGATGTTGTACGGCGTCGTCGCACTCGAAGTGTTCGGGCACATGGACCCGCGGGTCATCGAGAGCGGTGAGATGTTCATCAACGCGCTGAGGACGTTCGGGACGCGCCTGGGCCTGACCGAGGATTGGCGGCGTCTGGAGCCGTTGGTCCGCGAGCGGCTGGCCGGCTAGTCGATCCGGGTGCCGAACAGGCTCCCGATCAGGAACGTGACCGTCATCGCCAGCATGCCACCGGCGACGTTGCGGACCACCGCCCGGCCGACCGGGCTCGCGCCGAGCCGCGCGCTGGCCCAGCCCGTCAGGGCGAGGGCGATCGCCACCGCCACCATCGTGACCCAGACCCGGGCATCGGACGGCGCCAGCGCGATCGTGAGCAGCGGCAGCAGCGCGCCCACCGTGAACGCCAGCATCGACGCCCCCGCGGCTTGCCAGGGGCTGGTCAGGTTGTCCGGGTCGATGCCGAGCTCCGCGTCAGCATGCGCACGCAGGGCATCGTGGTCGGTGAGCTCCTCGGCCACGTGGAGGGCCAGGTCGGGGCTGAGTCCCTTCTGCACGTAGATGTCGGCGAGCTCGGCCAGCTCGTCCGCCGGCATCTCCCTGAGCTCCCGCCGTTCCTTGTCCAGAAGAGCTCGTTCGGAGTCGCGCTGGGTGCTCACCGACACGTACTCGCCCGTGGCCATGCTCATCGCGCCCGCGAACAGTCCCGCGACCCCGGCGATGAGGATCGCCTTCCGGTCGTCGGTGGCGCCTGCAACACCGACCACCAGTCCCGCTGTCGACACGATGCCGTCGTTGGCGCCGAGCACTCCGGCGCGCAGCCAGTTGAGCCGCGAGCCAATGCTCCCGTCGTGTGGCTCGTGCTGGTGCGGTCCCACCGGTACGCCGTCATCGGTGATCTCGGCGCTCATGACGTCGAGTCAACAGACCTGCATCGGGGATCGCAAGCAAGGAAAGGCTGTGCTGACCGGCTCAGGTCCGGCGGTTAACGACCTCGCAGATTCCCTTGCCCTAGGAAAAGAGGGTGTCGTTTTCCGGCGCGGAACCAGAAACGGGAACTTCGGCGGACGCGGCGCGTTCATCGGGACGCGGCCGAGGGATCCGGAAATGCTTGCCGAGCGTTTCTGTCTGGTCCTGATAGTTCGAGCCGATCGAGCGTCCATAAAGCGTGGTGGGAGGCTCCAGCATGTGCTCGAACGTCAGCTTGCACACGTGTTGTCCGTGCTCGATCATGAACGGCACGTCATGCGCCCGCACCTCGAGCGCGGCGGTAGACCCGGTGGACTGGCCGCCGGTTTCGAAACCGAAGCCCGGGTCGAAGAAACCCGCGTAGTGCGTCCGCAGCTCCCCACTGGTGGGGTCATAGGCGGTCATCTCCGCGGCGAGGTTGGGTGAGATGGTCACGGCCTCGTGTGACATGAGGAGGTAGAAGTCCTTGGGAGTCAGCACGATTCGATCACCCTCCTCACGGAGGACGGGCTCCCAGAACTGCTCTGGGTCAGCGGCTCCCACCACCGACATGTCCAGCAGGGGTGCGCTCCCGCGAGCTCGGTAGCCGACCCTCCGACCCGAGACTCCGCGCAGGTCCAGGCCGAGGAACAAGCCATCCGACAACTGCATGTCGGTCACTGGAACGGGGCGTCCATCCACGAAGAGAAGCGGGCGAACTTGCTGTTCGGTGCGGATCTCCTCATCACTCAGTTGTGCGCGACCGACGGACAGGCGCAACTGGTTCAGGGTGAGATCCTCCTTCACCCGGATGGGGAAGGACAACGGGACGACTTCGAGGTACAACTGCCCTTTGTATCCGGCCGAAATCTCATCGAACCGTGAGCTGCGGTCAGTGATGACCCGCGTGAAAACGTCCGCGCGACCGGTTGAGCTCTTTGGATTCGCTTTGGCCCGGATGGTGGACGGTAGTTCGAGCCGTTCCTTGAGTGGAATGAGGTATGGCCGACCCGTCTCCAGGACCGCGCCCTCTTTATGCAGGTCGAGTACATCGACGATGTACTCCTTCATCCGGTCTTCAACGCGGTGGGCCCCGGGCAGGAAGCTGCAACGAATGCGGTAGGCGATCTCACCCAGTCTCAGGTCCAGGCTGGCGGGTTGGATGTTCTCGGGAGGAATCGTGTAGCCGCCCGCGTTGAGGATGCCCTCGTCGATCGCCGCCTTGAGGTACTGGTTCGGCAGTACGCCGACTCGTCCGGGCGGCACCCTGAACATCGCTCACGTCCTTCACCTTCGGCTGGCTGACAGTGTAAGCATCGCCACCGACGCGGCCCGAGGACGGCTTGCCAGACGCCGCAGGACGGATCGCTCGGGTGACCTCCACGCGACGGGACATGGCGCCGGCCGGACTTGTCAGCTCGACGTCATGGTCAGCCCCGGTTCGGATCCAGCTCGATCCGAACGACCCGGCCGAGGCCTTCGACCGGTCCCTGGCCGTAGCTGAGTGTCGAGACATACAGCGCCCTGCCATAGCCATGGCCGCGTGACAGCGCCATCCCGATCGGGAAGTTCAGGCCCGATGCGATCACGGTCCGCCCGCCGTTCTTGCCGCGACGGACTACGCGGCCGGTTTCCGGCGTGAACGGCGTTTCACTGGCGAAGGTCTCCAGGAGGTGGAGCCGGCCGCGGGCGAAGCCCATATCAACGATCGGGCTGTAACCGTCGTCCAGAGTTCTGACCGGACCGAGTCGACGACTGAATGTCTGGACCAGCCCGTCGAACCCTCCCAGGTAGAACCTGCTCCCGCGGCGGATCAGCATGATCGGAGCCGGATCCTGGACCGAAAGGTCATAGATCCGCTTGATCGCGCCCGTCCTCGGGTTCACCCGCAGGACACTGTTGTGGTTCGTCTCCACCACATAGAGCTGGCGGCCCACAGCGAGCATCGCGTGCGGGACGCCGTCCGGCTCGCAGTCGCCCTCCGGGCCACAAGCCGGCTCGTTCGCGACCGGGTTCGCTCGAATGAACGCGCTGATGTCGGCAACGTACGAGTACGAGCCGTCGCGACGGATCCGGACGATCCCGGCCGGGTCCTCTGGCAGCCCCCGCGAGCAGCCGCCGCCTTCGATCGCGACGTACATCTTGCCGTCGATCCACGCGATGTCCGAGGGGCCGAGGGCGTCGCCGAAGTTGTCGGTGACGCTCGGCAGACCCCTGGCGACGGTCTCACGTGTGCCATCAGCAAGAACCCGGGAGACCCGTCCCGTGAAGCCGGGCTTGTACGGACCGGCTTGCGAGAACAGGTTGTCGACCAGCGGGCACCCTGGCGTCTCAGTCGCCGGTCGGTTCCCGCCGACTCCCGCCTCGGCCACGTAGAGCAAACCATCCGGGCCGAAACCCAGGTGTCGGGGATTCGTCAGGCCTGACGCGAATCGTGCGGCGGCCGCGAGATCTGCGGGCGGCGCGCCCTTCGTCCTCGCCGGCGGCCACGGGCTGACCTCGTCGCCGGCCCGGACCGGCGCCGCGCCTGCGGTGGCGACGGAGGCGGAGAGCAATGCCGCGACCATGCCGGTGGCGAGCGCGGACGTGAATCCGCGAGCGGCGAGAGCGCGTCCCGAGGTGTTGCGGGATCTGGTGTGAGCGGTCATGGTTCAGTCCTTCGGGTTCGGCGAGGCCGCGCATGGCCCCAATGCCGACGTTGTCGCCCCGGGCGGTATCCAAACGCCACACCGCCGGTATCCGATCGGTATCCGCGGGGTGAGGACCGTTCAGCTCTGGGGGCACACAGAACGGAAGGGCTGACCGGGGAAGTGCTCGGCCCACTCGGCCTCGGTGAGGTCGCGACCCGCTGCGCGGCAGGCGAACTCGACGGCCGTACTGCGCGCGCGGATCCCACACGTAGACGGCGGGGTCCTCTCCGCCACGGGACGATCATGATGTCGCCGTTCGGCAGGAACGTCGGCGAGGCGGCTGCACCCCCGGGAAGGGTGACCCGACCGGTCATGTCGCCGGTCGTCGGCATCCCACAGGACGACGGTCCCGTCAATGGCCCCGCTGACGAGCCGAGCGCCGTCGTCGGAGAAGGCGACCCAGTAGACGCCGTCGCCACGTGCGCCCGGACCGGCTTCCCGGACAAGCTGCCCGGTCCGGGTGTCGATGATCGCGACGTCGCCGTCCAGGCCTCCCGCGGCCACGTGCCGGCCGTCGGGTGAGTAGGCGGCCCAGATCCCGTCCGCCTGGCCGAGAGAGCCTTCCTTGACGACCTCGCCGTTCTCGAGATCGACCAGAGCCCACCGGTCGGGGTACTCCTTCCAGAAGCGGGTGCGCGCGGGTCCGCCGACGAGGGCGAAGGCCGTGCGGTTGTCCGGGCCGAGGGCGACGCAGCACACGTTGGCACCGAGGTCGACCGGCTCGCCCGACGGGCTCGAGGGTCGACCCGTCGAGCAGGGTCAGGGTGCCCGAGAGCTCGGAAACCACGACACGGGAGCCGTCGGGGCTGTGGTCGACTCGGTCACCCGGTCACCGACCGGGTGTGGGCCGGCCCGCACCCGACCAGTCCGTCCGTCCCAGACGTAGAGGGTGCCGCCGATGGCATTCAGAAACTCCGCACGAGGGGAGTGCCAGCTGCCACCGCCGAAGCTGTACCCCGCTTCGGTCGTGTGTTCCGGGTGCGCCTGGCGTCGCGACACGTCCAGCACGACCCCACTCACGGTGTCGCACATGCCGTAGTGGACGTAGGCGCCGTCCGCTGAGGGGGTCACGAAGCAGGACCCTGTGGATTCGTGCCGCCAGGGCAATCCGTCCACCGGGTCCCGGCGTACGTACTGGCGGCTCCCGTCCACGTCCCAGTGGTGCAGGCCCGGGTCGACTGGCGCGCTGACGACCCGCTCTCCGACGCCGACCAGGTCCACGGCGCGGGGCTCGCCCGTCGGGATGGCGAACTGGGTGATCCGCCGACCGGTGCGGGTGTCCCAGACCGAGACACCGGGCGGCCGGTAGGTGACGGTCAGCACTCGACGACCGTCGCCGCTGAACCGGGCATCGAACGTCGCGTCCTCGTGGGGCAACGTCTGCCGGACCCGCCCGGTGTCTGCGTCGAGGAGGACGGCGTCGTCGGCCAGATCGGCGCCGGCCAGGACCAGGAGTCGCCCGTCGGGACTGACCTCGAAGCCAAAGTCGGACTCCGTGGGCTCCTTGCGTGGACAGGGTGCGGACGGCGCCCGAACGCAGATCATGGACGCGGACGGTCGGTGTTGCGGTGTAGAGCAGGCTGCCGTCCGGCGACAGGGCGGCGGAGGCCCAGGTCCTTGTCCACCGGGAGAGGTCGACCGCCAGCGGCTTCGCCTTCGAACCGAGCGCCCAGACGTAGGCCCGCGCGCCGGCAGGGAGAATCGAGTCGCCGTCGCGAGCGAGCCTGCCCACCACGACGACCAGGGTCGAACCGTCCTGGCTGAACTCCGCATCCATCATCCCCCAGGGACCCCGCGGCAAGCCAGTCGGCTGGGGAGTGACGGGTTGCAGCGTCTTCGCATCGAGGAGGTGCAGGAGGTGGTCGGAGTACGGCGCTGCGCCCACGGCTATCACGCGGCCGTCGGGACTGACCCGGAGGACCCGTCGAGGATCCTCCTCGGACCGGGTCGTGCCGATCTGTCGTCGCTCCAGCGCGGCACCAGTGGCCAGGTCGACGATGCTGAGGGAGCGGGCATTGTCGAGCACTGCCGCGGTCCGGCCGTCGGGAAGGACGTCCAGCGCCATCGTCTCCTTGCCCGCCAGTGGAGTGGAGCCGATCAGCGCCGGGTTCCGGCTGATCACCTGTTGCAGGTTGCCCACTGTCTCGGGCGACTCGTCCAGCACCACCCCGGCCGCGGCGAGCAGCAGCGCGGTTACCACGTCTCCCGAGGCGGTGCCACGGGCCGCGGCGCCGCGCGCGAGGGCGGAGACGGCGGACTGTTCCGCCTGGGCGGCGTTCTCGCTCGGCGCGGTTCGGACTGGACTGCGGCGATGCCGCCGGCGGCGAGGGCGAGGACGAGGAGCACGGCGGCGCCGCCAGCACGATCCGGAGCCGACGGATCAGCCGAGCCTGCGCACGTGCTCGCTCGGCCGCGCTCTGCTCTTCGGCCTCGGAGGCCGACCGGGCCGCGGAGAGGAACTCGCGCTCGGTCTCGGTGAGAGCGGACTCCGTGCGGGACTGCCAGTCCAGCGCACGAGTCAGCCGGACTCCGCGGTAGAGCTCGCTGTCGGGGCGACCAAGGCTGTCCCAGGCGTCGGCCGCGCCGCTCAGGTGGTGCCGGGTCCGTTGGCCCTCGACATCGTCGTCGAGCCAGCCGCGCAGCCGCGGCCATGCGCGGGCGAGGGCTTCGTGGGTGATCTCGAGGACCCCCTCGTCGCTGGTCACGAGCCTCGCGCCGACGAGCATCTCGATCAGCTGCTCGTGGTGCAGGTCCGAGGCGATCAGACGGCGCGGGACCTGGGCACGCACTGCCTCACCACCGATGCCGGGGGAGACCAGCCGCAGCATCAGGTCGCGCAGCTGGCGCCGCTGGTCGGGCTCGATCTGTCCGTAGAGCTGTTCGGCCGACTGGGCGACGGCTCCATGGATCCCGCCGGTGGCGTGGTAGCCGTCGACGGTGAGGGTGTTGCCTTCGCGTCGCTGCCACGTCTCGAGCAGGGCGTGGGACAGGAGCGGCAGGGCACCGGGGTCGCCGCGGACCTCCCGGACCAGGAGCTCCACCAGGCCCGGCTCGATGACCAGTCCGGCCTGGTAAGCGGGGCGCTCGACGGCATCGCGCAGGCCGTCCTCGTCCAGGGCACCCACGAGATGCAGGCCCTGCTCGACCAGTCGGCTGAAGCCGGCGTGCTCCGTCGCATTGGTGAGGCGGTCGCCCCGCACGGTCACCAGTACCGGCCGGCGCCGCGCCTCGTCGGCCAGGCGTTCGAGGAACGCGCGCCGCTCCTCCAAGTCTTCGCACAGGGCGAAGACCTCCTCTGCCTGATCGACGGCGAGCACGGTGTCGGGTGGCGCGTTCTCCGGGAGCGCCGCCAGCGCCTGCGTTGGATGGGACCCGGGAGTGATCAGGACGACACGGCGGCCACGACCGCGGAGCGCTGACAACACGCCGGCGCGCATGATCGAGGACTTGCCGGATCCGGATGGCCCCACCAGGGCAAGGAACGAGCTCCTCCCGAGGATGGCGAGGCAGGCGACGATGTTGGCGTCCCGGCCGAAGAACCGCTCGGCATCGCCGACGTCGTATGCCATCAGGCCCTGCCACGGGCACCGGTCCGTGACAGGACGGGGGGCGGGGACGACGAGCGACGGATCCTGCCGCAGGATCGACTGCTCGAGGGCCACCACTTCCGGGCCCGGGTCGATGCCGAGCTCGCGGGCCAGTACCGCCCGGAGCTGCCGGATGGTCCGGAGCGCCTCGCCCTGCGCGCCGGTGCGGTACTGCGCCAGCGCGAGCAGCTCCCAGCGGCGTTCGCGCATCGGGGCGGACCGCACCATCTCGTGCGCGCGGGGCAGGACTTCGGGGGCGCGGCCGCGTCGTAGCTGGGCATCGAGCAGCAGTTCCTGGGCGTCGAGGCGCAGCTCCTCGAGGCGTCCGGCCTCGCGGCGCCCGGGCGGCCACTCCGCGAGCTCCTCGAAGGCTGCCCCCCGCCAGAGCTCGAGGCTCTGCTCCAGCAGAAACGCGACCCGGTCGGCCTCGCCCAGCTCGAGCAGCTGACGCGCCCGAACAACCTGCAACTCGAACCGGCGGGCGTCGATCTCGTCCTGGGGGACGGCGAGGCGGTATCCGTCCGCCGTCGTCTCGATGGCCGGGGCCCCCAGAGCCTTGCGGAGCCGGACCACGCACGACTGGAGGTTCTTGGCGGCCGAAGCGGGGGGATGGTCGCGCCAGACAGCGTCGTATCAGCTCGTCGGCGCTCACCGACTGCCCCAGCCGGGTGACCAGGGCCTGGAGCACGACGCGGTCGCGGGGGCCGAGACGTCCCGAGCCGTTGACGGTCAGCGGACCGAGGACTGCGATCTCCACGTCGGCCACGGTCCTCCCGCCGTGCGGTCACGTCAACGGCACGGATACCCAATGGATACCGGGTGTGCGCTGGACGAATACCGGCCCGGGGCGCACTGGATGGGGTCAAGCCGACCGCCGGTCCGCGATCCCGGACTAGGAGCAGTTCAGATGAACATCCAGACGACCAAACACAGGAGCGCCTTATGAACACCACCAACACCACCCGACTGCAGCGGCGCCGACACCTGGCCGGCCTCGCGGCCGTCACCATTGCCAGCACCGGGCTGATCGCAGTGCTGCCCGCCAATGCCGATCTACACGCATCCGCCGGAGAGCAAGCCGGCACCCACGACCATTCGGCCCACTCCGCGGGCATCGAGGCAGAGCTCGCACAGGTGCGCATTGCAACCGCCAGGTTTCATCGAGTCGAGGAGGCGGTCGCGGCCGGGTACGAGCTCGGGTGGGTGAACGGCTCCGGCGTGAGGATCGTCGCGGGCTGTGTCTACCACCCCACGGCGGGCGCTATGGGTTACCACTACTTCAACGCAGACCTGATGGCCGACAACGACGTCAATGCCCTCGAGCCCGAAGTCCTGGTCTACGCGCCCGCTCCGGACGGCGAGCTCCAGCTGGTCGCCGTCGAGTGGGTCGCCCGAAGCCTGCAGTCCGACCCTCCGGGCGTCTCCGAAGCGCCGTCGGTCCTCGGGATGGACATGCACATCCTGGTCCCACCACCCGGGCCGGCCTTCTACCTCACGCACGCGTGGGTGTGGGCCAACAACCCTGCGGGCATGTTCGCGGACTGGAACCCCGAGGTCAGCTGCAGCTAGCACGGCATCGTTTCAGACTCCCCGAGCACCGCAGATTGCCTCAGCTGGGGACGCCATCGCGGTCGACGTAGACGTCCTCGCAGTCGATGTAGCGGTCGAGACGCTCGCGACGCTCGTGGCGCCCGAGGCTGATCTCGACCCAATCGTATCCGGGACCGCAGTAGACCACGTCGCGACGACCGTCGTTGTCCACGAAGATCTCGTCCGAGTCGGACCCGGCGTAGACCACGTCCGCGCCGTTGCCCGGGACCAAGACGTCCCATCCGTCGTAGCTGCGGAGCACGTCCCGACCGCCGCCGCCGTACACGGCGTCATGTCCGGGACCACCCAACACGACGTCGTCGCCGGCCTCCCCGAACAGACTGTCGGATCCTTCCCCGCCGTACATCCGGTCGTTGCCGTCACCTCCCCAGAGGGTGTCCCGGCCTCGGTAGCCGTAGATCCGGTCATTGCCGCCCAGCCCGTCGTACTCGTCGGCGCCGGCGGTGCCGCGGAACACATCCGGGCCGTTGGTTCCTTCGTCCCCCTCGCCGGCGACGCCAAGGGGCATGGTCCCGACGGCGAGCACCATCCCGAGCCCGCATCCCACGAGCGCGGTACGCATGAGTCGATACTTCATGACATCTCCTTCTCCGAACCTTGTCGCCGCCCGCAACTATCAAGGTGTCGGTGTCAGCGCTTGCCACGTGAGATGCCGAGAACGCTGCAAAAGTTGGCGGACTACCCCTCCGCGCTCTGGATAAATTGTCTTTCGCCAAAAAGCCACCCCGTCAACTGCACAAACCTTGCCTGTGCACGACTTCGACAGCGAAATTCGGAAATCACTCGTCACAGCCATGCCCATGCACCGTTGTGACGGACCGTCTGTCAGTCAGGAGTCGCCCGCAGGACCGAGAGCGGTTTCACGATCGGGATCATCCCGCGCCACTTCTCGGCGCGGAGGTCCTTGACCTGGAATCCCGCGGCGCCGAGCTGCTCGGGGATCCGGCGGGTGACGTGGCAGCCGCACGCGAATGCCTTCCAGGGTGGCTCCAGCAGCCGCTGTACCGCTGCCCAGCGGGGCGAGCTCGACGGGCCGTGCTCGATCGCGAGCAGGATGCCGCCGGGCCTGAGCACCCGGATCAGCTCGGCGACCGCGCGCTCGGGATCCTGAACGGTACAGAGAACGAGGGTCGAAACGGCCGTGTCGAACGAGTCGTCGGCGAACGGAAGCTCCTCGGCCGCGGCGGGCACGACCTGCACGCGCCGGTCCAGAGCCCGAACGCGTCGCTCCAACCGGCGCGCCATCGGGCCGGCCGGCTCGGTCAGCACGAGCTCTTCGACGTTGCCCGGGTAGTGCGGGAGGTTCAGGCCCGTGCCGGCGCCGATCTCCAGCACCCGGCCGCGAGCCCCGGCCAGCAGCGCAGCTCGCCGCTTGCGCATCCCGGCCCGCTCCCCCAAGGCCAGCAGGGGGTCGTAGAGCCGGGCACCGATCCGCACCCACGCTCCCGCCTGGTCCACCTCCATCACATCGAAGGGTCCGCCGCTTCGGCTCATCTCACTCATCGGGCAACCGTCGCAGACGGCGACGGACGAAACAGGCGTAGAAGTACCCCACTTGCCCCGCTGACCCGTGCGAAGGTTCTCGAGTGCAGGCAGGGACTGCCTGTGTCCGAGCGGTTTGCGGAGGTGGCGATCGGTCGTGGAGCAACGCATCGCGTCGGTGCGACTCGCAGACGGCACGTCGGTCGCGTACGCCCGAGTCGGGACCGGTCCCCCCATGCTCTTCCTCGGCGGCTGGCTCAGCCACCTTGAGCTCAGCTGGAATCTGCCGGCAGAGCGGGCCTTCCTGGCCGGCCTCGCGCGGGGGCGGACGTTGATCAGGTACGACCGGCCCGGCTGTGGACTCTCAGATGCTGTGTCCGTGCCAACGCTTGAGCGTGAGGTGGAAGCGGTGTCGGCCGTACTCGGGGCCGTCGGTACCGCCAAGTCAATCGATGTCGTCGGGAGCTCGCTCGGGGTGCCGATCGCCATCCGTTGGGCGGCGCAGAACCCGGACTCCGTACGGCGTCTTGCGCTGTACGGCGGCTGGGCCACCGGGTCCCACCTGTCAGAACCTAAGGTGCGGGAGCAGGTGATCGGCCTGATCTCAACCCATTGGGGCCTCGGTTCCGAGGTGCTCACCGACATCTTCGCGCCGGATGCGACGGCAGGAAGCCGCGCAGCGTTTGCGGAGTACCAGCGCTCATGCTGCTCTGGCGAGTTCGCCGCCGCGTTACTGCGGCTCTGCTACTCCCTCGATGTCAGCGCCGACCTCGCTGACATCCAAGCACCGACGCTCGTCCTCCACCGCGACGGCGACCGCGCCGCACCGGGTGACCAGAGCCGCCGCATCGCAGAGGGAATCGCGTCGGCAACGCTCAGGACGGTGCCCGGGCGCTCCCATCTTCCCTACATCGGAGACGTGCTGCCGGTGATCGCCGAGATCCGCTCATTCCTCGGCCTCCGGGCGCCGTCGCGCTCGGAGGTCGCCGTGCTGACGGCCCGGCAGCGGGAGGTCGCAGCGCTCGTCAGCGAGGGCATGACCAACCGGGAGATCGGCCTCCGCCTCGGCATCAGCGAACGTTCAGCCGAGGGTCACACTGAGCGGATCCGGCTCCGTCTCGGCGTGCGCTCCCGCGCCCAGATCGCGGCCTGGTGGGCGAGCAACACCTGACATGCTTGCGTTGTGGCGAACATTCAGCGCAACCCCAAGACCGTGTTCCCGCCGTACCGCAACTTCGCCCACGCTGTCGACGTGCCCGCCGGTGCCCGCACGCTGTACATCAGTGGACTGAATGGGTATGAGATAGACGGTGTCACCATGCCTCCGGACTTCTCCGGACAGGCGAGGCTTGTCTGGCGGCACCTGAACGCCATCTTGACCGACGCCGGAATGGAGTACTCGGACCTCGTGTCCTTGCGATTCTTTCTCGCCTCGTCCTCTGACGACGCGGAGAACGTAATGATCCTGACCGAGCACCTGGGCGAGCACCTGGCTGCTCGCACCGTCGTCGTCCAACAGCTGTTGGACCCTCACTGGCTGGTCGAGGTCGAGGCGATCGCAGCCAGGGTCGACTGAGCCATCTGGTTTTCGAGACGGGCCTTGTCGGCCCGCCTCAACCAGCGTCGCCGACGGTCCTCCTGCCACGCACTTGCCACTCACGCACGCGTCACCGACCCGCCTCCGGCTTGCCCTCGTCCTCGCTTAGCGCGGCCTCCCAGTCCTGGCCACCGTGGAAGACGCCGAGGACGTTGACCACGAGCTCACCCGACGCATCGTCGACCTCGTAGGCGACGAGCGTCCGCTTCTTGAAGGTGGTCGTCCGCATGCCCGGCCGGATGTCGTCGCGGGCCCGGCCGGCGAGAGGGAACACAAGGAGGCCCTCGATGTAGTCGAGGATCGACGAGACGAAGCGCCGAGCGACGTCAGCGGAAACCATCTTGGTGATCCAGTCGTCGAGATCGTTGAGTTGCCGTTCGGCTTCGGGTGTGAGGTGGATCCGGCCCGTCATGTACGGGCGGCCCACTTCGCTTCGAACCTCGCGCGCACGCCCTCAACCGGAGTTGCCCGAGACGGGTCGGTCCTTCAGTGCGTCGTAAGCGGCAGCTGCCTCGGTGCGCAGCCACGACTCCGATGCCATGTCGAAAGCCTCGTCCGGGTCGACAGATTCAAGCAGCCGCAGAGCCACGTGCTTGCGCACGTCAGGAGGCAGGGACATCCCCGCCTCGTAGAACTCCGACTCGCTCAGCGACATGCACCCACTGTACGCGCGACCAGCGACAACCATCCGGTCAGCGGTCTTGAGCTGCCGGCCGGGTGCCGTGGCCAGCATCGACGACGACTTGCCTCGTCGCCGAGTGGATCGCGAGCCCGACCGCGGAATGACTCCGACCTTCTTTCCCGCTCCCTCCTCATCGACTTCTCTTCATTCGTCTATAACCGCTGACCCTTGCGGTCTCCAGAATCTCCTCTCGCCACTCCGCATCTGCCTCGGTTCGTGACTCCCCTTCAAGCGGCCCGCATGCCACGAAGCACGAAGACGCCGACTATCGAGGGGAAGAAGCGCGCGGCGACCTCTGCGATGGTGGCCGAAACTGCTTCCCGCACAGCGCATGAGCGCGACCCAGGACTGGCTCTCTTCGCCAACAGCCCGAAAGCCGCGTCAAGTCGTTCCGGTTCAATCTCCGGCAGTCACATTGGGCAGGCGCGTAGGGCGTCGAATGGGGAGCATCCGTCCAATGCATCTGAAAGGCCGCCGCAACCCTCTCACCTCTGTGAGAAGGCAGACATGAGCGAGCAGGCACGCGCAGAGTGGTATCCCGATGGCAATGGGAACGAGCGCTATTGGGACGGTGCCGCTTGGACGGAACACGTCAGACAGCCCGGAGGGGCTGAAGACGAATTTGCTGGCGCAAAGGCTAAGTTGCTCGGCGGGCTCTGACCTGCGGAAATAGGCCAGATCAGTAGTACCAGGGGTAGGGCGACCAGTCGGGGTCGCGCTTCTCGAGGAACTGGTTGCGGCCCTCCATTGCCTCGTCGGTCATGTAGGCCAGGCGGGTGGCCTCGCCGGCGAAGAGCTGCTGGCCGACGAGGCCGTCGTCGATCAGGTTGAAGGAGTACTTCAGCATCCGCTGGGCCGTTGGTGACTTCCCGTTGATCTTGCGGCCCCACTCCAGGGCCTCGGCCTCGAGCTCGGCGTGCGGCACCACCTTGTTGACCGCTCCCATCCGATGCATGTCCTCGGCGGAGTACTCGTCACCGAGGAAGAAGATCTCGCGCGCGAACTTCTGCCCCACCTGGCGGGCGAGGTACGCCGACCCGAAGCCCCCGTCGAACGACCCGACGTCGGCGTCGGTCTGCTTGAACCGCCCGTGCTCGGCGCTGGCCAGGGTCAGGTCGCACACGACGTGGAGCGAGTGGCCGCCCCCGGCTGCCCACCCGTTGACCAGGCAGATGACGATCTTCGGCATGAAGCGGATCAGCCGCTGACACTCGAGGATGTGCAGTCGCCCCAGCTTGGCCTTGTCCACCGTGTCCGCGGTCTCACCGGCGGCGTACTGGTATCCGGCCTTGCCGCGGATCCGCTGGTCCCCGCCCGTGCAGAACGCCCACTTGCCATTCTTGTCGCTGGGGCCATTTCCGGTGAGGAGCACGCAGCCGACGTCGCTGGAGATCCGCGCGTGCTCGAGGACGCGGAGCAGCTCGTCGACGGTGTGCGGGCGGAATGCGTTGAGCACGTCTGGCCGGTCGAACGCGATCCGGACCGTGCCGTGCTGCCTGGCCCGGTGGTAGGTCAGGTCGGTCAGGTCGCCGAAGCCGGGCACCGGATCCCACTCGTCCGGGTCGAACGTCTGCGACACGCCCTCGATTGCGCTCATGGTGCGCAGGCTATCCGGCGAGCTTCCCGATTAGGTTAGGGCCGTTCGTCGGAACAAATGACACGGTCTAGGGGTTTTCGCGGCATGGCACTTTCCGGGGAGTACGAGCGGGGCACGTGGAACTGGGCCGCCGACCAAGCGGCGGCGTACGAGGCGTCTGGTGGCAAGAAGGCCAACACCGTCGCGGGCAGGCCGATCGTGGTCCTCACCTCGATCGGCTCGAAGTCCGGCAAGCTGCGGAAGCACCCGGTGATGCGGGTCGAGCACGAGGGCGAGTACGCGGCAGTCGCCTCCAAGGGCGGTGACCCCAAGCACCCTTCGTGGTACTACAACCTCGTCGCGCACCCCGAGGCCGACCTCCAGGACGGCCCGGAGCCCGCGACGTACACCGCGCGTCTGGTGACCGGCGCCGAGCGCGAGGAGTGGTGGACGCGGGCCGTCGCGGCGTTCCCGCAGTACGCCGTCTACCAGAAGAAGGTCGACCGGGAGATCCCGGTCTTCGTGCTGTCGCCGGTGGTCTGACACCACACACCACCCGCCGAAGGCGGGTATCGCCGACTCGTTGCAAACGCCCGGAGGAGCGAAGCGGGGGAGGCGGCTTGCGACGAGTCGGCGCACGCGGGCAGGGCGGCGAGGTCGTACACCGACCGCAAAGGCAAGCGGGTTGGTCTGAAACCGCAACCACGCCACGAGCCCACCGCAACCCAGGCAGGGTCGAAGAAACACTTCGAAACTACTTCTCCACAACCTGCGTTTTAGCATCGATTCCAGGCCGGACTGTCGGTGCCGTCTGGTTGGCTGTACACATGATCGAAACCGACGCTGATCGGGTGCTCCGATCGAGGTCCGCGACCTCGACGCGGAGTGGCTGCTCGCGTTGGCCCGACGAAGCCGCAACCGAGTGCTGGAAGGCCGAACGCCGCGCGCCTGGCGCGTGCTCCATCCGGCCACCGAAGAAACGGGGTTCGTGACCTGGTCCGACAAAGGCCTCCGGCCTCGACGCGACAGAGAAGCCCTGGGTGGCGAGGGGACACCGCTGGTGGCGGCGTTCACCCCGAACCGTTCGCCGCCGCGCTCGGGGTCAACGCTGACCGGGCTCCAGCTGTTGGCCGACGCCCTGGACCCGACACCGGCTCCCCCGGATCTGGGCCGCGTGAAGCCTGGCGGTGGCGCCGTAGAAGGCCCGCAAGATCGCCCAAGCCACCGACGAGCTCTCCCAAGCCGCCGCGTCTGTCGACGCCCAGTTGGCGGACCGGATCGGGTCGTGTGGGTGGCGGGCGATCGAGACCGCGGTCGCCCAGGCCATCGCCACCTACGACCCGCACCTGTTGGAGACCCGTGAGAAGCAGGGCAGAGACGCCTGGGGTGTTCGGCTCTTCCACCGCGGGGTCGGCACCGACGGTGGCGACGACTGGGTCGGCACGTCCCATCTGGAGGTCACCGGCGACACCCTCGACCTCACTGTGTTTCACGACCTGGTCTGTGAGCAGGCCGCCCAGCTGAAAGCCCTCGGTGACACCGACACCCTCGAGGTCCGCAAGGCCAAGGCCGTCGGCGTGATCGCCAGCCGCCAAGCCGCCCTCGACCTCGGCACCCCCCTCGGACCCGACGATCAGTCACCAGCAGAGCCAGCCCACGTCCCGTGCCGGCTGTGGCCAAGACCAAGCTCTACCTGCACCTGTCCCTCAGCGGACCTGCTCGGCGCCAACGGCCCCGACAGCAGCGACGGGACTGGGTTCGGGACCGTGGAGAGGTTCGGGCCGGCCACCATCGCCCGGATCAAGGACTGGGCCGGCCGATCCCGGGTCACCATCCAACCCGTCCTCGA
Organism: uncultured Actinomycetota bacterium; assembly: GCA_963844385.1. Classification (GTDB taxonomy): domain Bacteria; phylum Actinomycetota; class Actinomycetes; order Propionibacteriales; family Nocardioidaceae; genus Nocardioides. Next base: position 14,007 of record CAWJOJ010000042.1, on the reverse strand, counting down.
CATGCAGCGAGACGAAACCGTTGACGCAGCACGACCCACCAGCCTGGATGCGTGAACTGGTCATCCTGCGCGACCAACACTGCGTGTTCCCGTGGTGCAACCGGGACGCCAGAGCCTGCCGATCTAGACCACATCACTCCCTACGAGGAGAACGGCCCACCCGGGCAGACCCAGCCCGACGCCCTCGCCGCCCTGTGCCGACGGCACCACCGGGCGAAGACGCTTCCGACGATGGCGCTACCACCGCACCCCGGCCGGCAGCTACCAGTGGACCGGACCCCACGGACAGACCTACCTGGTCACCCCGACCGGCACCATCCCCATCCCGTCCAACTGAGCGGCGGACGTGCGCCCTCGGGGCGGCGGCCGGTGCGGGGCGGCGCGGCGTGCCGCGTCGGCGAAGCGTAGAAGCGACGCGCGGCGGGACGCCTGGAAGCAACCGCGACGGACCCGCCGACGGTGACGCGTCCCGACGCGGGGAGCCCAGCGCAGCCGACGTGGTACGACGCACAGCCCCGCACCAACCGCACCCACGAACCCCAGGCACGGGCGAGTCCCTCGCCCACGGCCGCGTTAGGGCGTACGGCGCAGGTGGACCCAGGTCCACCAGGGTTCGGGTCTTCGCCCCACTGTGTCGGCGCCGGTTCGCTCCTAGCGTCGAAGCATGACAATAATCCGAACTCGTCCTCTGCAGATCCTGCTCGCGACCACCCTGATGGTGAGCACGTTCGCGGTCGCCGCAGCCGCACCCAGCGTGGGCGACCAGCCCGAGTCCGTGGCAGCCGCGTCCACCGATCGCGGCACCCTCGTCTCGGCCACCAGGGTCCGTCACCTCGACCTCGCCGCGACCCGGCGCCTGCTTGCCGACGCTGGTTACTCGACTGCGGAGGTACGCCGCCCTGTCGATGGCTACCGTCTCGTTTACCGCACCGTCGACCGGCGTGGTCAGTCGATCCGGGCCAGTGGGCTGTTCGCCTACCCGACATCGGGCCCGCACCGGCTCCGCCAGGTCCTCTTCGAGCACGGCACCACGCCGTCCTCCGCCGACGCACCGTCGGTCGGCACGGGCGACACCTATCATCAGGCGGGCGCTCTGAGCTTCGCAGCCGCCGGGTACGCCGTCGCGGCCCCGGACTACGTCGGGCTCGGAGCCGGCCAGGGCTACCCGGCGTACCTCGACGGCCGGACGGAGGTCTCGGCCTCGGTCGACCTCCTCGAAGCAGCCCGCGACTTCGCCGCCGGCAGGGACCTGAGACTGAGTCGCGGCGTCCGCGTGGCCGGCTTCTCGCAGGGTGCCCACGCGGCCCTGGTCACCGCGCGCAGCCTCCAACGCGGATCGGTGCCGCAGCTCCGTCTGGCGGCGGTGGCATCGATCAGCGGGGCCTACGACTTCCGGCACGCCGAGCTGCCGGCGATCCGCAGCGGTGAGGTCGACCCGAAGCTCGCCACGCTCTACCTGGGCTACCTGCTGACGTCCTGGGACCATCTGCACGACCTGTACGACTCGCCGAGCGAGGTGTTCCGCGAACCCTACGACGACTTCGTCACCGGTCTGTACGACGGCACCCATCGCAGCATCGAGGTCTACAAGCGGATGCCAGCGACCCCTCAGCAGCTCTTGACCGAGGCGGGCCTGCGGATGATCCGACACCCGGCCGGCCGGTTCGCCAGGGCACTGGATGACTACGACACCGCCTGCGAGGGCTGGACGCCGAGAGTGCCGATCAGGCTGTTCTACACCGGCGGCGACCGGGAGGCGACGCCCACCAACACCCTGCACTGCGCGGACGACTTCGCCAGGAGCGGCTTCGCCGTCCGTACCAAGGACCTGCAGGTGCCCGACCACAGCGCGTCGGGTCGAGCCGGCGTGACTGCGGCGATCCGCTGGTTCGACCGACTCGGTCGGTGAGTCGGCTCGCCCTCAGGTTGCGATCGAGACGGCGAGAGCGACCAGGTGGCCCAGGCGGGCGAGCTCGGAGTCCAGGATGTCCGGGCCGCCCCGGCGGGCGATGACGACGAAGTCGTCTCCGGCCAACGGAGCCGCCGCGAGCAGGGTGTCGTCGTCGCTCGGCAGGCGAACGGGTTTGTCGACCCTGGTCCAGTCGAACTGGTCGGGCGCGGCCCCGGTTCGTTTGCCGAGGCCGTCCTTGCCGACGCGGGCCGCCCAGTCCGCGCGGAAGGTGGCGGGAAGAAGGTCCACCAGCCGGTCGACCGCCACCGCCGGGTGCGCGGTGAGCTCCTCGACGGCTTCGAGGTCGAGGAACAGGCCCCCGCCCGCGGCGTACCTGCTGATCCAGATGACCTGCACCCCGTCGAGGCGATTGCACGCCGAGACGAGCGAGTCGGGCATCACGCCCGCAGTCGCCTCGAGGAGTACGTCGTCGACAGCGGTGCCGTCGGGGCGGTGCTCGACGATCTCGATCGCCTCGATGTCGCCGCCGGCCTCGCCGATTGCGGTGGCCACGCGACCCAGCGACCCGGGGACGTCCGGCAGTTCGACCCGCAGCAGGAAGGGCATGGGCCGACCATAGCCGGAGCGTGTTTCCGAACTGTCACAATTCCTGGTCGTCCCGCCGGCTGGTTACGCTGCGCGCATGCCCCGAATTCTCGTGACCGGCGCGACCGGGTTCGTCGGACGAAGGCTGGTCCTGGCGCTGGACGAGGCGGGGTACGACGACCTCCGGGCGATGACCCGGCGGCCAGACTCCTACGCCGGGCCCGGTGTGGCCGTCCGGGGCGACGTGGGTGACCCCGTGTCGCTCGCCGACAGCGCTCGACGGCGTCGACATCGCCTACTACCTCGTGCACTCTCTCGACGACGACGACTTCGAGAAGAAGGACGCCGCGCAGGCCCGCAACTTCTCGAAGGCGGCAGCCGCCGCCGGCGTCCGGCAGCTGATCTACCTCGGCGGCCTCGGCGCCGACGACGGCACCCTGTCGGCGCACCTGCGCTCGCGTCGCGAGGTCGAGACCCTCCTGGGCGAAGGCGGGGTACCCGTGACGACCCTTCGAGCGGCCATCGTCGTCGGCACCGGCGGTGTCTCGTGGGAGATCACCCGACAACTGGTGAAGAACCTGCCGGCGATGGTCGTCCCGCGGTGGGCCACGACCCGGACCCAACCGATCGCCCTCGACGACGTGGTCCGCTATCTCGTCGGCGTGGCCGACGTGCCCGAGGCCTTCGGCAGGGTCTTCGAGATCGGCGGGCCGGACCGGCTCACCTACGTCGAGATGCTGCGGATCGCGGCCAACGTCGAGAAGGGCCGCGGAGTACCGATCGTGACGGTGCCCGTGCTGACGCCGCGGCTGTCGTCGTACTGGCTGGCGTTGGTGACCGATGTCGACGCGACCACCGGGCGCAACCTGATCGACTCGATGGGCACCGAGGTCGTCGTCACCGAGCAGTCGATCCGGGAGATCGTCCCTGGTGAGCCGATCGGCTACGAGGAGGCCGTACGACGCGCGCTGGAGGAGCGCGGCCGCTGACTCGCCTTGTCATCCGAACAGCGCCGGCATGGTGTAGAGCATCGTCACCGACCAGGTCACATGGGTGAGGATCGGCGCGAGCACGCCGCCGCTCGCGCGGCGCTGCAGTCCGACCACGACGCCCAGGACCAGGGCGGCGAACGTGAGCATGACGTTGCCGGTCGCCGCCGTCGTCAGCGCGTAGGCCACGGCGCTGACGGCGACCTGGTGGCGCTTCACGGCCGCGTAGACCGCGCCCCGGAAGAAGATCTCCTCGGTGACGCCGTTCACGACCGTCACCAGCAGCACCAGCGGGCCTGACCCCTGGTCGGCGAAGTCGAGCACCGACGTCACCTGGTCCTCGAGCACCGGTATCTCGCGAACGGCCAGCGCGCCCACGACGAAGAGGCCGGCCAGGACCAGACCGAGGACGATCGGCTGCACGACCGGACGCGCCGGGGCGCGGTCAGCGCCAATCCGCCCGAGGTGCAGCGGTCCGGATGCGAAACCCGCGACGGCCCAGAGACCGGCGAGGCAAAGGGTCGCCGGATAGAAGCTCGGGCTGCCCGGTTCGATCCGCAGCGAGACGGCGAGGAGACCCGCCCCGATGACAACCCCGACCAGCGTCACCAGCCGCCGGCGCCGGAAGTCCTCGGCCGACTGCCGGTGATCACGGGGGAACCGATCCCAGAGCGACCTGCGCAGCAGGTCACCGACGATTCTGGCCAACGTCCACCGATCTGAGTCCGAAGGTCTCCAGCACAACGTGTCTCGGGCGCTTTCGCGGTCCCTCGCCCAGGTGCGACTCGATCAGCGCGAACTCCTCCACCGTCCACCTCGGGCCCTGGTAGGCGTCGAGCAGCCGCACCCACTTGGTGACCTCATGCGGGCGGCCGAGCCGGGCGAGCGTGAGATGCGGCCGGAACCTTCCGCCGGCGACCTCGGCACCCGCCTTGGTCGCCGCCGCCCGGGCTCCGGTCGCGAGTCGACTCAGCTCGGTGCGCGCGGAGTCGTCGGCGTCGACACCCAGCCACAGCACCTTCGCGCGCGCAGGGTTCGGGAAGGCGCCGCCCCCGGCGAACCCGAGCTCGAACGGGGTACGCCGCTGCGCCGCCCGGCCGAGCCTCTCCACCAGGTCGTCCAGATGACGCTCGGCCACGGAATCCATGAACGCCAACGTGAGGTGCCACTGGTCGGGCACGGTCCAGCGAAACTCGCCCGCCTCCCGACGCGCCGACAAGAACTCGTCCAGGTGCTCGAGCACTCCGTCCGGTGGGACAACCGCGACGAACAGCCTCATCCTCGAAGCCTAGATGGCCCGTCTGACGTGGTCCGACCGTAACCGGCGGTCAGTCACCCGGCAGCTCCACGGCGTCGTCCGGGGCCTCGGCGTCGACCGGCTCGTTGAACTTGCTCAGGGTGAACGACCCCGGTTCGTCACCGCCCTCGTTCGTCACCTCGAGGATGTAGTGCTCACCCTCGGTGGCCACCAGCGCCGTGTTTGTCTCGTCCCCGTCCTTGGTGATGACCTCCACCACGTTCGCACCGTCGACCGTCGTCTCTTCACCCTTGGAGAACTCCTTGCCCGCGTCGTCCTCGTCTTCGAAGTCCTCCATCAAGCTGTCCAGGTCGCAGAAGTCCGAATCCAGCGATCACGGTGTCCTTGATCTCTTCGACCGAGCCGTCGTCAAAGTCGTCGCCGCGGCCACCGACGGACCCACAGGCCGCCAGACCGACTGCGGCGAGACCCATGATCGCTCCCGCCAGCGCCGGAACGCGGACTGTTGTGGTCTATCGGTCCACACATGCTCTTGTGTACCGGGCCCGATCGGGGTTGGTTAGGTGCATGGCTGACAAAGCGGCACGGAAGGGCGGCGGAAACCAGGACCTAGAGGCGACCGGGCCCGACCGGATTCGCAACGTCGTCCTGGTCGGGCCGAGCTCTTCGGGAAAGACAACATTCCTCGAGACGTTGCTGGTGGTGGGCGGGGCGATCACCCGCTCCGGCTCGGTCGCCGAGGGCACCACGGTCTCCGACCACGAAGAGCCCGAGCAGAATCACGGACGGTCCATGTCGCTCGCCGTTGCGCCCCTGGTCCACGCCGGCACCAAGGTCAACCTGATCGACACTCCCGGATACGCCGACTTCGTCGGTGAGCTTCGGGCCGGGCTGCGGGCCGCGGACTGCGCCCTGTTCGTGATCGCGGCCAACGAGGGGATCGACCACGCGACCGTCGGGCTGTGGAACGAGTGCGCCGACGTGGGGATGCCCCGGGCGGTGGTGATCACGAAGCTCGACCACGCCCGCGCCGACTACCCCGGCGTACTCGCCAAGGCGCAGGCTGCGTTCGGCGACAAGGTCCTCCCGCTGTTCCTGCCGGTGACCGAGGGTGACCAGGTCACCGGGCTGGTGGGCCTGCTCGACGAGCTCTACTACGACCACCACGGCGACGCCAAGGCCGGCGTACCCCTTGCCGGCTCCCCGGCCGCGTCGTACGCCGATGCCGAGGCGGAGCATCGCGCCACCCTGATCGAGGGCATCATCGAGGAGTCCGAGGACGACGGTCTGATGGACCGTTATCTCGGCGGCGAGACGGTGGACGAAGCCCTTCTCGTCACCGACCTCGAGCGGTCGATCGCACGCGGCACGTTCTTCCCGGTCCTTCCGGTCTGCGCCACGACGGGAGTGGGCTGCGCCGAGCTGATCGACGTGATCGTGCGTGGGTTCCCGCCGCCGTCCGAGCACCCCAGCCCGGAGGTCTTCACCCCGGCCGGCCGCCCGGCCGACCCGCTGACCTGCGACCCCGACGGACCGCTGGTGGCCGAGGTCGTCAAGACGACCAGCGACCCCTACGTCGGCCGGGTCAGTCTGGTCCGGGTGTTCTCCGGCACTCTCGACGCCGACGGCGCGGTGCACATCTCCGGCCACTTCTCCTCGTTCTTCGGAGAGGGCTCGGGCCACGAGGACCACGACGACGACGAGCGGGTCGGCGCCCTGTCCTACCCGTTCGGCAAGCAACAGGTCCCGGCCAAGCGCGTGGTCGCCGGCGACATCGCCGCGATCGGGCGGCTCACCCGCGCCGAGACCGGTGACACGCTCTCCTCCGTCGACTCGCCGCGGGTGCTCCGCCCCTGGACCATGCCGTCGCCGCTGCTCCCGGTCGCGATCGAGGCGGCGACCAAGTCCGACGACGACAAGCTGTCCTCCGCGCTGAGCAGACTCGCCGCCGAGGACCCGTCACTCCGCATCGAGCACAACGCCGAGACCCGGCAGCTGGTGCTGTGGGCGATGGGCGAGTCGCACGCCGACGTGGCCCTCGACCGGCTGCGGGACCGGTTCGGCGTCACTGTCGAGCAACGCGACCTGATCGTGCCCATGAGGGAGACCTTCGCCGGTCCGGGGAAGGGACACGGCCGGCACGTGAAGCAGTCCGGCGGCCACGGCCAGTACGCCATCTGCGACATCGAGGTCGAACCCCTGCCGCAGGGTTCCGGCTTCGAGTTCCTCGACAAGGTCGTCGGCGGCTCGGTCCCCCGCCAGTTCATCCCCAGCGTCGAACGCGGCGTCCGCGCCCAGATGGAGCGCGGAGTCCGCTACGGGTACCCCGTCGTGGACATCCGGGTCACCCTCACCGACGGGAAGTCACACAGCGTGGACTCCTCCGACATGGCGTTCCAGAGCGCAGGCGCGCTGGCGTTGCGGGAGGCCGCGGAGGCGGCGGGGGTGCAGATGCTCGAGCCGTACGACGACGTCACGGTCGTCGTACCCGATGACCTGGTCGGAAACGCGATGAGCGACCTCTCCGCGCGGCGGGGACGGCTGCTCGGGACGGACAAGTCCGGCGACGACCGCACGCTGATCCGGGCCCACGTGCCCACGACCGAGCTGGAGCGCTACGCGATCGACCTGCGGTCCTCGACCCACGGGACCGGCACGTTCACGCGGGTGTTCGACCACTACGAGCCGCTGGCCGAGGAGCTCGCCAAGGCGGTCAGGCAGTCGGGTCGCTGACCCGGCCGAGGAACAGCGGGGCCCCCTGCTCGACGTCGTGGATCACGAAGAGGAACGGGCGGTCCACGACGACCTCCTGGTACTGCGGCATGGAGGTCGTGCCCATCACCACGGCGGTGGCGGCGGCGGCCTCGGTGCCTTCCTCGTCGACCGCGATGAACGCCTCGTGCGCCACCGCGGAGATGAACAGCTGCTCCTGCTCGGTCATGCCGCTGAAGTCCGCGGCGTTGGGGTCGAAGGCCGTGGGCATGCCCATCGCCTTCAGCACGTCGGCCAGGGCCGCCTGGGTGCGGAACTCCCACTTGGGCAGCGACAGCTGCACCATGGTGGGCTTGTTGGCGGCCAGGATCTCGGGTAGCCGGCCGTCGGCCACCGCAGCCGAGACCTGGTCGAGCCGTCCCTCGGCCGGCAGGACGACCGTCATGGCCAGCGCGCTGCCGGCGTAGAGGATCCGCACCGCTTCCCAGTCGTCGCCACGGGCATAGCCGGACGAGCTCAGGCCGAGTGACATCGTGTCGGCCTGCACGGTCTGGCCGTCGTCGGTCCGGAACGGACGCTTGGCCGTGGAGGAGGTGTCGAACGGCTCCTCCCACGGCGCCTTGAGATAGATCGCGTTGACCAACACCAGCCGGGTCAGCTCATCGATGACCCCCTCGGCCAGGATCTCCGGGATCCGGTCGTGCGTCTGGGTCGCGGTCCAGTCGTTGATGAGGGTGCGGGCCGCCTCGGCGGCAGCCTTGTAGTCCACCAGTCGCATCCCTGCCCCGTAGCTGCTGGCGAGGGTGTCGAGGAAGGGCTCTTGCCATTCGGTGTCGCGCTGGCCGAACAGGGCGTTCGCGGTGTCCAGCGCCAGCTCGGCAGTGCTGTCGTCGCCGCGCTTGACCTTGCCGGCGAGCCCTTCGACGTGCTGTGTGAGCGCGTTCAACCCGCCGTTGAACCGGTCGAGGTCGGCCACGCTGAGCACGTCCAGCATCTCCTCGGCCGTCTCGCCCTCGGCTCCGTTGACCGTCATCGCAAGGGCCACCGCCACCGAGTACGGCGACAGCACCAGGTTGCCGGGCTTCGCGGCCAGGGCGTCGTACAGTCCCGCGGCCAGGGCCGTCAGGGAGGCCACTGCGTCGGGGATCGCGTCGACCACGCCGGGCGACCGCTCCGCGTCGGAGCTCGCCAGTTCGAGATCGTCGCCTACGTCTCACCCTCGCGCTTCTGGTCCGACTCGCCTCGTCCGGTTCCGTCCCGCAGGCGGTCAGTGCCGAGGGCGCGGCAAGCACCGCGCTGATCATCGCCAGCAGGCGCAAAGTGTCACGTCGGGTCATCTCCACGAGGGTATGACGCCGGTTCGTCCCGGCGGGTTCCGTAAGGTGGCCCTGCGTTGTCGATGTCGCTCCGGAGCACAGGACGTGGTGTGATTTGAACGTTCCAACCGATCAAACCGAGGAGACACCTGTGCTGGAGACGTGGCCTGGCAGTGCGTATCCGTTGGGGGCGACCTTCGACGGCAGCGGGACGAACTTCGCCCTGTTCAGCGAGGCGGCGGAGCGCGTCGAGCTCTGCCTGATCGACGTCGGTGCGCGCGGCAAGCCCAAGGAGACGCGAATCGAGGTCACCGAGGTCGACGCCCACGTGTGGCACTGCTACCTCCCGCAGGTGCAGCCCGGGCAGCGCTACGGCTACCGGGTGCACGGCCCGTGGGACCCGAAGCAGGGCTTCCGCTGCAACCCGAACAAGCTGTTGCTGGATCCCTACGCCAAGGCGACCAGCGGCGAGATCGACTGGGATCCCTCGCTGTTCGGCTACGACTTCGGTGACCCGGACTCGCGCAACGACCAGGACTCCGCGCCGCACATGACGTACGGCGTGGTCATCAACCCGTTCTTCGACTGGGAGGGCGACCGCCGGCTCAACGTCCCCTACAACGAGTCGCTGATCTACGAGGCCCACGTCAAGGGCCTGACCCGGTTGCACCCCGACGTACCCGAGGAGCTGCGTGGGACGTACGCCGGCCTGGCCCACCCGGCCGTCACCGACCACCTCACCAAGCTGGGGGTGACCGCGATCGAGCTGATGCCCGTGCACCAGTTCGTGCAGGACAACACCCTGCTCGAGAAGGGCCTGCGCAACTACTGGGGCTACAACACCCTGGGCTTCTTCGCTCCGCACGCCGAGTACGCCGCGACCGGCGACCTCGGCCAGCAGGTGCAGGAGTTCAAGTCGATGGTGAAGTCCATGCACGCGGCCGGCATCGAGGTGATCCTCGACGTGGTCTACAACCACACCGCGGAGGGCAACCACCTCGGTCCGACGCTGAGCTTCAAGGGCATCGACAACCCTGCGTACTACCGGCTCGTCGAAGACAACGAGCAGTACTACATGGACTACACCGGCACCGGCAACTCCCTCAACGTGCGACACCCGCACTCGCTCCAGCTGATCATGGACTCGCTGCGCTACTGGGTGACCGAGATGCACGTGGACGGCTTCCGGTTCGACCTCGCCGCGGCGCTGGCTCGCGAGTTCTACGACGTCGACCGGCTGGCGACGTTCTTCGAGCTCGTGCAGCAGGACCCGGTCGTCAGCCAGGTCAAGCTGATCGCGGAGCCGTGGGACGTCGGCCCCGGTGGCTACCAGGTCGGCAACTTCCCGCCGCAGTGGACCGAATGGAACGGCGCCTACCGCGACACGGTCCGCGACTTCTGGCGCGGCGAGCCGTCGTTGGGTGAGTTCGTGTCCCGGCTTGCCGGGTCCGCGGACCTCTACGAGCACTCCGGACGCCGGCCGGTGGCCAGCATCAACTTCGTCACCGCCCACGACGGGTTCACGCTGCGTGACCTGGTGTCCTACAACGAGAAGCACAACGAGGCCAACGGCGAGCTCAGCAACGACGGCGAGAGCCACAACCGGTCGTGGAACCACGGCGCCGAGGGCCCGACGGACGACCCCGAGATCCAGCAGGCCCGTGCGCGCGAGCAGCGGAACTTCATCGCCACCCTGCTGCTCAGCCAGGGCGTCCCCATGCTGCTGCATGGCGACGAGCTCGGCCGCACCCAGCACGGCAACAACAACACCTACGCGCAGGACTCCGAGATCAGCTGGGTGCATTGGGACCAGGCCGACAAGCCACTCGTCGAGTTCACGGCAGCCATTGCCAAGCTCCGCAAGAGCCACCCGACCTTCCGCCGCAAGCGCTTCTTCACCGGCACCACGGTGCGAACCGGCGACGGCGAACGCCTCAACGACATCGTCTGGCTGCACCTCGAGGGTCGACCGATGGAGGCCGCCGACTGGCAGTCCGGCTCGAAGGCGGTCGGCATGTACCTCAACGGCGACGGCATCCGCGGGACAGACCCCCGCGGCGGCCCGATCACCGACGACCATTTCCTGCTCTACTTCAACGCCGACGGCCCGGCCGAGGTGACGCTTGCCGCCCGACGAGTATGCCGGGGCGTGGGACGTGGTCATCGACACCGGCGGCTCGGCGGACGAGCGCGAGGCCCATCAGGCGGGCGCCACGTTCCGGCTCGAGACCCGCTCCCTCGTCGTACTCAGGGAGCACGCGGAGCCGGAGGCCGCTCCGGACCACTCGGTCGCCGCATCGGTTGCGGCCCAGGCGTCCACCGCGACGGCGACGCCCGCATCCGACCAGCGCCGGAAGCGTTAGTCCGCCGGCCGTTCCGGGAACAGCAGCGACAGGGAGGCAGGCATGGGCGAGCGTAGGAGCGTCAACCGGAAACCGGTGAGCACCTACCGGCTGCAGATCAACGCGGACTTCGACCTGTTCGAGGCCGCGCGCCGACTGCCCTACCTCCACGACCTCGGCGTCGACTGGGTCTACCTGTCCCCGCTGCTGGCGGCCGAGCCCGGCAGCAACCATGGGTATGACGTCGTCTCGCACGACCACCTCGACGCCTCCCGGGGCGGCGCCGACGGGCTGGCCGCCCTCTCGACCGAAGCAAGGCGTCTGGGTCTCGGCATCCTGGTCGACATCGTGCCCAACCACGTCGGGGTGGCCACACCTGCCGAGAACCAGTGGTGGTGGGACCTGCTCAAGCACGGCCGGCACTCCGAGCGCGAGGCCGCGTTCGACGTCGACTGGGCAGCAGGTGGCGGCCGGATTCGGATCCCGGTCGTCGGCGATGCGGACCAGGATCCGGGAGGCGGGCCGATCGCCCACCTGGACGTCGTCGACGGGGAGCTGCGCTACTACGACAACCGCTTCCCGATCGCTCCCGGCACTGCCGACGACGGGGCCGACGCGAACGCCGTCCATGCTCGCCAGCACTACGAGCTGGTCAACTGGCGCGTTGCCGACGCCGGTCTCAACTACCGGCGGTTCTTCGCGGTCAACACCCTGGCCGCCCTCCGGGTCGAGAACCCCGACGTCTTCGCCGACACACACGTCGAGATCAAGCGATGGTTCGACGAGGGCCTGGTCGACGGGCTCCGGGTCGACCATCCGGACGGTCTCCGCGACCCACAGGGCTACCTCGACGACCTCGCCGAGCTGACCGGTGCTGCCTATGTCCTGGTCGAGAAGATCCTGGAGACCGGCGAGCACCTGCCGGCTTCGTGGTCGACCGAGGGCACGACCGGGTACGACGCCCTGGCCCACATCGACCGGGTGCTCACCGACCCGGCCGGCCAGCGCCCGCTCGACGCACTCGAGACCCGACTGCGCGGCCGGCCCGTCGACTGGCTGGAGATGATCCACGACACCAAACGAGCCGTCATGGACGGGATCCTGCGCTCGGAGGTGCTGCGGCTCACGCGCGAGCTGGTTGCCTGTCTCGAGGCCGCACCGAGTGGCGACCACCCAGACGCTCGACCAGGCGGCTCAACCACCGAGATGGTCGCCGATGCGGTCGCCGAGCTGCTGGCCTGCTTCCCGGTCTACCGGTCCTACCTTCCCGGGGGTCGCGAGCACCTCGACGAGGCGTTCGCGCTGGCCCGGAAGCACCGGCCCGATCTGGCCGGCACCCTCGACGTACTCCTGCCCGTCCTCGAGGACCCGGACACCGCCCCGGCCAAGCGGTTCCAACAGACCAGCGGGTCGGTGATGGCCAAGGGTGTCGAGGACTGCGCGTTCTATCGCTGGTCCCGGCTCACGTCGCTCAACGAGGTCGGCGGGGACCCGTCGGTCTTTGCCGCCACTCCGGCGGAGTTCCACGGCTGGCTGGCCGAACGCCAGCGCGAGTGGCCGGACGCGATGACCTGCCTGTCGACGCATGACACCAAACGGGGCGAGGACGTCCGGGCCCGGATCACCGTGCTCGCCGAGGTCCCCGACATCTGGAAGTCAGCGCTCGAGCGCTGCTCGAGCTCGCGCCGGTGCCGGACCCGGGATTCGGGAGCATGCTCTGGCAGGCGGTCGTGGGCGCATGGTCGACCGACCCCGAACTGCGGACCCGGCTGCACGGCTACGCCGAGAAGGCGATGCGCGAGGCCGGCGACCGGACCACGTGGACCGAGCCGGACGAGGACTACGAGGCCGCCGTACACGCTGCTGTCGACGCCGCGTTCGACAAGCCGGCCGCCGCCGAAGTGATCCAAGGTCTGGTGGCACGAATCGCGGGACCTGGCTGGAGCAACGGGCTCGCGGCCAAGCTCCTCTCACTCACCATGCCCGGCGTGCCCGACGTCTACCAGGGCAGCGAGCTGTGGGAGCAGAGCCTCGTCGATCCCGACAACCGGCGCCCGGTGGACTTCGACGTCCGCGCCGGCCACCTGGACGCGCTTCGCTCCGATGACCCTGCTCCGCTCACCGACACCCCGACCGATCCCGGCGTGGCCAAACTGGCGATCACCACCGCCGCGTTGCGGCTGCGCCGTGACCGGCCGGAGCTGTTCACGGCGTACGACGCCCTGGCCGCTGAAGGCTCCGCCGCCGACCACGCACTCGCCTTCGACCGGGGCGGGGCGGTCACGGTCGTGACCCGACTTCCCGTGGGCCTCGCCGCTCGAGGGGGTTGGACCGACACCGTGCTCCGGCTACCGCAGGGCAGCTACGTCGAGCAGCTTTCCGGGCGGAGCTACTCCGGCGCGATTCGGCTGTCGGACTTGCTCACCGACCTGCCGGTCGCGCTCCTGGCCCGGGAGGACGCGTGACGACCCGCGGTCCGTACGACGTCTGGGCGCCACGACCGCAGCAGGTTCGGCTGAGCATCGGCGACGTGATCGTGGCGATGAAGCGCGGCGACGACGACTGGTGGACACCCACCGAACCGGTTCCGGCCGGCGAGCTCGACTACGGGTACCTGCTGGACGACGCCGAGGCGCCCGTCTCGGACCCGCGCTCGCGCCGCCAGCCGCTGGGGGTCCACGAACGCTCCCGCACGTTCGACGCCACCCGTTTCGCGTGGACGGACCGCTCTTGGACCGGCCGTCAGCTCGCGGGCGGGGTGATCTACGAGCTGCACATCGGCACGTTCACGCCCGAAGGCACGCTCGACGCCGCCCTGGGCAAGCTCGACCACCTCCGCTCGATCGGTGTCGACTTCGTCGAGGTGATGCCGGTCAACGCGGTCAACGGGACC
>CAWJOJ010000041.1:0-157706 GCA_963844385.1 uncultured Actinomycetota bacterium | reverse complement strand
CCCACCCATCTTCACGAACCGCGGAAGTGCAGGGACCGGTTCCTGCACGAAGGCAGCGGCCTCGTCGCTCACCCCGATGTGTCCGGCCATCGTGCACTGCAGGGCCAAGTAGGCGCCCGTCGCCGGCGCCGGCTCGACCGCCCGCATCCGGTCGAATCCCCGGCGACCTGCGGCCGCGGCCTCGGCGTAGCGGCCCTGGGCCTGGGCGATGCACGCGGTGACCCGGTCGAGATGCCACGCGCTGACCGGCCCGCCGACCCGCTCGACGGCGACCCGCAGTGCGCCGAGCTGTTCGGCCGCGGCGGCGAGCTGCCCGCTCTCGACCAACGCCTCGATCCGCCACAGCTGGCCCCACATGGCGGTGCGGGCGCTGTTGCGTGCGCCGCGCGAGCGCGAGCATCTCGGCCGCCAGTTGCAGCCGCTCGGCCCGACCGGCCGGTCCCGGACACGCCTCCTTCCGGGCGTGCAACGCCTCGACCAGCGCGCGGTCGTCGCCCGACTCCGGGCGAGGTCAAGCGCCGCCGCGCTCAACGTCTCGACCCGCTCCTGCTCGCCGTCGTAGAACGCCAGGTGGCTACGCTGCGCCAGCAGCCGGCCCGCAGCGCCTCGTCGGCCTGTCGCCGAGGCCGGCGAGCGCCTCCTCGCACAGCTGCTTGGCGATCGTATTGACGGCGGGGTCGGGAGCCGCCTCGGGGACCAGGGCGGCCTCGGCCAGGAGCTCGGGGCTCCGGGCCGCGCGCGCCGCGCTCGGCCGCCGCGACCGCGGCGTCCACGCAACCGTGCAGGTCACCGGCGAGGTAGGCCGCCCGGCCGAGCGCGATGTGCACCCCGCAGCGCTCGGCGTCGGGCAGCGAGGCCGGGTCGAGCCCCAGCGCGGCCCGGTAGAGCCGGACGCCCCTCCTCATAGGCCAGCCGTCGCACGGCCTCGGCGGCGGCGCGGAGCGCCCAGGTGCGGGCGGTTGCGGCCTCCCCGTAGGGCGCGAGCTCGGCCCGTGCCGGGCGAGATCCCAGAGGTGCTCGGACAGGTCACCGGCGAACTGCGCCTGGATCGCCTCGGCGACGCCGCGGTGCAGGGCCACCCGGTCGGCAGTGCCAGCGACGCCTCCACCGCGTCCCGGGTCAGCGCATGGGCGAACCGGTAGCCGCCGTGGTCACCGACCCGGTCGAGCAGGCCGTACGCGATCGCCTCGTCGATGAGCGGAAGGCACCGCGCGACGGGTTCGTCCAGCGCCGCCGCGACGAGCGCGACCGAGAAGTCACGCCCGACGATGGCCGCCGTCTGCACCAACCTGCGGCAGCCGGCGAGACACGGTCGAGCCGGGCGCTGACGACGTCGAGCACGGTGCGCGGCGGCCGGTCCGCACGCCACGTGCCCTCGGCCATCGCCCGGGCGACCTCGCGGACGAACAACGGATTGCCGCCGGTGACATCGAGGACGGCCCGCGTCGTCGCGGCGACCCCTCCGAGCCACCCCGACAGCTGCTCACGCACCTCGGCGAGGCCGAAGCCACGCAGGTCGAGACGCTCGACCCGGGTGACCGCAGCAGGTCAGGCAGCACACGGGAGAGGATCGCTCGGGTCCACATCCGGAACGCGGCGAAGACCAGCAGTCTCTGCGTCGGCGATCTGCTCGGCGAGGTGGCGCAGAACGAGCAGCGACGGCTCGTCGCCCCAGTGGATGTCGTCGAGGATCACCACCAGGCCGCTCTGGCCGGCGACACCCCGCACCGCCTCGGTCACATTGTCGAAGCCCCGGAACCGATCCTCGGGCGACTCGACGCCGCCGGTGAGCAACCGCTCGGGATCGACACCAAGCGAGCGAAGCACCTGGCGCCACGGCCAAAACGCGGGCGCACCCTCGGCCTCGACGCAACGTCCCCACGCGACGGCCGTGCCCGCCCGCCAGCGCAACTCCCGCAAGCTCCTGAGCCAGCCGCGTCTTGCCGATACCCGGTTCGCCGGCGCAGACCACGAGCCGACCCGCGCCGTCGCGGGCGGCGCCGACCCAGGCCCGCAATGCGTCGAGCTCGCGCTGCCGTCCGACCATGCGATCGCCGGTCGCGTACGCCGGGGCCCGCGTCGGCGTACCCATGAACGGAGCATCTCCCTGTGTCAACAGATCCGGAGGGGCGCGTCCGGTCGAGCTCGATGGACCGCGCGTGGTTGGTCGCCGGCCGCGCATGGCTAGCCCTGGCTCGGGGACATCGCAGTTGAGGTGTTGGGCCAGCAGCGCCCTCGAAAACGGCGTCCAGCACCGGTGGCTGGTGCATCACCAGGCGCACCTCGCAGTCTCCGCCGCTCGAGCGCTCGTTGATGCGGAGATAGCCGCAGCCACAGCCGTGACGGTGATCAGCAGCGCGGCCCCGGTGTCTGCCGAGCTCTCGCCAGGCTGGCCCCAGGTGGGCTGCTCGTGGATCCAGATGGAGACTCCTGCTGGACGAGGAGCGCGGCGATGGCGGCGACGGTGTAGACCCGGCGACCGATGTGCTTCGAGGGCGAGCAGGGCGCACGGGCACGAGGCAGAGGGGCTTCCCGGGTGCCACGCAGTCGATGGGCTCTGCACGTGCGCCTGCACCGATCAGGTCCCGGCCACGGGCCCATGCGCTCGGCCGGCTTTGTCGAGCCGGTTCTGGCCACAACACGGAGGCTCTTATCCCCAGTGCAGGTGGAGACCTCCGCGAGGCGGGGACCTAGTATGCGTTCCCGATCCGGGTGTAGGGCCGGACAGTCAGTTCTCGGGCCAACTAGAAAGAGGCCGCCACGACGACGCGTACCGCCGGATGACCGTGCTCTTCGTTCTCGCTCCCGCCGCGCTTGCGATGGCTGCGCCGAGCCCGAGTCCGTCGCCCCGGAACACACCACGACCGCGTGCGCGAATGTGCTGGCGCACAACGTGCAGGTAACCGAGGGCTCGCATAGCGCCGCGCCCGCCATGGAGAACTTCGGTGAAGTAGGGGCCGCCTTCGGCTGCGTTTGATCGGTCCTCGCGTATGCGGGCTCGTGAACAAGCTCGCGACCGCCGACAAGAGTGCAGCCACCGGATCACGCGGTGGCCCCTTCATCCACCACGACCGTGGACTTGACCCGCTCAGGCACCGGCGTAGTCCGTTGAGACCTGTCAGTGGGAGCCCTTCCGTGAGCTGGATCACCCCGCGGGCTGCCGGCCCTGGACCATGCGGCTCTCCCGCACCCTGTCCTCGACCTGTACAGCCCGCCGGCGACGAAGCCGTGTTTGCGGTAGGACGCCTGAGCCCGAGGATTCGGGTTAGCGACCCAAGCGCCACCGACTCCTCCGGACCCACGACAGCCTGGAACATTGCCGGCCCGGCACCGTGCCGTGAGCGGCCCGCACATAGAGCACATACAGCTGTCACTCCCACGCTGCCCCGGCATCCAGGGCGAGCCCGACATGGCGCTCCCTACCAGCTCGCCGTCTCGCTCGGCGACAGCCACACGTTCTCGCGGTAGCGCTGGTCGGTCAACGCCGCAGCCCAGACGCTCCCGTACGGCCTGGAAGCCTGGGTTGTCGAGCACAGCGTCCGGCATCAGGCCCCGGTACGTCTCCTCCAGCACCGCACATTCTTCGCGCCCTCCGCGCCCCATCCTCGACCCGAGCCGGGGAACGGCCAGCCCAGAGCTCACCGCCAAAGTGGTTCTACCGCCACCCCCGCCGCATCAGTGCACATCAGGCGGCGGCTCGAAATCCAGGAAGCCGCGTCGCCGCGCCAGGCTCCCATCGCCGAAGGTGTCAAAAAAGAAGAGCCAAGGGACCTCTCCCTCGACTTGGTCCGGGATTGAAGCCACCACAGGCTCCACTCGACTGGTCCCCACCCACCTGACGTCCGGACCTGGCCCTGCCGGGTCGGCATTGGCCAGGCGCGTCATTTCAGCCTCCCCCATGACTGTCAACGGCGGGCCGCCCTGCCTCGACTATTCCATCCTTGTCTTCCCGTAAGCCGAACGCACAACGGCGACGCGGCCGGTCCGAGGGGGCCAGTCCGCGCCGCTTCCCGTATGACCCGTTATGCCCAGCTCGGCATAACGGGTTCATGCCGAGTGGCCGGTTATGCCGAGTGTTGCTGATGAGTCTGCGTCGGTGCTGGTCAGGGACTCGGCTGTTGTGACGCGCTCGGCATAACCCCGTTTCGGGTGGAGCCTCGATGAGTTCGTTTCGTCGATCTCACAGGAGGCAGGCATGCCCGAGAGCAGCGTGGTGGTTGAACTGGGGAGTTGGAAGAGGTGGCCGCCGACTACCGTCGGTATCTGCTGGTCGAACGCGGGCTGAGCGATGCGACGGTGGACTGCTACGAGCCCAGGGCACGACGGTTCCTCGCCCAGCGCGACGGACCCGGGGGTCTGCTGCTGGGCGAGCTGACGGCCGCCGATGTGAGCGGGTTCCTTGCGCTCGAGTGCCCGCGGCACGGTGCCGCGTCGGCGCAGCTGCTGGTGACCGTCGTGCGGTCGCTGCTGGGGTACCTGTATGTGGCGGGGTTGATCGCTGCGCCGCTGGAGTGGGCGGTTCCCGCCGTAGCCGCAGTGCGGGGCAGGTCGCTGCCGCAGGCCCTTGAGCCGGCGACGATCGTGGCCCTGTTGGGAACCTGTGATCGCCGGCGCACGGTCGGCCGGCGCGACTATGCGATCTTGCTGCTGCTGTCCAGATTGGGGCTGCGTGCCAGTGAGGTCGCCGGGCTCAGCCTCGACGATGTCAGCTGGCGGGCCGGCGAGCTCGTGGTTCGTGGCAAGGGCGGCCGGGTGGACTCCCTACCGCTGCCTGTCGATGTCGGCGAGGCGCTGGCGAGCTATCTGCGACGCCGGCCATCGGAGTCCGTCGGCTGCCGGACCTTGTTCTTGAAGGTGATCCCTCCGAGGGGACCGATGTCTCGCTACGCCGTTGGCGCGGTGGTGCGCGAGGCATGCTGGCGCGCGGGCATGCCGCGGATGGGTTGTCACCGGCTGCGGCACACCGTCGCGACCGGGATGCTTCGCTCGGGCGCCACGCTGGAGGAGATCGGGCAGGTGCTGCGCCATCGTGAGCGGCGCACGACCGCGATCTATGCGCGCGTGGACCGCGCCACGCTCGGGGCGGTCGCGATGCCTTGGCCGGAGGTGCGGTCATGACCGCGCTCGAGCAGGCTTTGAGCGACTACCTCCGGTTGCGCCGAGGACTGGGCTACTACCTCGAGCGCGACCAGGGAGAACTCGAGCGGTTCGTCGAGTTCTTGCAGCATGCGGGCGCGGAGCGGATCACCACCGAGCTGGCGGTGCAGTGGGCGAGGATGCCAGCCACCCAGCATCCGGTCATCTGGCGAAAGCGGCTATCGACGGTGCGGGGCTTCGCCCGCTACCTGGCCACGGTCGATCCGGCGTCCCAGATCCCCTCGACGGACTTGTTGCGCGCTCACCAGCCACGCACCGTCCCCTACATCTACACCGCGGAGGAGATCACCGAGCTGATGGCCGCCGCGCGGTCGCTGCCCCGGCCACTGACCGCGGCCACGTTCGCGACCGTGATCGGGTTGCTAGCCTGCACCGGCCTGCGGCCGCGAGAGGCGCTCGCGCTGCACCGCCCAGACGTCGATCTTGAGACCGGTGTCTCAACATCCGGGCCAGAAAGAACCATCGGCAGCGCGAGGTGGTGCTACACCCGAGCGCGACCGCCGCGCTGGCGGAGTACACGCGCGTGCGAGATGAGCGCTTCCCGGCTCCCGACCCGCCGGCGTTCTTCCTCAGCAGCTGGGGCAGACCACTGCTCAAGGAGGGGTTCTGGCACACCTTCCGGGTGCTGATCAAGCAGGCAGGTCTGGAGGGACGCGGCGAGCGGGTACGGCCCCGACCACACGACTTACGCCACACCTTCGCGGTCAGGACCCTGATCGGCTGGTACCGCGCGGGCGACGACATCGACCGCAAGATGCCGGCCCTGTCGACCTATCTCGGTCACGTCTCACCAGAATCGACCTACTGGTACCTGCAGTCGGTCCCCGAGCTGATCGGTCTGGCCAGCGAGCGGCTGGAGCGGATCCCGGAGGGGCTGTCATGACCCTGATCGCCCCCACCCTGCAGGCGTTCTTCACCGACCGGCTGATCACCGAGCGCAACGCCAGCCCCGAGACGATCGCCTCCTACCGCGACACGATGCGCCTGCTGCTCAGCTACGCCCACGACCACACCGGTAAAGCACCCCACGAACTGGACTTCGACGACTTGGACGCGCCGCTGATCGGAGCGTTCCTCAGCCACCTGGAGACCGTTCGCGGCAACAGCGTGCGCACCCGCAACAACCGCTTGGCCGCCATCCACTCGCTCTACCGGTACGCCGCGCTGCGCCACCCCGAGCACGCGCAGACGATGGCAAGGGTTATCGCGATCCCCACCAAGCGCCACCGGCACGAGGACATCTCCTACCTCGACCTGGCCGAGATCAAGGCCCTCCTGGCCGCACCGGACAAGAGTCGCTGGCTGGGTCGGCGCGACCACGCGCTACTACTCACCATGATCCAAACCGGGGTGCGCGTAGCAGAGCTCACCGCGTTGCGCCTGCGTGACGTCAACCTCGCCACCACCGCCGCCCACATTCGGGTCATGGGCAAGGGCCGGAAGCGGCGCGCCGTCACGCTCACCCACGAGAACTCCGCGGTCCTCCGCGAATGGCTCAGCGAACGCCAAGGCCAGCCCGAGGACCCGCTGTTCCCCACCCGCCAAGGAGGCACGCTCAGCCGCGACGCCATCGCCTGGCTCACCGCCAAACACGCAAACGCTGCGGCGGCAGGTTGTCCGTCGCTCACGGCCAAGCACGTCACTCCGCACGTGCTGCGGCACACCAACGCGATGCTGCTCAAGGCGAACGGCGTCGACATCGCCACGATCGCGCTGTGGCTCGGACACGAGAGCATCACGACCACGCAGATCTACCAGCACGCCGACCCTGCACTGAAGGAAGCAGCGATCGCCAGACTCTCGCCACTCGGCACCAAGCCCGGCCGATACCGACCGACCGACCAGTTGCTTGCCTTCCTCGAAGCCCTGTGATTATGCCGAGCCAGCGAGCATCACCCCGCCGCCCGTCACCACCAGGTTTCGGCATAACCGCTCGCTCGGCATGAGACCCGTCCGCCGTTCCTTTCCGGGAAAGGAGGGCTCAACGACACACCGTCAGCCGCCGAAGGCCCGATCCGATGACCCCTCCTGGCCGGCCGCGCGCCCTCGACCATAGGTTGGAGAAGCGAGCGATTGATGCTCGCTCAACTGAACACTGGCTGGTGCACCCCCGGGGTGCACGCCCCCGAGGAAACGGGAGTCAACTGGAGGCAACGGGACACCGGTTTCACGCTCAGGACGGCGGTTCGCGCCTGGTCGAGCGTGGTGGTCTTACGGTTCAACTCCCCCCTCGCGCACGACAAGGCCCCGGTTTGCCCGGGGCCTTCGCGCATTTCGGGCCACTGACGGCCTGGCTCGAGTCCAGCATGCACCAGGTACGCGCGGGCCTCGACCTGGGCGCGACACGCCAGGAGCTATGGCCTCGGAGTGGGTGCAGGTGGTACGACGGAGTTGCGTACCTGCGACCGGGTGCCCCGTCCGGCGGCGCGCGAGCGAGAGGGAGACACCATGACGGAACTCGATAGCGCCACGCTGCTGAAGGAGCTGGCGCCGACCGTCGAGGACAACCTCAACCGGCACTTGAAGATGGCGGACGACTGGATGCCGCACGAGTACGTGCCGTGGAGCCTCGGCCGCGACTTCAAGGACCTCGGCGGAGAGCCGTGGGAGGTCGCGCAGTCGAACCTGTCACCGATCGCGCGGACGGCGCTCGAGGTCAACCTGCTCACCGAGGACAACCTGCCCAGCTATCACCGCGAGGTGGAGCGAGCCTTCGGCCGCGACAGTGCCTGGGGGACCTGGGTCAACCGGTGGACCGCCGAGGAGGGCCGGCACGCGTTCTGCATCCGCGACTACCTGCTGGTGACCCGCGGCGTCGATCCCGACGAGCTCGAGCGGGCCCGGATGGAGACCATGGAGCTCGGGTACGACTCGGAGGACAAGCCGCTGCTGAACGTCTGCGCCTATGTGTCCTTCCAGGAGCTCGCGACCCGGGTCTCGCACCGCAACACCGGGCGGTACACGCAGGAGCCGATCGCCGAGAAGCTGCTCACGCGAGTGGCCAAGGACGAGAACCTGCACATGATCTTCTACCGCAACATCGTCCAGGCGGCGCTCCAGATCGCGCCCAGCCAGACGATGCGGGCGATCACCGACGAGGTGGTCGACTTCCAGATGCCCGGCAGCATCATCCCCGGCTTCACCCGCAAGGCCGTGCAGATGGCGAAGGCCGGCATCTACGACCTCCGGATCCACCACGACGACATCGTCGCCCCGCTGCTCAGGCAGTGGGGGGTCTACGAGCTCGAGGGCCTCGACGCCGAAGGGGAGAAGGCGCGCGACCAGCTCGCGGAGGCCGTCGGCGCGCTCGACGCCGAGGCCACGCGGTTCGTGGAGCGCCGGGACGAGGCAGCGGCCAAGAAGGCGGCCAGGCAGGCGAACTGATCACTTCCTGCGAGCTTCGCGCCACATCATCGAGATCAGGCTCGGGTTGTCCTCGGTCGTGATGACATGCCCGACCTTGCGGACGAACCGCGAGTCGTGGAGCTGGCGCAGCATCGCCGCGGCCAGATCCGCCCGCGAGGTCAGCCGTCCCGGGCCGTGCCCTTCCGTGAGCGAGTAGTCGGTCACGGCGGGAAGCTCGAACAGGCCGGAGGGACGCAGGATGGTCCAGTCGACGTCGCTGCTGGTCACGACCGACTCCATCCTGCGCATGTCGTCGTACACGGTCCTTCCGAGCACCTTGGTCACGGAGCCAGGGCCGCGAGCGGCGTCGCCAGGTGGTCGCGGCCAAGACCTGCCTGCGGGATCTGCGCATCGAGCTCGTGGTGCTCAACCACCGAGTGGGCTCCCGGGTCGCGCTCAAGGACGTCGACTTCGACTGCCTCGACGTCATCACCCGCCACGGTCCACTCACGCCGAGCGCACTCGCTGCGCGGGTCGGCGTGCACGTGGCCACCATGACCGGGATCCTCAACCGGCTCGAGGCGGGCGGCTGGATCTCCCGGGACCGTGCCGAGGGAGACCGCCGGGCCGTGGTCGTCAGCAGTACGCCGGACCGTCAGGGTGAGCTCTACGGGCTCTTCGACCCGATGAACACCAGGCTCGACGAGATCTGCGCGGGCTACTCCGACGAGGAGCTCGACACCATCGTCGACTTCCTCCAGCGCACCGTGGCCGCCGGCAGGTCGTCCTCGGACGACCTGGCCTGACCGGTCCAACGTCACGGCGAACCCGGGACATTCGGTCGCAGTCCAGGGGACCAAGGTCTGTTCCCACGCCGCTCGATCTGCGACACGTTGGATGATGAGGACGCACAGGGAGTGCGCCTGCTCAGTTTCGAGAGGCACCACCATGACGACCCCCACGGTCCTGCGAGACACCGGACGACGCGGAAACGCCGGGTTGATGCTGGGCCTGGCGACGGCCGGTTTCGCCGTGAACTTCTGGGCCTGGGCCCTGCTGAGCCCGCTCGGCCCGCTGTTCCGCGAGCAGCGGTCTTTCGGCACCCTCACCGAGTCCGACGTCGCGCTGCTGGTCGCGGTGCCCGTCGTCGTGGGCTCGCTGGGCCGGATCATCGTCGGCGCCCTGACCGACCGCTACGGCGGCCGGATCATGTTCCCCGTCGTCTCGGCGGTCACGATCCTCCCCATCCTGTTCATCGCGTTCGTCGCGCTCGACTCCTACGCGCTGCTGCTCGTCGGTGGGTTCTTCCTCGGCATCGCCGGCACCGCGTTCGCCGTCGGCGTCCCGTTCGTGAACGCCTGGTTCCCGCCCGAGCGACGGGGTCTGGCGGTCGGAATCTTCGGCGCCGGCATGGGCGGTACCGCCATCAGCGCCCTGACCACGGTCAAGCTCTTCTCGAACGTCGACCCCAAGGCGCCGTTCCTGATCACTGCGGTGGTCCTGGCCGCATATGCAGTCACGGCCTGGCTGCTGCTCCGCGACGCCCCGGGTCGAGTCGCCCCCACAGGTTCCATGATCGAGCGGATCAGGGCCAACCTCGTCCTGCCGATCACGTGGCAGGCGAGCGTCCTCTACGCGGTCGCGTTCGGTGGGTACGTCGCGTTCTCGGTCTACCTGCCGTCGTACCTCAAGACCGCCTACGAACTGACACCCGCGGACGCGGCGAACCGGATGGCCGGCTTCGTGGTCGTGGCCGTGATCATGCGGCCGGTGGGCGGCTGGCTCTCCGACCGTCTGGGGCCGATCCCCGTGCTGGTGACCGGGTACGCCGTCGTCGTGGTCGGCGCCACGGTCGCAGCCACCACACCGCTGCTGGCGCATGTCGGCACCGTCGCGTTCCTCGGCATGGCCGCCGCGCTGGGCTCGGGAAGCGGCGCGACGTTCGCGCTGATCGCGAAGGTGACCGAGCCGTCGCGGGTCGGCGGGGTGACCGGACTCGTCGGGGCGGCCGGCGGACTCGGCGGCTTCGTGCCGCCGCTCATCATGGGCTACATCTACGGCCGGACCGACTCCTACGCCATCGGCCTGACCATGCTGGCGGTCGCGGCAGCCTTTACTTTGGTCCTCACAGCGACGACGGTTAGGGGGACGGCCACCCCGGCCAAGATCGGACAGCATGTATGAGGGGTAAGGCAAAGGGCGGGATCGATGGTCCGCTCGCCGAGGCTCTCGTGGGAACGAGACGCTTCTTCACTCGGGCAGAGGTGAGTGAAGACCTCCGTAGCGTGCACCGACAGGGCGGCCGGAGCGCCGACGACTTCTACCGCGATCGGTGGAGCCACGACAAGGTGGTCAGGTCGACCCATGGCGTGAACTGCACCGGCTCCTGCTCGTGGAAGGTCTACGTCAAGGACGGGATCATCACCTGGGAGACCCAGCAGACCGACTATCCGTCGGCCGGTCCGGACTCGCCGGAGTACGAGCCGCGAGGGTGCCCGCGCGGCGCCGCGTTCTCCTGGTACACCTACTCGCCCACGCGGATCCGCTATCCCTACGTCCGCGGCGTCCTGCTCCAGATGTACCGCGAGGCCAAGACCCAACATGGCGGCGATCCGGTGCTGGCGTGGGCGCACATCGTGGACAACCCGGCGCGAGCGAAGGCGTACAAGTCCGCACGCGGCAAGGGCGGGCTGGTGCGGGCGACCTGGGACGAGGCCGCCGAGATCGTCGCGGCCGCGCACGTGCACACGATCAAGAAGTGGGGACCCGACCGGGTCGCGGGCTTCTCGCCGATCCCCGCCATGTCGATGGTCTCGCACGCGTCCGGGGCGCGGTTCGTGAACCTGATCGGCGGCTCGATGCTGAGCTTCTACGACTGGTACGCCGACCTGCCGGTCGCTTCGCCGCAGGTGTTCGGCGACCAGACCGACGTACCCGAGTCCGGCGACTGGTGGAACGCGGGCTACCTGATCATGTGGGGCTCGAACCTTCCGGTCACGCGGACGCCCGACGCGCACTGGATGACCGAGGCCCGCTACCGCGGCCAGAAGGTCATCGCGGTGGCGCCCGACTACGCGGACAACGTGAAGTTCGCCGACGAGTGGCTGCCGGCCAGGCCGGGCACCGACGGTGCGCTCGCCATGGCGATGGGCCATGTGATCCTCAAGGAGTTCTTCGTCGACCGGCAGACGCCGTACTTCAGCGACTACGTGAAGAAGTACACCGACCTGCCGTATCTGGTGACGCTGGAGCCTGCGGAGGGCGGGACGCTACAAGGCTGGGAAGTTCCTGACGGCCGCCGACCTGACGATCTACGAGAACCAGGAGAACGCGGCGTTCAAGCCGATCCTGATCGATGCCCGCACCGACGAGCCCACGCTCCCCAACGGCTCGCTCGGACACCGGTACGGCGAGACCGGGATCGGACGCTGGAACCTCGACCTCAAGGGCGTCGACCCGAAGCTGTCCCTGATCGACACGTCGGGCGAGACCGCGCTGGTCACGATGCCCCGCTTCGACACGCCCGACGGATCCGCCGGCGACCTGCCCCGGGGCGTGCCGGTGCGCCGGGTGGGTGGCCGGGTGGTCACGACCGTGTTCGACCTTCTCCTCGCCCAGTACGGCGTCGGCCGCTCCGCCAACGGGCAGGGCCTGCCGGGCGAGTGGCCCACGTCGTACGACGACCCGGACGCGCCCTGCACGCCGGCCTGGCAGGAGCGGATCACCGGAGTCCCGGGTGCGGCTGCCGCCCGGATCGGCCGCGAGTTCGCCCGGAACGCCGAGGAGTCCAAGGGCCGTTCGATGATCGTGATGGGCGCGGGCACCAACCACTGGTTCCACTCCGACACGATCTACCGGGCCTTCCTGACCCTCACGACGCTCACCGGATGCCAGGGCGTGAACGGTGGCGGCTGGGCGCACTACGTGGGGCAGGAGAAGGTCCGTCCGATCACCGGCTACACCCAGATCGCCAACGCGCTCGACTGGAACCGGCCACCGCGGAACATGATCCAGACTGCGTTCTGGTACCTCCATACGAACCAGTTCCGCTACGACCCGTTCGGTGCCGACACGCTTTCTGCAACGGTTGGGGCCGGTCAGCTCGCGGGGATGAGCACTGCCGACGTGATCGCCCAGAGTGCGCGGATGGGCTGGATGCCGTCGTACCCCACCTTCAACCGCAACCCGCTCACGATCTGCGACGAGGCGGCGGCGGCCGGCAAGCCGGTCGCCGAGTACGTCGTGGACCAGCTGAAGTCAGGAGATCTGGACTTCGCCGGCGAGGACCCGGACGCTCCGGAGAACTATCCGAGGATCCTCTCGGTCTGGCGGGCCAACCTGCTCGGCTCTTCGGGGAAGGGCAACGAGTACTTCCTCAAGCACCTGCTCGGCACCGACTCGTCGCTTCGGGCAACCGAGGCCCCGGAGGGGAACCGGCCTCGCGACGTGAAGTGGCACGAGCAGGCACCCGAGGGGAAGCTCGACCTGCTGATGAGCATCGACTTCCGGCAGACCAGCACGACGGTCTTCTCCGACGTCGTACTGCCCGCTGCCACCTGGTACGAGAAGCACGACCTGAACACCACGGACATGCATCCGTTCGTGCACTCGTTCAACCCGGCGATCGCACCTCCGTGGCAGACCCGTACCGACTGGGACGCATGGCAGACGATCGCGGCGACCTTCAGCGATCTCGCTGCGGACAGTCTGGGCGTCCGCAAGGACCTGGTTGCGGTGCCCCTGACCCACGACACCCCGGACGCCATGGCGAACCCGCACGGCGTCGTCCGGGACTGGAAGGCGGGGGAGTGCGAGCCGATCCCCGGGGTCACCATGCCGAAGCTGGTCGAGGTCGTGCGTGACTACGGCGCCGTGGCCGACAAGATGAACGCCCTCGGCCCGTTGATGGACACGCTCGGTGCCACCACGAAGGGCGTCACGTTCGAGCTGGGCAAGCAGGTCGAGTACCTCCGTCGCAAGAACGGGCCCGTCCGGGGCGGCGTCGCCGACGGCCGGCCGTCGCTGCGACGCGACGTCGACGTCTGCGAGGCGATCCTTGCGCTGTCGGGCACGACCAACGGGCACCTGGCCACCCAGGGCTTCAAGACCCTCGAGAAGCGGACCGGCGTCAAGCTGGCCGACCTCGCGGAGGAGCACGAGGGCAAGCAGATCACGTTCGCCGACACCCAGGGCCCGCCCGTGCCGGTGATCACCTCGCCCGAATGGTCCGGATCCGAGTCCGGCGGTCGCCGCTACTCCCCGTTCACCATCAACGTCGAACGCCTCAAGCCGTGGCACACCCTGACCGGCCGGATGCACTTCTACCTCGACCATGACTGGATGACCGAGCTCGGCGAGGGCCTGCCGGTGTATCGGCCGCCGTTGAACATGGCGTCGCTGTTCGCCGAGCCGACGCTCGGGAACGTCTCGGACGGGTCTGGCGGCGAGGTGGCCGGGCTCACCCTCCGCTACCTGACGCCGCACAACAAGTGGTCGATCCACTCGGAGTACCAGGACAACCTGTTCATGCTGTCGCTCTCTCGGGGCGGCCAGAACATCTGGATGAGCGACCGCGACGCAGCCAAGGTCGGGATCAAGGACAACGACTGGATCGAGGCGGTCAACCGCAACGGGGTCGTCGTGGCCCGGGCGATCGTGTCGCACCGGATGCCCGAGGGAACGGTGTACATGTACCACGCCCAGGACCGGCTGATCGACGTACCTCTCGCCGAGACGTCGGGGAAGCGCGGTGGCATCCACAACTCGCTGACCCGGCTGCTGGTCAAGCCCAGCCACCTGATCGGCGGCTATGCCCAGCTGACCTTTGCCTTCAACTACCTCGGCCCCACCGGCAACCAACGCGACGAGGTCACGGTCATCCGCCGGCGCTCGCAGGACGTGGAGTACTGACCATGAGACTGATGGCGCAGATGGCGATGGTGATGAACCTGGACAAGTGCATCGGGTGCCACACCTGCTCGGTCACCTGCAAGCAGGCATGGACGAACCGCTCGGGCACCGAGTACGTCTGGTTCAACAACGTCGAGACCAGGCCCGGTCTCGGCTATCCCCGGACCTACGAGGACCAGGAGAAGTGGAAGGGCGGCTGGGAGCTCGGCAGGCGGGGCCGGCTTCGGCTCAAGGGCGGTGGCCGGCTGAAGAGACTCGCCACGATCTTCTCCAACCCGAAGCTCCCCTCGATCGACGAGTACTACGAGCCGTGGACCTACGACTACGCCACGCTCACGGACGCACCCGCGCAGGAGCACACGCCGGTCGCCCGGCCCAAGTCGCTGATCTCGGGCAAGAACATGAAGATCAAGTGGTCGGCCAACTGGGACGACGACCTCGGCGGCTCGACCGCGACGGCGCACCTCGACCCGATGCTGAAGAACATCGCCGACAAGGTGAAGTTCGAGTTCGAGCAGACGTTCATGTTCTACCTGCCCCGGATCTGCGAGCACTGCCTGAACCCGTCGTGCGCCGCGTCCTGCCCCAGTGGCGCGATCTACAAGCGGGCTGAGGACGGGATCGTCCTCGTCGACCAGGACAAGTGCCGCGGCTGGCGGATGTGCGTTTCTGGTTGCCCGTACAAGAAGATCTACTTCAACCACCGCACCGGCAAGGCCGAGAAGTGCACCTTCTGCTTCCCCCGGATCGAGGTGGGCCTGCCCACCGTGTGCTCCGAGACCTGTGTCGGGCGGCTGCGCTACATCGGCCTGATGCTGTACGACGCCGACAAAGTGCTCGAGGCAGCATCGGTCTCCGACGACCACGACCTCTACGAGGCGCAGCGGTCGGTGTTCCTCGACCCGTTCGATCCCGACGTGATCCGCGAGGCCGAGAAGGCAGGCATCGCGCGCGACTGGGTCGACGCCGCGCAGCGGTCCCCGATCTGGGCGCTGATCAACAAGTACAAGGTCGCTCTCCCGCTGCACCCGGAGTACCGCACGATGCCGATGGTCTGGTACATCCCGCCGCTGTCGCCGGTGGTCGACGTCGTCAAGGACACCGGCTACGACGCCGAGGACCGGACCAACCTGTTCGCGGCCATCGACGCCCTGCGGATTCCCGATCGAGTACCTCGCCGAGCTGTTCACCGCGGGTGACGTCGGGCCGGTCGATGCGACCCTGAAGAAGCTTGCGGCGATGCGTTCCTACATGCGCGACATCAACATGGGCCGCGACCCCGACGGCTCGATCCCGGCCGCGGTCGGGATGAGCGAGGAGGACATGTACGACATGTACCGCCTCCTCGCGATCGCCAAGTACGACGAGCGCTACGTGATCCCGCCGGCGCACGCCGAGCAGGCGCACTCGCTCGAGGAGCTGGCCACCGAATGCTCCCTGAACTACGAGGGCGGTCCGGGCATGGGAGGCTCCGGTCCCTTCGGCGAAGGGTCGGGGGCGCCGACGCCGATCGCCGTGGAGAACTTCGCGATGCTGCAGTCCCGGCAGACCTCGGACTCGCTGGCGGGCCCCGAGGACAAGGCGGCGCGCGTGAACCTGCTCAACTGGGACGGCAAGGGATCGCCCGCCGGGATGTTCCCGCCCCGGCGGCGTGGGGAGCCGGACTCATGACCCTCTCATCAGAGGTGCTCACGATCGGCTGGCAGTCCGCGTCGTTGCTGCTCAGCTATCCGGACGAGGCAATGCTGTCTCACGTGCCCACGGTGCGCGCTGCCGCGAAGGTCCTCCCCTACTCGCTCCGGGAGCCCATCGAGAGCTTTCTCTCGCATGTTGACTCGACGCCGCTTCACGAGCTGCAGGAGGCGTACGTCGAGACCTTCGACAACCGTCGCCGGTGCAACCTCTTCCTCACCTACTTCGCCCACGGCGACACCCGCAAGCGCGGGATGGCCCTGCTCCGCTTCAAGCAGACCTATCTGGGATCGGGCTACGAGCTGGACGACTCGGAGCTGCCCGACCACCTCTGCGTCGTGCTCGAGTACGCCGCGACCGTCGACCAGACGCTCGGTCGGGAGCTGATGCTCGACCATCGGGCCGGGTTGGAGCTGCTGCGGCTCTCGTTGCGCGACATGGGGTCGCCGTGGACCTCGGTTGTGGACGCCGTGTGTGCGACGCTTCCGCCGCTGCGGGGCGACGAACGCGACGCCGTACGCCGCCTGGCGGCCGAGGGGCCGCCGGAGGAGGAGGTCGGGCTGGCTCCCTTCGCCGCTCCGGAATTCAGTGCGAACGCTGTGAGCGAGCGGGTGCTGCTGCCGATCCCGACCTTCCCGGG
Organism: uncultured Actinomycetota bacterium; assembly: GCA_963844385.1. GTDB lineage: Bacteria > Actinomycetota > Actinomycetes > Propionibacteriales > Nocardioidaceae > Nocardioides. The sequence continues at coordinate 140,962 of CAWJOJ010000041.1, read as the reverse complement.
GGTGCGCTGATGGACCAGCTGCTGTGGGTGGTCGTTCCCTACATCTGCCTCACGACCTTCGTGGTCGGCCACCTCTGGCGCTACCGCTACGACAAGTTCGGCTGGACCACGCGCTCGTCGCAGCTGTACGAGAACCGCCTGCTGCGGATCGGCAGTCCGCTGTTCCACTTCGGCATGCTCGGTGTCATCGGCGGCCACGTGATCGGGTTGATGATCCCAACGTCTTGGACCGACGCAGTGGGCATGAGTGAGCACATGTACCACGTGGTCGCCGTTTCCGGCGGTCTGGTGTCCGGCGTCATGGTCACGGTCGGGCTGGTCATCCTGATCTACCGGCGTCGTACCGTCGGGCCGGTCTTCTCGGCGACGACCGTGATGGACAAGGTCATGTACGCCGTCCTCGCTGCGGTCATCCTGCTCGGCATGTGGAACACGCTGGCGAGCAGCACGTTCCAGCTCGGCGGACACGAGTACGACTACCGCGAAGGGGTGTCGGTCTGGTTCCGCGGCATCTGGGCGCTGGACCCCGACTCCGCAGTGATGGCCGCGGCTCCGCTCGGGTTCCAGGCGCACGCCCTGATGGCGTGCCTGCTGTTCGCACTCTGGCCGTTCACCCGGTTGGTGCACGTCTTCAGCGCACCGGTCGGCTACCTGACCCGGCCGTACATCGTCTACCGGAGTCGCGACGACCAGCAGCTTGGGAGTCACTCGCCTCGGCGCGGTTGGGAGCGCAGCGGGCAGAAGTGATCCGGCAATTTTCCGGTGGGCTGTGGACAACCCACTTTGGGGGGCCGGGAGTGTCGGCGGGCTTTGCTTGCCTTTTCTCATGCGGGTGATGGAGCGGTTCGAGGACTTGTCGGGGAGTGAGCTCCTCGACGAGGTCGAGCTGCTCCACGACTCCCAGCGCCGGACCGAGATCCTGATCCTGAAGGCTGCCGTTCAGCACGCGGTCAACAACAACCCGTCCAGGCTCGATCCCGCGGATTCGGAGCTTCCTGGCCGCGAGCGTGCGGTCCGGCTCGGTGGCGAGGGGACGCCCCTGGTGCGCGAGTTCGCGCCGGCCGAGCTGGGCGCGCGGTTGCAGATGTCGTCGTACGCCGCGGGGCGGCTGATGGCCGACGGTCTCGATCTCCGACACCGCTTGCCGCGGCTCTGGAAGCGAGTCGAGGCCATGGAGGTCCGCGTCGGTCACGCCCGCTACGTCGCCCGCCGGACCCGTGACCTGACCGCGCAGCAGGCCGCCTTCGTCGACGAGCGGGTGGCCGTCTCCGCCGACGGACGACTGACCTGGACCCGGTTCACCGACCTGGTCGAGGCGATGATCGTTGCCTCCGATCCCGTCGCGGCCGCCGAGCGCGAAACGGTGGCTGCGCAGGCGCAGTTCGCGCAGGCGACCCGCTCGACCGACAGCGGGATGCGCGGCTTCTACATCCGGGCACCGTTCCCGGTGATCGCGCGGATCGACGCGACCGTCGCGTACCTCGCGGACGCACTCCTCGCGCTGGGTGACACGTCCACCCTCGACGAGCGACGGGTCAAGGCCTTGCTGGTCATGGCCAACCCGACCGAAGCCGTGCAGTTGCTCGAGGCCTATGCGGCGTCACGTGGCGGGGCTGATCGGCCCGAGGCGATCGACCCGAGCAAGCTCCTGCCCACGGTGTGGCTGTACGTGCATCTCGCCGGCGAAGAGCGTGAAAACGGTGTCGCCCGGGTAGAGGAGCTCGGTCCGGTGTCGCCTTCCTGGGTGAAGGAGCACCTGGGCGACTGTCGCTTCAAGATCACACCAGTCATCGACCTGGCCGGGCAAGCCCCCGTGGACGCGTGGGAGATCCCGGACCGACATAGACAGGCCGTGCATCTGATGACGCCGGCCGACACCTTCCCGTTCTCCTCCAGCACCTCTCGCAAGATGCAGATCGACCACACCCAGCCCTACGTTGCCAAGGGCCCGGACGATCACGCGGACGATCACGCGAGCGGGCAGTCGAGAGTGGGCAACTACGGGCCGATGACCCTCAGCCATCACCGGATCAAGACCCACGGTGACTGGCAGGTTCAGCAACCCTTCCCTGGGATCTATGTGTGGCGCGACCCGCACGGGGCGCTCTACCTGGTCGACCACACCGGGACCAGGAGGATCGATCTCGCATCCTGAGCCGGCCACCCTGCGCCGCCCTACGGTGTAGCCATGACTGTGAACTGGGGAATTGCCGGGACCGGGAGAATGGCCGACGTCTTCGTGTCCGACTTCGAGCATGCGGCCGACGCCAAGGTCGTGGCAGCGGGGTCGAGGCGACAGGAGAGCGCGAGCGCGTTCGCCGAGAAGCACGGCATCCCCGCGGCGCACGGGAGCTACCGCGGGCTGGTCGACGACCCCGGCGTCGACGTCATCTACATCGCGACCCCGCACCCGCAGCACCTCGGGCTGGCCCGGGCCGCGATCGAGGCGGGCAAGGGCGTCCTGGTGGAGAAGGCGTTCACCGCGACGTACGACGGGGCCTTGGAACTGGTCGAGCTGGCCAGGAAGAAGCAGGTCTTCTGCATGGAGGCGATGTGGACCCGCTTCCAGCCGGTCGTCGTCCGGGCCCGGGAACTGATCGCTGCGGGCGAGATCGGCGACGTGATCATGGTGCAGGCCGACCTGGGCGCGTTCCGGCAGTACGAACCGGCGGACCGGCTGTTCGCGCTCGAGCTCGGCGGCGGAGTTGTTCTCGACCTCGGGGTCTACGTCATCTCGATCGCCCAGCATTTCCTCGGCAATCCGGACCGGGTGACGGCGACCGGCCGGAAGTATCCCAACGGCGCCGACGCGAGCGCCAGCATCCTGATGTCGTACGACGACGGGCGGTCCGCGAGCCTGATCGCCTCGCTGGAGAGCGAGTGCGGACGTCGGGCCGTCATCCTGGGCACGAAAGGTTCGATCGAGCTCGCCCCTCAGTTCCACCACTCGACGCGGCTGGTGCTCCGACGCAACGACGGGGCGCCCGAGGAGATCGACGCACCGGCGAAGGGCCGCGGGTACTCCCACGAGATCGACGAGGTCAACCGCTGCATCGCAGCGGGTCTGGTCGAGAGCGACGTGATGTCGCTCGACGACACCCTCGCGGTACAGGACGTGATGCAGCAGACTCTTGAACAGCTGGGCATCCAGCCAAGCGAGGATCCGGGCATCATCTGAGTCGCAGTCGCGGCATGGAGAGGGAGAGGTTCACGTGAGCGAGGTCAAGCAGCACAAGATCCTTCTCGACGAGAGCGAGATGCCGACCCGCTGGTACAACGTCCGCCACGACCTGCCGACCGCGCCGCCGCCCTACCTCCATCCCGGCACCATGCAGCCCGTCGGCCCCGAGGACCTCACCCCCCTCTTCCCGATGGACCTCATCGCGCAGGAGATGACGGCCGACCAGTACGTCGACATCCCGCCCGAGGTGCTCGACGTCTACAAGTTGTGGCGGCCCTCGCCGCTCTACCGGGCGCACCGGCTCGAGGCCGCGCTCGGGACGCCGGCCCGGATCTACTACAAGTACGAGGGTGTCTCGCCGGCCGGCAGCCACAAGCCGAACACGTCGGTTCCGCAGGCGTTCTACAACGCCAAGGCCGGCATCAAGAAGCTCACCACCGAGACCGGCGCCGGGCAGTGGGGCACCGCTCTGGCGTTCGCCTGCGCGCAGTACGGGATGGAGTGCGAGGTCTGGCAGGTGCGGGCGTCGTACGACGGGAAGCCCTACCGCAAGATCATGATCGAGACCTTCGGCGGCACGATCCATCCCTCGCCGTCGGACCTGACCGCCGCCGGCCGGGCCATCCTGGAGCAGTACCCCGACTCGCCCGGGTCGCTCGGAATCGCGATCAGCGAGGCCGTCGAGGTGGCGGCCCAGTCGCCGACCACCAACTATTCCCTCGGATCCGTGCTGAACCACGTGCTCATGCACCAGACGATCATCGGCGAGGAGGCGCTGCTCCAGTTCGCCAAGGTCGGCGAGACACCCGACCTGATCGTGGGCTGCACCGGCGGAGGTTCCAACTTCGGCGGGCTGGCGTTCCCGTTCCTGCGCGAGAAGCTGGCCGGGAGGATCGCGCCGGAGATCCGCGCGGTCGAACCCGCGTCCTGCCCGTCGCTGACCCAGGGCACCTACGCCTACGACTTCGGCGACACCGCCGGCATGACGCCCCTGATGAAGATGCACACCCTTGGCCACGACTTCATCCCGGACCCGATCCACGCCGGCGGGCTGCGCTACCACGGCATGAGCCCGCTTCTCTCGCACATCTACGAGGAGGGCCTGATCGAGGCGACGTCCCGCAAGCAGATCGAGTGCTTCGCCGCGGGCGTGCTGTTCGCCCGCACCGAGGGCATCGTGCCCGCGCCCGAGCCGACTCACGCGCTGGCCGAGGCGGTCGCCGAGGCCCAGCGCTGCGCGAAGACCGGTGAGGAGAAGGTGATCCTGACGGCGCTGTGTGGGCACGGGCACCTCGATCTGCCCGCGTACGGCGCCTACCTCGACGGCACCATGACCGACCACTCCTACGAGGAGACCGAGATCTCTGAGGCCGTGGCCGAGGCTCTGCGCAAGCTCCCGGCCGTCCCCGGCTGACAGGCGTTGACTTCGAGCGCGCTGGAACTCCTAGCGTCGTGGTCATGACCACACCTGTCTCCCTCATCACCGGCGGCTCCAGCGGAATCGGCGCGGCCGTCGCCACCCAGCTCCTGACCCGCGGGCACGCCGTGGCCGTGACCGGTCGCAGCGAGGCCCGGCTCAAGGAGTACGCCGACGAGCAGGGCAACCCCGACAACCTCCTGGTGCTCCCGGGCGATGCCGCCGACCACGAAGCAGTCGTGCACGCGGTCACGACCACCGTCGAACGGTTCGGTCGCCTCGACCACGCCATCGCCAACGCCGGCTACGCAACCCATGACGACCTCGTCGACGGCGACCCGGCCGGCTGGCGCGACATGGTGCTGACCAACGTGCTCGGCCCGGCTCTGCTCGTGAACGCGGTCGTACCCGCGCTCCGCGAGACCAAGGGCCGGATCGTGATGGTCGGCAGCGTTGCCGGGTTCATCCACACCGCGGGCAACATCTACGGGGCGACCAAGTGGGCCATCACCGGCCTTGCCGAGAACACCCGGCTTGCCGTGACCGCCGACGGCATCGGCGTCACCCTGATCGCGCCCGGCCGGACCGAGACCAACTTCTGGGCCGACGAGAAGCCGGAGGGCATCCTGCTCAGCGCCGACCAGATCGCCGACTCGGTCGTGTGGGCCTTGACGCAGCCGGAGGGCGTCGACGTGAACACCGTCGTCGTACGCCCGATCGGGCAGCCGCGCTGACGCACAACTGAAGCCCGTCTCTGCCCTGGGTCATAGACGAAGTTCTGTCCCTGGCGCGATGTGCCCGCGACCCCGGATCGCGAGGCTTGGGACATGAACCGAAACCACAAACCAACCGACGTGGTGACCGTGCGCGGCCTCCGCAAGTTGTACGGCGACCGCGTGGTCGTCCAAGACCTCGACCTCGATGTGGCCGCCGGCGAAGTCGTCGGCATCATCGGCGCCAACGGCGCCGGCAAGACGACCACCGTCGAGTGTCTGCAAGGACTGCGACGCCCGGATGCGGGCGTCGTGAAGGTCCTCGGGCTCGACCCGATCAAGGATGCCGACCGGCTGCGCCCGCAGATCGGAAGCCAGCTACAGGACTCCGGACTTCCAGACCGGCTCAGGGTGAGCGAGGCGATCGACCTCTTCTCGACGGCCCGGGCCCGCAACGCGGACGAGCTTCTGGAGCAGTTCGGGTTGGCGGCCCGGCGACGCTCGGCGTTCGCCTCCCTCAGCGGCGGCGAGCGGCAGCGCCTGTTCCTCATCCTGGCGCTGCTCAACCGGCCGCGACTGGTGATCCTCGACGAGCTGACCCAGGGCCTCGATCCCGCCGCCCGCCGCGAGGTGTGGACGGCGGTCGCCCGGCTCCGCGACGCCGGCACCACCGTGCTGCTGGTGACCCACGAGCTCGACGAGGCCGAAGCCCTGTGTGAGCGGGTGGTGGCCATGCGGTCCGGCCGGGTGCTCGACGCCGGGACGCCGGCCGAGCTCGTCACCCGGCACGCCGGCGCTGCCGTGGTGAGCTTCACCGGCGCCGCCCAAACCCTGCCCGAGCTGCACGCCCTGCCCGGGGTGCGGGACGCGTCGTACGCCGCTGGGCGGATCACCGTGAGTGGCGAGCGTCAGAGCATCGCCCACGTCGGCGCCTGGCTGGTCGCGAACGGTCCAGTGCCCGCCGACCTTCGGGTTGACGTACCCAACCTCGAGTCCGCCCTGCTGGCCCTGCTGGACGGCACGTCCAGCACCGACTCCCAGAACGAAGAGCCCTCGAGGACCACCCACGACCTGATCGGAGCAGTCCGATGACCATCACCCTCGACAGCCGACCCGACCAGCCCAGCGCTGTCACCCGCCGCCCCAAGTCAGTCGTACGGCGCCTGATCGGCACCGAGATGCGGCTCATGGTCCGCGACCCGCTCACCCTGACCTTCGTCTTCGTCTTCCCGATCGTCACCATGCTGATCATCGGCGGCTCCTTCGGCAGCGAACCCGATCCGGCGTTCGCTGGCCAGAACCCCTCCGAGTGGTACGTCGCGTCGTACTTCACCGTCGTCATCGGGGCCACCGGGCTGATCATGCTGCCGGTGCACATCGCGTCGTACCGCGAGCGCGGCGTGCTGCGCCGGTTCGCGGCCTCGGCCTTCCCACGCTGGTCGTTCGCCCTCGCGCAGCTTGTCGTCGGGCTCACCACGGTCGTGTTGGGCGGAGCGCTGCTGCTGGCTGTCGCGGCTCCCGTGTACGGCGTGCCCGAGGTGCAGGACTGGTGGCGCGTCGTCGCCGGCGTCGCGGCCGGCTCCGTGGCCTTCGTCAGCATCGGCGTGCTGCTCGGGACCGTCCTGCCCTCGGCACGTTCGGCGCAGGCGATCGGGCTGCTGCTGTTCTTCCCGTCTTTCCTGCTGGGTGTCGGCGGCCCGCCGCCGGCTGTGATGGGCGACGCCCTGGAGAAGATCTCCGGCGTGCTGCCGCTGGCGCTGGTGACCAACTCCGTGCGCGAGCCCTGGCTGGGGATGGGCAACGCGACCGGCAGCCTCGTCGCCGTGGTGGCGCTCGCGCTGGCGGCATTGGCGCTGGCGGCTCGGCGGACGTCGCTGTGACGTCCCTGCCCGAGACTGGACCGAGACTAGGCTGAACCGATGACTGACCGGGCAGCGCGATGGGCGGCACCCGCCGCCCTCGCGCTGTTCGTTGCCATCGGCGCAGCGTTCAGCGACCGGGACACAGTGGTCGTGGTCGGGGCGGTTGCCGTCGCAGCCGTTGCGGCGCTGTTCCTGCACACCACCGGCTGGCGGCTCCTCGCGACTTGCCTGGTCGCCGGCGCCGCTGTCACTGTGCTCTGTTCGGGTGCCTCGTCGAACGTTGGCTGGTTCGCGTTCTGCGTCCTGGCTGGGTGGAGCATGTTCCGCGTCGGGGTGTTGTTGGGTGGCCTCTTCACCGTCGCGGTGATCGCAGTGATCCTCTCGGAATGGATCTTCGCGGAGGAGGATCTGGGCTGGGCGGCGTGGATCGCCGGCACCGTCTTCACCGTCGTCTTCGCCCTGATGGCCCGCCGCCAGGGCCAGCTCATCGACGAGCTACGCGAGGCGCAGGCCGGCCTGGCGGACCGGGCGCGGGTCGAGGAGCGGAACCGGATCGCTCGCGAGCTCCATGACGTGATCGGGCACGCACTGACGGTCTCTCAGCTGCACGTGTCCAGCGCCCGGCTGGCCGTCGAGGAGGATCCGGCCGAGGCGATCGCGTCCCTCGTCGAGGCGGAGCGACTGGGCATGCAGAGCCTCCGCGAGGTCCGGCACGCAGTCGGGCTGCTGCGCGAGGACGGCGACCCGTCCGCGACGACGCCGCTGCCCGGCGCCGAGCAGCTTCCGACGCTGGTCGACGGTTTCCGCCGGGCCGGGGTCGACATCTCCTACGAGGTCGTCGGAGAACCGGGGCGGCTTCCGGCCACCGTCGCCATCACCGTCTACCGGATCCTGCAGGAGGCGTTGACCAATGTCGCCCGGCACGCGGCCGGGGCCGCGACCCGGGTTCGGATCGAGGTCGACCCGGCACACACCGTCCTGACGGTCGACAGCACGGGTGAGGCGGGAGTGAACAATCACGGTGGGATCGGCCTGTCCACGATGAAGGAGCGGGCTGAGGTCCTCGGCGGGGATCTCGTCGCCGGGCCTGCCGAAAGAGGATGGCGGGTGCGCGCGGTGCTGCCCGGTGATTCGGACGGCGCTTCGGACGGCGCTCCGGACGGCGCGGGGCGACTGTGATCCGGGTGATGCTGGTCGACGACCAGGAGCTCGTCCGGGCCGGGCTGCGGGGCATCCTGCGAGCACGGTTCGGCTTCGAGATCGTCGCCGAGCTGTCCGATGGCGCCGGTGTGGTCGCCGCGGTCGAGGAGTCGCGACCGGACGTCGTACTCATGGACGTGCGGATGCCCGGGGTCGACGGGGTGACCGCAACCCAGCAGCTGCGGGCGTCCGACCAGGCACCGCCGGTGCTCGTGCTCACCACGTTCGAGGACGAGGAGATCCTGGCCGGCGCGCTGCGGGCGGGGGCGGCCGGATTCCTGCTCAAGGGTGTGCCGGTCGAGGACCTGCAGCGCGCCGTGCGTACGGTCGCCGAGGGTGGGGCCTGGCTGGACCCCGCCGTCACGGCGCGGGTCCTGGCGGCGTACCGCGATGGCCCGGTCCCTCGACCTCCCGACCCGGCCCTCGCGGTGCTGACTCCGCGTGAGCGCGAGGTGCTCGTGCTGATCGGGTCCGGGCTCAGCAACACCGAGATCGCAGAGGCGCTCTTCCTCGGCGAGGGAACGGTCAAGACTCACGTGGGGCACGTGTTCGCGAAGCTGCAGCTGCGCGACCGGGCCGCGGCGGTGGTCTTCGCCTTCGACCATGGCCTGGTGCGGCCCGGCACGGGAGCGGTGTGATCGGGCCACGCGAGGTCAGCGTGCGCCCTCAACGGTCCTGGACGTCTGCAGGGCAGTCCTGGCCACCTTGCGGTCGGTGACCACGATCCAGACCGCGAGTGCGACGCCACCCAGGACGGCCAGCGTGAAGAACAGCATCGCGACGGCCGGGTAGCCCAAGACATGATGGTCCGTCGGGACCCGCATGAGCATGGCCGCTCCGATGATGGTCGCGGCGATCACCAGACCGAGCGTCAGCCGGTTGGCCACCCGCTGCAAGACCGTGTGCAGCCGCTCCTCGTCAATCGCCTCGACCCGCAGCTGGAACTCGCCCTCGGCCAAGGTGTCGAGGATCCGGTTGGCTCGACGGGGAAGCTGGGAGGCGAACTCCTTGGCCTCGACCGCCGCCGTGGCCAGGTCGGCTGGCGAGCTCTTGAGACCGCTGACCAGGATCTCGCTGAGGTTGTCGCGCAGAGCCTGCGCTGGAGCGAACTGCGGGTCGAGGTGGCTCGTGGCCCGGTCGAGGTTGAGCAGAGCCTTCCCGATCATGGACATCTCCGCCGGAGGTCGGAGGCCGTGCATGCCCGAGACGCGACTGAGCTCGACCAGCACGGTGCCGGCCTGGAGATCGGCACCGTCGCCGACGGCTTCGGAGACGAGATGCGTCACGTCGTCGCGGAACGCCGCCGCGTCGTACCCTTCGAGCGGGTGGCCCATCTCGGCAAGCACGAGTGCCGCCTTCTCGCCGTTGCCGTCGCTGATCGCGACCAGAAGCCGGACCATCTTGTCCTGCATCCGCGGCGAGACGGTCGCGACCATGCCCAGGTCGAGGATGGCGAGGTGGCCCTCGGGGGTGATCAGCAGGTTCCCCGGATGCGGGTCGGCGTGGATGAAGCCCTCGTCCAGGATCGTCCGGAGGTAGGCCCGGAAGAGCTGTTCGACGATCGGACCGGTCTCGATCTCCTGCAGGGCCAACGGCCCCACGTCGGTGACCTTGCGACCCTCGATGTGGGTCATGGTCAGGACCCGGGAGGTCGTGTAGTCGAGGACGGGCTCGGGGACCAGGAGCAGCTCATAGCCTTGGGTCAGGTCGGCGAACCGCAGCAGGTTGCGTGCCTCGCGCTGGTAGTCGAGCTCGGCAGCGAGGGAACGACCGAACTGGCGCAGCAGCTGCCCGAAGCCGTACTTGCGTCCGACGTCGGTCCGCTTGTCGGCCAGCGCCGCCAGCTTCGTGAGGATCTCCATGTCGCCCCGGATGATCTGCCGGGCTTCGGGTCGCTGCACCTTGACCACGACATCGCGCCCGCTGGCCAACGTCGCACGGTGCACCTGACCCAGGGAAGCCGCGGCCAGCGGTTCGGCGTCGAACTCGGCGAACAGGTGCTTGAGCCCCACTCCGAACTCCTCCTCGACGACCCGCTGCACGGTCTCGAACGGGAAGGGGTCGACGGCATCCTGGAGCCGGGTCAGCGCGGTGGTGTACGCGGCGGGCAGCAGGTCGAACCTGGTCGACAGGAGCTGTCCGAGCTTGACGTAGGTGGGACCCATCGCCTCCAGGTCGTCGGCGAACGCCTGGGCCTTGTCGGTGTCGCCGACGGGCTGGTCGTCCTCGATTGCGAACTCGTCCAAACCGGCGCCTGCAACCAGGTCGGAGCGGCCGTAGCGCATGAGGAGGCGGACGAGGGAGGCATAGCGGCTGGGCGCCGAGGTGCGGGCAGACATGACCCACAAGATACGCACAGGTTCCGCTAGGGATCCTCGCAGGAACGCGACGTCAACTGGGCGCCATGAACGACTCGCCCGCAGACCACGACCCTGCTCCCCGAGCCCGCCGCGCCCGCCGAGACGCCCGCCCCCAGGCGCGTCCGCTGGCGTACGGCGCTCGCCGGTGGCGTCGCCGGGGGCGTGCTCGCGGCCTCGATCGCCATCCCCGGCACGCTCTGGCTGGACCGGAACGACGACACCAGCCCGGCATCGGCCTCCGACGGGACCACCCAGCCGCAGCAGCCGTCCGACCGGGGAAATGGCTCGTTGGCCTTCCCCGAGACCCGGTCGAGCGGCGCCGACGCCACCGACGAGCAGTCTGAAGGCGTCGTCCTCGTGAACACGCTGACCCCCACCGGCGAGGGCGCGGGAACCGGCGTGGTGCTGTCCGCAGACGGCCTGGTGCTGACGAACTACCACGTCGTCGAGGACTCCTCGACGGTCAGGGTCACCGTGGCGACAACCGGGGACACCTATGACGCCGAAGTGGTCGGGCACGACCAGACCGAGGACGTTGCCCTGCTCCAGCTCGAAGGCGCCGAGGACCTCGCGACCGCCCAGCTCGACGACGACGGCACCTCGCCCGACGACGCGGTCACCGCCGTCGGGAACGCCGGAGGCCAGGGGTTCCTGTCCGCGGCGACCGGCACGATCGTGGCCGAAGACCAGTCGATCACCGCAGGCGAGGGCCGTGGGCCGCTCGGCACCTCGGAGGATCTGACTGGACTCATCGAGACCGACGCCGCGGTGGTGCCGGGCTACTCCGGAGGCCCGTTGCTCGACGACGAAAATGAGGTCGTCGGCATCAACACCGCGGCGTCGACCAATGGCTACCGTGGGATGTCGTCGATAGTCGGGGACAGCTACGCCGTCCCGATCGACGACGCCATGGCGGTGGTCGACCAGATCGAGGAGGGCGACGAGAGCGGCTCGGTGACGATCGGTCCCAAGGCCTACCTCGGCATCGGCGTCGCCAACCCGGTCGCGGCGAGCGTCGCGCAGGTCGAATCCGGCGGGCCGGCCGCGGACGCGGGACTCGCTGCAGGCGACACCATCACGGCTCTGGGCGACACCCAGATCACGTCGTACGACGTCCTGGTCGACACCCTGGCCACCTACGAGCCCGGCGACGAGGTCACCCTCGAGTGGACCGACGGCAGCGGCGCGAGCCACACCGCAACGGTCACGCTCGGGGAGAGCCCGACGAACTGAGCCGGGTCAGTTGCCGCCGCCGCAACCTCCGCCGCCGCAGCTCGATCCGCTGCTGCACGAGGACGAGCTACAGGAAGAGGATCCGTCGTGGTGGGAACCGCCGTCTGCGGTGGCTCCGTAGGCGGCCGTCGCCGCCGCGGCGGGACCTCCGGCGCGGTCCGGACGACGCGGTCGCGCCGGCCAGCGAGTGCGATGACCACGACGATCACCAGGCCCAGGCCTAGCGACAGCAGAATTGCGAAAGCAGTCATTTCAGTCCCCCTTTGTTCGAGTGACGCGAGAGGCGCCACACCCGGTTTCCGAGACCGATCACGAACATCCGCCGGCCGGCCACCTGTATCCATGCTGCCCTGCGACGACCGTCGTACACCTCGTGTAGACGGATCCACTCATTTTTCGGTTCCAGCGACGCCACGAACGCGCGGACGTCGTCGTGGGCGCACCCCACCGCCGGGTTGGCCGGCGACCAGGCCAGGAACGGGTCCGGCCAGCCGGGCAGCTCGGCCAGCTCCGGGGCGACGGCGAGGGCGCCGGCGCTGCGCTTGCGGTGCAGCACCCGGGAAGTGAGGCCGGTGCCGCGCGGGTCGAAGGACGGCGGGGTGCGTCCGGCAAGCAGGTCGTCGAGTACGGCGTGCTGCCGGGCCCGCAGAGCGTCCCGGTCGGCGCCGCTCATGACGACCCTCGACGTTGGGACCGCCGCGACCAGTCGGCCGTACTCGCTGCGAACTCCTTCGACGGTCACGTCGGTGTCGCGTTCGAGCATCACCCCGGGCACCTCGCCGGGAAAGAGCGAGACGAGCTCCGTCAGCAGGTCGACGACCGGCTCGACGAGGTCGTGTCCGTGGGTGTCGACATAGAGCCCGTCCCTGAACTCACCGCCGGCGATGTGGACGTACTCGACCGCCTCGAGCGGGAACCTCCGCAGGTCGGCAGCCGCCGACGTGCCGCGCGCGGTGGCGCTCGAGAACAGGTTGGCGACGTCCAGCACGAGACGAACGCCGGTCTGGGAAACCAGCTCGGTCAGGAAGTCGGCCTCGGTGAAGGTGTCCTCCGGCCAGACGAACAGCGCTGCGATGTTCTCGACGGCCAGCGGGACCGGAAGCTGGGACTGCGCGATCCGCACGTTCTCGACGAGTACGGCGAGCGACTCGGCCGTGCGCGGCGGTGGCAGGAGGTGGCCGGCCTCCAGCACGTCAGGGTGCAGCGAGTCGGGGGTGTCCGCGGCGCGGACGTACGCGACATGCTCGGACACCACCGGGCTGTCGAACCTCAGCGCCAGCTCGGCGAGCCGCGTGAGCCGGGCGGGCGAGGGCTCGTCGGCGCCCGCCAGGCCGAGGGTCACGCCGTGCGGGATGACCGGCACCTGGCGGGCCAGCTGGGCGAGCCGGGAATCGAATCGGGTGGGATCGGTGTTCTCCGCGATGACCTCGGTGAATCCGAGCACGCCGGCCTCGGCGTACTCGAGCAGCAGGTCGGCGATCTCGCGCCGCCAGGCAATGGCGGTCCCCCTCATGGACAAAGGATGACACGGTGACGGAAGTCGCGGACGCGATGCACGAACTGCTGGCCGGCCGCTGGAGTCCGTCCATCTTCGATCCTGCGCACGTGGTCAGTGACGAGGAGGTCGCCAGCCTGATCGCGGCCGCCCGATGGGCACCCAGCGCGGGCAACTCCCAGCCGTGGGCCTACGTCGTCTGCCGGCGCGGCGACGAGAACCATCAGCGGTTCGTCCAGCACCTGTCGCGAGGAAACTCGGGCTGGGTGCCGAGGGCCTCGCTCGTGTTCGTGACGCTCTGCCAGACTGCGACGGACCCGATGCCCGATGCACCGTCCTACAGCGACTACGCGGAGTACGACACCGGCCAGGCAGCCGCCCACCTCACGATCCAGGCCCGCGCCTTCGGTCTGGAGGCACACACGTTCGCCGGCTTCGACCACGACGGCGTGGCCGAGACCTTCGGGATCCCGTCCAACTTCAAGGTGATGACCGGCATCGCCGTCGGCCGCCCGGGAGATCAAGCCGAGATCGCGGCCGCGTCCGAGCGCGACCAGGAACGCGAACGTCGCGAGCGGGTCCGCCGCCCGGTCCGGTTGTTCTGAGGCGGTAGTCCGAGACGAAATGGCCCCTCGCAGCGGCGTGTCGAGGGCCATTTCGTCTCGGACTACCAAAGCCGGGGACCGCCGTCCACTACCGAGACCGTTATCTACGAAACCCCGCAGTGACTTGCCGGTGAGCCCGGCCGGGTACCAAGGTGGGGGCATGGCCGCCACAACCTCGTCCTACTCGATCACCATGCGGCTCTACACCGACCCGGACCACAGCGTGGTCGGGACGGTCGCCACCGCCATCGCCTCCGCCGGCGGGATCGTCACCGCCATCGACGTCGCCGAGTCACGGCACGATCGGCTGGTCCTCGACGTCACCTGCTCGGCGACCGACTCCGACCACAGCCTCGAGCTGGTCAAGAACGTCGAGGAGATGGAAGGTGTCGAGGTCCACAAGGTCTCCGACCGGACCTTCCTGCTGCACATCGGCGGCAAGATCGAGGTCACGTCCAAGGTGCCGCTGAAGAACCGCGACGACCTGTCGATGGCCTACACGCCAGGGGTCGGCCGGGTCTCGATGGCCCTCTACGAGAACCCCGACGACGTACGCAAGCTGACCATCAAGGGCAACTCCGTCGCGGTCGTCACCGACGGTTCCGCGGTGCTCGGCCTCGGGAACATCGGCCCGGGCGCCGCGCTGCCGGTCATGGAGGGCAAGGCTGCCCTGTTCAAGCGGTTCGCCAACATCGACGCCTGGCCGATCTGCCTGGCCAGCCAGGACGTCGACGAGATCGTCCGCGCGGTCGAGATGATCGCGCCCGGGTTCGGCGGGATCAACCTCGAGGACATCGCCGCGCCCCGCTGCTTCGAGATCGAAGCCCGGCTGCGGGCCTCGCTCGACATCCCGGTCTTCCACGACGACCAGCACGGTACGGCGATCGTGGTGCTCGCCGCCCTGACCAACGCCCTCCGCGTGGTCCGCAAGGACCTGTCCCAGATCCGGATCGTGGTGGCCGGTGCCGGCGCGGCGGGGAGCGCGATCGTGACCCTGCTGCTCGCCGGCGGCGCCGAGGACGTCGTCGTCTGGGACCGCGAAGGCCTGCTGTCCCGCGACGACGACACGTTGCCGATCGCGAAGGCCGAGCTCGCAGGACGGACCAACCCGCGCAAGCTGCGCGGTGACCTGCACGACGGACTGCAGGGCGCAGACGTCTTCATCGGGGTCTCCGGTCCCGGAGTGCTGAAGGCGGAGTGGATCGGCGACATGGCCAAGGACGCGGTGGTGTTCGCGCTGGCCAACCCGGACCCGGAAATCGACCCCGTCGAGGCTGCGAAGTACGCCACCGTCGTCGCGAGCGGCCGTTCCGACTACCCGAACCAGATCAACAACGTGCTTGCCTTCCCCGGGGTGTTCCGCGGGCTGCTGGACGCCCGGGCCTCGGAGATCACCAGCGACATGCTCACCCGAGCCGCCGCCGCGATCGCGCTCACCGTCAAGGACGAGGAGCTCAACCCGTCCTTCATCATCCCGTCGGTCTTCCATCCCGACGTCCCGAAGGCGGTCGCCGCGGCCATCAGCGGCCGGTCGCTCTCGACGTGCCCCCCCCCGATCTCAGCTCAGCCCCGCCTGGCGTACAGCGCCGCGCCGACGATGCCGGCGTGGTTGCGCAGTGCAGCCGGCACGATCGGGGTGTCGATCCCGAGCAGGGGCAGGAACTCCGCCGACTTCTTGCTGATTCCACCGCCGACGACGAACAGCTCTGGGGAGAACAGGCCCTCGAGCACGCGGTAGTACGTCGTCAGCCGGTCCGCCCAGTCCTGCCAGGACAGGTCCTCGTTCTCGCGCGCAGAGTTTGCGGCCCATTTCTCCGCGACCCGGCCGCCGATCTCGAGGTGACCGAGCTCGGAGTTCGGCACCAGCGCTCCGTCGTACAGGAAAGCGGAACCGATGCCGGTGCCGAGCGTGGTCATGATGACCAGCCCGCCCTGCCCGCGGGCCGCGCCGTAGCGGACCTCGGCCAGCCCGGCCGCGTCGGCGTCGTTGACCACGTGCACCTCGCGCTCGATCGACCCGGTGAACAGGGCGTCGGCGTCGGTACCGATCCAGGACTTGTCGATGTTGGCCGCCGAGTGCACCACGCCGTTGCGTACGACGCCCGGGACGGTGACCCCGACCGGGCCGGTGGAGTCCGGGAACTGATCGACGAGGGCAGCGAACACCTCGGCCACGGCTTCCGGAGTGGACTGCTCGGGGGTCTTGATCCGCACGCGATCCGCGGCGAACTCCCCGTGCTCGAGGTCGACTGGTGCGCCCTTGATGCCGCTGCCGCCAAAATCGATTCCGAAGCCTTGATCCATGGCTGTCATTCGACCACACCTGCCCGAGATCGACGCGAACGTGTGCACCACCAAGCAGTGGCGGCCGTCGGCGTACCCCGTCCGGGACGCCCGGACGATCTGAAAAAACTCAGCGGCGACGCAGCCGCATACCTGACACGCTGAGCCCATGCTCGTACCCCAGCACCTCGAGGGTCTGCGGTCAGCGCTCGTCGCGTTCGTGAGGTACGTCGACCGGGCGGGCCTGGCGACCGTCGTCCCCACGACTCCGGACTGGACGGTCCGCCAGCTCGTCGCCCATCAAGGCATGGTGCACCGGTGGGCGGCCGCGATCGTCCGTGGCGAGCCGGTCGACGCCGATGCCGTCGAGGCCGACGGCCTGCGGACAGCCGACCCCGTTGAGTGGCTGCGCGACGGCGCGTTCGAGCTGACCAAGGCCATCTCGGACGCGCCCGAGGATCTCGACGCCCTGGTCTTCCTCGCCGACGCGGGGCCGGCGCGGCAGTTCTGGGCCAGGCGACAGTGCCACGAGACCACCATCCACGCCGTCGACGCGCTGGCCGCGGCGCTGGGCCGCCGCCCACTGGCCGCCGAGACCTGGATCTCCACGGAGGTGGCCGTCGACGGCATCGACGAGCTGCTCACCGGTTTCATCACCCGGAAAGGGTCTCGGCTGCGGAGCGATGAACCCATGACGATCGCGGTCCGGCCCACCGACTCCGACCGTTCCTGGCTGGTCTCGGTCGGTCCGGGCCCCGCGACTACCCAACGAGACCCCGGGCCGGGAGCCGCACCTGCGGACGTCGTGCTCGAGGACGGCTCGGTCGCGCTCTACCTGACCCTGTGGAACCGCAGCGACGAGGTCAGCCCGGTCCGCGACACGGACGTGTGGGCCGAGGGTGCGCAGGTCCGCTGGTCGTGAACCGGGTCAGGACAGCTTGGCCACCGTGAGCAGGATCGCCGAGTCCTCCAGGGCCTCGAGACTGTGTCGCTCATCAGGCACGAAGATCATGTCTCCGGTGCGCGCCTCCCAGGAGCGGTCACCCGCGGACAGCACGACCCGGCCGCGCAACACCTGCACGGTGGCCTCACCCGGGTTCTCGTGCTCGGCGAGGTGGGCTCCCTTGATCATTCCGATGACGGTCTGGCGCAGGACCTTTTCGCGTCCTCCATAGACCGTGTCGGCGGTGTGGCCGCCGCCGGCGCCGGCCGCGAGGTCGAGTTGCTGACGCGCCAGGGCTTCGAGTGAGATCCGTTGCATTCGAACAGTCTCGCACCCGGAGAGCGTCGGTGTGGTTCCGAGCGACCTCCTCAACGAGGGCGCAGGACCGCCGTGCCGGTGACGGGGATCAGGAAGTGGTCCAGCAGCGCGCCGGTGACGGGGTCGTAGGAGTCCGCGAACATCTCCCCGACGGCGTGCCAGCCCAACGAACCCTTCGGTCGGCGCGAACCGCACCACTGCCACACAGCTGCGCCCGGGACGGATCACCGCCCCGCCGTCGAGGACGGGGCACGTCGAGCCCGGCATGAGCCCGAAGCCGAAGTCGTCCGGGAGGCCGGCGGACACGAGAAGCCGCACCGGCCGGTGGCTGACGTTGGTGATCCTGGTGCGCTTGAAGTACTCGCCGCCCACCTGCTTGTCGCCGAAGTCGATGCTCGCTCGGTGCGCGGTGACGTAGGCGGTGGGGCTGCTCGCCTGGCTCGCGGCCGGAAGGCCGACGGCGGCCACGAGGCAGACAGCGGCCACAACAGTGAGGAGGGCACGCTTTGTCGCTTCAACCATGCCCGATGGTCGCATCGGGCGGGCGCCAAAGGCGATGGCCCGATTCGGTGTCGCGGCCCTAGGGTCGAGATCATGACCGAGGCGGCCGCCAACGACCCGATCCACCTGGGCACAACTGCCGGCCGGGGCGTGATCGCGGCCGCCGTCCTCGGCAGCGGCCTGACGTTCCTGGACGGCACGGTCGTCAACATCGCGCTGAAGACGATCGGCGAGGATCTCGATGCCAGCCTGGCGCAGCTGCAGTGGATCACCAACGGCTACCTGCTCTCGCTGGCATCGCTGATCCTGCTGGGTGGCGCCCTGGGCGACCGGTTCGGACGGCGCCGGATCTTCGTGATCGGCGTGGTCTGGTTCGCCGCCGCCTCGTTGCTGTGCGGGTTGGCCGCCGATCCTCTGATCCTGATCCTGGCCCGCATCCTGCAGGGCGTCGGCGGAGCCTTGGTCACGCCCGGCAGCCTGGCCATGATCCAGGGCTCCTTCGGTGAGAAGGACCGGGCCGCCGCGATCGGCGCCTGGTCCGGGCTCGGCGGCATCGCGGCCGCGATCGGCCCCTTCGTGGGTGGCGTGCTCATCGACTACGCAACGTGGCGCTGGATCTTCCTGATCAACATCCCGATCGCCGCGGCCACGATTCTGGCGGCCCAGAAGTGGGTGCCCGAGACCAAGAACCCCGAGGACGTCGGACAGTTCGACATCCCGGGCGCCCTCCTGGCGGTTGTCGCGTTGGCCGGGACGACCTACGCCCTGATCGAGTGGGGAAACCAGGCAGCGCCCTGGGCCGCCGTCGTCGGCGTGGTCGCTGCCGTCGCGTTCGTGGTCGCGGAGTCCCGCAGCACGCACCCGATGATGCCGCTCGATCTCTTCAGCGAACACACCTTCAGCGCGGCCAACCTGATGACCTTCCTGGTGTACGCCGCCCTGGGCGCGGTGTCGTTCTTCCTGACTCTGCAACTGCAGACGGTGAGCGGCTACAGCGCCCTCGAGGCCGGCGTCGCAAGCCTTCCGATCATCCTCTGCTTGCTGTTCCTGGCGTCGAGCGGCGGCCGCCTGGCCACCCGGATCGGACCTCGGATCCCGATGACGTTCGGGCCCGTCGTCATGGGCGTCGGCACTCTGATGCTGCTGTGGGTCGGGCGCGAACCGTCGTACTGGCTCGACGTCCTGCCCGGGCTCACCGTCTTCGGCCTCGGCCTGGCGCTGATGGTGGCACCGCTGACCGCAACGGTGCTGGCGGCCGCTCCCGACGAGCACGCGGGAATCGCCAGCGGGATCAACAACGCCGTGGCCCGGGCCGGATCGCTGCTGGCCGTCGCCGCCCTGCCGGTGGCGGTCGGACTGGGCGGCGCCGAGTATGCCGACCCGGTGGCCTTCAACGATGCCTACCGCTCGGCGACGATCATCTGCGCGGTGCTGCTCGTCGTCGGCGGGGCGATCTCCTGGGTGACCATCCGGAACACGTTGACCGATCTGTCCGCACGCTGAATCTGCCCCTGTACCCCGGTTCCCGGGGCGGCTACGCTGGGCAGGTCATTGCGCATCACGAAACGGATTGCACCATGCGCAACAAAATCTCGCGCAGGTCCCACGATGGTCCGGCTGCTCGAACACGCCCGTTTCGAGGTGCTGCCGACCGCCAGCACCGAGGACAAGGTGCTCGAGCACCTGTCCCCGGACCGGGTCGTCACCGTCACCGCCTCGCCCAGCAAGGGACTCGACGCGACCTTCGACCTCGCCGAGCGGCTGACCGCGCACGGGTACCCCGTCGTACCCCACATCGCGGCCCGGATGGTCAGCGGCCGCAGCGAGCTCGCCGAGATCTGCGAGCGGCTGACGGCCGCGGGGATCAGCCGGGTGTTCGTGCCCGGAGGCGACGCGGAACCGGTGGGCGACTACCCCGACGCGCTCGCCGTGCTCGAGGACCTGACCGCACTCGGCCGGCCCTTCGAGCACGTCGGCATCACCGGCTACCCGGAGTCGCACCCGACGATCAGCGACGACCTCACCATCCAGTCGATGTGGGACAAGCGGCGCTACGCCACGCACATCGTCAGCAACCTGACCTTCGACCCCGCCGCCATCCGCGACTGGCTGGGCCGTCTTCGTGGTCGCGGGGTCACCATGCCGGTCCTGCTCGGCATGCCGGGCCCCGTGGAGCGCACCAAGCTGCTGGCGATGGCGACCAAGATCGGCGTCGGCGAGTCCACGCGCTTCCTGGCCAAGCACAAGGGCACGTTCGTGCGGCTCGCCGCGCCCGGCGGGTTCACCGGAGAGCGGTTCCTGGCCCAGTGCGCCCCTGCGCTCGGCAAGCCCGGGGCCCTCGTGGAGGGGCTGCACGTGTTCACGTTCAACCAGATCGCCGAGACCGAGGCCTGGCGCCGCGACCTGATCGAGCAGCTCAGCCGGCGAAAGTGAGCAGGTCGGCGAGGGCCGACTCGAGACCGGTCTCGCCCGTTTCCACGACGGTGAGCGGCAGCCCGATCCGGTCCGCGGCCTGTGCGGCCAGGGCACGCAGCTCGTGGTCGGGCCGCTGGGCCAGCCAGACCACCCGGGTGTAGTGGCCGAAGTAGGTCTCGCGGAGCTCCGGCCAGCGGTCCAGTCCGAGCTCGCGCTCCACCGTGCGGGCGAACGAGCGGACCAGGAAGTCGGTGAGCAGGTAGGTCCCCGGCTGGTCGTCGAAGAACGCCTCGAGCCGGCTCGCCCCTGCGAACACGTCGTAGCAGTGCAGCCCGGGCAGCCGCGCCAGGCCGAGGTCGCGACACACCTCGTCGAGCGCGCCGTACGTCCCGCAGTCGGCGTACCCCACCACGACCCGGCCGTACGACGACCCCAGTGACTCCGCCAGCGCCCGGACCTCGCCGGCGATCTTCTGCGGCTGGTTGTGCAGCAACGGCGGCAGCGGGTGTACGTCGACCGGCCATCCGTTGCGCGCCGCGATCTCCGCCGCCGGCTGGGCCAGGGCTCCGCACGCGATCAGTGCGGTGCGGTCGGAGGGGGTAGTCCGAGACGATATGGCCCCCGACACGCCGTGGGAAGGGGCCATTTCGTCTCGGACTACCCCCTCAGAACCCAAGCTGCTCGACGAACTTGTCGTTGAAGTCGGGACGGTCGGAGAGCTCGACATAGGCCACCTCCTTCAGGAGGGCGGCGGCGCCGGCGCGCTCGCGAACCGAGAGCAGGGCCATCTTGGCGCCCTCACCGGCGACGTTGCCGGCGGAGACGATGCGGAGGACCGGCAGCTTCGGGACCAGTCCGATCCGGACCGCCGAGGCGGGGGAGAGGTAGCTGCCGAACGAGCCGGCCAGCAGCACCTGCTGCACGTCGCGGTGCTCGAGCCCCAGCTGCTCGAGCAGCAGGGTCCAGCCGGTGGAGATCGCGGCCTTCGCGAACTGGAGCTCGCGTACGTCGCGCTGGGAGAGGTAGACGCATTCGGACGGGTCCGCATCGGGATCGGGACGGTCCAGGACGAACACCCGCTCCTTCCCGATCATGGTCAGGCGGTCGGCGAGGGCGGGCGCGATCTCGGCCGCGGACTCCTGCGGGACGAAACGCCCCGAGGCATCGAGCAGGCCGACCTTCACCAGCTCCGCGACCGCGTCGACGAGCCCGGACCCGCACAGGCCGCGAGCGGGCACGTCGCCGATCACTCCGAGGGTGACGGGGTTTGGAGACGGGCCTTGACGGCCCTCCTCGACCACCGGTTCCAGCTTGATCGTCTCGATCGCACCGTCGGCGGCGCGCATGCCACAGCGGATCGCGCCGCCCTCGAAGGCCGGCCCGGCAGGGGCAGCGGTGGAGAGGATCGTGTCGCCGTCGCTGAGCACGATCTCGCAGTTGGTGCCGACGTCGATGAACAGCCGGGTCCGCTTGTCCCGGTCCATCCCGGTCGCGAGCATGCCGGCGACGATGTCGCCACCGACGTACGCACCGAGCGCGGGGAACAGCACGGCGCGGGCCCGCGGGTGGAGGGTGAGCCCGAGGTCGGCGGCGAGTACGACGGGAGGCTGGGCCGCGGACATCACGAACGGGGCCACCCCAAGCGGCTCCGGGTCGATCCCCAGCGCCAGCGCGGTCATCGTCGCGTTGCCGGCGACCGCCACCTCGTAGACGTTTCCCGGATCGACGCCGGCCTCCTTGCAGACCTCCTCCGCCAGCTCGGCCATGGTCGCCCCGGCTGCTTCCTGGAGCAGCGGCAGGGTGTGCGGGTCCATCATCGTGGCGCTGATCCGGGTGATCACGTCGCCGCCGAACGGCTGCTGCTTGTTGAGCATCGAGGCGACGGCCAGCGGCGTCCCGGTCCCGAGGTCGAGCAGGGTGGCGACCACGGTCGTGGTGCCGAGGTCGAAGGCGATCGCATAGCGCAGCGCCGTGGTGTCGCCGGGCTCGATGTCGATCAGGTCTTCGTCGACGACCACCGCGGTCACCTTGAAGTCGGCCTGCCGGAGCACGGTGGAGAGCCGCCGAAGCACATGCAGGTCGGCGGTCAGCTCGAGGTCGTCGATGGCGTCGAGCAGCCGGACCAGGTCCGTGCGCTGGTCCTGGAGGGTCGGCTCGGCCAGCTCGACGTACCGCTTCTGCAGGGCGGGGCGCAGGATCACCTGGCGTCCGACGCCGACCGTCGCTGCCTTGGGACGCGTCGTCAGCGGCGGGACCGCGACCTTGAGGTCGCGCGTCGCCTGGACCAGGCAGGCGAGTCGCCATCCGTTCGAGAGCTCATCGGGGGAGAACGTGCGTTTGTCGTGCCGAGTGACGGGTACGGCGCCGCCCTCGACCCGCACCTTGCACTTGTGGCAGGTGCCGTGGCCGCCGCACGTGGAGTCGATGGCGATCCCGTTCCACGAGGCGGAGTCGAAGACCGTCACTCCGGGCGGCACGCGCACGCCGCGCTGGGTCGGTGGGCTGTCGCGTCCGGTGTCGACGGTGAACGACGAGCTCGACCCGGCCGGTGCCGTCGTGGCTTGCGGGTCCTGCGCCGGGCGGCTCGATCAGCCCTTCGCGGCCGACGTGGGCGATCGAGAAGCCGGGCTCCTCGGTCACGGGGACGCAGCCTCGGCAGCCTGCCGCGCCCGGTGCGCGGCGATCCAGGCGCCGCCCCACTCGTCGTGGCCGAGCAGCAGGTCGGCGGCCTTGACGGCCGTCGACGATCTGCGGGGTGCGGGTGTCCATGATCGCGCTCGTCAGACCTGCCGTCATCGCCATCGGCAGGAAGGCGGCGCCGATCGCGTGCCGTGCGGGCATGCCGAAGGAGACGTTGGAGGCGCCGCAGGTCATGTTGACGCCGAACTCGTCACGGATCCGGCGCATCGTCTCCATGGTCGTGTTGACCATCTCCTGGTCGGCGCCGATCGGCATCGCCAGCGGGTCGATCACGATGTCGGCGGCCGCGATGCCGTACTCCTTGGTCGCCACCTCGATGATCCTGCGGGTCAGCACGACCCGCTTCTCGACCTCCATCGGGATCTCGTCGGCGTCGTTCGGCAGCGCGATCACCGCGGCGTCGTACTTCTTGACCAGGGGGAGGATCTCCGCCATCCGCTCGTCCTCGGCGGTGATCGAGTTGACCAGCGCGCGTCCCTGGTACGCCGCCAGTCCGGCCTCGAGCGCCTCGACCACAGACGAGTCGATGCAGATCGGCTTGTCGGTCAGCTCCTGAACCATGGTGATCGCCCGGGCCAGGAGGTCGGCCTCGTCGGTCAGCGGGACGCCCATGTTGATGTCGAGTACGTCGGCCCCGCCTTCGACCTGCGCCTTGACGTCACGCTCGATCGCGGACAGGTCGCCTGCCCGTAACTGGTCCTGGAAGATCCGGCGTCCGGTCGGGTTGATCCGCTCGCCGATCAGGCAGAACCGCCGGTTGTGCCCGATGACGACTTCCTGCGTGGCGGAACGGAGAACCGTCTCCAGCGGCTGGGCCCTCATGCGGGTACCTTCGCGCGCTTCTCGTGGAGCAGGGCCTTCGCGCGCTTCACGCAGGCAGAGGCGTCGGCTGCGTAACCGTCGGCGCCGACCGCGTCGGCGTACTCCTGGGTGACGGGTGCACCGCCCACCATCACGATCACGGAGCTGCGGATGCCTGCCTTCTCGAGGGCGTTCATGTTGGCCTTGAACATCGGCATCGTGGTGGTGAGGAAGGCCGAGAAGCCGACGATGTCCGGCTCGTGCTCCTCGATCGCGGCGACGAACTTCTCGGGGGCCACCTGGACGCCGAGGTCGATCACCTCGAAGCCGGCTCCCTCGAGCATGATGTTGACGAGGTTCTTGCCGATGTCGTGGACGTCGCCCTTGACGGTGCCCATCAGGAACTTGCCGATCGTCTGCACGCCCGTCTCGGCCAGCAGCGGCCGCAGCACCTCCATCGCCCCGGCCATCGCCCGGCCGGCGATCAGCATCTCGGGCACGAAGAAGTCGCCCCGCTCGAACCGGGCTCCGACCTCCTCGAGCGAGGGGATGAGCGCGTCGAACAGCAGCGTCTGCGGTTCCATCTGCAGGACCAGACCCTCATGGGTCAGCTCCAGGACTCGTGGGGCGTTGCCGACGAGGGTCTCGTCGTACAGGCCTTGCAGGATTTCCTCGGGTGTCATTCGGGCCCCCGGCGGAAACGGAACGAAGTGAGTATTTCGTTGGTCATTTCTGCCACGCCTTCCTCGGGTGTTCGCCGTTGGAGCAGCCGGGAGAGCTGCTCGGCCCGGTCGTTCAATAGCCGGCCGACCTCGTCGAGCCGATGTTCCAAACGCGGACTGGGGCCCGAGACGCCCAGTGCCGCGATCACTTCTCCGCGCCCGCCGCGCACAGGGACGGCGACTCCGGTCAGGCCGATCTCGAGCTCGTCGACCGTGGTGGCGAACCCGTGGCGCTGCACGGACGCAAGATGCTCCAACAGGCCGTCGCGGTCGACCGTGTGCGGGGTCAGCTGTTCGAGCCGGCCAGGTGGGACGTCCAGGGCGCCGTACGCGAAGAGGATCTTGCCGAGCGCAGAACAGTGCGCGGGCACGTCCACCTCGGTCCAGTCGCGGGTGCCGAGCATGAACTGCGAGTCCACCTGCGCGACCTGTACGACGCGGTCGCCGCGGGTGACCGAGAGGTTCACGGTCTCGCGGGTCTCCTCGCCCAGCCGCTCCAGGGTGGGTCTGGGCCAGGCGGACCAGCTCCTCCCACGGGTCGTGCCGGGTCGCGTAGAGCCAGAAGAGCGGACCGGCGACATAGGAGCCGGAGGCGTTGCGCTCGACCAGCTCGGTGCGCTCCAGGCCGCTGAGCAGGCGTGACGTCGTCGACTTCGGCAGCCCGCACGCGTCGTGGAGGTCGAGGAACGACATCGGCTCGTCGGCGCGCACGACGGCGGCGACCAGGAGCGCGGCGCGGTCGATCGCCTGGGTGCCGTTGGCCGGCTTGCCGGTGTCTGTGGTGGTCACTGCTCCACTGCGCCCTTCGCACTTGTCGCTGGAGTTCCATGATATGGAACTCTAATTCCAATTCATGAGGCTAGGATGCCACAGAGGTGGGGTCAAGTCCCATCCACGACACAGTCGCCGGATCAGTCGCCGCGCAGGAGGATCGATGTTCCAGAACCGGATGCCCCGCTATGAAGTGCTCTCGCAGGACGCGATGGCCATGCTCGACAAGGGCTGGCGCCGATTGATCACCGAGATCGGCGTGGAGTTCATGGACGAACGGGCGCTCGAACTGTTCCGCCAGGCCGGCCAGAAGGTCGAGGACAACACCGTCTTCCTCGACCCCGACTTCGTGCTGGAGCAGGTCGCGAAGGCACCGCGTGAGTTCGACGTCCAGGCCCGCAACCCCGAGCACAACATCCACATCGGCGGTGACTCGATGGCGTTCGGCGCCGTCTACGGGCCCCCGTTCGTCCGGGAGGGCGAGGTACGGCGCGACGCGACGATGGACGACTTCCGCAACTTCAGCCGGCTGGCGCAGACCTTCCCGGTGCTCGACTCCGCCGGTGGGGTGATCTGCGAGCCCAACGACACGCCGCTCGACAGCCGGCACCTCGACATGATCTACGCGCTCCAGACCCTGACCGACAAGGTCTACATGGGCAATGTGGTCTCGGGCGTGAATGCCCGCGACACGATCGCCATGACCGAGATCCTGTTCGGCTCCCGCGAGTCGATCGAGCAGACGCCGGCCACGATCTCGCTGATCAACTGCAACTCGCCGCTGCGCTGGGACGACCGGATGCTCGAGGCGCAGTTCGAGTACACCAAGGCCGGCCAGCCCGTCGTACTCACGCCGTTCATCCTGATGGGCGCGATGTCGCCGGTGACCATCCCGGCCGCGCTCGTCCAGCAGATCACCGAGGCGCTGTCGGGCATCGCGCTCTCCCAGCTGATCCGTCCCGGGGCACCAGTGATCTTCGGGTCGTTCCTGTCAAACATCGACATGCAGTCCGGGTCACCGACGTTCGGGACGCCCGAGTCGGGCATGGGCCTGCTGTGCACAGGTCAGATCGCCCGTCACTTCGGTCTTCCGTTCCGCACCGGTGGCGGCATGACCTCCTCTCAGGTGCCCGACGCGCAGGCCGGCTACGAGGCACTCATGACGATGCTGCCGACGTTCCTCGCCGGCGCGAACTGGGTGATGCACTCGGCCGGCTGGCTGGAGGGCGGGCTCGTCGCCGGCTACGAGAAGTTCATCGTCGACATCGAGCTGCTGCAGATGATGCACGCGCAGTTCACGCCCCTGGAGATCGACGAGGACTCGATGGCGTTCGGCGCCCACGAGGAGGTCGGCCACGGTGGTCACTTCCTCGGCGCGATGCACACCATGGAGCGGTTCCGCACCTGCTTCTACCGGCCGCTGCTGTCGTCGTCGGAGAACTACGAGCGGTGGATGCGCAACGGAGGCAACGACGCCTCGGACCGGGCCCGGGTGATCTACCAGAAGAAGCTCGAGGAGTTCGAGCAGCCGCCCCTGGACGACGCCGTACGTCTCGAACTGGAGGAGTACGTCGTGCGCCGCCGGGCCGAGCTCGGCGACTGAACAGGTTGGCCTTCAGCTGAAGACGACGGTGCGGTGGCCGTTGAGCAGCACCCGCGACTCGGAGTGCCAGCGAACCGCGCGGGAGAGCACCTGTGCCTCGACGTCGCGCCCGGCGGCCACGAGCTGGTCCTGGCTGTGACCGTGGTCGACCCGGATCACGCTCTGTTCGATGATCGGCCCCTCGTCGAGCTCCGCCGTCACGTAGTGCGCGGTGGCCCCGACCAGCTTGACGCCCCGCTCGAAGGCCTGGTGGTAGGGCTTGGCGCCCTTGAAGCTGGGCAGGAACGAGTGGTGGATGTTGATCGCCCGGCCGGACAGCTCGCGACACAGGCCGTCCGACAGGACCTGCATGTAGCGGGCGAGTACGACGAGGTGGACATCGTGCGTCTCGACGAGCCGGAGCAGCTCCTTCTCGGCCGCGGGCTTCGTCTCGGGTGTGACCGGGAGATGCACGAAGTCGAGTCCGTAGGACCGGACCAGTGGCTCGGCATCGCGGTGGTTGGAGACGACGGCGGGGATGTCGATCTGCAGGGAACCGGTGCTCCAGCGGAACAGCAGGTCGTTGAGGCAGTGGAGGTGCTTGGAGACCATCAACAGGGTGCGGTACGGCGCCTTCCTCTCCCACAGCTCGAAGACCATGCCGAACTCCGCGGCCACCGCCGCGAAGTCCTCGCGGAGGGCTACCGCGGTCATTTCGCTGGACGCAACCTCGAAGTCGATACGCATGAAGAACCGCTTGGTCAGCTGGTCGCCGAACTGCTGGCTCTCGATGATGTTGCCGCCGTGTCGGACCAGGAACCCGGTCACGGCGTACACGATGCCCGGGCGGTCCGGGCAGACCAGCGTCAGCACGAAGTCCCCCGACGGGATGCTCGCGTTCGTGGAGTCGTCGGTGCTCATGGAGGTCCCTGCCTGTAGTAACGCGACGCACGGTGTTGCGTCATCAGCGTTCGTAGTCTGCGATACGCAACAGCATCTGCGCTAGCGTTCCGCCATGGGCAACGACGGGAGACCCGGAACTTCGGTGCAGTCGGTCGATCGAGCGGTCACGATCCTCGAGATCCTGGCCCGTACCGGCGAGTCCGGCGTCACCGAGATCGCCACCGAGCTCGGGGTGCACAAGAGTACGGCGTTCCGCCTCGTCGCCACCCTCGAGTCGCACGGCGTCGTGGAGCAGAACGAGGACCGCGGCCGCTACCGCCTCGGCGTGGGACTGCTCCGGCTCGCCGGCGCCACCACCGCCCGGCTCGACGTCGTCCAGGAAGCCCGGCCGATCTGCAAGGCCCTGGCTGCGGCCACCGGGGAGACCGTCAACATCGCGGTCCTCTCGGACAGGTCGGCCTTCTATCTCGACCAGGTGGCCGGCTCGTCGGCGCTGCAGTCGCACAACTGGGTCGGCCAGCACATCCCGTTGCACGCGACCAGCAACGGCAAGGTCCTGCTGAGTGCCCTCGAGCCCGAACGGCTCAAGGAGGTGCTGGGATCGCTGGCGGCGTACACGTCGCTGACCATCACCAAAAGGTCCGAGCTGCGCAAGGAGGTCGAGCGGGTTCGCGAGCAGGGCTACGCCGTGGCGGTCGATGAACTTGAAATCGGCCTCACCGCCGTCGCCGCGCCGATCCGCAACGCACACGGTGACGGCATCGCGTCGATGAGTGTCTCCGGGCCGACGTTCAGGCTCACGGGCGACCGGATCGACGAGGTTGTCGAACTGCTCGTGGACGCGGCCATCGAGGTTTCGCGACGGCTCGGCTGGGGGCATCGTTAGCGCCATTGCTGGGGGCATCGTGACCTGACCGTGCCTTGACGCGGAGGGCTCGCCGCAGCATGCTCGGTGGCGACACGCCGTTGCGCGCTGAGCAATAGGGTGCGTCATAAGCAACACACGTCCAGGAATTGGAGCTGCTGTGGCCGAGATCTACGTGGACGGGGGCTGGCGAGGTGCGCGCGCGGGAGGACGACGGGAGATCCGATGTCCCGCCGACGGCTCACTCGTCGCCGAGATTGACGAGGCTGGGCCCGAGGACACCGGCGCAGCGATCGAGGCCGCGCATCGCGCGTTCCACGAGGGGACCGTGGCCCCAGACGTCGGCCCGAGAACGCGGAGACCTCCTGCTCCGGGTGGCCGACCTGCTGATGCGCGACAAGAGCCTGGTCGCCAAGGCAGAGTCCCTCGACACCGGCAAGCGGCTGGTCGAGAGCGAGTACGACGTCGACGACGTGGTCGGCGTCTTCCGCCACTACGGCCACGTCGCCGCCGAGGAGTCCGGCCGGATGGTCGACACGGGCAACCCCGACGTGGTGAGCCGGATCGTCCACGAACCTGTCGGAGTCTGCGGCCTGATCACGCCCTGGAACTACCCACTCCTCCAGGTGTCCTGGAAGGTCGCCCCCTGCCTGGCGGCCGGCAACACCTTCGTGCTCAAGCCGAGCGAGCTCACGCCGCACACGGCCATCCACCTGATGAGGCTGCTCGAGGAGGCCGGCCTGCCGGCCGGCGTTGCCAACCTCGTCGTCGGTGCCGGGCCCGGAGCGGGGGCACCGCTCTCGGAGGACCCGCGCGTCGACCTGGTCTCGTTCACGGGCGGTCTCGCCACGGGCAAGCGGATCATGGCCAGCGCCGCAGGCTCGGTGAAGAAGGTCGCTCTCGAGCTTGGTGGCAAGAACCCCAACATCGTCTTCGCGGACGCGGATCGCGAGGCGGCGCTCGACATGGCGCTGACCGCGGTCTTCCTGCACTCCGGCCAGGTCTGCTCCGCCGGTGCGCGCCTGGTCGTCGAGGAGTCGATCCACGACGAGTTCGTGGACGCCATCGTCGACCGGGCGCAGCGGATCCGCCTCGGCGGCCCGTTCGACGACAAGGCGGAGACCGGCGCCCTGATCTCCCAGGCCCACCTGGAGAAGGTGGAGGCGTACGTCGCCAGCGGGGTCGCCGAGGGCGCCGTACTCCGTTGTGGCGGGACCAGGCCCGACGATCCCGCCCTGGCCGACGGCTTCTTCCTGCTCCCGACGGTCCTCGACGGTTGTCACAGTGGCATGTCGGTCGTCCAGGACGAGTCGTTCGGCCCGGTGCTCACGGTCGAGACGTTCACCACCGAGGACGAGGCTGTGGCGATCGCCAACGACAGCATCTACGGCCTGGCCGGTGCCGTCTGGACGCAGAACGCCGGGCGGGCCGAGCGGGTCGCGGGCCGGTTGCGGATGGGCACCGTCTGGATCAACGACTACCACCCCTACGTGCCCCAGGCCGAGTGGGGCGGCTACAAGCAGTCCGGCAACGGACGCGAACTCGGGCAGGTCGGCCTGGAGGAGTACCGCGAGACCAAGCACGTCTGGCACAACATCCGGCCCGCGCCGCAGGGCTGGTTCGAGGGTGGTGGTTTCGAGGGTTTCGAGACAGGCGCTAGCGCGCCTTCCTCAACCACCGGAGATTCCTCAACCACCGGGGATTCCTCAACCACCGGGGGCTCCGCAACCACCGGGCTCGGCGGATAGCAGAAGTGAGGGTGCAGATGACCGCAGACCGCTACGACTTCGTGATCGTGGGAGGCGGCTCGGCCGGCTGCGCGCTCGCGAACCGGCTCAGCGCCGACCCAGACACCAGCGTGCTCGTGCTCGAGGCGGGGCGGTCGGACTACAAGGTCGACCCCTTCATCCACATGCCTGCGGCGCTACCGATCCCGATCGGCAACCGGCTCTACGACTGGAAGTACGAGTCCGAGCCGGAGCCGTACATGCACAACCGACGGGTAGTCCACGCCCGCGGCAAGATCCTCGGTGGCTCGAGCAGCATCAACGGGATGATCTTCCAGCGGGGAAACCCACTGGACTTCGAGCGCTGGGCCTCCGAGAAGGGCATGGAGGACTGGGGCTACGCCCACTGCCTGCCCTACTTCAAACGGATGGAGACCTGCCTCGCGGGCGCTGATCAGTGGCGTGGTGGCAGCGGACCACTCGTACTCGAGCGTGGGCCGGCCACGAGCCCTCTGTTCGGCGCCTTCCTCGAGGCGGTTCAGCAGGCCGGCCACCCGCTGACCGACGACGTCAACGGCTACCGTCAGGAAGGGTTCGCCCCCTTCGACCGCAACATCTTCAGGGGCCGTCGGCTCAGCGCCGCTCGCGCGTACCTGCACCCGGTGCACTCACGGAAGAACCTCCGCGTGGAGACCCTCGCGATGGTGACCGGTCTCGTGGTCGAGGGCGACCGGGTCACCGGTGTCGACTACCACCGCGCGGGTCGCGGGAACCGTCGCGTCAAGGCCGCGGAGGTCATCCTGTGCGGCGGCGCGATCAACTCGCCACAGCTCCTGCTGCTTGCCGGCATCGGGCCGAAGGCGGACCTCGAGAGCCTCGGGATCGACGTCGTGGCGGATCTCCCGGGTGTGGGCAGCAACCTGCAGGACCACCTCGAGGTCTATATCCAGTACGCCAGCAAGCAACCGGTCTCGATCGGCCCGTGGCTCAAGCACCGGCACAAGCCGCGGATCGGCGCCGAGTGGCTCTTCCTGCGCAGCGGAGTGGGCGCGTCCAACCACTTCGAGGCCGGCGGCTTCATCCGAAGCAACGATCTCGTCGACTACCCGAACCTGATGTTCCACTTCCTGCCGATCGCCATTCGGTACGACGGATCCCGGCCGGCCGGCGAGCACGGCTACCAGGTCCACATCGGCCCGATGTACTCCGACGTACGCGGGAACATCACCCTGAAGTCACGCGACCCCTACGAGCACCCTGCGCTGCGGTTCAACTACCTGTCGACCGAGAACGACCGCCGCGAGTGGATCGAGATGGTCCGGGCTGCCCGGGACATCCTCAACCAGCCCGCGTTCGCGGCGTTCAACGCCGGCGAGCTCTCCCCGGGTCCGTCGGTCGAGACCGACCAGGAGATCCTCGACTGGGTCGCCGAGGACGCCGAGACCGCTCTGCACCCGTCCTGCACCGCCCGGATGGGTGTCGACGACGACTCCGTGCTCGACCCCACGTCGATGCGGGTGCACGGCGTCGGCGGCCTGCGGGTCGTCGACGCGTCGTCGATGCCCTATGTGCCCAACGGAAACATCTACGCTCCCGTGATGATGCTGGCCGAGAAGGCGGCCGACCTGATCCTCGGCAACACGCCGCTGACGCCGCTCGACGTGCCCTACTACCGCTACCGCGACGGGACGCCGCTGTACCCGCCCGGGGACAGCCGCAACCGTGAGGACAACGCATGACTACCTCGATAGAAAAGCCCACCGCCAGCACGAGCACCGAATCCCCGGCGCTGCACGTCGAGGGACTCTGGAAGATCTTCGGCCCCCGGGGCGACAAGATAATCAACACCTCCGACGCCCAGCTGTCCCGCAAGGAGCTGCAGGAGAAGACCGGGCACGTCGTCGGCATCCGCGACGTCGGCTTCGACGTGGCTCCCGGCGAGGTGTTCGTCGTCATGGGCCTGTCCGGGTCCGGCAAGTCCACGCTGGTCCGGCTGCTCACCCGGCTCATCGAGCCGACCGCCGGCACCGTGGAGCTCTATGGCGAGGACATCACGGCCATGTCCGACAAGGCGCTGCTCGACACCCGGCGCCGCAAGGTGTCTATGGTCTTCCAGCACTTCGGGTTGCTCCCGCACCGCAAGGTGATCGACAACATCGCATTCGGGCTCGAGGTGCGTGGCGAGAACCGAAGTGGTCGTCGCAACCGGGCCCAGGAGATGGTCGACCTGGTCGGCCTCTCTGGTTACGAGAACAACTTCCCCGACCAGCTCTCGGGTGGCATGCAGCAGCGCGTCGGGCTCGCGCGGGCACTGGCTGCGAATCCCGACGTCATGATGTTCGACGAGCCCTTCTCGGCCCTGGACCCCCTGATCAGGCGAGACATGCAGAACGAGGTGATCCGGCTCCACAAAGAGGTCGGCAAGACAATGGTGTTCATCACCCACGACCTCGCCGAGGCGCTCAAGCTCGGTGACCGAATCCTGATCATGCGGGACGGCGAGATCGTCCAGATCGGAACGCCCGACGAGGTGGTCGGCGCACCCGCCGACGACTACGTCAGGGACTTCACCAGCGAGGTGCCCAAGTCGCACGTGCTGACGCTGAAGTGGGTCATGCGCGAGCCCAACGGCGAGGTGACGGACGGCCCCATCCTCCAGTCCAGCCAGATCGTCCGTGACGCTGCCCGCGTCGTTCTCGACCACCACGGCCCATGCCGAGTGGCCGACGGGGACAAGCTGGTCGGAGTCGTCGACGACGAGGACATCCTTCGCGTCGTGGTTGCGGAGGAAGACGCGTCATGACCACGGCCACCCTCCCACCCTCGGGTCCGCCGGCGCCGACGGAGCGTCCGGCGACCAAGGAGGAGCAGCCGTACGTCGAGCTCGGGCGCAAGCGTCATACCGGCTGGAAGCTCCTGGGCATCCTGGGCATCTGGCTGGTCCTGTACGCCGTCCTGCAGGGCAAGAACACCAAGGCCCTTGGGCTCCAGGACACGACCTCGCTCCACAAGAACCTCAACGAGGCCCGCGACTGGGTGCAGCTCGAAGGGCAGGACAACTGGTTCTTCGGCGGCGTCCTGGGCAGCATCGGCGACTTCCTCAACTCGTTCGTCGAGTTCCTGCAGGAGCTGGTCAGCATCCCGGCACTTCCCCGGCCCGTTCCCGAGCTCGGGTGGGTAGGCGTTATCGCCCTCGCGGCCTGGGTGACGTACGTGGTTGCCGGGCTCAGGTCCACGATCCTGGTGACGCTGTCCATGCTGGTGTTCGGCGTCTTCGGGCTGTGGGAGGACAGCATGGACACGCTGATCATCACGTTGCTGGCAGTGGTCTTCTGCATCGTGATCGGGATACCTATCGGGATCCTGATGGCCCGCAACAAAGCCGTCTCCGCGGTAATGACGCCCATCCTGGACCTGATGCAGACCGTCCCGGCGTTCTGCTACCTCGCGCCGATGGCGCTCTTCTTCGGAATCGGCCCGGCCGCGGCAGTCGTGCTGACGTTCATCTACGCGCTGCCCCCGCTGGTCCGGATCACCGAACACGGCATCAAGTCGGTCTCCCCGACCACCATCGAGGCCGCCCGGTCGTTGGGCCTCACCCAGCGCCAGATGCTGCGACAGGTGCAGCTGCCCATGGCCAGGCGCACCATCGTCGTCGGCGTCAACCAGGCGATGATGGCCGCACTCGCGATGGCGACCATCTCCGCGCTCGTCAACGGACCCGGCCTGGGTGGACCCGTGGTCTCCGCGCTCCAGATCCTGAACGTCGGTGCCGCCTCGGTTGCCGGCCTCGCGATCGTTTTGATGGCGATCATGCTCGACCGCACCACCACGGCTGCCAGCGAGCGCTCCAGCGGGCGCACCGACGTAGGCTCGGTGAGCGGTCCGGGGGTGATGCTGGCGGGCGTCGTCCTGGAGCGTCTGCCTCGGTGGGCCACGGAGGACGCCGGCAAGGGCCAGCGTCTCCCCCGCCTCACCCGTGCTGGCCTATGGCTGCTTCAAGGGCTGCTGCTGGCTCCGGTCGCGTTCTTCGTCTGGCTGTCGCGCTACGACCTCCCGTACGCCGAGTTCCCCGACGTCAACGAGACCCCGGTCCTGAAGTACATCAGCGGGCCTGAGCTGACGAAGTACATCAACGACTTCACCGAGTGGTTCATCGGTGGAGTCGACACGTTCACGAACGGCCTCAAGAACAACATCACCGAATGGTTCATCAACCCGTTCGAGGACCTCCTGTCTCAGTCACCGTGGTGGGTGATGGCCCTGCTCCTGCTGGCCATCGCCTACGTGCTGGGCGGCTGGCGCCCAGCCGTCGTCACGCTGGTCTGTGAGGGCGTCATCTTCTGGACCGGCCTCTGGAACGACACGATGGTCACCCTGGCCATGACGCTCATCGCCACCGTCCTGGTGATGCTGCTCGCGGTCGTGCTCGGCGTCGCGATGGGACGCAACCGGCGCGCCGACATGGTGATCAGGCCGTTCCTGGACGCGTTCCAGGTGATCCCGCCGTTCGTCTACCTCGTCCCGGCCCTGGCACTGTTCGCGCCTAGTCGCTTCACGGCCATCGTCGCCGCCGTGGCGTACGCGGTCCCGATCGCCACCAAACTGGTCGCCGACGGCATCCGCGGTGTGTCGCCGACGACCGTCGAGGCGGCCCGCTCCACCGGCAGCACCACCTGGCAGATGATCTCGAAAGTCCAGCTTCCGATGTCGCGCGAGGCCCTCGTGCTCGCCACCAACCAGGGCCTGCTGTACGTGCTCTCGATGGTCGTCATCGGTGGCATGGTCGGAGGGGGCAGCCTCGGCTACATCGTCGTCTCCGGATTCTCCCAGGACCAGCTCTTCGGCAAGGGACTCGCGGCCGGCATCGCCATCGCCGCGCTCGGGATCATGCTCGACCGGATTGCGCGGTACGCAGCGGCGAGGTACGGCCGGTGACGTTGAAACGACAAGACATCTCCGCGGACAGACGCGGAGCTAGGAAGGGAACAAGCATGGGACGAGGACTACGCCGACCCCGGCTGGTCGCCGTCGCCGCGGTTGTGGGCCTCGCGCTCGCTGCGTGCGGCGACGGGGGCGGCATCGAGGACACGGACACGGCCGCGGGTGACTGTGGCGAGCTGACCATCGCCATCAACCCGTGGACCGGCTACATCGCCAACGCTCACGTGATCGGGGTCGTCGCTGAGAGCGAGCTCGGCTGCACGGTGGAGTATCCCGAGGTGAAGGAGGAGGTCGGCTGGCAGGGCATGGCCTCCGGCGAGATCGACACCATCGTGGAGAACTGGGGCCACGACGACCTGATCAAGAAGTACGTCGAAGAGCAGAAGTCGGTCGTCGACGCGGGTCCCACTGGCAACGAGGGTCTGATCGGCTGGTTCGTACCCCAGTGGATGGCCGACAAGTACCCGGACATCACCGACTGGAAGAACCTCAACAAGTACGCCGACATGTTCGAGACCTCCGAGTCCGGCGGCAAGGGCCAGCTGCTCGACGGCGACCCGTCGTACGTGACCAACGACGAGGCGCTGGTCAAGAACCTCAAACTTGACTACGAGGTCGTCGTCGGCGGGAGCGAGGCGGCGCTCCTGACGAGCCTGAAGAACGCTCAGGAGAACAAGACGCCGCTGCTGGCGTACTTCTACACGCCCCAGTGGTACGCCGAGGTCGACGGCCAGTCCACGCCGGGGGTCGAGGACCCGGTCCAGATCGCTCACGTGAAGCTGCCGCCGTACACCGAAGGCTGCGATGCCGATCCGGCCGAGGTGGCGTGCGACTACCCGCCGTACCACCTGAACAAGCTCATATCGGCGGAGTTCGCAAAGTCCGGCTCTCCCGCCGTGGACCTGATCAAGAACTTCAAGTGGACCAACGAGGACCAGAACCTCGTGGCCAGCTACATCGGCCAGGACGGCATGACCCCGGACGATGCGGCCCAGAAGTGGATCGACGACAACCCGGACAAGGTAGAGGCCTGGCTGCCGTAGCCAACGGCAAGTCGCGACCCCCCGTGCCTTGACAGGGACGGGGGGTCGAGCCGATCCTAGGGGTGTTCCGTATCACGCACACGGTTGCGCATAGCGCAACAAGGAGATCTCATGGCCAGCGTTCCCAGCAAGGCTCAGGTCGTCGTCATCGGCGCCGGCATCGTCGGCAACAGCCTCGTCCACCATCTGGCGAAGCTGGGCTGGCGCGACATCGTGCAGATCGACAAGGGAGCGCTGCCCAACCCGGGCGGTTCCACCGGGCACGCGTCGAACTTCATCTTCCCCGTCGACCACTCGCGCGAGATCACGGACCTGACCCTCGACTCGATGAAGCAGTACAAGGAGATGGACGTCTTCACCGAGTCCGGTGGCCTCGAGGTCGCGCGCACCGAGGAACGGATGGAGGAGCTCCGCCGGCGGATGTCGTCGGCGAAGGCCTGGGGCATCGAGGCCTACTTGATCAGCCCCGAAGAGGTCAAGGAGAAGGTGCCGTTCATCGAGACCGACGCCATCCTGGGTGCGTTCTGGACGCCCTCGGTCGGTGTCGTGGACTCGCTGCGGGCTGGCACGATCATGCGCGAACGGGCCATGGAGCTGAACGCGCTCACCGTCGTACCCACCGTCGAGGTGACCGGACTCGACGTCGAGGAGGGCCGGATCCGGCGGGTGCGCACGAGCGGTGGCGACATCGAGGCCGAGGTCGTGGTGATCGCGTGCGGGGTCTGGAGCCCCCGGATCGCGAAGATGGCCGGGGCGGCGATCCCGCTGACGCCCGCCGTACACCAGATGATCAGCGTCGGACCCATCCCGCAGCTCGCCGAGCGCGAGGGCGAGATCTCCTTCCCGATCGTCCGCGACATGGACACCTTCTGCTACGAGCGGCAGCACGGCGCCGACATGGAGGTCGGGTCCTACGCCCACCGGGCGATCCTGCACGACCCCGACGAGATCCCCTCGATCGACCAGGCCAAGCTGTCGCCGACCGAGCTGCCGTTCACCTCCGACGACTTCGACCCGCAGCTCGAGCAGGCCTATGAGCTGATGCCCGACGCGCTCGGAGCCGAAGGCGCGGAGATCCGCTACGCCATCAACGGCCTGCTGTCGCTGACCCCCGACGGCGCGCCGCTCCTCGGCGAGACGCCCGAGGTCAAGGGGCTGTGGTCGGCTGCCGCGGTCTGGATCAAGGAGGGGCCAGGCGTCGGTCGGGCGGTCGCCGAGTGGATGACCACGGGCGTTCCCGAGATCGATGTGCACCACAGCGACATCGCCCGGTTCTACCCGCACCAGCGCACCCGCAGCCACATCCGGGCGCGCACGTCCGAGGCGTTCATCAAGACCTACGGCATCGTGCACCCGGGCGAGCAGTGGGAGAGCGAACGCGGCAAGCGGCTCGCTCCCATGCACGCCCAGCAGAAGGAACAGGGCGCGAAGTTCATCGAGGCGGTGGGCTGGGAGCGACCCAACTGGTACACCTCGAACGAGGCGCTGCTCGGCGAGTACGGCGACCGGGTGCTCGACCGCGAGCACGAGTGGGACCGGCGCTGGTGGTCGCCGATCATCAACGCCGAGCACCTCGCGATGCGGGACCGGGCCGCGATCATCGACCTGTCGGCGTTCGCGATCTTCGACGTGGTCGGGCGGGGCGCCAAGGACGCGGTCCAGCGGATCGTCGTAGCCCAGGCCGACGTCGCCCCCGGCAAGGTGATCTACACGCCCGTCCTCGACTCCCGCGGCGGGTTCAGGTCCGACCTGACCGTGATGCGGCTGGCCCACGACCGCTACCGCGTGGTCACCGGCGGCCTGCATGGCATGGCCGACAAGAAGTGGTTCACGGACCTGATGCCGTCCGACGGTACGGCGCACGTGGTCGACGTGACCTCGGCGTACACCACGATCGGCATCTGGGGCCCGCGGGCTCGCGACATCCTCGGCAAGCTCACCGACGACGACATCGGCCACGAGGCGTTCCCGTTCCTGACCAGTCGCGATCTCGAGGTCGGCAACCTGTCGGTGCTCGCCTCGCGGATCTCCTACGTCGGCGAGCTGGGCTGGGAGCTGTACGTGCCCATGGAGCAGGGCGCGCGGCTGTGGAGCCTGCTGCACGAGGCCGGCCAGGAGCACGGCGCGGTGCCCGCCGGCATCGGCGTCTACGGCACCACCGGCCGGATCGAGAAGGGCTACCGCGCGTTCGGCTTCGAGCTGGACTCCGAACGCACCATCGTCGAGGCGAGCATGCAGCGGCCCAAGGTCAAGACCGCGGACTTCGTCGGCCGCGAGGCCTACGTCAAGCAGCGGGAGGAGCAGCCGCAGGCGGTGCTGTGCACGATGACGGTCGACGACCACACCTCGGCGTCGGGGATGCGCCGGTTCATGCTCGGTGGCGAGCCGATCCTGACCCGTGACGGCGGCACCCTCACCGACGGGCACGGCCACCACCCCTACGTCACGACTGCGGGCTCGGCGCCGTCGCTCGGCAAGCACCTGTTGATGGCCTACCTGCCGCCCGACCAGGCGACCATAGGTAACCAATTGGCGGTTTCCTACATGGAGGAGCTCTACCCGGTCACCGTGGCCGCGAACGACGCGACGCCGCTGCTCGACCCTGCGAACGAGCGCGTCAAGGGGTTGGCATGACCGACGTACTGGTGTGCATCAAGCGCGTGCCGGACTCGTCGGGCGAGGTCGTGCTCACCGGCGACGGCCAGGCGGTCGACGGCCGGTACGCCGGCTTCACGACGAGCAACCACGAGGACTGCGCTCTCGAGCTCGCGGTGCAGGTCGCTGCGGCGACGTCCGGCCAGGCAACGGTGGTGACTCTCGGTGATGCCGATGCCGTCGAGCAGCTGCGCGGCGCGCTGGCCGTCGGCTGCACCGCGGCGACGCACGTCGAGGCCGAACCGTCGACGTTCGGGCCGGCCGACGTGGCCCGCGAGCTCGCGGCGGTCGTCCGGGCGCACGAGGCCGAGGGCCGGCCGCACGAGCTGATCCTGCTCGGCAACGACGCCGCCGACAGTGGCGACTTCCAGGTCGGCATCCGGCTCGCCTACGAGCTCGGCCGGCCGGTGGTCAACGGGGCGGCCACGGTCAGCGTCTCGGACGGGGTGGTCACCGCCGAGGCGGACGGACCGGAGGGTCACGAGACCTACCGGGTCCCGTTGCCGGCGGTCGTCACGATCCTGGAGGGCGGCGTGGAGCCGCGCTACCCGACCGTGCCGGGACGGATGAAGGCCAAGAAGATCGAGATCGAGAAGCGCACGGCCGCGGCCGAGCCGGCCGGGCCCAAACGGGTGCGCCTGACGCTTCCGCCACCGCAGCCGAGCAACGTCCAGGTCCTCGGCACCGGCCCCGAGGCGGCGGGCGCCGTCGTCGACGTACTCGAAAGGCTGGGGGTGCTCTCGCGATGATCCTGGTACTGGTGGAGACCGACGCGTCAGGTGCGGTGGAGGTGTCCCGCGAGGCGATCACCTTCGCCCGGTCGCTGGCCGCCGAGGGCGGTGGTGTTCCCATCGATGCGGTCGTGATCGGTGCGGTTCCCGACGGACTGGTCGACCAGCTCGCGGCGTACGGCGTCCGGGAGGTGCACCATGCCACCGGAGACGCCTTCTCGGCGTACTCCGGTGCAGCATGGGCGGCCGCCGTCCAGGCGGTGCAGCAGGCGAAGAACTCCGTCGTGGTGCTGGCTGCGGGCACGCCCCGAGGCAACGAGGTGCTGGCTCACGTGGCGGCGCGGACCGACGTGGCGATGGCGGCCAACGTCGTCTCGTTTGCTGGTCTGGCGCCGTTCGTGGTCACCAGACAGGTCGTCGGCGGCGCGGCGCTCGAGGAGATGGCGCTCGACGACCGGCCGGCGCTCTTCACGGTGGCCGGCCACGCCGTCGAGCCGGTGCCGGCCGACGTGCCTGGTGCCGCAACCCTGGTCGAGGTCACGCCGGAGGTGGCCGACGCCGACCTCGTGGCGCGGGTGGTGTCGACCGAGGAGCCGGAACCGGACCAGTCGGGGTCGCTGAAGTCGGCCCGGGTCGTCGTCGGGGCCGGCCGCGGAGCGGGCAGCGCGGACGGGTTCAAGGACCTGCTGGAGCTGACCGAGCTGCTCCACGGTTCGCTGGGCGTCTCGCGGGTGGTCACCAGCCTCGGGCTGGCGTCCCCACCACGAGCAGGTGGGGCAGACGGGGAGCCGGATCTCGCCCGACCTCTACGTCCCGTGCGGAATCAGCGGCGCGATCCAGCACTGGGCCGGCTGCTCGTCGGCGAAGACGATCCTGGCGATCAACTCCGACGCCGACGCGCCGATGGTCACCAAGGCGACGTACGCCGTCATCGGCGACCTGCACGAAGTGGTGCCGGCGATCAACGAGGAGATCAGGCGGCGGCTCGGCTGACGGTCTGTTGACTGGTCTGGCTGGGCCCGCTCAGGTAGGGCCCGGCTCGCCCATGTCCGGCATGCCCGCGACCTTCTTGGTCGGCGCGGCAGCGTCCTCGTCGTCCTCGACGTCGTCTTCCGGGTCGCGGGCCAACGGGTTCTTCTTCGGCTGCAGGTCCTCGGGGAGCTGTTCGTCGGAGAT
Source organism: uncultured Actinomycetota bacterium (assembly GCA_963844385.1). Lineage (GTDB taxonomy): Bacteria > Actinomycetota > Actinomycetes > Propionibacteriales > Nocardioidaceae > Nocardioides. Next base: position 99,816 of record CAWJOJ010000041.1, on the reverse strand, counting down.
GTAGCCCCGCTCAGGGGTGGAGTCGGATCCGGTGCTCTTTTCGCTCTCTTCGCCTGAGTTGCTCATGGTGCACCCGTGCCCGAATTCCGACCGCGCATGCGCCCGGCGCCCGGCCACGAATTACCCTTGAGCCTCGGGGGAGGTACGGATGGAGAAGGTCGGCATGATGGGTGGGCCCGTGGCGCGAGCCCGCGCTGCAGCGGCGATCGTCCTGCTGCCCTTGGCGATGGCCTCCGCCTGCTCCGACTCCACGTCAGGTGCGGATCCCGCGCCCCCCGTCTCGCCGACAGTCTCCGAGAGCAGCCCGTCGTCCGAGAGCGGCCCGTGGTCGGAGACCACCCCGTCCGAGAGCATGTCGTCGAGTCCCTCCGCGGACCCGTCCACGGTGGTCGACCCCGAGCACGCCGTCGAGGCACCCGGTCGGTTCAACGGAAGGCTGTACGCGGCGGACATGCTCGTCTACGGCAAGGACTCGATGAGCCCGTCCACGGTTGCCGAGATCAGGCGCCTGCGCGGAGTCCAGCAGGTCGACTCGCTGTCGATGGCCGAGGTGGTCATCGAGAACCGGGCACTCACCGTGGCTGCCGTCGACCCCGGCAGCTACCGCCACTTCACGCACTCCAAGAGCGCCAACACCGACGAGGTCTGGGATCGAGTTGCCGGCGGGGAGATCGCGGTACTTCGGGGGTTGCGCGACAAGCTCCCGCTCGACCCCAGCGGATTCCTGAAGATGGGCAGCAGTGCCGACGTGCCCTCGGTGCATGTCGGCGCGTACGCGCCGCAGGTCTACCGGGCGATCGACGCCGTGGTCAACGAGAAGTGGGGGTCGGAGCTGGGGTTGAAGTCCAGCAACGCCCTCCTGATCTCGACCGGCAAGAGGTCGCCGCAGTCCCTTCGCAAGGAGATCGAGAAGATTGCCGGCGACGACGCCTCCGTGCAGCTGCTCGACGCGGTGGCCCGCTTCGGCCTCGACACCAGCGTCCAGCAGACCACGTTCGTGACCGGGAGTGTCGGCGACGCGGTCGGCACCTTCAACTACACGGTGCTCAGCGGAGGAAAGATCGCCCCGGACCCGGCGTGGGTGGCGTCGCACATCGCCACCCAGACCGTCCCGATCCTCGGCAGAGTGACCTGCAACAAGCTGCTGTTCCCGCAGCTGCGGGCGGCCCTCCAGGAGATCGTCGACGTGGGCCTCGCTGACAAGATCCACCCCGACGAGTACCAGGGTTGCTACAACGCGCGCTTCATCGCCGGCACCACCACGCTGTCGAACCACTCGTTCGGCCTCGCCCTCGACCTCAACGTGCCCGGCAACCAGCGCGGCACCGTCGGAGAGATGGATCGAACCGTGGTCTCGATCTTCCAGAGGTGGGGCTTCACCTGGGGCGGCGACTGGCGGTACACCGACCCCATGCACTTCGAGATGAACTCCATCGTCACCCCCGGCTGATCCGCGAGCTGGCAGTTGTGGCCCCGCGAGCGGGCAGTTGTGGCCCCGCGAGCTGGCAGTTCTGGCCCCGCGAGCTGGCAGTTGTGGCCCCGCGAGTCGGCAGTTCTGGCCCCGCGAGTCGGCAGTCGTGGTCCAGGGCGGGGGCCGCAATTGCCGGTTCGCGGGGCCACAGGTGACGGTTCGTGGGGCCGGAGTTGCCGGTTCGTGGGGCCACGACCGCCAGCTCGTGGGGGAAGGCTAGGGTCTCGGGACATGCGCGCAGTACAGGTGACCCAGCCCGGCAGACCGGTCGAGATCCGCGACGTCGAGGAGCCCACACCGGGGCCGGACGACGTACTCGTCGAGGTGCACCGGGTCGGCGTCAGCTTCCCGGACCTGCTGTTGAGCAAGGGCCAGTACCAGATGAAGCCCGAGCCTCCGTTCACGCTCGGCGTTGACTTCGCCGGCACGGTCGTCAGCGGCCCCGACGGGTACAGCCCCGGCCAGCGGGTTGCCGGAGTCCTGCCGTACGGCGGCGCTGCAGAGCGGGTCGCCGTACCAGCCCAGTACGCGTTCGCGCTCCCCGACAACATGTCGTACGACGAGGGCGCCGCCCTGCCGATGAACTACCTCACGGCGCTGTTCGCGCTCAAGGAACGCGGCCAGGTCCGACCGGGCGAGATCGTGCTGATCCACGGGGCAGCCGGGGGCGTCGGGACAGCCGCGATCCAGGTCGCCAAGGGCCTCGGCGCCGAAAGCGTGGCCGTAGTCAGCACGGACGAGAAGGAGGCCGTGGCCGTCGGCGCGGGTGCCGACCGGGTCGTCCGCACCGACGACCTTGCCAGTGCCGGCAAGGTCGACGTCGTGCTCGACGTGGTCGGGGGAGACGCCTTCACAGCCAGCCTCAAGATGCTGAAGCCGCAGGGCCGGCTCCTCGTGGTCGGGTTCGCCGCGGGGCAGGGCATCCCGGAGGTCAAGGTCAACCGCCTGCTGCTCAACAACATCGACGTCCGCGGGGTCGGCTGGGGTGCCTACGCGATGGTGACTCCGGGCTACATGCAGGAGCAGTGGCGAGACCTCGAGCCGATGCTGGCCGACGGCACGATCAGCCCCCCGATCGGCGCGACCTACTCGTTCGAGGACTTCGGGCAGGCGCTTGCCGACATGGAGGCTCGCAAGACCCTCGGCAAATCCGTCGTGATCGTGCGTCAGTAGCCGAACCAACTCGTCGTCGTAGGCCGTGCCCGTTAGGGTCGGAAGGGTGAGCACTCTCGATGACGCCCGCCCGGGCATGAACCCCGACATCCGCCCGCAGGACGACCTCTTCGGCCACGTCAACGGGCGCTGGCTCGACGAAGCCGAAATCCCGTCCGACCGCTCCAGCTGGGGCCCGTTCGTGGAGCTGACCGACATCGCGGAGGAGCAGGTCCGCGCGATCATCCAGGAGCTCGCGGACAGGGTGACCGGCGAACCGGATGACGACGCCGGCAAGATCGCCGCGCTCTACCACTCGTTCATGGACGAGGACGCCATCGAGAAGGCAGGCACCCGCCCGATCCGGTCACTGGTCTCTGCTGTTGACGACCTGCGCGACGTGCGTGACCTGGCCGCCTTCCTCGGCGAGTTCGAGCGGATCGGTGGCCACGGGTTGTTCGGCAGCTACGTCGACACCGACAGCAAGGACTCCGACCGCTACCTGTTCAACATCACCCAGGGCGGGCTCGGACTGCCGGACGAGTCCTACTATCGCGACGACAAGTTCTCGGAGATCCGCGAGAAGTACGTCGCCTACCTCGACCGGCTGCTCACCCTGGCCGACATCGACAACGGAAGCATCATGGCCACCCGGGTGCTCGAGATCGAGACCGAGCTGGCCAAGGGCCACTGGGAGCGCTCGGAGACCCGCGACGTCCAGAAGACCTACAACCTGACCACGCTGGCCGAGCTCCACGAGCTCGCACCCAACTTCGACTGGGACGCCTTCGTCACCAACCTCGGCGGCTCCGAGCAGACAATCGCGGAGACCTGCGTCCGTCAGCCGTCGTACCTCAGCCACCTCTCGACCGTGCTCGCTGACGTGCCGATCGAGGACTGGAAGGCCTGGATGCTGACCCGGGTGCTGCGCGTCCTCGGCGCCGTACCTCACCGACGACTTCGTCGAGACCAACTTCGACTTCTACGGCCGCACCCTCAACGGCACCCCCGAGCTGCGGGCCCGCTGGAAGCGAGGCGTGGGCCTGGTCGAGGCGTCCCTGGGTGAGGCCGTCGGCAAGATCTACGTCGAGCGGCACTTCCCGCCGGAGGCGAAGGCGAAGATGGACGACCTGGTCGCCAACCTCCTCGCCGCCTACCGGGAGTCGATCTCCAAGCTGGACTGGATGACCGAGGAGACCAAGCAGCGGGCCTACGAGAAGCTGGAGACGTTCCGGCCCAAGATCGCCTACCCCGACAAGTTCCGCGACTACTCGGCGCTGCAGGTCCGGGCCGACGACCTGATGGGCAACGTGGCCGCGGCGGCGAGCTTCGAGACCCTGCGCCAGCTGTCCAAGATCGGCTCGCCGGTCGACCGCGACGAGTGGTTCATGCTGCCGCAGACCGTCAACGCCTACTACAACCCCGGCACCAACGAGATCTGCTTCCCCGCGGGGATCCTGCAGAAGCCGTTCTTCAGCCCGGACGCGGACCCCGCCGAGAACTACGGCGGCATCGGCTCCGTGATCGGCCACGAGATCGGACACGGTTTCGACGACCAGGGTGCGCAGTACGACGGCGCCGGCAACCTCAACGACTGGTGGACCGCCGACGACAAGGCGGCGTTCGAGGTGAAGTCGAAGACCCTGATCGAGCAGTACGACGACTTCGAACCGCGAGCCCTGCCCGGTGAACATGTCAACGGAGCGCTGACCGTCGGTGAGAACATCGGCGACCTGGGCGGCTTGACCATCGGCCACAAGGCCTACCTGATCTCCCAGGGCGGGGAGGTGTCGCAGGAGGCGAGCCAGCGGCTGTTCCTCAGCTGGGCCTACTGCTGGCGCACGAAGCGGCGCAAGGAGCAGGAGCAGCAGTACCTCACCATCGACCCGCACAGCCCACCGGAGTTCCGCGCCAACATCGTGCGCAACCTCGACGAGTTCCACAGCGCCTTCGAAACGAGCGAGTCCGACGGCCTCTGGCTCGACCCGGAGCTGCGGGTCCGGATCTGGTAGCCGCTGGTCTGTCGCCCTCCGCTGGTAGACAGAGGGCATGACGAACTCCGTGCGCGACCGCGCCGAGGGCCACCTGCGGGCACTGGTGGGCCGCGACGATGCGGTGCTGCGCGACGACCAGTGGACCGCGATCGAGGCTCTGGCAGTCGACAAACGCCGGGCGCTGGTCGTGCAGCGCACCGGGTGGGGCAAGTCGGCGGTCTACTTCGTGGCGACGCTCCTGCTCCGCGCCGAGGGAGCCGGCCCGACGGTGATCATCTCGCCGCTGCTGGCCCTGATGCGCAACCAGATCGAGGCCGCCCAGCGGGCCGGCATCCGCGCCGTCACGATCAACTCGACCAACCTCGAGCAGTGGGAGCCCATCCACCAGGCAATCGCCGCCGGTGAGGTCGACGTACTCCTGGTCAGCCCCGAACGACTCAACAACCCCGGCTTCCGCGACCAGGTGCTGCCCGCGCTTGGCGGCCACGGCCGGGCTGCTGGTCATCGACGAGGCGCACTGCATCTCCGACTGGGGACATGACTTCCGACCCGACTACCGACGGATCCGGACCATGCTGGCCGACCTGCCCGACGGCATCCCGGTGCTCGCCACCACCGCGACGGCCAACGCACAGGGTCACCTCCGACGTGGCCGAGCAGCTGGGCACCAACGTCCTGGTCCTGCGCGGAGAGCTCGACCGCGAGTCGCTCCACCTGGGCGTCGTGCGCCTCAAGACCGCCGAGCAGCGGCTGGCCTGGCTGGCCGACCACCTCGGCGAGTTCGAGGGCAGCGGCATCGTCTACTGCCTGACCGTCGCGCAGACACAGGAGATCGCCACCCATCTGCGGTCGCGCGGACACACGGTGGCTGCCTACTCCGGCCAGACCGACCCGACCGAACGCGAGGCGCTCGAGGGCGACCTGGCCACCGGCCGGGTGAAGGCGCTGGTGGCGACCAGTGCCCTCGGCATGGGCTTCGACGCGACCCTCGGTTTCGTCGTCAACATGGGAGCACCCCAGTCGCCGGTCGCCTACTACCAGCAGGTCGGGCGCGCCGGTCGCGGCACCGATCGGGCCACCGTCGTACTCCTGCCGGCGCTCGAGGACCGCGACATCTGGAAGTACTTCGCCTCCCTCGGCTTCCCGCCCGAGGGTCAGGTGCGCCAGACGCTGTCGGTGCTCGAGGCCCAGGCGAAGCCGCTGAGCACGGCCACCATGGAGACGTACGTCGATCTCAACCGGACCCGCCTCGAGTCGATGCTGAAGGTGCTCGACGTGGATGGCGCCGTTCGCCGGGTTCAGGGTGGCTGGGAGTCGACCGGCCAGGAGTGGGCCTACGACGGCGAGCGCTACCGCCGGGTCGCCGAGGCGCGCGAGGTCGAGCAGCAGGCGATGCTCGACTACATCGCCACTGACAAGTGCCGGATGTGGTTCCTGCGCGACCAGCTAGACGATCCGGGCGCAGCCGAGTGCGGGCGATGTGACAACTGCGGTGCCCTGGAGCTGTCCACCTCGGTCTCGGAGGCGGCGGTGTCGGAGGCGTCCGCGCAGCTGTCGCGGCCGGGTGTGGTAGTCGGCCGCCCGGAAGATGTGGCCGACCGCCCTGGCCAATATCGGGATCGAACTCAAGGGCAAGATCTCCGACGGCGCGGACGAGGGCCGGGCGGTAGCGCGGCTGACCGACCTCGGTTACGGCCAGCACCTGCGCGACCTGTTCCGCGCCGGCACGCCAGACGGGCCAGTCCCGGTGCCGCTGGTGAAGGCAGTGATCGAGGTGCTCGGCGAATGGCAGCCGAAGGTCGAGGGGATCGTGTACGTCGAGTCGGCGCGAAGGAACACCCTGGTGAGGGACTTCGCCGACGGGCTGTCGCGCTACCTCAAGATCCCGGTGGTCGGCCGGTTCGCGATCGTCGACCCGTCGGTCGACCCCGACCAGGGCTCGGCCAACTCCGCCCACCGGGTCGCCGCTGTCGGGCGCCGGTACTCACTGCAAGGTGATCTCGACAGCCTCGATCAGCGAAGGGTGCTCCTGCTCGACGACCTGGTCGTCAGTGGCTGGACGATGACTCTCGCTGCCCGAGCCATCCGCTCCGCCGGCGCCAGCGCCGTACTCCCCCTCGCCCTCGGCACTCAGACCTGACCGCGACCTGGCAGTTCTGGCCCCACGAACTGACGCGCTGTGGCCCCGCGAACTGACGGTTGTGGCCCCGCGAACTGACGGCTCGTGGTCCGACCGGGGCCGGAACTGCCAGTCTCGTGGGGCCAGAACTGCCGTCTCGCGGGGCCGGAACTGTCGTCTCGTGGGGCCGGAACTGCCGTCTCGTGGGGCCAGAACTGCCAGCTCGTGGGGCCAGAACTGCCAGTTCGCGGGGAGTCAGAGAGCTTACGCCTGGCGGATCAGCTGCTCGATCCAGTCGATGATCCGCTTGTCGTCGGGCTGGACGTCAGGGGTGAAGCGGGCGACGACGGTGCCGGTGCCGTCGAGGAGGAACTTCTCGAAGTTCCATTCGATGTCGCCGACCGCGCCTTCCTCGTTGGGTGTCGCGGTGAGCTCGTCATAGATCGGGTGCCGGCCGGGGCCGTTGACCTCGACCTTCTCGGTCATGGGGAAGGTGACGCCGTAGGTCGCGGAACAGAACTCGGCGATCTCCGCCGACGTGCCGGGCTCCTGGCCGCCGAACTGGTTACAGGGCACACCGACGACGGTGAAACCGCGATCGGCGTACTTGGCGTGGATGTCCTCGAGGGTGCCGTACTGCGAGGTCAGGCCGCAGCGGGAGGCGACGTTGACCAGCAGGGCAGGGCGCCCGCCGGTGATCTCGCCGACGCTGGTCGGGGTGCCGTCGAGGCGGGCGATTGGGGTAGCAAGCAGGGACATGGCTCGAGCGTAGCCATCAGCCCAGCCGTCAGCCCAAACGGCGGCGCAGAGACAATGGTCACGTCATCGAGCCGATGGTCTCCGGGACGAAGTTCGGGAAGATCTGGGCCCGGTCGCCGGACACCTCGGGGAATCGCGAGGACAGCACCTCCCACAGCACGCTGCGGTAGTCCTGGCCCAGAGACACGTCGCCGTCGGTCAGGTTGGCCAGGCCGGGCCACTGCCCGTGCACGGTGCCTCCGTTGACGCCCGCCCCGAACAACAGCATGGCGTTGCCGTAGCCGTGGTCGACGCCGTTGTCGCCGTTCTGCTCGACTCGACGTCCGAACTCGCTCATCGTCGCCACCGTCACCCGCGAGGAAGCGGCACCGAGGTCGGCGAAGAAGGCCTTCAGGGAGCCGGCGAGGTGGGTGACCTGGTCGCGCAGCCAGCCCACGGCAGGGTCGTTGCCACCAAGGCCACTGTGCATGTCCCAGTCGCCGTAGTCGATCGTCACGACCTTGGTGCCGACGTCGGCCTTGATCAGCGCCGCGGTGTTGGCCAGCACAGCCTTGAGCTGACCGTCGGGATAGCCCGTCATCGGGATCTCGGTCGCGGCCAGCGGCCCCAGCCGCGTGGTGGCCGCGAGGGTGCTGCGGACCATGTTGCCGAGTCCCGTGTGGTCACCGCTCCAGATTCCGCGGAGGGACTCCTTGCGCTTGACCCCGCCGGTGCCGAGATCCGCGATCTGCAGGTCGGAGACCTGATAGACGCCCAGCGCGGGCGCGGAACCCACCAGTGAGGTCGGAAGCAAGGACGAGCCCAGCTGGACTGCCGTCTCGGGAAGCGCCAGGGAGTCCAGGCCGACCATCCGGTTGATCCACCCGCGCCGCAGGGACGAACCGGCATCGGCGTCCTCGACCATCTCCATCGCGTCGAAGTGGCTGCGGTTGGGCGTCGGCAGGCCGATCGCGTGGACGGCGCCGAAGGTTCCGGCCTGCCACATCGGAAGCAGCGGTGCGAACGCCGGGTGCAGGCCGAACCGGGCGTCGCCGCCGATCAGCGAGGCCTTGGGTACGACGATCCCGGGCCGGTAGCCAGCCAGCAGTGCGTGGTCCGGGCCGCGCGGCACCACCATCGAGAGTCCGTCTGCGCCGCCGCGGAGGCTGAGTACGACGAGCACGTTGCCGCCGGGGACCGCGCCGTACGCCACCTCGCGGAACGCGTCGCCGAAGATGCTGGCTGCCACACCGCCAGCGGCGCCGGCAGCGGCCGCAGCGAGGAAACGTCGGCGGCTCACCGTGAAGTCGGTGCAACCGCAGTTCGCGGTGTTGGTCGTCTGGTTCGTCATGTGATTCGTCATTTCGGGCTCCTCACCGGTGCAGATGAGTAGGTGAGTCGAGCAGGGACGAGACGATTGCGATCACGGTCCAGTACTCGTCCGCCTCGTCCGCGGTCAGCTGGTGGGTGAGCGTGCGGCCGATCACCTTGGCGACTCCCTGTTTCACAAGAGGCCCCGGCGGCTGTCCGAGGATCTGGCGGCCGATGTGGTCGATCACCACGTCGACGGTGGCGGGCAGCGGCGGCAGCCAGGCGGCGGTCGGCCGGTACGTCGCCTGCTCGGTCGGCCACCAGCCGGCCGCGAGGTTTCGGTGGTTCGCGAAGCTCGTCAGGATCCGGCCCGCCGAGGTCCACGACTGGTTGTCCTCGGGGAAGCCGTTGGGTGCGGGCCACTCATAGGGCGCCTGCCCCATGTCGTGGTACTGCCAGTACATCGCGTTCCCGAACGACGCGTCACTGACCGGTTGGGTCATCTGGATCCCCAAGGACCGAATCGTCGCGACGTAGTCCTCGGCCGGGCTGCGGACCTTGTCGCCGACCGACGCGGCGAACTCCGGGTGGTCGACCATCGCCAGCAGTGTGGGGCGGATGGCCGTGTCGTTGTTGAGGTAGGCGCTGGCGACCGCGGTCACCAGACCAACCGACGGCTGGTCGCTGACGAACTTCACGCACAACCGCCTGGCCAGCCGGTTCGCGGTTGCCGGGTGGTGGGCAAGGTACTTCAGATAGGCCTGGGTGGCCACCCGACCGTCGGCGGACGCATTGGCAGAGCTGTGGCCCATGATTCTCAGGAAGCCGGTGTGGTGGACGGTGGGGTCGTAGAACTGCCGGAACGAGGGCCACCACAGGTCGACGCGGTAGCCGGTCAGCATCTTGGCGGACCGCAGCACGTCGAGCTCGGTGTAGCCGGCGTCGATGCCGACGGTGTGCAGCTCGAGCAGCTCCCGGCCCAGGTTCTCGTTGGGTGCATCCTTCGTGGAGACCGCGTTGTCGAGGAACAGGCCCATCGCAGGGTGCACGGTCGAGTGCTGGAGCAGCAGGTCGAAGCGGGACAGCGCGTAGGTGCGGATCATGCGGTCGTACGACACCCGGTAGAACATCGCATCGTCGTCCATCAGGGGCACGTGCAGGAGGTTCGACCAGAAGTCGACCATCACCTCGTTGAGCTGGCGGCTGCTGAACATCCGCCTGGCCATCGTCCACCGGCTGAGGTCGTACATCACCTCCCAGGCGCCCTGGGTCTCGTCGAGCTGGCGTTGGAAGATCTCGCGTGGCGTGCGCGCCAAGGACGGGAACCAGCCGTCGACTCTCAGCCCTCCGGGGTCCGCGACCTGCGCCGGGAAGAGCTGGTCCATGAACCAGGCCCGGCCACCGCCCGCGTTCGTGATCGTGGTGGTCAGGGCCGGCGTGATGCCGCCGCTGAAGCGCTGCGCGAAGTGGCGCGAGGCGGCCGGGAGTACGACGGGCGGCGCGAGTCTTGGCGCGCCCTTGGCCGAGGTGCGCAAACTGGAGACGGACACGATGGGACTCCGACTAGGGGGATCGTCCGGATGGGGGGCTGCCGACAGTAGTCACCGGGTGGGCCGTTGGTGGCGGTTTCGTCCAATTGGGGCGATTTGCGCGCGCCGGATCGGGAACGAAATGTCGGTGCAGCGCGTTAGCGTCTCTTGTCCTCATCGTTTGGAGGTCGGGCTTGAGCTTCGTCCCTGTGACCGGAGTCGCGAGGTTCCGTCTCGGCGAGCCTCCGCGGGAGAGCTCGATCGAGTTCAGCGACGAACGACGGGTGGTCAGCCTGCCGATCCGCGGCGCGCTCCCGGTGCTGTCACGGGCCCATGCCGATGACTCCACCCATCCGTCGGTGTCGCTGCTGTCCGGGGCCGCGCTGCTCGGCCTTCGACTCGTGGCGGCTGGGCGCATGCACCCTGGGCCGGAGTCCTGGGTGGCGACGCTGGACGCGGCCGAGGACGACCGCGTCGGCCGGCTTGCCGCCGCGCGCGCCTATGACGACGTCGACCCGGCGACGGCTGAGGGCATCATCCGGGGCATGATCGACGCGGTCGTCGACGCGCTGCCGCGAAGCGCCCCCAGGGGCGGGGCACAACTGGTCAGCGACGGCCGCGCCCACCACCAAGGAGAGCTTTGCGGAGCGCCTGCGACGGTTGGTCGAGCAGCGCCGGACCCCGGTGCCAGATGACCGGCCACACCTGGTCACGTTGTCGCTCCGGATCGAGGCCGACGAGCAGGAGCTGATCGACGGGTCCTGCAGGCTGGTCCTCCAGGTTCACGACGAACGAAACGCGGCGCATGTCGCCGATGCGGCCCTGCTGTGGACCGAGTCCGGACCGGACGCGAGCCACGGCTTCGGAGACAGGGCGCGGACCCACGCCACGATCGCGCTGCAGGCCGCGGCCGACGCCTGGCCGGTGCTGGAGCGCCTGCTCGAGGTCCGGGTCCCCGATGCGATCACGCTCGATGGTGCCGAGCTCGCCAGCCTGCTGGAGGACGGGGTCGCGGCGTTGGAGTCTCGCGGCGTACCAGTCCTCTGGCCGCGCAGTCTCGGTCGCGAGCTCACCGCCCGCGCCGTCCTGGCGCCCCGCAAGGACGACAACCCGTTGATGACCGGGTTGTTCGGACCCGATGCGATGTTCTCCTTCAAGTGGGAGCTCGCCCTGCACGGAGAGACTCTCACCTCCGAGGAGATGGACCGGCTGGCCACCGCCGCCACGCCGATCATCAAGCTCCGCGACAACTGGGTCGTCGTCGACCCCCGGATGGCGCGTCGCGCGCGCCGGCGCCTGGTCCGCGAGGTCAAGCCCGTGCAGGCGCTGGCCGCCACTCTCACCGGTGTCGTGACGGTCGAGGAGCAGGACGTGCCGGTCGTCGTGGGGGCCACCCTCGAGCGGGTGCGGGCCGACCTGGTCAGCGCGGCGACCCGCGACCCGATTCCTACACCAGCGGGCCTGCGCGGACAGCTGCGCGACTACCAGCGGCATGGGCTGACCTGGCTGGCGCAGCTCACCTCACTCGGCCTCGGCGCCTGTCTCGCCGACGACATGGGCCTGGGCAAGACGATCACCCTGATCTCATTGCACCTGCATCGGGTCTCGACAAGCTCGACCACCGGAGGCGCAAGCTCGACCGGCGTCGGGCCGACGCTGGTGGTCTGCCCGGCGTCCCTGCTCGGCAACTGGGAGACCGAGATCCGGCGCTTCGCGCCCGGGGTTCCGGTACGCCGCTTCCACTCCGGCCAGCGCGACCTGTCCGACCTGGTCGCGACCGGGTCGACCGGCGGCGGGTTCGTGCTCACGACCTACGGCACGATGCGGCTCGCGCACGCGGCTTTGGCGACCGTGCCCTGGGACCTCGTCGTCGCCGACGAGGCCCAACACGTCAAGAACCCGCAGTCCGCGACGGCGAAGTCGCTGCGCGCGATCCCGTCCTCCGCACGGGTGGCCCTGACCGGCACGCCGGTGGAGAACAACCTCACCGAGCTGTGGGCGATCCTCGACTGGGCGACACCGGGCCTGCTCGGCAGCCGCAACGCGTTCCGAAAAGTGTGGGCCGCTCCGATCGAGTCAGGAGTCGACCCCGCGAAGGCGCGCCAGTTCGCCGACCTGATCGGGCCGTTCCTCCTGCGCCGACGCAAGTCTGATCCCGGCATCGCTCCCGAGCTGCCCGCCAAGACCGAGACCGACCACCGGATCGGCCTGACCCGCGAGCAGGTGGTCCTCTACGAGGCGCTGGTCCGCGACTCGATGGACCGGATCGAGCGGTCGGACCCCGAGACTCGCCGTGGTCTCGTGCTCAAGCTCCTCACCGGGCTCAAACAGATCTGCAACCACCCCGCCCACTACCTCAAGCAGGTCAACCCGCGCCTGAGCAACCGGTCGGAGAAGTTCGACCTGCTCGACGAGCTCCTCGGCACAGTGCTGGCCGAATCCGGCGCGGTCCTGATCTTCACCCAATACGTCGCGATGGCGCGGCTGCTCGAGGCGCATCTCGCGCGAAGCGGCGTACCCCATCAGTTCCTGCACGGCGGGACGCCGGTCGCTGCCCGTGAGCGGATGGTGGCGCGCTTCCAGGAGGGCGCGACACCGGTCTTCCTGCTCTCCCTGAAGGCCGGCGGCACCGGGCTCAACCTGACCGCCGCCGACCACGTCATCCACTTCGACCGGTGGTGGAACCCCGCCGTCGAGGAGCAGGCCACCGACCGGGCCTACCGGATCGGCCAGACCCGCCCGGTCCAGGTGCATCGCCTGGTCACCGAGGGCACGATCGAGGAGCGGATCGCCGAACTCCTCGCCCGCAAGCGCGCCCTGGCCGACTCCGTGCTTGCCAGTGGCGAGCAGGCGTTGACGGAGCTCGGCGACGCGGAGCTCCGCGACCTGGTGACGTTGAGGCGGACCGAGTAGTGGCGATCACCTATCCCAGGATCGCCGCCCGGACCAGGTCCGCCCGCGCCAACACCTGGTGGGGCAAGGCCTGGGTGCGGGCGGTCGAGGAGTCGGCGTACGGCGAACGCGACCTGCGCCAGGCACGGGCCTTCGCCAGAGCCGGGGTCGTCGGCGGTCTCACGGTCGAGGCCGGTTCGTTCTTCGCCGCCGTCGAGGACCGGGACCAGCTCTGGTCGCCGCGCGTCGAGCTCCCCGTGCTCGACAGCGACCAGCATCGGGCGTTCGTCGAGGTCATCGCGGCCCGGGCCGGACGGATCGCGGCGTTGCTGGCCGGCGGACTTCCCATCGACGTGGTGGAGGAGGCCGAGGACTCCGGTGTCGAGCTGCTGCCCTACGGGGGTGAGTTCGAGTCGGCCTGCGCCTGCGACGCGTGGACCCCGCCGTGCGTGCACGCGCTTGCCGTGCTCTACCAGTGCACGTGGCTGATCGACGACGACCCCTGCACCCTCCTACACCTTCGTGGGCTCACCCGCGAGCGGCTGCTTGCCGAGCTGCACGGCCGCGAGCGGCCCGAACCCCTCGACGTCGAGATTGCGTACGACGCGACCGTCCGGGCCCGGCGGCTCCTAAAAGAGTTCGACAGCACCCCTAAAGTGGAGTGGGGGGAGACGCCATGACGTGTATGTCCAAGGAAGACCAGGAACGGGGCGGAGAGGCGAAGCGACTCGGGACCCGCCTTTCCGAGCGAGTCGTCCAGGCTTTCCAGCGCAGCTGGGTCATCGAGCTGGTGGCCCTGGTCGTCCTGTTCGCTGCCTACAACGTCATCCGCGGTTCCTCGGGCAAGGATGCAATCGCGGCGTTCGCGCACGCCGACGACATCCTCAACGCAGAGAGGTGGCTGTTCGCACACCTCGAACTGCCCCTCAACGAGTGGATGGCCCAGGTCACCTGGGTAGCCGTGCCCGCCTGCTACTTCTACGCCCTCATGCACTACGCCGCGACCCCCGGGATCCTCCTCCTGTCGAGGCGGATCGGGGGCTGGTACTACTGGCGCGGGTACTGGACCCTGGTGCTGGCCTCGGCGATCGCCCTCGTCGTCTATGCCCTCTATCCGGTTGCGCCGCCCCGGCTGATCCCGGAGCTCGGGATCGTGGATGTGATGCGGCAGTTCGACACCTACGGGTGGTGGGGAAGCGCGGCCTCGGCGCCCACCGGCGTCGGCGACGCCACCAACCAGTACGCCGCCATGCCCTCGATGCACTTCGGCTGGGCGCTTTGGTGCGCGATCCAGATGTGGAGCCTCCGGTCGCGGGTGTGGCGCGGCCTCGCCGTTGCCTATCCCACGGTTCTGATGGTTGTCGTGCTCGGGACCGGCAACCACTTCGTGCTCGACGTCGTGGCGGGAGCCGCTTGCGTCGTCGTCGCCTACGCGGCCGTCAGCCTCCTCGGTCGGGCCTTCCAACGGGCCACTCATGCCGATGCGCCCGACTCGGTCGCGTCGGGCTGACGGCGGTCAGGGCGTGACCGGCGCCATCCGAAGGCCGAGCTTGTACTTGCCCCCGAAGTACTTGCCGTCGGTGGCGAACCAGACGCCCTGGGTGTTGGCGTACATCTGGTAGCCGCCCTTCTGCTGCGGCATGGGTGGGACCCAGTTCAGCGCCTTGCCGGTCACCGGGTTGATCGCACCGCCTCCGGGCCGCTCGACCGCGCCGGGGCCGGCGTAGTCGCGGCCGTAGGGGTTGTCCAGCCAGCGGCTGTGGCCCTGCACGTAGACCGCGGCACCGGTGTCGATCACCGAGTGCAGGGTGTCGCCGCCGGTGTAGTTCACCCAGTACGGCACGGTCGGAGTCAGGTTGGCGATGCTGAACCTGGCCACCGAGTCGCACAGCACCTGGCCAGGACCCTCGCCGTTGATGCGGTGGCCACCGGTCGACGCGATGTTGAAGTACTGGCTGTTCGGCGAGAAGTCCACGTCCTTGACGTAGTACTGGTAGACCGGCGAGACCGCGGCGGCGTGGCAGTCGCGCTCGAGCGGCTGGTAGTACCACGGCGAAACGGTCGCCGTCGTCGGGCCGAGGTCGAGCATGAAGGTGCGGTAGTGCCGGAAGCCGCCGACGGAGCGGAAGTTGCCGACCCCGACCAGGTGCTGGCCGTCGGGGCTGATGTCGAAACGGAAGACCTCGGGCCGGGTTGTGTACTGCAGCGCGTCCGTGATGGGAATGGTGAGGTACGTCGTGTCCTGGCCGGTGTTCGGGTCGAGCGCGACCAGCTTCTTCTTGAAGGCGCCGGAGACGAACAGCCGGCCGTTGGAGAGCTGGAGGTCGGTGACCCGGCCACCGGGCAGCTTGGGTGCGAATGCCGGGTCGAGCTGCCCGGTCGACAGGCTGAGCTTGGCGAGGTAGGGGCGAGCCGTTCCGTTGACGGTGCGTGAACTCGCCGCCGATGTAGACCGCGTCGCCGTTGCCGAGGACGGTCCAGACCTGGTCGTTGAAGGTCGGCGCGAAGGGGCTGACCACCCCGGTCGTGGCGTTGAACGCGAACACGTTGTTGCGGTTGTACTGCGTCTGGCGGTTGCTGCTCTCGACCTGGTTGAACCGGCCGCCGACGATGATGTCGCCACCGGCCTGGTTGATCGTCAGTGCGTACGGGCGGAACGCGCCGTCATCGACGAGGTGCGGGGTGAAGGTCGCCGGCGTGGTGCTGGCGACCGTGGAGTGGCCGATGCCCGACGCGTTGGCTCCGGCCACGGCAAGGATGAGCGCCCCGAAGATTCCCGCGCCGAGGCCCGCGAGTTTGGTGATGCGCAGCATTTGTGGTCCCCCCAAGGGATCGCCGGCCCCCGCCGGACGCTGAAGTCTCAGCACGGAAAGCGAACCACGGTGCCGGGCGGATCAGTAGCGCCCTTTTGGACTATGCAAGCGGGCTATGCGGCCCCTAGGGCTGCCAGCGCCATGTCCCGAAGCACCTCGCGCATCTCGACCTCCGGCAGAAACGCGCTGTGGGGAGTCGAGTTGAGCAGGCCGAACGTCGCGTGGACGCGGGCCTTGGCCTGCTTTGCCGACAGGGTCTTGTGTACGCCGCGCAGCTCGCCGGCCCAGAGGTCGACGTACTCGCGCTGCAGCGCGCGCACCCGTTCTCGTGCATCCTCCGGCAGCGAGGGCCAGTCCCGGTCCTGGACAACGATGAGGTGCTTGTTCGCCAACGCGAAGGAAACGTGCCAGTCGACCAGCCCGTCGAGGCCGCCGCCGTCGGCCAGCCGCTGCCGCCCGACCCGCAGCAGCTCCTCGGAGATCGAGACCAGCATCTCGGCAAGCATCGCGTCCTTGGACTCGAAGTGCTTGTACAGCGCGGGTCCGCTGATCCCGCAGGCCGCGCCCAGGTCGGCGACCGAGACCCCGTGGAAACCTCGCGTTGCGAACAGCTCGGCCGCCGTGGCGAGGATCTGGTCACGCCGACTCATGGCAAATAGGTTAGCGGTTGTTAACGCGCTGTCCTGCCGTTCTCAGACCTCAGACCTCGACCCAGGGGTCCTCGCGTTCCCAGACCCGCGGCCAAGGCGCGGACTGGACGTTCGTGATTGGTGACCGTTAACCTCCTGGTTAACGATCACTAACCTGAGTAACCTCGGGAACGCGCCGCCTGGCGCACCAAGACGTCCCAACGGGAGGCGATGTGGACACCGGCCTCAAACCGCTGGTCGACGAGCTGCGCGAGCGGCTGGCCGTCGTCCGCCAGGGGGGCAGCGAAGCGGCGCGCACGAAGCACACCGACCGTGGCAAGCTTCTCGTTCGCGACCGGATCGACCGGCTGATCGACCCGGGCAGCCCGTTCCTGGAGCTCAGCGCCCTCGCCGCGACCGGGATGTACGACGACGCCGTTCCGAGCGCCGGTGTCGTCACCGGCATCGGCATCATCGCGGGCCGACCATGCGTGATCGTGGCCAACGACGCCACGGTCAAGGGCGGCACCTACTACCCGACCACGGTCAAGAAGCACCTGCGCGCCCAGGAGATCGCCCGTCAGAACCGGCTGCCGTGCATCTACCTCGTCGACTCCGGAGGTGCGTTCCTGCCGATGCAGGACGAGGTGTTCCCGGACAAGGAGCACTTCGGACGGATCTTCTTCAACCAGGCAAACCTGTCCGGCGAGGGCATCCCGCAGCTCGCCGCGGTGATGGGTTCCTGCACCGCCGGAGGCGCCTATGTGCCCGCGATGTCCGACGAGACCGTCATCGTCAAGGACCAGGGCACGATCTTCCTCGGTGGTCCGCCGCTCGTGAAGGCTGCCACCGGCGAGGTCGTCACCGCGGAGGATCTCGGCGGCGGCGACGTGCACGCCCGTACGTCCGGCGTCGTCGACCATCTCGCCGAGGACGACGCCCATGCGCTTGCGATCCTCCGATCGATCGTCGACACCCTGCCCGGCCCGGTGGTTGAGGAAGGCGCGCAGCGCAGGTCTCACCCGGTGGTTGAGGAAGGCGCGCAGCGCCTGTCTCGAAACCACGACACCGAGGAGATCGAGGAGCCGCACGACGCTGCCGAGACGCTCTACGACGTGGTGCCGCTGGACACCAGGACGCCGTACGACGTGCGCGAGGTGATCCGGCGGGTGGTCGACGGCAGCCGGTTCCACGAGTTCAAGCGGTTGTACGGCGAGACTCTCGTCACCGGGTTCGCGAAGATCTGGGGGCACCCGGTCGGGATCGTCGCCAACAACGGGATCCTGTTCTCCGAGTCGGCCCTCAAGGGGGCCCACTTCATCGAGCTGTGCAACCAGCGCAAGATCCCCTTGGTGTTCCTGCAGAACATCACCGGCTTCATGGTCGGCCGTGAGTACGAGAACCGTGGCATCGCGCGCGACGGCGCCAAGCTGGTCACGGCGGTGGCGTGCAGCGTGGTCCCCAAGTTCACGGTCGTGATCGGTGGCAGCTTCGGGGCCGGCAACTACGGCATGTGCGGGCGCGCCTACGAGCCGCGCTTCCTGTGGATGTGGCCCAACGCCCGGATCTCGGTGATGGGTGGGGAGCAGGCCGCGTCCGTTCTGGCGACCGTTCGTCGCGACGGAATCGAGGCCAAGGGAGGCGATTGGAGCGCGGAGGACGAGGAGGCGTTCAAGGCCCCGATCCGGGACCAGTACGAGCTTCAGGGCTCGCCGTACTACTCCACGGCGCGGCTGTGGGACGACGGTGTCATCGACCCGGCCGACACCCGCCGCGTCCTCGGCATGGGCCTGGCGGTCGCGGCCAACGTGCCCACCCCCGCACCCAACTACGGCATCTTCCGGATGTGATGATCATGAACACATTGCTCGATTGCGAACCGGGGCGAGATCGCGCTTCGGGTGCTGCGCTCGGCCCGCAAGCTCGGGTTGCGCACGGTGGCGATCCACACCGACCTGGATCGCTCCGCACCCCACGTCCGCGCCGCCGACCTCGCCGTACCCGTCTCGTCGTACCTCGACATCGAGGCCGTCGTCGCCGCCGCGAAGCAGGCCGGTGCGGACGCCATCCATCCCGGCTACGGCTTCCTCTCCGAGCGCTCGGCGTTCGCGGCTGCCGTCGAAGCCGCGGGCATCAAGCTGGTCGGACCCAGCGCGGTGGTCATGGACAAGATGGGCCGGAAGGACGCGGCGCGCGAGATCGCGGTCGCCGCCGGCGTGCCGGTGGTCCCGAGCTACGGGGTCGACTCGACAGGCTCGACCACCGAGATGGCCTTCCCGATCCTGGTCAAGGCGGCAGCGGGCGGCGGCGGCAAGGGCATGCGGATCGTCCGGTCCGCGGAGGAGTACGACGCGGCGGTGGCTTCCGCTCAACGCGAGGCACGGAGCGCGTTCGGCGACGACACGATCCTGATCGAGAAGTACGTCGAGCACGGCCGCCACGTCGAGGTCCAGATCCTCGCCGACTCCCATGGCAACGTCGTCCATCTCTTCGAGCGCGACTGCTCCACCCAGCGCCGCCACCAGAAGGTGCTGGAGGAGGCCCCGGCGCCCACCATCACCGAGGAGATCCGCAAGGTCATCACAGAGTCGTCGGTCGCGTTGGCTCGTGAGGTCGGCTACGAGAACGCCGGGACGGTCGAGTTCCTCCTCGACACGGCCACGGGCGAGGCGTACTTCCTGGAGATGAACACCCGGCTCCAGGTCGAGCACCCGGTGACGGAGCTGGTCGTCGGCCTCGACCTGGTCGAGCTCCAGCTGCGGATCGCCGGCGGCGAGGAGCTGCCGTTCACCCAGGCCGAGGTCAGCCTCCAGGGCCATGCGATCGAGGCTCGCGTCTACGCCGAGGACTCGTTCAACGGTTTCCTGCCCCAAGCCGGCACCGCCACGTTCGTGCAGTGGGCCGAGAGCGGGGGTCGACGTGCGAGCGACAGCGAGCGCCTCGAGCCCCGAATCGAGCATTCGCCACGAATGGCTCACACCGGTGTGCGGGTCGACGCGGCCCTCGAGAGCGGGCAGGTCGTGAGCACGGCCTACGACCCGATGCTCGGCAAGGTCATCGCGCACGGGCCCGATCGCGAGTCGGCCCGTCGTACCCTCGTCGCCGCCCTGGACGACACCGCGATCCTCGGCCTGACCACCAACACGGGGTTCCTGCGCGCGCTGGCGGCGAGCGACGAGTTCCGTGACTGCACCATCGACACGGCCTGGCTCGACCACCACGAAGTCCCGCAGCCGGATCGTGACGTGGCCCGCGTGTTCGCGGCGTGGGCGGCAGCCCCGCGACCCGACACCCACCGCGGCCCGTTCCACAACGACGGCTGGCGTCTGGGCGGCGACCCGGCCCCTGTCTACGTGGAGCTCGACCAGGTGGTGACGGTTCGCTCCGACTCCGTGGACGGGGTCGGCGTGACCGAGCTGTCGCGGACCGACGTCCCCGGCTCGCACATCGACATGCGTCTTGCGCTCGACGGCATGGCCCATCACGCCGTCGGGCGCGTCAGTGCTCACGCCGTCGAGGTCGTCCTCCGAGGTCAAAGGTTCGTCTTCGACCGGCCCGACGTGTTCGGCGACCACGGTCCGGCCGCTGGCGACGGAAGCCTGGTCGCGCCGATGCCCGGCACCGTGCTCGCGGTCAATGTCGCCCCCGGCGCCGAGGTCGCCGATGGCGAGACGCTAGGCGTGATGGAGGCGATGAAGATGGAGCTGGCGCTCAAGGCGCCGTTCGCCGGACGGGTCACTGAGGTCGGAGCCGAGGTCGGTGAGCAGGTCGCGCTGGGGGCCGTCCTCTTCGTCGTCGAGCCCGGTCCGAGCCGGACTCGTCGGTCGAGCCTGTCGAGACCACGTCATGAGGCAGCCACAAGTGGTCTCGACAAGCTCGACCACCGAAAGAAGCTCGACCACCGAACCCAAGGTCACGGTCTATGAGGTCGGGGCCCGGGACGGCCTTCAGAACGAGAAGGCGCTGGTGCCGACCGAGGTCAAGGCCGAGTTCATCCGCCGTCTGGCCGATGCCGGGCTGCCGATCATCGAGGCGACGAGCTTCGTGCACCCGAAATGGGTGCCGCAACTGGCCGACGCCGCCGAGCTGATGGCGCTGCTGGGCGACGCCGGCACCAACATGCCGGTGCTGGTGCCCAACGAGCGCGGCCTCGACAGGGCTCTCGAGCTGGGCGCCAAGCACATTGCGATCTTCGGCAGCGCAACCGAGACCTTCGCCCAGCGCAACCTCAACCGCAGTCTCGACGAGCAGTTCGCGATGTTCGAGCCGACCGTACGACGGGCCCGTGACCGCGGCCTCGACGTCCGGGCCTATGTGAGCATGTGCTTCGGCGACCCCTGGGAGGGCGACGTCGCGATCGACCAGGTGGTCGGTGTCGGCAAGCGGCTGTTCGACCTCGGCGCCAGCCAGCTGAGCCTTGGCGACACGATCGGCGTCGGCACGGCCAACCACGTCACCGCGTTGATCCACGCCTTCACCACAGCCGGGATGGCGACGGACCAGCTCGCCGTACATTTCCACGACACCTACGGTCAGGCGCTCGCCAACGCCCAGGCCGCCCTGCACGTCGGCATCACCACCTTCGACGCGAGCGCCGGTGGACTCGGCGGCTGCCCCTACGCCGAGTCGGCGACCGGCAACCTCGCGACCGAGGACCTGGTGTGGATGCTGCACGGCATGGGGATCGAGACCGGCGTCGACCTGGCCAAGCTGGTGTCGACCAGTGTGTGGATGGCGAGCCAGCTCGGTCGGCCGAGCCCGTCACGAGTCGTGACGGCGCTGGGTGCAGAATTCGCGACATGAGGCGTGTCGTCCATCTCCACATCGGCGCACCGAAGACCGGGACGACGTACGTCCAGGATCGACTGAGCCTCAATGCCGGCGAGCTCGCCAAGCACGGCGTCACCTACCCCGGCCGCACCCTCGGGGACCCGTCCACCTTCCATTTCCGCGCCGCGCTCGACCTGCTCGACGAGGACTGGGGCGGTACCGCCGGACACGCCGCCGGCTCCTGGAACCGGATGGTTCGCAAGGTGCGCAGGCAACGAGGGAACGTCGTGATCAGCCATGAGATCCTCGCGCCCGCGCCTCCGGACAAGGTGGCGAGAGTGATGCACGACCTGCGCGGCTCGGAGATCCATCTGGTCTACTCCGTGCGCGATCTCGGCCGTCAACTGCCGGCCGCGTGGCAGGAGAGCATCAAGCAGGGTCGCCGGTGGACCTTCCGCCGGTTCCTCGACGCTGCCGAACGCGGGGACGCCTGGTTCGCGCGCGCCTTCGACCTGCCTGGTGTCCTGAACACGTGGGGCAAGAACCTGCCACCCGAGCAGATCCACGTGGTGACCGTGCCGAGGCACAACACGCGGAACCCGGACCTGCTGTGGCGCCGGATCTGTCTGGCTCTCGATATCGAGCCTGACTGGGCGCCGGTGGACAGCACGAAAACCAACAAGTCGCTCGGCACGGTCGAGACGCAGCTGATCCGCAAGCTCAACAAGCGGATGGGCCGAACGGTGCGACGCGACGACCAGTACGACGACCTGATCCTCAAGCTGCTCGCCCGCGAACACCTGGCCGGAAGGCGGTCGGCGAAGGTCACCCTGCCGCCCAGCCGCTTCGACTGGGCCGAGGAGAAGGGGAGGCTCTGGATCGACTGGATCCAGGGCAGCGGGATCGACCTCATCGGGGATGTCGAGGAGCTGCTCCCCCGACGGCCGGCCGCGGACGCCCCTTGGGTCGATCCTGACAAGGTGCGGCCACGCCGGCTGCTGCGGGCGTCGCTCGACGCCCTCGAGGCGATGACCCGGGAAGCTGCCAGTCGTCCCAACCCCATCGGCCGCAGACTACGGCGAAGGCTGCGCGGCAGGACCGTTCAGCAGTGACGTGGCGGGTGATGAGGGGCTATCGGCGGGGGCGAGTCAGGAGCTCGCGGTCGGCGTAGCGTCCGATCCGCCAGGTGGCGAAGCCGTCGGCGCCCATGCCGACGAGGCCGCCCACGACCGGGATGCGACGCCCGACCACGGTCGCCAACCTCTTGCCGGCGACCCGCGTGATCAGCTCCGAGGCCACCTCTGACGAGATGATCTTGTCGAGATGGGCGTCGTGCTGGGGAGCGGTGGCCAGGGCCATCGGCGGTGCCGGCAGCTTCTTCTTCTTGACCAGCTTGTTGACCGACTCCTCACCGAGCAGGCTGATCAACACCGCATTGCGCACCCGCGGGTCGGCCAGGTCATAACCGCGCACGTGGGCGATCCCGGCGACCATCCGGCACTGGATCAGCGCCAGACCGGTGATGTTGGCCGGGATGGCCACCGTGGCGGTCACCAGCCCGCCGAGGTTGGTGACGAAGCCCTGGGCTCCTGCGTAGCGGACGTGGTTCTCGATCACCTCGTGGACCGCGGCGTCGATGTTGCCGCGCTGCTCCTTGAGCTGCTTGTCCGCGGCTGCGGCAGCGCCGGGAAGGGGTCCGACCCCGTTGATCGCGCGCTTGAGGGCTTCGCGCACGAAGCTGTCGGTCAGGTCCGGAGCGAGATCGGTGATCCGGGGCGCGAGCTGTTTGCTGATGCTGCTCTTCACGCTCATGCCCAGATCCTACGAGGCGAGTCGTTAACGTGGGCCCGTGCCTGTCGAACCCCCGGCCACGCCGTGGCTGTTCCCCGCAGCCGAGGAGATCGCCAAGCGCGCAGTCGACGATCTGGTTGCCGTCGGTGCGGACCTGGAGCCGGGCACCATCCTTGACGCGTATCGCCATGGGTTGTTCCCGATGCCGGTCGGCAAGAGGGCCATGCACTGGTGGTCACCCGACCCACGGGCTGTGCTGCCCCTCGACGGGCTGGTCGTGTCGCGGTCGCTCCGCCGGTCCTGCCGCAACTTCGAGATCCGGGTCGACTCGGCCTTCGCTGACGTCGTGGCCGGTTGCGCCGATCCGCAGCGACCGCAGGGCTGGATCAACGCCGACGTCGTCGCGGCGTACCTGCGGCTCCACGAGCTGGGCTGGGCGCACTCGGTCGAGGCCTGGCAGGACGGCGTACTCGCTGGCGGGCTGTATGGAGTGGCCATCGGCGGCCTGTTTGCGGGCGAGTCCATGTTCCACCGGGTGCGGGACGCCTCGAAGGTCGCTCTGGTCGGGCTGGTCGAGCGGTTGTCCGACGGCGTGCCGAGGGTGCTCGACGTGCAGTGGTGCACCGACCACTTGTGCAGCCTGGGCGTCGTCGGGGTGCCGCGCGCGGACTATCTGGCGCGGCTGCCCGACGTTCTGGCGCTGCCCCGGCCCGCCTTCCTCGTGGAGGGTGGGGGATGCTGAACGCATGAGTGCGGAGCCCGGCGACCCCAGCGCGCCGTCACTCCCGCCGGATGGCACCTCCGGCGGCAAGACGGGCGGCAGGGTGCGTCAGCTGGTTGTGGTCGCAATTGCCCTGGTGCTCCTCGGCGGTGGGGCGGCGTACCTGCTCTCGCAGCCCGATGGTGCCGAACCCGACACCGATCCCGAGCAGAGCCCCGGGCGCGCGTCGCCGGTGGGTTTCTGCGAGCAGTACGCCGAGCTCGTCAACCTCGACGACGGCCAGTCGGTCCACGAGTGGGCCGAAGCGATGGCAGACGTCGGAACGCCCAAGGACCTGTCGCCCGACGGCCGGGCCGGGTTCGTGGTCGTCCTGAAACGCGCGGAGAGGGTCGACGAAGACGCGACGGTCGATGACCTGGTCCGCCGGGACGCGAACCTGGGGGATTCGGAGGCGCGCAACGTCGAGGCCTTCGCCGAGTACGCCACGACCACGTGCACCCGCGAGCTCGAGAGCGCCCTCCGTGAGGCGGCCGCCGCCGAGCTGGCCTCCTGAGCCCCGCCTTCTGGGCCTGTGCCGACCACCGGATGTAGGTGTGGCAGCCCCGAAAGTGGGCAAGATGAGGCAGAGTCTGTTCCGTACGCATTCACCTGACAGGGGATTCACAGATGAACAAGGCACTCTGGGTCGCCAGCCTGCTGCTGGTCGCCGGCACTGCAACCGCGTGTGGCGATGATGGGGGCGGCGACGCGGGCGGCGCGCCCGAGGACGCGTCGGTCGAGGAGTTCTGCAAGCCGTTCGCCGACGCCGCCGCCGACGCAAAGGTTGGTGACGTCGCCGACGAGCTGAGGGACGTTGGAACCCCGGAGGACATCCCGGACGATGCCCGGAAGGGTTTCGAGTTCCTGATCGAGAATGCCGAGGAACTGGACAAGAACGAAGAGACCCTCGAGGACGAGCAAGCCTTCAAGGACAAGTACGGCGACGACGAGTTCGCCCAGATCGAGGCCTTTATCGAGTACTTCGCCACGACCTGCGCAGGCGAACTTGGCGCGCCCACAGACATCCCGACAGACATCCCCACAGACATCCCCACAGACGACCTGCCCTCGATACCCACGGACGACCTGCCCTCGATACCCACGGACGACCTGCCCACGCTCGACACGCCCTCGCTTCCCGAGTCCAGCTGATCGGCTGAGTCACACCACCTGCGGGGGCGACCCGGTCTCGCTGACCATGGGTCGTCCCGCGTCGGCCCAGTCGATCATGCCGCCGTGGAGGTTGACGGCTGGACGCCCCTGCTGTGCAAGCCAGGCGACGGCCCGCGCGGAGCGTGCACCGACCGTGCAGACCACGATGGTCTGTTCGGTCGGCACCTCGTCGAGCCGCTCGGGGAGCTCACGCAGCGGGATGTGCTGAGCTCCCTCGATGTGGCCATGGACCCACTCGACGGGTTCGCGGACATCGAGTATGTGCAGACCCTCGGGCAGCGGATCGGGGATTCCGTCCAGGGTCACCGTGGGGATCTGTGACATAGCGGCGAGATTACCCCTCACTTGAGCAGCTTCGACATCCGCCGGTCGGCCAGCGGCTTGCCGCCGGTCTGGCAGGTGGCGCAGTACTGGAGACTGGAGTCGGCGAACGAGACTTCGCGGACGACGTCTCCGCAGACCGGGCACTTCTCGCCCTTGCGACCATGCACTGCGAGGTTCGACTTCTTCTCGCGCTTGAGCTCGCTCGCGGCCAGCCCGTCGCTGCGTTTGACCGCGTCGCCGAGCGTCTCGCGGATCATCCGGTACAGCAGTTCGAGGTCGGCGTCCCCCAGGGACGACGATGGCTTGAACGGACTCATCCGGGCCGCGTGCAGGATCTCGTCGCTGTAGGCGTTGCCGATGCCGGCGATCGTGCCCTGATGGCGCAACACGCCCTTGATCTGCGCGCGCCCGGCGTCGCGGAGGATCTTCGCGAGTACGTCGACGGTGAAGTCGTCCGCCAGCGGATCCGGCCCCAGCCGGGCGATTCCCTCGACGTCCTGGGGCGAGCGGGCGACGTACACCGCCAGCGACTTCTTGGTGCCGGCCTCGGTGATGTCGAGCCCCGAGTCGTCGTCGAGTACGACGCGGGCGGCCAGCGGGGACTTGTTGCTCGGCTTGGGCGGCAGCTTCGGCACCTCGTCGCGCCAGCGCACCCAACCGGCTCGGGCCAGGTGCAGGATCAGGTGCAGCCCACCGGTGCTGATGTCGAGGAACTTGCCGTGTCGGGTCACGTCCTCGACGAACGTGCCCTCCAGCGCAGACAGCGGCGGGTCGAACGTCTTGAGCGCGCTGAACGCGGCGATGTCGACCCGGACGATCGCACGGTCGGCCAACCTGGTGCGCAGGTCATGCGCCAGGGCTTCGACTTCCGGCAACTCAGGCACTTGGGAAGTGTAGGACGGTGGAGTGGTTACGTCGCTTGTCGGTGGCACGCAGGTGGACGGGTCGCCGACCCGTCGCAATCCGCCCTCCCCCGCTTCGCCCTCCGGCGATCCAACGGGTCGCTCCTGGTCGCGGAGCGCACCACTTGCTCCATGCACCCGGCGACACCGCTCCCGCGGACGGGCGAGATCTATCTCGACGCCCGCAGCGATCGGCGCGCGCTCCGGGTGTCCTGGCACCACGAGTCGGAGTTGGTCGTGCTCTCGCTGTGGCGCGACAACGTCTGCGCCGGGAGCTTCCGGCTGTCCGTCGACGAGGTGCCCGACCTGATCAACATGCTCCGGGGTGGCCTCGACCAGGCCTACCAGGTGGCCGCCGCCCAGCGGAGTCTCGACACCGCCTGAGAGCGTGGGTCACGAGCTTGGCCTGAAGGCGAGGGCCTTGATCAACTCCGACGCATTGGCGTCGGGAAGCGCGACCACTTTCTCGATAACGATCCTCGCCTGGGCCGGGTCGCTGAGGTCGACCACCGCGCCCAGATTTGCGGGCGCGTAGTCCTCCTTCGCCAGCACATGGTCGAGCGCCGAACTGGCCAACCTGACCGATACGGCTCCGTCGATGTCGAGTCGGCGACGATTGCCCACGAATCCCGCCGGTCCGGATCGACGTAGCCGCGCCTTCAGCAGCGGCACCAGGTTGAGGAGGCGGAACAGCGGCTTCAACGAGTTGTGGCGGATCGCCGACGAACGGCTGGCGGCGTAGTAGGAGAACAGTGGCTCATCGAAGACCAGGCCCATCTCGTTCGCCTCGACGGCCATCCAGAGCAGGGCAGTGTCGGAGAGCCCGGTCTCGGCATAGCCGCCGCCGACGTCTGAGTGAACTCCCTCGAACCAGACTTGCTTGACCCGGTTGTCGTCAGTGCTGCCGTTCGGGGGTGCCTGCCAGAGACTGGGTTCGAACTTCATCCGGCACTCGTCGATAGCCAGGGCCTGACGTGCGCACCGGACGGCGGCGCTGAGCTGGACGTCGTGAAACTTGGGCGCCAGGCGCATGGCACCAGGGACGCCAAGCGCACCGACGGTGTCGAAGACTCCGAGGAACTGCACTGGAGCGTCATGACAGTAGTCGCGCTTGAACTCGGCGGTGCTCGAGCCGGCTTGCCCTCCGGCCGGGTCGGTCCGCCGGTACCTGGAAACCGCCTCGGCCAGCTTCTCCTCGACGAGTGCCTTGCGGGTGAGCAACCCGACCCGGCCGACCATGCCGGCCAGCGAGCGCGCGGTGTACGCGCCGCGGCTGAACCCGAAGATGAAGATCTCGTCGCCGGTCTCGTAGTTCTGGGCGAGAAAGCGGTACGCCGACACGATGTTGTTGAACAGGCCGAAGCCGAAGGCCCCGCCGAGCACGCGGTCTGCCTTGTAGCCGGCTCCGCCGACACCGCTGAGGTAGTAGACGAGCTGAGGCACGCCACCAGAGGCGCTCGGGTCGGTCTGGATGCTCCGCGCGATCTTCTCCACGTTGGTGACGTGGGGGCTGTCGGGGCGGTTCCACGTCCCGTCGCAGCACACGACGATCCGCTTGCGCCGCGGCGCGGGCGAGTTCATCACGTACCCAGTGCCGGAGCCGCAGTAGTCATGCCGGAAGGGTAAGGGTCAGCGGAGGGTTCCGCGCGTAGGCGCGAAGTTTGCACCTGTCGAGGACTCGCTACCGAAATCTACGGTTGTTCCTAGATTCACGGATAACGTCGGATCGTGGACCCGATCCGGAACCCGTACGCGCCCGGCGCCGGCCAGCGACCGCCCGAGCTGGCCGGTCGAGACGAGCAGTTGCGAGCGTTCGACGTCGTCCTCGAGCGTATCGCCCGCGGCCGGCCGGAGCGTTCCCTCGTGCTGACCGGGCTACGCGGGGTTGGCAAGACAGTGCTTCTCAATGCCTTGCGCTCGGCCGCGGTCAGACGGCACTGGGGCACCGGCAAGCTGGAGGCCCGTCCCGATCAGCGGCTTCGCCGGCCGCTGTCCTCGGCGCTGCACCAGGCCGTCCGCGAACTCGGCCACCCGCAGCCGGACGCGGTGGACCAGGTGCTCGGCGTGATCAGGTCTTTCGCCCAGCGCGACGCCGGCCCGGCGGCGAAGCTCCGGGAACAGTGGAACCCGGGCATCGACGCACCGGCCGTGAAAGGTCGCGCCGACTCCGGTGACATCGAGATCGACCTGGTCGAACTGTTCACCGATGTCGGAGGTCTGGCCGCCGACGTCGGCAAGGGCGTTGCGGTGTTCGTCGACGAGATGCAGGACCTCGGGGCCGACGACGTGTCCGCACTGTGCGCGGCCTGCCACGAGATCAGCCAGTCGGGCCTGCCGGTGATTGTCGTGGGCGCGGGGCTCCCGCACCTGCCCGCCGTACTCTCGGCGAGCAAGTCCTACTCCGAAAGGCTGTTCCGCTACCAGCGGATCGACCGGCTCAACCGCGAGGCCGCCGACCTGGCCCTGACCGCGCCCGCCGCCGAGGAAGGGGCAGCGTTCGAGGCCGACGCGCTGGAGGCGATGTACGCCGCCACCGGCGGCTACCCCTACTTCATCCAGGCCTATGGCAAGTCCGTCTGGGACCTGGCGCCCGTGTCACCGATCTCCGTGGACGACGTGAAGGTGGCGGCGCCCGAGGCGGAGAGCGAGCTCGCGGTCGGCTTCTTCGGCAGCCGGTTCGAACGGGCGACGCCCGGGGAGCGGGAGTACCTCCGAGCGATGGCCGACGCCGCGGTCGGGGTCACTGACCCGGCCGAACACGAGGTCGACGACATCGGCTCGGTCCCGACCGCCGACGTGGCCGCCGTCCTCGGCAAGAAGCCTCAGTCGCTCTCACCTGCCCGCGACTCGCTGCTGAAGAAGGGCCTGATCTACTCCGGCGAGCGCGGCCGGATCGCGTTCACGGTCCCGCACTTCGGTCGCTACCTGCGCGACCAAGCCTGATTCTGACAGCCTGATCGACGCTCGGCCTCTGGCTCCAGCAGAGCTGGAGTCTCCCACACCCTTGACGACGCGTCAGGCAGGTGCTTATTGTGCTAGGTACCTAGTTAAATGGAGCAATCGTGATCGAGTTCCACTTGGATGGCCGGTCGGGCGTCTCGCCGTACCAGCAGCTGGTCCAGCAGGTGCGCAACGCACTTCGACTCGACCTGCTGCGTGAGGGTGACCAGCTGCCGACCGTCAAGGACGTCGTCGCGAGTCTCGCGATCAACCCCAACACGGTGCTCAAGGCCTACCGCGAGCTCGAGCACGAGGGCCTGGTGGCGGCCCGACCGGGCGTGGGCACGTTCGTGACCCGCACCCTGGTCGATGCGTCGCTCGCGGCCCACGCTCCGCTCCGCCGCGACCTCCAGCGCTGGTTGACCAAGGCGCGCCGGGCCGGGCTGGACGAGGAGAGCATCGAGGCGTTGTTCAGCACCACCTTTCGTGGTGCCTCCCAGGAGGACATAGCGTGAGCACGGTCCTGAGAGCCGACGGACTCGGCAAGAAGTATCGGCGCCGCTGGGCGCTGTCCGACTGCACTCTCGACGTGCCGGCCGGGAAGGTCGTCGGCCTGGTCGGCCCCAACGGAGCCGGCAAGACCACCCTGTTGAACCTCGCCGTAGGCCTGCGGACGCCCACCACCGGCACGATCGAGGTGCTCGGCGGACGTCCGGCCGACGGACCCGACCAGCTGGCCCGGGTCGGCTTCGTCGCACAGGAAACTCCCACCTATTCCGGCCTCACAGTCGACGAGCACCTGCGACTCGGCGCCCACCTGAACCCACGCTGGGACGATGCCGTGGCTCGGGACCGGATCGACCGGATCGGTGTGGATCCAGGGCAACGAGCCGGTCGGCTCTCGGGTGGCCAGCGTGCCCAGCTTGCCCTCACTCTGGGCATAGCGAAGCGGCCCGAGCTGCTGATCCTGGACGAGCCGGTGGCGAGCCTCGATCCGCTCGCCCGACGCGAGTTCCTCCAGGACCTGATGGAGGCAGTCGCCGAGCACGAGCTCAGTGTGGTGCTGTCCTCCCACCTCGTTGCCGACCTCGAGCGGGTGTGTGACCACCTGATCGTGCTGGTCGACTCACGCGTGCAGGTCGCCGGCGACATCAACGCCCTTCTCGCGACCCATCACCGGCTCACCGGCGCCCGTCGCGACCCGGAGACCCTCCCGGCCGACCAGCACGTGATCTCGTCCAGCCACACAGACCGACAGACCAGCCTGCTGGTACGTACCGAGGCCCCGATCCTCGACCCCAGCTGGATCGTCTCCGCGCTCAGCCTGGAGGACCTCGTCCTCGCCTACATGAGGGGTTCGAAGACCGTCGACCGCGACCGGCGAGCGGCTGTTGAGGTGCTCCGATGATCTGGCTCACCTGGCGACAGTTCCGGGTACAGGCGCTTGTGGTGTACGCCGCGCTAGCCGGGCTCGCCGTCGCGCTCGCACTGACCGGCGGTCACCTGGCCGACGTGTACCACGACAGCGCGGCCACCTTCCTCGACCAGATTGGCTCCGACCGCTCCGACCGGACGCTGTACGCCGTGGGCGTCGCGGTGGCAGACGTCGTACCGGCCGTGATCGGCGCCTTCTGGGGAGCCCCGATGGTTGCCCGCGAACTGGAGGCCGGCACCCATACCCTGGTCTGGTCTCAGAGCATCACCCGCAACCGTTGGCTCGCTCACGAAGCTCGGCCTGGGCATGCTCGCCGCCGTCACGGCCGGCGCGGTTGTCGGACTGGCAATGACGTGGTGGTCACGGCCGATCGACAGCGCGGTCAACGCGGGCCATGGCGCAAACGGCAACATCTTCGACCTGACCCGGATAGCGCCCGAGATGTTCGGCTCGCGCGGGATCGCCCCGATCGGGTACGCCGCGTTCGCGTTCGCCCTCGGCGTCGCGGTGGGCGCGCTCCTCCGGCGTACGGTGCCGGCGATGGCCGTCACGCTGGTGGTCTATGTCCTGGTCCAGATCGTGATGCCGAACTGGGTCCGGCCACATCTGGTCGAGCCGGTCCAGGAGATGACGTCTGATCACCGCCGACAACTTGCAGGGACTATCCGGTCCAGGGCCCGACCAGCCGATCGACAGGCTGGAGGTCGAGTTCGAGCACCCGGGGGCCTGGCAGCTCTCCGCCGAGACCGTCGGCGCTGACGGCGAGGTCGCCACTGTGCCGTCGTGGGTCACCGACTGCCTTGGGCTGCGCGCAACCAAGGAGGCGCAGGTAGCTGCCCCGGAGCAGGCCTGCTTCGACCGGCTTGCCGACGAGGGTTACCGCCAACAGTTCACGTACCAGCCGGCCGGTCACTACTGGACGCTGCAATGGCGGGAGACCGCAGTCATGATCGCCGGCGGGCTGCTGCTTGGCGCCGTCGCGTTCTGGCGGGTGAAGCGACTCTCCTGACCGGCCCGCTCGCGATCGAAGGTCAACCCAACGCTGAGCTAGCCGAAGTCGACCGTGCCGACGATCCGGACGTCGGCGCAGCCGCCGACCCACACCCTCCGGCCTCCGGGGCCGTCCTCCGCCCGTACGTCGACCCGGCCGGTCCGGCCCAGCGCCGTACCCTGCGCAACGGTGAAGGCAGTCGGGGCCAGGCCCTCGGCGATCAGCCACATCCCGAACCCCGCGTTCAGACTGCCGGTGACCGGGTCCTCGTTGCTGCCGGGTCCCGGCACGAACGCACGTACCTCGTAGTCGGCCGGGCCACCATCGGGATGCGGCCCGATCACGCCGATGTCGAGACCGCCCATCGCGACGAAGTCTGGTCGCAGGGCGAGCACCCTGGCGGCGTCGCGGAGCACCAGCCCCAGCCAGCCAGGGCCGTTGTCGATCCACGCCGAATGCAAGACCTCATCGTCGGTGAGACCGAGTGCACCGAGCGCCTGCGACCGGGTCGCGTCGTCCACCGGGCCGGATCGGAGGAAACCGGGCGCGGCGAACGCGAGCCGTTCGCCGTCGTGACGAATCGGGACCAGCCCGGCGCCACACTCCTGGACGACCACGTCGTCGGACGCAGGGACACCGCCAGCCTCGAGCCAGGCCCGGCAGCTGCCCAGCGTGGGATGCCCGGCGAACGGCAGCTCCTGGCTCGCCGTGAAGATCCGCAACCGGTAGTCGGCCCCCGGCGTCGTGGGCGCCAGCAGGAACGTCGTCTCCGACAGGTTGGTCCAGTTCGCGAACGCGGCCATCGCGGCGTCGTCGAGCCCGTCGGCGTCATGGACGACGGCGACCGGATTGCCACGGAACGCGTCGCTCGAGAAGACATCGACCTGGGAGAATCGCATGCGCCCAATCCAACCAGCCCGGCACGCCGGTGCCCGAGCCGCTGCCCGGTCGGCGACAATGCACGCATGAGGCCGCAGGTCATCGCTCATCGCGGTGCGAGCGACGAGAACGCCGAGCACACTCTCGGTGCCTATCTCAAGGCCCTCGCTGCCGGTGCCGAAGGGCTCGAGTGCGACGTCCGGCTGACCGCCGACGGGCATCTGGTCTGCGTCCACGACCGTGACCTGCGCCGTACGGCGTACACCAGGGGCATCGTGTCCACCATGGAGCTGGCCGACCTCGACCAGCTCGACTTCTCGTCCTGGAAGAACCCCTGGGCCGACTTCGACGACGAGGCCGACGACGAGGACGTGGCCCTCGGCAAGGTGCTGACCCTGCGCAAGCTGCTCGAGACGGTCGCTGACTACGACAGGCGCGTCGAGCTCGCGATCGAGACCAAGCACCCCACGAGATACGCCGGGCTGGTCGAGCGACGCTTGATCGAGCTGCTGCGGGAGTTCGGCTGGGACAAGGCGGGCGCGCCGGTCCGGATCATGAGCTTCTCGTTGACGGCCCTGCAGCGGGCCAACCGTCTTGCCCCGGAACTCGAGTACGTGATGCTGGTGGACAAGGCCCGGCACTGGCCGATGCTCAAGCGGGTGGTGGAGCCGAAGTGGATCATCGGCCCGGGCATCGACGAGCTGACGGACCACCCAGGACTGGGCAGGCGGCTGCGGAAGGCCAACAAGCGGATCCACGTGTGGACGGTCAACACCGACGAGCAGTTGCAGACCTGCCTCGACCTCGGCGTGGAGGCAGTGATCACGGACCGACCGGCGTACGTGCTCGACAGGCTCGGCGTATAGATTCCCGAGCATGGGAAAGCGCTCTCGCACCAAGACTCGGGACACGGCGGCAGCCAAGGACTTCGAGGGGCAGGTGGGCCCGCGCCAGCCCTGCCCCTGCGGTTCCGGGCGGCGCTACAAGGCCTGCCACGGCGACCCGAGCGGCGCCGCGCAGGCATTCGTCGGCCGTCCGTTCGAGGGGCTTCCGTCGGAGTGCGACGTGATCGCGTTGCGCGAGCTGGTACCGGCGGCGACCGCGCCGCTGGCACTGTCAGACGACGAGCGGCGCGTCACCCTGTGCTCGTTGCTGCCCGGGGCGGCTCCGGCACTGGTGCGCGAGAACGGTGAGATCTGGCTCGGGCTGCAGGTGCAGCACAACTTCGGCGACCCCGCGCGGGACCTCGGCGCCGTCCTCCGGAAGGCGCTGGACACCGAGGAGCCGGGTGCCGTCGGTCTGACCGAACCGCCGGGTGCGGGACCGCGACTCCAGGACCTGGTCACCGGTGACCGGCTCGACGTCACCGTGCACGAAGGGTTCGGCTACTGGATCTCCGACGTGGATCGCACCCCTGAGCTGGAGGCGGCCCTCGAGCAGGCGAACGGCGCCGCCAACCCGACGACGAAGCTGGCCGGCGTCGAGGCGGCGTACTGGACCAGTGTCGGCACCAAGGAACACCTGCGCTGGGTGATGCCCGAGCCGGAGGACGCGTTGCTCGACGGCCTGGCGCGCCTGCACGCCGCCCGGAAGGACGTCGTGGCCGATGGGTCCCGCTTCGTCGGCATGTTCCGCGCCCACGGACTGCTTGCGCCGGTGTGGGACCTGCCCCTCGGAACGGGTGCGGAGGTGCTGGAGGAGCCGGCTGCGGCCTTCCACGCCGACCTCCGCGAAGCGCTTGCGGACACCTCGGAACTGTCCGCGTCGGAGCGCTCCGCCCGGGCCGGGCTGGCCAACCGACAAGTGACTATCCGGTAGCCTTTTCCCGCGCGAAATAAGGGGTGGCTTGGTTGTCTCGCCAATGGCCGTCCAGTAGATTCCTTTTGGCCAGCCGTTGTTGTATCCCCCGTCAGCAACGGCTGGTTTTCACGTCTCTACGCTAGGTGCCGATCCGGAAGACTCCGGGCTCGGGCGGGTGCTCCGCCTCGCTGCGCTCGACACAGAATTCGTTGCCCTCGGGGTCAGCGAGCGTCACCCAGCCCGAGCCGTCTTCTTCGCGGAAGTCGCCGATGATCGTGGCGCCGAGCTTGACGGCTCTCGACACCTGGTCGTCACGCGAGCAGTCGGTCGGCTGGAGGTCGAAGTGGATCCGGTTCTTGGCCGTCTTGCCTTCCGGCACCGGAATGAACAGCAGCCCGACGTCGTCGGGGTGGGGGAACGCCGGCGCGACCACCACCTCGGGGTCGTCGTCGAAGAAGAGGTTCCAGCCGGTCATGGCCGACCAGAACTTCCCCAGCATCATCGCGTCGGCGCAGTCGAAGGTCAGATTCCGCACTCGCATCGTCATGGCCCCACCTGCCTACTTGCGGCCGGCCGCCCAGCGCAGGCCCCACCCGTAGGCCTCGTCGAGGTGTCGTTGGGTGCCCTTGATGTAGTTGACCTCGCGGTCGACTCGCAGGTTGCCGCCGTCGTTGGTGAGCATCGCGATGGCGCAGAACCGTCGATCGCGGGCCGCCTCGTCGAGGTGGACCTCAATCGGGGCCGCTCCTTGCGGGAACATCGTGACGATCGCGTTGGCCGCCGCCCAGTTGGGCGCGCCCTCGTAGATGAACGCGTAGACCAACACCCGCCGGAGCTTGCCGAGCTGGTCGAGGTTGACGGTGAGGTTCTCGCCCCCCGTGGCCGTCCCCGAGCGGTCGTCGCCGTCGAGGAAGACGTACGGCGGGGCGTCGAGGGCGCCGAAGCTGTTGCCCAGTGCCTGGACGACACCCTTGTTGCCGTCCTGGGTCTCCCAGAGGGCGCCCAGGTCGAGATCGATGCTGCCCGACATCGCCCGCTTGAGGAAGCCGCCGGAGGCCGGGGCGCCCTGGGTCCAGTTCAGGTTGACCCGCATCTGGCCGCCCGCACCCTGCGCCTTGGTGAGCGAGATCGACGGAGCCGACTTGGTCAGGGTGATCTTGCTCAGGCTGACAGGAGACGCAGCAGACGGCGGGGCCGCCGGGGCCGCCGGGGTCGCTTCGGCGGGCTGGGCAGGGCCGCTTGGTGTAGTCGATGGCCATCACGGGCCTCCTGACGGTTGGTTCGTGTCCCCGAGCGTGCGCGTGCGCACGCTCAGGGACACGAGTCGAGCTGGGTCAGACGTTGACGCCGAAGTCGGAGGCGATGCCGCGCAGCCCCGACGCGTAACCCTGGCCCACGGCCTTGAACTTCCACTCGGCGCCGGCGCGGTAGACCTCGCCGAACACCATCGCGGTCTCGACCGACGCGTCCTCGGTCAGGTCGTAGCGCGCGATCTCGGTGCCGCCGGCCTGGTTGACCACGCGGATGAACGCGTTGCGAACGGCGCCGAAGTTCTGCTTGCGGTTGTCGGCGTCGTAGATCGACACGGCGAAGACGACCTTGTCCGCCTCCGGGGGCACGGCGGCCAGGTTGATCTTGATGACCTCGTCGTCGCCCTCGCCCTCGCCGGTCAGGTTGTCGCCGGTGTGCTCGACCGAGCCGTCGGCCGACTTCAGGTTGTTGAAGAAGACGAAGTGGCCGTCGGACAGCGACTTTCCGGATGCGTCGACGACGATCGCCGAGGCGTCGAGGTCGAACTCACCGCCGGAGAAGGTGTTGGTGTCCCAGCCGAGACCGACGTTGACGGCGGTCAGGCCCGGGGCCTCCTTGGAGAGCGAGACGTTGCCACCCTTTGTGAGCGAGACTCCCATGAGCTTCCCTTTCTCGTTGCTTGCATCAGTTGTACGTGGTGGGTGGTTATTGCTGCTGCGCCCGGGCCATCAGCTTGCGCCCGAGCTGGCCCGCACTGTTGGCGTCCAGCAGGTTGGTCTGGGACTCGACGATACGCATCAGCGCACTGTCGACCCGGAGCAGCTCGGAGGACTGCATCAGGATCGTCCCCGAACCGGTGAAGTCGTACTGTCGCTCCTCGCCGGACTCGCGCCCGAACATGGCCTGGATTCCGGCCATGAACGACTGTGCCATCCAGTTGTAGTCGTAGTGCTGGCACGGCGACGGGGTGTCCGCCCAGCCGAGCAGCGCGTCCGGGTCGGCCCGGAACGGCGGCTCGACGAAGATGACCGGGCCGTTGGACGAGGCCAGGAACTTGCCGGTGCCGATCAGGGTGACGAAGCCCGGCACGATCGACTGCTTGAGCTCCAGCGACGGCTGGAAGCCGAGCAGGTTCACCTGCTTGATGGTGAGGTTGCCGACCTCGAGGTCGTAGGAGTTGATGTCGTTGCCGCGGTCGCCGATGACCAGCTTGCCCTGGCCGCTGGCGACCACCCAGTCCTGGACATAGAGCGGCGAGGCGAACCGTGCCGCCACCCACGCGGCCCGCGAGGCGAACGCGGCCACGCCGGAGAAGTCGATGTTGCCGTAGTAGGCGATCATCGCGCCCTTGGTCAGGAACCATTCGCCGTTGAGGTCGATCGAGAACGAGTAGGAGTTGACGTTGTCGTCGATCGGCAGGGTCTGGGGCGTGAAGACATCCATCAGAACTTCCTCTCCGAAGCCTGGACGTAGACGGTGCCGTGGCCGGACACGTGCAGCTGGAAGGCTTCGCCGGAACCGCGCCCGATCAGGTCGCGCATGCCGACGCTTGCCTTGAGGTCGACGCTCAGGGCGCCGACGTGGCCGACGTACGCCTGCGGGTCGACGCCGATGGTGTCACCGTTGAGCGGGAGCTCGAAGGTGCCGCCGTGGCTGAGTACGGCGACGCTGCCGTGACCCATCACCTTGGTCGTGAAGAGACCCTGGCCGGTCATCGCGCCGCGCACCGCCTGGCGTACGCCGCCCTGCGCGATCATCTCGATGCTGGTCTGCAGGTTGGCGTCGTGGGCGAGCAACCGGTCGGCCTCGACCGTGAGCGAGTCGCCGGTGAGGTTGATGACCGAGACGTACAGCCCGCGGAAGCCGTAGAGCACCGAGCCGGTGCCCTCGGTCGCCATCATCGGGTTCGACTCGCCGGACATCGCCCGTCCGACCAGGCCACCGACGCCCTGGCCCTGCCCGGCGATCGGGCGGAACGTGATCTGGCCGTCGTACCCGAGCATGGCGCCACGCCTGGCCAGGACCTCCTGCCCCGGTGCGACCTGGGCCCGGACGACCTTGCTGTTCACCTGCTCGAAAGCCATGTCAGCGCCCCTACCGCTCGGCCGGCTGGATGTAGACGATGCCCTGGCCCTCGAAGCGCAGGCTGAACGGCTCGCCGCCACCTTCGCCCACCAGGCTGCGCCAGCTGACCCCGGAGATCAGCGTCATCTGCGTCTGGCCGGTTCCGGCGACGTAGGCATCCGGGTCGACCACCAGCGGGGACCCTGGCTCCACGGTCAGGCCGATCATCGGCCCGTCGGACGTGATCGCGCACTGTCCGGTGCCGGTCACCTTGGTGGTGGCCAGTCCCTGGCCGCTGGTCATGCCGCGCAGGCCGGCGAACTGCACGTCGAGCTTGAGCCCGGCGGTCACCGCGAGGATGTGCTCGGACTCGACGGTGAGGGTGTCGTTGGTGAGGTCCACCACCGTGACGTCGAGCGCGTTCTCGGCGAGGTACACCCGGCCCGCGCCGGAGCACTCCATCATGTTGATGGTCTCGCCGGCCACGCGCTGCTTCAGCGCGGCCCTGAGCCCGCCCCCACCGCCCATGCCGGCGTTCTTGAACTGCACGTTGCCGCTGTAGGCGACCATCGATCCGGCCGAGGCGCGCACGGTGTCGCCCGTGAGGTCGGCGTGCAGCACCTTCTTGTCTGCCGTGAGTGTGGCCAACGCGAGCTCCCCCTGGGTGTGGTCTGGCCGGAAGCCTATTGGCGATGCCGGTCATCCGATACCCCGGACGTGGATCAGACCCAGAACGTATCGTGGCGGAGCATGAACGCGGCGCGTTCCTCGGGGGTCATGGTTTCGCCGCGACCGAGCCGTGCGAGCGTCTCGAAGTAGTCCTCGCGTGGTGCGCCGGGCGAGAACATCAGCAGCATCGACGCGTGGTCCGATCCCCGGAACCCGTGCACCCCGCCCTCAGGCACGTGCAGGAAGTCGCCGGACTGGGCGGTGACCCACTCGCTCCCGTCGTAGAGCCGCACCGAGCCGGTGAGCACGTAGAACGACTCAGTGATCGACTTGTGGAAGTGCGGGTCCGGACCGGACTCGGTGTCGCCGAACGTCCAGCGATAGAGCCCGAACTGGCCGCCGGTCTGCTCGCCGGTGGCGACGTACTCGCAGGTGCCGCCGTTGGTATAGGTGATCTCCGGTTCGGTGTCCGACGGTCGGATCCAGGCGCTGACCTCGCCGGATTCTCCGTGGTACGTGTTGGGTGGATAGCTGCGCGGATGCGACATGGATCCAATCTAGTAGCCGCCCTAGTTGCGGCGTCGCGCCTGGTCAGATGTCGCCTGGTCAGCTGGCGGGGCCAGACGGCGGCGTCAGACGGCGGGCAGCTCCAACGCGCAGCGGATCGTCCGAGGGGTGGCCGGGTCCAGGGCCTTGAGGGTGTAGTCGGCGGCCCGCAGCGAGTAGGGGATCGACAGGTGGTCACTGCCGTCGATGGCGCACCCGTCCTGGATCACGATGTTGTTGACGGTCGCACCAGGGCCGGCGGTCAGGAACGAGTTGCGGTACGGCGTGGACACCTCGTCGTACCTCGTGGTCAGCACGGTGTAGTCGATGCCCGGAAAGGTGTCGCCATCGGCGTTGAGGGCGGTGACATAGTCCGAGCCGACGACCTGGTCCGTGGCTGCGGGGCCCGCAAGGTTCGCTACGACGCCGAACAGGTGCAACTGGCTCCCGAGCGTGCTCATGCCGCTCAGCGTGGTGCCGTGGTTGGTACCGGCGTACGTCACGACGGTCTTGACACGGTTTCCAGCCGAACCGGCACCGCCGAAGAACTTCAGGTAGCCGCGAGCCACGATCGCGCCCTGTGAATAGCCGATCAGGTCGACCTTCGGGACGCCGATCTCGCTGCGCACCCGGTCGACGAAGACGCCGAGCTCGCGAGCGGAGTCCATGACTGGCGCGGTCGCGTAGACGCCGGGGACGTAGCTGACCGGGGCGGCGTCGTACCTGCCGTAGTTGAGCGAGAACACGCAGTAGCCGGCAGCCTTGAGGCGCGGCGAGAGGTAGGCGAACGAGCTGAACTGGTTGGCCCAGGTGCCGTGTACGAGGACCACCGGACGGGGGTGCGCCGCGCTCGGTTCGCAGGTCCAGTCGTTGCTGCCCGAAGGAGCAGCCTCCGGGTAGAGGCTCGAGTAGGCCACTGCACCGGGGAACGTCTGGAGCTCGGGACCGTTGGCTCCGTCGGCAGTTGCCGCTGCCGGCGTTGCGGCCAGCCCGATCCCGATGAACAAACTCGAAACTGTGGTGATGATCCGACGCATTGGTGGCCCTCCCAGGCAGATGAACTCTGCTTGGAAGTGTGAGCGCTATGTTACTGGCGAGTCAACGTGTCGCTGGTTACACCACCGCCAGCCGGTCGAGCTCCTTGACGACCGGCCAGGCACCGTCCTCGGTGTTGGCCAGCACCACCGCGTCGACACCGTGTTCGCCGTAGTGCTGGACGATTCCGCTGGCTCCGGCGTTCACGCCTTCCTTCCACCAGTCGGGTCCGCGGAACTCGAGCCCGAAGCCGTACTCGATCTCCTCGTCGTGGCGGACCTGTGGTGTGAAGAAGAGCCGGGTCAGGTCGGTCGGCAGGAGCTCGCCAGCCCTCGTCGCGTCGATGAAGCGGATCAGGTCGTCGGCGGTGACGTGGGCGCCGCCGTCGGGTGAGCCGATGGGCGGGTACTTGAAGATGTTCTGCACCAGGCGCCCGTGCTCGTCGGGGTCGAATCCCTCGGCGACGTTCGGTTCGGCGTCCCGGCGGTCGAAGAAGCCGGAGGAGACCATCCCGGCGTGCGTGAAGATCTCGCCGACGACGTAGTCGCGGTAGCTCTGCCCGCTTGCGTATTCGACGGCCAGGCCGGCGAGCACATAGCCGCCGTTGCAGTAGCGGCACTGCTCGCCGGGTCTCGCGAGTGGCTCCTTGTGGACGAACCCGGGCAGGAGGTCGCGGGTGGCCATCACCGAGTACGACGGTTTGTCCACCCACAGCTCGGCGTAGTCCTCGCCCGCCTCTTCGTCGGCGTCGTCCGCGATTCCGCTGGTGTGGGTCAGCAGGTGACGCAGCGTGACCTCTTGGGAGATCGTGGTGCCGCTCAGGTCGGCGTAGGCGTGGATCGACGTGTCGAGGTCGAGTTCACCTCGGCCCACGAGCTGGAGCACTGCGACGCTGGTGAACAGCTTGGTGATGGACGCGGTGTCGAAGCGGGTGTCCATCGCGTTGGCGACTCCCCAACGGGGCGAGGCCAGACCATACGCGCCCTCGAAGATCGGTGTCGTCCCCGCGCCGTAGTAGGACCACTCCGGAGAACAGCTGCCCTTTCAGGAAGGTATCCAGCCCGTCGACACGCATGCCGGGACGCTACGCCCGGCCAGCCACGATTGGCAGTGCGAGGATGGCTGGGTGGGGAAGAAGACGCGGTCGGCGGGCACGCCGGGACTCACCCGCCTGGTCGAGGCCGGTGTGGCGCACACGGTCCGCGCCTACGAACATGGTGAGGCCGTCAGCAGTGCCGTCGGGTATGGAGCCGAGGCAGCGCAGGCGCTCGGGGTCGAGCCCGATCGTGTCTTCAAGACCCTGATGGTCGCGGCGGGGCGGCGGTATGTGCTCTGCGTCGTGCCCGTATCGCGTCAGCTCGATCTGAAGGCGACGGCACATGCTCTGGGCGAGAAGCGGGCCGCGATGGCTGCACCCGACGTAGCGGAGCGGGTCAGCGGTTCAGTCGTCGGTGGCATCTCGCCGCTGGGTGGCCGTGCTTCGTTGCCCGTGGTGATCGACGAGTCGGCGGCGTCGTACGAAACGATCCTGGTCTCGGCCGGCAAACGGGGTCTTGATGTCGAGCTTTCACCCGCTGACCTCCTGCGGATCACGGACGGGAAGACCGCGCCGATCGCTCGCTGACCGCCAGCCCGCTGGTAGTCGGGCGGTGTGACGCGTTCGGGAGGCTGATCCGGTCAGGCAGGGCGACGGGCTACATCAGGCCACGTAGCCAGGAATCTGCGCCACGTCGAAGTAGACGGGGAGGCCGCGCTTCCGCGCGATCGCGACGTCCTGGTCGGCGCCGGTCGAGGCGCCGGGTAGTCGAAGGACCGCGTCGCAGTGCTGGAGCAGGCGCTCCGCGGTCGGGTACATCACCTGCTCGGCCATGGGATCGGTCACGCCGGTGGCCCCGGCGCTTTCCAGCACCGGGAGGGCGACCCATTCGCCGATCATCGGCACATGCCCGCTACGGAAGATCGGCCAGGCGGCCGACTCGAGCCGCGCGAGGTTCTGGTTCATCAGAGTCGGGTCGTCGCCGGTGCCCGAACGGTACGGACCGGCAATCAGGATCATCAGTGGTTTCGTCATGCGACGTACGGTAGTGTGCAAGAGTCGGCAAAAACAAGGAGAAACGTGCAGATGCTTGTCGCCCAACGCCGGGACCTGTTGCTCGACCGCCTCCGGACCGAGGGGCGGCTGGTCGCGAAGGACCTGGCCACGGAGTTCGGGGTGTCGGAGGACAGCGTGCGGCGGGACTTGCGCGAGCTTGCGGCCGCCGGGCTGTGCCAGCGGGTGTACGGCGGCGCGCTGCCCGCGT
Source organism: uncultured Actinomycetota bacterium (assembly GCA_963844385.1). GTDB lineage: Bacteria > Actinomycetota > Actinomycetes > Propionibacteriales > Nocardioidaceae > Nocardioides. The sequence continues at coordinate 57,538 of CAWJOJ010000041.1, read as the reverse complement.
CACCGGCACTCGCCGACTACCCGACCCGGCAGCAGGTGGCCGTCGGCAGCAAGGCCCGGGTGGCCGCCGCTGCTGCCGCCCTGATCCAGCCGGGCGCCACCGTCGTCCTCGACGGAGGCACCACGACCCTGGCCGTCGTGCAGGCGTTGCCGGCCGATCTCCGAGCCACCGTCGTCACCCACAGCCCGACGATCGCGGCCGCCCTGGGCGCACACGAAGGGGTCGAGATCTTCCTGATCGGTGGCCGGGTCTTCAAGCACTCGATGGTGGCGTGCGGGGCTGCGGCGGTCGAGGCCGCGCAGGCCTTCACTGCCGACCTGTTCCTGCTCGGGGTCACCGGGATCCACTTCGAGACCGGCCTTACCACCGGCGATGCCGACGAGGCCGCGATGAAGAGGGCGCTGTCGCGCCGGGCGGCCGAGACCTACGTGCTGGGCAGCGCGGAGAAGATCGGCGCCGCCTCGCAGTTCTCGGTGCTGCCGCTCGCCGAGGTGACCGCAGTCATCACGGACGCCGCGCCGGACAACCGGGCGGTGCGCGATCTTGCCGATGCGGGGGTCGAGGTGCTCCACGCCTGACCGTCCGCGGCTATCTGCGTCGGTGGAAGCGCCAGTCGCCGTGGCCGTGGCGGCGGAGGTCGTAGCGGGTGTCGTGGGCTCTTCGGTGGTGGTGTCCGCACAGTGGGAGGGCGTTGGCCAGGTCGGTTCTGCCGCCCTGGGACCAGGGGTGGGGGTGGTGGATCTCGGTCCACGCGAACGGCCGGTCGCAGCCGCTGATCGCACAGGTGTCGTGGGTCAGCGCCAGCGCCTTGCGTTGGGCAGCCGAGTGCAGCCGCCGGGTCCGGCCCAGGTCCAGCGGCTGGGACTCGCCACCCAGGACGGCGGGGATGATGGCGGCGTTGCAGGCCAGCCGCCGCGCGTCACGCGCCGAGATCCGGGTCCCGGTGTCCAGGCCGGCGGCACCGATCCCCGACACGCAGTTTGTCGAGCCCGATGGTGACCAGCACCCCGGCCGTGTTGCCGGCACCGAACCCGCGGGTGGGCAGGTGTTCGATCAGCTCCACCAGCGCCATCCCGAGCCGTTCGGACCAGTTCGGGGTGCTGACCAGGGTCGGATCGGTCACCAGCCGACCCTCAGCCCCCTCGGCACCGTGGGTCCGGTGGTGAGGTGGCGTGGTGCGGTCAGCCGGTCCAGGGCGGTCTTGAGCAGGTGGCCGTGCAGTTCGGGGATCACGAACCGGCCGGCAAAGGTGCCGTCGCCGTTGTCGTGCAGGGTGCACCAGGTCTCCGCCTCGGCCCGGTCGGCCTCGGCGTTCAGCTGGTCCGACTCGTGCCGGTCGGCCAGCTCGGCCGAGACCGCCTCGAACATCCGCCGCGCTGCCTGCCGGAGCCGTTTCGCGTTCAAAGGTCGACCCGACCGGGACCCATCCCCGGTGGCCTTGGCCACCAGCCCGGCCTCCGCGGCCGCGAGCTGCTCACCGGTGATCCCGGCCGGGGCCCGCTCGGCCGCCTTCACGATCACCCGGACCTGCTCGACCCGCAACCGACCCGCCGCGAACGCCTCCCGGGTCGCCGGATAGGTCTCCTGCAGCCGCCGCGCCAGCCACAACCCGCCCGAGGCGACCTCTCGCGGATCCGCGGTCAACCGCATCAGCCACGCCGTCGTGTCGGTGTCGGCCGTCTCCTCGGCCACCCGCCGGACATCGGCCTCGGCCGCCAACGCCAGCCGCCACGCTGCGACCTGGGACTCCAACGCCGACAGCTCCGCGATCGCCTCCCCCAACTCGTGCACCGACAACGCACCCGCCGGGATCGACACCCCCTCAGCCACCGCACGACGGGCCTGCGCGACGCACGCAGCGGCGCTGTCCCGGTGCTCGAAGCTGGGTGATCGTCATGCCCAAATTGTACTCGCACAGACGTTCGGATACAACGCAAATCGGTGCCTGTGGATGACCGGCTGACATCGGTCGGTAGTCCTTCACGAGCTTGCGTGGGAGCTGGGCAGACCTCTGGCCGGAGATGGTGCGGACGGGGTGAGGTCGGATTGTGGTTGGGGTGACTCCGCTTTGGTTGCCGTTCAGACCAACCCGCTTTTGTTGCGGTTTGCTTCGCTCTGCGCGTGGGTGGGTGGGATCGCCGACACGTCGCTTGTTCGCATTGTCGCTTCGCTCCTCGCAAACAACCGACGGGTCGGCTCCTTGCCGATCTCGCTGCACCCCTCCCTCTCGTAGCCGCTACGCGTCTTACGGGGAGCGGGTGCACGCGAGATCGGGCATGACATACAACGGGGGCCGCCGCGGCCGGAGCCTAGTTCGGAGCCGGCGATCTTGACGACCTCGATCCCGGACTCCTCGAGCCGGTCGTTGGTCTCGTCGTTGCGCTCGTAGGCGACCGCCACACGTGGGCCGATCGCCAGGGTGTTGTTGCCGTCGTCCCACTGCTCGCGCTCGGCGGTGACCGGGTCGAGGCCGGTGTCGATCTGGTGCAGGGTGTCGATGTGCATCGCCTTGGCGGCGGCGACGAGGAACGGCTCGGCCGAGGACACGACGAGGACGCCGGGCGCGTCCTCGACGACGGCGTAGGCCTGGAGCTGATGGGCGACGTTGGGATACATCACGATCTTGTCGACGTCGACCATCGTGCAGACGGTGTCGAGGTGCATGGTGGCGCGTTCCTGCGCAATGGGTACGGCGAGCACCGTGTGCGCCAGGTCGGCCTCGAACACCTGGCGGGCGAGCCGCTCGACCCCCGCAGGCGTCGTACGTTCGCCGACGCCGACGGCGATCACACCCGGCGCCAGCAGGAGTACGTCGCCACCCTCGACGTTCTCGTGGTGCCAACCGTGGATGCTCGGCGTGCCGACGAACCGAGGGTGCTGGCTGTAGATCAGCTCGGTCAGCTGGGTCTCGCGCTTGCGGGCCGGCATCGCCAGGGAGGTGATTGCGACCCGGTCGCGGATCCACACCGACGAGTCACGGGTGAACAACAGGTTGGGCAGCGGATCGATCAGGAAGTCGTCGGACGCCAGCAAGGAGGTGACGAGGCCGAAACCGCCACGCACCTCGTCGTTGCGAACGCCCGCCGTCAGGAACAGCGCCAGGTCCTCGGGGGACAGCTCGTGCAGGAAGCCGAAGAGGTACTCCGCCATCGTGTCGCCGAGGTGCAGCGTCTTGGTGACGCCCTCGATCGCGAGCTCGCGGGCGTCCGCTCCCGCGGCCAAGGTCTCGATCAGCAAGTCGTTCAGATAGAGCACCTCGACGCCCCGGTCGCGCAACGCCTCCGCGAAGGCGTCGTGCTCGTCCTGCGCGCGGCTCACCCACGGGATGCCGTCGAAGAGCAGCTTGTCGTTGTTGCGCGGCGTCAGCCGTTTCAGCTCTGGCCCGGGGCGGTGCAGCATCACGGTCTGGAGCTGGCCGACCTCGCTGTCGACTCCGTGCTGGGTCATGGCCGCACTCTAGTGCGGAAGCGCGCTGGCAAGCCCCTCCCAAGCCGGCAGAATCTGCTCATACCGGTCATCCGAACCGTGCTCGCGTCCAGCCAGGACGTCCTCGAGCCAGTCGAGGAAACCCTCCCAGCCAGCCCCGAACCCGGCAGCATTGGTGATCGCCTCTGGCCTCGGCGTCAGCTCGTGCCGAAGCACGAGGCGGCAGCGATCGGGGCCCTCGGACGCCAGGTCCACGGTCAGCTGTGCCGCCCGGGTCGGCCGAGTCGTCGAAGGTCAGGACAAGCCGGCCGGCGCCGGCGTCGTCGGGCGGGACCGCCTCGAGAACCGTGAACGTGACCGGGTTGTCGGCGGCGTCGAAGTCGTCGGGGAGCTCGGCGGCGGCCATGGCCATCCGGACCTCGTTCCCCTTCTGGTCGAGCGGCCCCTCGGCCGCGCCCAGCCATCGAGCCAGCTGTTCGGGCCGGGTCCATGCGTCCCAGACCTCACGGGTGGTCGCGTCGAGGGTCCGTTCGACGAGTACGACGGGTGCGTTCACGGTGCCCTCGAGGTGGCCTCGGGGTTGGGTGAGCTCCTCAGTCATGGTCGTTCTCCTTCTCTCGATTTCTGTCGATGTCGCGAGCCCGGACCAGTTCGGTCTCGAGCGCGTCCACACGCTGGTTCCAGATCCGGCGGTAGCGCTGCAGCCAGGCATCCACCTCGCGCAGGGGCTCGGCCCGGACCGAGTACAGCCGTCGGGTGCCTTCCGCGCGAACGTCCACGAAGCCGGCCTCCCGCAGGACGCGAAGGTGCCGGGACACCGCCGGTTGGGTGATTCCGAACTCGGCCACGACCAACTCGGTCAGGTCGCCGGCAGTGCGTTCACCATCGGACATCAGGTCCAGAAGGCGTCGCCGGGTCGGGTCTCCCAGGGTGTCGAGTGCGTGCACATCCACCTGTATATCAGGAATGACTTATATATGGCAAGCGTTATGAAACCAGCTCGAAGATCGTGAGCCCGGCAAGCACGAGGCAGACCCCAGCGCCGGTGTAGTGCAGCACGTGCAACGGGATGTACCTCAGCAGCACCCGGCCCGCGATGACGGCCAGGCCGCTCACGGTCAGCAGCGCACCCCAAGCGCCGATGAAGACGCTGACCGGGTCGTCGTACCTCGCCACCAGCGACAGCGTCAGAAGCTGCGACAAGTCGCCCCATTCCGCGGCGAACAGCACCACGAACGACGCCAGGATCGCCTTCACGCCATGCACCGTCGGTCGGGCCTGTCGAGACCCCCGCGTACTCCGCGTCGTCGACGGCAGCGTGGTGCGCCATCGCCTCGCGCAGCAGCAGCACGGAGCCCACGAGGAACAGCGCCGCGGCCCCGCCCTTGACCAGAGCGTCGGGAAGGAACGACGCGGCCTTGCCGAGGGCGACCGCGATGCCGGTTTGTACGGCGAAGGCCAGTCCGACCCCGACCCACACCAGGACCGGCCGGTACTTCGTGGACAGTACGAGCGTGGCGATGAAGGTCTTGTCGGGGAGCTCGACGACGAAGATGGCAGCAAACGTCACCGCGATGACGACGAGGTCGATCACACGGTGTCCTGCTGCTCGCCGTCGGCGGACTCCTCATCGTGGAAGAACGCCCGGCTGGCCGCGGAGGCGTCGGCGAGAACGTCGCCCAGCGGGCGGCCCAGCGCGGCGGCGGCTTGGGCCACGTCGTCGTACTCCGGCTGGGCGTTGACGAGCCTCCCGTCGTGCCGCGCCAGCTTGACCGCGATCGACTGCCCGGCGACCTCGATCGCGACCATCTCGCGATCCAGCGCGTGCTTGCCGACCGGGTGCTCACGAAGCCCGATCGTCGAGGTCTGCCGGTAGATGGCCGCGCGCACCCCGGCCGCGCGGTCCGTGCGCACGAGCACGCTCAGGGTGTGCGCGGGACGGCCCTTCTTCATCAGGATCGGGGTCAGCCAGGCGTCGGACGCCCCGGCCGCCAGCAGCGTGGAGATCACTTCCGGCCAGACGCGCGGGTCGAGGTCGTCGACGTTGGTCTCGATCAGCAGGGGGGTCTCCGGCTCGTCGGTCGAGCTACCTTGGTCGGTCGAGCTGCCTTCGTCGGTCGAGCTTGTCGAGACCAGGATCCGCACGAGGTTCGCGTACCCCTCCGGGTCGCGGGTGCCCGCGCCCACGCCGATCCGCTCGACGGTCATCGCCGGCTGCGGACCCCAGGAGGTCGCCAGGGTCGTGAGCAGAGCCGCACCCGTCGGCGTACACAGCTCCATCGCCGGAGAACCGGCTGCTCCGGCGTACGACGGCGCGCCCCGCAACAGTTCCGCGACCGCCGGCGGCGGCACCGGCATCGGGCCGTGGGCACCGTGGACCGAGCCAGACCCGACCGCGACCTGCGAGACAACGACTTCCCGGTGGTTGAGGAGGGCGCTCTGCGCCCGTCTCGAAACCCTGCATCAAGTACCGGAACCCCGCACACACCCCAACCACGTCAGCGATGGCGTCGAGAGCGCCCACCTCATGGAAGGACACGTCGTCGAGCGGGTCACTTCCGTGGACCGTGGCCTCGGCAACGGCCAGCCGTTCGAAGACGCGGATCGCGAGTCCGCGGACGTCCTCGGAGAGATCTGCCGACTGGAGCAGCGCCCGGATGTCGCGCCAGGACCGGTGCTCGGCGGAGTCCTCGATCTGCACGCCGCACAGGACGGCCGCGAAGCCGTTGCGCTGGACCGTGACTGGCTCGAGCGACACGGGTTCGGGAGCGACTGTGTCGACGGCCGTCTGGAGCACGTCGAGCGGAACGCCGGCGCCGACCAGTGCGCCGAGGAGCATGTCGCCACTGGCACCGGCCGAGGCGTCGATCCAGATCGTCATCTGGGCGCGGCCCTTCTCGCCACCCGGGCAGCGAAGACGCCCGCGCCGTACCCGTTGTCGATGTTGACCACGGTCACACCGGGAGCGCACGAGTTGAGCATGGCCAACAAGGCGGCGAGCCCACCGAACGAGGCGCCGTAACCGACGCTGGTGGGCACCGCCACGAGAGGTACGCCGGTGAGTCCGCCGACGACCGAAGGCAAGGCCCCCTCCATGCCCGCGACCACGATCAGGCAGTCGGCCTCGTCGAGCCGGTCACGGACGCCGAGTAGTCGGTGGAGTCCGGCCACCCCGACGTCGGTGATCTCGACGACGCCGGCGCCGTGAACCCGGGCGGTGAGCGCGGCCTCGGCGGCGACGGGAGCATCAGACGTGCCGGCCGAGACGATAGCCACGGTCCCGGACGCGTCTGGGAGCGGCCCGAGTGTCACCGCGCGTGCGACTCGGTCGATTGTCGCGCCCGCCAACGTCCCGGCAACGACGTCCATCGCCTCGTCGCTGAGGCGGGTGGCCATGACTGCTCGCTCGGGGTGCTTGCCGTGCAAGGTCTTCAGGATGCCGACGATCTGGGCCGGTGACTTGCCGGCGCCGTACACGACCTCGGGGTCGCCGGTGCGGGCCGCGCGATCCACGTCGACCCGCGCGAAACCGAGGTCGGCTGTACGCGGATCGTCGGTCACCTCGTCGGTCACCTCGTCGGTCACAGGGCCGAACCTACCGCCCGGCCAACAGGTGTTCATCGACTCTCGGTTGAGACTGTCGGCGCTCGGGTGTTGGGTGGAGGCGAGGGTCGAGATCTCAACGCACAAGGGAGCAGTGAATGTCGAAGTTCGAGTCCTACCTGCAAGGCACGCCCAACTGGATCGAGCACATGGGTCCCGACCAGTCGGCGGCCAAGCAGTTCTACGCCGACCTCTTCGGCTGGCAGTACGACGACCGCGCGATCGACGACCACGGCAGCGTCTACACCCTGGCCACGATCGAGGGCGACAGGGTCGCCGGGCTCGGCACTGACCTACCGGAGCAGCAGGGCCAGCCGGCGCGCTGGAACGTCTACCTCGCCGCAGACGATGTCGACGCGGCCGCAGCGAAGGTCGCCCAGGCTGGAGGCCAGGTCGTGGCCGGTCCGTTCGACGTGCCGGACGCCGGGCGGATGGCGTTCGTCCAGGATCCGGGAGGAGCGATCGTCGGTCTTTGGCAGGCTGCAGGAACCATCGGTTCCGAGCGAGCCAACGAGCCCGGCACCAACTGCTGGAACGAGCTTTCGGTCTCTGACGTCGACAAGACGGCGACGTTCTACCAAGAGGTGCTCGGGGTCCAGCCGAACACCCAGGACATGGGCGAGATGGGCGACTACACGACGTTCGACGTCGACGGACGTTCGGTGGCCGGCACCATGCCGCTGCAGCCGGGCCAGAGCCCCAGCTGGAACCTCTACATCAACGTGGAGGACACCGACGGCACGGTCGCCAAGGCACTGGAGCTGGGCGGTGAGCTCGTGGCCCCGGTCATGGATGCTCCCACCATCGGCCGGATGGCGTTCCTGCGCGACCCGCAAGGGGCCGCGTTCAACGTGATCCAGAACCCGGCCGAGGATGCCCCTGAGCAGTCCCCACAGCGCTAGGAGCGATACGGGTCGGCGGGGTAGACCCCGAGGATCTTGACGTCGGTGGTGAAGAACGCGAGCTCCTCGAGCGCGTGCTTCAGCCCGATGTCCTCGGGGTGCCCGTCGACCTCGGCGAGGAACTGGGTCGCGGTGAACTCGCCGCCGACCATGTAGCTCTCCAGCTTGGTCATGTTGACGCCGTTGGTCGCGAAGCCGCCGAGAGCCTTGTAGAGCGCGGCCGGCAGGTTGCGGACGTTGAAGATGAAGCTGGTGACGACCCGACCGTTGCCAGCGGGGGCCTCGATCAGCTCGCGGGAGAGCACGATGAAACGGGTCGTGTTGTGGTCCTCGTCCTCGACGTCGTTGCGCAGGATCCGAAGTCCGTAGATCTCCGCGGCGAGCGGGGGAGCGATCGCGGCCTGCGTCGGGTCGGCGTACTCCGCGACCTCGCGGGCCGCGCCCGCGGTGTCGCCCGCGACGACGGGCTTGAGGCCGAGTTCGCGGATGACGCCACGGCACTGGCCGAGGGCGTGCACGTGGCTGTGAACGGTTTTGATGCTGTCCAGGCTCGCCGTGGGGATGGCCATCAGGCTGAACTGGATGCGCAGGAACCTCTCCCCGATGATGTGCAGCCCCGAACTCGGCAGGAAGTGGTGGATGTCGGCCACCCGGCCGGCGATGGAGTTGTCGATCGGGATCATGGCCAGCTCGGCCTCGCCGCTCTCGACGGCGGCGAAGACGTCCTCGAACGACGCGCAGGCCATGGCCTCCCAGTCGGGATAGTGCTGTCTGCACACCAGGTGCGAGTTGGCGCCGGGCTCGCCTTGGTAGGCGATGCGCGGGAGCGCCGGCGGGGCTGTGGGCCGGACTGTCGACTGGGCGGTCACCCGGGCAGTTTCGCACGTCGCGGCCGCCTCGCCGGGGCGGTGACCGGGTGCCGGGCAGTGCGGCAACTACGCTCAGGCATCATGCCGAACACGCTCGCCTCGCTGGCCCTGCTGTGCGCCGTGCTGGCCCTGCTGCTGGCGCTTGAGGCGCTGCGACGCCAGCGCCGCGGCCGCCGGTCGGCCGGCGAAGACCTCCCCGAAGACGTCCAGGGTCTGCGCCAGGAGGTGGCCGCGCTGCGCGACGAGGCGCGCGACGCCCTGCGCCATCTGGCGGTTGTGCGGTACGACGCGTTCGGCGACATGGGTGGTCACCTGTCCTGGTCGCTGGCCCTCGTCGACGACAGCGGCCACGGGGTCGTGGTGACCTCGATCCATGGCCGCTCGGAGGCCCGCACCTACGCCAAGAGCGTCGCCGCGTGGACCTCCGAGCAACAGCTGTCGCCCGAGGAGGAGGAAGCGATCGCGCACGCGCGAAAGTGACCCCGCGTCAGCGCGGCACTCGCACCAGCAACCGACCAGGCAGGCACACCATCGAGAGCTCCCGGCCCAGGCCGATGGAGTCGCCATCGAGCTGGCGGGGGGTGTCCAACGCGGCCCGGATCACGACGGTCGCGCCGGTCATCCGGTTGATGGTCTCGTCGGTCCGTGGCCGCTTTGCCAGCACCCGGAAGACCAGCGGGATCCAGGAAAGGAAACGCTGCGGATGCAGGAGTACGACGTCCAGCAGCCCGTCGTCGATCGAGGCGTCGGGCAGCAACGGCATACCCGCCTGGAGGTAGCCGACGTTGCCGACCACGATCGTGCGAGCCCGGTGTTTGGTGAAGTCACCGCCGTCGATGGACACCTCCACCCGCACGGCTGGGAACATCAACGACTTGAGCGCCGAGAGCACATAGGCCAGCCAGCCGACCTTCTTCTTGATGTCCTCGTTGACGCCCTCCATGATCGCGGCGTCGAATCCCATGCCGGCCATCACCAGGAAGTGGGTGTCCTCGATGCCGTCTCCTGACACCGCAACCATGTCGATGGCCCGGTCCTGACCGGTGAGCGCCACGTCGATCGCGGCCCGGAGGTAGAGCGGGATCGCGAGGTTGCGGGCGAGCAGATTGCCGGTGCCGACCGGGATGATGCCGACGGGGATGCCCGTCCCCGCCAGCTCGGCGCACACCTCGCGCACGGTGCCGTCGCCGCCGCACACCAGCACCAGGTCGGCGCCGGCGACCGAGGCCGCCTCTGCCATCCCGGTGCCGGGGTCGGCCACGGTCGTGTAGTGCCAGGAGGGTCGCGACCAGCCCGACTCGGTAGCCATCGCCGTCACGATCGCCTCGAACTGACCGGCGTCCTCGACCTTGCTCGGGTTGACCACCACGTGCAGGTCGCGGCTGCCGGTGAAGCTCTCGACGAGGGGTTCGGCGGACTCCGCGTGGCTGTGCGGCAGCGGAGAGTAGAGCGCCAGCGCCACGAGCAGGATGCCGACTCCGAGCAGCCCGCCCGCCAGCACGTCGCTCGGGTAGTGCCGCCCGATCATCACCCGGTCGGCTCCCACCGCGATCGCGACCAGCACGCTCGACCCGGCGAGCAGGATCCGCAACCCGCGGCGCCGTACGAACATCACGATCAGCACGATCAGGATGCCGACGAAGGCAGAAATCGACGAGGAGTGTCCACTCGGGAACGAGTTGGTTTCCAGCACGCCGCTCGGGTCCTGCCAGACCGGTCGGTCCCGCCCCAGCGTCAGCTTGGCGGCCGTGGTCGCCAGTGAGGTCACGAGCATCACGCCGATGGCGAACATCGCCGCCCGGCGGTGGCGGCGCGCCAGCAGGGTGATCGCGACAACCGAGGTCAGCACCGCCATGCCCAGCGTGCCGAAGCCGTCCTCGACCGCGAAGAGGAGGTTCCTCAGGAAGGGCTCGTCGTGCGTCCAGCCCTGCGCCGGTTTGCCCTGGTTGTCGAGTCGGACCAGCGGATCCCAGGTTTCGTTGACCAGAAGAGCGACCAGCGCGAACAGGGCGAGGCACAGGGTCCCGAAGCCTAGGTCCCGTGCGCGGGGTCGGAGGGTCACAGCGGCCAAGTATGCCGGTCCGGATAACTCGTCTGCGCGCGCCGACCGCTGCGGATAGCCTTGAGGCATGATCGACCCGCGCGTCCTCCGAGACGAACCCGACCGCGTACGCGCCGCCATGACCAAGCGTGGGCTGTCCGACGACGTGGTGGATCGCGCGCTCAAGGCCGACGAGGCCAGGCGCGGGGCGATCGCCGAGTTCGAGGCCAAGCGGGCCGAGCAGAAGCAGCTCGGGAAGCTGATCCCACAGGCCAAGGGCGACGAGAAGCAGCAGCTGCTGGCGCGGACGAAGAACCTCGCTGCCGATGTGAAGGCTGCCGAGGCCGCCCAGGGCGAGGCCGAGGACGAGTGGCGCGCAGCGATCATGGACATCCCCAACCTCGCCGCCGACGAGGCTCCCGCGGGAGGGGAGGACGACTTCACGGTTCTCGAGCACGTCGGCACTCCCCGCGAGTTCGACTTCGAGCCCCGCGATCACATCGAGCTCGGCAAGCTGCTCGGCGCGATCGACGTCGAGCGCGGTGCCAAGGTGAGTGGCAGCCGCTTCTACTACCTGACCGGCGTCGGCGCCGACCTGGAGTTCGCCCTGGTGAACATGGCGATGGACCAGGCCCGGGGGGCCGGTTTCACCACGATGATCCCGCCGACGCTGGTCAAGCCGCGGGCGATGGAGGGCACCGGCTTCCTCGGACAGGCGGCCGACGACGTCTACCGGATCGAGGGGCAGGACATGTACCTCGTCGGCACCTCGGAGGTTCCGCTGGCGGCGTACCACTCCGACGAGATCCTCGACGCCGGCACCCTGCCCCTGCGTTACGTCGCGTTCAGCCCGTGCTTCCGCAAGGAGGCCGGGTCGCACGGCAAGGACACCCGGGGGATCATCCGGGTGCACTGGTTCGACAAGGTCGAGATGTTCACCTACACGACCGTCGAGGATTCGTACGCCGAGCACCAGCGGCTCCTGGGATGGGAGAAGGAGTGGCTCGACAAGCTCGAGCTGGCCTACCGCGTGATCGACACGGCGGCTGGCGATCTCGGCCTGTCGGCACAGCGGAAGTTCGACTGCGAGGCGTGGATCCCGACTCAGGGCCGGTACCGCGAGCTCACCTCCACGTCGAACTGCACCGACTTCCAGTCCCGTCGCCTCGACATCCGGGCTCGCTTCGAGGATGGGGTGAAGCCGCTGGCCACCCTCAACGGCACCCTGGTCGCCATCCCCCGCACGATCGTCGCCATCCTGGAGACCCATCAGCAGGCCGATGGCTCGGTCCGCGTGCCCAAGGCGCTGCGCCCGTATCTGCAGGACCGTGAGCTTCTGGAGGCTCCCGGTGGTTGAGGATCCCAAGGTGGTTGAGGAGGGCGCCCCGCGCCCGTCTCGAAACCACAACACCGATTGGCGCCCCAAACTCGTCGCGCTCGACATCGACGGCACGCTCCTGAAGTGGATCGACGGTGCTGGCACCACCCATGAGGAGATCAGCCCGGTCGTGTACGACGCGGTCCGGCGGGCCGTGTCCGAAGGCGCGCACGTCGTCCTGGCCAGCGGCCGGTCGGCGCACTCGATGACGCCGATTGCCGACGCACTCGACCTGCCGGCCGAGGGCGCGGACCGGTTGTGGATCGTGGCCGCCAACGGAGCTGTCGTGCTGCGCTACCCACCGGTCGAGATCGTCTACGAGGAGACGTTCGACGCGCGTCCGGCAGTGGCGGCGATTCTCGCGGAGCATCCGTCGGCGCTGGTCGCGGTCGAGGAACGCGGCGTGGGCTATCGGGTCAACCGGCACTTTCCGGCGGGTGAGCTCTCTGGAGCGATGACGATCACGGACGTCGACGAGATCGTCGCCGGCCCGGTCAGCCGCGTGATCATCCGCGACCCGGATGCGACCGCCGACGACTTCGTGGGGCTTGCGTCCCGTCTCGGACTGCACGGCACCGACTACGTCGTCGGCTGGACAGCCTGGCTGGATCTGTCAGCGGTGGGCGTGTCCAAGGCCTCCGGGCTCCAACACGTCGCCGATGCTCTCGGCCTCACCGCCGCCGACGCCCTCGCGATCGGCGACGGGCGCAACGACATCGAGATGCTCCAGTGGGCCGGCCGAGGCGTAGCGATGGGGCAGTCCGTCCAGGAGGTCCACGATGCCGCCGACGCGTCCACCGCCGACGTCTACCAGGACGGGGCGGCCGCCGAGCTCGACCTCTGGTTCAGCAGAGCGGAGCAGGAGATCCGTTGAGCCTGCCTGCAGAGGTCTCGAGCCAGCGGCTCAGGCTGGTCCTGATCACCGCCGACGAGGCTGCAGACATGATTGCCGGTCGCCGCCGCCCCAACTGGCATCCGGAATATCCGCGCGAGGACGACCGCGACGCCGTCTCGATGGGGCCCGTCGAGAACTCGAGGGACAACTCTTGGGGGCCGCGCCACGTCGTACGCACGTTCGACGGACTGGTCGTCGGCTCGATCGGCTTCTTCGGACCGCCCGAGGAGCGCGACGGCACCCAGGAGGCCGAGGTCGGCTACGGCTTGGTGGCCGACGCCCGTGGACACGGCGCCGCGACCGAGGCACTGCGGTCCCTGCTGGCCGAGACCGACCGGCTCGGCGTCCGGATCCGGGCGAGCGTCAGCCCAGAGAACACGGCCAGTGTCAGGGTCCTCGCCAAGTGCGGCTTCACCGAGCTGCGCGGCGCCAACGAGGACGGCGAGCTGGTCATGGCCCGCCCGCTGCCCACCCAGGTGGGGACTCAGCCCGGCACGTAGCCCTTCGGGGTCCACTCGGGGTCCTGGACGAGCCGGTCGTAGACCGAGTAGTCGAACGACATCCGTTCGCGCAGATCGAGACGTGTCTGCGAAGAAAGTTCGGCCGTTCGCTCCGGGGAGACGTTGGCCGCCGTCAATCGGAGCCTGGGCACCCGGTCCGCCAGCCACCCCTTCCAGGCGTCGGTGTCCTCGTATCGAAAGATCCGATCCACCGATACCGCACCGTCGGAGCCGACGACCATCCCGACCTGGTTCCGGACCCCGAAGACCGGGCCGTCGATGTAGCTCCTCGCGAACTCCTCGAACGACATGTCCCCGGTGTAGTGCGCGGCCGCTGCGGGGCGCTTGAGCATCTCCGGCCTGGCCCGGTAACGCCACCAGCTCATCAGCCAGTCCGTCGGTTCGCGGAAGAGGCAGACGACCTCGTAGCTCGAGCGGGGGTGCCCCAGCGAGTCGAGGAGCGGAGCGAGGTGGGCATCGAAGTCCGCAGCGGAGACGTGCTTGAAGGTGGGATTGCCCCGCAGGACCAGGTGGGCGTGGCGGGAGAGGGCGCGCTCGATCGCCGTGGACCCACACTTGGGGGTCGCAAGCATCACGAAGCCACGATGCGGCAGCGCCAGCACGCGTCGAGGTTAGACCCTGCGTGTTGCCGCTAGCGTGACCGGGTGACAGACCGCACGCCCCGTCTGGTGGCCACCGACCTCGACGGCACCCTCCTCGATCGCAACGGCCGGGTCAGCAGCCGGACTCGCGCGGTGCTCGAACAGCTCGAGGAGCGTGGCGTACCCGTCGTGTTCGTCACCGGCCGCCCGATCCGCTGGATGGAACATCTCTGGGAAGCCGTCGGCGGGCACGGCCTGGCGATCTGCAGCAACGGCGCGGTGGTGTACGACGTCGCCACCCACACCGTCCAGCGCGCTCTGACCATCAATCCTGACATCGCACTCGAGGTGGCCAGGCGACTCCGGACGCAGTTGCCCGGCACCCAGTTCGCGCTGGAGAAGTCCGGTGGATTCGCGCGCGAGGAGCACTTCGACAGCGGGGAGAAGGAACCGCTCGAGATCGTGATTGGTCCGCTGGAGCAGACCCTCGACGACACCGTCGTCAAGCTGCTCGCCTACCACCGCGAGATCGCCCCGGAGGCCTACTGGCGTCAGGTCGAGGAGATCGTCGAAGACCTGGTCACAGTCACCTGGTCGAGCACGTTCGCGATGCTCGAGATGAGCGCACACGGCGTGACCAAGGCGAGCACGCTCGAACGCATCTGCGTCGACCTCGGCGTCGCGGCGGAGGAGGTCGTGGCCTTCGGCGACATGCCCAACGACATCGCCATGCTCCAGTGGGCGGGGACGTCGTACGCAATGGCCAACGCGCACCCCGCCGCGGTCGCCGTAGCGGGCGAGAGCGCACCGAGCCACGAGGACGACGGCGTGGCCGCGGTGCTCTCCGAACTCTTCGACCTCGGGCCGATGGCCAACCCGTAGGCTCTCTCCATGCCTCGATTGCTCGTTGTCCTGCTGCTCGCCCTCTCGGGAGTGGTGTTGACCCAGATGCCTGCGCACGCGTGCACCTGCGTCAAGAACGACACCCCGGCACACATCAAGAACGCCACCACCGTCCTCCTCGGCAAGGTGACGTCGTCCGCGCGGGACGGCAAGACGCTGACCTACGGCGTGCAGGTCGAGCGGGTCTACAAAGGCACGGCCGCGACCAGCGTGACGCTCCAGTCGCCGTCCGCAAAGCAGGCCTGCGCCCTTGACAACCTGGTTGCCGACCGCCGGTACGTCGTTTTCGGCACCCAGCAGGGCGACGTGGTCGAGGTCAACTCCTGCGGCGGTACGGCGCCGCCGACCGACCGGCTGCTCACCTCGGTCACCGGGGTACTCGGCACCGGGACCAGTCCCGAGCCGTCACCGGACGCACCACCGACGCAAGCCACGTTCACCCGGGTCGACGACTCGAACCCGACCAAGTTCCCGAGGCTCGCTGCCCCCGGTGCTGCCCTGGTGATCATCGGGCTGCTCGGTCTGCTGTTCCTGCGGCGCGTCGGACGGTCGCACTGAGCTAGAGATACATCCCGCCGCGCGAACCCGGTTCGTGCGGCTCCGGGCTGCCGGGTGCCGCCTCAGCGCCTGGTGGATGCGGCATCATCCCCGGCGGCAGAGCCTTGCGCATCTGCTCCAGCTGGGCACGCGCGGCCATCTGCTGGGCATAGATCGCGGTCTGGATGCCGCTGAACAGGCCCTCCAACCAGCCGACGAGAGTGGCCTGCGCAATCCGCAGCTCGGACTCGCTGGGGGTGGGCCCACTGAACGGCGCGATCAGCCGGTTGAGCTCGTCGTCGAGCTCTGGGGCCAGACCGTCCTTGAGTTCGACGATCGACGTCTCGAGGACCGACGCCAGCCGGGAGCGGCCCGACTCGTCGAGTGGAGCCGCCTTCACCTCCTCGAGGAGCATGCGGATCATGCTGCCGATCCGCATCACCTTCGCTGGCTGCTCCACCAGATCGGTGACGTGACGTTCTTCGTCGCCATCGTCCCGCCCACCTGCGACAGCCATGCCGTCGGGGCCGATCACGGTGATCCGTTGCTCCTCGGGTGTCTCGGCGTCTTCGCTCATGCCGACAACCCTACGCAGTGAGCACGATCTTGCCGATGTGGTGGCTCGAGTCCATCAGCTGATGTGCCTGCGCCGCCTGGGCCAGCGGCATCGTCGTGTGTACGACGGGCCGCACCTTGCCGTCGGCCACCAGCGGCCAAACGTGCTCGACCACGGACGCGCAGATCGCGGACTTCTCCTCCACCGGCCGGCCGCGAAGCGCGGTCGCGATCACGGCGCCGCGCTTTCGCAGCAGCAGGTTGATGTCGAGCTCACCCTTGGTACCGCCCTGCATGCCGATGATGACCAACCGGCCCTCCGTGGCGAGGGAGTCCACGTTTCGGCCCAGGTAGGCCGCGCCCATGTTGTCGAGGATGACGTCGGCGCCCCCTGCCTCCTTGACCACCGTGACGAAGTCCTCCTCGCGATAGTTGATCGCCAGGTCGGCACCCAGCTCGCGACAAGCCGCCAGCTTCTCCGGTGTGCCCGCGGTCGTCAGTACGCGAGCAGACATCGCATGGGCCAGCTGGATCGCGAACGTGCCGATCCCGCCGGAACCCCCGTGCACGAGGACCGTCTCGCCGGGCTGGAGCCCCGCCACCATGAACACGTTGGACCACACCGTGCACGCGACCTCGGGCAGCGCGGTTGCCGACACCAGGTCGACCCCAGCCGGCACCGGCATGACCTGCCCTGCCGGGACGGCCACCAGCTCGGCGTACCCACCACCGGCCATCAGGGCGCACACCTCGTCGCCCACCGACCAGGCATCGACGCCCTCGCCCAGGGCTGCCACGGTGCCGCTGCACTCCATCCCGATGATCTCCGACGCTCCCGGCGGAGGTGCGTACCTGCCCTGCCGTTGCAGGGTGTCCGCCTTGTTGACCGCCGTCGCCGCTACTCGGATCAGCACCTCGCCAGCGCCGGGGACCGGGTCGGCCACTTCGGACAACTTCAGGACTTCCGGGCCACCTGGCTCGGTGGCGATGACAGCGCGCATGCGGTCAACCCTAGTGACCTGTCAGGACACTAGGGACTCACCGGACGGGCTCGTCGACCTCGTCCTCCTCGTCCGGCTCGATGAGATCCTCGAGGTCGGCGGAGTGGTCGACGAC
Organism: uncultured Actinomycetota bacterium; assembly: GCA_963844385.1. Classification (GTDB taxonomy): domain Bacteria; phylum Actinomycetota; class Actinomycetes; order Propionibacteriales; family Nocardioidaceae; genus Nocardioides. Next base: position 40,211 of record CAWJOJ010000041.1, on the reverse strand, counting down.
GCTGTCGTCGGGGACCGGGTCGTTGATGTCGATCGGGTCCGGTGCGTCGGCCGGCCGATCCCAGCCCTCGGCCAGCAACGTGGCCGCTCCGGCCAGGATCTCGACCCGCTCCGGATTGGCGTTGTGCGTGGCCGCGGCGTAGCCCAGAAGGTACGTCGTGATCGGCGCTGCGGGACGCTCGACGAACTTGGCCGCGTCGCGCGCGAGATCGAGGATGAGCGCTTCGTCGACTTCGGCCTCGACATCGAGTGCGTCGCACAGCTCGTCGATCCAGTCGTGCAGGTTCACCACCCCAGATTCTCTGGTTATGGCACCCCCCGCAACCCCTACCGCCACATGGCCGCCACAAGCTGAGCTGGTCCGGTCAATCCCGGAGGTCGCGCAGGTCGGCCCACGTGTCCACGTCGCGGCCCTCGTCGCCGGTGGCGGCGACCTCGACCAGGTCCAGCGGGGCCAGCAGGTCGCGAAGGGACAGCCCGTCCCAGGCCTGGTACGTCGACGCTGCAGCCCGCAGCGCACCCACGTCGACCGCCATCGCCAACTGCCGCCGCCCGGTGGCGTCGACCAGGGCGGAGCCGTCGTGACCGGCGCTCGCGAGTCGGAGCCGGCGCAGCGTGTGCGGGGTGACCCTTGGCATGTCGACGGCCAGCACCACCACTGTGGGCGCCTGTTTGAGCAGGGCACCCAGACCGGTCAGCAGAGCCGCGGCCGGACCGCCGTACGGCGGGTCCTCACGGACGAAGGTCGCCGGCAGGTCAGTCGGGACCGGATCACCCACGACCACGACCTCGACGGCGTCGACCACGGCATCGAGGGCATGCTGGAGCAGCGTGCGGCCACCGAGCTCGATGCCGGCCTTCTCCGCGCCGCCCATCCGGACGGCGGTGCCGCCGGCGAGGACGACCGCGGAGAACTCCGCGGTGGACTCGGTTCCGGACTGGGTTCCGGACTCGTTTCCGGACTGGAGGCTGGCCACGGTGGGCAGTGTTCCATCTGCGTGGCAGGGTTGGGGGATGCACGTCGCCCTGATCCAGACAGCCGCGTCGCTGGACCCGGCCGACAATCGGGCCCAGCTCGCGCAGCTGTGTCCCGACGACGCCGACCTCGTGGTCTTCCCGGAGGCCTTCGCGCGTGACTTCGGGCAACCCGGCACCTCGGTCGCGCCGTTCGCCGAGCCACTCGACGGGCCTTTCGCCGAGGAGGTCGGGAGGGTCGCGGCGGCCCATGGCACCACGATCGTGGCCGGCATGTTCGAGCCGTCCACCGACCCCGAACGCCCGTTCAACACCCTCGTCGTCCGCGGAACGGTGGAGACGTCGTACCGCAAGATCCATCTCTACGACTCGTTCGGCTATCGCGAGTCCGACCACCTCATGGCAGGTGCGATCGACCCGGTGACCTTCAAGCTCGACGACTTCACGGTCGGCCTGCTCACCTGCTACGACCTGCGCTTCCCCGAACTCTCCCGCATGCTTGTCGACGCCGGCGCCGACGTCCTCGTGGCACCCTCGGCCTGGGTCGCCGGCCACCGAAAGGTCGACCACTGGCTGACCCTGGCCCGAGCCAGGGCGATCGAGAACACCGTGTACGTCGTGGCCGTGGGCCAGTGCGGCCCGCGCTACTCCGGTCACTCGGCGGTCATCGACCCACTTGGCGACGTGGTGGTCGGTGCGGATGCCGAGGCGGGCGTGCTCCGGGCGACCCTGCACCCCGACCGGGTGCGCGAGGCCAGAGAGACCAACCCCAGTCTCGCCAATCGCCGGCTGTAACCTGATCAGGTGCGTCCTCTCCCCGACCAAACAGTCGGAACTTGACTGAGGAGTCCCGGTTCGCCCGGGTCCCACGCCGCGGCGCGGCCCTGACGGTCTGGGCCCTCGCCACGCTCACCGGAGTCGGGATGCTCTGTTGTGCCCTCGCCGAGGTCGGGCCAGCGGAGTTCTCCGGCATAGGCGCGGTCACCGTCGCGGCGTCGTACACCTCGGCGTTGGCGTTGCGCTCCGGCGGGCGGCCCGTGGTCTATGGCGTCCTGGCCGTCGTGATCGGGGTAACCGCTCTCTGGCTCGACGAGGAGTTCCTCCGCAGCGGCGCCGCCGTCCTCACGGCGATCGTGACGGGCGTCTTCGCCGTCACCGCGACGGTGCCAGCCGTGCGCTACGTCCATGCGGCCCGGGAAGTCCTCGTCGCGGTGCTGATCGCCGCGGGAGGCGCCCTCGCGGTCGTGGGCCTGGAACCCGAGGTCGCACTCGGGCGGTTCGAGTACACCATCCTGGCCGGGGGTCTGGCCCTGGCGCTGATGATCGTCTACCGGCTCGGAGCCGGGCTGCACGGCCTCGGTCGGCGCGGTGTCGCGATCGTGGTCGTCGGGGGTGTGGCGCTGGCCGGCACTCTGGCGTACGCCGAGGCGTTGCGCCGCTATGGATCGCCGGGGCTCGTGGACGAGGTCGACTCCGCGGTCTCGTGGATGCGCGACCATTTCGGGGCAGTTGCGCGCCCCTTGCAGGCATTCGTCGGGGTCCCCGCCCTCGCCTGGGGCTGCCACATGCGGGCCAGGCGGCGTCAGGGCTGGTGGGTGTGTGCGTTCGGTGCCGCCGCCACGACCTCGATGGCTGCCGGGCTGATGCACCCGCACGCCAGCGTTGCCGAGTCGGTGCTCGCCGTCGTTTACAGCGTGGTCATCGGACTGCTGGTCGGGTACGCCGTGATCCGCGCCGACCTCGCCCTCACCGCCCCGCGCGGCGCCCGCGGTCGACGAGCCGAGGAGGCTGCCGCGGTGCGGCCCGAATCCGGGCGCCTGGCCCCGTTGCTCTAGTGCGGCAGCTGTTCAGCGGGTCGCCTACACTTCCCCAGCGGGTGACCGATTCCAACGGCTGCCCACGGAGGGGTGCCGGAGTGGCCGATCGGAACCGCCTTGAAAGCGGTCGCTGGCAGAGATGTCAGCCGCGGGTTCGAATCCCGCCCCCTCTGCTGACCGGCTATTCGGAGCCGCCGACCTCGGCCTCCACGTCGTCGTAGGCGAGGTCGTGCAGGCGTTGCACGTGGTGACTGACGTCCGTGAGGAGCCGTTTGAGCTCCGCGCGAAGGCTGTCCACCTCGCCGGCCTTCTGGACCTGGGGAGTCAGGTCAGACATCCGGCAGAGAAGCGCGTCGCGTTCGCGCACCATCGCCCCTGAGCGAGGGGCGAGCCAGCCCTCTGAGGCGGGTGCGGTCTCACGGTCGAGGCATTCGTGCAGATAGGCCATCCGTTGTCGAACCGCTCGTCTCCACAGCTTCTGGGCGCCGTGCATGCGGGGAGAGTCGAGGGCCTGGTCCAGACCCAGCAAGGCAGTTCGCGTTCCAGCTGTTCTTGGGATCATCGAGACCTCCCGGGCGGTGGGGGTTCTAAGAGTGTGACTCGGGTCTCGCAGGTGGACAAGAGGCATTTGGCCGGGAAGGCCGCTGTCTTGTCTAATCGGGTGCGTGCCGTCCGACTATCGTCTCTCGCCGCCGCTGGCCGCCCGATTGCTGGGGGTCGGACTGGCCGGAGTCGGCATCTTCGTGTGCCTGGGGACCATCGTGATCGCGGTTGCTCGGCCTGCCCCTTGGTGCCGCTCGTCGTGGTCGTGGCGCTGGCGATGGCCGCGATCCTCGTCGGCGGAGTCTTTGTCACCCGGCACAGCTATGTCGTCCGGCTGGGCGAGGAGGGCTACCAGGTGCGGTTCGTGCGGGGCGCTGGTGTGAAGCAGGCCCGATGGGGCGATGTGGACGACGCGGTCACCGCCGACGTCGCCGGCGCGCCGTGCGTGGTGCTCCGGTTGAAGGACGGCCGCACTACGTCGATCCCGGTCGAGGTGCTGGCTGGGGAGCGCGATGCCTTCGTCCGTGACGTGCAGGCACACCTGACCCGATTCGGCATCGGTCGCGGGGGGCGGTAGCCTATGCACGCGCTGCTCGGGCGCGAGGAGGCGTCGCCTAGTCCGGTTTATGGCGCCCGCCTGCTAAGCGGGTTCAGGTTAATCCCTGTCGCGGGTTCAAATCCCGCCGCCTCCGCCATCGGGGATCTCCCCGGAGCTCCACGGACAGACCGAACCCGGATCGGGTTCGGTCTGCTGTCCCTTTTCTCGGAGCGCTCCTAGCGAGGGTCGAGACACCTAGAGACGTGTGCGGCGCGGCGGACACCAGTGATATCGAGAGAAATTGGCTCTATTCGGAAAGTTTATAGAGCCTTTTGCCCGATTTGGCAGTAGAGTGGCTCGAACAAATCGTCATGTCCCTCACGCGTTCTCGGAGAAAACTTAGCGCTGACCTCCCCTCCACCCCCGCCCCCGTCCCTGGTCCTGCGTGCCTGGATCCGACCGTCGAAGGCCCCCAGACTCCCCCGTGGAGCCTGCAGAGGCCCCGTGAGTGTGCCGAAATTGCAGAAACATGCAACGGACAAACCTGCACATTTATGAGGGACCGTTTCGCTTCCAAGACCCTGCATCACGTCGCAGACTTGTGTTCACAGGGATCCCCCCCGGATCCCGGATGAACTGGAGACACAATGAGAAAAGCCACTTGTCGCGCAGCCGTGATCGTCGCAGCAGCGGTTCTTTCTCTCGGATTCACCGCAGGTTCGGCTACCGCCGACATCTCGTGGCCAAAGAATTCCGGTGGCAGCCACAGCACCGGAAGGTGATAGCACAACTTCAAAGACCCTGAGACGAGGACCCAAACTCACCCCCCACGTTGTTTGGTCCCTGTGCCACCCCCCCGGCCCGTCTCAGCGCGAGGGCAGCGGATTCATCCGCTGCCCTCGCAAGTATTTGTGGGTGTCTCTTTTCCTTTATGCGTGATCGGCCGGATCCTCGCCCGTGATTCCGCGCTGTCCCATGAAGTAGCCGAGCTGGAAGCGCGTCTCGGCGTCGTACTCCTGCTTCAAGTCGGCCACGTAGCCGGCGTACGTACGCGGGCTGACGCCGAGCCGCTTGGAGCTCGCGGGATCCGGATACCCCTGGATGAGCATCCGGATCGTCATCGCCCGCTGTTCGGTGGCGATGTCACGCAGGGTGTCGAGCTCCTGGTTTCCGAAGCCCCGCGCTCGCTCCCAGGCTCGCTCGAAGACGTCGACAAGGTAGGCGATCACGGATGGCTCGCGGATGATGATCGCCCTCGCGTCCCCCTCTGAGCTCGGGATGACCGCCTGCTTCCGGTCGAAGACGATCATCCGGTTGAAGAACTCGTCGAGCGTGCGGATCTCACCGCCCTTCAAGGTCAGCACTCTGGCGTACTTGTGAGTGGCCGAATGCCGCCGCGCGGAGTGCTGATAGAGGGTGCGGACATGCACACCGCGTTCGAGGGCCGCGATCTCCCGGCGCGCTCCTGCCATCAGCTGGCTGAGGGTGCCGCGGTTGGCCTGAGGCTGAGCGGTCAGGACGTCAACTGCGGCGTCGTCGATGGCCTCTTCGAGGAACCTGGTGATGGCGGGGCCACCGCGCACCTCGGAGAACGGACCGGCAGCCGCGATGGGCGACCGCCGCCAGGTCTGCGAGAGGTTGCCGAACGCCTGCGCCCAGCGTGACGACTCGGTGATCAGTTCGGCGCCCTTCTGCCCAAGTGGGGTGACGACCCGCGCCTGGCTCCCCGCTGGGTCCTTTGCCAGGAAGCGCTCGCCGGAAGATTCGGGTGCAAGCAGCCCGAGCTCGACCAGTAGGTCGAACGCTTGGCGTTGCGCGGAACCGTCGATGAGTCTGGGGTCCGTCGCCTCCAGCCCGCCCTGACTTACCGCCTCTTCGTAGAGGGCGGCCGCACCATTTTCCAGCAGGTGTCGCTGCTCGGGTCCGAAACTGGGTTCGGAGTGGTCATCGTCCTTGGTGGGCACAACACTCCCTTTGCGATCGCGTGAACCCGAGAGTTGAGATTATCCACGCTGGCAGGCGAAGGCCGCACCCGGAATCCGGATGGGGCCGGAAAGCCCGGAGAACCGAGCTCAGGTGCCGAGGCGCGCCTTCAGCCCGTCGAGCTCGGTCCAGAGTACGGCGGGCAGCTGCTCACCGAACTTCTCGAACCATTCCTGGATCTGCGGGATCTCGGCCTTCCACTCCTCGACGTCGACCCTCAGCGCGGCCTCGATGGCCGCCGGCGTCATGTCGAGGCCCTCGATGTCGAGCGCACCAGGCGCCGGCACATGGCCGATCGGGGTTTCGACCGCGGCGGCCTGTCCTTCCATGCGCTCCACGACCCACTTGAGCACGCGGCTGTTCTCTCCGAAGCCGGGCCACAGGAAGCCACCGTCCTCGTCACGGCGGAACCAGTTGACGTAGAAGATCCTGGGCAGCTTGGCCTCGTCGTTGTTCTTGCCGACGCTGATCCAGTGGTTGAAGTAGTCGCCTGCGTTGTAGCCGATGAACGGCAGCATGGCCATCGGGTCACGACGTACGACGCCGACCTGACCGACCGCGGCTGCTGTGGTCTCCGACGAGAGGGTGGCGCCCATGAAGGTGCCGTGGGTCCAGTCCCGAGCCTCGGTGACCAGCGGGACGGTGGTCTTGCGACGGCCGCCGAACAGGATCGCGTCGATCGGGACACCACGCGGGTCGTCGTACTCCGGAGCGAGGATGGGGCACTGCTTGATCGGTGTGCAGTAGCGCGAGTTCGGGTGACTAGACAGCTCGTCGGACTCGGGGGTCCAGGGCTCGCCCTTCCAGGAGGTCGCTCTTGCCGGCGGGTTCTCCAGTCCTTCCCACCACACGTCGTTGTCCTCCGTGAGGGCGACGTTGGTGAAGACCGAGTTGCCGATGTCGATGGTCTTCATCGCGTTGGGGTTGGTGTCCTGGTTGGTGCCCGGCGCAACGCCGAAGAAACCGAACTCCGGGTTGACCGCCCACAGGCGACCGTCCTCACCGATGCGCATCCAGGCGATGTCGTCGCCGAGGGTCTCGACCTTCCAGCCCGGGATGGTCGGGGCCAGCATGGCGAGGTTGGTCTTGCCGCAGGCACTGGGGAACGCGGCGGCGATGTACTTGCGGACACCGGTCGGCGAGGTCAGCTTGAGGATCAGCATGTGTTCGGCGAGCCAGCCCTCGTCGCGGGCCATGACGCTCGCGATCCGCAGGGCGTAGCACTTCTTGCCGAGCAGGGCATTTCCGCCGTAGCCCGAGCCGTAGGACCAGATCATCCGTTCCTCGGGGAACTGGACGATGTACTTGGTGTCGCTGCACGGCCACTTCACGTCTGCCTGGCCGGGCTCGAGAGGCATACCGACCGAGTGCAGGGCCGGGACGAAGGCGGAGTCGAGTTCCTCCATGCGCCGCAGCACGTGGGTGCCGGCGCGCGCCATCACCCGCATCGACACCACGACGTACGCCGAGTCGGTGATCTCCACGCCGAACATCGGCTGCTCGGCCTCGAGGTGCCCCATGACGAACGGGACGACGTACATGGTGCGACCCCGCATGCAGCCGGCGTACAGCCCGCGCATGAGGTCCTTCATCTGGTTGGGGTCCATCCAGTTGTTGGTGGGACCCGCGTCCTTCTCGTCCACCGAGCAGATGTAGGTGCGGTCCTCGACCCGGGCCACGTCGATCGGGTCGGAGGCGGCGTAGAAGGAGTTCGGCTTCTTCGACTCGTCGAGCTTGGTGAAGGTGCCGGTGGCGAGCAGCGCGTCGGTCAGCTCGGTCCACTCTTCGTCGGAGCCGGTGCACCAGTGGATTCGGTCGGGTTGGGTCAACTCTGCGATCTCGTTGACCCAGGTGAGAATTCCCGCGTGGGTGGTCGGAGCCTGGATGTCGGTGGTCATGCCTGGAAATTCCCTCTCGCGCATTCGCGGTCGCCCCTCCGGTGAGGAGGCGCTTCCGGCCGTCGAGCGCATCGACGGATGTCTCGTGGAGTGTTCGTGGAGTTGCGCGGCTTCGTTGCCGGCGAACCTGCTGCAAGGTTGCGGTGTGCCCGACTACGGGTCTGCGGCGTAGCCAGGATGAGCAGAGGCTACCGTCGGCAAGGTAGGGCGCATATTGGATCGTTCAAGGGCGTTTCGGACTATTCGGAGCGTTGCCCGGGCGTGGCAAGCTGCTCGACGAGGTCCCACGCCTCCTTCTTCGTGACCGGCCCGACCGTGACCGTCGTACCACCAACGGCGGGCGGGTCGAGCGGAGCAAGCACCCGTTGCCTGCTGTCGAGGACCAGGAGGAACTCGTCGGTGTCGGCGGCCCGCGCTGCGCTTGACCTCAGCACGTGTCGGGACGCCTTCGCGAAGCCCATCCGCACCAGCCATGCGGTGTGGTCGCGAGACGGCGCCATCACGGCGTGGGTAAGGGTTGCCGCCATGGCTTTGTCGTACGCCACGTAGGTGAGCTGGCCGTTCGGCGCACAAACGCGGTGCCTGCGCGGATTGGCGACACATTCACCCGGCAACGGCACCAGGTGGCCGCGGCGTAGCCGTAGCTCGAGGCTCCCGTGGAACGTCGGCTGGCGAATCCCGGCGGCACCGCTGCCACCGCCACCACCTTGAACCGCCGCCGCCTCGGGGGCCGGGGCAGGCGTGCGGGACGGTGTGGAGTCCGGCGCGGTGCCGGATTCCGAACAGGCGGACAACGCCGTCGCCAGTACGCCGAAGACCGCGAGCCTAACGATTGCTCGCACAGTCACGGGGCCATGGTGCGCCTCTTGTCCTCGTTCTGTCGAGCCACACCCCGTTGCCCGACTAGTGATTTCGAATCTGACGACCGCGTCGGCTATCCTCGTCCAGTCCTCGTGACGGGCGCCTGTAGCTCAACGGATAGAGCATCTGACTACGGATCAGAAGGTTTGGGGTTCGAATCCCTACAGGCGCGCAGCGAGTCTGAATGAGACAAGCCCCCGGAAACGCTTCACCTCCGGGGGCTTGTCTCATTCACGGCGAGCAAGCGCCTGCTGACGAGCGCAGCGAGGAAGACCAGGCGCGCAAACCGAAACCGGCTCCTGACCAGCACAAGCAGGTCGGGAGCCGTTGTCGTCCTCGGGCGACCCGACCAGGTCGATCGTTGCGTTCGCCGCTACCGAGTCACGCCAAGGATTCGGACGAAGACGTCCAGAGAGTCGTTGGTGTCGCCGGGTACCAAGTTGGATGCGGCCGAGCTGAAGGCGACGTACCGGCCTGCCGAACTGATCGCCGGTTCGAAGCTGATCCTGTTGCCCTGGGCTCCGGTGCTGGACACGCTGACCCGGCGGGTGGCGCCCAGGTCCCGGTCCCGGACGAACACGTCGACGGTGCCTTCGGTGTCACCGGGCACCAGGTTCGACGCATCCGAGCTGAAGGCGACGTACCGGCCTGCCGAACTGATCGCCGGATCGAAGCTGAGGCTGTCGCCCTGGGCTCCGGTGCTGGACACGCTGACCCGGCGGGTGGTGCCCAGCTCCCGGTCCCGGACAAACACGTCCTGGGCGGCGTTGGTGTCACCGGACACCAGATTCGACGCATGCGAGCTGAAGGCGACGTACCGGCCTGCCGAACTGATCGCCGGCCCGAAACCGCCGCTGTCGCCCTGGGCTCCGGTGCTGGACACGCTGACCCGGCGGGTGGTGCCCAGCTCCCGGTCCCGGACAAACACGTCCAGGGAGTCGTTGGTGTCACCGGGCACCAGGTTCGACGCAGTCCGAGCTGAAGGAGACGTACCGGCCACGCGAACTGATCACCGGCCCGAAACTGCCGCTGTCGCCCTGGGCTCCGGTGCTGGACACGCTGACCCGGCGGGTGGTGCCCAGCTTCCGGTCCCGGACGAACACGTCGGCGGAGCCGTTGGTGTCACCGGACACCAGGTTCGACGCGTCCGAACCGAAGGCGACGTACCGGCCTGCCGAACTGATGGCCGGCGGCCCGAAGCTGACCGGGCTGTTGCCCTGGGTTTCGGTGCTGGACACGCTGACCCGGCGGGTGGTGCCCAGCTTGCGGTCCCGGACGAACACGTCGGCGGAGCGGTTGGTGTCACCGGGCACCAGGTTCGACGCGTCCGAGCCGAAGGCGACGTACCGGCCATCCGAACTGATCGCCGGCAGCCCGAAGCTCACGCTGTTGCCCTGGGTTTCAGTGCTGGACACGCTGACCCGGCGGGTGGTGCCCAGCTTCCGGTCCCGGACGAACACGTCCCGGGCGGCGTTGGTGTCACCGGACACCAGATTCGACGCATCCGAGCCGAAGGCGACGTACCGGCCATCCGAACTGATCGCGGGATCACGGCTTTGGTCGTTGCCCTCGGCTCCGTTGCTGGACACGCTGACCCGCCTTGTGGTGTCATCGACCGCGGTCGCCGGCGCGCCCAAGCCAGCCGCGACAAGGCCAACCGCAGCAACCAGTGACGCTGCGCGAAAACCTCTCCGTCGAGCACCCCGGAACCTACGCAGCCCCACCCGAATGGATCCGGTTCCAGACCCCATGGCCCCGTCCCTTCATGCCACCTGAACGCCACGCTGGTCCTCGGACCACCGGATGTCAAGAAGGGATTGCCTTGAGTGTGGGACAAGGTTTCGAGACCCAAACGACCCCAGGGTGTCCAGCACGGGAGCCCAGGGCAACGACCAGACTCGGGCCTGCGATCGCTCGGTGGACTTAGATCGCCTTCTCCCCGCGCCGTGATCTACAGCGGCAGACGAATGTCACCGACGCCGCAGGCGGGCCCACCGGGAGGCAGGACGCGGCGGTTCCACCGGCGTCGAGCGGCGCACGCGAAGTTCTTCAATCCGGCTGGCGAGGACGGCCGCGAGCGCGTCCACTGCGGCATCCGAGACCTGCTCGGGCGTCACGTCGTCGTGGTCCACTGCTTCGAACGCGGACGGTGTGGGGTCCAAGTCGGCGAGGTCGCCCACGACGTGGTAGCCGCCGATCCGGATCGCGTCGGAGTAGCGCTTCGCGAGCCCGCGGATCCAGTCGGCGTGCTCCGCCGGGATGCGTATGCTGGCGCCTTTCTGCGGGCCGAGTATCTTGGCCGCGAACCAGTCCTTGCCGATCAGGCCGTACACCTCCCGGCGCCGATCCTCCGGCGCGAGCCGCACGTTCACCCGGCGCAGCAGTTCGGCCTGCACGTAGCCGATACCGGGATTCTGCGCCGCCACTGCGCGCTTTAGCGTCGTGTGATCCACCCCGAGTACCTCGCAGAAACGATCAGCAGAAGCTCCGGGTCGCCACCGTCCTGCGGGACGGTCACCAAGTGGATCCGCTCGGCCGGGACGAAGGCCGACCACCGCTCGAGGATCGCGGCCACGTCTTTACTGCCCCAGACGTTGTTGAGGGCGTTGCCCTCGGTCTCCCGCATCTTGGTGAGGTACTCGTCGTAGGACCGCGGGGAACCCGCCTGGATCGTCTCCTGCCATGCGGATGGGATCTGCCGGCCCAGGTCGCGGAGGGTGAGCACCAGGTGCACCTCGCGGTCACCACAGGCATTGAGGAGTCGGCCGATCTGGTCCGACAACGACGGTGCGAGCGACTCCTCGGTGATCAGCGCTCGGTCTCCGGGCGCCGCCGCCAGCTGCTCGGGGAGCCGGTCCAGGGCGCTGGCGACACCCGGCGGGTCGATCTCGGGGCGGTACTGGTTCCGGACCCGGAGCCTCAGGTGGAAGGACTCCCGCTTGCTGCCGGGAACGAGATCCAGGCCCTGCCGGGCGAGCTCCCTCGTGTTCTGCCAGAAGATCCTCTGGAGGTAGGAGGTGCCGGTCTTCTGCAAGCCAATGTGGAGGTACAGAGGCCCCGCGGACATGGCTGTCATCTTAGTCAGCGTGCGCCTCATCGAGTCCTACGTGTATTCGACCTCATCACCGGGCGAGAGCCCGTCCGCCCAACGCGCATTTATCCGTGATCCCGTCGCTAGACGGGGAGCCCTTGCGGGGATCGTGGAACGCCGACCACGTCCGGAAGGCAAGGGCAGCGAGTACCACCTGACTCCCGCCGGTGAGGAGCTGGGCCGGTGGTCGCCCAGGGAGACGTCGGCCTGACGGCGGCGCTCAGACGCCGCACCATCGAACTCGAAGGCCCCAGGCATCTCGTGCGCTCGTTCCCGAAGTGGTTCGGGCTGCACCCGTTATCCGCCGGCGTCGACCACCCCGCCAGCCGGCCGAGAATCACCGCCTAGTGGTACGGCAGCGCGGCCGCGGTCCGGTCCCTATACTGTCGCGGTGCCGAGGCTGCGTGAGTGGGACATCAGGTTGCGTCGGATTGCTCGGTCCGCCATCGATCGCAGGTCGCGGGCGGTCGGCCGACCCATCAACGCTGGCACGCATGGCGCATTCCAGCTCAGGAAGCTCCGCCGCATGGGCGAACGGCACGTGGCGTGGCTGCTCCGTGAACTCGAGGTCAACATCGTGCTCGACGTGGGTGCGAACCTCGGTCAGTACGCCCAGTCGCTGCGCGCGAACGGCTATCGCGGGCGGATAGTGTCCTTCGAGCCGGTGCCGCACATCGCCGAAGTGCTCGAGAGGAGAGCGGCCAGAGACCCCGACTGGCAGGTGCTGCGCTATGCCTTGGGGGACTGCGACGAGAAGGCTGAGATCCACGTCGGTGTTGGTCAGGGCCGACTGAGCTCGCTGTTGCCTGCGACCGAGTTCGGCAGGTCTTGGAACCCCCGCATCGATGCCGGCCGGACGGTCCTGATCGAGGTTCGACGGCTGGATGGCCTGTTCGACGAGGTCGTCGCCGGAGTGGCCAACCCGAGGGTCTTCCTCAAGCTGGACACCCAGGGCTTCGATCTGAAGGCGTTCGCTGGGGCGGGACACCGCACCGCCGAACTGACGGGCATGCAGTCCGAAGTGTCCCAAGTGCCGCTGTATCAAGGCATGCCGCACCTGACCGACCAGCTAGCGATTTACGAGGCTGCCGGGTTCGGTCTCACCGGCATATTCCTGTGGTGGTCGACCGCAAGACCATGCGGGTCATCGAGTTCGACGCGGTCATGGTCCGATCGGCTTAGGCGCGCAGGGCAAGAACGGTGGCGCGACCTCCGGAACAGGTTCGCTGCTCATTGCAGGCTGTGAGCAGGGTGCTGGGTGCTCGAGAAGTCACCGGCGTAGTAGCCGTTGTGCGGGTGGAGCCATCCGGCGCACGTGCCCGAGTCTTCCTCGACAACCATTGAAGCCGCCATCTCGTCCACTTCCTTGGGCTACGGGGCTGAGGCTCCTCCTCAGCGGTCCTTGTTGATCTGACTGCAAGGTAGGAGCGGATGTGGTGAGGAGGCATCGCCACACGTGGTGATTCACGTGGTGATTGATGTGGTGATTGGTGGTGATTCGCCGACTGGGGCGCGCACTGGGCCCTATCAGCCGCGGTTGAGGGATGGTTCGAGAGGCTCAGTGGTCACGGCGCGCCGCCCACGAAGCACGAGCAAGACACCGGCGGCACTGACGGCCAGCCCGAGCAGGCCGACCAGCGTGACGGGCTCGCCGAACATCAGGAAGACCCACAGCATCGTGGTCGGTGGGGTCAGGTAGAGCAGGGTGCTGACGACGGTCGCTCCTTGCGTCTCGTTCACGAACACGTACATGACGTAGCCACCCAGGCTGGCCAACACGATCAGCCACGCGACGGCGGCCCAGAACTCCCAGTCGACGGGCGGGGCGCCCTGGCCGGACACGACTGCGGGAACCATCATGAGAACGGCGGTCACTACGGACTGCATCATGATGGTCTCGAACAGGTCTTCGGGCGGCCGCAGCCGTCGGGCGAGAACGGTGCCGGAGGCCAGGCACAGCATGCCGGCGGTCGGCAGCAGGTAGAGCCACCAGGCGCCCTGGGTCCCACCGAGGTCGCCGGAGACCACGGTGACCACCCCCGCCAGACCCAGGAGCATGCCGAACCACATCACCGCCGACGATCGTTCGCCCAGGATCGGACCCGCGACCGTGGCCACCAGCAGGGGCTGCAGGGCCGCGATCAGTGCAGCGGTGCCTCCATCCACGCCGCGACTGACTCCCTCAAAGATGAAGATCAGGTAGCCGGCTTGGCAAAGGGCACCCAGCACTATCTGGCGCCGCCACGCCCGCCATGAGGGCCACGGCATCTGCCGCACGACCGCGACCAACACGAGGGCGACGGTCAACAGCGTGAACCGCCATCCGAGGAGCGTCACGGGAGCCGCGTCGGCCCGACTGCCCAGCTCGGCGCCCACGAAGCCGGAACTCCAGGTGACCACCAGAGCGACAGCCGCGCATGGTGCCGAGTAGCGGCGGAGCATCTCGAAGGGGGCCACGGTATTCGGTAACCGGGGGCTTCGTCGCGCGATTCCCTCCGCCGGAGAGATACTTGCGGTGTCACCGCCGTCGACACGTTCTGCGCGACGTTCGGGGATGGAGGCAGCCAGTGGGCGAAGTGGTTGGCCGCGAGCAGGAACTCGGCTCGCTCCGCGACTTCGTCGCGGGGTCGCGGGCCGGTGCACACGCGCTCGTGCTGGAGGGCGAGGCGGGAATCGGCAAGACGACCCTGTGGCTGGCTGGCGTGGACGCAGCCCGAGAGAGATCAGTACGGGTACTGGCGGCGCGGCCGGCGATGGCCGAGCGCGGCCTGGCTCATGCCGGTCTCGGCGACTTGCTCGAGGGCGTGCTCGAGCAGATGCTGCCGGCGATGCCGGCGCCACGCCGGGGCGCGCTCGAGGTCGCGCTCTTGCTTGCCGAGGCCGGGGGACGGCCGCCTGATGCGCGGGCGGTTGGCGTCGCGGTTCTGACTGGCCTGCGCACGCTCGCAGAGTCCGAGCCACTACTGATTGCGGTCGACGACATGCAGTGGCTCGACGCGTCCTCGGCGGCTGCACTCGAGTTCGCACTGCGACGGTTGCTCGCCGAACCAGTTCTGCTTCTCGTCGCGCGAAGGTCGGGCGAGCCGGGCCCCATGCCGGAGAATGCGCTTCCGGTCGAGCGGGTCGAACGCCGGGCCGTGGGACCGTTGAGCGTGGGGGCCACGCACCGACTCCTGCTGGGTCGGCTGGGGAGGACCTTCACCAGGCCGACGCTGCTGCGCTTGCACGACGTTGCCGCGGGCAACCCGTTCTTCGCCCTCGAACTGGGGCGCGCGCTGGACCGGGCGGGCACCGCGCCGGCGCCGGGAGAACCCTTCCCGGTGCCTGAGAACCTGGAGGCTCTGGTGCAGGACCGCCTGGAGCAGCTGCCGGCGGACTCGATGCCGGTTCTCCTTGCGGCAGCGGCACTTGCGGAGCCGACGATGCAGCAGCTCTCGTCCGTGTGGCCGGACGCGCCCCGCTCGTTGGTGCCGGCAGTTCGTGCGGGGATCGTCGACCTGGCCGGCGACCGCGTTCGCTTCGTGCATCCGCTGCTGGCGTCGGTGGTGTACGACCACGCCTCGGTAGTGGAGCGCCGTGGGGTGCACCGACAGCTGGCCGGGTTGGTCGACGACACGGTCGAGCAGGCGCGGCATCTGGCACTGGCAGCGGACGGACCAGACGACTCCGTCGCACGCCGCCTCGATGAGGCGGCGGACGCCGCGCGCGCCCGCGGGGCTTCGATTGCGGCGGCGGAACTGGGTGAGCTGGCCATCCGGGCAACGCCGCCGGCCAACGTCCACGACCACCGCGTACGACTCCTCCGTACGGCGCGCGAGCACCTCGCGGCTGGTGCGCCTGAGCGCGTGCGCGCGCTTGCCGAGGAGATCCTTGGCGAAGCTGCACAGGGTCCGGCCAGGGCACAGGCACTACTCCTCTTGAGCGAGGTCGAAGAAGCAGCGGGAATGCCGGTTCGTGAAGTCGGTCTCCTTCGGGCGGCGCTGCGCGAGACCGGAAACTCACTTGAAGTGCAGGCCCAGATCGAGTTGGCGCTCGCAGAAGCACTCCGCCTCAGCGAGGGAACGGCGGCCGCTGTCAGCCAGGCCAGCGGAGCGCTCCTGCTCGCTGAACGCGTCGGTGACGATGCCCTTGTCGCACGCGCCCTGGCGACTTTGTCCCGCGCGATGTTCGACGCGGGCGAGGTTCATGCGATCTCGTTCGCGGAGCGCTCGTTGGCGCTTGCCCGTGGCGCACGGGACCAGGACTCGATCGATGAGGCACTCTGGGCGTGCGGGTACTGCTGCACCTTCGCGGGGCGAATGTCCGATGCGCGCGACGCCTTCACCGAGTCACTCGCATCGATCGCTGGGCGAGACGATGTGAAAGAGACTGTGATCCTCTGGCTGCTTGCCCTGGTGGAGCTGCGCGCAGGCAACTGGGAACTCGCCCGTGAGCACGCGGAGCACACGCGCGAGCTATCGCAGATGCTCGCGGAGGGCGATCCGGAGACGGACCCAGAGATCGAGATCCCCTTGGCGCTGGTGTCCGCCTATCAGTCCGAGGACGCGGAGGCGCGTCGCATCTCGGAGCGGGGGATCGAGCTTGCGGAGGCGTCGGGGCAGCCGTTCTACGCCAGTTGGTACCACGGCGTCCTCGGGCTGCTCGAGCATTGGGGAGGTAACCCGGCGCAGGCCGTGGACCACTTCGCCTCGGCGATGCGGGCCCGAGAGTCCCTCGGCTTCCGCGAGCCAGCGGTGCCGCTGTACCGGGCCGACTACGTGGAGGCGCTGTTGGAGCTGGGCCGCTTCGAGGAGGCGCTCGCCGTACTCGATCCATGGGAGATTGACGCGGAGCGCCTCGGGCGGGAGTGGGCGCGAGCTGAGGTGATCCGCTGCCGCGGGCTGGTCGCCGCCGCGCGTGGCGACGTCGGGGAGGCGCGGCGCCTGCTCGAGGAGGCCGTCGAGATGCATGAGGCCGTCGGTGACCCGTTCGCGCGCAACCGCGCGTTGCTGGCTCTCGGCGCATTGCTCCGGCGGGCGCTCAAGAGGGGGGCTGCCAGGGATGCGCTCGAGCGATCACTTGCTGGGTTCGAAACCCTCGGCGCCCGTCGCTGGGTGGAGAAGGCCAGTGCGGAGCTCGGGAGCGTCGGGGGGCGGACCCGTGAGGCTGGACTGACCTCCGCGGAGCTGCGAGTGGCAGAGCTGGTCGCGCGAGGACGGACCAACCGCGAGGTCGCCGCCATGCTCTTCCTCAGCGAACGCACGGTCGAGAGCCACCTCACGCACGCCTACGCCAAGCTTGGTGTGCGTTCCCGCACCGAGCTCGCCCGCGCGCTTCAGTAGCAGGCCAGAGCAAACATCGGGGATTCCTCGGTTTCTGGCGTCGCGACGGAAACCTAGCGTCGCTCGTATGCAGTGCTATCTCGTAGAGACGTACATCCCGTGTGGAGACCAACGTCTGCGGGCGTCATGGGATGGGCGGGCGCGAACGGCGGCGGAGGACCTGACGACGCGTGGCACCGGCGTCCGCTTCATCCGCTCGCTCCACGTGCCCGAGGACGAGATCTCCTTCTTCGTCTTCGACGCGCCCTCGAGGCGCGACGCGGCCATGGCGGCGGAGCAGGCCGGCCTCGAGCCGTTGCGCGTCGTCGCGGTCTCCTGCGGCGTGGACAAGGCGAAGCCACCACCTCACAGCAAACAAGTACTAAGGAGCGAACCATGAACAGTCGAAGAAACCCGTTACGCGTCGCGATCTCCGGAGCCGCGGCACTCGCGGCCGCCGGCAGCATCGCTCTGCCGATCGACGTGGCTGCAGCAGCGGCTGCGCCGCCCACGGAGGGGCGACAGCTACATGCGGACTTCAACGGCGATGGGTTCACGGATCTGGCGGTCGGGGTGCCGTACGAGGACCAGGCGGCGACCAACGACGGTGCGGTGAACGTGATCTATGGCGCCGCGGTGGCCTCTCGGCGGCGGGTAACGAGGTGTGGAGCCAGGGCAGCGAGGGCATCACGGGAACCCCCGAGGCCGGCGACCTCTTCGGGTACAGCCTGGCCGCGGCGGACTTCAACGGCGACGGGTTCACGGACCTGGCGATCGGGGTGCCGTTCGAGGACCAGGCGGCGACCAACGACGGTGCGGTGAACGTGATCTACGGCGCCCCGGGTGGCCTCTCGGCGGCGGGTAACGAGGTGTGGAGCCAGGGTGGCGAGGGCGTCGCCGGGACCGCCGAGGCCGGCGACCAGTTCGGGTACAGCCTGGCGGCAGGCAACTTCGGGAACGGCCCTCAGGCCGATCTGGCGATCGGGGTGCCGTTCGAGGACCAGGCGGCGACCAACGACGGTGCGGTCAACGTGATCTACGGCGCCGCCACCGGAGGTCTGGGTGTGGCCGGCAACGAGGTCTGGAGCCAGGGCGGCGAAGGCGTCGCCGGGACACCTGAGGCGGGTGACCAGTTCGGGTACAGCCTGGCGGCTGGCAACTTCGGGAACGGCGGCCTCGCGGACCTGGCGATCGGGGTGCCGTTCGAGGACCAGGCGGCGACCAACGACGGTGCGGTCAACGTGATCTACGGCGCCGCGACCGGTGGCCTGGGTGTGGCCGGCAACGAGGTCTGGAGCCAGGGCGGCGAGGGCGTCGCCGGGACCCCCGAGGCCGGCGACCTCTTCGGGTACAGCCTGGCGGCCGGCAACTTCGGGAACGACGTCCCTGCCGATCTGGCGATCGGGGTGCCGTTCGAGGACCAGGCGGCGACCAACGACGGTGCGGTCAACGTGATCTACGGCGCCGCGACCGGCGGCCTGGGTGTGGCCGGCAACGAGGTCTGGAGCCAGGGGGCGAGGGTGTCGCCGGGACACCTGAGGCGGGCGACGAGTTCGGGTACAGCCTGGCGGCCGGCAACTTCGGGAACGGCCCCAACGCGGACCTGGCGATCGGGGTGCCGTTCGAGGACCAGGCGGCGACCAACGACGGTGCGGTCAACGTGATCTACGGCGGTCTTGGCGGACTCTCGACGGCGGGTAACGAGGTGTGGAGCCAGGGCGGCGAGGGCGTCGCCGGGACCGCCGAGGCTGGCGACCTCTTCGGGTACAGCCTGGCGGCCGGCAACTTCGGGAACACCGGCCAGGCCGATCTGGCGATCGGGGTGCCGTTCGAGGACCAGGCGGCGACCAACGACGGTGCGGTCAACGTGATCTACGGCGCCCCCGCCGGAGGGCCTGGGCGTGGTGGGTAACGAGGTGTGGAGCCAAGGTAGCCAGGACATCGCCGGCACCCCCGAGGCCGGCGACCAGTTCGGGACGTCCATCGCGACACGACGGCCCTGATCTCGAAGGGGAGGGACGCCGCCCAGCGCGGGCGGCGTCCCTGGACGTTTAGCCACCGGGGAGCGGGTACCGACGATCACAGGGAGGTGAAAGCCGTGCAGTCTCCAGTGAGCGTTCTGGCGTCGGCTGGCGGACGGGCCCTCCGCCATGTCACCGGCATCGTCTCGGCCGTTCGGCCAGCTGCCAAGCCCCTGCACCCTGAAGGTGCGGTCACGGGCGGCACACTGCGTCGATTCGGCGCTCGAAGAGACGGTTGGCGCGGCCTGGCTCGACGAGCCGGGTGTGGATCGGGTCCTCGTCCGTCAATCGAGAGCCGTCGGACTCCCGCCGGGGCTTCCGGACATCTTCGGGCTGGCGCTTCGGATTCCGACGCCCGGTGACGGGCACGGTGACCTGTTGCTGGCGTCGACCGGGTTGGGCAGGCTGACCCGGTTCACGTTGACTGCCAGCCGCTCACCACGCAGACGCCCGCTCACGACGTTGCTGCCGTACCGAACGCCGTGCGGCCCGGTCCTGATCTCGGCGGTGTACCGAGACGAGCACACGATCGTCCTTTCCTGGGCCCTCGGAAGCGGCGGCTGGCATCGGTTCGCGGACCTTCAGATTGACCGAGAAGGCGCCGAACCCGGTGACGCCCCCGTTTCCTTCGACCCACTTCTCAACACATTGCCCGGACTCGAGAACTACGGTTGGGTTCGTCGGTTGCGGGAGCCGTCGTACTCAACCGCCCGGTCGTCGAGGCGCGCGCGATAGTCGGCGTCGTACGCGGTCATGTGGGTGGGTGTAGCGCAGCTCGTCATCGAGCGGAGCCGACCCCGACCTTGGCGGCACAGCGACCCCGGAATCCAGACCGGGTTACCGTCATCACCAAGGAGAGCGTGGACAGCTCCGACGCGGTGTACAAGTCCAGCTGTTGACTCGCTCTCACCAGGAGTCCGGGGCCGGCCACGCCGGCCGGCACCCGCGCCGACCATCCCTACCCAGACTGGAGACGCGATGGCCCAGCTCGACCTTCCCGGCAGCGAATCCGACTGGCTCGACGTCGAATGCCACCGGCTGCTGGACTTCGGCCGGAGGTTCCCACACCCGTCCGGAGGTGCCGCCTGGCTCGACGACGCGGGTGCGCCGGACCTCCACCGGCCCGTGCACACCTTCGTCACCGCAAGGATGGCGCACGTCTACAGCGTGGCCCATCTACTCGGCGACGCCGGCGCCGCAGCCCTGGCCGACGATGCCCTGAACGGCCTGCTGGGATCGCTGCGGGATCGGACGCACGGGGGCTGGTTCACCCAGGTCGCCGGCAACGCCCCGGTCCCGGACATCAAGAGCTGCTACGACCACGCGTTCGTCGTACTTGCCGCATCGTCCGCGACCGTCGCCGGTCGACCGGGGGCGGCCGAGCTGCTCGCGGAGGCGTTGACCATCCTCAACGACAGGTTCTGGGATCCCGACGAGGGCATGTACGCCGACCACTGGGACCTGACCTGGACGAACCTGAGCACCTACCGTGGCATCAACCCCAACATGCACGCGGTCGAAGCCCTGCTGGCGGCGACCGATGCCACGGGCGAGACCAGGTGGCGGCAACGAGCACTGGGTATCGCTGGGCGGGTCGTCGAGTTCGCCCGCGACATGCAGTGGCGCATCCCGGAGCACTTCGACGCGGCGTGGCGCCCGCTGCTCGAGCACAACCGGGAGCGACCCGATGATCCGTTCCAGCCGTACGGAGCGACCGTTGGACACGGCCTGGAGTGGGCCCGCCTGATGCTGCACCTGCACGCCGGTCTGGGTGACGCCGCCCCGCAATGGCTCGTCGAGGGCGCCACGGAGCTGTTCGACCGGGCCGTGACCGACGGCTGGGCGGTCGACGGGGCGCCGGGATTCGTCTACACCACCGACTGGGCCGGTCAACCGGTGGTGCGGCAGCGCATGCACTGGGTCCTGGCCGAGGCCGTGTCCGCGGCGTCCGCCCTGCATCAGCACACCGGTGACCAGCGCTACCTCGAGCAGTCGGACACGTGGTGGGACTATGCCCGGCGATACCTCGTCGACACCGAGCTGGGTTCGTGGCACCACGAGCTGGACCCGGACAACCGCCCCGCCGCGACGGTGTGGCCGGGAAAGCCCGATCTCTACCACGCCGTCCAGGCCACGCTGATCCCGCGGTTCCCGCTGGCTCCCGGCCTTGCCCTCGCTGCACGAGATGGTGCGAAGCCTCCTGTCGGCTAGCCGTGGCATGCTGCCCGCGTGACCCTCCACCTGCACCGAGCCGCGCGCACCGACGTGCTGGCCGCTGCCCTGGGGGACCTGCTCGCTCGGCCGCTGGACGACCCGTTCGCCAGCGAGCTCGTGCTGGTTCCGGCCAAAGGCGTCGAGCGCTGGTTGAGCCAGCGGCTGTCCCACCGGCTGGGCACCGGCGCGGGCGGTGACGGTGTCTGCGCCGGGGTGCAGTTCCGGTCGCCGGGCTCCCTGATCGCCGAGCTGACCGGCACGACGAGCGACGACCCGTGGGCGCCAGACGCGATGGTGTGGCCGTTGCTCGAGGTCATCGACCAGAGTCTCGACGAGGACTGGTGCCACACGCTGGCGAACCATCTCGGGCATTTCGACCAAGGTCTCGAGGCCGAGCTGCGCCGGGGTCGCCGTTACGCGGTCGCGCGGCGGATCGCCGGCCTCTTCGCGGCGTACGCCGTCCAGCGTCCCCAGCTACTCGTTGACTGGCTCGACGACGACGCGACCGACGGCGTCGGTGGTCGCCTCGACGAAGACCTGGCCTGGCAGCCCAAGCTCTGGCAAGCCGTCGCCGAGCGGATCGGTGCGCCGCCGCCCCACCTCCGACATGCCGAGACGCTCGAGCGGCTGCGGCAGGGCCAGCTCGACCTCCCGCCGCGGCTGTCGTTGTTCGGCCACACCCGCCTGCCGATCACCGAGATCGAGCTTCTCGACGCCCTGGCCACTCATCACGACCTCCACCTGTGGTTGCCGCACCCGAGCGACCGGATGTGGCAGGCGCTGACTGGCGAGCAGGGACCGACGCCGCGTCGCGAGGACGGAAGCCATCACCGGGCCGGCCACCCGCTGCTGGCCACCCTCGGCCGCGACGTCCGTGAGCTCCAGCGCAGCCTGGCCACTGCCGAGGCAGTCGACCACCACCACGAGGAGGCAGCCACCCGCGACACCCTGCTCGGTTGGCTTCAGGCCGACCTCCGGGCCAACGCCGTCCAGCAGACCGACCGGTCACTGGCTGCCGACGACCGCTCGGTCCAGGTGCACAGCTGTCACGGGGCGGCCCGTCAGGTCGACGTACTGCGTGAGGTCCTCCTCGGCCTGCTGCAGGACGATCCCTCCCTGGAGCCGCGCGACATCCTCGTCATGTGCCCCGACATCGAGACGTACGCGCCGCTGATCACCGCCGGCTTCGGACTGGGTGACGTCATCAAGGGTGGCCACCCGGCGCATCGGCTGCGCGTTCGCCTGGCCGACCGGTCGCTGACCCAGACCAACCCGCTGCTCAGCTTCGCCGCTCAGCTCCTCGACCTTGCCGGCAGCCGCGCGACCGCCAGCCAGGTGCTCGACCTCGTACAGGCCGCCCCCGTCCGGCGCAGGTTCGGTTTCACCGACGACGACCTCGACTCGATCACGGCGTGGGTGCGGGAGTCCGGGATCCGCTGGGGCTTCGACAAGGTCCACCGTTCGCCGTTCGGACTGGAGCGCTTCGTCCACAACACCTGGCAGTTCGGCATCGACCGGGTGCTCACGGGCGTGGCGATGTCGGACGACTCGCAGGCCTGGCTCGGGACGACCCTTCCGCTGGACGACGTCGGCAGCAACCGGGTCGACCTCGCGGGACGGCTTGCCGAGTTCGTCCAGCGGCTGACCGACGCGACCGACGCGCTCACCGGGACCAGGCGACTCGCCGAATGGCTCGACGCCCTGATCGCGGGCGTGGAGCGACTCACCCTGGTCGACCGTGCCGACAACTGGCAGACCGGCCAGGTGCTGCGCGAGTTCGCGGAGGTGCTGTCGGACGCGGCCACGCGGGAGGACACCCCGATGCGGCTCACCGACATCCGGGCCCTCCTCGGCAGGCATCTGGCCGGGCGCCCGACCCGAGCGAACTTCCGTACGGGCACCCTCACCGTCTGCACGATGGTGCCGATGCGGTCGGTGCCGCACCGAGTCGTCTGCCTGGTCGGGCTGGACGACGGCGTCTTCCCGCGGCTCGGGCTCGTGGACGGCGACGATGCGCTGGCCCGCAATCCGATGACGGGCGAGCGCGACATCCGCTCCGAGGACCGCCAGCTCCTGCTTGACGCGATCGGGGCCGCCACCGAGAAGCTCGTTGTCACCTACACCGGCGCCAACGAGCACACCGGCCAGCGCCGGCCACCAGCCGTACCCCTCGGTGAGCTGCTCGACGCCCTCGACGTGACCACGACTCAGAAGGTGCGCGGCCGGATCGTCGTCGAGCACCCACTCCAGCCGTTCGACGTCAAGAACGTCACGCCCGGGGTGCTCGGGGTCCCAGGCCCCTTCACCTTCGACCCGGCGCTGCTGGTCGCGGCCGAGACAGCGGCCGGGGATCGGGATCCAAAACCACCGTTCCTGGACCATCCGCTCCAGCCCCGGCCGATCGACGA
This sequence comes from uncultured Actinomycetota bacterium, assembly GCA_963844385.1. Lineage (GTDB taxonomy): Bacteria > Actinomycetota > Actinomycetes > Propionibacteriales > Nocardioidaceae > Nocardioides. Next base: position 16,563 of record CAWJOJ010000041.1, on the reverse strand, counting down.
CGTCGCCCTCGCCGACCTCGTCGCCTTCTTCAAGGACCCCGTCAAGGGATTCTTCCGGGCTCTCGAGCTGACCCTGCCCTGGGACGTGGACGGAGTCTCCGACGCCATGCCCGTGGAGATCGACAACCTGGAGGCGTGGGGTGTCGGCGACCGGATGCTCGCCGACATGCTCCGCGGCATCCATCCCGACCAGGCACTCGAAGCCGAGTGGCGGCGAGGGGTGCTGCCACCTGGCCAGCTCGGCTGGCGCAAGGCCAACGAGATCCGTCAGGAGGCGATGCAGCTGGCCATCGCCGCTCTCACCCATCGCCAGGTCAAGCCCCGCGCCCACGACATCGAGGTCGACCTTGGCGGTGGCCGCAGGCTGACCGGCACCGTGACGCCCGTGTACGGCGACCGACTCGTCGCAGTGAGCTACTCCAGGCTTGCCGCCAAGCAGCTGCTCGAGTCCTGGATCCGCCTTCTGGCGTTGGCAGCAAACGATCCCGACCACAACTGGACGGCGCTGACGATAGGTCGTGCTCCCAAGGGAACCATCCCGGAGCAGCGCCTGCTGGGGCCGGCCGTCGACGCGCCCGACGTACTGCTGCGCGAGATCCTCGCGCTCTACGACGCAGGTCGTCGCGAACCGCTGCCGCTGCCGCTGAAGACGTCGTTCGCGTGGGCCAGTGCCCGGTTCAAGGATGTCGACCCCATGGAAGCCGCACGCCGGAAGTGGCGGAGCAGGAGGTACCCCGCCGAGGACGCCGATCCCGCGAACGTACGGGTGTGGGGGATCGGGGCTCCGCTCGAGACACTCCTCGGGCCGGTGCGCCCCGACGAGGCGGCCGAGGGCGAGGACACCCGGCTCGGCGCGTACGCAGCCCGGCTCTGGTTGCCCCTGCTGCGCAGCGAAGGGGGAGTCGTCTGATGGAGGCCTTCGACCTCCTGGGCGAGCTGCCCAGCGGTGCGTCCACCAACGTGCTCGAAGCCAGTGCCGGCACCGGCAAGACCTTCACCCTGGCCGGGCTGGTCACCCGCTACGTCGCCGAGGGCAAGGCCACCCTCGACGAGATGCTCCTCATCACGTTCGGCCGGGCCGCCAGCCAGGAGCTGCGCGAGCGGGTCCGCGACCAGCTCGTCGACGCGGCCCTCGCGATCGACGACCCGTCGACCGTCGGGGAGAACGAGCTCCTGGCCCGGCTCGCGCACGGCACTCCCGACGAGCTCGCCGCCCGACGGCGCAACCTGCGGGACGCGCTCGCGAACTTCGACGCCGCCACGATCGCCACGACCCACCAGTTCTGCCAGCTCGTCCTGAAGTCACTCGGTGTCGCCGGCGACAGCGATGCCGGGGTCACGCTGGTCGAGAGCCTCGACGACCTGGTCACCGAGATCGTCGACGACCTCTACCTCCAGCGCTTCGGCCAGCAGAAGGCCAACCCGGCCCTGTCGCGTGACGCCGCGCTGCAGCTGGCCCGTGAGGTCGTGGCCAACCCGCACACCGAGCTGAGGCCGGACGACCCCGCGCCCGACTCGCGAGAGGGCATCCGGGTCGGCTTCGCCCGCGGGGTCATCGAGGAGCTGGAGCGCCGCAAGCGCCGACTCGGCATCCTCGGCTACGACGACCTGCTCAGCCGCCTGGCCACGGCCCTGCAGGGGCAGGACGCCCCGGCCCGCGACCAGATGCGCCGGCGTTGGCGGATCGTGATGGTTGACGAGTTCCAGGACACCGACCCGGTCCAGTGGCAGGTCATCGAGCGCGCGTTCGCCGGGCACGCCACCGTAGTGCTGATCGGTGACCCCAAGCAGGCGATCTACGCGTTCCGTGGTGGCGACATCGTCACCTACCTCCAGGCCGCAGCCACGGCCGGGCAGCAGCGCACCCTCGGCACCAACTGGCGCAGCGACCAGCCGCTCGTCGACAGCCTGCAGACGGTGCTCCGCGGAGCGGCTCTCGGCCATCGCGACATCGTCGTCCGCGACGTCGAAGCCCGTCACAAGGGGCACCGGCTGGCCGGCGCACCCCACAATGCGCCGTTCCGGCTCCGGGTGGTGACCCGGGAGAAGTTCGGCCTGCCCGGCACCACGACGATCCCGATGGAAACCGTCCGCGAGCACATTGCTGCGGACCTGGCGTCCGACATCAAGGCGTTGCTTGCGAGCGGCGCGACGTACGCCGACCGGCCCCTGGTCGCGGGTGACGTCGCCGTGATCGTGGAGGCCCACCGCGACGCGCGGGTCTGCCGCGACGCGCTCGCGGCGGTCGGGATCGCGGCCGTCTACACCGGCGACACCGACCTGTTCGCATCACCGGCCGCGCAGGACTGGGTGTGCCTGCTCGAGGCCTTCGAGCAGCCGCACCGCAGCGGGCTGGTGCGAGCCGCGGCGGCCACGATGTTCTTCGGAGAGACTGCCGAGAGCCTGGCCGAAGGTGGTGACGAGCTCACCGACCGGGTGGCAGGGACCTTGCGCGAGTGGGCCGACCACGCCCGCGAACGCGGCGTGGCCGCCGTCTACGAGGCCGCTCGGGTCGCGGGCATGGGAAGGAGGGTGCTGTCCTGGCGGGCCGGCGAGCGACACATGACCGACCTCGCGCACTTGGCGCAGATACTCCACGAGACGGCCCAGCACGAGCACTTCGGCACGCCCGCGCTGCTCGACTGGCTGCGCGGCCAGTGCGCCCAGCGCAGCGGATCCGCCGAGCGCAACCGCCGGCTCGACAGCGACGCCGCAGCCGTGCAGATCATGACCGTCTGGGTGAGCAAGGGCCTCCAGTACCCGATCGTCTATCTGCCGTTCGCCTTCAACCGCTACGTCCCGTCCCGCGACCTGGTCCTGTTCCACGATGAGGGCAAACGTTGTCTGCACATCGGCGGCAAGGACAGTCCGGGTTTCCCGGCTGTCGAGGCTCTCGGCCGTCAGGAGATGGCCGGCGACGACATCCGGCTGACCTACGTCGCGCTCACCCGCGCCCAGTCCCAGGTCGTCGCCTGGTGGGCACCATCGTGGGACGAGCCGAACGGCGGGCTCTCGCGCCTGCTCCGCGGCCGCGGGCTCGGCGAGGCCGTCGTGCCGGATCGGTGCCATCCCAAGGTCACCGACATCGACGCGCTTTCCTGCTTCCGGACCTGGGAGGCGGCCGGTGGTCCCGTGGTCGAGGAGTCGAAGACGGTCACAGCCGCGGAGACGCCGACCCCGGCGCTGCCGGAAGGGCTGGGCGTCAGCCGCTTCATTCGGTCGATCGATCTCTCCTGGCGACGGACGTCCTACTCGGGCCTGATCCGGTCGGCGGCGGAGTCGGCCGGCGTCGACAGCGAGCCCGAGGTCGCGCCCCTCGACGACGAGGTCGCGGAGGTCCCGGTGGTCGACGAGGCGCCGGCCCCCGGTGTCGAGGTTCCTTCGCCGATGGCCGATCTGCCCGCGGGGGCGACGTTCGGCTCCCTCGTGCACGCGGTGCTCGAGACGGCCGACCCGAAGGCCGACGACCTCGTCTCGGAACTGGCGCGGGAGGCGCGGCGGCACCTCGCGTGGTGGCCGGTCGACACGACGGTCGATGACCTGGCCACCGCCCTCTTGCCCTTGCACCACACCCCCCTCGGGCCGCTCGCGCCAGGGGTCACCCTGGGCCAGATCGGCCTGCCCGACCGGCTCCGCGAGCTGGACTTCGAGATCCCGCTGGCCGGCGGTGACCTGGGATCCGGCCCCGACATCCGGCTGGCGGAGGTGGGCACCCTGCTGCGTCAGCATCTGCCGGCAGACGACCCGTTGCTGCCGTACGCCGACCGGCTACTCGGCCGCAGCCTTGGCGACCAGTCGCTGCGCGGCTACCTGTCCGGCTCGATCGACGTGGTGCTCCGAATCCCTTTCGAGGACACACACCAATACCTCGTGGTCGACTACAAGACCAACCGGCTCGGCGACCCGGACCAGCCGCTGACCGCTGCCGACTACGCCCGCGACCGGTTGACCGCGGCAATGCTGCACTCCGACTATCCCCTGCAAGCACTGCTCTACATCGTGGTGGTGCACCGCTACCTGCGCTGGCGACAGCCCGGCTACGACCCCGCACGCCACCTGGGCGGCGTCCTCTATCTCTACGTGCGCGGGATGTGCGGCCCGCAGACACCCCTCACGGACGGGCACCCCGCCGGGGTGTTCAGCTGGGTGCCCCCGGCCGCGCTCGTGGCCGCGCTCTCCGACCTGCTCGACGGCGTGGTCTCGACAACCGGAGGAGGGTCATGAGCGTCGCCGAGCGCCACGACGGCCAGGACCATCGGCTCGCCTTCGGCGCCTCCGGAGTGCTTCGAGACTTCAACCTGGCCGGGGTGATCGACGCCGCCGACGTCCATGTAGCGCAACGGCTCACCGAGCTGGCCGGGGAGACCGACCCGTCGGTGGCGCTCGCCGTCGCCCTCGCCGTACGCGCGGTCCGGGGCGGGTCCGTTTGCGTCGACCTGACCACCGTCGCCGCTGACACCGTGGACGCCGACGGCCTGCCCTGGCCGGAACCCGACGCGTGGCTGCAGGCCGTGGCGTCAAGTGCGCTCGCCGGCACGCCGCCGGTCCTGCGGGTCTACGACGGCCGGCTGCTCTACCTCGACCGCTACTGGCGAGAGGAGGAGCAGGTGTGCGCAGACCTGCTCGCCCGCCCCGAGGCCGAGCCGCTCGACGACACGGCTCGGGCGGCGCTCGCCTCGGGACTGGGCCGGGTCTTCCCCGCAGAGGGGTACGACGAGCAGCGTGCCGCCGCCCAGATCGCCCTCTCGCAGCGCACCACCGTCCTGACCGGGGGGCCGGGCACAGGCAAGACCACCACCGTGGCGGCCCTCCTGGCGCTGTTCACCGAGCAGGCCGAGGTTGCCTCCGAACCGCCACTCCGGATCGCCCTCGCGGCCCCGACCGGCAAGGCCGCCGCCCGGCTGCAGCAGGCGGTCCAGGCCGAGATCGCCAACCTCGCCCCCGAGGACCAGACCCGACTCACGGGTCTCCACGCCGTGACGCTGCATCGGCTGCTGGGCAGCCGTCCCGACACGTCGGTGCGGTTCCGCCACCACCGCGACAACCGGCTGCCGCACGACGTGATCGTGGTCGACGAGACCTCGATGGTCTCCTTGACGATGATGGCGCGGCTCCTCGAGGCGGTGCGGCCCGAGACCCGGCTGATCCTGGTCGGCGACCCCGACCAGCTCGCGTCCGTGGAGGCCGGCGCCGTGCTCGCCGACCTGGTGGAGGGGCTCGGCGGGCGCCGGGATGTACGGATCGCCGCCCTGCACACGTCGCACCGTTTCGGCGAGTCAATCCGCAGGCTCGCCGAGGGAGTGCGCGCCGGCGACGCCGATCGGGTGCTCGACCTGCTGCGTGACGGCGGTGAGCACATCGAGTTCGTGACCGCCGACGACCCCGTGCCCCGGCTTCGGGCCGCGCTGCTTCCGCACGCGCTCCGGCTCCGCGAGGCCGCCGGAGCGGGGGACTCCGCGGGAGCACTCATCGCCCTCGACGAGCAGCGGCTGCTCTGCGCCCACCGCGAGGGACCGTACGGCGTGCGTCACTGGAACCGGCAGGTCGAGCGCTGGCTGACCGAGGAGACGGGCGAGCCGATCTGGACCGCGTGGTACGCCGGCCGCCCTCTCCTCGTCACCGCCAACGACTACGGGCTCGGGCTCTACAACGGCGACACCGGAGTCGGCGTACGCCGACCCGACGGTGTGCTCCGGGCCTTCATCGCCGGCACCGACGGGCAGGTGGACTTCGCGACCAGCCGACTCAGCGAGGTCGAGACCATGCACGCGATGACCATCCACAAGAGCCAGGGCAGCCAGGCAGACGAGGTCGTCGTCCTGCTCCCGCCGCCGGACTCACGCCTGCTGACTCGCGAGCTCTTCTACACCGCGATCACGCGGGCCAAGGACAGAGTGGTCGTGGTCGGGTCCGAGACGGACGTCCGGGCTGCCATCGACCGACGCGCGCGACGGGCGACCGGACTCAGCCTGCGGCTTGCGGAATAACCGACGGACCCATGTAGTTTACCATTCAACTACTCACGTTGGATCGCATGGAGGCGAAGTTTCATGGAGTTCGGCATCTTCACCGTCGGTGACGTGACCACGGACCCGACCACGGGCCGCACCGTCACCGAGCACGAGCGGATCAAGAACACGATCACGATCGCGAAGAAGGCCGAGGAGGTCGGGCTCGACGTATTCGCGACGGGCCAGCACCACAACCCGCCGTTCGTGCCGAGCGCGCCGACCACGACGTTGGCCTTCATCGCGGCGCAGACCGAGCGGCTCAAGCTGTCCACGTCCACGACGCTGATCACGACCACGGACCCCGTACGGATCGCCGAGGACTACGCCACGCTCCAGCACCTCAGCGACGGCCGGATGGACCTGATGATGGGCCGCGGCAACACCGGCCCGGTCTACCCGTGGTTCGGCAAGGACATCCGCGACGGCATACCCCTCGCAATCGAGAACTACGCCCTGCTGCGCCGGCTCTGGCGCGAGGAGAACGTCGACTGGCAGGGCAAGTACCGCACGCCGCTGCAGGGCTTCACCTCCACGCCGCGCCCGCTCGACGGCGTGCCGCCTTTCGTGTGGCACGGGTCGATCCGCAGCCCAGAGATCGCGGAGCAGGCGGCCTACTACGGTGACGGCTTCTTCTCCAACCACATCTTCTGGCCCGCTTCGCACACCCGGCAGATGGTTGGCCTCTACCGGCGCCGCTTCGAGCACTACGGACACGGCACCGCCGACCAGGCGATCGTCGGCCTCGGCGGCCAGGTGTTCATGCGCAGGAACAGCCAGGACGCGGTCCGCGAGTTCCGCCCGTACTTCGACAACGCCCCGGTCTACGGCCACGGCCCGTCGCTCGAGGAGTTCACCTCGCAGACCCCGCTGACCGTCGGCAGCCCGCAGGAGGTCATCGAGAAGACCCTCGGCTTCCGGGAGTACGCCGGTGACTACCAGCGCCAGCTGTTCCTGGTGGACCACGCCGGCCTGCCGCTGAAGACCGTTCTCGAGCAGCTCGACCTGCTCGGCGAGGAGGTCGTTCCGGTGCTGCGCAAGGAGTTCGAGGCCCTGCGTCCGGCCCACGTGCCGGCCACCGCCCCCAGCCACCCGTCGCCGCCGGTTGAGGAGGGCGCGCAGCGCGCCGTCGTTGAGGAGGGCGCGCAGCGCCCGTCTCGAAACCAGGCGGTGTCCTCATGACCCGCACCCTCGCCGTCGTGACCGCCGGCCTGAGCGACCCGTCGTCGACCAGCCTGCTGGGCGCCCGACTCGCCGATGCGACGTCAGCCGCGCTGCGCTCGCGCGGGGACGACGTGCTCGTCGAGGTGATCGACCTGCGACCGCTCGCCCACGACCTGGCCAACAATCTGCTGACCGGCTTCGCCGGCGGCGAGCTGGCGCGAGCTCAGGCGACGATCGCCGGAGCCGACGCCGTGATCGCGGTGACGCCGATCTTCAGCGCTTCCTACTCGGGACTGTTCAAGACGTTCTTCGACGTCCTGGAGGAGAACTCGCTGGCCGGCGTACCCGTGCTGATGGCCGCGACCGCCGGCACCGCTCGGCACTCGCTGGTGCTGGAGCATGCGTTGCGACCGTTGTTCGCCTACCTGAAGGCGATCACCGTGCCGACAGGGGTCTTCGCCGCCACCGAGGACTGGGGCGACGTCGCCTCCGGTGCGCTCTCCGAGCGGATCGACCGGGCCGCCGCCGAGCTGGCCGACCTCGTGCTGGCCCGCCCGGTCCGGACCGCGGCAGACGGCTTCGACCACGTCGACGATTTCGAGGACCTGCTACGCGGCCTGGGCGGCTGACGACCCGGCCGGCTAGCCGCTCTCGGAGATCCGAACGTGGTGCCGGATCACCTCGGCGATGATGAAGTTGAGGAACTTCTCGGCGAACACCGGGTCCAGACCGGCGTCGGCGGCCAACCCCCGGAGTCTCGTGATCTGACGCTCCTCGCGGGCGGGGTCGGCCGGCGGCAATCCCTGCTCAGCCTTCAGGACGCCGACCTGCTGGGTGGCCTTGAACCGTTCGGCCAGCAGGTGGATCAGCGCGGCATCGATGTTGTCGATGCTGCTGCGCAGGCGGGACAGCTCGGCCGGGATCGCATCGGTCACGCCTTCAGGATAGGGACTGAGAGGTCAGCCTGGGTCAGCCGCCAGGACCGAGCAGGGCGCCGGCGTGCGGCGCCAGGGTAAGGGAGGCGGGGGCGAGGTCGACACCCGAGCGGGTCTCGAACAGCACCTGCCACTCCGCTGCCTCGATCTCGACAGTCGCGGACGCATCGCCCAGGTTGACCACGACCATCAGGTCGTCCCGAGCCATCGTGAAGATCCGGCGCTCCTCGTCGACCGAACAGGTGACGTGCCCGAACGCTGGATCGGTCAACGCCGGGTACGACTTCCGGAGCGCGGCCAGCCGCCGGTAGACCTCCAGCAGGCGGGCATGGCGACCGGACGACAGCTCCGTCCAGTCCAGCTTCGAGTCGAGGAAGGTCGCCGGGTCCTGCGGGTGCGGAACCACCGCCGGGTCCCAGCCCATCTTCTCGAACTCCTTGATCCGGCCCTCGGCGGTGGCCTCGCCGAGGTCGGGCTCGGGATGCGAGGTGAAGAACTGGAACGGCGTGGACGCGCCCCACTCCTCGCCCTGGAACAGCATCGGGGTGAACGGGCCGGCCAGGGTCAGCAGCGCTGCGCAGGCGAGCTGGTCTTCGTCGAGGTGCTCGGTCAACCGGTCCCCGCGGGCCCGGTTGCCGATCTGGTCGTGGTTCTGGCTGCAGACGACGAGCCGCCACGTCGGCATCGTGTCGGTGTCGATGGGGACTCCGTGTGCGCGCTCGCGGAAGGACGAGTACGTCCCGTCGTGGAGGAAACCCTTCTCGCACACCTTGGCGAGCGCGCCCAGTGGCGCGAAGTCGGCGTAGTAGCCGGCGGTCTCCCGGGTCAGGGCCACGTGCACGGCGTGGTGGAAGTCGTCGCTCCACTGCGCGTCCAGTCCGAACCCGCCCGCTTCTCTGGGCGTGATCAGCTTCGGGTCGTTGAGGTCGGACTCGGCGATCAGCGTCAGCGGGCGGCCGACGAAGGCGGACAGCGCGGACACTTCGAGCGCCATCTCCTCCAGCAGGTGCAGGTCGGAGCCGTCGGAGAGCGCGTGTACGGCGTCGATCCGCAGCCCGTCCACGTGGTAGTCGTCGAGCCACATCAGCGCGTTGTCGAGGATGTAGCGCCGTACCTCGGCTGAGCCGTCGCCGTCCAGGTTGATCAGCGAGCCCCACGTGTTCGCGCCCTCCGGTTTCAGGTACGGCCCGAACAGCGGCAGGTAGTTGCCCGACGGGCCGAGGTGGTTGTAGACCACGTCCTGGATCACGCCGAGCCCGGCGGCGTGGCAGCCGTCGACGAACCGCTGGTACGCCGCCGGCCCGCCGTACTCCTCCGACACCGCGGACCAGAGCACGCCGTCGTAGCCCCAGTTGTGGGTCCCGTTGACCGCGTTGACCGGCATCACCTCGACGAAGTCGACGCCGATCGAGCGGAGGTGGTCGAGCTTGCCCAGCGCGGCGTCGAGCGTGCCTTCGGGCGTGAAGGTGCCGATGTGCAGCTCGTAGATCACGCCGCCCGCGAGCTGACGGCCGGTCCACGAGCGGTCCGACCAGTCGAAACTGGTGGCGTCGAACGTGCGGGACCGTTCGTGGACCCCCAGCGGCTGGCGGCGCGAGCGCGGGTCCGAGACGGGTGCCTCGGCGTCGTCCAGCAGGTACCCGTAGTCGAGCTCGCCGGCCGGGACCGGTTCGCTGGGTGTCCACCAGTCGTCGTCGCCGCGCTTCATCGCCACGATCTCGTCGCCGATGCTCAGCCGGACGCGCTGCGGTCGCGGCGCCCAGACGTCGTACGGGCCGCGGGCCGTCACGCGTCCTCCCGGGCCAGGAGCGCGACCGGCAGGTCGGCGAGCAGGTCCGACAGCCGAACCGCGCCGGAGTAGCTCCGCGCCGGAAAGCTGCTCGACGTAGCCGCCTTGCGGTAGCCGGCAGCACGGTGTCGGTCCAGCCCCCTCGAGCGGCGAGGCCCACGGGAAGCCGGGTCACGACCGTGACCGCCCCGCCCCGGTCGAAGGCGAGCGCGTGGTCGGCGGCGGAGCCTTCGGCGGCCAGGGCGTCGTACGCCGTGAACAGCTCCGGCCGGTCACGGCGCAGCCGCAACGCGGCTGTGGTGACCGCCAGCTTGGCCACGCCGGGATCGGTCGGCGGCGTCGGTGAGCGGAGCAGGGTCACCGGAGCGCAGCGCCTCCAGGTGGCCGGCGCGGACGTCGAAGTCGACCGGGCGCCGGTTGTCGGGGTCGACCAGGCTCTGCTCCCACAGCTCGCTGCCCTGGTAGACGTCCGGCACGCCGGGCATGGTGATGGAGAGGAGCTTGGCCGCGAGCCCGTTGCTCCAGCCAGGTCCCGCGATTCGTGCCACCAGGTCTTGGATCACTTCGGCAACCGCCGGCTTGTCGAACGCGGCGTCGACAGCAGCGTGGACGGCGGCCTCGTAGTCCTCGTCCGGCTCGGTCCACGTGGTCCGGTCGCCGGCCTCGCGCATCGCCTTCTCGGCGTAGCCGTGCAGCCGGGTCCGCAGGTCGGGGTCGGTCGACCAGGCGCCCACGACCGCCTGCCAGAGCAGGTTGCCGAATCCCGGGTCGGGCACCGGTGCGAGCTCGAGCAGCTGCTCGAGCGCCGACTCCCAGATGTCGGGTAGCTCGGCGAGCACGGTGATCCGGGCCCGGACGTCCTCGCCCCGCTTGGTGTCGTGGGTCGACAGGCAGGTCATCGCGTCCGGCCACTCGCGCTGGCGCTCGGCCAGCCAGCCGTGGAACTCCGCTGGAGTGGCGGCGAAGACCGACGGGTCCCCGCCGACCTCGTTGAGCGACGTGAGCCGGGACCAGCGATAGAACGCGCAGTCCTCGACACCCTTTGCCATCACCGCCCCGCTCGTCTGTTGGAACCGCTTGGCCGGGGCGGTGTCGGGGTCCCCGAGGACGGGCAGGAGTACGTCGAGGGTGCCGGCCAGCTCAGGCCGGTGCTTCCGCGCCAACGCGAACGCCTCGTCGAGGTGCTCGCGACCCCCGGGGAGGTAGGACCGGTAGACCGGGAAGCAGGCCAGCAGCTCGGCCACCGCATCGGCGACCATCTCGGTGGTTGAGGAGCTCGCGCTGGCGAGCGTCTCGAAACCACTCTCAGCCCCTTGGTTTCGAGACGGGCGCTGCGCGCCCTCCTCAACCGACGGGAGGGCAACCAGCTCGCGCGTGAGGCGCAGCACCTCCGCGCGCAGCATCCCGTCCGTGACGGCTCGTTTGGTGTCGTGGATCATCTCCAGCCAGTCGACGGGGCGCCCGCGCAGTCGGGTCTCGAGTGCGTCGAGCGGGCGCTGGCCGGCCGGATCGGTGAGCACCCGGTCGATGTGGGCCAGGGCGTCGTACCCGGTCGTGCCCTCGGTCGACCACGAAGCCGGCAGGTGCTCGCCGGTCTCCAGGATCTTCTCGACCAGGACATAGGCACCACCGGTCAGCTCGGCGAGGTCGTCGAGGTAGCCCTGTGGGTCGCCGAGACCGTCCGGATGGTCGACCCGGAGCCCGTCGACCAGGCCCTCGTCGAACCATCGCCGGATCTCGAGGTGTGAGTCGGCGAAGACGTCGGGGTTCTCGACCCGGAGGGCGGCCAGGGTGTTGACCGCGAAGAACCGCCGGTAGTTGAGCCCGGCGTCGGCAACGCGCCAGTTGACCAGCTCGTAGTGCTGGCGGCCATGGACGGTGTTGGCGTCGGCCCCGTCGTCGCGCAGTGCCGGGCGCGATCGGGAAGCGGTTGTCGTAGTAGCGCAGCTCGCCGTCGACGACCTCGAGGTGGGCGATCGGGCCGCCGTCGATCCTGGTCCTCGTCGCCGACGACCGGGATCCGAACCCGGCCGCCCCGGCCTCCCAGTCGACGTCGAACGCGGCCTCGCGCTCGGAGTCCCGGCCGTGCTTCAGCAGGTCCCACCACCACTGGTTCTCGGCAGGTGTGGCCACCCCGACGTGGTTGGGCACGATGTCGACCAGGACGCCCAGGCCCAGACGCCTTGCTTCGGCCGAGAGCGCGGCCAGCCCGTCGGCGCCGCCTCGCGAGGCGTCGACGTGGTCGTGGGAGACGACGTCGTAGCCATGGTTGCTGCCGGGCTCGGCCGCCAGCAGCGGGGACAGGTAGACCCAGTCGACGCCGAGGTCGTGGAGGTAGGGCAGTCGGCGCGCGGCCTCGAACAGGTCGAAGTCCGCGTTGATCTGCAGCCGGTAGGTGCTCACCGGTCTCCGGTTGACGCTCCTACGTTCGCCCATGCCTGCCCCCCTGTCGCTGCTGTTCCCGGCACGGCCGGCGGACTAACCCTTGCGGCGCTGGTCGGACGCCGGCGTCGCCGTCGCGGCGGACGCCTGGGCCGCCACCGACGCGGCGACCGAGTGGTCCGGCGCGGCCTCCGGCTCCGCGTGCTCCCGGAGTACGACGAGGGATCGGGTCTCGAGCCGGAACGTGGCCCCCGGCCTGACGGGTCTCGGGCTCGTCCGCCGAGCCGCCGGTGTCGATGACCACGTCCCACGCCCCGGCGTACTCGTCGGGAGGCAGCGTCACCTCGGCCGGGCCGTCGGCGTTGAAGTAGAGCAGGAAGTGGTCGTCGGTGATCGGTCCGCCGCGGGCGTCCGTCCCGCGGATGCCGTCGCCGTTGAGGTACATGCCGACCGCCTTCGAGCCGGACTGCCAGTCGGCGGCCTCCATCGGCCGACCCTCGAGGTGCAGCCAGACGATGTCGTTGAGGCGTTCGCCGTCGCCGGTTCGCACCGTGCGTGCCGGTGAAGAAGCGCTTGCGACGGAAGGTCGGGTGGCTCTTGCGGAGCTTGGCGATGGCCGCCGTGAACTCGATGAGTGGCTTGTCGGCCTGGTCCCAGTGCACCCAGCTGATCTCGGAGTCCTGGGCGTAGGTGTTGTTGTTGCCGTCCTGGGTGCGGCCCAGCTCGTCGCCGTGCAGCAGCATCGGCACGCCCTGGCTGAGCAGCAGCGTGGCGAGGAAGTTCCGCTGCTGCGCGCGCACGGGCCTGCGGATCTCCGGGTCGTCGGTGGGGCCCTCGGCGCCGTGGTTCCACGACCGGTTGTGGCTCTCGCCGTCCTTGTTGTCCTCCCCGTTGGCCTCGTTGTGCTTCTCGTTGTAGGACACCAGGTCGCGCAGCGTGAACCCGTCGTGGGCGGTGACGAAGTTGATGCTGGCCACCGGCCGGCGCCCGGAGTGCTCGTAGAGGTCGGCGGACCCGGCCACCCGGGACGCGAACTCGCCCAGCGACGGCTCGCCGCGCCAGAAGTCGCGCACCGTGTCGCGGTAGGCGCCGTTCCACTCGGTCCACTGCGGCGGGAAGTTGCCGACCTGGTAGCCGCCGGGGCCGACGTCCCACGGCTCGGCGATCAGCTTGACCTGGCTGACCACCGGGTCCTGCTGGACGAGCTCGAAGAACGTCGCCAGCCGGTCGACCTCGTAGAACTCGCGGGCCAGCGCCGCGGCGAGGTCGAACCGGAAGCCGTCCACGTGCATCTCGGTCACCCAGTAGCGCAGCGAGTCCATGATCAGCTGCAGCGAGTGCGGGTGCCGCACGTTGAGGGAGTTGCCGGTGCCGGTGTAGTCCATGTAGTACTGCGCGTCGTCCTCGACGAGCCGGTAGTACGCCGGGTTGTCGATGCCCTTGAAGCTCAGCGTCGGCCCGAGGTGGTTGCCCTCCGCGGTGTGGTTGTAGACCACGTCGAGGATCACCTCGATGCCGGCCGCGTGCATCGACTTCACCATCGACTTGAACTCCTGGACCTGCTGGCCGAGGTCGCCGGTCGCGGCGTACTCGGCGTGCGGAGCGAAGAAGCCCAGCGTGTTGTAGCCCCAGTAGTTGCGCAGGCCCTTCTCGAGCAGGGTGTAGTCCTGCACGAACTGGTGCACCGGCATCAGCTCGATGGCGGTGACCCCCAGCCGGGTGAGGTGCTCGGTGACGGCGGGGTGCGCCAGGCCGGCGTACGTCCCACGCATGCTCCTCGGGGACGTCGGGGTGCAGCTGGGTCAGCCCCTTGACGTGGGCCTCGTAGATCACCGACTCGTTGTAGGGGACGTTGAGCCGGCGGTCGCCCTCCCAGTCGAAGAACGGGTTGATGACCACGCCGTAGGTCATGTGCGGCGCGGAGTCCTGGTCGTTGCGCGAGTCCGGGTCGCCGAAGTCGTAGCCGAACAGCGAGGGATCCCAGTCGATCTCGCCGCTGGTCGCCTTGGCGTAGGGATCGAGCAGCAGCTTGTTCGGGTTGCAGCGCAGGCCCTTCTCGGGGTCCCAGGGGCCGTGCACCCGGTAGCCGTAGCGTTGCCCGGGCTGCACCTGGGGGAGGTAGCAGTGCCACACGTAGGCGTCGACCTCGGTGATCTCGATCCGCGTCTCCTTGGACTTTCCGCGTGCACCGACCTCGATCAGGCAGAGCTCGACCCGCTCCGCCGCCTCGCTGAACAGGGCGAAGTTCGTCCCGCTGCCGTCGAAGGTCGCCCCCAGGGGATACGCATTGCCAGGCCACGTCTCCAGCACAGGTGTCTCCTCGGTTTGATCGGTTGGAACGTTCAAATCACACCACGTCCTGGGCTCCGGAGCGACATCGACAACGCAGGGCCACCTTACGGAACCCGTCGGGACGACCTGGCGTCCTACCCTCGTGGAGATGACCCGACGCGAAACCTTGCGCCTGCTGGCGATGATCAGCGCGGTGCTGGCCGCGCCGTCGGCACTGACTGCCTGCGGGACGGAACCGGACCAGACGGAAGCGGACCAGAAGCGCGAGGGTGAGGACGCAGGCGACGATCTCGAACTGGCGAGCTCCGACGCGGAGCGGTCGCCCGGCGTGGTCGACGCGATCCCCGACGCAGTGGCCTCCCTGACGGCCCTGGCCGCGGGACTGTACGACGCCCTGGCCGCGAAGCCCGGCAACCTGGTGCTGTCGCCGTACTCGGTGGCGGCGGCGCTTGCGATGGCCGTCAACGGAGCCGAGGGCGAGACGGCCGAGGAGATGCAGGACGTGCTCAGCATCGCCGACCTCGACCGTTCAACGACGGGTTGAACGCGCTCACACAGCACGTGGAAGGGCTCGCAGGCAAGGTCAAGCGCGGCGACGACAGCACTGCCGAGCTGGCACTCACACCGCGAACGCCCTGTTCGGCCAGCGTGACACCGAATGGCAAGAGCCCTTCCTCGACACCTTCGCCAGCAGCTACGGGGCAGGGATCGACTTGTGGACTACAAGGCTGCCGCCGAGGCGGCCCGCACCCTCATCAACGACGGACCGCGACCCGGCAGACCGACGACCGGGATCCCGGAGATCCTTGCTGAAGGAGCTAACGACGAGCTTCACCCGGCCCGTGTTGGTCGACGCGATCTATCTCAAGGCACCGTGGGACCAGCTGTTCGACACCTCCTCCACGGCGAAGCGTCTGTTCCGGACCGTCGACGGCCAGACCGTGCAGGCCGACACGATGTCGACTTCTGGCCGTCAGCTCGTCCGGCTATGCCCATGGTGACGACGGGAAGCGGTGCGCATCCTCTACGCCGGCAGCGCGCTGGCCATGACGGTCGCCCTGCCGGCCGAGGATGCCCCGACCGCCCTCGGCAGCGGTGGCCGGCGGCCGGCTACCCGAGATTCTGGCCGCCAGCAAACCAGCCATGGTGCAGCTGTCGCTGCCCAAGCGGGAGTTCCGCACCCAGTCGGCCCTGGCCGACGTGCTGAAGGCGATGGGCATGCCCACGGCCTTCGACCCCAACGCCGCGGACTTCAGCGGCATGACGCGAGCAGGAGCAGCTGTTCATCTCCGCGGTGGCGCACGAGGCGTTCATCGCGGTCGACGAGGAAGGCACCGAGGCCGCCGCCGCCACCGCCGTCGTGATGGGCACGACCTCCATGCCGCAGTACCAGGAGGTCGTCGTGGACCGTCCGTTCCTCTTCGTGATCCACGACGTCGAGCAGGGGGCCCCGCTGTTCCTCGGCCGGGTCAGCGACCCGACTGCCTGACCGCCTTGGCGAGCTCCTCGGCCAGCGGCTCGTAGTGGTCGAACACCCGCGTGAACGTGCCGGTCCCGTGGGTCGAGGACCGCAGGTCGATCGCGTAGCGCTCCAGCTCGGTCGTGGGCACGTGGGCCCGGATCAGCGTGCGGTCGTCGCCGGACTTGTCCGTCCCGAGCAGCCGTCCGCGCCGCGCGGAGAGGTCGCTCATCGCGTTGCCGACCAGGTCATCGGGTACGACGACCGTGACGTCGTCGTACGGCTCGAGCATCTGCACCCCCGCCGCCTCCGCAGCCTCCCGCAACGCCAGCGCGCCTGCGCTCTGGAACGCCATGTCGGAGGAGTCCACGCTGTGTGACTTCCCGTCGGTGAGAGTGACCCGGATGTCCACGACGGGGTACCCGTAGCGGACTCCGCGCTCCATCTGGGCGCGGACGCCGCGTTCGACGCTTGGGATGAACTGGCGGGGGACCGAGCCGCCGACGACCTTGTCGAGGAACTCGAAGCCGGAAC
>CAWJOJ010000040.1:0-14244 GCA_963844385.1 uncultured Actinomycetota bacterium | reverse complement strand
CCGATCGTCCGCGCAGCTTGAACGGACCAGAGGGCGGCGACGTGAGCAAGAGGTCTTCGGCTCGCGAGGGGCGCACGGTCACGCCGGCGAGCCCGCGCGAGGTGGAGCTGAAGCTCGAAGCCGAGCCCGAGGCCATCCAGCGCCTCAGCGGCGCATCCGCTGGTCCGGACGGCGGCCCGCGGACCGAGCGCTTTTGCCCGTCTATTTTGACACGGACGACCTCGCCCTGAAGGCCGCCCGGTGATCTCGCTGCGCATCCCGGGGGCCAGAGCTCGCTCCAGACCATCAAGGCGGCGCGGCGGCCCGGCCTCGCGCTCGACCGCAGCGATGGACCATCCGTCGCCGACGGCAAGCTTACCTCTCCGGCCGGCGTCGGGCACGGCGCTGGAGCCGCTCCTCTCGGACGCGGGCGGTGCGGAAGAAGCTCAGGCCCCGCTTCACCGTCGCGGTCGAGCGGACCGCTGTGATGATGGCGCGCGACGGCTCGGCTCGAGATCGCCCTCGACCGCGGCAGGCGGTCGCGCGCCGGTGGGGCCAAGGGGCAGGTCGGGCTGCGAAGCCCGTCTGGGCGGAGGTCGAGCTGGAGCTGAAGCGCGGCGATCCGGCCGCCCTGTTCCGCGTCGCGCCGGCCTCGCGGAGGCGGCCCCGTGCGCCTGAGCTTCAAGACCAAGTCGGAGCGCGGCTACGACCTTCTCACCGGCGAGCGGCCGAAGAGCAATACGTTGCCCTTCCAGCGCCTGGAACCGTCGCGTATTGCTCCGATGAACGACCACTCGTCGTCGACCCGCTCGTGAAGCAGTTCCGGCGCCATTCCGCGAGCCCGCTCGACGGTCTGCTGCCACAGCCGCTCGAGCGCGTCCCACGCTTCGCGAAACCCGTCCGCATCCGCACGGACGCATCTTGCTGCGGTCCGGGTAGCGACGGTTGAGCTCCGCCTCCACGAGGGGCACGACGTCGACGCCGTTGACGACCAGGTTCTCGACATCGCCGCTGATGTCCACGTTCACCAGGAACGAGCCACGGATCGAGGCCCCCGTCAGATCGACCTCGTGGAAGCGCGTGTTGCTGAGGTCGACCATGTGGAACTGAGCGTCGGTCAGATCGACGTCCCTGAACCGGGAGCCGGCCAGGTTCTGGCTGTTGAAGTCAGTCACGCCGGCCAGCCCTCCGGAAAGTCACCCGCGGCCTTGTCGTGCGCCTTCTGCAGCGCTTTGCGGGTCTTGGCGTTGATCCGGTCGCCGAAGACGGTGCCGTAGACGTGGTCGGTCTCGTGCTGGAGGCAGCGCGCCAGCAGCCCGTCGCCCGAGAACGACGACAGGTTCGCCGGCCAGGCCCGTGCCCGACACCGACGCGTAGTCCGGCCGCGCGCACTCCACGAACGCCCCAGGAAGCGACAGGCAGCCCTCGTCGGCCTCCACGAGCTTGCGCGCGGCGCCTTCGGGCAGGGTCAGGACCGGGTTGCACACGACGCCCTGAACATGCCGCTCGCTCTCGTCGGGGCAGTCGAAGACGAACACCGCCAGGTCCACCCCGATCTGGCACGCGGCCAGACCGACCCCGTCGGCGGCGTACATCGTGGCGACCATGTCGGCGACCAGCGCTCGCAGGGATTCGTCGTACGCCGTCACCGGTTGTTGCACCCGGTGCATCACGGCCGAGCCCCAGCGGGTGATCGGGCGGACGGTGCCGTCCGGCGGCAGGGGCCCGTACGGCGCGAGCGGTTCGGGAGGCAGAGCCAGTGGCATGGCGAGGATCCTATTGCCGCAGGTGAAGCCGAGTACGGCCGGCCACCGACTCGGACCGCGCGCGCACTCCGTAGCTCGGAGTTAGATTTCGTCCATGCCGTTGTTCAGTGCCGCCAGGCACGTGGTGTCGCCCGGGAGACGGTACGGCGCCAGCCGCCGCGAGACCCGCGACCCCATGGGGTACGCCCTCGCCGCGCTCAACACCGTCGCCCAGAGCAACCTCGTCGACCGGCTCGGTCTGCGCAAGGCAACGGAGCACGCGGTGTTCAGGGCCACCCGGAGCGGGTTCCTGACCAGAGCCAACCGGAGGTTCTCCCGCCAGGGCAAGAGCGGCGGGACAGGCGTCCGGTTGCCGGCCGCCCGTGATTCGGGGGTCTTCGACCTGACTCCGACCGAGGACCAGCGGATGTTCGTCGACGTCGCCGCCGACTTCGCAGCGGGCGTCGTGCGGCCGGCTGCGGCGGAAGCCAACGAGGCCTGCGCCGCTCCCGACTCCCTGCTCGAGGCCAGCCTCGAGATCGGTCTGCCGATCCTGGGCGTGCCCGAAAGCCACGGCGGCATCTCCGAAGCCCGGTCGGCGATGACCGGCACCCTCGTGGCCGAGGCCCTGGCCAAGGGCGACATGGGTCTCGCCGTCGCCGTTCTCGCGCCTGGTGCGGTCGCCATCTCGCTGTCCCTGTGGGGCACCGACGCGCAGCAGCAGACCTACCTTCGCGAGTTCGCCGGCGACGACGTGCCGGTCACGGCGCTCGCGCTCACCGAACCCCGGGTGCTCTTCGACCCGTTCCGCCCGAAGACCACGGCCACCCGCACCGACGACGGCTTCGTCCTCGACGGCGTGAAGTCGCTGGTGCCGCGGGGTGCCGAGGCCGAGTTGTTCGTCATCGGAGCCGACCTCGGCGGGTCGCCGACGCTGTTCCTCGTCGAGTCGGGGACGACCGGGCTTCAGGTCGAGGACGACCCGTGCATGGGTGTCCGCGCCAGCGGGATGACCCGGGTCGTCCTCGACAGCGTCCGGATCGGTCCCGACGCAGTTCTGGGCGAGACCGACGGGTCGACGTACACCGAGTGCGTCCGGCTCTCCCGCCTCGCCTGGTGCGCGATGGCCGTCGGTACGGCGCAGGCCGTACTCGACTACGTCACGCCGTACGTCAACGAACGCCACGCCTTCGGAGAACCGATCAGCCACCGGCAGTCGGTGGCGTTCATGGTCGCCGACATCGCCATCGAGCTGCAGGCGATGCGCCTGGTCACCTACAAGGCCGCCTCCCGCGCCGCCCGCGGGAAGGACTTCAGCCGTGAGGTCGCCCTGGCTCGCGCGATCTGCGCCGACAAGGGCATGCGGATCGGGCTGGACGGCGTCCAGCTGCTCGGCGGCCACGGCTACGTCAAGGAGCACCCGGTCGAGCGCTGGTATCGCGACCTCCGGGCGATCGGACTCGCGGAAGGAGGCGTCCTGGTCTGACCCGGACCCACCGACATGATCAATCTCGACACCCCCAGGAAGCACCGAACGCTCGTGGCCCAGGCCCATCAGGTCGCGCTCAACATGCTTCGTCCCATCTCGCGCAAGTACGACCGCGCCGAGCATGAGTACCCCAAGGAGCTCGACCTGCTCGCCGCCATGATCGACGGACTCTCGAAGTCCGGCGCCTCCTCGGGCGCCGGCGCCTCGGGAGTGGGACGAGAGGAGGAGGACGACAACTCCACCAGGAACGGGACCAACCTCGCCTCGGTCCTCTCGATCGCGGAGATGTGCTGGGGAGACACGGCGCTGTTGCTGAGCCTGCCCCGCCAAGGTCTGGGCAACTCGGCGATCGCCTCGGTCGCCAACGACGAACAGCTCGAGCGGCTGGCCGGCACGTGGGCGGCGATGGCGATCACCGAACCCGGCATGGGCTCAGACTCGGCCAACCTCGCTACGACCGCAACGCGGGACGGCGACGAGTACGTCCTGAACGGAGAGAAGATCTTCGTCACCGCGGGTGCGCGCGCCGACAGCGTCGTCGTCTGGGCGACCCTGGACACGAAGCTCGGCCGGGCCGCGATCAAGTCATTCGTGGTCGAGAAGGGCACGCCCGGCATGAAGGTCGAGCGCCTCGAGCGCAAACTCGGGATCCGCGCCTCCGACACCGCCGCGATCAGCTTCGTCGACTGCCGGGTGCCGGCTGAGAACCTCCTCGGGTCGCCCGACGTCGACGTGGCGCAGGGATTCGCGGGCGCCATGGCGACCTTCGACAACACGAGGCCGTTGGCGGCGGCGATGGCGATCGGCTGCGCCCGCGCCTCGCTCGACCTCACCCGCGACCTCCTCGACGACGCCGGTGTCACCATCGACTACGACCGCCCGGCGCAGGTGCAGTCGGCCGCCGCCGCGAAGTTCCTGCAGATGGAGGCGGATCTCGAGGGCGCGCTGCTGCTCACGCTCCAGGCGGCCTGGATGGCCGACAACGGCAAGCCGAACTCGCTCGAGGCCTCGATGGCCAAGGCGAAGGCGGGCCGCGTCGGCTCCGACATCACGCTCAGCTGTGTCGAGCTGGCCGGCTCGGTCGGCTACAGCGAGACCGAGCTGCTCGAGAAATGGGCGCGCGACTCCAAGATCCTCGACATCTTCGAGGGCACCCAGCAGATCCAGCAGCTCATCGTGGCCCGCCGGATCCTGGGCCTCAGCTCGGCGGAGCTCAAGTAGCTCAGGCGATGGGCCGGAAGGGGTCGTGCTCGGAAAGGATCTTGTCGACCCGGGCCTGGTCGAGTCGGGCATAGACGGCCTGGGTCTCCTGCGCGTCACGCACGCACTTGGAGAGCGTGATCGTCGACGTGGTCAGGAACAGGGTGCCGAGGGCGAGGAAGGCCCGGATCCATGGATCGACGGGCAGGTAGATGACCGCGAAGATCATCGTCAACAGGGCAATGCCGAAGGAGAGCCCGGCTTGCAGGTAGAAGGCGTTGGTGTTCTTGGTGGTGTTGGGAGTGCTCATGGGTGAAGCCTTCCGGCAACCAGCCCTCGGCGTACCGGCTTCGCTACCTGACCGACGGTGAGTACCCGGCACCAACCTGCCACGCGGATTGACTACGGTGACGCCATGACCGAGCCGCACATGTCCCCCGAGGAGTTCCGCAAGCACGGCCATCAGGTGATCGACTGGATCGCCGACTACTGGGACGGCGTCGCCGACCTCCCGGTGCTGGCACAGGTGCAGCCGGGCGAGGTCACGGCCCAGCTGCCGACGGTCGCGCCGGACCTGGCCGAGTCCTTCGACGCCGTACTGAAGGACCTCGACCGGATCGTCGTGCCGGGGCTCACCCACTGGCAGCACCCTCGGTACTTCGCCTACTTCCCGGCCAACTCCTCGCCCGCGGCGATCCTCGGCGACCTGATCAGCAGCGGCATCGGCGCCCAGGGGATGATCTGGGCCACCAGCCCGGCGGTCACCGAGCTCGAGCAGGTGGTCCTCGACTGGTTCGCCAAGGCGCTCGGTCTGCCCGAGTGCTTCCACAACCTGGGCGACGGGACCGGTGGCCCCTGCGTCGGTGGTGGTGTCATCCAGGACACCGCGTCGACCGCCACCTTCACCGCCGTACTGGCGGCCCTGCATCGCGCGTCAGGAGGTACGGCGCGGACGGCAGGCGTCGGGAAGGGCGAGTACACGATCTACGGGTCGACGCAGGCGCACTCGTCCTTGCTGAAGGCGGCGATGATGAGCGGGCTCGGCGAGGACGCCGTCCGCAGCATCGAGGTCGACCCGGTCACCCAGGCCATGGACGCGGCAGCGTTGCGGGCGACCATCGAGTCCGACAGAAGTGCGGGCCGCATTCCCGTTCTCATCCAGGCCGCGGTTGGCACGACGTCCACCGGCGCCGTCGACCCGGTCACCGAGATCGGCGCGATCGCACGGGAGTACGCCGTGTGGCTGCATGTCGACGCCGCCTGGGCCGGAGTCGCGGCGGTGTGCCCGGAGCTTCGCTGGCTCAACGACGGGGTTGCGGAGTACGCCGACTCCTACGTCACGAACCCGCACAAATGGCTGCTCACCACCTTCGACTGCAGCACCTTCTGGGTGCGGGACCGCGCGGCACTGATCGGCGCGCTGTCGATCCTGCCGGAGTACCTGCGCAACCCGGCGTCGGAGTCCGGTGCCGTGGTCGACTACCGCGACTGGCACCCGCAGCTGGGCCGCCGGTTCCGGGCGGTCAAGCTGTGGACGGTGCTGCGGACCTACGGGCTGGAGGGCCTGCGGGCACACATCCGGTCCGGCGTCGAGCTGGCCGCGCACTTCGCCGACCTGGTCCGGTCCGACCAGCGCTTCGAGATCGTGACCGAGCCCGTCCTGGGACTCGTCGTGTTCCGCGTGGTCGGCGAGGACGAGCTGACCATGTCCGCCATGGACGCGCTCAACGCCTCCGGGGTCGCCTATCTCAGCCATACCAAGGTCAACGGGCGGGCCGCCCTGCGGCTCGCCGTCGGCAGCTGGCGGACCACGCGCGATGACCTGGACCGCACCTGGCAGGAGCTGCAGCGGCTGGTCGCTGGCTGAGGCCAACGTCAGTGGGTGACCGACGCTCCGGCACTTGCAGGCGCATGCAGAAATGCCGGCCCGGACCAGCCTTCGTCCTCGAAGGCGCGGGTGATCGCGTCTCCGATGCGAGCGAGCTCCACGGTCGGGGCCAGGACGAGGGCGCTGCCGCCGAACCCTCCTCCGGTCATCCGCGCGCCGAGGGCACCCGACCGGTTGGCCGTGTCGACCACCACGTCCAGCTCCGGGCAGGAGACCTCGAAGTCGTCGCGCAGGGACGCGTGCGAGGCAGTGAGCAACTCGCCCACGGCCGTCCAGTCTGCTGAGTCAACGGCTGCCACGAAACGGCGTACTCGATCAACCTCGGTGAGGATGTGGCGGGCTCGTCTGCGCAGCGGATCCGGCAGCGCGTCGGCATCGCTCGCCTCAGCCAGAAGCGCCACCCCCAGGGCTTCGGCCGCGGCCTCGCACTCGGCCCGCCGGTCGCCGTACCCGCCGCCCGCGTGACTGTGCCGGACGCGCGTGTCGACCACGAGCAGGCCGAGGCCGTCGGACTCCGGATGCCAGTGGACCCGGCCCGCGACCCGGTCCTGGCCGGAACCGAAGTCCAGGAGCAGGGCCAGCCCAGCCTCGGCAAGCACCGACACGGTCTGGTCGAGCCCGCCGGTCGGGGCACCCACGCCCTCGGTCTCGGCCTGGATCGTGACGTCGACCAGCTGCTGGGGGGAGAACTCGTCATGGGCCATCGCCGCCGCGGTTGCACAGATGACGGCGGCCGAGCTCGACAGGCCGCTGCCCATCGGCACCTCGCTCTCGACGTACACGTCGAGGCCGCTCACCTCGACGCCGGCCGCGCGCAAGGCCCACAACGTGCCCACGACGTACGCCGCACCCTCGCTGGCGGCGCCAGGGCTCAGGTCGCTCACGGTGCCCGCCCAGGAACCCGTCTGCGAGCTCACCACCCGGATCCGGCCGTCGTCGCGCCGACGCACCGCGACGAACGCCGCGTGGGGGAGGGCGATCGGGAGGCACAGGCCGCCGTTGTAGTCGGTGTGCTCGCCGATCAGGTTGACCCGCCCCGGTGCCCGGCCGACGGCATCCGGCTGGGCGTCGAAGTGCTGGACGAAGCGCTGGGCCACCTGCTGGCTGAGGTCGCGGGCCTCCAGATACTTCATCGCGCACATCCTAGGATCGACACTGACGGGTTAGCCTCCAACCGTGTCCTACCTCATCGTGGCGGCCACCGACCGCCGAAGCGGCCGGGGTGCCGCCCAATCTGCCGCTGGTCATCACGGGCATGGGCAAGACAGCGGCAGCCGCAACCACGGCACGGGCCCTGGCCGGGAGGGACGATCTCGACCGCCTCACGGTGATCAACGTCGGCACCGCCGGGGCCCTGCACGACGGCCTGGAGGGTCTGCACACGCCGGGGGTCGTCCTCAACCACGACATCAACGCGGATGCGATCCGGGCGCTCGGCTACGACCCGGAGGAGCGACTGACGGTCTCCGACGACCCGATGGTGCTGGCGAGCGGCGACGTCTTCGTGACCGATCCGGTCGTACGAGCCCGCCTCGCCCACAGCGCCGAGCTCGTGGACATGGAGGGGTACGCCGTGGTCTGGGCGGCCCGGATGTTCGGCGTGCCGGCGCGTCTGGTCAAGCATGTCTCCGACAACGCGGACGAGTCCGCCCACGACTGGCCCGCAGCTGGTGGCGGCCAGCGCCGAGGTGCTCGGTCAGTGGCTGGTCGACCACCTGCACGTCAACGGCGACGCCTGACCTGCTTGCCACGCGAGCTGTTCTCGGTACGGCCGCGCACGATCCCGATGAACGTCTCGATCCGCGGATCGTCACTGTCGACCCGCCAGGCCAGTCCGATCTGGGTCGGCGCCAGGTCCAGCACGGGGCGGTGCTCGACGTCCTTGCGGTGGTGGAGCCGGGCGACGCCCATCGGCACGATCACGATGCCGGTACCGCTCGCTACCACCTCGACCGCCTCCGCGGCGGACATCTCGGGGAACGGCAGTCGGTCCGCCGTCGCGAGGTCGACCCAGCCGGGTACGTCGCCGTACACCAGCTGCTCGTGGACGAGATCCGCAAGCGGGACCTCGTCGTACGCCGTCACCGGGTGGTCCTTCGGGACCACCACGACCGGCAACTCGCTGTAGAGCGGGATGCAGTGCAGGCCCTCCCGGACGATGGGCATCCGGGCAAAGCAGACATCGGCCCGGCCGTCCATCACGATGGCTCGTTGGTCGGCCTCGTCGACCAGCATCGGCTCGAGCGGTTCGGCTGGTTCGCGCCGCCGCCAGGTGCGCACCCACTTGTCCGGCGTCACACCAGCCACGAACGCAACACGAAACACCACACGTTTACACTATTGCTTCCTAGGGCCCGCCAAGGTTCACTTAGGCCCCGGTGGGACCGCCCACGGGATGACGCAAGGGAAACCTGATGGGCAGTTACATCTGTCGCGACTGTGAGAACCCAGTCAACCGCGCCGAGGCGCATGTGCGTTCCGTGAACTTCGAGCAGGTGGCCTTCTGCCGGGACTGCTGGAGTGCCCGCAGGGCAGCGGTCGACTGCCGTGCCCGAGCCGCGGACCAGCCCGGACTACGCCCGCGACCCGGCGGCTCACTGAGTCAGGGCCGACAGCCTCAACACGTCCTCCGGGCCGGTCAGGTCCGGAGGTGCGATGAAGACCGTCGCGACCCCGCTCGTCCGCAACCCGTCGAGGCGCCGCGCATGGTCCTCCACCGTTCCCGCATTGTGCCGCCGCGCGAACACCGCGGCCGCCGTCCGGCCCCGTAGCCGTTCCACGCGGGCCCAGGCGTCGTCGCGGTCGCTGCCGATGATCGGCAGGTCGAGCACGGTGACGATCACCTCGTCGGGGTCGCGCCCGAGCTCTGCGCAATGCCGTCGGAGGATCTCGCGCTTGCGGGCCAGGGTGTCGACGTCGCTCGGCAGGTTGCACCCGTCGGCGAGCCGCGCCACGACCCGGAGGGTACGACGCTCACCACCTCCGCCGACGATGATCGGGATGTCGCCGACCGGACGTGGGTAGCAGGTCGTCTCCGGGAGCTCGACCCGCTCCCCGTCGTACGCCTTGGTTCCCTTCGCCCACAACGCGCGCATCGTCTCGATCGTGGTCTCCACCTGGTCGAGCCGCTCGGCAATCGCCGGGAACGGCAGGCCGAAGGCCTTGTGCTCTCGTTCCCACCAACCCGCCCCCAGGCCGCAGAAGGCCCGCCCGCCGGAGAGTGCGTCGAGCGTCGCGAAGGTCTTGGCCAGGATGCCCGCCGGGCGGAACGTCACCGGCGTGCACAGCGTGCCGAGTCGCAGGTCCGTGTCCAGGCCGGCCAGCATGCCCAGCGTGGTGAACGGTTCGGGGATCGGCGACCAGGCGCGCTCGACCTGCGGGATCTGGATCAGGTGGTCCATCAGCGCGATCCCGCCCAGCCCTGCCGCGTCCGCCGCCAGCGCGATGTCCTTCAGCCAGCCGACCGGGTCCTCGCCCCACGGAAAGCGCGACACCTGGAGGACGAGGTCACCGGTCGCCACCGGCCTGGCGATCGGCGTCCTGCTGGCGGTGGGCGCCGGCGGTTCGTCGGGCTTGATCCTGACGACCCGGTCCCAGCCTTCCTCGCCCAGGACGGTTGCTGCGGCCTTGCGGAGCTGTTCGGTGAGCACCGGTGCCGGAACCGGACGATCACGCGCGGAGTTGCGCGACCGACAGAGCCGCTCAGGAGTGTCGAACAGGACCGCCACGGCCGGCAGGCCCGCCTGACGAGCAACACCCAGGTAGGCCAGCCGCTTGTCCCGGTCCAGGCCCAGGGTGTCCACAATGGTCGTCAGGCCGCGCCGGGCGCGGCCCGCGACGATCCGGTCGAGGAGGAGGAACGCGTCAACCGAGGCGTCGAGGTCGTTCGGACCGCTCCCGACGATGCCGCGCAGCTCGTCGGAGGAGACGATCTCCTGGTCCCGGTATCGCGACCGCGCCCACGTGGACTTGCCCGAGCCGGACGCCCCCACCAGGACCACCAGGGCAGGGTCGGGAAGCGGATCGGTCACGCCGGCAAGTCTGGCATCACCAGTTGGTGCGGGACCCGCTCATCCGTCGCTGGAGGTGCAGCTCGTCACGCAGTCGATAGGGGAGCGGCCGCCCGGTCGACTCGAGCGCGGCGGCGTACACCTCGAGGGCGGCGAGCAGGTTGGCGCGGGCCGTGACGTGTGTACGCCGCGAGGGCACTGCCAGCTCCTCGCTCGTCGGCCAAATGGTTTCGCGCATTGCTTACTTCGTCGAGCAAACCCGGAAGCTCGCTTACCTGGAATCGGCGTTCGGCTGCCGTGTGGGGCATGCAGAGTCGTTTCTCTGGCCCGGCGCAAGGCGAGTCCTCATGGAGTCGTCCCGGACGGATGTGTCGAGTCTACGCGTCGTCAATAACTTCCGTCCCTGAAACTCATTCGGTTCGAGCCGCACCGCCAGGTAAAACTTCGTGGCGACGTGGCCGGCTAGGACTTGTGTGAGGCTTTTCCGCCCTTGCGCCCCGCCTTCTTCTTCTGAGCGGTGGTTCCACCCTGGGAACTGTCCCCACCCGATCCGCTCTTCTTCCCGCCGTGGCTCGACGCCTTGGGCGAGTTTGCGATCTTGGCCGCGCGCTCCTTGGACATCCCCTTGTCCTTGAGTGCCTCGTACTGCTTCTCGTTCTTGACGTTCGAGGACTTGCTGGGCATTGTCTCCTCCTCACTTCGCGGGATCACCGGATTTCGGGTACCCACTTCGAGCGGAGTCAACCGACGACCTCGGCGAAGTTCGGGGACATTGACCCTTGGCGGGAGGACTCCCGCGAATCGTCCGTTTTGACTATTGACTAAACCACCGTTGCCGGTTTTGGGTCGAGGGGACCGAGGGCTTCGCACGCATCAGGTGCGCGCCGCTGTGTAGGACCCGATCTCAGGAGGCGTTCCGTGTCACATCGTCGTTGGGGGAGGGCACGCACGCGTGTTCTTGCCATTGTTGCGGGAGCGGGGCTGGTGGCAGCCACATTGACCATCACCCCGTCTGTTGAAGCAGACTCGTGGAAGTCGCCACAGGCCGGGTTCAAGACCGGAAACTACATGGTCACGCTCGCCGAGGTACCGGCAGCGGCGTACACCGGGACCCTCCAAGGTTTTGCAGCGTCAAACCCGGCGCCGGGCGTGAGGTTCGATGTCAACTCCGCTGCCACGGTGAGGTACCGCGGCTATCTCAAGGACCAGCACACCAGGCTCTTGCAGCGAGTAGGTGCGAAGTCCTACCACGACTACACGGTCGCCTTCAACGGGTTCGCGGCGCACCTGACCGGCCAGCAGGCACAAACGCTCGCCAAGATGCCGGGCGTACTGGCGGTCCAGAAGGATGCGCTTCGCAAGCCCGACACCGATCTCTCGCCAGCCTTCCTCGGCCTCAAGGGCAGGCACGGCCTCTGGTCGAAGGTCGGGGGACGGACAAAAGCGGGCAAGGGCGTGATCGTCGGGGTCATCGACACCGGCATCTGGCCGGAGAGTCGTTCGTTCCGGGGCAAGCCCACGATCCGGCGTCCGCACGCGAAGCCTGTCCACGGCATCCGTGCCAGGTGGACCGGGCGCTGCGAGCTCGGCGAGAGCTTCGTGAGGGACGACTGCAACAGGAAGCTGATCGGCGCCCGCTACTTCGTTGCGGGATTCGGTAAGGGCAACGTCGACCCCTCCGACTACTTCTCGCCGCGTGATGGCGATGGCCACGGGTCGCACACGGCGTCCACGGCTGCGGGGAAGCGGGTCCGCAACGTCGTCGTGGACGGCAAGCGGTTCGGCACGGTGTCCGGCATGGCCCCAGCTGCCAAGGTGGCGGCGTACAAGGTGTGCTGGACCGGATCGGTCGAACTCGGGGTCCCCGACGGGTGCTTCAACTCCGACTCGGTCGCGGCCATCGACCAGGCCGTCGCCGACGGGGTCGACGTGATCAACTATTCGATCGGCAGGACCAGCGAGTCCTCGGTCCTCGACGAGGTCGAGCTGGCGTTCATGTTCTCGGCGGCTGCGGGCGTCTACAACGCCGTTTCAGCGGGCAACTCCGGTCCCGGGTGCGAGCACCCTGGACCACCCCAGTCCGTGGGTCTCCACGACCGCGGCGAGCACGCACCGGATCGCGGAGAAGAAGCTTGTGCTTGGGAACGGACGGCAGTTCATCGGTGCGTCGACAACCCCGCCGCTTCCGAGCTTCACCCCCATGGTGATGGCGGAGGACTCGGGCAAGGCCGGCGTCGACCCCGATGACGCTGCGCTGTGCGGGTCGGGGACACTCGACCCGGAGAAGGTGTCCGGCAAGTTGGTGGTCTGCCTTCGTGGTGTCGTGGACCGGGTCGAGAAGTCCTTCACGGTCAAGGCCGCAGGCGGCGTTGGCATGGTGCTGATCAACCCGTCGCCGAACTCCCTCAACGGAGACCTGCACGCCGTACCCAGTGTCCACATCGCCGACACGGCCCTCGCCCCGGTCAGCGCCTACGTCGACGGTGCGTCGCCTGTTGGGAAGATCGTCAAGCTTCTGCGGGTGAGTCCCGACACGCGGGTGCCCGAGGTGGCGGACTTCTCGTCGCGAGGCCCGTCGACGACCACCGGTGGTGACATCCTCAAGCCGGACCTGGCGGCGCCGGGTGTCGACGTGCTGGCGGCCGTAGCCCCGCCCGACCACTTCGGCCGCCGCTACGACCTCATCTCAGGTACGTCGATGGCCTCACCCCACAACGCGGGGCTCGCCGCCCTGATCCGGCAGGCGCACCCGAGGTGGACACCGATGGAGGTGAAGTCTTCGTTGATGACGACGGCCAGGAACCACGCCTCGTCGAACGCCAGCCACGGTGGGGTGTTCGCCCAGGGCGCCGGCTTCGTCCGGCCGAACACCGCGGTCGACCCGGGCATCGTGTTCAACCATGGGTTCCATGCCTGGATGGGCTACCTCGAAGAGGTTACGGGCCAAGACCTCGACGATCTCTTCCACGGCCGCTTCCGCCCGACCACCGGCAGTCAGCTCAACCAGGCCTCAATTGCGATCGGACGGCTGACAGGCACACGGAGCGTGACCAGGACCATGACCAGTGTCAGTCGCCGAGCCGAGACTTATCGGCCGGACGTTTTCCTGCCCGGGGTCAGCGTGACGTTCCAGCCAGCAAAGGTGCGAGTGCCAGCCGGCGGCAGGGCTCGCGTCAAGATCACGTTCACGCGCAATGGTGCGGCGGCCGACGAGTACACGACCGGGAGCCTCACCTGGAAGGGCAGCCGCGGGCACCGAGCCCGCATGCCGTTGGCAGTCCGACCGGCCGAGCTCGAGGCACCGGAAGAGGTGCACGGCACCGGCGCGGCCGGCAGTGCTCCGATCCGGGTCATCGCCGGCTTCACCGGCACCTTGGGTGCCCAGGTCTCGGGGTTGGTGGGCACGACGCCGCAAGCCGACCATGTCGAGACAGGGCCGTTCGACCCGCCGAACGCGAGCTCCGGCGACCGACCGTCGTGAGGTCGTCGTACCTGCGGGCACCAAGGTGGCCAGATTCGATGTTGACGGCGCGGCGGGCGATGACCTCGACCTGTACGTCTACCAGGTCGTCGGCGGGGAGGAGACGCTCGTCGACTTCAGTGCGGATGGTGATGCTGACGAGACGGTCACCGTGCGCAATCCGGAGGCCGCGACCTATGTCGCCTATGTCAACGGTTTCGCGACGCCGGAAGGCGGCGACTACGACTGGAGCCAGTGGGTCGTTCCTTCGACGGCCGCAGGCAACCTGACCGTCACCCCGGCAAGCGTGCAGGTCACGGTGGGCCAGACGGTCACGCTGACGGCCGCCTGGTCCGGTCTCGACACCACGAAGCGGTGGCTCGGGTTCGTCGGACTGACCAACGGCGGCACAGAGGTCGGCGGGACAGTGGTCTCGGTCAACTGACCTGCAAACGCGACCCGCCGGGAGCACC
>CAWJOJ010000039.1:0-49771 GCA_963844385.1 uncultured Actinomycetota bacterium | reverse complement strand
CTCGATCCCCGGTGACCGGCTGCTCCAGCGGTCCGTGCGCTGGAGCAAGCAGAACTTGGCCGACTCCGTCCAGACCGCACGCGGCATGCGACTGCGTCCCGTGTCGGCAGGCACCGCGTTCCCCGAGCCCGTCGGCAGGCTCGCCGAGATGACCTGGCTCGGCGCGGGCTGGCCCGACTATCCGTGGCTGTTCGGCACCGACGGCGAGTACACCGCCTTCGCCTCGGTCGCGATGGGACAGTTCGGCCCGATCAAGGACCATCTGCGCGCCCTGCGCGACGTCAGCGAGATCGTGAACGAGGGCTCCGGCAAGGTCGTGCACGAGGTGACACCCGACGGTGCGGTGTACTTCGGCGCCAACGCGGACGACGGCAACACCGACGAGACCTCCAAGTTCCCGAGCGCGGTGGCGCTGATCTGGCGCTGGACCGGGGACGACCGGTTCCGCGACGAGATGTACGACTTCTCCGTGCGGGGGATGCGCTTTGTGGTCGGGCGGCTCGACGCGGACGGTGACGGCTGGCCGGAGGGCCTCGGGAACGTCGAGCGCCCCGGCATGGGCGAGGAGAAGCTCGACAACGCCGTGTACACGATCCGTGGACTCCGCGACCTCGCCGACCTGGCGGCCAGCAAGGGTGACCGCCGCACGCGCCGCTGGGCGTCGTCCCGGGCGGCCGCCATGGAGAGGATCTTCGAGGAGACCTGGTGGTACGGCGGCAACGCCCGAGCGTACGGCGACTCCCTCGAGGATCCCGTCAACGAACCCATCCTCCAACGGCACTGGATCGGCGTCACGCCCATGGACGCGATGCTGGTCCACCCCTCCCGCACGACTCGCCCGCTGGCCTCCCAGCGCCACGGTGTCGCCGCCCTGATCCAGCGCGAGCGGCCTTGCTACACGGGCAGGTTCGGGCTGTACCACACCGGCACCGGACGGACCAGCGACCCGGCCGGCAACCCGGGCGCGACCTGTGACCCGGTCGTCTCCTCGGTGCCCAGCGAGCGCAGTGTCTTCTCGCTGAACACCGCGATCATGGCCGTCGCAGAAGGCAACTTCGGTCGGCTCGGGACGCGGCAGCAGCAGTACTACACGACCGGCAACGCCCGGATCCAGCTGGACCGGGCGGTATGGGAGATGCCCGGCGCCATGCCGGAGATCGCCCCCGAGGGTGACTTCACGCCCAACATCGACCGCCTGTTCACGGAGCGCTCCATGGTGTTGCAGGCGTGGGGCGCCTACGGGAACCTGTGGCCCGTCGTCCACCAGCAGCTGGGGATCTCGCCCGACCTGGGCAGGGACTCGGTGCGGGTCGTCGCCCAGGTCCCGTCCGGGCAACGCAAGCTGTCGGGAACCAACATCCGGCTCGGAGGCGGGTCGATCGGAGTGCGGGCCTTCGCCTCGTCGACGCTACTGATGACTCGGGTGAACCTGGACCGCGCGCGGACCGACCTCACGATCGGCCACGTGCTGCCCCGGGGCGCTCGGGTGGACAAGGTCTGGCTGGACGGCCGGCGGGTCCGTCTACGACGTGGTCCGCACGGCACGCGGGCGCGAGCTGATTGTCCACAAGGCCGGTACCGGCGCGCACAGCCTGGCCATCCGCCTCGGTTGAGGCGTCCAGACTCTCATTAGATCGTCTCGACGACGACGTCGAGCTGGGTGCCGACGCTACCGGCAGAACCGTCCTCGACCTTCCAGCCGAGGTCGCGCAGCAGGTCGGCCAGGGCGGCCGGCGTGCGGGGGTTGCCCCCGTGCTCGAGCAGCGCCCGGACGATCCGCCCCTTGGTGGCCTTGTTGAAGTGACTGACGACCTTGCGTTGTCCGTCCACCTCATGCAGCACCCGAACGGTCGCGACCCGTCGCGTCAGGTCGGCAGTCGGCCGCCAGAAGGCGCCGTACATCGTCGACCGGAGGTCGACCAGCAGCCCGCCGCCCATGGCGTCCCTGACGGCGGCGCCGAGGTGGGCGCGCCAGACTCCCGCGACGGATCCGAGGCCGGGTAGGCGGACGTCCCCGGACAGCCGGTACGCCGGGATCCGGTCGTCGGGTCTCACCAGACCGAAGAGCGAAGAGGTGATCGCGACCCGGCCGGTTGCCCGCCGCCTGGCGGCCGTCGAGAGGCTGTCGAAGGACAGGGCGTCGTACAGGACCCCGCTGTAGACCCGGTCGGCCCGCATCGTCGGGCTCGAGCGCAAGGCTGCGTTGCGGCCGATCTCGTCGACCTGGCCGGGGCTGAGGCCGAGGACGGCGGCCGCTGCGGGCGACGTACTGACGTCGATCAGGGCGTCGAGGATGCGTTCCCGGGTTGGTGTCAGCGACGGCGACGACATCGTCGACAGATCGACCCGGCTCCCTCGTCTCGGGCTCGACTTGCCCTCCGAGGGCGGCAGCAGGATCAGCACCTGCACAGACTAGGGAATGGTTCCGCGGAGCCGGTTGGCTAGTGTCCAATGCATGTCGCACAGAGTGCTGAGTGTCCGGTCCGCCGACGACGGGGTCGCGGCTCAGAATTTGCGCGACGGGGTGGCGAAGATCCAGGCCGAGATGAAGGTCTCGCCCGGTTTTCCCGCCGACGTGGAGGCCGCCGCGCAGAAGGCGGCGGAGGGTCCCCGGCTGCCGACGCTCGACCGGACGGATCTGCCGTTCGTGACGATCGACCCTGAAGGTTCCATGGACCTCGACCAGGCGGTGCACATCGAGAGAGCCGGCGAGGGCTACGTCGGTCTACTACGCGATCGCCGACGTGGGCGCGTTCATCACACCCGGCGACCCGATCGACCTGGAGGCGAACCGTCGCGGCGAGACGCTCTACGGCGCCGACTCCAAGGTTCCTCTGCACCCGAAGGTGATCTCCGAGGGCGCCGGGTCCTTGTTGCCCGATCAGGTCCGCCCCGCGTTGCTTTGGCAGGTCCAGGTCGACGCGACCGGCGAGGGCACCGACGTGAAGGTGGAGCGCGCACTGGTGCGGTCGCGCCAGAAGCTGTCGTACGCCGGCGCCCAGAAGTCGATCGACGAGGACGAGGCGGACGAGCTGTTCACGCTGCTCCGGGAGATCGGCGAGCTGCGACTGAGAAAGGAAGCCGAACGCGGTGGTGTCTCGCTGCCACTCCCGGAGCAGGAGATCGACATTCACGGCGACCGGTGGCGGTTGGAGTTCCGCGCCCAACATCCCGTCGAGCAGTGGAACGCCCAGATCTCGCTGCTGGTCGGGATGGGTGCAGCATCGCTGATGGTCAACGCCCGGGTCGGGCTGCTGCGCACGCTTCCGCCGGCCGACCCGCGCGACGTACAACGCCTCCACCGCACTGCCCGAGCGCTGGGCATCGATTGGTCCGCCGAGCTGCCCTACCCCGACTTCATCCGCTCACTCGACCCGACCAAGCCCAACCATGCCGCGATGGTCGTGGCCTGCACGCGGCTGCTCCGCGGCTCCGGTTACGCCGGGTTCAACGGCGAGCTGCCGGCCCTGGTCGAACACTCGGCGCTGGCCGCCAAGTACGCCCACGTGACGGCGCCGCTGCGCCGCCTCGGCGACCGCTACGCCGGCGAGATCTGCGTCGCCCTGTGCGCCGGCGAGGAAGTCCCTGGCTGGGTCCTCGACAAGCTTCCAGAGCTGCCCGACACATTGCGACAGTCGTCCCAGCGTGCCAATCACTACCAGAACGCCGTCCTCGACCTGGTCGAGGCGGCCGTCCTCGAGGACCGGGTCGGCGACACCTTCGACGGAGTCGTCGTCGAGGTCGACGGGAAGGACCGCACCCGAGGTGAGGTGTCGATCCAGGACCCTGCAGTCGAAGCCCCGGTCACCGGAGCGTCCGAGCTGCCCCTGGGCACCGACGTACGGGTCAGGCTTGCCGAAGCCGACGTCGATTCCCGACAGGTGGCGTTCGCGCTGATTTGATCGCGGCTACCTGCGTCACGTTTGTCCCTTCCGTCCGTTCCTCTACCAGGAAGCTTCGCCGCTTTGGGGATCAGGTGGCGGAGCTTTCTTCCATTGAACCGGGGTCGGGCCGTAGAACTTGAGTTCCTCAAGTAAATGTGATTTGGTGGAAACAACTTGATGCACTCAAGCAATCTGGAGGAACGTCATGCCCCGATCCCGTCCAGCCAAAGCCCGGGCGAGCGTGCTGGTCACGGGCGCCCGCGGGAAGACCGGTCGTGAGGTGGTGCGCCTGCTGTCCGAGCGGGGCGTCCCGGTTCGGGCCGGCTCGAGGTCGCCCGGCGCGGGCAGCCGGTTTGTCGACGCGGTTCGGTTCGACTGGGAGAACCCGGCAACGTGGGAGGAGGCGGTCGCGGGCGCAGACGCGATCTACCTGATGCGGCCGGACCTCGAGGACGCGCCCGAAAGAGTCCGGGAACTGGTGCGTCAGGCGCCGGAAGCCCATGTCGTGCTGCTCTCCGAACAGGGCGCGGGAGCACTGCGCGACACCTCCTGGGAACGCCGGGTCGAGACCGCTGTCACCGGGGTCGCTGCGGGCTGGACCTTGATTCGGCCGTCGTGGTTCCACCAAGTGCTCACCGACCCGCGGTTCTACCTGTCCTCCATCCGCGACGAGGGGAGCCTGTCGATATCGTCGGCGGGCGCCACGATCGCCTTTGTGGACGCCCGTGACATCGCTGCGGTCGTGGTCGCTGCGCTTGAGGACCGCGAGCACACCGCCGGGGAGGCGTACACAGTCACCGGTCCTGCGGCGATGTCGGTCGCGGAGGTGGCCGAGGTCGTGTCCGTGGTCACTGGCCGACCGGTGCGGGCTGTTGACCCGTCGCCGCAAGAAGCGGTGGCCGGGCTCGACCCCTGGCTCGCGGAGATCTTCGGCGGCGTACTGGCGAGGGTGCGCGGAGGCGTGTTCGGTGAGGTGACCGACGACGTCCTGCGCCTGACCGGCCATCCGCCCCGGGCAGTCGCGGACTTCGTGCGCGAGCACGAGGAGTCCTGGCGGGTCCTCCCCGATTGACGCGACCGCTCCCAGGCTCGCCGACAGCGAGGATCATCCCTAGCCAACCGGGGAGCTCCGCACGAACACGTCGGCAGTGTCGTTGGTGTCCCCGGACACCAGGTTCGACGCCCACGAGTCGAACGCCACGTGCCGGCCATGTGCGGAGATCGCCGGCGAGAAGCTCGAGTCGTTGGCCTGGGCGCCGTCCGCACTGACCGACACCCGCCGGGTCGCGTGCACTCTCCGGTCCCACACGAACACGTCGGTGGTGTCATTGGTGTCGCCTGTCACCAGGTTCGGCGCCCATGAGTAGAACGCCACGTGCCGGCCTTGCGCGGAGACCGCCGGCGCGAAGCTCGCGTCGCGGGCTTGGGCGCCGCCCGGACCGATCGACACCCGCCGGGTCACCTGGGCCAACCCGCCCCACACGAACACGTCGGCGGTGCCGTTGGTGTCACCGGCGACCAGGTTCGAGGCGTCCGAGGTGAACGCCACGTGTTCGCCGTCGGCAGAGATCGCGGGGTCGTAGCTGAAGTCGTTGGCCTGGGCGCCGCCCGGCCCGATCGACACTCGCCGGGTCTCGCCGCCGGCCCTCAGGTCCCGCACGAACACATCGCCGGTGCCGTTGGTGTCCCCGGGTACCAGGTTCGACGCCCACGAGTAGAACGCGACGTACCGGCCGTCGGCGGAGACCACCGGTGCGAAGCTCGAGTCGTTGGCCTGGGCGCCGCCCGGACCGACCGACACCCGCCGGGTCACCTGCGTCGTCCGGTCCCACACGAACAGGTCGAAGGTGCCATTGGTGTCGCCGGGCACCAGGTTCGACGCGAACGAGGAGAACGCGACGTACCGGCCGTGTGCGGAGATCGCCGGGTTGTCGCTGTAGCTGTTGGCCTGGGCGCCGCCCGGTCCGACCGACACCCGCCGAGTCTGGTGCGTCAGCTGGTCCCGCACGAACACGTCGAAGCTGCCGTTGGTGTCGCCGGGCACCAGGTTCGACGCGAACGAGGAGAACGCGACGTACCGGCCGTGGGCAGAGACGGCCGGGCGATGACTGGAGCCGTTGGCCTGGGCGCCGCCCGGTCCGACCGACACCCGGCGGGTCACGTGGGCCGCCCGGTCCCGCACGACCACGTCCCGGATCTGGTTGGTGTCGCCGACCACGAGGTTCGAAGCGCTGGTCTCAAATGCGACGTACCGGCCGTCCGCGGAGATCGCCTGGCTCGAACTCACGCCGTTGGCCTGGGCACCGGCTGGACCCACTGACACCCGACTGGTGCCGCCACTCGCCGGCTCCTGCGCTGGCGTCGCTGCCGCTGCACCGCCAGCCGCCAAGCCGGCCAGCGCGGCCAACCCGGCAATCAACAACAGCATCGGCCCGCGCGCGACACTCGACCCGTATCTGAACACGACAATCTCCCCAGGAACGAAAGTGTTTTTCTTCAGTCGTCGTCCGATGCCCGACAACGGGAAGGAGCCGAAAGCTCCGTCGACCCGCAGGTCACCTCCGGTCCAACCAGGCCTTCAGTATGCGCTCAGGCGAGCCGGGCCCCTCCGGACGCGCATTCGTGCAGGTCAGAGGGGTGGTGCGGATGAGCTGGCTCGTAGGCCGGGTTCTGTTCGCCACGTGGCCTCACGGCCACGCGGTTGGCGACCATCCATCTGGGACGACCGTCGCCGGCCGCCTCGTGCGATCTACCCGCACACTCGGGCGGGCCGCCCTCGAACGTGTACGCGGACTCCGGTCGAGACCGGCGTCCTTCTTGATCTTGCTCCAGGTGGGGTTTACCGAGCCGCACCGGTCACCCGGTGCGCTGGTGGTCTCTTACACCACCGTTTCACCCTTACCGATCCGGAGATCGGCGGTTTGTTTTCTGTGGCACTTTCCCGCGGGTTGCCCCGGGTGGGTGTTACCCACCACCTTGCCCTGCGGAGCCCGGACCTTCCTCGGCTCCCCGAAGGTTGCCGCGGTCGCCCGGCCAGCTCATCCGCATCATCAGCGTAACGCGGCTCCGACCCGGTGTGTTCGGGGCGGCGGTTGCCGACCGACTCAAGGGTTGGTGAGAACCTCGGCGCCGTCGGCAGTGACGAGGAGTGTGTGCTCGAACTGGGCGCTGCGCCGCAGGTCCTTGGTGACGACGGTCCACTCGTCGTCCCACATGGTCCACTCGTGGGTGCCGAGGTTGAGCATCGGCTCGATCGTGAAGGTCATCCCGACCTCGATCGGGTCGTCGTAGTAGGACTCGTCGTAGTGCGGTACGACCAGCCCGCTGTGGAAGGCGGTGCCGATCCCGTGGCCGGTGAAGTCGCGTACGACGCCGTACCCGAACCGCTTCGCGTAGGACTCGATGACCCGGCCGATCACATTGATCCGACGTCCCGGCTTGACCGCCTTGATGCCGCGCTCGAGGGCCTCGCGGGTGCGCTCGACCAGCAGGCGGGTCTCCTCGTCGACGTCGCCGGCGAGGAACGTGGCGTTGGTGTCGCCGTGGACGCCGTCGATGAACGCGGTGATGTCGATGTTGACGATGTCGCCGTCCTCGACCACCCGGCTGTCGGGGATGCCGTGGCACACGACCTCGTTGACACTCGAGCAGAGTGACTTTGGAAAGCCCTTGTAGCCCAGGGTGGACGGGTAGGCGTCGTGGTCGCAGAGGAACTCGTGACCGATCCGGTCGAGTTCGTCCGTCGTGACACCCGGCGTGACGTGAGAGCCCACCAGGTCGCGCGCCTGGGCAGCCAGTCGGCAGGCGACCCGGATCTTCTCGATCGTCTCGGCGTCCTTGACCTCGGAACCGGTGAACTTCTCCGGCCCCGGCTTGTCGACGTACTCGGGACGGGGAATGTGGTCGGGCACCGGGCGGCGCGGGGAGATCACGCCTGGGGCTACTGCGGACATGAGGGCGAGTGTAGTTTCAGGCTCATGAGCGAGAAGTACTGGTTCTGCCTCACCCATCACGCGGTCGAAGGACCGGAGGGCTGCAGCCCCAGCGACCGGCTCGGTCCCTATCCGAGCGAGGCCGAGGCCGAGCGCGCCCTGGAGAAGGTCAAGGAGCGCAACGAGGCGTGGGACAAGGACCCCGCCTGGAACGACGACGTGCTCGAAGACTGATCGGCGGTCGGGTCTGCATCGGCGGTCGAACTTGTCGAGACCCCGCCCCACGAAGGCGTCGCCCTGGCCATTCATCGGCATGGCCGGCATGGCCTGCGCGTTCTTTCTGTACGCCGCCTCGGGGCTGGTCGCCCCCTACTGGGGTCTTGTGCTGCTGATGTTCATCTGGCTCGTGCTCTTCGTCCAAGGGTGCCGCTGGTGGTCCTCGCACCCCGCTCGGCTGCTGTTCCTGCCGCTCGTGGCGATCGTCGCCTGGTTCGGGATCATCACAGCCGGGGGAGCCTGGCTCGGCTGGACAGCCTGACCCACCCACCCGCCGAGTCGTCGCAAATTCCCTGAGTCGTCGCATCTTCATCGCGTGAAAACACGACGACTGGCGGAATTAGCGACGACTCGCGGAATTGGCGACGACTCGGCAGGGGGTCAGTGCCTGAAGTCGATCACCAGACGCTGTGGGTCGTGCAGGAAGAAGATGCGGTAGTCGGCGCGGTGGTTCAGGGCGAAACCGAAGCTGACATTGCCCTCGAAGTCACCGGTGAAGGCGAGTGCCTTCAGGGTGTCGAAGCGAGGGCGGGCAATCTGCGGGCCGGTGTAGATGTTGTCGCCGGAGAGACTGTGTGCTCGCGCCGGGGTCAGGTTGAGCCGCAGTCCGGACTCACCCCCGATCGGCACGCGTTCACCGGAGCCGTCGTAGAAGAACCGCCGGGCGTACTGAGTGCTCCCGCCTGGGATCGCGCCCCGGATGTCGATCACCACGCGGTCGAAGTTCGGGTGCGTGGCATAACGCAGCCCGACGACGCGCGGGTCGAGCGCCCTTGGGTTGGTCCACGAGGTCGCGGTGTCCTGCCAGGCGGGGAGTGCCGTGGCGGGTCCGGAGCTGAGGACCATGACACTGAGGACGGTGAGCAGTGCGGCCACAAGGCCTGTGAGTCGCTTCATGTCGGACTCCTTTCGTTGTTGGTAGATGACGCGCCAAAAGGCCGTCGGGTTGTCCTGAAAGGAGGCCGAATTTCCTTGCGGAGTACGTCAGGGCAGGGGATGTACTCGCAAGACCGAGTCGTTCCTGCCGTTGCTCGTGGTCACCAGCAGGTCGCCGTCAAGAGCCAACGTCACCGACCGCAACCGACCGAAGTTGGTGAGGGAGCCGGGGATGTGGACCGACACGAGGCGGCCGGTCGCGTCGAACTTCATGAACCGCATCTTGCTGTCCTTGAGCGCGGCCACTGCGAGCGTGCCGTTCAGCGCCCCCCACTGCGCTCCCCGGACCCAGGTCGCACCAGAGGTCGCGAAGGTGGTGCGACCGGAGCGCCAGCGGGCGCCGAACTGCACTCCTGGAAGGGAGAAGTCGGTCATCGGCACCGACTCGTTGTAGCCGGGCACCGGGTGCCAGCCGTAGTTTCCACCCTTGAACAGACGGTTGACTTCGTCGTCGCGGTCTGGCCCGTGCTCCACCGACCAGAAAGTACCGTCCGCCCGCTGCGCGAGGCCCTGCACGTTGCGGTGGCCATAGGTGTAGACGTAGCGGCGGTTCCGGTTGTCCGCGTCCGGCCACGGGTTGAACGGCGACGGGGCGCCGGTCATCCGGTTCAGGCGCAGGGTCTTGCCGCCGAGGGAGCGCTGGTTCTGCGGGTTGGTGCCCTGGGCCGCGTCGCCCGTGCCGACCAGGAGGGCACCGCCGCGCGCGATCAGCAACCGGCAGCCGCCGTGTCGGCCACTGCTCGTTGGGAAGCCACCGACCAGCTCCTTCTGGAGCGTCGCCTTCGTGGCTGCCGCGTCGAGGCGCCAGGCCATCACGTGGACCTCGTGCCCGCCGCCGCCGGTGAAACCGCCTTGGCAGGTGTAGAAGCGGCCGTTGGTCGCGAAGTCGGGATCGATTTCCAGGCCCATCAAACCGGTCTCACCAGAGACCCAGACCGACCTGCTCGGGAAGGTGACCTGGCGCTTGTGGCCGTTCTGCCACAGGATCAGATGCCCGCTGTTGCGCTCGGTGATCAGCAACCGCCCGTTACCGATGGGTTTCACGTCCCACGGGATCACCATCCCCGATACCTGACGGGTCACCCGGAGGGCAGGCGCCGCGGGCCGATCTGTGGGGCGGTCGGCGGTTCGGACGTTGGGCGGTGCCTCCGGTTCCGACGTTGCCGGGACCGCGCCCCCCAGACCTGCGACGACGAGGACAAGGACGGCCACGATCGAGATCCGCATGCGTGTCACGCTACGCGGAGTCGGACAAAACGGCCACGATCCCCAGGCTTTCGATCGTCAGAACGTGTGCTCGGACCCTGGGAACGTCCCACCCTTGACGTCCGCGGAATAGGCCTTCGCCGCGTCGAGCAGTACGCCGTGCAGGTCGGCGTACTGCTTCACGAACTTCGCCATCCGGCCGGTGCGCAGTCCGAACGCGTCCTGCCAGACCAGGACCTGGCCATCGCACTCGGAGCCGGCGCCGATGCCGATCGTCGGGATCGACACGGCTTTGGTGACCTGGCCTGCGACGTCGCCGGGGACCATCTCCATCACCACGGCGAAGGCACCGGCCTCCTCGAGCGCCACGGCCTCGTCGACGACCTGTTGCCCGGAGTCGCCACGCCCCTGCACGCGGTAGCCACCCAGGTTGTGCTCGGACTGTGGAGTGAAACCAATGTGAGCCATGACCGGGATGCCCCCCTCCGTCAGCTTGCGGACCTGGGGCACCATCGGCATCCCGCCCTCGAGCTTGACGCAGTGCGCGTTGGCCTCCTTCATGAAGCGGGCGGCCGTCAGGTAGGCCTGTTCCGGGGAGGCCTGGTAGGAGCCGAACGGCAGGTCGGCCACCACCAGCGCGCGCCGGACCGAACGGGTCACGGCTCGCACCAGCGGGATCAGCTCGTCGACGGTCACCGGCAGCGAGGTCTCGTTCCCGTAGACGTTGTTGGATGCGCTGTCGCCGACGAGAAGCACCTCGATGCCGGCCTCGTCGAAGGTCTGGGCGGCGTACTGCTCGTAGGCCGTCAGCATCGCGAACCTCTCGCCGCGCTGCTTCATCTCACGCAGGTGGTGGGTCCGGATGCGCTTGACCGGCACCGGGGTGTTCTTGGCGGGGCCGCTGCCGTACGGCGCGGTCTCCTGCGAGGGGTCCTGGATGCTCATCGTCGAGCTCCTTCGGCGGTGTTCTCGAGGCTCCCGGCTGGAGTCCCCTGAATCATTTACAGGCTAGTGCGGCACCGCAGCCCTCGTGGTGTGGCTCTGGTCACGCGGACACGCAGAAGGCCCGCCCGGCAGGCCGGGCGGGCCTTCTCGCGACTACCTCGTGCTCGCTGTCAGCAACCGTTCTTCTTCAAAGCGAAGTTGCTGGTCACCGTCTTGCCCCTCATCAGCCTGACCTGTTTGGTCTGCGGCTTGTACCCGTCCTTCGCAGCGATCAGCTGCAACGGGTTGTGCCTGACGTTGAACCAGTAGGCGTAGCCGCCGTCGGACGCGGTCGTGAACGTCCAGGAGCCGGCCCACGAGTCCACCTGCAACGTCGCTCCGGCCAGCGGGGCCGTTGCGCCGGTGCAGGAGACGCCGGACACGGTGCCCTTCAGCTTGCCCCAGGCGGGCGGCGGGGTGACGGTCATTGCCACCGACACCGGACCGGCCGAGCCGGGAGCGTCGTCGGAAATGGAGACACCCGCGGTGTAGACGCCGGGCTGCGCGACGTTCGGGTCCATCGTGACGGTGACCTGGACGGAATCACCAGGCGCCAATGTCGCCGACGTGGTGTCGATCTCCAGCCACTCCACGTCTGCTCCGACCTCGCAGTCATCCATGCCGGGCAGCACCTCGACGTCGGGCACTGGGCTGAACCCACCCGTCGAGCCGCCGACCCGGTAGAGGCCGCACGCACTCCCACCCCGGTAGAGGGTGTTGTTGGAGTTCGGCAGCGCGGTCCACGAGTCCGAACCCGGGTCGTAGGCGAAGCCCTGGTTGGTGATCGTGTTGAACTCGTCCGTCACTCCACCAGACACCAGGAGCGTCCCGTTCGCTGCGGTGTAGCCCATTCCCCACAGGTCGATCGGCAGGTCCGCCAGGGGCGACCAGCTGTCGGCCCCTGGGTCGTAGACGAACGTGTGGGTCGAGGTCGACTCCGCCGCCGTACCGCCGGCGCAGTAGATCTGCCCGTCGATCGCCCCGCAAGCAACGTGCGAGGTGTCCTCCGGGTAGTCCGCCACCTGCGACCAGCTGTCGGCGGCCGGGTCGTAGACCTGGACGTCGCTGAGACCGCACGTATCCTGGCATCCGCCGACCAGGTACATCAGGCCGTCGAGCACCACTCGTCCCGGAGCGGCGACACCGACCGGTTGGTCGGCCACCTCTGTGTAGCTGTCGCTGGACGGGTCGTAGGCGAGCGTGGACGAGGCCGGCGTCCCATCCGGCAGCCACCCACCGCTGATGTAGACAACGCCGTCGATGGCGGCGACTGCCGGGTTCTCCCGTCCATCTGGCATGTCCGCGATCGGAGACCACGCCATGGCCGCCGGGTCATAGACGTACGCCGAGGGGACGATGTCGTCGCCGTTGGTCCCGCCGAAGGAGTAGAGCAGCCCCTCGACGGTTGTGGCCCCGGCGTCCATCGTGCTTTCCGGGTAGTCCGCGACCGTCGTCCACGGGTCCTCGTGCGGGGTGGTCGCGTCCGGGACCTTCCCCTTGGCACGGCCGCCGGCGTCGGCTTGGGACAGCGGCGAGAACGTGCCGTGCACGACCTTGAGTGGCGCACCTTCGTCGGCCAGCATCGCCTTTCGGCTCATCGTGGAGCCGTCCGCCTTCTGGATGACGAAGCCGCCGCTCTTCTCGCCGAACTCCACGTTGACGGTCGCCTCCCCGTCGTTGGTGACGTCGAACGACGTTGACTTCGGGCTGCCGCCGAGCCTGGCTGTCGCGGCAAGGCTGGTCGGGGTCACCGTCAAGTGCCCCGACGACAGGCTGAAGTCTGCCCGCGTGGCGTCGTCAGGGTCGACGTCGACCTGGGTGGTCGCCGCTGTGTACTGGTTGGCCTCCGCCTTGAACGGGTGGGGTCCCGTCAGCGTGGAGAAGGTCCAGTAGAAGCCGTCGTCGAGTGCCGCGTCGTCAGGAGTGCCCATGCTGGTGGCGGTCTCCGCCGGCTTGTCGACGCTGGTCACGGTCGCGCCGTTGATGCCCTCCGAGGTCCGTGCGTCGCGGACGTTGCCCACGACCAGTCCGCCCGGGATGGCGTCACACGTGCGGTTCCCGACGAACACGTCGTCGACCTCCCACCACCAGGCGAACTCCGCGTTGTAGTAGTGGAACCGGACCTGGACCTCGGCCTGTCCAGCTGCCGTCGGCAGCTGGACGATGTCCTGCCGCGGACCGCGAACATCGGTCGTCTGGTGCAGCACCGTGGTCCAGGTTGCGCCGCCGTCGATGCTCAGGTCGACGTCCGCGATGTCGCCGAGGTTGTTGTAGTCCTGCCGGAACCCGACCACGGGAGCGGTGAGCGCCGACATGTCGACGACCGGTGACACCAGTGCCGTGTCCTGCACGCTGCCGTCGCCGTAGAAGTCGCTGTCCACGATCGCGAAGCCACCGTCACCGCCGGTGAGGTTTTCTCGCTCGCCTGGGTCGTCGAACTGCCAGACCTGTCCGTCGCCGATGTTGTCCTGCATGGTCCAGCCGTCGGGCAGCGCACCAGCGTTGAAGTCCTCGGTCACGCCGTTCACGTTGACCTCGTAGCCCGCAGCCGTACAGCTGGCGCTGTCGACCTCGAGCGCGGCATCCTGGGTCGCATCGCCGTCTCCGATGGTGACGTCGAACGTCGCCGGCGTGTAGCCCGGGTACTGCGAGTCGACGGTGACCGTGTACGTCGCGTTGCTGGGCAGCGACACGCTGTAGTCACCCGTGACCGGATCGGTGTAC
The DNA here is from genome assembly GCA_963844385.1 of uncultured Actinomycetota bacterium. Lineage (GTDB taxonomy): Bacteria > Actinomycetota > Actinomycetes > Propionibacteriales > Nocardioidaceae > Nocardioides. The sequence continues at coordinate 35,829 of CAWJOJ010000039.1, read as the reverse complement.
ACGTCCGCGCCCGGACCGGCGACGTCGATGGCGGCGTACAGCGGCCAGCCGTGGCCGGACCCGTCGGTCACGGTTCCACTCAGGGTCACCGACGGGCTCACCGTCAACGCGAAGTCCTGAGTCGTCGTCTGCTCGGGCGCGACCGTGACGTCGGCGGACTCGTTGCCGTAGCCGAACTTCGAGGCGGTTGCGGTGTAGTCCCCGGCAGCGAGGCGGACCGAGTAGCTTCCGTCGTCTTCGGTGGTCACCGTGCGGTTGAACTCTCCGGTGATCTCGACGGTCGCGTCGGCGAGCGGGTCGCCCGTGGCGGAGTCGGTGACGGTGCCGGCCAGGGTTCCGGTGTCGCCGACAGGTGCTGCGCTGACCAGAGCCAGCGCGTCGAGCCGGCCCTCGCCCCACACGTTGTTGTCGTCGGCAGTGCCGCCGCATTGAGCGTCTTCAGTGTCGACGGAGGTCCCGTCGAGCAAGGCCCAGGTGCCTTCGATGTCGCCGATCAGTGCGGGAGCCGCTGACCACAGGAGCGCGATTGCGCCGGCCACGTGCGGCGAGGCCATCGACGTACCGCTGATGCTGCCGTAGGTGCTGCCCGGGAAGCTCGAGCGGACGTCGACGCCGGGCGCCGAGATGTTCGGCTTGATCTCGCCGTCCTGACCGGCGCCGCGACCGGAGAAGTCGGCGATCTCGTTGTCGATGTCATAGGCGCCGGACGAGTAGTTGATGATCCGGCTGCCGGGCGATCCACTCGTCTCGCAGTCGGATCCGCTGTTGCCGTTCGACCACTGTCCAAAGATCCCGGACGCTGCCCAGGCGAGCTGGATGTCCTCCATGAACGGGTCGTTGCTGGGCACCTGCGAGCCCCAGGAGTTGTTGATGATGTTCGGGCGCTTGCTGACGTCTGCGTTCTCGCCGGCCAGGTCGGTCGGCGCCAGCATCCACTCGCCAGAGGCGATCAGGGCAGCGTCCGAAGGGCAGCAGCCGTTGGCTTCGATCCAGTTGGCGCCTGGGGCGACGCCGATCTGGTTCTCGCCGCCGTCGTCGCCGAGCATGGTGCCCATGGTGTGGGTGCCGTGCCCGTTGTTGTCGCAGGGAGCGTCGGGGCAGGAGCCGGCCGCGTCGAACCAGTTGTAGTTGTGGTCGAAGGTGCCGTCGCCGTTGTTGCCGCGGTACTGGTCAACCAAGGCAGGGTGGTCGAACTGGGTGCCGGTGTCGATGCTCGCGACCGTGATGCCCTCACCGGTGACCCCGAACTGGCTCCAGACGTCGTCGGCGTTGATGTTCGCGACGCCCCACTCGACGGCGTCGACCCCGTGTGTGGGCTTGCCCTTGATCGGCTTCTCGAGCCGGTAGTCGAACGTTGGATACAGCGCGACCACGTCGGAGCCGTTTGCGATCTTCAGCGCCAGCTCGGAGTCCCCGGCCTCGACCCGAATCGCATTCGTGGCCCAGAACGCCTGGTAGGTGACGTCCTCGCCGTCCAGCAGCGCGCGGGTGTCCTTCTGGCTCTCGCTGGCGGCTGCTTTCAGGGTGTCGTAGACGACCTGGCCGCGCTCGGTCCAGTCGCTGATCTCGCTGGCCGAGGAAAGGTCGGCCTGGTCGAAGCGGACCCAGAAGCTGGCGTCGCCCTTGGCTTCGAGTTGCCGGGAGAGCTTCGGCTTGATCTTGTCGGCGGCTGCCGCTGTGGGGGCCGTTTGGGTGGCCGTTTGGGCGGCCGGCCCGGTGAGCATGAGCCCGGCGCTGACGACGGCCAGCACCACCAGCTTCGCGAACAAAGCCGGGGACGAGCCCCGGAACACATTTCTGCGTCGATTCGAAGACATCGTGCGTTCCTCCCGAGATGGGTCCCGAGGCTCTTGCTGAGACCGGGATGAGGGCTCATAGGGCATGGTCGCTGCCGGGCTCGGCCCGACGTCTGTCGACGCTAGGAAGGAGTCGCGGGCCGCCACAACGAGCGGCTCTGGGCAACTTGGGGACTTGTTGGGCGAAACGTTGGCAAACCACAAGCACCGTTCGATATCCACCGGCGAGTCAATTTCCTTGACATCGATAGCGACAGCCGGGAAGTTGTTTGACTACGGGGGAAAGGACGGGAATGTCTCTCGCTCGGGGAGATCCGACCCATAAAGACGAACGGGGTGCGCCCGCCGCTGGCGGGGGACTGACCGCGGTGATCGTGATCGCGCCTTCGGCCGAGGAACGGATCCGGCTGGCTCGGCTGGTGAACGACGGAGTGCCCGTGCTGCTCGTGGCCTCCCGTGAGCAGGCAATCGCACTGCTCGGTGGGGGCGAGGGACAGGTGCCGGACCCGACTGTCCCGACCTCGTCGCAGCCCGCCGCCGCCCGGGGGCCGGCCGTGGTCGAGCCGCTGCCTGCGGCTCGGACTCGGAAAAGAGCCCATGAGTCGGTCGGCATCGACATCGACTCGGATTGGCGGGTCGCTTCGTGGCGCGACAAAGCCGTGTCGCTGTCGCCGCTCGAGCACGACCTCCTCAGATGTCTGCTCGGGGACCTGGGCCGAACCCTGACCTTCGAACTGCTACACCGGCAGGTGTGGGGAAACGACCACCTCGGCGGCCGCTCCGACCTGCATTCGGTCGTCAAGAGGCTGCGGAGAAAGCTGCGTGACCTCGGTAGCCCGTTGCAGATCCATGCCGTTCGCGGAGTTGGTCTGCGGCTCACCGACTTGCGCGCGCTCCCGGCGGCGATCGCCCTTCGGAGCTCTGACAGCGGATCGTTGGACGATCTTCCGGCGTGATCGGGTCGCCTACTGTGGGCAGATGATCGAGCCTGCGAATGCGTCGCTGGCGGTGGATGCCGAGGGCAACCGGCTGCTCGCGTTCCGGAAGTGCGCGGAGGACGAGCTCGCCCATCTGGACCCCGAAGTCCCCATGCCGCTCGTGCTCGTCGTCGCCGAGTACGACGGGCAGGTGCTGCTGGCGATGAACTCGTGGAGGCTCGCCTGGGAGCTGCCCGGCGGCAGGCTCGGCCCGAGCGAGACGGCGCGTGCGGCCGCCGCCCGCGAGTTCGTCGAGGGGACCGGACTGCCCGCGCCGGAGCTGGAGTTCGTCGCCGTCGTGACGTTCCGGCTCAAACCCGACGACCGCCTCGAGTACGGCGCGGTCTACCGCGGCCGGCTGCTCGGACCCGTCGACCTGGACGTGTTCGAGGCCAGCGACGAGATTCAGGAGCTGCGCTGGTGGGACCTGGTCGAGGAGCTTCCGGACTCAGCCGACCTCGACCTGTGGATCGCCCAACTCGTCCTGTCATGAACAACCCCGGGTGAGTCGTCGTAACTTACGACGACTCGGGGAAGATGCGACGACTCGCGGAAGATGCGACGACTCGGCGTCGGCCCGGACCCGGTGAGTCGTCGTAACTTACGACGACTCGGGGAAGATGCGACGACTCGGCGAGCCCTAGACTTCACTTCGTGGACTTCTACTCAGCGTATGAGCACGGGTTCGCGCGGGTGGCGGCCTGCACGGTGCCGGTTGCGATCGCCGACCCGCAACGGAACGCGGTCATCGTGCTGGAGCAGGTCCGGGCTTGCCACGAGGACGGCGTCGCGGTCGCGATCTTCCCGGAGCTTTCGTTGAGCGGCTATGCGATCGACGACCTGCTGCTGCAGGACACGTTGCTGGCCGCCGTGGAGAGGGCGGTCGCGGACATCGTTGCCGCGAGCGGCGACCTGCTGCCGGTGATCGTGGTCGGAGCACCGCTCGTACACGGCACTCGGGTGCGCAACTGTGCCGTGGTCATCCACCGCGGGAGGGTCCTCGGCGTGAGCCCGAAGTCCTACCTGCCGAACTACCGCGAGTTCTACGAGAAGCGGCACTTCGCTCCGGGTGACGACCGCCGTGGCGGCACGATCCGGGTCGGCGGAGTCGACGCACCCTTCGGCCCGGACCTGATCTTCACGGCCACCGATGTCGCCGGGCTGAACCTCCACGTCGAGATCTGCGAGGACATGTGGGTGCCCATCCCGCCAAGCGCCGAAGCGGCGCTCGCCGGGGCGACAGTGCTCGCCAACCTGTCCGGGTCGCCGATCACGGTGGCCCGGGCCGAGGACCGCCGGCTGCTGGTCCGCAGCGCCAGCGCCCGCTGCAGCGCGGCGTACCTGTTCGCGGCTGCCGGCCAGGGCGAGTCGACCACCGACCTGTCCTGGGACGGCCAGACCCTGATCTACGAGTGTGGCGACCTGCTCGAGGAGACCGAGCGCTTCCCCGAGGGAGCGCGTCGTTCGGTGGCCGACGTCGACCTCGACCGGCTGCGGCAGGAGCGGCTCCGGGTCGGCAGCTTCGACGACAACCGCCGCACCCACGACCGACGGATCGCCGAGTTCCGCACCATCGAGTTCGAGCTGAAGCCGCCAGCGGGAGACATCGGGCTACGCCGCAAGGTCGACCGGTTCCCGTTCGTGCCCGACGACCCCGAGCGGCTGGCGCTCGACTGCTACGAGGCCTACAACATCCAGGTCTCCGGGCTCGAGCAGCGGTTGCACGCGATCGGGCAGCCGAAGGTCGTCATCGGCGTCTCGGGCGGACTCGACTCGACGCACGCCCTCATCGTGGCGGCGAGGGCGATGGACCGGCTGTCCCGGCCACGCAGCGACATCCATGCCTTCACGATGCCGGGCTTCGCGACAGGCGAGGCCACGAAGTCCTACGCCACCAGGCTGTCCAAGGCACTCGGCGTCACGTTCGAGGAGCTCGACATCAGGCCGGCCGCACGGCAGATGCTGGACGACCTCGACCACCCGTACGCCGAGGGCGAGCCCGTCTACGACGTCACCTTCGAGAACGTGCAGGCGGGGCTGCGCACCGACTACCTGTTCCGGCTCGCCAACCACCGGCGCGGCATCGTGCTCGGTACCGGCGACCTGAGTGAGCTCGCGCTCGGGTGGTGCACGTACGGCGTGGGTGACCAGATGTCCCACTACGCCGTCAACACCGGGGTCCCGAAGACGCTGATCCAGCACCTCATCCGGTGGGTGATCGACAGCCGCCAGTTCGAGGAGGACACCAACGAGGTGCTGCGCGAGATCCTCGACCAGGAGATCACCCCGGAGCTGATCCCCGCCGAAGCAGGCAAGCGGCCGCAGGCCACCGAGGACTCGGTGGGGCCCTACTCCCTGCAGGACTTCACGCTGTTCCACGTGCTCCGGCGGGGCTATCGGCCCAGCAAGATCGCGTTCCTCGCTTGGCACGCCTGGCGCGACGCGAGCCGGGGGGAGTGGCCGCCGGGGTTCCCCCACGACCGCCGGTCGCAGTTCGACCTCGCCGCGATCCGGGGTTGGCTCGGTGTGTTCGTGAATCGCTTCTTCGCCAGCCAGTTCAAGCGGTCCGCGCTGCCGAACGGCCCGAAGGTCAGTGCCGGCGGCACCATGTCGCCGCGCGGTGACTGGCGGATGCCCTCAGACGCCAGCGCCAAGGCCTGGCTGGACGAGATCGAGAACATCCCGGAGAGCTAGGCTCCGGGGCCGACGTGCACCCAGCGAGCGCGGGACGGAACGCCTGTCTCGGTGAGCACGAACAGCATGTAGTAACCCGGTGGCGCCACCCTTGACGTCGGCGCCGTGGCGTTGACGGTGTCCCCGGACCGCGTGATGGCGAGCTCGACGTGCCTGGCGTTCATCTCGTTGGCATGGGTCGTCGCGGCCGGCGCCATCAGCACCGCGCGGGTCACCGTCGGACCGGAGGTGGAGACCGAGAACGCGCTGTTGTGGGCGATCTGGGGCGGGGCCGCAGTGATCACCGGACGAGGTCCCTTGAACAGGTACGGCGGGGAGTAGAAGTCGATCAGCTGACGACCGCCGCCGGGCCCGTCGTCTCCCGCGGACATGATGCGGCCGTCCGGCAGCAGGATCGCGGTCGAGTGGTAGGCACGGCGGGGCTGCTGCACAGCCAGGTTCGTCCAGGTGTCGGTTGCCGGGTTGTACGCAAGCGTCTGGGTCCTGGGCTCTTCGAACAGCTTGATCCCGTTGCCTCCGATGCCGTACGCCGACCCGTCCGGCACCTGCACCACGTTCATGTGGGTCCGCCGCGTCGGCAGCGGGTTGCCGTAGGTCCAGCCTGCGGCGGGCTCGGAGTAGTCGTATCGCTCGGTGGTCCGAACGGAGGCCGTGACCGTGCTTCCCCCGATCATGAGCACCCGGTTCGAGCCGCTGGGGCCACCGGGGAGCATCAGGCCCGCAGCCCCCGGGCCGTTGCCGCCCGGGAGCGACTTCAAGTTCGTCCAGGTCCAGGTGCCCGGATTCAGCCGGAAGGCCCTCTTGGCGATCACCTGCAAGACGTTGCCGTCGGGCATCAGCCACTGGCGTGGGTAGTTGAACGTGGGGTGGTCAGGTCCGACGACCTGGAGTGTTCCCACCTGGCCGCCGGGTGGCGGCGGGGTGTAGAGCTCAACCTTCGGGTTGTGAGTCGTCCCGTCGAGCTCCTCTCCCGCGGTGACGACGATCCGCCCGCCTGCCAGCCTCGTGGTGGTCGGGTAGTAGCGACCAAGGGGTGTGTCCGGCTGACGAATCCAGTCCTCCGTGATCGGATCGAAGAGCCACACGTCGACGATGCCCTTGGGGAGCGGGTCGGCGCCTCCGACCGACAGCACCCTGCCGTCACTGAGCTGGGTCACGCTTCCGCAGAAGACCGGCGCGGGCGCGGGCACCTCGTGGCCGGTCCTGGTCACCGGGTTGTAGAGATAGGCGGCCGTGTTCCTGTCCGTGGGGCTGTACTTGCCGCCGAAGAGCAGAACCTTGCCGGTGTGCAGCAGCACCGAGGTGATCCCCATCGTCTTGGTGCCCGGGTCGCTCGGGGCGCTCCAGCTGCCCACCAGGGCCGGATCGCTGCTCACCTCCTCCGGGGCAGGGTCGTGGCGATCGCCGGCCCCGTGCGGATGACCAGCCAACTGGCGGGCCATCAGGTGCTCGCACGCATGCGCACGACCCAGTTCCTTGACCTCCGCGCGGTAGCGAGTATCGACCACCACGCCGCCGCAGCCCGTAGCAACCGAGTTCCCTGAACCAGCGTTTGCAACGGTCGGCGAGGTCGATGACGCAGTCGAGCCGGCGGCCAGCAGGGCACCTACGAACACGAAGATCGCGAGCGCCCGGGTCTTCGTGGTTCCCATCTGATTTCCCCCGAAATCTCCGCCGTGACTACCCCGTGTGCAACGAGACGCAGGTGGCTCTCACGACCTGTTCCTGCGACGTTTTTTCGTGACCTCTATTCTGGATTGCGGCCATCGGTGCAGTCACCCCAAATGCCCGACTTTCCCCCGAAATGCGTCAAGAATCTGTTAGAGCCACGCGTCTGTCTGCTAGAACTAGGTCATGGGTGCATCCCGATCCGACGGCTTCGCCAGCAGGGTCACCCGCGTGGGCGCGCTGGCGGAGCCGGTGCGCCGTGCCCTGTACCGGTACGTCGCCGCCCAGCCGCAGCCTGTCAGCCGCGACCAGGCGGCTGACGGCGTCCAGGTGCCGCGGCACACGGCGAAGTTCCACCTCGAGCGTCTCGTCGACGAGGGACTGCTGGACACCGAGTTCCGCCGCCTGACCGGGCGCACCGGGCCTGGCGCCGGGCGCCCCGCCAAGCTCTACCGCCGCGCCGAGGACGAGGTGAGCGTCAGCCTCCCGGACCGCCGCTACGACCTCGCCGGCGCCGTGCTGGCCGACGCCATCGAGCTCAGTCTCTCCGGCGAGGTGCCCCTCCCGGACGCGGTCGCGGCGGCCGCGGCCGCCGCCGGCGCCCGGGTCGCGGACCGGGCCGCACCCACGGACCGTCGTACGTCGCAGCTGCGGCGGGTCGCGTCGGTCCTCGAGGAGGAGGGTTACGAGCCCCGGATCGACGACAACGTGATGACCCTGACCAACTGCCCGTTCGACCGGCTGGCGAGCGGACACACCGAGCTGGTCTGCGGGTTGAACCTCGTCCTGGTCGATGCCGTCGCGGACCGGCTCGGATGCACGGAGTTGCAGGCGGAGCTGGACCCCGCGCCGCCCAACTGCTGCGTCCGGGTCCGCCGTTCGTGAACCGTCACGCCCACGAAACTTTTGATGCGACATAGTTGGGCCATGGGTAAGCAGGAAGACTTCGTTCTCCGCGCTCTCGAGGAGCGTGACGTCCGCTTCGTGCGGCTGTGGTTCACCGACGTCCTCGGCTTCCTCAAGTCGGTGGCCGTGGCTCCGGCGGAGCTCGAAGGGGCCTTCGACGAAGGGATCGGCTTCGACGGCTCGGCGATCGAGGGGTTCGCCCGGGTCTACGAGGCCGACATGCTCGCGAAGCCCGACCCGGCGACTTTCCAGATCCTGCCGTGGCGCGGTGAGATCCCGTCCACTGCGCGGATGTTCTGCGACATCGTGATGCCCGACGGCAGCCCGTCGTACGCCGATCCTCGCTACGTGCTCAAGCGCACCCTGAGCAAGGCCGCCGAGAAGGGGTTCACGTTCTACACGCACCCGGAGATCGAGTTCTACCTGTTCAAGGACGCCCCGAACGTAGGCGAGGAGCCGCGTCCCGTCGACCGTAGCGGCTACTTCGACCACACCGCGCAGCAAGCGGGTGCCGACTTCCGCCGCGAGGCAATCACGATGCTGGAGTCGATGGGGATCTCGGTGGAGTTCAGCCACCATGAGGGCGGTCCCGGGCAGCAGGAGATCGACCTCCGGTACGCCGACGCCCTCAGCACCGCCGACAACATCATGACGTTCCGCACGGTCATCCGGGAGGTGGCGCTCAGCCAGGGCATCTGGGCGACCTTCATGCCCAAGCCATTCACCGAGCACCCCGGTTCGGGCATGCACACCCACGTGTCGCTGTTCGAGGGCGACAACAACGCGTTCTTCGAGGCCGGTGCGGAGTACCAGCTGTCCAAGACCGGGAGGCAGTTCATCGCAGGCATCCTCCGGCACGCCAGGGAGATCACGTGTGTCACCAACCAGTGGGTCAACAGCTACAAGCGGATGGTCGGCGGCGGCGAGGCCCCGTCGTACATCTGCTGGGGCCACAACAACCGGTCCGCGATGATCCGGGTCCCGATGTACAAGCCCAACAAGGGACCGTCCACCCGGATCGAGCTGCGCACGATCGACGCCGCCTGCAACCCCTACCTCGCGTTCGCGGTCACCCTGGCTGCGGGCATGAAGGGCATCGAGGAGGGCTACGACCTGCCGCGTGAGGCCGAGGACGACGTCTGGTCGCTCACCGAGCGGGAGCGCAAGAGCCTCGGCATCGATCCGCTGCCCAAGAGCCTGTACGACGCGATCGGGATCGCCGAGAACTCCGAACTGCTGGCCGAGACTCTCGGCGAGCACGTCTATGACTTCTTCCTGCGCAACAAGCGTCGCGAGTGGGAGGAGTACCGCGGACAGGTCAGCGCCTTCGAACGCGACCGGATGTTGCCGGTTCTCTGACATGGGTGGTCGGTTGCATCGCGGGCTCGGGGACACGCTCTTCTGGCTCGCGGCGATGCTCGGCGTGCTGTGGATGCTGGTCTGGATCGATGTGGCGCCCGGCGCCTCGGAAGCTGACGTCCGGATCCCGGAGGGGCTGACAGCGGTAGCGGCCTGGTCCGCGATCGCCCTCCTGGCGACGGGGATCCCGAGCCTGGTTGCCTGGCTCACGGGGCTGGCCTGGGCGCGACTCGCAGGTGTGGTGACTGGCGCGGTGTTGATCGCGACGAGCCAGGGGTGGACCCGGATCGACGACGTGGCCTACCTGCGGTGGGTCTCGGCGGTGGCCGGCGTCGGCATGGTCCTGTTCACCGTGCCCCGGTTCTGGCCGGAGCTGGTCGGCCGCGGGGATGCGTCGCCGCTGGTCGCCCGGATCGGGATGGGCCTGCTCCTGTTGGTCGGTTTCGCGGCGGCGGTGTCCGCGGCGGTCGTCGGATGGCGCCACGGGCTCGTCAACCGGCCTCCCGACGAGGACCCCGGCCTCGACTTCCTGGTGCCCGGGCTGGCCGTGGCGACGGCCTGTCTCGGATTCGGAAGGCACTACTTCCCGGCTCAGCCGGGCCGGGGGGACACGTGACCCGCCGACCCGTCGTGCTGGTCGTCGAGCACGAGGCCGGCTGCCCGCCTGCCCACCTCGGTCGCTGGCTCGAGGAGGGCGGCTGCACGCTCGATGTCTGCCGGCCCTACGCCGGTGACGTCCTGCCCGGCCTCGGGTCGTACGACGGCCTGGTCGTCCTGGGCGGCTCGATGGGCGCCCACGACGACGCGGCGTACCCCTGGCTGACGGAGGTCAAGGAGCTGATCCGATCCGCAGCGAACGCCGAGCTGCCGACCCTCGGCACCTGCCTTGGTCACCAGCTGGCCGCCGTGGCCCTCGGCGGCGACGCCGGACGCAACCCACGAGGCCACCAGATCGGGCTTTTCGACACCGGCTGGCACCCCGGAGCAGCCGACGACCCGCTGTTCGGTGCCGTGACCTCGGCGGGACGGGGCGTGCACTGGAACCTCGACATCGTCACCGCGTTGCCCGACGGGGCGCAAGGCCTCGCGTCGACCCCTGCCGGCGAGCTCCAGGCGGCGCGCTACACCGACACCGTGTGGGGGGTGCAGTGGCATCCCGAGATCGACGACCGGATCTTCGGAGCGTGGGCCGAGGACGACCGTGAGGAGGCCGAGCGGCTCGGCGTCGACACGGACCGCCTGCTGGCGGAGGTTGCCGCCGCCAGGACCGAGCTCGTCCAGGCGTGGAGGCCGCTCGGCACCGGCTTCGCGAACCTTGCGGCCGCCTCGCGATGAGCCGGCCAAAGCGCAAGACCGTCCGCAGCGAGCTGATCCGGCTCGGCTTCGAGGACACCGACGCCGCGCTGGCCGGCCTGGCGCGACTCGGCCACGCCGCAGCGCCGATCGAGGCGATCCTGGGCCGGACCGCCGATCCGGACGCTGCCCTCGACGGCCTGCTCACCTTGGCCGACGCGGCGCCGGACCGCGAGGACCTGCTGGCCGCGCTCTCCGATGACGAGGGGACGGCGATGCGGCTGCTGACCGTGCTCGGAGCGAGTACGGCGCTGGCGCGTCACCTCCACCGGCACCCTGAGCACTGGCGCGAGCTGACCGACCCGGCGTTGGGATCGACCCGTCCCGCGGCGTACGCAGTCCGAGCCGACCTGATCCGCTCGGTCGGTGCCGACCCCGACGACCTGGCACCGGGCTCCACCACGCCCACCCCGAGCTCCACCCCGAACTCCCTGCCGATCGCGACCCTTCCCGATCGCGACGCGTGCGACGCCTTGCGGGTGGAGTACCGGCGGATCCTGCTCCGGCTGGCCGCGCGCGACCTCGCCCACCACGTCGGAGTCGCCGACGTCGCCGCCGAGCTGTCAGACCTTGCCGCCGGCACCCTCGACGCCGCACTCGCGGTGGCCCGGGCCCGGGTCGGCGAGAGCGCCGCAGCGGCTCGGCTCTCCGTGGTCGCGATGGGAAAGTGCGGCGGCCACGAGCTCAACTACGTCAGCGACGTCGACGTCGTCTTCGTCTACGAACCGGTCGAGGGCGCCGCCGACAGGGTGGCGCTGCGGGCGGCGACCCAGCTCGCCGGGAACCTGATGCAGGTCTGCTCCGACCACACGCCGGAAGGAACGATCTGGCCGGTCGACGCGGCACTGCGACCCGAGGGCAAGGCCGGCCCGCTGGTGCGGACCCTCGACAGCCATGAGAGCTACTACGCGCGCTGGGCGAAGACGTGGGAGTTCCAGGCCCTGCTCAAGGCCCGGCCCGTGGCCGGCGACCTCGAACTCGGGCGCGAGTACCTCGAGCGGATCGCGCCGTTCGTCTGGCGGGCCGCCGACCGCGACGGGTTCGTCGAGGACGTGCAGGCGATGCGACGCAGGGTCCTCGACCACATCCCGGCGCATCAGGCCGAGCGCCAGCTCAAGCTGGGCTCCGGCGGGCTGCGCGACGTCGAGTTCGCCGTACAGCTCCTGCAGCTCGTGCATGGCCGGGCCGACGAGCGCCTCCGGTCGCCGAGCACCTTGAGCGCCCTGTCGGCGCTGACCCGCGGCGGCTACGTCGGCCGCGACGACGGCGAAGCGCTGCGCAACGCCTACGCCTTCCTGCGCACCCTCGAGCACCGGATCCAGCTGCACCAGCTGCGGCGCACCCACGCCGTGCCCGAGGACGACGCGGCGCTGCGTCGGCTCGGCCGGTCGCTCGGTTTCGTCAAGGACCCCGTCGTGGAGCTCGACAGGCAATGGCTGCACCACCGGCGCGAAGTACGCCGTCTGCACGAGAAGCTCTTCTACCGTCCGCTGCTCAACTCGGTTGCCAGGATCTCCGGCGACGAGGCCCGGCTCTCTGCGGAGGCCGCCGGCCAGCGACTTGCCGCCCTGGGCTACCAGGACCCCGCCGCCGCGCTGCGCCACCTGGAGGCGATGACAAGTGGAGTGAGCCGTCGCGCATCGATCCAGCGCACCCTGCTGCCGGTGATGCTCGGCTGGTTCGCGGACGCGCCCGACCCCGATGCCGGCCTGTTCGGGTTCCGCAGGATCAGCGAGTCGCTGGGCGACAGTCCCTGGTATCTCCGGCTGCTCCGCGACGAGGGCGAAGTGGCGGAACGGCTGGCCCGACTGCTGGCCACCTCGCGCTACGCGACCGACCTGCTCCAGCGCGAGCCTCAGGGTGTCCGCCTGCTGGGGGAGGACCTGACCCCGCTGACGGCCGAGGCGTTGACGACCGAGATGCGTTCCTCCGCCTCCAGGCAGGACGACCCCGCGGCCGCGGTTCGCGCCATCCGTGCAGTACGCCGCCGGGAGCTGTTCCGGGTCGCGGCCGGAGACCTGCTCGGGCACACGGACATCGCCGACATCGGCGCGGCACTGTCGCGGCTCACCGACGCCACCCTGGAGTCCACCCTCGAGGTGGCGCAACGCGCGGTGCTGGCCGCCAAGTCCCTCGAGGAGCCGCCGACCCGGATGGCGATCGTCGCCATGGGACGCTACGGCGGCTTCGAGCTCTCCTATGGCAGCGACGCGGATGTGATCTTCGTGCACGACCCGATGCCGGGCGTCGAGGCGCACCCGGCAACGTCGTACGCCCAGGCCGTGGCCAACGAGGTTCGCAAGCTGCTGATCGCCCCCGGCTCGGATCCTGCCCTGGAGGTGGATGCCGACCTCCGCCCCGAAGGCAAGCAGGGACCGCTGGTACGCACGATCGACTCGTACGCCGCCTACTACGCGAAGTGGTCGAAGGTGTGGGAGGTGCAGGCCCTGCTGAGGGCAGATGCGGTCGTGGGCGACCCTGGTCTGCGGGAACGGTTCACCGAGCTGATCGACCCGATCCGCTTCCCCGAAGGTGGGCTGGCCCTCGACGACGTGGTGGAGGTACGCCGGATCAAGGCTCGCGTCGACGACGAACGACTGCCGCGGGGTGCTGACCCCAACACCCATCTCAAGCTGGGTCGCGGCGGACTCTCCGACATCGAGTGGACGGTCCAGCTCCTGCAGATGCGGCACGCCGGGGCCGAGCCGGACCTGCGCACGCCGCGCACGCTGGAGGCGTTGAGCGCCGCCGCCGGTGTGGGCCTGCTCAGTGCCGCCGATGCTAACGAGCTTGCAGAGGCGTGGCGTCTGGTGAGCCGAGTCCGCAATGCGATCACGCTGGTTCGCGGGAAGCCCGGCGACCAGCTGTCGCGCGACCACCGCGAGCGCGCCGCCGTCGCCTCGGTCCTCGGCTACCGACCCGGCGAATCCGACCAAATGGTCAACGACTACCTTCGGACCACTCGGCGCGCCAGGGTCGTGGTGGATCGGATCTTCTGGTCCTGAACGCCCTAGGCTCTGCTCGGCAACGTTGTCTCCGAAGGGGCACACATGGCTCGGACTCGCCTCTGGCGACCGTCGGGATACGCACTGACGGCGGCTGCCGTCATCGGCATCTGCTCCGCGGGGCCGGCCTCCGCCGATCCCGAGGTGGCGCTGCACTTCGACATCGGCACAAATGGCGAGCAGATCGCGACCGTGGCCAACTCCGGGACCGCGACAACCCGGCAGCGCATCGTCGTGGCGGGCGGTGGTCGCCTGGTGGCGCGCTGGTCCCGCACGGGTCGGCTCGCGGCCGACTACCCGGCGTTCGACGGATCGCAGGGCGGACCGCGCGCGGTGGTCGCCGTCAGAAACGCCGCACTCGAGGACGAGCTCGATCCCGGGGCCGCCAGATTCATGTTCGGGGCCGACGTTCGCCGCGATGCCGTCGGCTCCGGCACCTGGGCCGACAACGGGAACAACGTCATCCAGCGTGGCCTGTACGCCGATGCCGCGCAGTACAAGATCCAGATCGACGACGGGTACGCCAGTTGCCGGGTCAAGGGCGACAGAGGGGTGTTGCGGGTCGAGTCCGAGGCCTTCATGGATCCGGGCATCTGGTACCGGATCGCCTGCGCGAGGCGGATCTGGGCGCGTGGTGAGCACCTCGAGCTCACGGTGGCGCCCATCAACCCCGACGGGACGCCGGGCGAGGCGGTCAGCATCTCGTCGGCGGTCCGTCCCGTGGGGAACACCAGCTTCAACCGCGGCACGCCCCTGTCTGTTGGCGGGAAGCTCACTCCCGGTCTGACGATCGATGCGGCCTCAGACCAGTTCAACGGCTGGATCGACAATGCTTTCTTCCGAGACTTCTGAAGGAGAACCGATGACCGACGCGAACCTTGCCGTGGACAATGTGGCCCGCGCAAAGGAGCTGCACCGCCTGCACAGCGATCCGAAGCTACTGACGGTTGTGAACGTCTGGGATGTGGCCAGCGCAAGGGCGGTGGCAGGAGTTCCGGGGACGACAGCGCTGGCGACGGCCAGCCACTCGATCGCCGCGTCCTACGGTTACCCGGACGGTGAGAACATCCCCGTGGACCTGATGATCGAGGCGATCGGCCGGATCGCCGCGGCGACCGAGCTGCCCGTGACCGCCGACCTCGAGGCCGGCTACGGCGACGCCGCCGCGACCGTCCGCAAGGCCATCGGGGTCGGCATCGTCGGCGCCAACCTCGAGGACCGGATGAGGCCCCTGGACGAGGCGGTCGCCGCTGTGTCGGCGGTGATGACCGCGGCTGCCGACGAGGGCGTGGACTTCGTGCTCAATGCGCGAACCGACGCGTTCGCGATGGGCCGGGATCGTGACCCCGCCGAAGTGCTTGCCGAGGCGATCGAGCGTGGCCAGGCCTTCCTCGACGCCGGCGCGCCGCTCGTGTTCGTACCGGGCCGGCTCGACGAAGCCCAGGTGACCGCACTGGTCGACGCGTTCGGCCCGCAGCGACTCACAGTCCTCGGCATCCCCGGAGGGCCGTCGCTGGCGCGGCTCGAGGAACTGGGTGTCGCCCGGGTGTCCTACGGGCCGATGCCGTTCCGAGTGGCGCTGACCGCGTTGCAAGAGCTGGTCGAGGAAATTCATCGGGGTGGCGGCATTCCGCCCACGATGCGACCGCTGACCTGACGGAAGGCCGAGACGTTGCCCGCCAAGATCACGCGCTACTGCACAGCCTGCGACCAATCCACCCGCGGCGAGTTCCGGCCCGGCCCCAACGGGCGCCCCGACGCGAAGTGCCCTCGCTGCCAGAGCCTGGAACGTCACAGGTTCCTCGCCCTGCTGCTCGACACGCTCCGGCCCAGCCTGGGCAACGTCGGCACGCTCCTGGACATCGCGCCCATGCCGACGGTGACGCGTTTTCTTCGCGAGCTCGAGCCGGAGCGCTACGTCCGTCTCGACATCGGCTACGACAATCGGCTTCGCGATGTGACAGCCTCGGTCACTGACCTGCCGTTCGCATCCGGGTCGATCGACCTGGTGATCTGCTTCCACGTGCTCGAGCACGTTCCGGATGACACCCGTGCCCTGCGCGAGCTCGCCCGGGTCCTCGCCCCGGGCGGTCTGGGGGTCATCCAGGTGCCGTGGCGACCGACGGGACCGACCGAGGAGAATCTCGAGGCCGACGTCGAGGAACGCATCCGTCGGTTCGGGCAGCACGACCATGTCCGGATGTACGGCGCCGACTTCGAGCAGATCCTGATGGCCCAGGGACTGAGCGTGCACCGGGTCAACCCTCGAGCCCTGTTCGGGGCACAGGCGGCGGCGCGGCTGCGTCTCAACCCGGACTCTAACGACGTCTGGATCGTCCACCCCTCCGGCTCACCAACGCTGTCGCCGCGCGCCGACCCGCTGCAGACCAGGATGTCGAAGATGCTCGACGCGATGCTCGGGGCGCTGGCAAACCAGCGGGACGCCACTGATCGCCAGCGCGAACGGGTACGCCGCGAGCGCGAGCAGGTCCGCCACCTGCGCAAGCGGATCGAGACGCTCCGGAAGGAGAACAAGTCGCTGCAGCAGGACCTCCAGCGGATCCGGCAACACTGGGCCGTGAAGGCGGCCCGAAAAGGCAAGGCGGCGGCCCGATCCGTCACGGGGTCGGTCATTGGTCGACGGGCGTAGACTGCAGGCACCACCAACTGTCGACCCAAGACCCCGGCGACATCGAATCGGATGTCTCGAGGGCGCCCATGGGCGATGTGCAACTGGAAACTGCGACTGGCGCGCTGACGGCCGGTCCCCACGAGACTCCCCGGGCAGCCCGAGCCCGGTCGACAGGTTCCTCGAACCTCTACACCGAGCTGGCGGCGACCATCCGCGCAAGCGACCTGCTTCAGCGTCGCTACGGCTACTACTGGACCCTGATCACGCTCTGCGTCTTGTCGTGGTTCGGCATCGCTGCCGGCTTCCTGATCCTCGGCGACTCGTGGTTCCAGTTGCTGCTCGCAGCGGCGCTGGGCCTGCTGATGACCCAGTTCGGGTTCCTCGGACACGACGCCGGACATCGGCAGATCTTCCGCACCGCTGTTTGGAACGACACGACCGCGCGAATCCTGGCTGTCGGGTTCGCGGGGTTGAGCTACGGCTGGTGGAAGACCAAGCACAACCGGCATCACGTCGCCCCCAACCAGGAGGGCCTCGACCCGGACATCGCCCCGGGTGCCTTCGCCTTCACCGTCGGCCAGACGGAGGGGCGCAGCGGCCTGTCGGGCTGGTTCGTCGGCCACCAGGGCTGGTTCTTCTTTCCCCTGCTGACCCTCGAGGGGCTCAACCTCCACGCCGCCAGTGTCCGGCCGCTGCTGCAACGAGGGGTCCGGCCCCAGCAGCGGATCGAGTCCGCCGTGGTCGTCGTCCGGCTGGCGGCGTACGTCGTGGTGCTCCTGCTCGTCCTGCCGTTGGACAAGGCGGGTGCGTTCCTGGCGGTCCAGTCCGCGGTGTTCGGGCTGTGCCTGGGTGGGACGTTCGCCTCCGGCCACAAGGGCATGCCGATCGTTCCGCGGACCTTGAAGATCGACTTCCTGCGCAGACAGGTGCTGATGTCGCGCAACGTTCGCGGCGGAGCGCTCGTGGACTTCGCGATGGGCGGCCTCAACTACCAGATCGAGCACCACCTGTTCCCGAGCATGCCTCGACCCAATCTCAAGCGCGCCCGACCGCTGGTGCGCGACTACTGCGAACGGCATGAGGTCAGCTACAGCGAAGTGAGCCTGTTCACGTCGTACGCCATCGTCGTCGGCTATCTCAACAACGTCGGTCTCCGAGCCAGGGGACCCTTCGAGTG
Source organism: uncultured Actinomycetota bacterium (assembly GCA_963844385.1). Classification (GTDB taxonomy): domain Bacteria; phylum Actinomycetota; class Actinomycetes; order Propionibacteriales; family Nocardioidaceae; genus Nocardioides. The sequence goes on along the minus strand of CAWJOJ010000039.1, from coordinate 18,262 downwards.
CCCGTTCGCGGCCGACCACCGGGTCTGACGACGAGCAAGTCCGGGCGGTTGCTGGGAAGCTGCACAGCGGCAAGGGTGGAGGTCATGACCGACGACTTCCAGGACCGATTCCCCGCGGTCGCCCTTGCCTGCACCGACACGGTCTCCTGGCATCGCCCGCGCACGCCGGACTCGCCGACAGCATCTACGTCTCGTTCTACAAGGGCCTCGGGGGACTCGCCGGCGCCTGTCTGTGCGGTCCGGAAGACTTCATCGAGGAGTCCCGGCGCTGGCGCAAACGGATGGGCGGCACGATCTTCCGGATGACACCCGAGGCGGTAGGTGCGCTGGTCGGCCTGCGCGATCGGTTGACGAAGATGGGGCAATGCGTCACCTGGGCCCGTGCTCTCGCGGCCGCGCTCCCGTCGTACGGCATCGGCGATGCGGCGCTCGGCCTCGATCCGGCGAAGATCGCCGCCTGGATCGGCGAGCTGGTCAGCCCGGGCTGACCCGGCACGGTCGGGCGCCTCGGGCGTTCAGCATGGCTTCAGCGTGACAGGACGATGCTGCATGGACCCGAGGAAAGGAACATTGCCATGCACGCCACCCGGATTGCCGCGTTGGGCGCCACCGTCCTGATCGCCGGTGGGATGCTCGCTGGATCCGTGTCGGCCGTCGGCACGCCCTCAGCAGACACAGGAGCGGTCAGCCAGGCCGTCAGGTTCGACAAGCCGCAGCAGAACCCGTACTTCCCACTCCGGCCGGGGACGGTTACCCGCCTTCGGGGCAGCGACGAAGGGGAGCGGTTCCGCGAACGCGTCAGGATCACCCACCGCACGAAGAAGATCCAGGGGGTCACCACTCGAGTGGTTCGTGACGTGGTCCGGCGGTTGGACGGAAGCATCAGCGAGAAGACCCACGACTGGTACGCCACCGACAACGACGGGAACGTCTGGTACTTCGGCGAGAGGACCGCCACCTATGACCGGCACGGACGCGTGGAGAGCCGAGAGGGATCCTGGAAGGCCGGCGTGGACGGCGCGGTCCGCGGGCTGATCATGCCGGCAGACCCGCGGCCGACCGACGCCTACCGTCAGGAGTTCTACAAAGGCCACGCCGAGGACCAGGCCTGGATCGTGCAGAGGAATACCCGGATCAAGGTGCCCTACGGCACGCTCGGTCACGTCGTGCGAACCTTCGAGTGGACCCGGCTCGAACGCGGCGTGATGTCGGTGAAGTTCTATGCGCCTGGCTTGGGGATCGTCCGCGAGAAGGATCTCTCGGGCGGCGACGAGATCTTCGAGCTGGTGTCCGTCAAGCATCGCTGAGGGCCAGATGACCCCGTGGCGGTGGTCGACTCTGTCGAGACTCAGCTGGGAAAGATGGTGAGGGTGTGGATTCCAGGCGTCCAGCGTGCGTCGGGGGTCATTGTTGCTGTTGTGAGCCCCCGGGTTCGGTGGCTGCGTGGAGTCGGCCCATCGGTGGCGCGCCGGCTCCGGGTGGGCCACGGATCGGGCGGCGGGCACTAGGCGGTCATCAGCCTGCGCAGCAAGTAGATGAGGTAGCTGTGAACCCCAGGGGTCGGTGGATGTCTGGAGTCGGCCGATCGGCGGGGTGTCGATCCCATGTGGGCCATTGGAGTGGATAGGGCGGCCATCAGGCGATTGTCGGCAGGCCCGGGTCACCCGGGTGGTAACCGGGTGGTCGAGCTTGTCGAGGATCAGTTCGGCGGGATCGACATGGTGCCGGTCGGGGTGACCAAGTAGATCTGGCCGTGGGGTCCGGTCCACTGGTAACTGCCGGACGGGCTGCGGTGGTAGCGCCATCGTCGGAAGGTCTTCGCCCGGTGGTGCCGTCGGCATAGCGCGGCGAGATTTTCGGGTCGCGTCTGGCCCGGTGGACCGTTCTGCTCGTAGGGAGCGATGTGGTCGATATCGGAGGCTCTCGCGTCCCGGTTGCACCACGGGAACACACAGTGCTGGTCGCGCAGGATGACGAGTTCCCGCATCCACGCTGGTGGGTCGTGCTGGTCGACGGCGTCGGTGCGGCCCATATCGAGCACGGGTTGGATGGTGACCCGGGACCGGCCGGCCCAGTCCTTGATCCGGGCGATGGTGGCCGTCCCGAGCTTCTCCGCGGTCCCGAACCCGGTCCCGCCGCAGCTGTCGGTGCCATCGGGCCCGAGCAGATCGGTCAGGGTGAGGTGCAGATAGAGCTTGGTCTTCGCGACCGACTGGTGGTTGACCGTCTGGACGGTCTCGGCTCCTGATGTGCCGTCGAGGAGGGTGCCGAGGTCGAGGGCGGCCTGACGGTTGGCGATCACGCCGACGGCCTTGGCCTTCCGGACCTCGAGGGTGTCGGTGTCACCGAGGGCTTTCAACTGTGCGGCCTGCTCACAGACCAGGTCGTGAAACACAGTGAGGTCGAGAGTGTCGCCGGTGACCTCCAGGTGGGAGGTGCCGACCCAGGTGTCGTCACCGGTGGTGGTGTCGACGCCGCGGCGAAAGAGCCGCACACCCCAGGCGTCCCTGCCCTGCTTCTCCCGAGTCTCCAACAGGTGCGGGTCATAGCTGGCGATGGCCTGGGCGACCGCGGCCTCGATCGCCCGCCACCCACAGGAGCTAATCCGGTCCGCCAACTGGGCGTCGACGGAAGCGGCGCCGGCCTTCGAGAGGTGGTGGGTTGCCTGGGCGATCTTGCGGGCCTTCCACGGCGCCGCCGTCAGGGTTTCGACGGCCTTCCAGATCCGGGGGAGTCGGTGTTGGAGGTCCAGGGCGTCGGCCAACAGTTGGAGCCCGGTCAGGGTGGAGACCCCGAGTGCGGCGGCGAACGGTTCAGGGGTGAATGCCGCCACCAGCGGTGTCCCCTCCCCACCCAACGCCTCTTCTGTCGCGTCGAGACCTGGGAGGCCAGTGTCGGACCAAGTCACGAACCCGGACTCGACGGTGGCCGGGTGCAACACACACCAGCGGGCGGCGAGCCGAAGCTTCTTGCGTTCGGCGATCCGCGCCTGGATCTCGGCCTCGGCGGCGAGCTCGAGCACCCACTCGGCGTCGAGGCCTGAAACCTCGACCGGGTTGGTGTGCATCGTCGTCTCGAGCATGAGTAAATCCAAGCAGGCAGCACCGACAACTCCGCCCCAGAATCGGGGTTGAAGCCGGGTTTGTGGAGAAGTATTTCGAGAAGCTTCTTCAACCCTGGCTGGGTTTCGGTCGGGTGACGTCGCACCGCGTGAGGGAGTTGCAGCAGAGTCGCCCTCCGCCTGGCACGACCAGTCGTTCGGGACCACCTGGTCCACCTGGTCAAACTCAGGCCGCCGGTTTCTCCTTCCGCACCGGGTCAGCCCGGGGCATCCGATCGCAGGGCGGCCAGGACGGCGAGCACGCGCCGATGCTCGTCCTGGGCCCCGTGCAGCCCGAGCTTGCTGAAGATGTTGGCGATGTGGCTCTCGATGGTCTTCGGGCTGACCGTCAGCCGGTCACTGATGGCCGAGTTCGAGCGCCCCTCGGCCATCAGGGCGAGCACTTCGCGTTCGCGATCGGTCAAGGTCGCGAGCGGGCTGGCGGCGGTGTCCCGGCGCATCAGGTGCCGGACGATCTCGGGGTCGAGCACGGTGCCGCCCGCGGCGATCGTGCGCAGGGCACCGGTGAGGGTCTCCACGTCGAGGACCCGGTCCTTGAGCAGGTAACCGAACCGGTCGGAATGCCGGTCGAGGAGCTGCGAGGCGAAGTGGGTCTCGACGGCCTGGGAGAGCAGAAGCACGCCGAGCCCGGGCATCCGTTCGCGCAGCTCCATGGCAGCGGCCGCGCCTTCGTGGGTGTAGGTCGGAGGCATCCGGATGTCGATGATGGCGACATCCGGAACCGTGCGTACGACGGCCTCGATGAGTCCGGCCGCGTCCGATGCAGTCTCGCAGACCTCCACACCTGACTCCTGGAGGAGCCGGGCCAGCCCCTCGCGCAGGAGCCCGGAGTCGTCGGCAATCACTACTCGCACGGCAGCGACGCCTCCACCCTGGTGCCGGAGGGTCGGTTCGCCTGGACCGAAAGCGACCCGCCGAGGGCCGCAACCCGATCGGCGAGGCCCTGAAGGCCGGTGCCGCGTGAGTTGGCGCCGCCCACGCCTGCGTCGACGACGCTCACGTGGAGCTCGCCCGGCACCGCCGTGACCACGATGGTCACCTCGTCGACCTGGGCGTGCTTCACGGCGTTGGCGACTGCCTCGGCGATCACGAACCAGGCCGCGCCTTCGATCTCGGGCGGGAACCGCCGGTCGACAACGTCCAGTCGCATCCGAAGCGGGAGGCGGCTGCTCAGGTCCGCCACGGCTGCCCGCAGCCCACCGCCGGCCAGTGCTGCGGGTTGCAGGCCGGAAGCCAGGTCCCGCAGCTCCCGAACGGTCAAACCCAGATGGTCGATCGCACGGTCCACCTCCTCGCGCAGGACCGTGTCGGCGCCGTTGACCCGCGCGGAACGCAGCTGAAGGGCAATGGCCAGGATCCGCTGCTGAGCACCGTCGTGCAGATCGCGTTCCATCCGTCGTCGTTCCTCCAGGTGGGCGCTGGCCAGGCGACTGCGCGACTCCCGCATCTGCTCGACCTGACGGGTCAGCTCGGCTCGAAGCCCGAGGTTGTCGATCTCGGTTGCTGCCTCGTCGGCCACGGCGGCTACGACACTGCGTTGGGCGTGCCGGGGGTCGAACTCGATCCGGGCAGCGATGGAGTCCCGCCGTACGACATCGACCACGTTGCTGCCCGGTGTCGCAACCCGGCCGTCGGCGGTGACCCAGCCGTCCTGCTCGGACGGGAAGAGGATCCGGATCCCGCGGTCGCCGGTTGCGGCCGCCATCAATGCTGCGAGGTCCGGGGTGGGCGAGGCCAGTCCGCTCCGCACGACCTGGACCGCGTCGAAGCGCCGGCGGTTGAACCGTCGGTCCACGGCGTTGCGGGCCCACAGGTACGCCGGCCGGGCAACCCCGACCGCAGCGAGCGTTGCGAGGATCGTCAGCCACTGCGCAGTGGGGCGAACCATCGGAATGCTGCGGGTGGTCACGACCACGACGAGGCCGAAGACGGCGATCACCGCCGCGGAGCTCAGGGCGTACGCCGCCGAGTCGCTGACGACTCGCTCGACGTCGTACAGGCGGTACTTCACCACCGCCAGCGCCGCCCCCAGCACGAGGGTGACGATGCAGGGGGTCATGATCCAGCCGGCCAGGTCGTCATGACCGGCGTACGAGACGGCGAACGACGCGATGATGCAGGGCGCGAGCGGGACGGCACCGGCGACGAGCCACAACAACTGCTGACGGTCCTCACCGCGAGAGCCGTGGAAGGCGGCCACGAGTACCCAGATCGATGCGAGCAGGCACAGCCCGAGCAGGAAGATGGCGGCGGCGGAGATGGTGGCGATCGGTTCCGCCAGGCTGGCCACGGCCCACGGGCTGACCAGACCGTCGGCTGCTTCGATAGGTGTGGACCGGAGCAGCGCGCCGAGCTGAAAGGTCAGTGCCGAGAAGATCGTGACAGCCGGGAGGGCCCTCGCGAGGCGCGAGCGCGGCCGCGCGGTCGGGGTGAACTGGAGACCGAGCGCAAGGAACAGGAACCACCACACGAAACTGCTGTCGCCGAGGACCGCGAGCAGGTCACCACCGTTCACCACGGACGAGAAGCCGCTCCAGGCGATTGATGTCCCGAGCCCGACGAACGCCCAGCCGGCCGCCTGGTGGAAGGCGTGCCAGGTCAGGAACACGCCGACCGCCCAGCAGGCCAGGATCGCCACGACGTACGGGACATCCGAAGGGTCCATGGGCGCGGAGAAGCTGCCGATGCTCAGGGCCGGCGCAATCGGCCAGGCGACTGCTCTCGCCGCCGTCCGTCTCGCCACCTCTGAGGACCCCATCTGGTCATCGTGGCAGGAATTTCGTCCGGCGCACTCAGGGCCAGCCCTGACTCGAAGACTCGGGTCTGCCCGGTCGTGCCGGGCCGTCGCGAGGTCGACGCTGGAGGCACCTTCCACCTCAGCCCTCAAGGAGCCCTGATGACCACCTCAACCATCACCACCAAGCCAGCCCCCACAACGGCTGCACGTTCGTCCGCCGCCAAGGTCGCGGCAGGGGCATCGAGCCTGTTCGCGGTCGCGCTCTTCCTCACCGTGGCGAGCGTCGACGTGCCGCGCAAAGCCAGCGACGCGGAGCTGCTCGACTGGTGGGGCCAGAACGGGAACCTCACTGCCGGTCTCGTGTCGCAGATGTTCGCGATCCTCGGTGCCGTTCTTTTCGTCGTCGTTGTCAACTACATCCGGACGCTCGCCGCGAAGGCCGACGCCGGCGCCGAACACTGGACGGCGTTCGCGCACTCGATGGCGACGGCCTTCGCCAGCCTTCTCCTGGTGTCCAGCGCGATGCGCGCCGTCATCGGTCATCTCGTCAACGTCCAGGACGAGCCGCTGCCCGGGATCGACGTCCTGCGCTACTCGACGGCGCTCAACTACACGCTGATCGGCACCGCCACGATGACGTGCCTCGCGCTGGCGATGGTCGCGGTCTCCGTGGTGGTCATCAAGGCCCGGATCCTCGGGACCTGGGTCGCGTACGTCGGCTTCGGCTGCGCGGCCGTGATCCTGGCCGCTGTGGGCGCGATGTTCGGCGCGTTCGCCATCTCGCTGGCCCTGGTCTGGGCGATCGCGCTGGCCGTCGCGATCTGGCGTCAGCCGGCTGCCTGACCTTGCGGCAGGGGAAGCCCCCGGCAGGCGCCGGGTGCTTCCCCTGCGACCACCCCCAGCCCGACGTTCTGGCGTTCCTGGAGGACGACCTGATTTGCGAACGAAGCCAACAGCAGTCCGAGGGCGAGCAGCAGAGCGGTCCTGGCGATGTCTACCGGGACGACCGGCGCGATCGCGAACGCCAGCACCGCGCCCTGAAGACCTGCGACCACCCGACGGAAGGGACTGCGGGGGAGCGGCGTGCGCAACGACGGGCGCAACCACGACGCGGCAACGAACACGTAGCGCAGCGCCCCGATCAGCAGAACCCAGATGCCGACCACAGGTGCGACGGCGACGGACAGGACCACGAGGACCCCGGCGTCGACCTGCATGTCGAGCCGGCCACCGGCCTCGGTGACCGTGCCCGTGCGCCGGGCCACGGGGCCGTCGACGGCATCGAGCAGCAGGGTGGGGACGATCAGCGCCACCAGCCACCAGGTGCGCGCGGGTACGGCGTCCACCAGCACGAGTACCGCGACCGCGGCACAGCCACTGGCCAGCACGGCCCGGGTCATCGTCACCCGATCGGCGGGGGTGGCGATCCGCGGACGCCGACGAGACACCGCGATCGCGCAGATCAGCGGCCGGCAGTGAGCCGACCACCGCTGCCAGCAGCAGGGCGGTCCCGGAGGTGGGGTGGGCGCGGCTCAGCACAACCGCTGTCGTCGCGGCGACGAGCAGTCCCGACCAAGCTGTGACCGTCACGTCGGGCAGGGCCCGTGGCGGCGATGCCATCAACATCTTCGTACCTCCTCCCTCATGTACGGTCGCGATGTGACGGCCGATTTCGTCCAGGCCACTGCTTACTGGACCCTCGCTCCCGATGAGGGTGTCTTGCGCGACGAGCGGCTGCGCGAGCCCCGGCCCGATGAGGCGTTGGTGCGCGCGCTGCACTCCGGGATCAGTCGAGGCACCGAATTGCTCGTCAACTCCGGAGGAGTCCCGTCGGAAGTCGCAGATACGATGCGTGCGCCGTTCCAGGAAGGCGACCTGCCGGGCCCGGTGAAATACGGTTACCTGTCCGTGGGTGTGGTCGAGCAGGGGCCGCAGGACCTGGTCGATCGCGAGGTGTTCTGCCTGTTCCCACACCAGGACCGCTACGTGGTCCCGGCCGCCGCCCTGACTCCGCTCCCGCCCGGCGTGCCGGCCCGTCGGGCCACGCTGGCCGGCGCCGCCGAGACCGCGGTCAACGCGCTGTGGGACGCAGCCCCGCGAATCGGTGACCGAGTCGCTGTGGTGGGAGCCGGCATGATCGGCTGCGCCGTCACCGCGCTGCTGCGCACCTTTCCGCTACAGCGGTTGCAGCTCGTCGACGTGGACCCGGGACGCGAGTCCGTCGCCTCGGCGCTCGGCGTCGAGCTGGTCCACCCGACCGCCGCTGCGGACGGATGCGACCTGGTCGTGCACGCCTCGGGCTCGTCGGCGGGCCTGCAGAGAAGCCTCGAGCTGCTCGGCGACGAGGGAGAGGTTATCGAGCTGTCCTGGTACGGGACCCGAGACGTGACGGTTCCGCTCGGGTCGGTCTTCCACTCCCGACGGCTGACGGTTCGCGCGAGCCAGGTGGGTCAGGTGGCGGCGGCGCGCCGCGCTCGGCGCACACATCGCGACCGGCTGTCGCTCGCGCTGGAGCTGCTTCGCGACGACGCCTTCGACGCGCTGATCACCGGGTCGAGCCCGTTCGCCGAGCTGCCGGACACGATGCGCCGGCTGGCCTCGGGTGAGCTCACAGCAATCTGCCACGTCATCGACTACTGAGGAGTGAGGATGTACGCCGTCACCGTCCGCGACCACGTCATGGTCGCCCACAGCCTGCCCCGGCCCGTGTTCGGGCCCGCCCAGGCGCTGCACGGCGCGACGTACGTCGTCGAGGCCACCTTTCGCCGCGCTGACCTCGATGACGACGGCATCGTCGTCGACATCGGTGCCGCCCTGTCCACACTGGGTGAGATCCTCGACCAGCTTCGCTACCGCAACCTCGACGACCATCCGGCCTTCCACGACGTGGTGACCTCCACCGAGGTGCTGACCCGGTGGGTGGCCGACCGGCTGGCGGAGTCGCCGGTGACCGAGGGCCTGGACGGCCTCGAGGTGGTGCTGCGGGAGTCGCCAGAGGCCTGGGTGTCCTACACGAGGGACCGGTGAGACTCCGGCTCGTCGTACCCGCGGACGTCCACACTCCCACCGGAGGCAACCACTACGATCTCGCGCTCGCCGACGCTTTGCGTCGCTCGGGTGACGAGGTCGTGGTGCTGCGCTGTGAGCCGCACGCGCTCCACCTCGCGTTGCACGAGCCATGGGCGGGACTCACCCTGGTGGACGGGTTGCTGGCCTGCCCTCAGCCACGCGCCGTGGCGTCTGCACAGGTGAGCGTTCTCGTACACCTGCCGTTGGCGTTGGAGGCCGGTCTGTCTCGCGACCGAGCCGCCGAGGTCGATCGGCTGGAGCGACAGGCACTGCACGCGGCGAGGGTGGTCGTCGCGACCAGCCACTGGTCCGCGGGTTTCCTCGCCCGGCACCATCTGCTGCCCGGCGTGGCGGTCGCACCTCCCGGAACCGAGCCGAGTCCCATCAGTGTGGGATCGGACCCGCCGCTGCTGGTCCACCTCGCTGCGTTGCTGCCGAACAAGGACCAGCTGGGTGTGGTTGCCGCGCTGAGCGGGCTGACCGACCTGTCCTGGCGCGCGCGACTGGTCGGTCCGGACGATCGGGACCCGGCGTACGCCGCATCCGTCCGCGACGCGGTCCGGGCGGCCGGGCTCGAAGACCGCGTCGACATCCCGGGCACGATGACCCGTGAGGCAGCCTGGGCGGGTGCCGACCTGGCCCTGCTGCCGTCCCGGGTGGAGACGTTCGGAATGGTCGTGACGGAGGCGCTCGCGCGCGGCGTCCCCGCGGTCGTCAGCGAAGGTGGGGCGGAGGAGGCGCTGGGCCTCACCGCGGACGGCAAGCGCCCCGGTGTGGTGGTGACGGCGGGGGACCCCGAAGACCTGAGGCTGGCCTTGCGGCGCTGGTTGACCGATTCAACGCATCGAGGCCGAGCTCCGGGCCAGCGCGTTGACGAGACGGGCCACACTGGAGGGGTGGGAGACGACCGCGCAGCGAATCCGGAAGGCACTGGCCGGCGCCTGAGACCGGTGTTGCTGCTGGCCGCCCGGATCGCCCTCCCGGTCCTCGCCCTGGTCTTCCTGTGGCAGCGGCTCGGGGCGGAGGCGTTTCGTCCTGCACTCGAGGTGGTAGCGCCGGTCCCGTTGCTGGCGGGCCTGCTGCTGGGCGGGTTGGCGGTGCTGGCGCAGGCAGCCCGGTGGAGGGTGCTCATGGCGGCCAACGGGATCCCGATCGGGCGCCCGGAGGCTCTCGCTGAGTACTACCGCGCAAGTGCCCTGAACTCGGTGCTTCCCGGCGGCGTGGCCGGAGACGTACTGCGCGCGTGGCGTCAACGGGTGCGCGCGCCCCAAGGCTGGCGGCCGGCCGCCGGCAGCGTTCTCGCCGACCGGATGGCCGGGCTGTGCCTGTTCCTCGCAGCTGGGGCCGTCGTGCTCGCCCTCCAGTCTGCCCTCCTGCTGGCCGCAGCGTCCGCCGCCGGTGCGCTCGTCGCCTTGGCCGTCGCTCGACCGCAGCTGCGCCGCCTCGGTCTTCGACAGAGCGCAGTGGTCTGGGCATGGTCGGCGGTTGCGTTGGCATCCCTGATCGGCCTGACGGCGGTGGTGGCCATCACGCTCGACGTCGACGAGGACGCCGCGGCCGTTGCCACACTCGGGATCGCCCTGCTGGCCGGGATGGCGGTTCCCCTCAACCTCGGCGGTTGGGGGCCACGCGAGGCGGCCGGGGCGCTCGCCGCGGTCCTGATCGGCGCGCCACCAGAGGTCGGGGTGGCCGTGGCGGCCGGCTACGGGCTGCTCTCGACGGTGTCAGTGCTGCCCGGTTTCCTCGTCCTTGTGTTCGGCGGTCCGGTGCCTCGCGGCGTTCGACAAGTCGAGCTCGACGCAGATGTCGTCGCCGAGAGCGAAGCGTCGCACGGGGGCGCGCAGGGCGTCGGCGATCCGGTCCCGGCCCTCGAACCGCAGACCGGGGACGCCGTCGCCAACGAGCAGCGGGGCAGTGGTCACCAGTAGCCGGTCCAGCTCACCCGCCTCCAGGAAGCGGGAGACGGTGACCCCGCCGCCTTCGACCAGCACGCGGCCCAGGCCGCGGGAAGCCAGGGCGGCCACGATGTGCTTGGGCGCGAATCCCCCGTCGGGTCCGGAGCGAGGCAGCCGCTCCACCTGGACGTGCGGCGCCGGGGCAACCGGCGGCGGACGGTCGTCGGCGACCACCCACAGCGTGGGGGCGTCGCCGACGGACAGAAGGTACGCCTCCCGGGGTGCCCGCCCGTCGGGGTCGAGGACCACTCGAACCGGGCTCGGACCGGCCACGGCCCGGACGGTGAGCTGACAGTCGTCGGAGATGACAGTGCCCACACCGACCACGACGGCATCCACGAGGGCCCGTAGGCGATGCAGGTGGGTCCGGTCGGCGGGGCCGGTCACGAAGCAGGCATCGCCGGTGCGGGCCGCGATGAAGCCGTCGAGGCTCTGTCCGAGCTGGGCGAGCACCAGGCGCGGGCCGGCGGCCACGAGCGGGCCGTAGCGCTCGACGAGCTCGCGGTCCGCGCAGACGGCCGGCACGCGGCCGGCGACCAGCGCGGACCATCCGTCGTCAGGGGTGAGTTCCGAGCTCAGGGGGTGCCTCCGCTGGCAGTGCACGAGTTGGACCGTCTCAGGTCTACACCACGAAGCCGCTGATCGGTCGCAGGTGTACTCCGAGGTGTACGTCCACAGCGGCTGGGATGGATTTGCCGAGTACAGGTCGTCAGCGAAGGTGGCAGAGGCTCACGAGGCGTGCCCTTGAGCCGCATCCACTGAGCTGTAAGTGCCTGCATAGGTGGCGGTCCCGTCGCCAGGGTCGATGAACTCCAGCCGCCATCCCGTGGGCACCCGCCTGATCCGCCACAGGCGACCGTGCAATCCGGTGCCCGAGTACGTGCCCTGGAACTTGTCAAAGTTTATCAATGTGACTGGAGAGCTTCCTGTGGTGCCCGTTTCGTACGGGACGTTGGTAACTGTACGCGCCAGAGCGCGGCCGGGCCGCACCTTTGCAGCCTAGGGTCCCTAGGGCGACTAACCCTGTTTGTCCGTTTTAGGTGTATCTTGAAATTCGGCCGTGCTCATCTGGCCGCATGAATGCCTTTCGTTGCCCCGGACCCCGGTGACTCAGAACAAGAGTCGGGGTGACCGCTGTGGCCGCAACCAGAATCCGCATCACAACGTCCGCGCGCACCCACGGCTATTCTCCGTCGCTGCCGGCGCCGCACCCAGCCGGCACTTGAGACTTTGATGAGGAGCCCTCGGAACCGGCGACTCAGCAAAGAACGGAACCGCCCGCGGATCCCCCACCACGGGCGGTTCCTCCTTGTTACCGCCCCATCGCGTGGTGAGATCGAAACGTCCTCGGCGCCGAGAGCAGTCCGAATTTCCGATTGCCGCAGTCTCCGCACCACATTGGGCTAAGATCTGGGCAACACCGACCCCCGCATTGCTCGTCGAGCGACAACTCAGACTCTGCGGTCGGCGACGTGGCATCCGACCGGTGGTCGGACGTCTAAACGGTGGGCGGGGTGTCAGTTCGGCTCGTCGACGTCAATGTCGATGTGCAGGACGAGCGATTGACCAAGTCGCCTGGTGGAGTGCACGTCGAGCTCAATGGCTGGACGTTTCATCGCCGGGTCTGCCTGACACCGGGTGCAGCGTGCCACAACGCCAAGGCAATAGCCGGGGCGTTCGATAGGAGGAGTTCTTGGCCAGACGAAGCCAGCGCCAGCCGGGCGCCACTCGAACTGCCCCTCGAAGCAGGCGCCAGGCCCGCAACCGCGACGAGGAGGGCATCATCCCGGTACTTGCCCGCGCCGTGCGTGAGGTCGAGGCGAGCGCCGAGCGCGGACCCCTGAAGCCCTCGGGACGCACCAAGTTCCAGGTTGTTGCCCTGCTGGTGCGTGAGGAGCGCGCCCGCGTCAATGCCGGCGAGTCCATCAGCGCCGCCGACCGTGCCGAGCAGCTGAAGCGTCTCGACGGGGTCGCGAAGATCCTGGCGAAGACCGCTGCCCGCGACACCTCCCTGCTCGCGCTTCTCGCCGAGGATGCGGTGGTGTCCGACGCGGCCCGGTCGCTCAAGCGCGACCTGATGCGGGCTGGCGGTATCGAGCCGCCCCCGGACGAATTCACAGCCGAGCCCGAGGACCCTACCGCCACCTCCGAACGCCGGGTGGTCCCGCAGTCCGTCGTCTCGCGGCAGCTCGCCAATCCTTTCCTCGCCCCCGACTTCATGTCCGCCGCTTCCCGTGAACCTCGCCCGAGGCGCCTCGCTACCTGGGAATTGCTCGGCCCACTGCTCACGTCTTTCGAGCGCGCGGCCAGCGGAGCATCGGCATGCATGGTCCTGCCGGAGCCGTCCACCTCGCGTCCGCCAAGGGGGCGCCTCCCGCTGATGCGACACCAGGCACAGATGATCGCCGCTGCCGAGTCCGGGCACCGGACCTTCTTGCTCGCCGACGAGCCGGGCCTTGGCAAGACTGCTCAGGCGTTGCTCGCAGCAGAGGCCGCGAATGCCTACCCGCTGCTCGTCGTCGTACCGAACGTCGTCAAGACCAACTGGGCCCGCGAGGCCGGTCTCTGGACACCCAACCGCCCGGTCACGGTGATCCATGGCGACGGCCACACGATCGACGGCTTCGCCGACATCGTTGTCGTCAACTACGAGGTGCTGGACCGGCACGTCGGCTGGCTCGGCGACCACGGTTTCCGCGGCATGGTCGTGGACGAGGCGCACTTCATCAAGAACAAGAACTCGCAACGTTCCCAGCACGTCTTGCAGCTCTCCCAGCGCATCCGCGCCCGCACCGCGCGTCCGCTGCTGATGGCGCTCACCGGGACGCCACTGATCAACGACATCGAGGACTTCAAGGCGATCTGGCAGTTCCTCGGCTGGATCGAGGAGAAGGCGCCGGGCGCCGAGCTGATGGACGCTCTCGAGGAGACCGGCATGACACCGGTCGACCCCGGGTTCTATCCCGCCGCGCGCGCCTGCGTGATCGATCTCGGCATCGTCCGTCGCCGCAAGGTCGAGGTAGCCGCAGACATCCCCGCCCGGCGTATCGCCGATCTGCCGGTCGAGCTCGACGACCACGTAGGCCGTTCGATCCGGGCGGCCGAGCGCGAGCTGGCCCGCCGCCTCGTGTCGCGCTACGAGACCGCGCTCGCGACGCGAACCTCGGGCGTGGTCGTGGAGGGCATCGACCACGACCTCGTACGTCGGGTCGCTGGGTGGGAGCTGGCCGACACGACCACCGCCAAGACCGGTGAGAACGTGTTCAGCATGGTGCGCCGGATCGGGCAGGCCAAGGCCGAACTGGCCGCGGACTACGCAGCCCAGCTGGCCCGCAGCGTCGGCAAGGTCGTCTTCTTCGCCAAGCACGTGGACGTGATGGACATCGCGCAGGAGACATTTGCCAAGCGCGGCATCGGCTACGCGTCGATCCGCGGAGACCAGACCTCTCGGGCGCGCCAGAAGAACATCGACGCGTTCGTGAACGATCCCGACGTGTCCATCGCGGTCTGCTCGCTGCTCACGGCAGGCGTCGGCCTCAACCTGCAGGTCGCTTCCAACGTCGTGCTCGCCGAGCTCTCGTGGACCGACGCGGAGCAGACGCAGGCCATCGACCGGGTCCACCGCATCGGCCAGGGCGAGCCGGTCACGGCATGGCGAATCATCGCCGCGCAGACCATCGACACGAAGATCGCGGAGCTCATCGACAGCAAGGCGGGGCTCGCCGCCAGAGCGCTCGACGGTTCGGACGCAGACATGCCGTTGTCAGCAGACGTGCAGCTCGAGGCGCTCGTCGCACTGCTGACCGACGAGTTGTCGGCGGAGTCCTAGAGGACCACCCACCCGAACGTGCACGCCCCGCCAAGGGGGGACCAAAGCGGGGCGGCTGCACGAAGGAGCCCGAAAATGGGGGTATCTCCGAGAACCTTCACAACCACCGTAGGAGCATTGCCGCCACGCCGCTAGAGCAATTGGTCCCGCTGGCCGGAATGCCGCCGAGCCGCTCCCCATGCTCTGCTCCAGAAGATTTGACGAAGTGGGACCGTTGGCGGCCACCTGTTTGGGTACGGGCGGTCCGAGGCGATCGGAGGCCAGCTGGGGCTGGTCGCCTTGGGCCCGGGGCTGGCACCCCGGCTCCCGGGGGCCCGACGGGGAGACCGCCCGCGGTCGAAGGTCGGTTGCCGCGGGCGGCCTTCCGTCCAGTGGCCGGCATCCCGGTTTCGGCATGATCTCCAGATCCGACGTTCGTGATCGGCCGTGGTGACGCAGCCGCGGTCACCATTTGGTCCGTTTTATACCGATTTGCAACATACATACCTTTATCCGCGTGCGCGGCGTACGTTCGATGTGGGGGACCTCTTTGGTCAGGAGAGGTGGAAAGCCCGCATGCCCGTCACGGCTCTCGCGGCCCAGGGCAGCCGGCGCCACGAATCTGCGTCATAGGTGTCGGCGGTGGGCGTCTCCTCTGGTGAGGGGAGTTCCCGGCACGTCACGGCGGACCGGTGACCACTCATGAACCGCCCGCGGAGTGGGATCCGCGGGCGGTTTGTGCAAGCAAGCGCGGGTCGTACTGGGAGCCGGTGCGGACGGTCAGGACCCGCACGACCCGGAGAATGAGTCCATCGTGACGCCGTTGATGTTGACGAACTCGCCGGAGTAGCCGGTCGCGGACAGGCTCAGTCGTAACGCCCCGAACACCCGGTCCTGGCGGTAGACACTGCGGTTGGTCGTTCGGAACGGGTACAGGGACTTCCCGCCCGTGCCCACCACCACCGGCGTCACGCCGTCAGAGGCGGGCGCGAGGCTGCTGTTCCGCCTGGCGAACCGCTGGTATCCGTGGTCATGCCCGGACAAGAACAGCTCGGCGTGGTTCTCATACGCATGGCGCCAGAACCCGCGCGCCGAGTCGACGCCCGGTGCGTACTCGCCGTCTGTGATTCGTGGGTGGTGGGTGAAGACGATCTCGCAGGTCTGCGGCTCCTGTAGCTGGACGTCGAGCCACCTGGCCTGAGCGCCGGCGTACCCGCATCCACCCGGGATCTCGGCGCAGTTGGAGTTGAGGAAGATCAGCGTCCAGCCGTTCTCGTTGAAGGAGTAGTAGCCCTTGGACGGATCACCTGCCTTGGCACCGAAGTAGGCGTAGTACCCCGCGGCGTTGGCGGTCGCGTACTCGTGGTTGCCGGGTATCGGCTTGGTGATCGCGTTGAGCTTCGCGCCGACCTTGGGCTGATAGTAGGTGTTGAACTTGGCCAGGGACCCGTTCTCGTACTGGATGTCACCCAACGGCACGAAGTACGTCGCGGTGCTGTCGGCGTCGACGATGTCGGCGACCCTCTCGCACCCCGGCACCCCGTTGTCGTCGTCGCACAGGTCTCCGACAGCCCACACGACGAGCGGGTCGGCGGCCCGGGCGGGGTCTCGGGGCGTCACAGCTCCGAGTGCGGTGAGTGCCAGCACGGCGCTCGCGACGGCCGCGGCAACCCTCCTCGGCCGGCTCATCCGCACGCGCCGGCCCGGATCGAACCGGCGCCTGATTGAGCTGACTGAGGACTTCGATGAGGACGACACAAACTGCTCCTATACCCGCTGACCCGGCCGCCAACCGCCTCGGTTGGTCAAATCAGCCGCGCCGACGATTGCCCATGATGCAACAGGCCACGAGCCCGAGGACCGCCGGCTCCGATACCCGTCCGATACCGGCCGGCTGCCAACTGAATCTCAAACTCGAATCCATCCCGAACGATCTCACCGGCGGTCACCAGCCGTTCGAGGCGGTCGCCGGGTGGTACACACGGAAGGAAGAGCACATGAGTAGTCATCATCCGTCGGGCGAGTGGCGCCTCCAGCCGGCGATGGGAGTCCGTAGCCTCAGCCTCGTGATCTGCGGGCTCGTGAGCGCGCTGGTCGTGAGCGCGGCGGGCACCGGGCCAGCAACATCTGCGTCGAACGACCGCACCACGGCCTCGTCGTCGACAGCCTTCGCGCCGCCGGGAGCCTCTGACGCCGGGGTCATCACCGATGGAACGCGACCGCTGTCGCCACCCTCCTCACCGACGCGGCCAAGTCGCCCGCGGAGGCCTACGTGTACTTCGCGTTCACCCACGCAGCGATGTACAACGCCGTCGTCGGCATCACCGGAAAGTATCGGCCATACCGATGGCACGCACACGGTCCGGGCTGGGCGTCGCCCGAAGCCGCCGCCGCCAGCGCCGCGTACCATCTCCTGTTGCACTACTTCCCCGCGTCGAAGCCGCGTCTCGATACCGCCTACGCGGCCTCCCTGGCCGGTACGCCGGACGGCGCATCGGAACAGGCCGGTGAGAGGTTCGGCAAGCGCGCCGCGCACCGCATCATCGACCTACGGGCCGACGACGGCAGGTACCTTCCGCTCGAGTTCACCAAGCCGATCGGACCCGGTGTGTGGCGACCGGTGGCGGAACAATCGGTACCGTTCGCCCCGTTCTCCACGACCTGGATGGCAGAGCTGGAGCCGCTGGTGCTCGACGATGTGGCCCAGTTCCGCCCGCGACGCCCTCCGGCCCTGACTTCGGCCAGGTACGCGCGTGAGTACAACGAAGTGAAGGATCTCGGCCGTGCCACGGGAAGCCTGCGGACAGAGAGGCAGACGCAGACCGCACTGTTCTTCTCCGACATCGGCGTGGGCGGTCTCCAGGCATCGCTGCGCGACCTCGTCACCCGACGTGGATTCGGTATCAGTAAGAGCGCCCGACTGCTCGCGGTTGCCAACGTCGCTGCGACGGACGGATTCGTCTCCTCGTGGGACGCCAAGTTCCATTACGGATTCTGGCGACCCACCACCGCGATCCAGCTCGGCGACACCGATGGCAACGCCGCAACCGAGCCCGATCCAACGTGGAAGCCGCTTCTCTTGAATCCGCCCTATCCCGACTACACCAGCGGACTCAATACCGCGGTCGGCGCCATCTCTCGCGCGGTCGCGAAGGTGCTCGGCACCAACCGGATCGACCTCTTCATCACGTCGGTGGCTGCGGCCCAGACCCGGCACTACCGATTCGCCGGGAGCCTGAACCGAGCCGCGATAAACGCACGAGTATGGAGCGGCCTGCACTTCCGCACGGCAGACGTCGTCGGCAACCACCGGGCGCAGCGCATCGCGACGTACGTGTTCCATCACGAGTTCCGCCCGTAGCACCGCGCTCAGGTGCCGGCAGGCCACTCCGGGCAGGTGACCTTGTACGGCGTGGTCGGGAAGAACTCGCTCCATCACGGCGGCTGAGGTTGCGGCCAGCGGTCCGGCAGGCTCGCTCCAGCCAGGCGCTCGGGTCAGCCGGCACCGTCCAGGTGCGACCGTCGACGCCGGCGACGACGATCCCGCTGCCGTCCCGCAGGTAGGCCATCCG
>CAWJOJ010000038.1:0-95252 GCA_963844385.1 uncultured Actinomycetota bacterium | reverse complement strand
TCCCGGCGCACCTGGCTGTTTACTCTAGTCCTGGGCTGATCCGCGACTTGCGAATGGCTGCGACGCGGGAAGATGCTCGATGAGCTGGACGCAACGGTCAACCTCGCCGATATGTGGGTTGCCGTCGGACGACCCAGCCGCGCGCACAGGCTGTACGAGGAGGGCTCGCGATCCGCCCGGGAACGGCGAGTTGACCTCGGTGACGACTTCAGTGCATCAGTTTGGGCCGAGTCTCTTTACGGCGGTCGCGAGTCGGGGAACTCACGCGAACCCGGTCGAGGTCGTCGCAGCCGGAGTCCCGCATCGAGCGAGGCGGGAGTAGCGCGGGCGGAGAACGCCCGGATCGCGCGGTTTGCGGCAAGTCCTCGTGAAGCAAAGCCCAGGCGCGCTACGTTCTGGGAAAACTCGCGGCATGCATGAAGGGGCCAGTTGCAGCGAGACAGAACAGCACGTTCTAACCCTCGCGAGCGAGGAGGGGATGCTCTGGGAGGTCTGCGCTTCCCTGGAGGCTGACCCAGCCCGGCGTGGTACGGCCGTTATCGCCACTGCCCAGGATGTTGTTGGGCGGCCGGCTCGGGATGGGCTGCTCTGGTTCTTCCGTCTCACAGTTGGCGCCGAACGACCTGACTTGACGGACGACGAGGCTGAGGAGCTCTTTGGGGAGCCGAGTGCATGGGTTCGCGACGACCAAGGCGAGGTTGCGAGTGTCTCGATGTACCTGACGCCAAAGGGCGAGCGCCTCTACTACCCGTCGTAGTGCCGACGCACGCTCATCGGCTTCGAGAGCGTGGACAGCGGCAGATCGGGGGTCGAAGGCTTCCAAGTGGGTTGACGGTCGCGGCCCGGCATATCAGTTGATCTGTCGGTCATCTCGATGCCTCCAACTCCGTCGACGGGTAGCCACAACGGTTCGTCGAAATGTCCTGGAAGATCACGTGCACAACAAGCAAGTGCGTGCGTCCGCAGCGGCTCCCCCGACGGCGAACAGCTGTCCGGTCAGGGATGGTCACCTGGGGACCGGCGGGAGGCCGAGCGTGCCGAGTCCGGCGTAGTGGGCGCCGGCGAGCAGCACGGCGATTCTACAAGCAGGTGTGCGAGTGTCCGGTGCAGGTTTGCGTGAGTGCATCGGTGGCCCAGCCCGCGGCGGTTCAGGCGCCGACCAGGGACCGGCGAGCAGATTCACGGCGATCCACCAGTGGTCGGCGCAGTCGGCCCACGCCGAGGTCTTGTGAGATCGCGGCGTGCCTGGAGATGGAGGTCGACGACGTGGTCGAGGCGAGGGAGACCAGCGGCCGTCCACGATTTCAGGAGCACTCCGAAAGATGAAGCTAGCGCGATCCGACGAAGCTGCACCGGGGTCCCCGCCTCGGTGACCGAGACTTCATGCGCGACGCGGCTCCTCCGGCTCACCGAAGGCAAAGCAGGCCCGTCGGGCGTTATTGTGATCCAGACTTCGCAGACTCGATGGGCAGGGGCTGAGCATGGGCGGTGTGCGAGCTGCGGCGACGCACCCCGCCCGGATCGTGCCGGTCGCGTTCCTGATGGCCATCGTCGTCGGAACGGTGCTGCTCTCCCTGCCGGTCTCGACGCCCGGGCCGAGCCGGCCTCCGGTGCTGACTGCCGCCTTCACCAGCGTCTCGGCGGTGTGCGTGACCGGGCTGACCACGGTGGACACGGCGACGTATTGGTCCCCGTTCGGCCAGGTTGTGATCATGGGCCTGATCCAGGTTGGCGGCTTCGGGATCATGACCTTGGCCACGCTTCTGGGTCTGCTCGTGGGTGGCCGTCTCCGGCTCAAGTCGTCTCTGATCGCACAGGCCGAGACCCATACCCTGAACATCGGCGACGTGCGCCACGTCGTGCGCCGCGTGGCGGTGACCATGCTCCTGTTCGAGGCGACGTTCGCAGTCATCCTCGCCGGGCGGTTCCGGGCACGTTACGACGACACCGTTGGGGCAAGCCCTGTGGCACGGGGTGTTCCACTCGGTCTCGGCATTCAACAACGCGGGCTTCGCGCTCTACAGCGACAACCTGATCGGGTTCGTCGACGACGCCTGGATCGCCTTCCCGATCTGTGTGGCCATCATCGCCGGCGGGCTCGGGTTTCCGGTGCTGTTCGAGCTCCGCCACCGCTGGCGGCGACCTCGGATGTGGACCGTGCACTGCCGTCTCACCGTCTACGGGTCCCTGCTGCTCCTGGTCCTGGGAACCGCCGCGTTCCTGGCGCTCGAATGGTCCAACCCGGGGACGCTGGGGTCCCTGTCGCCCTGGGGCAAGGTCGTCGGCGGGGTCACTGGTGGTGTCGTGCCCCGCACCGCGGGGTTCAACAGCATCGACTACGGACAGATAACCCCCGAGACGATGGCGGTCAACTATGTCCTGATGTTCATCGGCGGCGGCTCCGCGGGCACCGCAGGCGGCATCAAGGTCACCACGTTCTTCCTTCTCGCCTATGTCATCTGGTCGGAGATCCGCGGCGAGCGAGACACCAACATCGCCCACCGCCGGATCAGCGGAGGGACGCTTCGACAGGCCCTCACGGTGGCTTTGTTGGCGCTCGCGGCCATTGCGATCGGCACCATGGTGATCCTGCTGGCCACCGACTACGCCCTCGACATCGTGCTGTTCGAGGCGATCTCGGCGTTCGCAACCGTCGGGCTCTCCACCGGGATCACGCCGGAGCTGCCAGCTACAGCTCAGGTGACCCTGATGGTCCTGATGTACGTCGGCCGGGTGGGCACGATCACCGTTGCCTCCGCCCTGGCCGTCAAGACCAGCCACCACCACTTCCACCTGCCTGAGGAGAGACCCATCGTTGGCTAAGCTCCGAAAAGACGAGTCCGTGTCCGTCGTCGTCATCGGCCTCGGGCGCTTCGGCTCAGCCGTCGCCGAGTCGCTCGTGCGTCTGGGACAGGAAGTCCTCGCCGTCGACGAGGACCCCGCCCTGGTGCAACGCTGGGCCGACGAGCTCACTCACGTGGTGCAGGCCGACAGCACCGACGACGAGGCGCTACGCCAAGTCGGGATCGGCGACTTCGACCGTGCCGTGGTGGCCATCGGCGACGACATCGAAGCCAGCGTGCTCACCGTCCTCGCCCTCGCCGAGGCCGGCGTGCCCGACATCTGGGCCAAGGCCATCACCCGCAAGCACGGCAAGATCCTCGAACGCGTCGGCGCGCACCACGTCGTCTACCCCGAGTTCTCCATGGGTGAACGAGTCGCCCACATGCTCACCGGCGGCATGATGGACTTCATCGAGTTCGACGACCAGTTCTCGATCGCCCGCACCCAGGCACCCCGGGAGACCTGGGACAAGCCACTCGCCGAGTCCGCGCCCCGAACCCACCACGGCGTCACCATCGTCGGAGTGAAGCGCCTCGGCGAAGACTTCACCTACGCGCGACCCGAGACGAGTGTCACCCGGCACGACCAGCTCATCGTCTCCGGGCCCACCGACAAGGTCGAGAAGTTCTGCACGCTCCGCTGATCCTCCGCGTCCTGAACTCGTGACACCCTCACCCCTTCGACGCGCTCGCCCACTATGCGGGTCTGGGACTCTCTTGTACGGACAGCGGGGAGGATCACCACCACACCCCGTCCGGTCTGTCATGCTCGAGTACCGAGCACCCAGCTCGAGGAGGACAGGGATGGCCGGCGTCTGCACCGAGCGAGGGCCACAGACATCTTCCTTTCCTCTCGTAAATGCCCATTGTCAACACCCGAGCGGACACGCCGGCTGCCCTCAGGACCACCAAGGTCTTCCCTATGCCGAGAAGCGCCGCTGACTTATGGCTGGCGCCTGCGCGATCCAGGACGGGCACGTCGCGGACGGCGCCACGAACTGGGCGGCGTACCCATCCAGAACGCCATGAGGCCAGCGGCTGCGAAAGTGAGCAGGCAGAAGCCGATGAGTGCGGCAGCGCCGATGAGAACCTCAGACAATTCTCGGCACCTTCCTGCCGAGGATGCTCTCGCACGAGCGCCGCGATCGGCTGGACTGCCGATCGTCGACACCACCATAGGCCGGGCCGGCCCTGCCGAGTTCCAGCCCGACGGGGTCGGCCAGGTCGGCGGCCAGCAGCTTGCTCATTCGGCCAGGCTGGCCTCGGTCTTCGTTACGCGCATCAAGTGCCCCCGCGGGGACCCGGTTGTGCAGACGTTCGAGGCCACGCGGTGTTAGGGATCCGTTAAGAACCGCCTGCCCGGGCGTATGACTTCCGTATGGATGGGGTGGACCGGTTCGCCAGGGCGGTTGCCTGTATCCGTGGAGAATTTGAGAGCGATCCCCAAGCGCCTGATGGTCGGCCGCCCGTTGAGCAGTTCGCGCCTGGGCGAGACGCTGCTGCCAAAGAAGTTGGCCCTGCCCGTCTTTTGCAGCGACCCGTTGTCGTCGAACGCATACGCCACTGAAGAAATCCTGCTCATCCTCAGCTTGGGTGGCCTGTCCCTGCTGCATCTCGCGCCGTGGGTGGCGATCTGCGTGGTGCTCTTGCTGGTCATCGTCGTCCTGTCCTACCGGCAGACCTGCCATGCCTACCCGAACGGCGGCGGCGCGTACGCGGTGAGCCGCGCGAACCTCGGCCGGCGCGCTTCCCTGGTTGCGGCCAGTGCCCTGCTGGTCGACTACGTCCTGACCGTCGCCGTCTCGGTGGCAGCCGGGGTCTCCAACATCGTCTCGGCGGTGCCGAGCCTTGCTCCCCACGCGGTCGCCATCGCCGTCGCCATGGTGGCCGGACTGGCGATGATGAACCTGCGCGGCATCAAGGAGTCCGGCACCGTGTTCGCCATACCGACGTACGGATTCGTGCTGTGTGTCTTCACCATGATCGGGCTCGGCCTGGCCCGCACGTTCACCGGTGATGCGCCGTCGGCGGAGTCGGCGCACATTGGGATCGAGGCAGAGCAGCACGTCACCGGTCTCCTGCTGGTAGCACTACTGTTGCGGGCCTTCGCCTCGGGTTGTACGGCGTTGACCGGAGTCGAAGCGGTGAGCAACGGCGTACCGAACTTCCAGAAGCCGAAGGCTCGCAACGCTGCGGCCACGCTGGCGATCATGGGCGGGCTCACGATCGTGATGTTCGTCGGGATCACGGCGCTCGCACTCATTAGCGACGTCCATGTTGCGCACGACCAGACAGCGCTGGTGGGAGCGCCGGAGGGCTACACGCAACGCACGGTGATCGCTCAGGTCGGAGGCGCCGTGTTCGGGATGGACTCGATCGGGTTCTTCGCCGTCCAGGGTTTCACCGCGGCGATCCTGATTTTGGCGGCCAACACCGCCTTCAACGGTTTCCCGGTGTTGGCGTCGATCCTCGCCCATGACGGGTTCATGCCTCGCCAGTTCGCACGCCGCGGCGACCGACTGGTGTTCTCGAACGGCATCGTCATCTTGGCCGGCTTAGCGATCGGGTTGATCTGGGCGTTCGACGCCGACACCAGTCGCCTGATCCAGCTCTACATCATCGGGGTGTTCGTGTCGTTCACGTTGAGCCAGGCCGGGATGGTGAAGCATTGGCTCCACCTGCTTCCGCAGACCCAGGCAAGGCTGGTCCGTGGCCGGCATGTACCGGTCACTTGGTGCTGAACTGCCTCGGTGCTCTCACCACTGGCCTGGTGCTCGTGATCGTGCTCGTCACCAAATTCACGCACGGCGCCTGGATCGTGGTCATCGCGATGCCGGTGGTGTACGCGATGATGAACCGTATTCGTCGCCACTACGACGAGGTAGCCCAAGACCTCACTCCGCCACCCGGCGGCGTCGCCCTGCCCACGCGGATCCACGGCATCGTGCTCGTCTCGAAACTGCACACGCCAACGCTGCGGGCGCTGGCGTTCGCCCGGGCCACGCGTCCACATTCCCTGGTGGCGGTGACCGTGCGAACCTCGGCCGAGGAGACCGACGCCTTGATGGACGAGTGGGCGGAGCGAGGGATCCCGGTCCCGCTGAAGGTCCTGTATTCGTCATACCGGGAACTGACCCGGCCGGTGATCGAGTACATCAACGAGATCCACCACGAGAATCCCCGCACCGTGGTGGCGGTCTTCATCCCCGAGTACGTGGTGGGGCACTGGTGGGAACATCTGCTGCACAATCAGAGCGCCCTGCGCCTCAAAGCCCGGCTCCTCTTCCAGCCCGGCGTGATGGTGACCAACGTGCCTTGGCAGCTCGGTTCTGCGGAGCACGCGGGAGGCCGAATCGGAGGCAGAGGCTCTGGGCAGTCCCGCGGCGGAGAACATCGATCCGGTTGTGACACGCTGACCGCATGATGGGCTCGCCGCATCCCGGATCGATCGCGCCGCGACGGCGGATCACCTTCCACCGTCCGTCGGTGGGCTGTCCCGGAATCGGCGGCTGATCGGGCTCGTTGCCTGCCTCGCCGGGCTTCCGACACTGACCGGGATGCTCGTCGTGGTACGAGACGAGGTGTCGCTGGACAGCGTGCTGCTCATCTACCTGCTGGTTGTCGTGCTGATCGCCGTGGTCGGCGGCTTGCTCGTGTCCCTGCTGGCCGCCGTCGCGTCCTTCCTCCTGGCCAACTGGTTCCTCACTCCGCCGTACTACACCTTTGCGGTGCAGGGGCAGGACCGACTAATCGAACTGGTCGTGTTCGTGGTCGTGGCGGCCCTAGTCAGCCTGACCGTTGACCTGGGAGCCAGGAACCGTGTCAGCGCAGAGCGGAACCGGATGGAGGCCCGGCTTCTCTCCCGGCTCACCTCCGGTGAAGCCGGAATCTCCACCGTCGAGGGTGTGCTCGGAGCAGGTGCAGGGATTGTTCGGGATGACCTCAGTCGCGCTGGTCGAGGCAGGTCGGGGCGGAGCGATCCTCGCCCATCTCGGTCCCCCCGCGATTGGGGAGCCGACGCTCACGGTGCCAGCGACGGACGACCTGACGCTGATCGCCCATGGCCCCGAGCTCTTTGCCGAGGACCGGCGCCTCCTGCGCACACTGGCCACGGCGGCCGCGCGCGCCTGGTCGGAGCAGCGGCTCAGTGAGCAGGCAGCCCACGCCCGCCAGCTCGCAGAGACCGACCGGATCCGGTCCGCCCTGCTGACGGCAGTCAGCCACGACCTGCGTACCCCGCTGGCGGGAATCAAGGCATCGGTCTCGAGCCTCCGTCAAACGGACCTGACGTGGACGCTCGAGCAGCAGGGCGAGTTGCTCCGCACCATCGAGGAGTCGACGGATCGGCTCAACGACCTGATCTCCAACCTGTTGGCGATGTCGCGGATCCAAGCTGGGGCCCTATCCGTGCGGACCGCGCCAGTTGCGGTCGACGAAGTCGTGGGTGCTGCCCTGCTCAGCCTCGGCGGTGGCGAAGAGTTGGTCGAGGTCCCCGAGGACCTGCCCGCTGTCCTGGCCGACGCAGGTCTTCTCGAGAGGGTCATTGCGAACCTCGTCGCGAACGCCCGCCGCTTCAGCCCTGACGGCGCGCCGACCCGCATCCAGGCAGCCCGAGCCGGCGTCGACCGAGTGATCCTGAAGATCATCGATCACGGCCCCGGAGTGCCGCGGGAACGCTGGGAGGAGATGTTCGAGCCATTCCAGACACTCGGTGACCGCGATTCCGGCCGCGGGTCTCGGGATGGGGCTCGCCATCGCCCGCGGACTGACCGAGCCGATGAACGTGGAGATCACACCGTCGCAGACACAGGGCGGTGGACTGACCATGTCGTTGTCGATTCCGGTGGCCCGATGACCAGGATCCTGATCGTCGAGGATGAGCCGGAGCTCCTGCGAGCGCTGAGCATCAACCTGCGTGCCAGGAAGTACGACGTGGAGACCGCCGGCGACGGAACGACGGCGCTCAGGTTGGCCTCGCGCAATCCGCCCGACCTGGTCATCCTCGACCTGGGCCTGCCGGACATGGACGGCACGGAGGTCATCCGCGGTCTGCGCGGCTGGAGCCAGGCACCCATCGTCGTGCTCAGTGCCCGGGAAGGGCAAAGTGACAAGGTGGATGCACTCGACGCAGGCGCCGACGACTACCTCACGAAACCATTCGGCATGGACGAGTTGCTTGCCCGCATCCGTGCTTCCCTGCGGCGGGCCCAACCGGCCGAGAGCGAGCCGGTCATCCGCACCAGCCGGTTCACGATCGACCTGGCAGCCAAACGGGTGACCACACAGACAGGTCAGGTCCGGCTGACGCCGACGGAATGGCACCTGCTGGAGATCCTGGTCAAGAACACAGGAAAACTCGTGAGCAGGCAACAGCTCCTCACCGAGGTCTGGGGACCGGCGTACGCGAAGGAGACCAACTACCTCCGCGTCTACATGGCCCAGATTCGCCAGAAAGCTGGAAGCCGATCCCTCCCACCCGCACCACATCATCACCGAACCCGGGATGGGATACAGGTTCGACTCATAGCGCTGCCACGACCACCTCAACATGTTCCTGAACGCACCACCGCGCCACTCGAACCGGCGGCCGCCGGACAGTGCTGGGCGGATCCCGAGAGGCCGGAGGCAGGGACCTCGGCACGTGCCCACTGATCCATCATGTGCCCCGGCCCGTCGAACAGGGCCATTGGCACAGACTGACGAGTTCAGTGAAGGTAGCCGTCCCATGTCACCCTCGTACAGGGTGCCGCCGGACAGGGCCGTGGTTGCCGGCAGCGTGACTGCAGGCTTGGCCAGCATCGGCTCCCAGTGGGTCGGCACTCATTCGGAGTACGAAGCAGTGGACAGGGCGGCCGAACACGTGTTCCATTCTGGACGGCAGGTTCGGGCGGGGAGGGCATCCCGTTGCAGGAACCATGACTGACAACGTCGCAGGCCAGCCCATGTGCACGGGTTCGAGCGTCCCGCAGCGCCCGTCCGGAAAAATTCCCGGGACGCGGGGGCTATGCGGCGCGGCTCGAGCAACGCGGCGAAGCACGTGGCGAGAACGATGGCCGAGGACTGCGCCCGGCGACTCGACGCCTTCCGGCTGGGATCTTCCAACGCGATTGGCCTCGCGACGCGCATGGTCAACAGTTGGGTCGCAGACTGATGCGGCCAATGGAACCCCGCGCATCGACACGGACAGATGTTCCTCCCGGGTCAACGCTGCGTCCTTCTGGGCTAGACGCATCAGCCCCGCGGTCGCTCGCGACTTTCGAATGGCCGCGGGCTGGAGTGGCTGATCGGCAACGACGGCGAGCCGTTGGCAGGCTGATCAGGGTTTGCGGTTCAGGGCTGGCGTGTGCTGGTAGGGCAGGCCATTCGTGCTGCGCCGCCTTGCCGGATGGCCGGCTCTTGATGGTGGACGGTTTGACGAGTTCGAGGCGTTGTCTGCTGGAGGGTGGCTTCGATGAGCTCGTGGGTGACGATTTGTTGGCTGAGGTTCAGCAGTCCGGGAAGCCGTGCTGCCTGGTGGGTGAGGTCGGTGGTCGTCATGGCGGCGACGAGTCGGGCTGCTCCGCGGAGGCAGGCGATCTTTGTTTCTGCGTTGTCGTCTCGGGTGGGCCAGGTGGCGAGGTAGTCGTCGACGATCCGGGTGGCGAGGTCTGTTGGGTTGGCGAGGTGGGTTCGAAGGCCGGTGGGCCCGGTGTGCCGGAGCAGGTCGGCGGGGTCCGACCCGGGTGGCAACTGTGCGGTCTTGAGGGATCCGAAGCGGTCACGAAGGGCGTAGTAGGCGTGTGCGGTGGCCCGGGCTCCGGGGCCGTCGCGGTCGAACGCGACGATGATGCGGCGGTTGTTGAGGGCGCTGAGGAGTCGGGCCTGGTGGTCGGTGAGGGCGGTGCCGCAGGGACTGACCGGCGCCAGACCGGGTGGTCGGTCCGCCCTGGCGTAGGTCGGTGTTGGTGAGGTCGATGGCGATGGCGTCGAGGGGGCCCTCGACGAGGACGGGTGTTGCGCCGTGCCGGAGGTGGGGGGTTTGTTCTCCGAGGCCGAACAGGCTGCGGCTCTTGTCGTAGAGCAGGGTGCGGGGGGTGTTGAGGTATTTGGGCACGGTGTCGGGGACCTGGGGTGCGGCGCGGGCGGTGAATCCGAGCAGGCCTCCTTGGAGATCCCGGATCCCGAAGGTGAGGCGGTCGCGGAACCGGTCGATCACTCTGCCGTCGCGGGTGATGCTGACCAGGCCGGTGTCGAGGAGGGTCTGGTCGGTGAACCCGAGGTGGCGCAGGTGGTCGCGCAGGTGGGTCCAGCCGGCGGGGGCGTAGCCCACGGTCCAGGACGTGTCGTCCTGGAGGAGGGCTGTCCCGAGGCCGCGGTCGGTGAGGTAGCGCCGTGGCCCGGCGCCGACTTCTGCGAGCAACGACGCGCGATAGTAGCTCGCTGCTTCTTCGTTGGCTTCGAGCAGTACCCGTCGAGTGCCTGATGGATTCGGGTGGATTGCGGTCATCGCTGGACCGCGCGGGATCGGTGCAGCTCACGCCGCGGCGTCTGGGGAGCAACGGGGGTGGCGGCTGCTGCATCGAGGTGGGGGACCTGGACGTCGACCAGGGGGCGCAGGCTGGCCACGGCCGGTCGGGTGACGTCGGCCGCCGTGTCGAACCGCTGCACCAGTCGGTGGGCGTGGGCGTGGTCGATGGGCCGCCAGGTCACCCGGAGTGCTGCTGGTTCGCGTCGGGGACTGTGCAGGGCGTTGGCTTCGTGCAGATGCCGCAGGGTCCGGGCGGCGTCGTGTCCCAGCCGCGGGAGGCTGGCGATGACGGCGAGCCGCACGGCGGGCGACAAGGTGGCCGGGTCGTTGAGGAGGCGAGTGATGGCGGCTTGGTAGACGCGTGGCGCGGTGGTGGTGCCCCGGATCGTCTGGGTCAGATCGTGGGCGGCCTGCTTCCAGGCGGCGTGGGCGGTGTCGAGCTGGTCGGCGGCGTGGGCGCGGCGCACCCGGTCCAGGCCGGTGCCCCATTCGGTCACAGGGCCGGTGCCGGTCGGCCGGTGTCGGGGCCGGTGTCGGGGCTGGTGGTCGGGTGGGGGAGCCAGCCCAGGTCGGGGTCGGTGACGGCGGCCGCAAGGTGGGCGAGGTCGCGGAGGCTGCCGGGGCTGGCGGGAGTGCTCCCGTGGGCTTGGTTGTACGACAGCTGGCGCAACACCCGCAGTGCGGTCAGGGCCGAGGGGAAGCCGGCGTGGGGTCCGCTGGTGGACACGGACACGGACACGGACAGGGGCAGGGACACGGCCGGCCGGAGGTGGGCCAGGCTCGATCCGGGATGGGCGTGGTGGGCGGGTGGTGCGTTGTCGAGGTCCCACAGGGCGGCTTTGGCGTGGAGCAGGATCTTGTGGTTGGCCTCGGTTGCCTCGCGGAACAGGGCGGTCGGGATGGGCTTGTCGCGACGGGGTTTCTGGACCAGGGCGGCGGCGTGCATGAGCTGACGGGTGGCGTCGGCGCCGTCGACGAGCAGCAGGCAGACCGGACGGATCGCCAGCGCTGCGCCGACGCCGGTGCCGGCGACGAGGTCGTCGACGTCCGGGGTGCGTGCCTCCAGGGCGAGGCCCCGGTTGATCCCGGAGCGGATGGCGAGGTGGGTGGCGAGGAGGTCGTGGGCAGCCCCCAGGGTGGTGGCCGCATCGGACCAGCTGCTGCTGGTTGGCTGCACGGACCGGGATCTCCGAGAGCCGGGCGGCCAGCTGGGGCAGGTCGTGGGGTCGGGGGTGGGTCAGCTGGGTCAGCACCGCGAGGTGCGTTCCGGCGGTGCGCAGGAACCGTCCGTAGCCCACGAGCTCTGGGCCGGCGATCTCCGGCAGGCGGGTGGTGGCCGAGACCGTGATGGCGTGGCGCACCTGCAGGTGGACCCGGTCCATCAGCTCGCCGTAGGTCGGCCCCACGGTCGGCAGAGGCCGTTGAAGATCGGGCCGGTGGAGAGACGGCTGTGGGAGGTGCGGCGGGTGGGTGGGTGTGGTTTCGGGCGTGCGGGCATGCTGCAGCACGGGGCCTCCCGAGGTGTGGTGCTGCGTTCGTGGTGGGTGGTCAGCGACTCAGGTGGCGTCCGGCCTGCTGAGACATGGGCGTACGAGGAAGAGCGGGTGCCGGAGTCGGGGCACCCGAGGGTCTGGGTTGGCGTGTCGTGGTGACGGGGTCCGGCGTCGGGGGTAGGTGGGCGGCGGCGATCCGGTACGCGACGGCTCGCCGGGTGTCGGGCTCCGGTTCGGCACCCAGCCCGGTCGGGCCTGGATCGGTGATGGCGTACTGCTCGCGGTAGGCCGCGGGCAGGGAGCCGAGCTCCTGGGCGCGGTCGCTGATCAGCTGGGCGCGGGCCGTCAGGTAGGGCAGCCAGCCGGGGTGCCCGACGTCGGGTCCGGGCAGCCACGGCAACGGAGCCCGGCCCGGCGAAGAGTCGGGTGGTTGGTCGGGTGGGTGGTGGGGGATGCCGAGGGTGCGGGGGTGGTCCTGGATCCGGGTGGCCAGGACCAGGGCGGGGGAGCGGACCGATTGCAGGGATCCGGGGTCTTCGAGCTGGTAGGCCGCGGCGAGCAGGCGGGCCGGGTCTGCCCCGTGGCCGGCGGCGGAGGCCAGGACCCGGGCGAGGTGGGGTGCGCCCGGGTCGGCGAGAACCCGGGCGGCGTCACTCGTGGGCAGGCTGTCGACGGCCACGCGCAGGGCGTCGTGGGCGGCGACCGAGCGGGCGTGGTCGTAGCGGGCGACCAGCGTGCGCAGGGATCCGGCGTCCTCGAGGATGGTGCGCAGGGTGTGGGTGGCGGACTGTTCGGCACCGGTGCGGGCCAACACACCCTGGAGGACTTCGCGGGCGGTTTGGGGTGCCGCGGGTTCGGTGTGGCAGTCGATGTCGATCGGGGTTTCGGTGGCGGTGTACCAGCTGGTGTGGTCGCGGCCGCGGGTGGAGGTGACGTAGAGGGCCTCGCGGGTCATCTCACCGGTGACCAGGACGTGGGCGGTGTCGGTGGTGATGCCCTGGACGCGGTGGGCGGTGGCGGCGTAGGCCAGCTCGACCGACGTCGGTCACGTAGCTGGCGGGGAGGCGGAGTCTGCCGCGGTTGTGCAGGTGGCGGACGGTCAGCGCCCCGTCCCGGTGGCGGCGGACGACCTGCCAGGTGTCGCCGTTGTGCACCCAGTCGGCCGCGCCGGTAGCCCAGGGTGCGGGCGTTGGCCCGGGTGACGACCCAGTCCCCGACACCGGCCTGGGTGCCGTCGTGGAGCTCGACCCCGGCGGGTTCGACCTGCCCGATGGCCACCCGTTCGGCACGGGCCCGAGCGTTGAGCGCGGTCACATCGGCGGTGGTGGCAGGCGACCAGCACCGAGGTTCGTCCGGTGCGCACGTCGGTTGCCCAGGCGTCGTAGGCCGCGGCGAGCATGGTGTCGCGGGGGCCGGCCTGGATCCGGCCCCGGTCGGCGTAGAACCGGAGCGCCGCAGGGTCCCCTTGCCGGAGCCCGAGGGTGGCGGCCGCCTCGGCGGGGTCGGTGAACCGGTGCAGGTCCGACAGGTAGGCGGCCCCGACCTCCTGCTCCAACAGGCCGAGGGCGCCGCCGGCGTCGACGGCGGCCAGCTGGGCCGGGTCACCGAGCAGCCGCACCGATGCGCCGGCCGTGGTGGCGAGGTCGAGGAGCCTGGCCAGCTGCAGGGTGCCGGCCATCCCGGCCTCGTCGACCAGCACCACATCCCCGCGGCGCAGCGTGAACCACGGATCCACCGGGCCAGCGCGGCGGCCGGGGCCGTCGGGCCTGTCTGTTCGCGGTGTTCTCGTAGAGGAACTTGTGCAGGTTCTCCGCCCGGGCACCCAGCTCGGTCGCCCAGCACCTGGGCTGCCTTGGAGCTGGTCGCCAACGCCACCACCCGCCCCCCACCCGCGGGGACGCGCGCCGTGGTTGGCGTGTTGTTGGCGGTGTGCCAGGCGTACGCGAAGGCGCGCATCGCGGTGGTCTTGCCGGCCCCGGCGGGGCCGATCCCGACGACCAGCCGGGCCGGTGACCCGGCGAACGCCTCGACCAGGCGCCGTTGCCCGGGGTCGAGGACCACCCCGGTGCGGGACTCGTGGATCGCCAGAGCCGCCTCCAAGACAACCCTCTCCACGTGCACACCATCGAGGGTGCGGCCGGCGGCGACCAGCCGGTCCTCGGCCAGCAGGACCTCGCTGGTGGTGTAGCGCTGCGACCCGTGCGGCACGAACACGCTCTGCCCGTCACTTGCCCGGATCAGCTGCGGCGGCTCGGCGACCAGGTCGGGTTCGGCGATCCGGATCGCCAGCCCGGGGCCGGTCGCCTGCGTCGACCACAGCCGCAGTGACTCGCTCCCGGGCCTCAGTTGTGCCGAATCGCAGGGGGCGCAGCACCCGTTCGGTCTCGGCGTGCACGTTCCACACCGTCCACGTGGACCGCTGCTCGGCCACCCGACCCACCACCCGGGCGGCCAGTCTCCGGATGGTCTGGTCGTCCAGCTGGTCGCCAGTCTGGTCGTTCGGCTGGTTGGTGACGTGGTGGCGGTCGACGACGCGGGCGACCAGCCGGTCCAGGGCACGGGCGCCGATCACGGTGCGGGCCTGGTCGGTCCAGTCGGCGACCTGCTCGCCCAGGGTTCGGCCCGGGCCCTTGCCGTCGCGGGTTTCCAGGGTGGCCTGCTGGGCCAGCTGCAGCTGGGTGGTCCGGTCCGGCTCCCGACCGTGCCTGGCCCGGTAGTCGGCCCGTAGCTGGGTCAGCCGGTCCTCGATCGCCGCCCGGCGCCGAGAGAAGTGCCGCACCAGCTCCAGCGGAACCCCGACGACCTCGCGGACCGGACGAGCACCGGGAGCGCCGCCGGGACGCTCGGCGAACGTCACGCCGAGCCGGCGGGCCATGGCGTCCTCGAACCGGGTGTTGTACCGCTCCGAGGCGGCCACCCCCAACGCGTACAGGTTCCGGGCATCCAACGAACGCCACTTCCCGTCGACCCCGCACACCTTGTTCGCGACCGCCACGTGGGTGTGCAGGTCCGGGTCGCCGCAGCGGGACTCGCGATGGTCGAACGCCACGCACACCAGCCCGGTGGCATCGACCTGGGCGGTGCCACCATGCCCGGTGCGGGTATAGGCGGCATGCTGTTCGACCCATCCCATCGCCGAGGTCACCGCCTCGTGGTGGGCGTCCTCCACCGCCCGGCGAACCTCCGGACCGCCCACACCCCACAGCACCGAGGCGGACTTGACCGGGGTGAACACCAGGTCGAAACCGGCCACCGCCCGACGACCACGATGGGCCTCCTTCGCCGCAACCTCGTTGCGTTCGGTCGCCGACGGTGGCCGGCCGTAACGGTGCTCGAAGTCCTCGACCGCCCGAGCCACCCGGACCGGGTACGGCGCCAGGTCCGCATACGACGGGTAGGCGGCACCCAGCCGGGTCGACGCCACCGACGCACCAGCCGCCAACATGGCGTCCCGGTCCGGGTGCCGACCCTCCCCGAACAACGCACGCATCTGCGCCTCGGTCACCACCTGCCCCTCGACGCCGAGCTGGACGGCACCCTGGCCGAGCCACACCCCGGGCGGGTTCCCCCGCGCCAGGTAGTACTCACTCAGCGCCTGGCCCTGCGGCCGCCGCTCATCGGCCGACGCCACCTGCCGAGTCAGATACGTGTACCCATCACCCGCCGTGAGCTTGTGCACCGTCATCACGACGACGGTCCGGCTGGTGTCGACGAAAGATACGCAAGCGGGTGCACTTCACGCCGCCGAACTTGCGCGCGGGGGATCCTGAGGAGCGCCTTGTGCCCGTGCCGGCACCAACAGTCGAGCCACAAGCGCCGCCTGTGCGGTAGTCGGTGCTGGAAGCCGCGCAGCGCGTGCTGGAGCGTCGAGGCTGAGGACTCGGCGTGATCGCGCCGCGTGGGCGTCGTCTGGGATGCGTTGATCTATCACTTCGGGCTCCACTGGCTAAGGCCACTTAAGTGAATAGTGGCATTAGCCAGTTTGGAAAACAAGAGACACCAGAAGTTTTCTGTGGGTCTCTACTGGACGCGGTACTCCTGGTCGAAGGTCCAACGGTCCGGCGGGTAGACCCCTTCAACGCACTCGATCGCGGCGTCGTCGGCGTCGAACACGCTGTGATGCACAACCAAAACGGCAGCTCGCGTGGAACTCAGCCGGAGCTCACTTCGCTCGCGCGCCGTTGCGAGCCGCGCTGCGACCTGGTCACGTGCGTAACTGGCAGTCCGTCCAGTCGCCCGTTCGACGTAGGCAACCGTTCCCTCGCGAATGCGAGTGCGATTGAGCAGCCGGGGCGCCGCCGCGACGACTTCATCGGTAAACCATGAAGTTGACACCTCTACCGGGTCGTCGTTCTCGAACGTTAGGCGTCGACGGCCCACTCCGCGACGCCCGGGGGACAATCGGTGGGCTTCAGCAACCCAACTGGGGAGCGGAGCTCTATGAGCCTCGAGAATCTCAGCTCGCTCTGACGGTGTGTAAATCTGTCCAGTTTGCCGGGACCGCATGTATCTGTCACGTGCTCGGGGATTGAGGACAGTCTGTTCGCGCACAAAGGTGCCAGAACCCTGCCGCGCTTGAGCGAGACCCTGGTTGCGAAGTGCCGCTAGCGCTCGAGTCGCTGTTGGTCGCGAAATGCCCCAGAGACTCGCGAGCTGTCGCTCCGACGGGAGTTCGTCGCCGCTCTTGAGGCTTCCGCCAAGGATCTGCTCTCGATAGAATGCGGCAACTTGCAAGTACTTCGGCAGTACTTCCTGAACCTCTGGCATCGACGTCCCTCACCATCATCGGCTCATACCACCAGCCAGTGTGTCATGAACTGATCTAGGCTCACCGCGTGGGTCGAGCGCTTTTTGTGGCTGCGGGTGGCGGCGGCGACGTGATCGCCGCGTCGTGTATCGCTGGTGCCCTAGGTCTAGCTGCCGACGAGATTCTCCTGGCCACGCTCGCTTGGGACCGGTTGATGGTGGACCCAGTGCCGGGGCCCCGGGCAGCTGTGGATTTCGAGGGACTGAGACGGGTGGGCCATCTCAATCACGAAGTACTCCCAACCTCTCGACCGCGGCATCCTTTCGGCTCAACGCTGCCGCGACTTAGCGCAGAGCTGGGGTCGCATGTCATGTTGCTTGATCCGTTCGGGGGAGTGAAGGGACTCACTCAACAACTGGGTGAGCTTGCTTGGGAGCCGCCGTCAATGCTCCCGGTCTACTTAGTCGACGTCGGGGGCGATGTGCTGGCTCGCGGCCATGAGGCAAATCTCAGCAGTCCAGTGAGCGACGCCATGCTTCTTGCAGCCTGCCAACAGATGGACACCTCGGTCACGCTGCTCATTGCAGGGCCCGGATTAGATGGAGAACTGTCCCACGATCAGGTGCAGACATACCTTCATGCCCATCGGGCTTCCAAGGCGCTTGCCTTGGGCGACGCGGACACTCACCTCGCACTCAAGGTCTTGGAGTGGCACCCCAGCGAGGCAACAGCGCTCTTGGTAGCCGCATCGCGTGGCCTAGAGGGAACAGCTGAAATTCGAGGCGGCGGCTTGAGGGTTCGCTTGATGCCTGAGAGTGCCTCGGTGTGGGCAGTGGATGCAGGCAGCACGACCTCGCTTCCTCTACCGGCCTCCGTCATGGACACCGAAAGCCTTAGCGAGGTAGAGGAGCACCTCCACAGCCTTCTCGGCTGGTCAGAGCTCGATCGAGAGCGCGATAAGGCCGCAAACCTCCCGTCACTCGGGCCGGTCACGCGACCCGAACTGTTGGATGACCAACTCCGATCATTCGAACGCTCCGCTGCAAGCCGCGGCATTGACTTTGTAACCTTCCGCAGAATTGCGGAAGCGGTCTCCGCGCCGTCCATGCACGTCGGCATCCGCCGTCACCTGATCGCCCAGGATCCCCTCAGATACTGTCCGCCGCTTTGGTCGACGCATTCGGGACGGGTCGGCACTGATGGAGGCGCGTAGTTGAGTCAAGGCGCGTGGTCTACGACGTCCTCGTTGGCCGGCGTGTCGTGAGGGCGCAGACCACGGCCATTGCGTGGTCGGGTCTCGATACGATCGGGTGACAGGTTGGTGGGCTGCCTGAGTGACGATGTGCACGCTCCCTCATGAACGTTGGCGGGCGAGAACATGGGGCTTTGAGTGCCTTCAAGCTCGCTGCAAGGGTCGCCCGGGCTCCCAGTTCTGCTGGCGATCTCCAGCAGGCAAGGCACCTGTTCGCGGAATAGCCGACCACCCGGCCGCTACCAACGGATCCGGGTCAGATCAAATGTCACAACCGCTCGACCGGTTGCGATGTACAGCCGCTGTCCCGTCTCGTCGATCACAAGTGACGACACAGGTGCGAGGAGGTCGAGCACCGCCAGTTCCACGCGCCTGGCGACATCCCAGAGGCGCACGGTCTGGTCGTCTCCTCCCGAGACGACCACGTCCCGTGCGTGGATCCGAGCAACGGCTACCGCATTCACCGAGCCGTGATGACCCACGAGGTCGGAGACTCGCTCCCACGAATGGATCTCTCGCACCCGGATTCTTCCGTCCATGCTGCCGACCACGACCACGACCTGATCGCCAAGAGGTCCCACCGCGACTGCTTGGACCCTGTCGTGGTACTCCTGAACGGAGTCACCGGCGACTGGCTCCCATGTGACAGGGTCTAGGACCCAGACCAGCCCGTCCTGACCACCGCTGATGAGTACGTCGAGGTCACCAGCAACACCCAGGGCGAGTCCGGTAACTGGCTCACGATGCGCGAGCACCGGTTCACCAATCGGGTGTCCGTGCGTCGGGTCCCACGCCTGCAGCGTGCCGTCCATCCCGCCTGCCACGATCACGTCTGCGGGTGCTCCTGACCTGGGCCCCTTGGTATCGCGCAAGGCCACTCGCCCGATCGAAATGGCGGACACCGGTCGGTCCTCCTCGGCGAACTTGCCCACCTGTCTTCCGGACTCGGCCTCCCAGATACCTATGCCGAACCAACCGCCCGCGACGACGACGTCCCGGCCCCCGTGTCGTCCGACCGCCACCGAGCCCACCCATCCGGAATTCCTCGACGGCAAACATCCGGTTGGGCGGCCGGACTCCGCGTCCCAGACGAATCGATCCATGCTTGCCCGCGGACGCAATCACGACACGGCTGCCGAGAGGTCCCACGGCCAATGCACTCACCACATCGTCGTGGCCGACCAACGTGTCTCCGATGGAATTACCTGCGGACACATTCCACACCCGCACGACCGAATCCTGACCACCGGAGACCAATACGTTGCGGTCACCAACCCGCCCAGCAGCCACGCAGGTGACACGTCCGTCATGCTCGGTCCGCGTCTCGCTCGCCACCATGCCCGAGCCATCGGGTTCCCAACAGCGCACTGTCCCGTCCGCACCTCCGGACACCACCAGGTCGCGGCTTCCGACCTGGCCGACCGCTATGGCGGACACCGGGCCGGCGTGGCCGGACATGTCCCGTCCGACTTGCTCTCCGGTAGAGGCGTCCCAGGCCCGAACGATGCCGTCCTCGCCTGCGGACACCACCAGGTCGCGGCTTCCGACCTGGCCGACCGCTATGGCGGACACCGGGCCGGCGTGGCCGGACATGTCCTGTCCGACTTGCTCTCCGGTAGAGGCGTCCCAGGCCCGAACGATGCCGTCCTCGCCTGCGGACACCACCAGGTCGCGGCTTCCGACCTGGCCGACCGCTATGGCGGACACCGGGCCGGCGTGGCCGGACATGTCCTGTCCGACTTGCTCTCCGGTAGAGGCGTCCCGGCTCGAATATCCAGGCCAGCCGTCGAGACGACGACCTCCCGGCCACCGAGCCTTCCCACCACAGCCGCCCGGAGAAGTGACTCATGCGGACGCACACGCCAGACCACCTCCCAGGTTGAC
The DNA here is from genome assembly GCA_963844385.1 of uncultured Actinomycetota bacterium. GTDB lineage: Bacteria > Actinomycetota > Actinomycetes > Propionibacteriales > Nocardioidaceae > Nocardioides. The sequence continues at coordinate 75,526 of CAWJOJ010000038.1, read as the reverse complement.
GGGTCGCACGCGGCGAGAAGGCCGTCACCGTTAGCCACCACGACTAGGTCGCGGGTGCCGGTGTGAATGATACCGACCGACAGGACCCCGTACTCGACGCCCCACAGCTCCCTTCCGACCTGTCGGCCGGTGCGGCCGTCCCAGATTCGGACGGTCCCATCTACCCCACCCGACACGATCACGTCCTTGCCCGCGATGTGGCCAATTGCCAACGAGGTTACGTAGTCCTCGTGTCCTCCTAGGTCTTGATGTGGGAAGGCGGCGAGCCGATGAGCCCACACGGGCGCCGGACCCGCCGGCCCCCTGGCATCGACTAGGTCCGCCATCTCGGCGTTCAGCCCCAGATGCGCGGCGGTGACCGCCAACAAGCCGAGCCGACGGCCCGGAGGAAGCGGATCGGCACGCTGGCCGGCGCGTTCGAGCACCCGCCACATGGCGGGCGCGGCGCCCTCACGCGTTCCGAGCCTGGACATCAATCGAGGCAGGTCAGCCACGGCGAGAAACCCGGCTGCGGTCACGAGGCGATCGAGCGGCTCGTATCCGCCGGCGGCAGCAGCATGGGCGGCGGCGTGCAGTCGCCAATACGACTGCAAACTCGCCCAGCCAACCGATGCCTCCTCGGCCCACAACAATCCCAGTATCAACTGTTCGTCGCCAAGGCGGTCTCGTCTGCCATCCAGCAGCGCGTCCCGCAATGCGGGATGCGACAGGGCCGTCATGGAGCCGGACGGATCTCCCTCCGAAAGCCGCAGCAGATCGGCAGCGGCCGAGCGATGGAGCTCGTCGAGATCCGCGACAGTAGCGTTCTCGTACCCAAGAGCCCTGGCGAAGCGAAGCCACAGCTGCTCAGGAACGCCACGGCCGCGCGCGTAGGCAAGCGCCTCCAACAGGCCGCGCTGCCGCGCACCACGCCGTTTCTCGCGCAAGGGAAAATACCACCTGAGAGCATCCGAAATCCGGGCGGGAATCTGCTTCTCCTCGAAGCCGCGAGCAGCCGGGTCGACTGGATCCAGCTGGCGGGAAAGCGGCTCCGCAGCGAGAGCGGCGACCAGATAATTGCGCTGTGCCTTCTCCGCGAGAGCGTGAGCCGTCCGACGAAGCAGGTCGCCATCCGCCCGGTATGCCTTCCACGCCCCACGAGCAGGTGCTGGCTCCGCCAGGCCAGCCTGGACCAGCAACGCTTCGGCAAAGTCCTCGAGCTCAGCCGGGTCGAAGTACGCGTCGGAGTCGAGGTCGATGAGGGCCGGATCGTCGACGCCATCGATCCCCAGCCAGGTGAACAGCGAGTCCGGAGCGAACCGGTCACCGGAAGCGCGGGGCCGGCTGGACACCACGACGCGGAAGTTTGCTATTTCGGCGATATCACGCAAGGAACGAGCGATGGCCTCTCGGTCGGCGCTGGTGCCGGCCTCGTCGAGCGCGTCGACAACTAGAAGCCACGGGCGCTCGACCCCAGCGGCCTCGACATCGACCAGAAGTTCCAGGGCTGAGGCTGAATCACGACGACGGTCTGCATCAACCAGGTCCGACAGAGCCCTCAGCAGGTCCTCATGAGTGGCCGACTCGGCATGGAAGAAAAGGCCGCTCCAATGTGACTCGGCCTCCAGCCCCACAACCACTCGCGCGACGACGGCCGACTTCCCCGCTCCCCACTGGCCGGTCACCACCAGAGGGCGGCCGGGGAAAACAGGCCCGGTCAACCACTGCCGCACCGCGGTCAGAGCCGCGGAGCGACCGCGGAACAGGTCCTCCTCGCGCACGCCGCTGCGCACCCCGCGGGCACGTCTCTCGACATCACTACGCCGCGCGCCGCCGGCGAACGACGACCGTCGAGGCAGCCCGTTCCGACCTCAGCGATCCCCGCAACCGTGACGAACCGTTCGAGTAACAATGCGTCGGCGCCCTCGGTCAGCACGCCAACGAGGACACCCGACGCGGGATCGATGACGGGCCCGCCGCTGTGGCCCAACCGACCGCCCCGGTCACCCTCCCAATCCAACTGCACCCGACCGCCACCCACGTGCCCAGCGACCCTGAATGCGCGCCAGACCCCGCGCTGCGTCTCATCCTCAACTGGAAACCCGAAAAGCTCGACTCGCTCGGGCACCCGCCGCCTTGCTGACACCTCCACAGGCGCGGGCAGCCATTCCGGCGGCGCGCCAGTCAACGCGAGCACAGCCACGTCCAGCGCATCGGCCTCGGGACCGAGCGTCAGCCGGGTCACCGGCAGGATCAGATGCTCCGGCGCCAGCCCCGTTGGCCCGAGGGGCGAGAACACGACCCAAGTCGCCCGGCGCCGCCGAGGCCGTTCTCGTCGGCACGGCTCGCGCCCAGTACGTGTGCCGCGGTTAGCAGGTGTCGGTCATCGACGAGGACCGCAGAACCCGCTCGGGCGCCGTCCACCCGCACGATCGCGCTGGCTCGAGCCACCGCGGCAAAACCGGTCATTCGCCGGGTTTCGCGCTGCTCGGGTTGGCCCACCGCATTGTGACATTGATCGTGGCCTCTGCCTGGTTCTTCGCAAAGAACCACCGAGTTGACCTCGCCCGCGACCTTGACGCCGAACTCGAGCGTCACCTCGGCCGGATCAAGCCGCTCACGCAAGGTGCTCGACACCTCACCCGCTGCGGCTGCAACTGCGAGAAGGCGTCCGCCCAGCCTGCCCCCCCTCAGCGACTCTCGAGGCGCCGCTGCCACCCCGTAGAGAGACGAGGTCGCTCTCTGCGCTCTGGGAAATCACCTCGCTACCGTCTTCCAACACGTACTTTACGAAGTTCGCCATCACTGCCCGCCTTCCCCGAGGAACCCCATCCCGACCCTCCACCCTCCCGCCTCGGTTGTAGGTCCGCAACCCGACTCGACTCATCGGGTCACACACCTGGTCCATGCCGGGCTGTTGCGCTGTTTCGATCTCAGGCCATGTCGAGGAGGCACGGGGGTGTCGTTCCGATGGTGGGCATGCGCTCATCGAATGCGGTGGCCATCCGGATGGCTGCGCGGAGTCGACTGTGAGCTCATGGTGGCCGCGGCGTAGGTTCCATATGAGCGTGGCTTGTTCGCACAGCCTTGCGCTCTCCCTATACAACGTTGGCGGGCGAGAACATCTCGGCACGGTTCGTCGTGCCCACGGTTGCCGCGTCCGTCGACCTCGTGATCCACCTCGGCATCGACACCTCGGGCGTACGCCGGGTCAACGAGATCGTCGCCGTACCGGGTCGTGTGGAGAACGACATCATCGAGGCCGAACCCATCTTCGTGCGCACCGGCGGCGACCTGAAGCGACACAGCGGCATTCCCCCGCGAACCGATCGATACGACCGGATCGGGGTCGACGTCCACCGGATCCTCAACGAGAACCGCTGATGGGCGCGCTGATCGGACTCGGGGTGGGCATCGGGTTGATGCTCATCTGGTCGGCGTTCTTCGTTCCGAACCGGCCCAGGCGGGCGACGACCAGGACCAGCCGGACGGCGGAACTGCTGGCCCGCGCGGGCATCGCCAACGTGAGCGCGACAAGCTTCTGGGTTCTGTGTGTGATCTGCGGAACCTTCACGTTCGCCTTCATCCAGGTCCTCTCGCACACGGTGCCCGTGTCCTTCGCGTTCGGGATCATCGCCGGCTATCTGCCGGTGGCGGTGGTGTCTGGCCGAGCCCGCACCCGGCAGCGCGAGTTCGCCGAAGTCTGGCCCGAGGCTGTGGACAACCTGGCGTCGGCCGTGCGGGCCGGACTGTCGCTGCCCGAGGGGCTCACCGGGCTCGGCGTCCGTGGCCCGGAGCCGCTGCGCGACGCGTTCGTCCAGTTCGGGCTCGACTATCAGGTGACCGGGCGTTTCAGCGACTGCCTCGACCGGCTGAAGGAGCGGCTCGCCGACCCGGTAGGGGACCGGGTGGTGGAAGGGCTCCGGATCGCCCGCGAGGTCGGCGGCGGCGACCTGGGTCGACTCCTGCGCAACCTCTCCGGCTACCTGCGCGACGACGCCCGCACCCGTTCCGAGCTCGAGTCCAGGCAGGCCTGGACCGTGAACGGCGCCAGGCTGGCGGTCGCGGCTCCCTGGCTGGTGCTGCTGATGATGTGCTTCCAGAGCGAGGTCATCGAGCGCTACTCGTCGCCGGCCGGAGTCATCCTGCTGGCGTTCGGCGCCGGCGCCTGCTTCGTGGCGTATCGGCTGATGATGCGCATCGGTCGGCTCCCGACCGAGAAACGGATCCTCTCGTGAGCGCGACCATGTGGGGCGCGCTCCTCGGAGCGTGCGCGGCTGCCGGCCTGCTCCTGATCGCGGCCCGGGTCCTGACCATCAGGAAGCCGCAGCTGGCGACGCGGGTGCTGCCCTACCTCCGCGACCTCACCCAGACCACGGCCCAGGCGACGGCCGTCTCCGGCACCACCCGGACCTCGACGGTCTCCTCGGTGTTCGGGCCGGCCCTCAGGTCGGCGGCGGACACCGTCGAACGGATTCTCGGCGGCGCCCATTCCGTACGACGGCGCCTGGAGCGGGCGGGCATCGACAAGACCGTGCATGAGTTCAGGATCGAGCAGGTGCAGTGGGGCCTGGGCGGGTTCGCTGTCCTTGCGGTCTACGGCGTGCTCCAGACCCTGTCCAACCCGAGCGGTGCCCTGACCAACCTGGTGCTGTGCGGCATCGCGTTCGCGGCTGGAGTTCTCCTGCGGGAGAACCGGCTGACCTCCCAAGCGGTCGATCGGGAGCGGAAGATCCTCACCGAGTTCCCGACCGTCGCCGAGCTGCTCGCTCTCTCGGTCGCAGCGGGGGAGAGCCCGGTGGGGGCGCTGACCCGAGTGGTGGAACGCAGCCGCGGAGAGCTGTCTGCCGACCTGTCGCGGGTGCTCGCCGAGATCCGCACGGGCGTGCCGGTGGGGCAGGCCTTCGACGCCCTGGCCGCCCGCACCGGCCTCCCGTTGGTGGCTCGGTTCGCAGAGGGGATCGCGGTTGCCGTCGAACGCGGCACCCCGCTGGCCGACGTACTGCACGCACAGGCCGCCGACGTGCGCGAAGCCGGCCGACGCGAGCTCATCGAGACCGCCGCTCGCAAGGAGGTCTTCATGATGGTGCCGGTCGTCTTCCTCGTGCTGCCCATCACCGTCATGTTCGCCTTCTGGCCGGGTCTGATCGGACTCAGCCTGACCACCCCGTGACCAGCCCCTTGACCCAGGAGAAGAGGAATACCCATGGAACAGATCAACCACCTGCTGACGCGGCTCTACGTCGCACTCACGATCCCGCCTTCGCGTGACGAACGCGGAGACGTGCCGGGGTGGGTACTGATCACGGTGATGACTGCCGGCCTCGTCACGATGATCTACACGCTGGCGAAGACCCAGCTGAAGTCCCTGGTCTCCGATGCGTTGAACGGCATCACCGGCTGATGCACCGGCCTCGCCGCCGCTGCGACCAGGGGTCCGCTGTCGTGGACTTCGTGCTCGTGATGGTCATCCTGGTCCCCCTGGTCCTGGGGATCTTGCAGGTGGCGCTGGTGCTGCACGTACGGAACACCTTGACCGCGGCGGCCGCCGAGGGTGCTCGCTACGGAGCGACCATCGACCACACTCCCGGCGAACGGCGCTGCCCGCACCCGCCAGCAGGTCCGTGACACGCTGTCCGGACGATTCGCCGGTGACGTCGGCGCGCGAGTGGAGATGGTCGACGGGGCCGAGACGGTGGTGGTCACCGTCGAGGCCGATGTGCCTCCGTTGGGGTTGTGGGGACCCAATCTTCACGTCGAGGTCGCGGGGCACGCGATCCGGGAGACGACCGATCGATGAGGCGCCGTCGATGAAGCGTCGCCAGGAGCGCGGCACCGCTCTGGTCGAGTTCACCTGGCTCGGCATCCTGCTGCTGGTCCCGTTGATCTACATCGTGGTGTCGGTTTTCGAGGTCCAGCGAGCGTCGTACGGCGTCAGCACCGCCAGCCGGTCAGCGGCCCGCGCGTTCTCGTTGGCCCCGACCGCGGCGGAGGGCGAGGCGCGTGCGCGCGCCGCGGTGCGCACCGCCCTGCAGGATCAGGGACTGGACGGCCACCATTTCGACCTGCAGATCACCTGCGCGCCGGCCTGCCTGCAGCCGGGTTCCACCGTCACCGTCCAGCATCAGGACGAGTGTCGACCTGCCGCTGCTGCCCGACTCGCTCGGAGGCAACAAGCCGAGCTTCCGTCTCGACTCCACCCAACGAGTGCCCTACGGCACCTACCTCGAGGCTCCCGATGGATGAGGTGCCGGATGAGTGTCGGTGAATGAGGTGCGGGACCAGCGCGGCCAGATGTCGGTGATGATCGTCGGCTTCGCGCTGGTGATCATGCTGGCGATCGCAGCCGTCACCGACGCGTCCGCGGCCTATCTTCAGCACTCCGGCCTGGACACGGTGGCCGATGGCGCCGCACTCGCCGGAGCCGAAGCCCTCAACGAGGAGCTGATCTACCAGCAGGGTCTCGGCCAGACGCCTGACCTCGACCCCGACCTGGCCCGCCAACGCGTCCGCGACTACCTGAGCGACACCGGCGCCTACGCACGCTTCCCCGGGCTCCGCTGGGACCCCGAGATCAGTGACAACCAGGTGTCGTCCAGGTCAGCGCACCCCTCGACCTGCCCCTGACCGTCCCCGGCGTCCCGCAGACTGCGGTGATCGAGTCCACCGGCTCGGCCCTGCTCACCCCTGTCGGCTGACCTACACCGCCCGTTGACCGGCCCCACTTTCCGGCGCATGCTGAAGAGCGCAGGGTTTGTTCTGCAGTCTGCCGCGGCGGCCACTCGGGCTCCCTCCAGCACAAGCCATTCCCGGCTGGAGGACGGCAGCATGTCCGTGGACACCGCACGAAACACCGGATCGTCACGTGGCTGATGGCCCTCGGCCTCGTCACGGCCATGCTGTGCGCGGGCTGTGCCGACGGGGGCGGCAGTGACGACAACGGCCACGAGGGCGACGGCGACGTCCCCGCCAAGGACTTCAGCGGCCTCATCCAGGTCAGGTACGTCGCGGTGCGCGACGGCGGCATCGAGAACGGCGGAGACCGGGTCGAGGCCGATGCCATCACCGACGGCACCGGGCGTTCCCGGATCACGTCGGCGCACTTCTACTACCCCGACGCCCCCGCCGAGGAGACGTTCGTGGTGATCCAGGACGGCAACCGCGCCCTCATGTACGAGGACCGGCCCAACCCGCCGTACACGGTGATGGAGGCAGTCGACGAGCACCCCGAAGAGTTCGACGCGCTGACAATCCAGTTCCAGCCGGAAACCGCGCTGTTTCGCCGAGTGTGTGGAGACGCCCGAAGGAGCAGCACCCGGACCATCGCGGGCCGGAACGCGGTCGGGTACGCGTGCAGCTCGGACGAGGGCGACCCGTCCTGGCCCCGACCGGATGAGGTCTGGCTCGACGAGGCCGCCGGAGTGCTGCTGAAGTACAACGGCTACAAGGCTGAGGAGGTAATCGTCGACCCGGAGGTCGACGCGTCCACGTTCTCCACGACGCCGCCCGAGGGTGCCGACGTACATGTGGTCAAGGCGACTGGAAAAGGAAAACCCTAGCCGGACAAGAAGAGTGGGCTCAGCCCGGAGGCCGAGCTGCTCAAGGTCGCGGCCAGCACGAAGAGGCCCGTCTACTACCTCGGGGCCGAGTTCGCGGGAGAGGCGTTGTCCTATGTCTTCATCTATGACGAAGCAACCGGTTCGGAGCTGATCGGCGATCTCAGCCTCGACGCCGGTCAGAACGTCGCGCTCAAGTACGGCGACCTGGTCAGCGTCGACACGGAACCGTTCGCACCGGGCAGCTACCGGAACGCGGTCGGCTGCAGTCGACTCCAGGACCTGCGGCGGTGTGCCGACCGTCAAGCAGGCCGACGCGGTGTGGCTGTTCACCGCCGACCTCGTTGTCCGGCTGGGGTTGAGCTACAAGTGGGAGAACACCGCCTCAGCGGCCGCTGCGATACGGAAGCAGGCAACGACGGACCAACGGGCGCCGACCTACCGGCCCCGCTGGCCAGCAACGTCGCACTGGTCGACGCGGCCTGCGGCGAGTCCCTCGAGGACTAGGCGCGGATCAGGGCCGGACCATGCCAGCGTCCCTGGCCCTGACGACGGCCTGGGCTCGCCCCGAGACCTCGAGCTTGGTGAAGATGTTCGAGACGTTGTTGCGAACTGTCTTCAGGCTGATGCCGAGCTCGGATGCGATCTCGGAGTTCGTGAGTCCGCGCGCCACCTGCTCGAGGACCTGTCGCTCCCGCTCGGTCAGGTTGGGGAAGGCACGGGGTGCCACCGGCTGGTCCGCAAGCAACACAGCCAGGCGATCGGCGACTCCCGACGAGAAGATCGCATCTCCCGCGGCCACGGCACGGATCCCGCGAAGGACCTCGTCCCGGTCCGATCCCTTGACCAGATAGCCACGCGCGCCTGCGCGCATCGCCGCCATCACGGCGTCGTCGCGTTCGATCATGGTGAGCACAAGGACTCGCACGTCCGGCGACTGGCTGAGTATCTTGCGGGTCGCCTCGATGCCGCCGAGGACAGGCATGTGCAGGTCCATCAGGATCAGGTCGGGCTGGTGCACGGTCGCCAGCTCCACGGCCTCCGCACCGTTCACGGCCTCGGCCACCACGGTCATGTCCTCACTAGCGTCGACGATCGCGCGCAGGCCGCTTCGGAACACCGGATGGTCGTCGGCGACGAGCACGCGCCAGGTCCGGTCGCTCATGCGAGGTCCAGCGGCAACATCACGTGGACCAGCGTCCCGCCGCCGCGCACGCTGTCCACGCGGAACGCGCCGCCGAGCTCGCTGGTCCGTTCCCTCATCGACGTGATCCCGACCCCCGACTCCGACGAGCCCGACCCGAGCCCCACGCCGTCATCCACGATCTCCAGCTCGAGGCCACCGTTGATCCCGAGGCTCAGCGAGCAAGTCCCTGCGCCGGAGTGGCGCACCGCGTTTGTCACCGCCTCCATGGCGATCCGGTACGCCGCGACCTCGATCGCGGCGGGAAGCGCCGGCAGCTCTTCCGTCAGATCGAGCGTGATCCGCGGTCCGGAACCGTGTGCGTTGAACCGGGCCACCTCCTCGGCCAGGGCGGGCGCGAGACCAAGCTCGTCCAACGCAGGGGCCTCAGCGCGTAGACGAGTCGGCGGATGTCTGCCACGGCATCCTTGAGCGTCTGCCTCAAGACCTCCAGCTGCCGGTCTGCTTGAGCCGGATCGGAGCCGACAACGTCCCGGGCGTCGTCCACCTGGAACACCGCGGTGGCGAGCGCGGGTCCGAGGCCGTCGTGGAGGTCGCGACGGATCCGCCGACGCTCCTCCTCCTGGGCGCGCACAAGCCGTTCGCGGGACCGCTGCAGGTCGGCCGTGAGACGGATCGCATGCACGACCGGACCTGCGTGACGTGCCAGCTGGTCGAGCAGATGGCGGTCGGCCGAGTTGAACGGCTCATGGCACCGCGATTCTCGACCACCAGGTGGCCGACCGGTTCTCCCTGGAAGGCGAGTGGCACCGTCAACGCGTCACCGCCACCGGGTGCGCCGTGGGCTGCCATGCGTTTGACGAGCCCCGGCTGCACCAGGTCGACGGCGACGAACGGCACCTTCAATGACTCCGCCACTGTGTCCACGATCGTGCGCAGCGCCATGTGCGGGGCGATCGTGGCTTCCAGGCGTTCCGCGAGCCGGGTCAGGCCGGCATACGGATCGCGCCGATCGCCGTACATGAGGCGGTCGACGGCTCGCTGGAGGACCAGCCGCAACGGATTGACCGCGACGGCCGCAACCGCGGTGCCCACGAGCGTCAGTGCGAAGGAGTCAAGATCGCGCACCATCATCCCGAGTAGGAGGAGCACGGCCGCGCAGATGGCGACCACGCAGGCCGGTGAGTACGCCGTACACCAGCGCCCGGTTGACCACCCGGTCGAGGTCATAGAGGTGCCAACGGAGGATCGCGATGCCGATCGAGGCCGGGACGGCCAGCGCGGTCGTCAGGACCAGCGCGAACACGAGCGGATCGAGCTCACCGGGAACGACCAGGTCGATGATGCACACCAGCAGGGTCAGCGGGATGAGCCAGCTGCTGCTGGCCAGCCAGAGGATCTGCTGGCGCTCGAGACCTTGGGAGGTGCGGTATCGGCTTCGGATGGCCAGTACGCCGGCAACGAGGCTGGCGAACATCCCAGCCAGGAAGAGCAGTTCGAGCGGAGCCAGCAGGTCCGGGCGCGCCGGAAGTGGATTGGCGACGTCCTGGAAAGGCCGATCGAACGGCTCAGGGCTGAACAGCGACAGGATCAGGACCCCGGCGATCGACACCCCCGTCGTCCACGCCGCGACTCTCCAGCGCCGAGACGGAAGAGTCCCGTCGGGAAAGACCAGAGCGATCGCGGTCGCGCCGGCGAACACCAGCGGCCAGCTCGCTTGGCCAGCAGAACGGCCCATGGCCCGGCCGGCATCGAGTCGTGGCCGGCCAGCACGACGTACCTGCCGTAACCCTCGGCCCCGGCGGTGATCGCGAACACCAGTGCGGTGCCCCAAGGAGCAGACCGATCAGGTGCCCCGGGCGTCGTACGCCGATGACGAGCCCCACAGCGGCGGTCATCCAGATCGCACACGTCTGCACCACGACCACCAGCCAGGACACCTCAGCCGGAGCAGCGGCTCGACCGAGAACATCGCCCGCCATCGTGACGAGCGCAGCGGTGATCGCAGCCGAGACGGTCAGCCAGCGGATCCGGGCCATGACTCATGGTGCGGCAAAACGGTGGCCGCGTCGCGGTTCAGCAGACAACTTCCTGTCCCGGCGGGACGCCTGCCTCTGTGACCCGGGAACCAGGGACACCCATGATCGAGCCGACCGCCGAACTACCGAGGTCACCGAAGTCACGAGAGGAAGCGCCGCCATGACGACGAGCAACAAGATCATCCGGCTCACGCCGCTGTCCGGGATCGCCTTTGTGGCGCTGATGATCAGCGTCATCTCCTTCGAGGGCGAGGAGCTGGATGCCAACGCCGCGCCAGCCGCTGTCCTGGCCCACTGGTCGGACCGCGCCGACTCTCGACTTCTCGTTGCATCCTTGTCTGCTGCCGCGCTCCTGTTCCTCCTGGTGTTCGCGGCCAGCCTCCGCGGCGCGCTCCGGTCACGTGAACCTGCCGAGGCTTCCGCGTCCGTCGTCAGCTTTGCCGGCGCCGTGGTCGCGGCCGGCGGACTGAGCGTCTCCGCCTGGGCCACCCTCGCCGCATCTCGCGCAGCCGATGCGGCGTCGGCCGACGCGGTCGTCACGCTCGACCACCTCGTGCAGTCGGCCTGGCTCCCGATCACCGCGGGATTCGCGGTGATGTTGCTGGCGGCCGGCATCGGCGGACTGCAATCGGGCACCTTCCGAGTGCTGTGCTGGGCCGCAGTGATCCTCGGGACTGCGTTCCTGACGCCCGCCGGAATCGTCGCATTCCTGCTGACTCCGCTGTGGATCATGGCCGTCAGCGTGGTGCTCTTCCGCGCACAGGCACGTCAGCGCGTGCCGGTGACGCGTGAGTCGTACGCCGCGCTAGGTCGTACGCCGTGCTAGCAGTAAGTTGAGTCTTGTTGTGGACCTCTGCTGAACCTGGAACGACGTCGCCTTGATCAGCAGTTCGGCCGTGTACGTCTCGATATCGCTGGGTACCTCGAACAGGCGTAGCCAGCACCGTCCACCGGGTAGACCGGCAGATCCTCGACATCGGCAGACGTGGTGATGCGCACCCCGGTGACGTCTGGGTGGACCGCCCACATCCACACCATCGAGCCTCCGACTTCCCTTCCGCTGTAATTCAAGAGCGAAGGATTCGCGAGATACCGCTGGGTGTCGACTCGGCATTGGCCGACGTACTCGCCGTACTCCGCGCCGAAGATGCCCGGGCCATTACCTGTCCCAGAGCAGGTTACTCGCTGTTGCTCGACGAGCTAGCGACGCCGACATCGCCGCATCGCAGCGGATCGACGGGTTCGATCCCAAGTGCCTTGCTCTGCTGGCCGAGATCCTCAGCCAAATGCACGGCGGGAGGCAGCACAAGATCGGTGACCTCACCGTCACGCGAACCGCGCGTATCAAGCGGGGAGTCATTGAACGCAACGCAGATCTGCTCGCGGACCGCCGCAGCCTCTACCAGAACCACCGGACGGTGCGGCACCCCGACTACGGCTCTTGGGAAGGTCACCAGAAGGCAATGCGTGGGCAGCAGCTGCGGTTGCGCGAGTCCCTCGAAGAGTGGTTCAGGAAGGCTGCGACGGTGGTGGCGGCGGTGGGACCAAGGAAGCCGTTAGGAGGCAGATCAGGTTGGCGACACAGTGGGCCTCTCGTTAGTTCCGGAGCGGCCCCAGCAGGTGCAGGCCTCACCCAGGCTCCCGTTCAAAGGCGCTACACCCTCGTGTTCGGCAGCGATGTGCATCCCGATCTTCCTCCACCAACAGGTATTCGACTGCTCGGTCGCCCAGCGACCCCTTCCCTCGAGACGGTGGAGATGCAGTCCGGGAGCACGAGCTCGTGAAGCAGCATCGGAGAACAACCGACTGATCGAATGCGTCGGGGTCTTGATCCTCACCATGCCCTCGCTACGATCCTATCCCGGCCCGCACTTGAGCCATACTGCCCGTGCGCCGCGGCCAGCGGCGACGGTGAATGCGGCATGCGCCAATGACCCAGGCCCATACGAGCCTACCACCAGGCCTACCAGGCGTATGCCACATACAAGGAGGGGGTCGAGACCGGAGCGGACAGGGGCGTAAAGGTCGCCGCGGGTGTGGCGATTGGCTGTGCGGTGGTCGTGGTCATTGCTGGCGTCGTGGTTGTTGCTGCGCCGACGGTGGTGGCCGCCGGATGGGGCTACCGGCGGCGCTGCCTCCTCGGCCGTGACCGTGTCCGCGACGGTCTGTTGCGGGTACGTCCACGGCGGGCAGCTCGGCCACTGGAGATCGTCCTCTGACCGCCAGGACTCCTTGGTCGCGCAGGCGGCTTTAACGCCGCAATCGCTCCTCGAGGCAGCAGTCTCGACCATTGTCGGCGCGGCGTGCCGCATTCGGTTTAATTGAGGACCTGAGGAGGACGATGTCCACTAGCAGGACAGGGTCTTGGTAGTGCACCGCGGGTCTCGAACTGACCGGCTCGCTGGGGCCACGGCATGATGCTCGTTCAGCGTCCACGGTCTCGTCCACCTCCGGCGGAAGCTCTGAAATTCCTCTCCAGCCATCGCCGCGCGGCCGCGAGCCGCGAGGCGAATCAGCCGTCGCGTAGTCCGTCGGACACACGGGCCCCGGTCTGACCATCGGCAGTTACGAGTTCGTCCTGACGGTCTTGAGTCTCTAGCCGTCCCATACGCGGTTGAGCCGACGCGAAGATCCTGCAGGTCTGCGCCGCGAAGTACTTCGTCTCCCGCAGAAGGCCGATCGGTCTGGTGATATGCGAACCGGCAGCTCTCAGAGGATGCACGCGCCCGCTGTTCGCGGAGTCAGTGCCTCCTCCCGATTCCGGCCGAAGGTCCTTCCCACCGTTGGCATCACTTTGTCGGTTCGGCGTAACCGCTCGACGCCGCCCCGGCCACGCACCGTCGTGACGCCCGACGACCGGAACTAGGCCTCGATTGCCGCGAGAGGTCCTCGGGGCTCGCTAGGTCGCGCGGTACGACCGCCAGGTGGCCACGCGCGCCCGGCGAGTATGGCGGCGCATTCGCAGGTCGATGGATTCATCGGCTGGGTCGACGCGCAGACGCATGCCCTCGGCCTCGATGTGGAGGCTTTCGACTCAAGACTGTTTCCTGCACCTTGACCAACCCGACCCGGACGAACCACCCCCGCTTCGCTCGCCTGCGCTAGGTCGTGCGCCGGGCGAGCAGCGTGGAGTCGTGGACGTCGACCGTCACGCCGTCTCGGGTCATCGTCCGGGGCCGCTGCTCGACTACGAGGGCTTCGAAGCCGTCGGGCAGCCCGGGCAGCAGGTCCTCGGCGAGAAACATCGCTCTGTGCTCCGCTGCAGTCAGATGGGTGAACACCCCGGACGGCGCGTGGCCCACGACCAGGAGGTGCCCGCCGGGCGCGACGGCGTCGGCCAGCCGGCGGGTCACCTCGACCATCCCGCCGTCCGGTGGGTGCAGGTAGTGGGTGGTGACCAGGTCGTAGGTCCGGCCGTCGGCCGCGAAGGTCCGGGCGTCGACCTGCCACCAGTCGGTGCGGTCGGCGACCCCGGCCTCGTCGGCGTGCCGGGCGGCACGGGCCAGGCCGTTGGCGGAGAAGTCGGCGCCGGTGACCCTCCAGCCCTGCTGGGCCAGCCAGATCACGTCGCCGCCCTCTCCGCAGCCGACGTCGAGCGCGGTGCCCGGGGTCAGCCCGGAGACCTCGGCGACCAGCTGCGGGTTGGGGTTGCCGCTCCAGATCTTCTCCTCGCCGGCGTACCGCTCCTCCCAGCTTGGCGGCTCGAACATGGCTGCCGCTTCTTCGTCGGTGTGCTGGTGTCCGTGTTCACTCATCCGGCGACTTCCTTACGCGGCACGCTGGGTGGCTGGGAGGGGTGACGCCGACGGGTGGGCTTTTGGCCGGGTGCGGTGTAGCGGCGGGAAGGGCGGGCCAGTGGCTCCACCTGGGCGGTCCAGTGGTCAACGGTGAGGCGCGCACCCCAGGAGTCTCGCAGGGGGAGCGCCGCACAGTACCGCTCTCGTCGCTGATGATGTAGCTCATGGCCGGTCTCCCTGATCTTGCTGCCTTCGATTGACCACAACGCTATGGAGATTCCGGTCCCGCGCCTATCGTGCAGTCCCGCCGGTGAGGAGCGGGATGTGCACGGTCCATGGCGGCTACCCCACCCCGAGGGGGTGGGTTTTCCGGACTGGCGCCAGAGGCACCAAGGTCGTCGTCGTCGAATGGCCCGACAAGTCAGGTGATCGGCAAGTCGCGTGACACGCTTGCCGAGGTGCCCAACCCCTCACAGGAGCAGTCGATGACCTTCATCCAGATCGTTTCCTTCCGTTGCTCCGATCTAGCAGCCCTGCGCGATATAGAGGACGAGTGGTTGGCGGCCACCGAGGGCCGCCGAACGCTCCTACGCGAGACCGTCCTCCTCGACCGCAACGACCCGACGCACGTCATGACGATCAACGAGTTCGAGTCGTACGAGACAGCGATCCACAACTCGGCGCTTCCCGAGACCGACGCGATGGCCCAGAAGGTGGCCGGGTTGCTGATCGGCGAACCGACCTACCACGACCTCGACGTCGTGAAGGTCACCGACTTCGGCTCGCGACCGGCGTCGACGATAGGCGCTCGATGTCCGTGCGCCGAATCTCGAAGGCGAAGAGATTTTGGTTAGTGACACACGGGGCGGTCCCGGACGTTCCATAGTGTGAGTACGAGGAACGGAGCGCGCGTGGACGCCGAGCAGTTCGAAACGTGCTGGCACGCGCATCCGACGAAGCCTACGCTGAGCGGCACGTTGGTCGCGACGCCGCCTATGACATGGCAGCCTCGACCTTTCTGACCGCCTGAACGTCCTCGACGAAATCCGACCGCCCGCCGAGCACCTCACTGACGAGCACTCCCGCACCCTGCTCAACTCCGTGCTCGCGTCTCCAGCGCGCCGCCGCAAGAGCCGGTGGAACCGAGCCGCCGCGTTCGGCCTGTGCGGCGTCTCCGTCGCCGGCGGAACCGCCTACGCGACCGGGCTCGTCCCCGAGATCGTCACCGACCGCTTCCAGCAGATACGCGGTGGCGATGGCGCCGACGGCGAGCGCCAGGTCGCAGACGTCCCGCTCAGCAACGGCAAGCACGCTCGTGTCTGGTACGCCGACACCACCAACGGGCAGTGCGTCATCCGCGACATGACCGGAGCCGTCATCAGACCCGAGGACTTCGGCGGCGGGTGCGCACTCTGGGGATACGGCGCGGAGAAGACGGATCCGCGCCGCGGAGTGCACTGGCAGACCTCCATCGACGGTCCCGCAGCTGTGTACGGCGATTTCATAACCGTGACCGCTGACGTCGCCCGCGTCGAATCGCTGGGCCAAACTGGACCCGGACCTTCCCGGTCCAGAACGGAGCGTTCGCCGGCGAGGTCCCCGCCGGAGCCGACGGCGACCGGATCCGCTTCACCTACCTCGACGCTCCAGGGAGCCGATCGCCAGCAGGGTCGAGTTCGTCGAGCCCGAGTAGCCCGTCGCGGACCGTCTGGCCAAGCGGGTGTGGTGGCCGCGGCTGCGGGTGGTGCTGTCGACTCCTCGTCATTCCCGGTCTGCAGTGCTGCGCCCTGATGTGTGGCTCGGCATGGGACGACGCGTCCGCTCCTCGAGACGCGGGGGACGGCGGTGCCGGATTGGCGCGCACCGCATGCGGGCACGCCAGATCACCCGGTTGGTGGCCGGGTGATCGGGCGTGTCGGTGGTCGAGCCCTTCGAGACGGTTGCTTCGCAACCTCCTCAGGAACCACTTGTCGAGACTCAGTTCGGCGGGATGGGGATGGTGCCGGTCGGGGTGACCAGGTAGGTCTGGCCTTGGGGTCCGGTCCATTGGTAGTTGCCGGACGGGGTGCGGTGGTAGCGCCATCGGCGGAAGGTCTTCGCGCGGTGATGTCGTCGGCATAGCGCGGCGAGGGCGTCGGGCCGGGTCTGGCCCGGGTGGACCGTTCTCCTCGTAGGGGGTGATGTGGTCCAGGTCGCAGGCTCTGGCGTCCCGGGTGCACCACGGGAAAACGCAGTGCCGGTCGCGGAGGATGACCAGTTCGCGCATCCAGGCGGGCGGGTCGTGGGCGTCGACCGCGTCGGTGCGGGCCATGTCGAGGACGGGTTGGATGGTGACCCGGGACCGGCCGGCCCAGTCCTTGATCCGGGCGATGGTGGCCGGCCCGAACCTCTCCACGGTCCCGAACCCGGCCCGTCGCTACTCGTCGGTGCTTCGGGGCCGAGCAGGTCGCTCAGGGACAGGTGGAGGTAGAGCTTGGTCTTTGCCGCCAGGCGGCACGGGCTGGGCCGGTCTGGCTGATGACTGGTCGTCGTGTCCGAGGAGGGTGCCGAGGTCGAGGGCGGCTTGGCGGTTGGCGATCACGCCGACGGCCTTGGCCTTGCGGACCTCGAGGGTGTCGGTGTCACCCAGGGCCTTCAGTTGGGCGGCCTGCTCACAGACCAGGTCGTGAAACGTGGTGAGGTCGAGGGTGTCGCCGGTGACCTCCAGATGGGAGGTGCCGGCCCAGTCGTCGCCACCGTCGGTGCCGACCCCGCGGTGGAAGAGCCGCACCCCCCAGGCGTCCCGGCCCTGCTTCTCCCGGGTCTCCAGCAGGTGCGGGTCGTAGGTGGCGATGGCCTGGGCGACCGCGGTCTCGATCGCCCGCCACCCACACGACCCGATCCGGTCCGCCAACTGCCGGTCCACCGACGCGGCGGCGGCCTTCGGAGAGACGGTGGGTGGCCTGGGCGATCTTGCGGGCCTTCCACGGCGCCACCCTCAGCGCTTCGACGGCCGCCCAGATCCGGGGGAGCCGATGTTGGAGGTCCAGGGCGTCGGCCAACAACTGGAGCCCGGTCAGGGTGGAGACCCCGAGAGCGGCGGCGAACGGTTCGGGCGTGAACGCCGCCACCAGCGGCGTCCCCTCCCCACCCAGGGCTTCGTCGGTCGCGTCGAGGCCGGGGAGGCCGGTGTCGGACCAGGTCACAAACCCCGACTCGGCAGTGGCCGGGTGCAGCACACACCACTGGGCCGCGACCCGGAGCTTGGCTCGGCCGGCCTGCGTTCCCGGACTTCGGCGTCGCGGCGAGGGCGAGCAGCCACTCCGCGTCGAGGCTCAGTGACCTCGACCGGAGTGCCGTTCAACATCGTCTCCAACATGAGTCAATCCAACCAGCAGGCACCGACATTCCGGCCCGGAATCGAGGCTGAAACGAGGGGTTGTGGAGAAGTATTTTCCTGGTTGCTTCTTCACGCCCTGCTTGGGTTGCGGTTTCAGACCAACCCTCTCTGGTGCGCCCTTGCCTTCGGTTACGCGTGCGTGGACGGGGTCGCCGACCCGGCTCGTTTTCACAGTCGTCGCTTGACGCTCCTTTGTGTGAAAGCGGGCCGGGTCGGCTCCTTCGCTGCGCGGCGGTCGGCGTACGACCTTGCCGGCCCTGCCCGCGTGCGCCGACACGTCGCAAGCCGCCCTCCCCCGCTTCGCTCCTCCGGGCAACTTCCGACGAGTCGGCGATACCCCACTGCGTCGGGTGCGATCATGGGCGGCATGGGTGCCCACCGGCCTGGCACAGCGTGACCGGCGCTCCGACATCGGGGCGACTGGTCGCTCGGGACGCTGAGCTCGGCGCCATCGGACGACTGGTAGCGCAAGATGCCGGAGCGCTGACGCTCGAGGGTGGGCCGGGCGTCGGCAAGACCAGCCTTTGGGAGAGCGGCGTCGCGCTTGGGCTCGAGGGGGGCCGTCGAGTCCTCGTGGCGCGGGCAAGCGGGCGGAGACGGGGCTGCCCTTCGCTGCGCTCATCGACCTGTTCGATGGCGTCGCCGCCGAAGAGCTGCGTCGTTGCCGCCGCCGCAGCGCACGGCGCTCGAAGTCGCGCTCTACCGTGCCGATCCCACGGGCCCGTCGGAGCCGCACCTGATCGCGCTGAGCGTGCTGTCCGCGCTACGCGCGCTCGCGACCCGAGATCCACTGCTCGTGGCAATCGACGACGTCCAGTGGCTCGACCAGAGCCTCGGAGGAGTCGCTGACGTACGCCGTGCGACGCATCGATCAAGAGTCGATCGCGTTTCTGTTCGCGAGGCGCCCAGGACGGGTCTCTGCTCTGGAGAAGGCGTTTCCGGATGGACGTGCCGAGCGCCTGCTCCGTGAGCCCGATGAGCCTCGGAGCCACGAGACACCTCCTCGCCGAACGGCTCGGGCTCCGACTGACACACCATCTGCTTCGCCGGGTCTACGACACCACCTTGGGAAACCCGCTGTTCACCCTCGAGGTCGGCAGGCTGCTTGTCGGTCGGGACCTCCACACGCTGGGTGAGGACGTTCCGGTGCCGGACGATGTCGAGGACCTGCTGGGGATGAGAGTGGCCGACCTCAGCGGCTCGGTACGTCGGACACTGCTTTCGCTCGCGCTCGATTCCGACCTGAGCGCCGCAGAGGTGGACGACCTCATCGGCGCTGGAGCCGTGCAGGCTGCGACCCGCGAGGGCGTGGTCGCGGCGGTGGCGATCGGGTTCGTGCCGCACATCCACTGCTTGCCGCGGCGGCGAAGGGGCAGTCCACGGCGATCGAGCGGCAGGACCTCCATCGCGCGCTCGCCGCGGTCGTCGCCGACGAGCGGCGCCGCGCCCTGCACCTCGCCCTGGCCACGCAGACCCAGGACGAGGGCTTAGCCGCGAGAGTGAGCGCGGCCGCCGAGGACGCAGCAGCGCGCGGCGCGACCCTAACGGCGGTCGAGCTCGCCACTCACTCACTGAGGCTCACGCCGACGGGCTCCGCGATGTACGTCGCGCGCCTGCTCGGGCTCGGTGAGCGCCTCAGCGTCGCCGGTGAGAAGCAACGCCTGACCGAGCTTCTCTCGGGACGGGTGGAGTCCCTGCCCGAGGGTGCACCTCGAGTCATCGCCTACCTGCTGCTGACCAACGGGGTCATCCAGGACAACGGCGACATCCGACGGCTCCTGGAACTGGCGCTGGCGGAGGCCGGTACCGATGACGAGCTCCGAGCACCGGTGCTCGCCGACCTGGCCGACAACCAGGCGGTGATCGAGGTCGCCGACATCGCGCAGGCAGAGGAGTGGGCCACCGAGGCCCTGTCCTCCAGCAAGGCCCACCGACCCGATCACCAGCGTCTCGCGCTGTACGCGCTGTCCTGGACCCGTGCTCTGGGTGGGCACCCGATCACCGACCTGTCGGAGCGGCACCAGCTCGTGTCCGAGGACCGCTTCTTCCTGGCGCAGAGCCCCGACCGGGTAGCCGGCCAGCAGCACGTCTGGCGGGGAGAGGTGGGCCAGGCCAAGGACCTGCTCACCTCGCTGCAGGTGCTGGCCGAGGAGCGGGCAGAGCCGTCGGCGTACGCGCTGCAACGCCTCCACCTGTGCGAGCTGATGCTCCGGACCGGAGATTGGGACAACGCTCAACGGCTGCTCGACGAATGGGCCGCCTCCACCGACAGCGAGTTGCTGCACTGGCCGATGTACGAGCGCTGCCGCGCGCTCCTCGCAGCGGGGCGCGGAGACCCCGACGACGCGCGGCGGTGGGGCGCGGAGGCCCTGAAGCGCGCCGAGGACACCGGAGTGCGGTGGGACTGGCTGGAGTCGAAGCGGGCCCTGGGAGTCGCCGACCTGCTCGCCCGAGACTTCCAGGCGTGCCGCATCGAACCTCCGTGCGGTGTGGGACCACGCCCTGCGCGAGGGCGTCGTCGATCCCGGCGCATTCCCGGTGGCGCCGGATCTGGTCGAGGCATTGGTGGAGGCGGAGGCGCCTGACGAAGCGCGGGACGTGGCCGACCACTTGGCCGATCTTGCCCGCAGCCAGAACCATCCCTGGGCGAGTGCGGGAGCACAACGATGTGCAGCGATCGTGGACTTGGCCAGCGCGTACAGCGACGAGGCCGCCACCGCCCTCGAGCACGCGGCCTCGACGTACCAGGGACTGGGCTTGGGCTTCGACCACGCCAGGACACTGCTGATTCTGGGCCGAGCGCAGCGCCGGGCCAGGAAGTGGGGTGCCGCGCGGGGTCACCTCGAGCTGGCCGTCTCCTGCTTCGAGGCGATGGCTTCGCCGGGCTGGGCGCAGGACGCACGCTCGGAGCTGGAACGGGTCGGAACCGGGCGGCCGACGTCCGGCGGCCGGCTGACTCCCACCGAACGCCGGGTGGCACAACTGGCAGTCGACGGGCTGTCCAACAAGGAGATCGCTCGGGCGCTCGTCGTCACCGTGAACACAGTGGAGTTCCACCTCCGCAACACCTACTCGAAGCTCGGCATTCGTTCCCGAGTTCAGCTCCTCGCCCACCTCGTCGACGAGCACGCGGACCCACGGCCGTAGGGCCCGCCCCTGGGGTCCGCTGGTCGATTTCCTCAGGTGTTCCGTAGTTTCGGGCCGACCGTCCTCGGCCCGCAATCTGGAGCCATGGCCGAGTTCCTCGTCGAGGTTTACCTCAGACACGACAACCCACAAGCCGCGCGGCTGCACACCGAGCGCGCGGAGCGGGCGGCCGCCGATCTGGACCGTGAGGGCCAGGCCGTGCGGTGCCTCAGTTCGATCTTCGTCCCCGAGGACGAGACCTTCCTGCTCCTCTTTCGGGCGCCGTCGGCCGAGGTTGTCGAGGAGGCGGTGAACCGCGCCGGCCTCCGGTGCGAGCACATCTCGGCGGCCGCATCCGTTCAATCCACCCAATTCACCACCACGAAAGGCAGTTCCATGACTCAGACCTCCATCCCCACAGAGCTCCGTGACAAGCAGCAGAAAGTCTGGAGCAGCGGGGACTACAACAAGATCGCTGCAATCACGGTTCCGCTGTCGGAGTTTCTCGTCGACCACGTCGGTGTCACGCCTGGGTCTCGCGTCCTCGACGTCGCCACCGGCACCGGCCACGCCGCCCTCGCGGCGGCTCGCCGCGGCGCGGTCGTCGTAGGCAGCGACTACGTGCCGGCGCTGCTCGACATCTCCAGGCGTCGGGCCGCAGCCGAAGACCTCGAGGCTGACTTCGATGAAGCAGACGCCGAGGATCTGCCGTACGGCGACGGGGCATTCGACTACGTCCTCTCCGCCATCGGCGTGATGTTCGCCGCCGACCACCAGCGCGCCGCCGATGAGATGGTCCGGGTCTCTCGCCCCGGAGGCCGCATCGCCGTGGCCAGCTGGACGCCACAAGGTTTTGTCGGCGGAATGCTCGCCACGGTCGGTCGCCACGTCGCACCGCCCGCCGGAGCGCAGCGGCCCACCCTCTGGGGGGAAGAGCAGGTCGTCGCGGATCTGTTCGGGGACGGCGTGGTCGACGTCCAGTCCGTCACCACCACGGTGACCCAGCGGTTCGCGGACGCAGACGCGTTCGCCGATCTCTTCCTGACCTACTACGGGCCGACCTTCGCCGCAGCAAGCCGGCTCTCGGAGGAGGGCCGCGCCGCCTTCCGCAGCGACCTCGTGTCGCTTGCCGAGTCCTTCGACCGCGGCGCTGGGAGCGGCCTGGTCATCGACTGGGAGTACCGCGTCGTGACCGCGACCCGCCGTCCCGCCTAAACATCGGCCCATCAATCGAGAAAAGGTTCAGTACGTTGAGATCAAAGTTGATAAAGGTGCTCATGACACTGGTGCTTGCGCCGGTTGTCGTGGGACCTTCTGTGGCAGGCGCCGAGGCCGCTGGCCCCACTGCCGCAGCACCTACGAGCGGCTCGAAGGGCTGCGACCTGCGTGACCCCAACAAGTCCTCGCACGACGAGTGGGGGCAGTGCATGACGGTCACGGCAAAGTTGTCGCGCGCCCCGGGAAAGGGCGAGACCGCCACGCTGTCCTACGAGGTCAACAGCACGGTTTCCCACCGGGACGCGGAGGTCTCGGTCGCGCTCCCCGAGGGAATGGCGTTCGTCGGGGTCCCCGACGGCGCCGCCCTCTCTGATGTCCGAGCGGGTCGCGGCACGGGGCCGGCCACAGTGGCAACGGTGCAACGCGACCTGGCACCCGACCAGGAGCAGCGCTTCTCCACGCCGGTGCGCGCCGTCGCCGGAGGTCCGGTCGAGATCGTCGTTCGCGTGACCGCACCGCGTCCCGACGGCGGCACGGACGCCGCCGAGGACCGGGTGTTCCTCACCGTCGGCGGCTCTGGCGCGTCGTCGAAGCTCGGGATCGAAACGGACACGGAGCTGACGACAGCAGCGGTTTCGCCAGCAGCTGACCGCGGACGCGACCCGTCGACCCGACACCGGGCCGTCCCACAGGAGGGCCCACTGCCACCGGCGCAGGTCCCGGCCAACCAGGTCCGCGATGCCGAGCACGCCGGGCTGGCGATCGTGTGCGCGACGGGTCTCTGGTCCTTCATCGACACCAAGGGTGTCCGGCGCCCTGCCTCCAACTTCGGAGTCGAGGTGTGGGACGCGGACGGGTTCGGGGGAGCGGACCTCCTCGCGTCGGCGCGCACGATCCCCGGCGGCCGCTACGACCTCTGTTACGACAACGCCGACGCGGATGCGGGCGGTCTGGTCGACCCGTTCGTTCGATTCGTGGCGGCGAACAGTCGCTGGCGGGTCCGAAACACACCTGCGAGCAACCAGACGTACGTCTTCGCCACGGAGACGGTGACCGATCAGGCCCAGAACCACGACTTCGGAGACAAACAGCCCGGCGACTCGAGCGGCATGCGCGTCCTACGCGCCTACGACGCAGTGAACCAGTTCTGGAACTGGGTCCCCTCGTTGTGCTGGGACGCCAACGACGCTCCCTCCGCCTGCCGGCAGATCATCATCAACTGGACGCCCACGTCCACTGACGGCACGTACTACTCAACCGGCACCAAGGACATCCACCTCGCCGCCGCTGACCCGGACTCCGACCACGTCGTCATCCATGAGGCGACACACGCGGTGATGGACGACGTGTACGAGGACGCCTACCCGGCCCACCCGAACTGCAGCCCACACAACATCGACGTCGTCAGCTCGGCGGGCTGTGCCTGGACCGAGGGCTTTGCCGAATGGGTGCCCGCCTCGGTCCTGAAGGACCCCTACTACCGGTGGCCCGAACGGAGCTGAGCTGCCACTCGAGACGCCCACCTGGGGTACGCCGGGTTGGGACAACGGGATCGCGGTCGAGGGCCGCGTCGCCGGGGCGATGATCGACATCGAGGACCTTGCCAACGAGCAGATCTGGGACCGCGCCAACGAGGGCGACCACCGCAACCAGTGGGCGACGTTCATCAACGGCAGCGCACAGACCTACTACATGCACTTCGAGTACGACCGGGTCAGGATGGGCTACGAGACCAGCGACTCCGGTTCCCGCGCCTCGGCGTACCAGAACACGCTGGGCATCAGCTTCTACGACTCCCTGGGTGACCGTGCCGAGCTCACCCGCCCGACCCCGACGCCGCACAACTACCGGTACGACACCACGAGGGCTTCCTGGTCTGCGGTGGCGGTGCGACCGCCGGTCGGGGCGAACTATGACCTCGAGCTGTACGACGGCCGCAGCGACGTGGGCCTGCTCGACGCCAGCCGCCTCGGTTCGAACACCCTCGACTACGTCATGGTCGACACGCGTCGACGGGCCCTCGGCGACTACTACCCGAAGGTGACCGCCACGTCCGGCGCCGGCAACTACCAGATCGAGATGGACCAGGGCGGGCAGACCATCGCCGACGGCTCGGAGGCCATCTACCATGGGCGACGAGATCGCCGTCAGGGACACCCTGCTCGAGCCGGGGGTGACGACCGTACTTCCGAGTCGTGCCCGCAACGCGAGCCAGGACCCGGAGCTGCTGCTGCACACTCAGCTCGCCGGGACCACCTCCCCGGTGCAAGGCCCGGTGGTGGGCCTGGAGACGAGCTCAAGCTTCGGCCCCGGTCTGCCCGAGACGCTGTCCTACAACTCCTCGATCTCCAGTGGGGCGGATTGGTGATCACCAACCGGGCCGGCTCGGGCGAGTACACCGTCTACCGCGACACCACCGCACCGACCGGGTCTGTGGTGATCAACGGGGGAGCGGCCTCCACCACGTCGCGGAATGTGACCTTGGCGCTGACCGCGGCGGACGCGCAGACGGGGATCCAGGGCGTGAAGATCAGCACCGACGGCTCCCTCGACACCGAGCCGGTGCAGCCGTTCTCCGCGACCCGCACGGTCACGCTGCCCGCGGGCACTGGGACGAAGACCGTGCTGGTGCGGTTCTACAACCGCGCCGGCATGCCCTCTCTCGAGGTCAGCGACACCATCTCCCTCACCGGCGGTGCCGACCTTCGCTGAGCGCCCTGGCGAACCCGCCCACGAGCAAGGCGCGCGGGGCGAGCTTCACAGCCACGGACACCACCACCAACCGGGGCACGGTGACTGCCGCGGCGACCACGCACCCGCTACTACTTGTCGCTGAACACGACCAAGGGTGCGGGCGACGTGCTGCTCACCGGGACCCGGGCCGTGCCACAGCTCGCCGCCGGGGCGGCAAGCAGTGGTGGCCGCGCGGTGACCATCCCCACCGGAGCGCCGGCAGGCACCTACTTCCTGCTTGCTTGCGCGGACGACCAGAAGTTGGTTTCGGAGTCCAACGAGACCAACAACTGCCGGGCCTCCACCACGACGATGCGGGTCACCTGACGTACTGGTGGCCGGCCGCCCGGCCGGCCACCAGTTTCGACACCCCTTCGCGCGCACCGTAGCCTTGGCTCTTGTGGCAGGCCCCGACATCGACACCGACATCAAACAGCTCCAGGCGACGATGCACACCATCGAGCAGGTGCTGGACCTCGACGCGATGCGCGCCGAGATCGCAGACCTGGGGGAGCAGGTTGCCGCTCCCGACCTGTGGGACGACCAGGCCAACGCCACCCGCGTGACCGGACGGCTGTCCTTGCTCCAGGGTGAGATCGACCGCTTCACGGCCCTCAGAGGCCGCCTCGACGACCTCGCCCTGATGGTCGAGATGGCGAAGGAAGAGGGCGACGCAGAGTCGCTGGCCGAGTCCGACAAGGAGCTCGCCAGGCTCCACAAGCTCGTCGAGGCGCTCGAGGTCCGCACCCTTCTGTCCGGTGAGTACGACGTCCGCGACGCCCTGCTGACCATCCGCTCGGGGGCGGGTGGTGTCGACGCAGCCGACTTCGCCGAGATGCTGATGCGGATGTACGTCCGCTGGGCCGAGCAGCACAACTACCCGGTCGAGGTGTTCGACACGTCGTACGCCGAAGAGGCCGGGCCTCAAGTCGGCCACCTTCGCCATCCACGCGCCGTACGCCTACGGGACCCTGTCCGTCGAGGCCGGCACGCACCGCCTGGTGCGGATCAGCCCGTTCGACAACCAGGGGCGCCGCCAGACCAGCTTTGCGGCGGTGGAGGTCGTGCCGCTCCTCGAGCAGACCGACGAGATCGAGGTCGCCGACGAGGACATCCGCGTGGACGTCTACCGTTCGGGCGGCCCGGGGGGCCAGTCGGTCAACACGACCGACTCCGCGGTCCGCCTGACCCACATCCCCACCGGCACCGTCGTCAGCTGCCAGAACGAGAAGAGTCAGCTGCAGAACAAGGCCAGCGCGATGGTGGTCCTGAAGGCGAAGCTCCTGGCCATCAAGAAGGCCGAGGAAGCCGCGCACATGAAGGAGCTCAAGGGCGACGTCCAGGCGTCGTGGGGCGACCAGATGCGCAACTACGTGCTGAACCCCTACCAGATCGTCAAGGATCTGCGCACGACCTACGAGACCGGCAACCCGGCGGCAGTCTTCGACGGCGACATCGACGGCTTCCTCGAGGCCGGCATCCGCTGGCGCCGGGGCGCCGACTCCCCGGCCTAGGAGCCTCCGAACCGCACGTCTTCTCAGTCGAGGCCCGTGTCCACCGCGGTTGCGACCTGGACGCACCACTCGCCGGCGCGATCGAGCAGTGCCTTCTCGTCGGCGGCACCAGACACCGAGCAGCTGAGCCAGGCATCAACGAAGAGTCCGTGGTACGCCGCCCGGAGCTGCCCGTCGGCCGACGTCGGACAAACCGTCGCGACCGACGGCTTGCCGAAAGACTCGGCGTCCGGCGTCGAACAGCCCTTCTCCCGACCCAACTCGCGAACCATCGCTCTGGCCTGTTTCTTGGTGACGACGGGTGCGAACACCCAGGCGCGCGCCGTGGCACCATCCTCGCCCGACCAGGAGCAGCTGAACTCGTGCGCCACGTCGTCCAGCTCATCGGTGACCTGAGAGCGCTCGCCGTTCACGTAGTCGGAGGTGGTGGCGACCGGTCCACCCACTGCCTTCTCGGCTGCGGACGGCGGGACCAGCCCGCAGAAGTCTGCGCGCGCAACCGTGACCGAGCCCGAGTCGAACCGGGACAGGGGAGTAGGTGTCGTGGTCGGCTCGGTCTCCGGCTTCTTGGCCTTCTCCTCGGTGCACGCGGTCAGGCCGGCGCCCACGGCGAGCAGCATCACGACGGCCGCGAACGAGCGCATGCGCCCGAGCGTATTGCACCCTCGACACGCAGGCGGGCCGTAGTGTGCCCATCGGTGGACTACCCTCGATCCAGTGATTCGCTTCGAAAAGGTCACCAAGACCTATCCCGGCCAGAGCCGGGCCGCCCTCGACCAGGTGTCCGTCGACATCGAGAAGGGTGATTTCGTCTTCCTTGTCGGCGCTTCGGGCTCCGGCAAGTCGACGTTCCTGCGGCTCATCCTCCGCGAGTACCGCCCGTCCAGTGGGCGGGTCTACGTCGCCGGCAAGGAGATCAACCGGCTCGCCGCCTGGAAGGTGCCCGCCCTGCGCCGTCAGATCGGCACCGTCTTCCAGGACTTCCGGCTGCTGCCGAACAAGACGGTCAACGAGAACGTCGCTTTTGCGCTTCAGGTCATCGGCAAGCCACGCTCGCTGATCGCGACGGTCGTGCCCGAGACCCTGGAGATGGTCGGCCTCGACGGCAAGGGCGACCGGATGCCCGACGAGCTGTCCGGCGGCGAGCAGCAGCGGGTTGCGATCGCTCGCGCCTTCGTCAACCGCCCGATGATCCTGATCGCCGACGAGCCGACGGGAAACCTGGACCCCACCACGTCGGTCGGCATCATGAAGCTGCTCGACCGGATCAACCGCACCGGCACCACGGTGCTGATGGCCACTCACGACGCCGGCATCGTCGACCAGATGCGCAAGCGCGTCATCGAGCTCGAGGACGGCTTGGTCATCCGGGACCAGACACAAGGCGTCTACGGCTTCCAGAAGTGACGCGCCCACATACACGCCAGAGCCCCCAAGCAAGAGAGCCCCATCACTGATGCAGTTGCGTTATGTCTTCTCCGAGCTCGGACAGGGCCTGCGCCGCAACCTGTCCATGCACATCGCGGTGATCCTCACCCTCTTCGTCTCGCTGACCCTGGTCGGCGCCGGCGCGCTGCTCCAGCAGCAGGCAGACAAGGCCGAGGAGCATTGGGGCAGCCAGCTCCAGGTCACGGTGTTCCTGTGCAAGAACAAGGACGAGAACCCGCGCTGCGTCGGTGAGGTCACCGAGCCGCAGAAGGCCGCGATCGCGGAGGTCATCGACGAGAATCCCGAGGTTGCGGACTGGCACGTCGAGTCCAAGGAAGAGGCCTTCGAGAAGGTCAAGGAGCTGCTCGGTCCCGAGAAGTTCGAAGGCCCCAACCCACCCGCGACAGCCGAGGCGATGCCCGAGTCGGTGTGGATCACGCTGAAGGACCCACGGGAGTTCGAGGGCGTGATGAGTGCCGTCAAGGGTCTCGACGGGGTTTCCGGCACCCGCGACCTGCGGGACGTACTCCAGCCGATCTACGCGTCGATCAACAACTTGCAGTTGGGTGCATGGGTGACCGCGCTCTTCCTGGTCGTGGCCGCGCTACTGCTCGTGGCCAACACCATTCGGCTCGCCGCATTGGCCCGGCGTCGGGAGATCGGCATCATGCGTCTGGTCGGCGCTTCCACGCTCTACATCGCGCTGCCGTTCCTCCTCGAGGCGCTGGTCACCGCGGTTATCGGCGTTGTGCTGTCGGGCGGAGCCCTGTTCGCCCTGTGGTACTTCGGGATCCACGAGCGTCTCGAGGACAGCCTCAAGTTCATGCCTTGGGTCGGCTTGGACGCCTTGGGCTGGGCGGTGGCAGTGATCGCAGTCCTCGGACCGCTGCTCACGCTGCTCCCGACCATCGTCCTGACCCGCCTGTACATCAGGGTCTGACGCGCACCGACACTCAGACGGGCCAAATGCCTCGAAGTCACGGGTGCCCGGGTTAGCGTCGATGCGTTCACTTCCCCGAACACCAGAGGCAGATCCCGTTGCGCACCTTCCCCAGCGCTTCGCGCAGCCGCGCTGCAGCCGCCATGGCGGTGTTGGCGCTGGCCGTCGCTGCGACGGCGATCCCGCACGCGTCCGCAAGAGACGATGACCTCAAGCACAAGCAGAAGCAGGTCGAGCGCGCGGTCACGCGGGCCGGCCACGATCTCGACGAGTCGAGCGCGGCGTTCCGGAAGGCCACCGCGAAGGTGGAGGCGGCCCGCGAACAGCTCGCGACGGCACGCGGCGTCCTTTCCGCCGCCCGGGCGAAGGTGACCGCGGCCCGGCTCCGCGACCAGGAGATGCAGCAGCGGCTGGAGGCCGCCGTGACCCGGCTCGCCGTCGCCCGCACCGATCTCGCCAGAGGGGGAGCGCGACCTCCAGGGACAGCGTGACCAGGTCGCCAACACGATCGCCGGCTACTACGAGCAAGGCGATCCGACCCTGCTCGGGCTCGCGTCGGTCCTGGGCGCAGAGGATCCCGCCGAGATCACGCGTCGTCTGTCGTTCATGGACACCGTCGTCGGAGAGGAGACCCGGGCGTTCGACGACCTGCACGCCGCGGAGGTCCTGCTCACCGTGCGGGAGACCCAGGTCCAGGAGGCGAAGGAAAGCGTCGCCGCACGCCGCCGCGAAGCCGCGGAGCACCTCGAGGAGATGAAACGCCTGGAGTCCGAAGCGCAGGCCGCCGCCGAGTCCGTGCGGCGACTGGTCGACGCCAACGTCGCGGCCAAGCAGCACGCGCTGTCCGTATGGCGCGCCGATCGCGCCGAGCTCAGGAAGCTGAAGGCGCGGGAGCAGCAGATCAAGGAACGGATCCTCGCCGAAGCCGCTCGTGCCACGGGCGGCTACCGCGGCAACACGAGTGGCCTGCTGAACATGCCGGTTGCCGGCTCGGTCACCTCGCCGTACGGCTATCGGACCCACCCGATCTACGGCTACTACAGCCTCCACGACGGCACCGACTTCGGGGCCGGCTGCGGTCAGCCCCTGTGGGCCGTCGGCGGCGGAACGGTGACCGACGAGTACTACTCGAGCGTCTATGGCAACCGCCTCTACCTCAGCCTCGGCAACTTCAACGGCAAGAACGTCACCGTGATCTACAACCACCTCAGCGGCTATCGCGGCATCGGTCGGCGAGGGCGTCGCCCGCGGCGAGACCGTCGGGTACGTCGGCACCACGGGCTGGTCGACCGGATGCCACCTGCACTTCACGGTGCTGGTCAACGGCGACCCCGTCGACCCGATGGGCTGGATCGGCTCGGAGCCCGGTGGTTGAGGAGGGCGCTCTGCGCCGTCTCGAAACCCCTTGCCGCACCTGACAAACTGTCCGGCATGGTCAAGGAGAAGGGGCGCAAGTTCGTGGCGCAGAACAAGAAGGCGCGCCACGACTACCACATCGACGACACCTGGGAAGCCGGGATGGTGCTGATGGGCACCGAGGTGAAGTCGCTGCGGATGGGCAGGGCGTCCCTGTCCGACGGCTTCGCCGAGATCGATGGCCACGAGGTGTGGCTGCACGGCGTCCACATTCCGGAGTACACCCAAGGGACCTGGACGAACCACGCCGCCCGCCGCAAGCGCAAGCTGCTGCTCAACCGGGCCGAGATCACCAAGATCGAACGCAAGGTCGGCGACAAGGGCTACACGCTGGTGCCGCTGTCGCTGTACTTCGTGGACGGTCGGGCGAAGGTGGAGATCGCCCTTGCTCGAGGCAAGAAGTCGTGGGACAAGCGGCATGCCCTCGCCGAGCGTCAGGCCACCCGGGAGAAGGAGCAGGCCCTGGGCCGTCGGCTCAAGGGCATGGACTGACGCGTCGTGAGTGGCGGCCACCAGGACTGAACGGAATACGGCTCCGGGTCCGTCGGTTGAGCGGGTAGACTGGAAGGTCGGTGGCCGAGAAGTTGCGCGGCCATCACGATTCACAACTCAAGAGGGGCTGATCGGTTTCGACTTGGGACGTTTTGTACCAGGGGAAGCGGGTCGAGAAGCCAGCGTCATCTCGTAAACGATCGCTGGAAAACACAAGTGCCAACTCAAATCGCACTAACTTCGCTCTCGCTGCCTGAGCAGTGATCGAAGGGTCAGACCGGGCATCTGCCTTCGTCCCGGATCCTGGCCTCATCTAGAAGGCTTGCTGATCAACTCTTGTCACGGAGGTTGATCGGGACATTATCGTGACTGGGCCTGTCGGCGACGTGTCTGTGCGAGCGCCGGGGCCGAGAAAAGCGACAACACGGACTGCACCCGGAGAAGACCTGATACTGCGCTCGAGGACGCGGGTTCGATTCCCGCCAGCTCCACACGGGCACCAACCACGGGCCAGCCCTCTCTGCCGCGAGCCGCTCCGACACCAGTCGGGGCGGCTCGCGCGCTTCCCCATCGCTGTTCCTATGCTGACCGGGTGGATCTGGAGTTCAGTGGACAAGTGTGGTTCTGGAGGGGGCCCTCGCCGTACCACTTCGTCACCGTGCCGGAGGACGAGAGCGCCGAGCTCCAGGCGACGTCCGGGCTGGTGACGTACGGCTGGGGCATGATCCCGGTCCAGGCCCGGATCGGGTCGACGCGATGGACCACCTCGCTGTTCCCCAAGGATGGGGGCTACGTCGTGCCGCTGAAGGACCTGGTGCGCAATGCCGAGGGGATCGACGTCGGCGACACGCTGACGGTGCGGCTGACCGTCGATGTCTGACGCTCGCGGCGTGGCCACGGTCCACGAGCTCAGCCGGGCCGAAGCCCGCCGCATCGCCGTGCGGGCCCAGTTGCTCACGAAGGAGCGGCCGACCGATCTGATCGACACGGTGCGACAGCTCTCGCTGCTGCAGGTCGAGCCGACCAATGCGATCGCGCCGAGCGCCGAGCTGGTGCTGTGGAGCCGACTGGGCTCGGCGTTCGATCCCCAGGAACTTTGGGATGCCGTGGACGAACAGCGCCTGATCGAGCTGCACCAGACATTGAGGGCTCCCGAGGACATCGCGCTCTTCCGTGCCGAGATGGCGCAGTGGCCCGGCACCGGCGAGCTGCGCGAGTGGCAGGTCGGACGTGCGCGACTGGGTGATCGCCAACAACGACTGCCGGCGGGACATCCTCGAACAGCTCCGCGCCGACGGGCCGCTGCCGGCCAGCGAGCTGCGGGACACGTGCGTGGTCCCGTGGGCCTCCAGCGGCTGGAACGCGAACCGGAACCTGCGCATGATGCTTGACAAGCTCGTGCAGCGCGGCGAGGTCGCTGCTGCGGGCGGGACCGGCCGCGACCGGCTCTGGGATCTCGCCTCCCGGATCTACCCCGACGACCCCGTGCCGCCCGTCGCGGAGGCGGGACGGCTCCTCGACGAGCGCCGCCTAAGCGCCCTCGGCATCGCCCGGGCCAAGAGCACGAAGCTTCCCGTAGAGCCGATCGACGTCGGCGAGGCCGGTGAGCCGGCTGTGGTCGAGGGGGTCCGCGGCCAGTGGCGGGTGGATCCGGCCCAGCTCGGCCAGCCCTTTGCCGGTCGAGCGGCTCTACTATCGCCGTTCGACCGTCTCCTCGCCGACCGCAAGCGGATGAACGAGCTCTTCGAGTTCGACTACATCCTCGAGATGTACAAGCCCGCCGCCCAGCGCCGGTGGGGCTACTACGCACTGCCCATCCTGTACGGCGACCGACTGGTCGGGAAGCTCGACGCCCAGGCCGACCGCAAGGACGGCGTACTCCGCGTGGCGGCGGTCCACCAGGACCTGCCGTTCGGCAAGGCCATGACGGCGGCAGTCGACCGCGAGATCCAGGACCTCGCTCGCTGGCTCGACCTGGAGCTAATCCTTGTCAGGAAAAGTTGACAAACCTATTGTTGTCAGGTTATGTTGACACATGAACGATGCGACCGACATTTCGCAGGCAGCGGCCAGCATGGATCCCGCTCAGGGACTCGTCGCCGTACGCGCCCT
Organism: uncultured Actinomycetota bacterium; assembly: GCA_963844385.1. Classification (GTDB taxonomy): domain Bacteria; phylum Actinomycetota; class Actinomycetes; order Propionibacteriales; family Nocardioidaceae; genus Nocardioides. The sequence continues at coordinate 42,713 of CAWJOJ010000038.1, read as the reverse complement.
CCGGGTGCTCGCCGAGCGACTCGAAGACGTCCAGGTCCGCAACGCTCGAGCCCAGGGCTGGAGCTGGCAGGCCATCGCCGACGCGCTGCAGATCAGCCGTCAGGCCGTTCATCAGAAACACTTCCGCGACTGACGCGGACCCGACGACTCCTCAGGAGAAAACCATGTTTTCCAGATTCGACCCAGAGGCCCGCATCGCCGTGATGCAGGCAACCGAAGAGGCCCGTGAGCTCGGACATTCCGAGGCCGGGCCCGACCACGTCCTGCTCGGAATGCTGTCCAACCTGCGCGGATCGACATTCGCGCTGCTCACCGAGCACGGTCTCCGTCTCGACTCGGCCCGCGAGGTTGTGGTCGCCCAGCGAGCCGCGCTCGCTGAGACCCAGCCGAGTCCAAGCGCGACGCCCGACTCCGACGTCCCCGATGAAGGCTCCACCGACCCCGGCCTCGACGAGGACCGCGAGGCGCTCCGTGCCATCGGCATCGACCTCGACAAGGTCCGCGAGGCCGTCCGGTCCAAGTTCGGCGACGACATCACCGAGCAGTGGGGTGAGCGCCAGGACCGCCGCGGGCGCAGAGGTCAGCGCGGCCGCAGGCACTACGGCGGTGGCGGCCGAGGCAGGCGCGGACCGCGAAGCCGGCAGTACGCCGACCGTGGCGAGTTCTCGGACTCGCTGATCGGCATCCTCCGCGACCTGCGGCACAGCACCATGCGTGACGCCTCACCCGAGCGCAGGGAGCGCCGGGGTGAGCGGGGGGACCGCCGCCAGCCTGGCCCGGTGCTGACCGCCGACCGGCTGCTCTTCGCGATCAGTCGGTCCGAGGACCCGGTCGTCCAGGCCGTCCTCGGCTCGGCCACCGACGCCGCCGCCCTGCGCACCGCCATCGAGGCCCGCGCCACCCAGCCCGTCCGCTAGGTTCTGCCGTGTGACCGGCTGCTTGTTCTGTGCGATCGCGGCAAGGGAGCCCGACGCGCAGGCCGATGTCGTCCTCGAGGACGACGAGTTCGTGGCCTTCCTCGACCGACGGCCGGTGTTCAAAGGTCACGTCCTGCTGGTCCCCCGGCTGCACGTGGTGACTCTGCCCGACCTGCCGGCCGAGCTCCGGGACGGCTTCCTGGCGGCCGCGCAGCGACTGGCTGCTGCGGTTGTCACGGGGCTTGGTGCACAGGGCTCGTTCGTGGCGATGAACAACACCGTCAGCCAGTCGGTCGCCCACCTGCACATGCACGTCGTACCACGCACGAAGGGCGACGGGCTGCGCGGTTTCTTCTGGCCGCGCACGAAGTATGCCGACGCTGCGGAGAGCGCCGACTACGCGGAGCGGATCCGCTCGTCGCTCGCGTGAGAGTCGGTGAGGTCGGTGGTGTCCTCGCCGGCGGCCTCGTCGGCGTGTAGTCGCGGCCAGCCGCGCACGTGGTTGCCCGTGCCGTACGCCGAGATCACGACTGCGGCGGTGCCCACCGCCACACCGCCGATCGAGTCGACGAAGAAGTGCCAGCCGAAGTAGACCGTCGAGATCACGGTCAGTCCCAGGAACACCCAGGCAGCCACCCGCACGAAGCGCGGCAGCCCGAGCAGGTGCGCCATCAGGCACGCCGTCATCGAGATCGCGACGTGCAGCGAGGGGAACGCCGCGATCGTCTGCACGGAGTCGGCCGCCCACGGGTCGACCAGCACCGCCTGACGGTCGTCCATCATCTGCGCTGACCAGTTGGGAGACCCAGGTGTCAGGCAGCGAGGCGAACACGCCACGGCGAGACGTACGCCGGCCCCAGGCTCGGCACGAGGAAGTAGGCAGCGACACCGAGCGCCCAGTCGACCGCGATCGCGGTGACGTACCACGACCCGGCCCGGGCCTTCCGGCTCCAGACCAGCGCGATCGCGAGCGAGACCGGCACCAGCACGATCCACGCGACGTACATGAACGAGAAGAAGTGCGCCGCCCAGCCCGGTCCCGAAGAGATCGTGGGTCAGCTTCGCGGGATCGTGGCCGAGCAACAGCATCTTGGTCCCAGTCGGCAAGTGTTTCGTCCCACAGCCGGTCGTTGACGAAGGGTACATAGCTCTTGAGGTTGCGGAACGCGGCGTACGAGAGGTACCAGGTCAACGAGCCCGGCCAGCGCGAACCGCAGATGCACCCACGCCCAACGCTCCCGCACCACCGCGACGACCGCATGTCGCAGCTCAGAGGGCGCATGCCGGCTGCGCCAGATTGCCCGAGGCACGATGTCGAGGGCGATGGCGCCGATCACGATCAGGGGCAGGATGAAGTACGTCGCCGCGACGCCATCGGGGTCGCGGACCGGCAGGTCGTAGAGCATGGCAACGAGGCCCGTCATGACGACGAGCAGCGCCGCGGTGTACGCGGCGAACACGAAGTTCGGCTTGCCCACGTTCCCAGATTACTGAATGAGACCCCCCAGCGACGAAACGCGGGGCCGACCGGTCCTACAGTGGGGCCCTCATCCGCCAGGGATGGACCCCCACGTTTCGCAGAGGAGTCATCGACATGGGTCGTTTTGACGGGCGCGTTGCCGTCGTCACCGGAGCCGCACGCGGCATCGGCTTCGCCACCGCACAGAGGTTCGCCCAGGAGGGCGCCGCGGTCGCCATTCTCGACCTCGACGAGGGCCAGGCTGCCGAGGCCGCGTCGAAGATCGCGGGCCCGGAAACCCGCGCGATCGGCATCGGCTGCGACGTCAGCGACTCTGCCAGCGTGGAGGAGGCCGTGGCCCGCGTCGTCAGCGAGCTGGGTGGTGTCCACATTCTTGTGAACAACGCCGGCATCACGCGCGACAACCTGCTCTTCAAGATGTCCGAGGACGACTGGGACGCCGTCCTGGGCGTGCACCTCAAGGGAGCGTTCCTGATGACCAAGGCCGCACAGAAGCACTTTGTGGAGCAGAAGTACGGCAAGATCATCAACCTGTCGAGCGTCTCGGCGCTCGGGAACCGCGGCCAGGCCAACTACTCCGCCGCGAAGATGGGTGTGCAGGGGTTCACCCGCACCCTGGGAATCGAGCTCGGCCCCTATGGCGTCAACGCCAACGCGATTGCGCCGGGCTTCATTGCGACCGACATGACCGACGCGACCGCCGCTCGGGTCGGCATGGACGTGGAGTCGTTCCGGGCCGCCGCCGCCGAACGCAACCCGGTCCGCAGGGTCGGCTTCCCCGAGGACATCGCCGCCGCTGCTGCGTTCCTCGCCAGCGACGAGGCGTCGTACATCACCGGCCAGACGTTGTACGTCGACGGCGGCGCCAAGTTGTGACGTGAACCGCCGCACGGCACGTTTTCGCGTCGAGAGGCTGGTGCCCGTCTCGATTGTGTGCGTACTCTCGACGCTCAGTCACAACTGAATCCGCTCCGGCAACGCCGAATCCTGTCCGCCCGGAGTGGTCCCCCGTCAGATCAGGACAGGAGTGGGGAACCCAGGTTTCACGCGGCCCACGGCCGCTTGGGGTGAAGGCGCACGCGCCGGAGCACTTTCCAGCTCTAACCCGACAGCTCACCTCGCAGGCGTGGGAAAGGAAGCGTCGCCATGCCTGCGATTTCGCGTTTCGGCAGCCTGTTCGTGCTGCCCCTCATGCTGGTCGGCCTGGTGGCCGCCGGCGCCCTGGTTGCAACACCCGCCGCCGACGCCTGCGGGTCGGCAAACCAAGATCCATCGGGCCGTCCGGATCGCCCTGAACCAGATCGGCGACCCCTATCGGTACGGCGCTGCCGGGCCAAGCGCCTTCGACTGCTCTGGCCTGGTCAAGTACAGCTACCGCAAGGCCGGATTCCGGAATGTGCCCCGGACGTCGGACGCCCAGGCGCGCTGGGGCCACAAGGTCCGCAAGTCGAACCTGCGCCGCGGGGACCTGATGTTCTTCCACAACGGCGGGAACGTCTACCACGCAGCCATCTTCCTGAAGCGGAACAGGCAGGGGACCGTGGTGATGCTCGACTCCCAGAAGCCGGGCACCAGGGTGCACCGTCGCCACCCCTGGACCAAGCAGTGGTTCGGGCGGAGCCTCCGCTGACGCTTTACTGACTCCGGCCTGAGCCCGGTTTGACCTGTGGCGCGCCTCCCCGAATCCGTTGGGAGGCGCGTTCACCATTGGAAGTAGACCAATTCACTCGACGATCGGAGTTTTTGTGCGCCTCGCCCGCCTGTCCGTTGCCACCTTCGTCGCCGCCTCGCTCGTGCTGGCTGGCTGTGGAGGCGACAAAGAGGACTCGGACGACCCGGAGGGCCAGGACACGACGGCAGGCGCGAACGTCCCCAGCACCTGGCCGCTGACCGGGCTCCCGGTGGCCGATGGCGAGGACTCGGCCCAGGAACACCCGGTGCTGGTGGCGAAGATCGACAACTCCGGAAAGGAGCCGCAGGCCGGCCTCAGCAAGGCCGACCTCGTCGTCGAGGAGCTCGTCGAGGGCGGCTACACCCGGCTGGCCGCGTTCTTCTACTCCGAGCTGCCGATCAATGCCGGGCCGATCCGGTCGATGCGGTTCAGCGACATCGGCATCGTCCAGCCGGTGGACGCGGACATCGTCACCTCCGGTGGGGCACCCGTGACGATCAAGCGAATCAAGGATTCGGGCATCGACTTCTTCGGCGAGAGCACCGACGGCTTCAGCCGGGACCCCACCAAGGAGGCGCCGTACAACCTGATGGCGGACCTCCAGAAGGTCGCCGCGGGCATCAAGCAGGACGCCGAGCGGCCCGCGGACTACCTCGCCTGGGGCAAAGCCGACGCCGACCTCGGTGGTCAGTCCGCCACGACGCTCAGTGCGTCGTTCTCCGGCCAGCACACGTCGGAGTGGAAGTACGTCGACGGCCACTACGAGCTGGTCGACGGCTACGCCCCCGCCGACGATTCCTTCGTGCCGGACACCGTGCTCGTGCTGCGCGTCAAGACCAGCATCGCGCCGTACAAGGACCCGGCCGGAAACCCGGTTCCCGAGACGCACTTCACCGGCGAGGGTGACGCGCTCGTCTTCCACGGCGGCAAAGTCCTGCGCGGGACGTGGACGAAGGATGGTCTCGACAAGACCGTGTCCCTGTCGACGAAGGCCGGAGAGGTGAAGATCCCCGCTGGCCATGTGTGGATCGAGCTCGTGCCGACGGACGGCGGCGACGTCACCTTCAACTGAGCGGCGCCCGTGGAGACGGGCATCTTCTCGCAAGAGGTCAGATTCTCCGGCGATTCTGGGGCAATATTGGCCTCATGAGCGATATCCAGCCGGGCGCCCTCTTGGTTGCCGCGCCCTCGCTCATCGACCCGAACTTCGCCAATTCCGTCGTGCTCATCCTCGACACCGACGAAAATGGTGCCCTCGGCGTCATTCTCAATCGACCCTCACCGGTGCCGGTCATCGAGGTGCTGGGCGACTGGAGTGACGTGGTGACGGACCCCGACGTCCTCTACCGCGGAGGTCCGGTCAGCACCGACGGAGCCCTCGCCCTCGGCCGGCTCACGGACGCCGCAGACGAACCCGTGGGCTGGCGGTCGGTGTTCGAGGACTTCGGCATCGTCGATCTCGACACGCCCGTCGAGCTGGTCGACGGCACGCTCGGGGCGATGCGGATCTTTGCCGGGTACGCCGGCTGGGGCGCAGGCCAGCTCGAGGCCGAGGTCGAAGAGGGCAGCTGGTACGTCGTACCGTCCGAGCCGAACGACGTTTTCCGCGAGGACGCGGCCGCACTGTGGCGCGACGTACTCCGTCGGCAACCGGGGGAGCTCGCCTGGATCTCCACACGGCCGGTGGACCCGGGTTTGAACTGAGGTCCGCTGCTCTAAACTGGCCGCATCATGAGTAACCCCATCGGATTCACCAAGACCGACACCGACGTCCTCGAAGACCGCCGCACGGTTCCGACCGATGAGGGGGACCACGAGAGGTTCAGCCACTACGTGCCCAAGGACAAGCTCACCGAGGCGATGGTGATGGGCACCCCCGTGGTCGCGCTGTGCGGCAAGGTGTGGGTGCCGAGCCGGGCTCCGGAGAAGTTCCCGGTGTGTCCGGAATGCAAGGAGATCTGGGAGTCCATGCGGCCCGGTGACGGGGACGGCGAGTGACTGGACGGCATCCCGCCGACCACCCGCCCGCCCACCACCTGGAACACTCGCCGGCCCTTTCCCCGGCCCTTTCACCGGCGCTGCCACCCGCATGGCCCGATCGTGCCGCCTGGGGCACGGCGCCGCTGCTTCGGGCCTGGCAGACGTCAGCGTTGGAACAGTACTTCGCGGCCTCGCCGCGCGACTTCCTCGCCGTGGCGACGCCCGGCGCCGGCAAGACGACGTTCGCGCTCTCGGTGGCCGCCGAGCTGCTCGGTCGCCGGTTGGTCGACCGGATCACGATCGTCGCGCCGACCGAGCATCTCAAGGTGCAGTGGGCCGAGGCTGCCGCCCGCGTCGGCCTCCCCGTCGACCCGACGTACTCGGCGGGGACGGGCAAGGTCTCCAAGGACTTCGTCGGGATCGCGGTCACCTATGCCGGTGTCGCGGTCAATCCGCTCGCGATGCGGATCCGCACCGAGAGATTCAAGACCCTGGTCATCCTCGACGAGGTGCACCATGCCGGGGACGCGCTTTCGTGGGGTGAGGGTGTGCGCGAGGCGTTCGACCCGGCAAGCCGTCGCCTGGCACTGACCGGCACGCCGTTCCGCTCCGACGTCAACCCGATCCCGTTCGTGACCTACGCGCCCGGCGCCGACGGGATCCCGCGGTCGGTTGCCGACTACACCTACGGGTATGCCCACGCCCTGGCCGACCACGTGGTCCGCCCGGTGCTCTTCATGGCCTACTCCGGCGAGATGCAGTGGCGAACCCGGGCCGGCGACGAGGTCGCCGCCCGGCTGGGCGAGCCGCTGACCAAGGACCTGACCTCGCAGGCGTTGCGGACCGCGCTGGACCCGGCCGGCGCGTGGATGCCGTCGGTGCTGGAGGCCGCTGACAAGCGACTGTCGGAGGTACGACGCCACGTACCCGACGCGGGCGGGATGGTGATCGCCAGCGACCAGGACTCCGCGCGCGCCTACGCCAAGCTGCTCCGGGCGATCAGCGGCGAGCCGCCGACCGTCGTACTCTCCGACGAGAAGGCAGCCTCGAAGAAGATCACCAGGTTCACCGAGGGCGACTCCCGTTGGCTGGTCGCGGTGCGGATGGTCTCGGAGGGAGTCGACGTACCTCGCCTCGCGGTCGGTGTCTACGCCACCACCACCTCGACGCCGCTGTTCTTCTCCCAGGCCGTCGGCCGCTTCGTGCGCGCCCGAAAACGCGGCGAGACGGCGTCGGTCTTCCTGCCGTCGGTGCCGTCACTGCTGGGTTTCGCTTCCGAGATGGAGGTCGAGCGCGACCACGTGCTCGGCCGGCGGATCACCGATGAGGACGACATCTTCGCGGCCGAGGCGGACCTGCTCGCCCAGGCACAGCAGGGGGAGTCGGCGTCAGCCGACCTCGACGGGTCGTTCGAGGCCTTGGGGTCGCAGGCGAGCTTCGACCGCGTGCTTTACGACGGGGGCGAGTTCGGGCACTCCGGAGAGGTGCAGGTCGGGTCCGACGAGGAAATGGACTTCCTCGGGATCCCAGGCCTGCTCGACCCAGACCAGGTTCGGGAACTGCTGCACTCTCGGCAGAGTGAACGCGCCAAGAAGCAGCGGAAGTCGGCGGCCGACGACGTCGTCACCCTCAGCACCCATGAGCAGCTTGCGCTGCTGCGACGCGAGCTCAACGGCCTCGTCGCCGCCTGGCATCACCGGACCGGCCAACCTCATGGCGTCACCCACGCGGCCCTCCGCAGGGAGTGCGGAGGGCCCGCCGCCGCGGTCGCGACCGCGGACCAGTTGCATGCCCGCGTGGACAAACTTCGCGAATGGGCCATAAAGCCAACTGCCTGACCCACACCGCGAGCCGGTCGCGCCCTAGACTCCCGGCATGGCGACCGAGACCTCGCAGACGCTGGACCGGGGTCTCCACGTGCTCCGGGTGCTCGCCGACACGCCCGCCGGGCTGACCATCACCGAGCTCGCCGCCAGGCTCGCCGTGAACCGGACCGTCGTCTACCGGCTCGTCACGACGCTCGAGCAGCACGCTCTGATCCGGCGGGACCAGAAGGGTCGCCTCTACGTCGGGCTCGGCGTGCTGCATCTCGCGTCCGCCGTACAACCGGTGCTGCGCGACCTCGCCGTACCCGTCCTGCGCGAGCTCGCCGAAGCAGTCGGCTGCACCGCCCACCTCACGGTCGCCGACGGCGACGAGGCCCTGGCCCTTGCCGTCGTCGAACCGTCCTGGACCGACTTTCACGTGGCCTACCGGGTCGGCGCGCGTCACGACCTGCGCCAGGGAGCGGCCGGCAAGGCGATCCTGCTGGGACGCGACGGCCAGTCCGACGCCTATGCCGTCACTACCGGCGAGCTCCAGGCCGGGGCCCGCGGTCTGGCCGCCCCCGTCCGCGGCGTCGAGGGTCTCGAGGCCTCCGTCGGTGTCGTGACCCTCGGTAGCTTCGACCTCGACCTCGTCGGTCCCCTCGTTTCCACTGCTGCTCGCCAGGTCGCCTCCCGCCTCTCCTGACTTGCCGAGTCGTCGCATCTTCCGCGAGTCGTCGCATCTTCGCCGAGTCGTCGTAAGTTACGACGACTCGGTGGCTGATTCACGGTGGTGAGTCGTCGTAAGTTACGACGACTCGCGGAATTCAACGACGACTCGCGGAATTCACGACGACTCGGCGGCCTTGCGGGCGAGGGGGAGGACGCGATACGGGACCTGACGGGCTAGAGCGATGACGGTGGTGGAACGCTCGATGGCCGGGTTGCCGAGGACCAGGTCGATGACGCGCTGGAGATCGGTGTTGGAACGGGCCACGACCCGGCACCACATGTCGCCGACGCCGGTGATCGTGAACGCTTCCAGGACCTCGGGGATCGTCGCGAGATGGGTCGCCACCACGTCGTGGCCCGAGCCCTGCCGGATCTCCAGGGTCAGGAAGGCGGTCACGGGGAAACCGAACGCGTCGGGGGAGAGATCCGGGCCCCAACCGGTGATCACGCCGGTGGCCGCCAGCTTGTCCAGCCGCGCCTGTGTCGTCCCCCGAGCCACGCCGAGCCGCCGCGACGCCTCCAGTACGCCGATCCTGGGCTCCCGTGCGAAGAGGGCGATCAACTTGCCATCGAGTGCATCCATCATGTGCCGATCAGTAGACAGATTGTCCAGTAGTTCGTCGTACTGTTGCACACCTTGTCTCCAATTGGGCATGGTTGGCGCCATGACGACTGAGATTGCCTCCTCCGGCGGCGCCCTGACCATTGACGAAATGAAGGCCGACCTGACCCTCGAGCAGCTGCACCAGCTCGTCGGGCTGGTCGAGTACGACGCGGACCACGACGTCTTCCCGGTGACCGGCTGGGACGCGATCGTCTTCGTGGTCGGCAACGCCACCCAGACCGCGCACTACTACGCGAGCGCCTGGGGCATGGAGCTGGTCGCCTACTCCGGACCCGAGAACGGCAACCGCGACCACAAGTCGTTCGTGCTGAAGTCCGGCTCGATCAGGTTCGTCATCAACGGCGCGGTCAACCCCGACAGCTCCCTGGTGGCGCACCATGCCGCGCACGGCGACGGTGTCGTCGACATCGCCCTCGAAGTGCCCGACGTCGACCAGTGCATCAAGCAGGCTCGCGCGGCCGGGGCGACCGTCCTCCGCGAGCCCGAGAACGTCTCCGACGAGCACGGCACGGTCCGCATCGCCGCGATCGCGACGTACGGCGAGACCCGGCACACCCTCGTCCAGCGCGTGATCGACGGCAACAGGTACGCCGGCCCGTACCTCCCCGGCTATGAGACCGCGGCGCCGAGGTGGACCAAGCGGGACGGCGAGCCGAAGCGGCTGTTCCAGGCCCTCGACCACATCGTCGGCAACGTCGAGCTCGGCAAGATGGACGAGTGGGTGACCTTCTACAACAAGGTCATGGGCTTCGTGAACATGGCCGAGTTCATCGGCGACGACATCGCGACCGACTACTCGGCCCTGATGTCGAAGGTCGTGGCCAACGGCAACCACCGCGTGAAGTTCCCGCTGAACGAGCCCGCCGTCGCGGCCCGCAAGTCGCAGATCGACGAGTACCTCGACTTCTACCGCGGCCCCGGCGCCCAGCACCTCGCGGTCGCGACCGGTGACATCCTGGCCTCCGTCGACGCCCTTCGTGCGAACGGCGTGGAGTTCCTCGAGACCCCGGACTCTTACTACGAGGACCCCGAGCTACGTGAGCGGATCGGCAACGTCCGGGTCCCGATCGAGGAGCTGCAGAAGCGCAAGATCCTGGTCGACCGCGACGAGGACGGCTACCTGCTGCAGATCTTCACCAAGCCGCTCGGCGACCGTCCGACGGTCTTCTTCGAGCTGATCGAGCGCCATGGTTCGCTCGGCTTCGGCAAGGGCAACTTCAAGGCGCTCTTCGAGGCCATCGAGCGCGAGCAGGACAAGCGCGGCAACCTCTGAGGCTGCGCGGCAAGCTCCTAGAGCACCTTGGACAGGAACGACTGGGTGCGCTCGTGCTGGGGGTTGCCGAGCACTTCGCGCGGATTGCCCTCCTCGACGATGACGCCGCCGTCCATGAAGACCAGGTTGTTGCCGACCTCGCGGGCGAAACCCATCTCGTGGGTGACGACCATCATCGTCATGCCTTCGGACGCGAGGTCCTTCATCACCTGGAGGACGTCACCGACCAGCTCGGGGTCGAGGGCAGAGGTGGGCTCGTCGAACAGCATCATGTCGGGGTCCATGGACAGTGCCCGGGCGATCGCGGCCCGCTGCTGCTGGCCGCCGGAGAGGTGTGCCGGGTAGGCGCTCTCCTTCTCGGCGAGGCCGACCTTCTCGAGGTTGCGACGAGCAATCTCGACTGCCTCGGCCTTCCCGCGACCCTTCACCCGCTGCTGGGCGATGGTGAGATTTCTCAGCACCGTCAGGTGTGGGAACAGGTTGAAGGACTGGAAGACCATGCCGATCCGGCTGCGCACCTTGTCCACGTCGACGTCGGGGTCGGTGATCTCGATGCCCTCGATGACGATCTTCCCCGACGTGGGTTGCTCGAGCAGGTTCACGCAACGCAGCAGCGTGGACTTGCCCGAGCCGGACGGTCCGATCACGCAGACGACCTCGCCGTTGTCGACGTGGAAGTCGATGCCTTTGAGGACCTGGTTGTCCCCGAAGTACTTGTGCAGGTCGAGTACGTCGATCGCCGCGTCGGCTCGCGCCCCTGACGTCGCCGCCTTTTGTCGATCGTTCATCAGCGGGCCCTCCCGGCACGAGCTTCCATTCGCCGGACCACGATCGACAAGGGAATCGTGATCAAGAGGTAGCAAAGCGAGATCACGATGAGTGGTGTCATGTTCTTGGTCTGGTTGAGGCCTTGGCGGCCGAAAGCGGTCAGCTCAACGGTCGTGGTCGTGTAGCCGAGGAGGTACACCAGCGACGAGTCCTTGGTGAGCAGGATCAACTCGTTGGTGAGCGGCGGCAGGATGATCCGGAAAGCCTGGGGGATGACGATGGAGATCATGGCACGCCCGCTGGACATTCCGAGCGAACGCGCAGCCTCGGTCTGCCCCTTCGGCACCGCCTGGATGCCGGCCCGGATCGTCTCCGCCATGTAGGCGGCACCGACCAGGCCGAGCGCGAGGGTCGCGGTTCCAAGGACATCGCCCGGGATCACCCGACCCGGGAACGCGGTGGGTACGCCCACGCTCAGGGCAAGGAAGACGACGAGCGCGGGCAGGCCCCGGAAGAACTCGATGTAGGTCGTCGCCAGCCAGCGGTAGGGGCCCACACTGGACAGCCGCATGAGGCCGAGCACCAGACCCAGAGCCAGACCGAACGCGAAACCGCAAGCGGTGTAGATCACCGTGTTCTTCAGAGCGGTCGCGAGCACGTCGGGGAACATCTCCCGGGCGTGCTCGGTGTTGAAGAACTTCTCCTGGATCGTGCCCCAGTCGGCCGCGAAGACCACCACCAACGCGATGATCACCAGGACGACGTACTGGATCGCGCGTGACACCCTGGCCCGCTTGCGCGGACTCATGGCCATGGCCGGCTCCTACCCCGGCTCTCTCAGCCCAGGTCCGTCGGCGGCTCGAGGTTCGGGAAGTACTTCTTGAACAGCTTGTCGTAGGTGCCGTCCTCGTGTGCGGTCGCAAAGGCCTCGTTGACGGCCTCGATGAGCGCTGGGTCAGCATCCTTGGCGACCCCGAACCCGTACTGTTCGCCGGTGTCGAACTCGGCAGTGACCTCGGTGTCGGGGTTCTTGGTGGCGTAGTCGTAGAGGACGGTGTTGTCGTTGATCGCCCCGTCGACGCTTCCGCTCTTGACGGCCTCGAGCTCGAGGGCAAGGTCCTCGAACGTCTTGATCTCCACGCCCTCGGGTGCGTTGTCCTTGGCGTAGATCTCGCCCGTGGTCCCGATCTGGACACCCACGGTCTTGCCGTCCAGGTCGTCGAGGGAGGCGTAGCCGGCGCCCTTCTTGACGATCAGTGCCTGGGTGGCATCGAAGTAGGGATCGGAGAAATCGATGACCTCCTTGCGGGCGTCAGTGATCGTCATGCCCGCGGCGGCGATGTCGCACTTGCCCGTGGACATTGCCTGCCCGGTCTCGATGGTCTCGAAGGGGGTGTTGACGATGTCCTGCTTGAGGTTCAGCTTCTTGGCGACCAGGTCCATCAGGTCGACGTCGAAGCCGACGATCTTCCCGCCTTCCTGGTATTGGAAGGGTTCGTAGGGCAGGTGAGTGCACACCGTCAGAGTGCCCTCCTTGACCACCTCGACACCGCTTTCGGTCTTGGTCTTGTCGGTATCTGCCGCACAACCGGCCATCGTCAAGGTGATGGCCGAGACGGCCACGGCGGAGAGCATCGCGCGAGTCTTCATGTCCTGACCCTAGGCGCGGCGAGGCACGAGGTCACGCACATCCGGGTTTCGGGTTCCGAGTCGCCGCGGCTGCCGGGCTGCGGCAGGATGGCCGGCATGCCGTCGTACGTCGCCTTCCTGAGGGCCATCAATCTGGGCGCAAAACGCAAGTTCGCCAAGGACGACATCCGCGCCTGCGTGGAGTCCACCGGCGCGACCGAAGTGGCGACCCACATCAACACCGGCAACGTGTTGCTCACCACGAAGCTGCGCTCGAGGGCCGAGGTGGAGGCGACGCTCGAGGGCGCCTTCCTGGCCGACCGGGGCTTCGAGGTGCCGACCATCGCCTACACACTTGCAGAGCTGCGAGCCATCGGCGCCGCTGCCGACGAGGTCGCCGAGGAGCTGGGTGACCCGGTGTCGGCGCACTACGTCACGCTGCTCAAGGACGAGCCGTCGAAGAGCGTGGCGGCCGAGATCGAGGCCCTGGAGTACGACGGTGAGCTGGCCAGGGTGCGCGGCCGCGCCGTACACCTGGCGCTCGCGAAGCCCTACAACGAGGCCAAGCTGTCCAACGCCCGGATCGAGAAGGCGCTCGGCGTGGCCACCACGCGCAACGTGACCGTGATCCGCGCGCTCGTCGCGAAGTGGTGCGAAACCGCCTAGGCGAGCACGACGCCGGCGTCCCGCATCTCGGCAAGGGAGGATTCGGTCGTGCCGGCATCCACGCCAGCGCACAGGTCGGACAGCAGACGGGTCGGGAACCCGTTGCCGACGGAGTCGAGCGCGGTCGCCCTCACGCAGTAGTCGGTGGCCAGCCCGCAGATGTCGACGTCGGTGACCTCGTGGGCGCGCAGCCAGTCGGAGAGCGGCACGCCGTCGGTCGTCCGGCCCTCGAAGCCGGAGTACGCCGCACCGTGCTCGCCCTTGAAGAAGATCGCGTCGAACGGCTGCGGGTCGAGGTTGGGGTGGAACGCCTCACCATCGGTGCCCACGCGGCAGTGCACCGGCCAGGAGTCCACGAAGTCGGGCTCCGACGACCAGTGCGCGCCGGGGTCGATGTGGTGGTCCTTGGTCGCGACCACGTGCGCGTAGTCGGCGGCCTGCGGGTCGCGGTTGCTCCAGTGGTGGAGGACCTCGGCGACGTCGTGGGCGACCTGCGCGCCACCGTGAACGGCCAGCGATCCGCCCTCGCAGAAGTCGTTCTGTACGTCGACGACGATCAGGGCGCGCTTCATGTCTAGGAGGGTAGCGACGTCCTCGACTCCCGGCCACCGGACCGCCCTGGCAGCGGAAGCCAGTCGATGACGTCCTGGATGATCACGTCCCACAGGCCCCACTCGTGCGTCCCGGTCGGGAAATCCGTCGTGACCGACACCCCCGCAGCCGTGGCGGCGGACGCAAACCGCCGGCTGAGATCGGCCAATGGATCCTCGGCGCCGCAGGAGATGTGCAAGGGCGGCAACGAGTCCGAGGTCGCCTTCGCAAGCAGGGCAAACAGGTCGTCGTCGGGGCCGGGCTTCCCTCCGAAGACCCGGTCGAAGAAGTCGCGGCGTTCGGGCTGAGCGGACAGCGAGACCACGTCGAGCGCCCCCGACAGGCTGGCCGCGGCCGCGAACCGGTCGGGATGGCTCAGGGCCAGCTTGACGGCGCCGTACCCGCCCATCGAGAGTCCCGCGACGTAGGTGTCCTGAGCGGCGCTGCGAGATCCGGAAGAACGACTCGACGAGCTCGGGGAGCTCCTCGGACAGGTACGTCCAGTAGCGATGGCCGCTGGCCTCGTCTGCGTAGAAGCTGCGCCCGACGGCCGGCATCACCACGGCCAGCCCGGCAGCGGAGGCATACCGCTCGATGGAGGTGTAGCGCTGCCAGGCGGTGTGGTCGTCGGAAAGACCATGGAGCAGGTACAGCACGGGGAATGCGTCCGGCTTCGGGTCCGCTGAGGCCACCCCGACCTGGGCCTCGGTGGCCTGCGGGAGCAGGACCGTCAGCGAGGTCCCGACCTCGAGAGCCTCGGAGAAGATGTCGCAGGTCAGGAGCGCCACCTCAGCCGCCCAGGTGCAGGGTGTCGATGACGGGTTCGCCTTTGGACATCTGGTGGGCTTCCATCGGCAGCTCGGCCCGGACCGCAGCGTGTCGGGCACGGGCGGATTCGAGCGGCTCACGGCCGACGACCTCGCCGTTTCGGACCAGCTCGACGAGCAGCATCCGGTCGTCGCCGTCGTTTTCGGGTGGCGCTCCGATGCCGACCACCTCGGCCTCGGCGACCCCGCTTGGACTGCGCCGCCGCAACGCGAACTTGCGACCGCCGATGGAAATCTTCTCCTTGCTCTTCTTGGCCACGTTCACCATCGACCCGTCGGCGCCCTCGCGGCTGACCAGCTTGTAGACGAAGCCGCAGGTGGGGTGTCCACTGCCGACGACCAGCTGGGTGCCGACGCCGTACCCGTCGACGGGCGCGGAGGCGAGCGCGGCGATGGCGAACTCGTCGAGGTCGCTGGTCACGACGATCCGGGTCTCGGTCGCGCCGAGCTCGTCGAGCTGCTTGCGGACCTGCTCGGCAAGCTCGCCGAGGTCACCCGAGTCGATCCGGACGGCGCCCAGCCCGGGTCCCGCGAGCTCGACGCCGAGGCGCACTGCCTCGGCGATGTCGTAGGTGTCGACGAGGAGCGTCGTGCCCGTGCCGAGGGAGGCGATCTGGGCCTGGAAGGCATCCGCCTCGGTGTCGTGGAGCAACGTGAAGCTGTGTGCACTGGTGCCTGCCGTGGGGACGCCGTACCGCTGCCGCGCCGCCAGGTTCGACGAGGTCGCGAAGCCGCAGATGTAGGCCACCCGGGCGCACGCCACCGCGGCCTCCTCATGGGTACGACGGGAGCCCATCTCGATGCACGGTCGACCATGCGCGACCCACGTCATCCGGGACGCCGCGGAGGCGATTGCCGAGTCGTGGTTGTAGATCGACAGCAGGAGTGTCTCCAGCAGCACCGCCTCGGCGAACGAGGACTCGACGATCAGCAACGGGGAGTAGGGGAAGTAGATCTCGCCCTCGGCGTAGCCCCAGATGTCGCCGGAGAATCGGTAGTCCGCGAGCCAGTCCAGCGTGGCCTGGTCGACCACGTCGCGCAGCACCGACAAGGTCGGTTCGTCGAAGCGAAACGCCTCGAGCGCATCCAGGGCCCGGCCCACCCCGGCCACCACCCCGTACCGCCGGCCCTCGGGCAGTCGACGAGGGAAAAGCTCGAAGACCGAGCGTCGATGGGCGGTCCCGGACCGAAGTGCGGCCTGGACCATGGTCAGCTCGTACTGGTCGGTCAGCAGGGCGGTCGACGGTGAGGTCGACGGTGAGGTCGACGGAGCGGGCGTTCCCGTGGTCACGCAGCACACTGTGCCACCATGGCAGCGTGTCAGCCGCAAGCCCCACCAAGGTCGACCCGACCGTCGATCCGACGCTCGAGTCCGACGAGGTCACCTTCCTCGCGAAGCCCTGGGTGACCATCGTCTGGAACGACCCGGTCAACCTGATGTCCTACGTGACCTTCGTGTTCCGCAAGTACTTCGGCTACGACAAGGCGAAGGCAGAGAAACTGATGCTCGAGGTGCACAACGACGGCAAGTCGGTGGTCAGCAACGGCACCCGCGAGGAGATGGAGCGCGACGTCCAGGCGATGCACGAGTACGGCCTGTGGGCCACCATGGACAAGGCCTCATGAGCGGATTCGCCCGGCATCGCAGGAGCGGCCTGGTCATCGCCAACTTCACCGGTTTCGAGGCGGACCTGCTGCGCTCGCTCGCCTCCCAGATCGTCGAGCTGCTGCGCAACGAGCGGGCAGTTCCGGACGACCATCGCGACCCCTTCGAGGCGATGATGGACTTCTCGGGCCCGACGTCCGAGCCGGAGGATCCGGTGCTCGCCCGGCTGTTCCCCTCGGCGTACGTCGACGACGCGGAGGCCGCGGCGGAGTTCCGGCGCTTCACCGAGGCCGGCCTGCGCGACGGGAAGGCGGCGGCTGCGTCGGCGATCATCGACGCGCTCGAAGAGGGCGGACTCCCCTCGGAGCTAACCGAGGACGGCCTGCACATCGACGTCGAGCTGTCCGAGCCGGAGGCCGAGACCTGGATGCGCTCGTTCACCGACATCCGGCTCGCACTCGCGACCCGGCTCGAGGTCGAGGAGGGCGACGAGGGCTACTGGTACTCCCTCCCCGACGACGACCCTCGTGCCCAGGCGCACGACATCTACGAGTGGGTGGGCTACCTGCAGGAGACCCTGGTCGGGGCGCTGGCCGACTAGCTGGCCGACTAGCTTGCCGACTAGCTCCGGAACCGGGTGGCGACCTCTGCCGAGATCGCGACCGCGATCCGCTCCCGATGCCGGTCGACGAGGTCGGGGAGCGCGTCCGGCGCGAACCAGCCGACCTCGACGGATTCGTCGTCCGCTACATGGGCCTCCCCGGAGAGCCAGGTGCAGGCGAACGTGTGGTCGAGGTACGTCGCCAGGTCACCGTTCACGTGGGTGACAGCCTCGCCGGCGGAGACGGCCGCGAGCCGGTCGACCCTGATGTGCACGCCCGTTTCCTCGAGCGCCTCCCGCCGCGCCGCCACCGCCGGCTCCTCACCGGGATCCACGATGCCCGGTCACCGGTGCCCACCGGCCGTTGTCGGACCTCCGCACGAGCAGAATGTCCTGGCCGCGCCGGATCACGGCAGTGACCCCGGGCAGCCACAGCGGTGCGTGTCCGATGTGCTTCCGGAGCTCGACGACGAAGTCGGGGATCGGCATCCTACGATGTTAGTTGTTCGCCAATAGATCCGTAGTGAAACGATTTTGCTACAATCGGATGCATGGCCACCACCGCTTCCGCACCGCCGCCGGTCGATCTTTCCTTCCTGCTCAACCAGACGTCCTACGCCCTGAGCGCAAAGCTCACCGGCGCACTGGCCGGGCTGGGGATCACCGTGCGGGAGTACTGCGTGCTGATGAAGGCTGCCGAGACCGAGCGCACCCAGAACGTCATTGCCGAGCTGGCGGGGCTCGACAAGACGACGATGGTCGTCACCCTCGACGGACTCGAGCAAGCGGGGCTGGCGGAACGCCGAGTGTCGAGCTCCGACCGCCGCGCCCGGGTGATCGGCGTGACCGCGCGCGGGAAGAAGGTGCTCGGTCGGGCCTACGGAGTCGTCGCCGCCGTGTACGACGAGGTGCTCGACCCGCTGCCCGGTCGCTCAGCGTGAAGCTCTTGTCTCCGCCCTCGAGGCCCTGGCGGCCGGTGTGCTGGCGTCCCCGTCCCACGTGCTGCACCCTGCGGGCCGGCGAAGCCCTCGAGTGCGAAGCCTCCGTCTAATACTCCCAATCATAGATAGTTCCGTACAAAACAATCTGCTACGGTTGTTTCCATGACCACTCATGGAATCGATGCCGCGCCCGCCGGGCAGGCAGGCAAACGCTGGCTTGCCCTGACCGTGCTGTCCGCGACCCAGCTCATGGTGATCCTCGACGGCACGGTCGTGAACGTCGCGCTCCCGACCATCCAGCGTGACCTCGGATTCAGCCCGAGCGGGCTGACCTGGGTGGTGAACGCGTTTCTCGTGGCCTTCGGCGGCCTGCTGCTGTTCGCCGGCCGGCTCGGCGACCTGATCGGCGCGAAGAGGGTGTTCCTTGCCGGCGTCACGGTCTTCACACTGGCGTCGGTGTCGGCCGGCGTCGCGAACAGCCCCGAGATGCTGGTGGCCAGCCGGTTCGCCCAGGGCATCGGCGGCGCACTCGGCTCGGCCGTCGTACTCGGCATGATCGCCAGGCTCTACCCCACGCCCGGGGAGCGCGCCTGGGCATTCGGGGTGTTCGCGTTCGTCGGCTCGGCCGGAGCCTCCGTCGGCGTCGTGGCCGGGGGAGTGCTGACCGAGGTCGCCGACTGGCACTGGATCTTCCTCGTCAACGTGCCGGTCGGCCTGCTCGCCCTGGTTGGCGCAGCCCGCGTGCTGGAGCCGGATCCCGACCGGCCCACCGGCAGCGTGGACGTGGCGGGAGCGCTGCTCGTCACGACCGGCCTCATGCTCGCGGTGTATGCGATCACCCAGGTCCCCCTGCACGGCTGGGTCTCGACCCGCGCGGGAGGGCTGCTCGCCGTCGCAGCCGCGCTGATCGTCGGGTTCGTGCTCCGTCAGACGACCGCGACCCACCCGCTGGTGCCGCCCGCGATCTTCCGATCACGCCTGTTCTCGGTGTCGAACGCCGTCCTGTTCACCATGGTGGTGACCGGATTCAGCTTCCAGTTCCTGAGTGCCTTGTACCTGCAGGAGATCCTGGGCTACGGCCCGCTCCGCACCGGCCTGGCCTACCTGGCGATCACCTCGGCGATCGGCATCGCCTCGCTCGGCATGTCGGCCCGCCTGGCCGCGCGCTTCGGGTCCGTGCGGGTGCTGGTGACCGGGCTGGTGCTGTTCATCGCGGGTGTGCTGGTGATGGCCCGATTCCCCGTCGACGGCACGTATGTCGCGGACGTGCTGCCCGCCCTTCTCCTCATGGGCTTCGGCTTCGGCCTGGCGATGCCGCAGGTCACGGCCCTGGCGATGGCTGACGCCGACGAGGCATCGGCCGGCGCGGCATCCGGCTTCGTCACCACCACCCAGCAGGTCGGCGGCTCGATCGGACTCGCCGTGGTCTCGACCGTTGCCGCGGCACGCAGCGCGGACCTGCTGGCAGACGGCGCGGTCCGCGAGGTCGCGCTGGCCGGGGGCTACCGGCTCGGGTTCCTCGTGGCTGCCGCGGTCCTGACCATCGGTGTGGTTCTCGCCACATCTCTGCGCAGGTCCGCTTGATGGGCTGAGGCGCCGAACAGGCTACGGCTCACCTACGCTGGACCCCGTGCTGACCATCGACCAGGCGACGTACGACGGGATCGTCGCGCATGCCAAACGGGACCACCCCGACGAGGCATGTGGGATCGTCGCGGGCCCGGAAGGCAGTGACCGGCCGGAGCGACTTGTCGAGATGGTCAACGCGGCGGGCAGCCCGACGTTCTACGAGTTCGACTCGACCGAGCTGCTCCACCTCTACAAGGAGCTGTGGGCCAACGACGAGGAACCGGTGATCGTCTACCACTCCCACACCGCCACCGAGGCCTACCCGAGCCGGACCGACATCGGCCTGGCCAGCGAGCCGGGCGCACACTACGTGCTCGTCAGCACGCGCGAGCACGGGAATACTGAGGGTCCGGTGGAGTTCAGGTCGTACAGCATCATCGACGGAGAAGTCACCGAAGAAGAGGTCACCGTCGTCCCCGAACTGAGCAGGAGTGAAGCTTGATGGCCATCGAGGTCCGGATCCCCACGATCCTCCGCAACTACACCGACGGCGAGAAGGCCGTATCCGCCCAGGGCACGACGCTGACCGCGCTGATCGACGATCTCGACTCCAACCATCCCGGGATCAAGGGCCGCCTGCTCGACGGCGACGACCTGCGCCGGTTCGTCAACGTCTACATCAACGACGAGGACGTCCGTTTCATCGGCGGCCTCGAGGCGCCCCTGTCCGACGGTGACCAGGTCGTCGTACTGCCGGCGGTCGCGGGCGGCTGAGGATGCGCTTCGACAACCTCCTGGCGTCGGTCGGCGGGACGCCGCTGGTCGGCCTGCCCCGGTTGTCGCCGAGCCCCGACGTCCGGCTCTGGGCCAAGCTCGAGGACCGCAACCCGACCGGTTCGATCAAGGACCGGCCGGCGCTCAAGATGATCGAGCAGGCCGAGAAGGACGGTGCCCTCCGGCCGGGCCAGACCATCCTGGAGCCGACCTCGGGCAACACCGGCATCTCCCTGGCCATGGCGGCCAAGCTGAAGGGCTACCGGCTCGTCTGCGTGATGCCGGAGAACACCAGCGAGGAGCGCAGCCAGCTGCTGCGGATGTGGGGCGCGGAGATCGTCAGCAGCCCCGCCGAAGGCGGCTCCAACGAGGCGGTCCGGGTGGCGAAGCTGGTCGCGGCAGACCATCCCGACTGGGTGATGCTCTACCAGTACGGCAACGCCGCCAATGCGCTGGCGCACGAGGAGGGCACCGGTCCCGAGCTGCTCGCCGACCTGCCGGGCATCACCCATTTCGTCGCCGGGCTCGGCACCACCGGCACGCTGATGGGCGTGAGCAGGTTCTTCCGGGCGGCCAAGCCTGATGTGCGGATCGTGGCCGCCGAGCCGAGGTACGGCGAGCTGGTCTACGGACTGCGCAACCTCGACGAGGGCTTCGTCCCCGAGCTGTACGACGCGAGCCTGATCGACGCGCGGTTCTCCGTCGGACCCCGCGACGCTGTCCGACGAGTGCGCGAGCTGCTCGAGCTCGAAGGCATCTTCGCCGGCATCTCGACCGGGGCGATCCTGCACGCGGCGCTGGGTCAGGCCGCGAAGGCGGTCAAGGCGGGGGAGCGGGCCGACATTGCGTTCGTGGTCGCCGACGGCGGCTGGAAGTACCTCTCCACTGGTGCCTACGAGGGCACCATCGACCAGGCCGAAGAACGGCTCGAAGGGCAGCTCTGGGCATGATCTACGAAATCGCCCACTGGATCCTGGTGCCTCTGGCCAAGCTGTACTGGAGGCCGCAGGTCGAGGGCGTCGACACCGTGCCGCTCACCGGCGGGGTGCTCATCGCCAGCAACCACCTGGCGTTCACCGACAGCGTCGTGATCCCGATCCTGGCGCCCCGCAAGGTGGTGTTCCTCGCCAAGAAGGACTACTTCGAGGGCAAGGGCATCAAGGGTCGGCTGGTCAGGGCCTGGTTCGAGGCCATCGACATGGTGCCCGTGGACCGCGACGACACCAGGGCCGCGATCGACTCCCTCGACATCGCGCTCGAGGTGCTGGGCCGGGGCGAGGCGTTCGGCATCTACCCCGAGGGCACCCGCTCCCGCGACGGGCTGCTCTACCGCGGCCGGGTCGGTGTCGGCCACCTGGCGCTCACCGCCGGCGTGCCCGTCGTACCCGTCGGCGTGCAGGGCACCCAGGACATCCAGCCACCCGGCACGAAATGGCTGCGCCGCGCCAAGGTGACGGTCAAGTTCGGCAAACCGCTCGACTTCACCGGACGGTTCGACGGGGTGCCGCTGGGCCGCGCCCGTCGCGAGGTCACCGACGAGATCATGGCCGCGATCCAGGAACTCTCGGGCCAGGAGCTGGCCGGTCGCTACAACGAGCACCCGTCCACGCCCTAGGTTTGTCGGCGTGGCGGAACGACCGATCGGAATCTTCGACTCGGGCTTCGGTGGACTCACCGTGGCCCGATCGGTGATCGACCAGTTGCCCCACGAGTCGATCCTCTACGTCGGTGACACCGCCCGCCAGCCCTACGGACCCAAGCCGATCGGGGAGGTCCGCGAGTACGCCCTCGAGTGCCTCGACCACCTCGTCGCCGAGGGTGTCAAAGCCTTGGTCATCGCCTGCAACAGCGCGAGCGCCGCGATGCTTCGCGACGCCCGCGAGCGGTACGACGTCCCGGTCGTCGAGGTGATCTACCCGGCCACCCGGCGCGCCGTTGCCGCCAGCCATTCGGGCCGGATCGGCGTGATCTGCACCCGCGCGACGGCCGAGTCCCAGGCCTACGACGACGCCTTCGCTGCCGCGCCTCAGGTGCGGCTCTTCACGCAGGCCTGTCCGCGGTTCGTCGACTTCGTCGAGCAGGGCGTGACCGGTGGCGACGAGTTGCTCGACGTGGCCCACGGCTACCTCGACCCGCTGGTCGCCGACGGCATCGACACGCTGATCCTCGGCTGCACCCACTACCCGCTCCTCACCGGCGTGATCTCCTACGTCATGGGTGACGGGGTCACCCTGGTCAGCAGCGCCGAGGAGTGTGCCAAGGACGTCTACAAGCTGCTCGTCAGCACGGGCCTGCTGCGCGAGGCGGCGAGCCGTCGTACACCTTCAAGACGACCGGAAGCCCGGCCGAGTTCGAGCAGATCGGCCATCGGTTCCTGGGTCCGGAGCTGCACGTCGCCAGCCAGTTCGCGGGGGGCCTGCCGTGAGCGGGCAGGGCCTGAAGCTCACGGTCGTCGGCTGCTCCGGCTCCTACCCCGGACCGGACAGCCCGGCCAGCAGCTACCTCGTCGAGTTGGAGCGCGACGGCCGGATCTGGCGGATCCTGCTCGATCTCGGCAACGGCGCCCTCGGTGCACTCCAGAAGTACGTCGACCCGCTGGTGATCGACGCCGTGCTGGTCAGCCACCTGCACCCCGACCACTGCATCGACCTGTGCGGCTACTACGTGCTTCGCAAGTACCACCCGGCCGGCCCAGCGCCACGGCTGCCGGTGTGGGGTCCGGAGGGGACGGCCGACCGGATGGCGCGCGCCTACGACCTGCCGCTGGAGCCCGGCATGACCGAGGAGTTCGAGTTCCGCACGTTTCCCGAGGAGCCGTTCACGATCGGGCCGTTCACGATCCAGGCGACCCTCGTGGAGCACCCGGTGCCTGCGTTCGCCCTGCGGATCGCCGCCGCCGACCGGCTGCTGACCTACAGCGGCGACACCGGTCCCTGCCCGGCGCTCGACCGCGCGGCCAAGGGCGTCGACCTGCTCCTCGCAGAGGCCAGCTTCTGCGAGGACGAGGTCAATCCGAAGGCCCTGCACATGACCGGCAAGGACTGTGGCGAGACGGCGACCCGGGCAGATGTCGGCCGTCTCGTGCTCACCCACATCCCGCCGTGGCACGACCGCGGGGTTGCGCTGGACGAGGCACGGGCGGCGTACGACGGCCCGATCGAGCTGGCCGCCTCGGGCGCGACGTTCGTGATCTGAGCGGGATGCGCCGGCCGAGGTTCGCCGTCATCGAGGCTCCCTCCGTGCTGGGGCTCTTCCCAGGAGGAGTCGAGCGGCTGCCCGAGGCGCTGCTGGCGGCGGGCCTGGCCGACCGGCTGGGCGCGCGGCACGCGGGCCGGGTCGAGCCGCCGCCGTACGACGACCGCCGGGACCCGGACACCCTGCTGCTCAACCCTGGCGGGATCGCGGCGTTCTCGCGAGATCTCGCCGACGCCGTGGCGGCCGTCCTCGACGCGGGCGAGTTTCCTGTCGTGCTCGGTGGCGACTGCTCCATCGTCCTCGGCTGCCTGCTGGCGCTGAGGCGGCGCGACCGCCACGGACTGCTCTTTCTCGACGGCCACGCCGACTTCTACCAGCCCGAGGCGGAGCCGAACGGCGAAGTCGCCTCGATGGAGCTGGCGCTGGCTACCGGCCGCGGACCGGCCATCCTGTCCGACCTCGACGGCCACGGTCCGCTGGTCCGCGACACCGACGTCGTGGTCTTCGGCCGACGAGACGGGAGCGAGGCCGAGGCCAACGGCAGCCAGCGCGTGGAAGACACCGAGATCCGGATGATCGACCTCGACGAGGTCCGTGCACACGGATGCACCGACCGGGCCGAGCTGTCCGCCCGGCAGCTGTCCCGACCCGAGCTGTCGGGGTTCTGGATGCACCTCGACGCGGACGTCCTCGACGACGACCTCATGCCGGCCGTCGACTACCGGATCCCCGGCGGGCTCTCCTGGGACGAGCTGGCCGAGACGCTCAACACGCACCTGGCGTCGGACCGGTCGCGCGGGCTCAGCGTCACCATCTTCAACCCCGAGCTCGACCCGGACGGCACAATCGCCCGCTCCTTCGTCGACACTCTGGTCCGGGCTCTCGTCTCGGCCTGACGCCCGTGTCACGATGGCGGCGTGCTGAAGAAGGACGACTGGCTGAGGCAGCTGGACGATCGGCTCGGCGACGGGCTCGAGGCGGTGATCCGGCGGCACCATCGCCGGCGCCTCCGGCGGCTCGGATGGGGTGAGGTCCTCGACCCGCCGGCCGGTCGGGACTGGTGGTCGGCCCGGGCCGAGCGCCGTACCGGAAACAGCGTGGAGGTCCTGATCGACGGAGGGGCTGCCTTTCCGGAGATGGAGAAGGCGATCAGGGCCGCCAAGCGCTCGGTCCACATCGCCAACTGGCACGCCAGCCCGGACTTCACGTTGAGCCGTGAACCCGGTGCTGCCACGTTGCGGGACCTGCTCGCCGAGGTGTCTGCTCGCGTACCTGTTCGGTTGCTCCTGTGGGCAGGTCCACCCCTGCCCGCCTTCCAGCCCACGAGGCGCACGGTCAAGCAGGCGCAGCAGGAGTTCATGCGCGACAGCAGTGTCCATTGCGTGCTCGACTCGCGCGAGCGCACGATGCACTGCCACCACGAGAAGCTTGCTCATCGTCGACGGCACGCTCGCCTTCGTCGGGGGTCTCGACTTCACGGCGCTCGAGGGCGACCGGTTCGACGAGTCTCATCATCCCCCGCACGACCCGATGGGGTGGCACGACGTCGCGGTGAGACTGCGCGGACCGGCGGTCGCCGACGTGGCCCGCCACTTCGGCCAACGCTGGTCGGAGGTGGCCGGCGAGGCCCTTCCAGCCCCGACTGAAACCGGCCACGGAGGGCGAGACGGAGGTGCAGGTCCTGCGGACCGTGCCGGAGAAGACCTATGACTTCGCACCCGACGGAGCCTTCACGATCCTGGAGGCCTACCTCCGGGCCCTGCGGTCCGCGGAGCACTTCATCTACCTGGAGAACCAGTTCCTGTGGTCACCTGAAGTGGTCGACGTACTCGCCCGCAAGCTGGAGCACCCCCCTCGGCCGGGCTTCAGGATCTTGCTGCTGCTGCCGGCCCGACCGAGCGACGGCAAGGAGTCGACCCGCGGCCAGCTGGGGCGGCTCGTGCAGGCCGACGACGGCGGGCGGCGGTTGCTGGCCACCACGATCAGCGGGCACCACGCGGGGACGACGGCGCCGGTGTACGTCCACGCCAAGGTCGGCATCGTGGACGACCGATGGCTGACGATCGGCTCGGCCAACCTCAACGAGCACTCGCTGCTCAACGACTCGGAGATGAACGTCCTGACCTGCGACCCCGACCTTGGCCCGCGACACCCGGTTGCGGCTCTGGTCGGAGCACACCGAACGGCCGGTCGAAGCCCTCGGCGGTGACCCGGGTGAGGTCATCGACGCCGTCTGGCGCAAGACCGCCGAGGAACAGGCCGGCCTTGGACCGCGACGGACGACCGCGAACTCACCGGCTCACGATGCTGGCCCACGTGTCGCGTCGTACCGATCGTCTCGAAGGTCCCATCCGCGGGCTCCTGGTCGACGGATAGCCCCCAACGAGCCTGGTCTCACACCCAGCCCGCGTCGTGCACGCACATCGCGATCTGCACCCGGTTGGTGGCCTGAAGCTTGTCGAACAGTCGCGACACGTGTGCCTTCACCGTCGGCACGGAGAGGTAGAGGTGGGCGGCGATCTCGGCGTTGCTGAGGCCCTGCCCGACGGCTATGGCAACGTCGCGTTCCCGTTCGGTCAGGGCGACCAGGCGTCGCTCCGCCTCAGCGGTCCGGTCGGCGTCGCCGCCACCTTGGCGCACCTCGCGGATCAGGGTTGCCGTCGCCGCCGGGGAGAGCATGGGCTCACCGTCGGCGACCTTGCGGATGGCCTCGACGATCTGCGCCGGAGCCGTGTCCTTGAGCAGGAAGCCGTCCGCGCCGGCCGCGATCGCGCCGACGACGAGGTCGTCCGCGTCGAAGGTGGTCAGCACGATCACGCGTGGGGGGTCGGGTTCGGAGTGCAGGATCCGGGTGGCCTCGAGGCCGTTGAGCACCGGCATCCGGATGTCCATGAGTACGACGTGCGGCCGATGCTTGCGGGCAGCCGCGACGCCCGCCTGGCCATCGCCTGCCTCTCCCACGAGCTCGAAGTCGGACTGGCCGCCGAGCATCAGGCTCAAGGCGGATCGCACCAGTGGATCGTCGTCGACGAGCAGGACCCGGATCCTGGTTCGCGAGGTGCTCATGCGGCCCACGGTATCCAGCCGTGCAGCACGAACGTCGTCCCGTCCTTGCGGTGCTCCAGACGTCCGCCTCGGAGCTGCGCGCGTTCCGACAGGCCGACCAGGCCCAGGCCGGCACCGGGTGCAGCAGGTGCCGAGGCGAACCCCACGGCGTTGCGCAGCAGCAGGTCGACGCCGTCCTCCGGGGATCCACTGAGCTGGATCCGCACCATCGCACCGGGCGCGTGCTTGCGCGCGTTGGTCAGCCCCTCCTGGACGATCCGGTAGACCGTTCGGCCCACGGCCACCGGCATCGCCGCTTCGGGCTCCAGCAGGTCGGTGAACTCGATGTGCATGCCACCCTCGCGGGACTCCTCGATCAGCGCGGGCAGGTCGTCGTACGTCGGCTGCGGCCGGCCGACCAGCTCGCCCGTCTCGGGGGCGCGCAGGACACCCAGCACTGCTCTCAGGTCGTTGAGTGCCTCGTTCGCCTTTGCCTGGATGACCCCCGCGCTGGCGCGCATCTCGTCGGCGGACAGGTCCTCGCGATAGGCCAGGGCGCCCGCGTGCATCGACACCTGGGAGATCCGGTGCGCGAGGACATCGTGCATCTCGCGGGCGATCCGGGCGCGTTCGTGGCTCCGGGCGTTGTCCACCCGGAGCTGCTGTTCGGCCTCGGCCCGGTCCGCGCGCTCACGCAGTGACCAGAGGATCTCGCGACGTGAGCCGATGTACATGCCCCAGCCCAGGATGCCCACGGTGACGATGATGTTGACGAGCAGCGTGAACCAGACCGGGTCCTCGGTCGTGAGCGGCTGGGTGTCGCTGTACCCCTGCGACGCGACGATGCCGACCGCACCCGCCACCGCCATCGGGATGATGTTGCGCCTCGTTGCGAGGGAGACTGCGGCAAGGGTGGCCGGGCCGGCGGAGATGCCGGAGACCACGCCGAGCGCCGCGGTCGAGATCGCGACCGCGAGCGGCCAGCGTCGCCGGAACATGACCAGGACGTAGGACAGCGCCCCCGCTCCGACATCCAGCCAGAACAGGAAGCGCTCGTCCTGCCACTGCCCCTCCCAGGCCTGTGACCAGACCATGGCCGAGATGAGCAGGCAGAGCAGGAGCCGCCAGGTGTGCGAGTACCACCGCAGCCGCGGCTGGTACTGCTCGGGTCTTGGTTGCTCCTGCGCCACCCCCCAAGGCTAGGGCGTGTCCCTAGGCCGACCGTCGACCCCGGCGCAGCAGCGCCACGGTCAGCACCGCCAGCGCAACCGCGAGGCTCGACCCCCCGGCTACCGCACCGGTGAGCACCAGCTTTTCGGTCTTCGACTTGTCTGCCTTCGGGTCCTCCTTGCGGTGCGCGTCGCTGCCGCTGTCGTGCCGCCGTCGTCGTCGGCCGCTTCGTCGGCGCCCTCCTCCTGCTCGTCTGCTGGGTCACCGGTCTGCACGGCAGGAGACAGGTCACCCGGGTCGATCTCCTGATCCTCGGCGTACGACGGCTCGCCTGCCGGCTCCCCGACCACCTCGACCTGGAGTGTGTAGGGCAGCTCGTAGCTCTCGCCATCGCTGTCCACGTCGGCCGACAGCGAGATGTAGTAGTCACCCGCCAGGTAGGCGCCGGAGTAGCCCTCGCGGTTGAGGTAGCGGACGGGGACGACCATGGTTTCCAGGGAGTCCGCGCTGGAGCTTGTCGTGTAGCCCGAGTTGCTGACGCCGTAGAAAGAGTCTTCGGTGGCTGCCCGCATCGGGTTGTACGTCAGGAGCGTCCCCTCCGGGCCGTAGTAGCCGACCTTCTCCTCCAGCGTCTGGCTCAGCTGTGGGAACAGGACCTTTGTGCGCACTGACTGGCCCCAGTCGAGGTGGACCCGGAAAACCTGCGCCTCCCCCGGCATGATCGTGCTGCGGTAGGAGCCAGTGGTCACCTCGGTGGCGTCGTTGAACGAGTGCGGAAGCAAACGGGATCGCATGCCGAGGCAGGGACATGAGCGACGAGAACCTCAGCCAGCAGGCGGCGCTCTACGGCGCGCCGCTGAGCGCCCGGTTCGGCCATATCCGCACCCAGCTGAAGCTCACCCAGGCCCGAATGGCCGAGGTCCTCGGCATCAGCGCGCCGATGCTCTCCCAGCTGATCAGCGGACAACGGATCAAGCTCGGGAACCCGCTGGTGGCCCTCCGCTTCGAGGAGCTCTCCGCGCTCGCCGACGAGGTGTCCGAGGGCCTGATCCTCGCCGAGGTGGAGCCGCGGCTCAGCGAGATCCGCAACATCACCACCACCGTGCTGCGGCGGATTCCGCCGTCCGATCCGGCCACGCTGGTGCAGCAGGTGCTGCGCGCGGTCGCGTCCGGCCAGGAGCTGCACTCCGCCGCCGACCTGCTCCACGAGTCACATCCGGCGCTCGCCGACGCGATCCGGATCTATGGAACGGCAAGCCACGAAGAGGCACGCCGGCATCTTGCGTCGATCGCCCACTTGCTCCAGTAGGCCGCTCGACCCCTACTTAGGTCTCGGCAGTGGGATCCCGGAGTCCAATGGCAGGGGACGTTCGCCCCGGCAGGATTGGGGTCATGATCAAAGTCGAAGGACTCACCAGGAAGTACGGCGCGTTCACAGCCGTCGACAACATTGACTTCGCCTGTCAGCCCGGACGGGTCACCGGGTTCCTCGGCCCCAACGGTGCCGGCAAGACGACCACCATGCGGGTCATGGTCGGGCTGACCCCGCCGACCCACGGCAGGACCACCATCGGGGGTCATCTGTTCCACGACATCCCGAACCCCGGGCTGCACGTCGGCGTACTCCTCGACGCCTCGGCCCAGCACGCCGGCCGCACCGGCCGCGAGGTCCTCACCCTCGGAGCCAGGACGATGGGCCTCCCCGCGTCGCGGGTCGACGAGATGCTCAACATGGTGAGCCTCACCGACGCCGAGGCGAAGCGACGGATCCGCAACTACTCCCTCGGCATGCGGCAGCGGCTCGGCATCGCGCACGCGCTGCTCGGGGACCCGTCGGTGCTGATCCTCGACGAGCCCGCCAACGGTCTCGACCCGGCCGGCATCCGGTGGATGCGCGGCCTGCTGAAGGGGTACGCCGAGCGCGGGGGCACCGTGCTCCTGTCCAGCCACCTGCTCAACGAGGTGCAGGTGATCGCCGACGACATCATCATGATCGGCAAGGGCAAGATCGTCGCCGAGGGCACCCCACAGTCGCTTGATGAAGGACAGCGGTTCCTTCGTCAAGGCGCTGGACAACGACCAGCTCGCCCAAGCGCTGTTGGAGAACGGTCTCGCCAGCTCACCTGTCGGCGACGGCTTCCGCGTGGACGCCGAGGCCCTGCAGATCGGCAAGATCGCCGCGGCCAACCAGATCACCCTCATCGAACTCCGCCCGGCCGACGGTGGCCTCGAGGACCTCTTCCTCGAGCTGACCGCCGACACCCAGCGCGACGAATTCACCCAAGGAGTGACCGGCATGAGCGCCGCACAGCAGATCGATCTCGACAAGGGCCCGTGGGCTACCATCGAGGGTCAGGTCCTCGACGTCTCGGGTACGCCCCGGGTGCCCTTCGCCCGACTGGTCTCGGTCGAGCTCCGCAGAGCTCGCGACACCCGGGCCGGCCTCTGGCTGCTGGTCTCGATCGGCGACCCTGACTGTCCTCGCTGTTGGCTGATCCTGATCGTCGCGCTGACGAGGACGGTGAGCTTCAACTACGGGACTTCGTCGGATCCGTCGCGAGCCGCCGACGGCGCTCCTGCTGCCGGTGATGGGCATCATGCTGGTGACCAGCGAGTGGAGCCAGCGCACGGCGATGATCGACGTTCACGCTGGAGCCGCACCGCGCGCAGAGTGGTCATGGCGAAGCTCGTCGACCGGCGTCGTGCTCGCCGTCGCCATCGCGCGTGATCGCCATCGTCATCGGCGCCGTGGCCAACCTGGCTGTTCGGCGCACTCGGCTCCGGCGAAGCGGCGTGGAACTGGGTGTTCGGCACGACATCACCGATCGGGTTCCTGATCACTGCAGGTCCTGGCCATGCTCACCGGCTTCGCACTTCGCCATGCTGTCTGCATGAACACCGCGCCGCCATCGTCGCCTTCTTCGTCTACACGTTGATCCTGCCGACGGACTGTTCGCCATCGGCTGCGCGTACGTCTGATGGACTGGTTCAAGAAGCTCCAGCCCTGGATCGACTTCCAGAGCGCCCCAGACACCGTCTCGACCTGAAGGTCGACCTCGGGCGAGCGAATGGGCAGCAGTTCGCTGTCTCCGGAGGGATCTGGCTGGTCGTCCCGCTGGCACGTCGGTCTCTGGCGGCTGCTGCGCGCCGAGGTGAAGTAGATCTCTGCCTCCCTCCACGGGGGTGGGGAGGCAGGACAGACAACGGGGCTGGCGTCCGACACGGGGGGCGCCGGTCCCGTTCTGTCTGCTCGATAGGGTCGGCGCCATGACCCGCGCTGACGGCCGTGCCGACGACGAGCTCCGACCGATCAAGATCACTCGCAACTGGCTGGACCACGCGGCAGGGTCGGTGCTGGTGGAGTTCGGCAGGACCCGGGTGCTGTGCGCCGCCTCGGCGTCCGAGGGCGTCCCGCGGTGGCGAAAGGGCTCCGGCCTGGGCTGGGTCACGGCCGAGTACGCCATGCTTCCGGCGTCGACGAACACCCGTTCCGACCGGGAGTCGGTCAAGGGCCGGATCGGCGGCCGTACCCACGAGATCTCGCGCCTCATCGGCCGGTCGCTGCGCGCGATCATCGACGAGAAGGCGCTTGGCGAGAACACCATCGTGATCGACTGCGACGTCCTCCAGGCTGACGGTGGCACCCGCACGGCAGCGATCACAGGTGCGTACGTCGCCCTCGCCGACGCCTGCGCCCACCTCGGCGTACCAGCCGGGCTGACCGGCTCCGTGGCGGCTGTCTCGGTCGGCATCGTCGACGGCGTACCTCGCCTCGACCTGCCGTACGAGGAGGACGTCCGCGCCGAGACCGACATGAACATCGTGATGACCGGAGACGGCAAGTTCGTCGAGGTGCAGGGAACCGCGGAGGGCGCCGCCTTCGACCGCGCCGAGCTCGACGCGCTGCTGGTCCTCGGCGAGAAGGGCTGCGCCGACCTGACTGCCTTGCAGCGGGAGGCGCTGTCTTGACGGCGGTCGAGACCCGGGTCTTCCTCGCCTCCCGCAACGCCAAGAAGCTCGAGGAGATGCAGCGGATCCTCGCCGAGCACGCCCCCTCGATCGAGGTCCTCGGGCTCGATGACGTCCCGTCGTACGACGAACCCGTCGAGGACCAGCCCTCGTTCGAAGGCAACGCCCTCCTGAAGGCCCGCGCCGCCGTTGCCGCCACCGGCTTGCCCTCGCTTGCCGACGACTCCGGCCTCTGCGTCGACGCGCTCAACGGAATGCCGGGAGTGCTCTCCGCCCGCTGGTCCGGCCCGCCGAAGTCCGACGACCGCAACAACCGGCTCCTGCTCTCACAGCTCTCCGACGTACCCGACGCGCGCCGGGGCGCCCACTTCGTGGCCGCCGTCGCGTTCTGCTACCCGACCTCCGACGGCGGCGTCGCCGAGCACGTCGTCCACGGCCGGATGGACGGCCGGATCATCCGGTCGGTCCGCGGCACCGGCGGCTTCGGGTACGACGTCGTCTTCGCCGCCACCGGCTACGACCTCACCACCGCCGAGCTTTCCGTCGCCGAGAAGGACGCGATCTCGCACCGTGGCAAGGCGTTGCGTGCGATCGCGCCGCTTGTCGGTGACGTGCTCGCCGGTCGCCAGGCTGGCTCGTCTGAACGCCGGCCGGCCGGCTGATTCCCTCCCGAATGGTGGCGGATCGCGGATCTCGACAGCCATTCAGGAGGGGATCAGCCGGAGAACTCCGTGAGACTCGCTCGTTCTCTGCAAGTTTGCTCTCCCCGCGGCGCTCAACAGCAGACTCGCAGAGAACCAGCCCTCATCGACTGCCAGGCGGGTAGCGGGTTCATCACGGAATGCAGATCAACCGCCGCTTCCCCTGCCGTGTCCACCACGGGAACCGCAGCGGTCGGCTGCAGTCACCGTGATAGGCAACCTGCTGGGTTGCGGTTCAAGCCAACCCGCTTGGGTTGCGGTCGGCGTACGACCTTCGGGCCCTGCCCGGGGTCGCCGACCCGGCTCTTGTTGACAGTCGTCGCTGACGCTCCTTTGTGTCAACAAGAGCCGGGTCGGCTCCTTCGCCGCTGCGCGGCGGGCGTGTCCTGCCGGGGATCGTGCGCAGACGCTCATACCCTCGGTCAAGGGGTCGTCGTCACGTCAGCCCCATCTTTCCCACGAGTACCGAACGAGGGTTGTCGGGATGGCGAACAGCTTCATCGGCCGGGACATGGCCGTGGACCTCGGGACCGCCAACACGCTGGTCTACGTCCGCGGGAAGGGGGTGCTGCTCGACGAGCCGTCGGTGGTGGCCCTCAACGCCACGACCAGCGAGATCCTCGCGGTCGGGCACGAGGCCAAACGGATGATCGGCCGCACGCCCGACAACATCATCGCGATCCGGCCGCTCAAGGACGGCGTGATCGCCGACTTCGACGCGACCGAGCAGATGCTGCGCTTCTTCATCCAGCAGGTGCATCGGCGCCGCTACTTCGCCAAGCCCCGACTCGTCGTCTGCGTGCCGAGCGGCATCACCGCCGTCGAGCAGCGGGCCGTCAAGGAGGCCGGCTACCAGGCCGGCGCCCGGCGGGTCTACATCGTCGAGGAGCCGATGGCCGCAGCCATCGGCGCCGGCCTGCCTGTGCACGAGGCAACCGGAAACATGGTCGTCGACGTCGGCGGCGGTACGACGGAGGTCGCGGTCATCTCCCTGGGCGGCATCGTGACCTCGATGTCGGTACGCACAGCGGGCGACGACCTCGACCAGGCGATCATCGCGTGGATGAAGAAGGAGTACTCCCTGATGCTGGGGGAGCGGACCGCCGAGGAGATCAAGATGACCCTCGGCTCGGCCTTCCCGCTCCCGTCGGAACCCGAGGCCGAGATCCGTGGCCGCGACATGATCTCCGGACTGCCACGCACCGTCGTCGTGTCCAGCGCGGAGATCCGCCAGGCGCTCGAGGAGCCGTTGCACGCGATCCTCGACGCCATCCGGAGCACGCTCGACCAGACCCCACCCGAGCTGGCCGGCGACATCATGGACCGGGGCATCGTGCTCACCGGCGGTGGGGCGTTGCTGCGCGGGCTTGACGAGCGGATCCGGCACGAGACCGGGATGCCGGTCCATGTGGCCGAAGACCCGCTGACCTCCGTGGCCCTCGGCGCCGGGAAGTGCGTGGAGGAGTTCGAGGCCCTCCAGCAGGTGCTCGTCAGCGAGCCGCGGCGGTACTGATGGCGCCCGTCGACAAGTATGAAAAGCGAGGCAGCCGTGGGCGAGCGCGGTCGACGCTGGTCGTGCTGGTGCTCGCCTGCGCCACCATCATCACCCTCGACTACCGCGGCGGGTCCGACTCGCCACTCGAACCGGCCCGGAACGCAGTGGGTGAGGCCCTCGGCCCGGTCGAGGCGGCGACGGCCGACGCCGTACGCCCACTCCTCGCGATCCCGGACCTGATCCAGTCCAGGGACTCACTGCGCGAGGAGATCCTGAGCCTGGAGGCCGAGAACTCCGAGCTGCGTCAGCAGGTCGAGACCACGGACCTCGACCGCAACCGCCTCGCCGAGTACGACGGCCTGGCCCACGCGGCGGCCGACACCGGCCACTCGCTGGTGCCGGCCCACGTCATCGCGGTCGGTTCCAGCCAGTCGTTCTCGCGAACCGTGACCATCGACGCCGGCTCGCGTGCCGGCGTGACCGCCGACATGACCGTGCTCAACAACGACGGACTCGTCGGCAGGGTGATCCGCGCGAACAGCACCACCGCCACGATCCTGCTGATCCTCGACGCCGACTCGGTGGTAGGCGGCCGGATCGGCAGCAGCATGGAGGTCGGCTTCCTCCGTGGTCGCGGCAAGCTGGGCCAGGACGCCAACCTGGACCTCGATCTCGTCGACGACTCGGTGATCCCCGCCGCGGACGACGTCGTCGTCACCTGGGGAAGCGAAGGCGGGGCGCCGTACGTCGCGGGCATCCCCATCGGCAGGGTCACCTCCGTGGTCAGCCGGCCTCGTGAGCAGTCCCAGCGGGCCATCATCGCGCCGTTCGTCGACTTCGGCTCGCTCGACCTCGTGGGGGTCGTCGTGCCGGCCGGCACCAACAGCGACCGCACCCTGGTCGAAGCCGGCCCGAGCAACGGAGAGACTCCATGAGCCTGGTGCGCGCGATGGTCGCCCTCCTGGTCGTCACCTGCGCCGTCATCCTCCAGGTGAGCCTGTTCCCGCACTTCGCCTGGCGCGGCATCGTCCCCAACCTCGCCCTGCTCGTGGTCGTCGGCGCGGCTCTGGTGCGCGGACCCCAGTTCGCGGCGGTCCTGGGCTTCTTCGCCGGTCTCGCCGTCGACCTGGCTCCGCCTGCCGACCACATCGCGGGCCGTTGGGCGTTGGCCTTCGTGCTGGTCGGCTACCTCGCCGGCCGGGTGCGCCAACAGGCTCCCTGGCAGGGCAGTACCCCGGGTGCGACCTCGGTCGTCCTCGCGGTCGCGGCGTCCAGCTTCATCGGGACCTCGGTCTTCGCGCTGGGTGGGCTGATGCTTCACGATCCGGTGATCGAGGTGTCCGACATGCTGACGACGATCCTGGTCGCGCTGATGTGGGACGTCCTGCTCACCCCGTTCGTGCTACCACCCGTGATGCTGCTGTTTGCGAGGATGCAGCCCACCCGGGTCGCGTTCTGATGGTCTCGACAGGCGCGACCAACGGGCGGAGCCGACCAACGGGGGGCTCGACCAACGGGCGGGGCTCGAACTCCGGCAAGAGTGCCGCCCGCAAGAGTCGCCTGCGGCTGATCGTCGTGCAGGCACTGGTCTTCTCGTTGTTCGCGACCTTGTTCGCGCGGCTGTGGTACCTCCAGGTCCTGAGCGGCGACGACTACCAGGCGCAGGCCGCCTCGCAGTCCGTGCGCGAGATCGTGGTCCAGCCCAACCGTGGGCTGATCGTCGACGCCGAGGGCCGTCCGCTGGTCACGAATCGGACGTCGTGGGTCATCTCGATCGACCGCACGATGCTGGGCAAGATGGCACCCGACCAGCAGGAATCCCTGCTGCGGCGGGTGGCAGATGAGGTCGGGGCGAAGAAGGCCGACATCCAGGGCAAGCTGCTCAACTGTGGTGACTCCGGCAGTGAGGCCGGCACCTGCTGGAACGGCTCGCCGTACCAGCCGATCCCGATCGCCACGGACGTGCGACAGCGGGTCGCGCTGCGGATCCTCGAGCAGGCCGAGGACTTCCCGGCGGTGCTGGCCGAGAAGCAGAGCGTCCGCGCCTACCCGGGCCCGTACGGCATCAACGCCGCCCACATCCTCGGCTACCTCAGCCCGATCACCGAGGACGAGCTGTCCGCCGCCGAGAAGGACGACGACTCGTCGGTCAACGGGGCATCCAGCGTCGGCCGCTCCGGCGTGGAGAAGCAGTACGACAAGTGGCTGCGCGGCATGCCCGGCTACAAGTTCGTGGCGGTCGACTCCATGGGCCGGGTGCTCGGCCAGGACAGTGCGACCAACGGGCGGCCCGGCAACACCCTGGTCACCTCCCTCGATGCCAAGGTCCAGGGCGTGGTCGAACGGCAGCTCGCGCAGACCATCAAGACCGCACGCCAGACGTACGACAAGGTCACGCACCGCAACTACGCGGCCGACTCGGGAGCGGCTGTCGTCATGGACGCCAGGACGGGCCGAATCGTCGCGATGGCGAGCCAGCCGACGTACGACCCCGACGTGTGGGTCGGCGGCATCAGCGAGAAGCAGTTCCGTCGCCTCTACTCCAAGAAGGCCGACACCCCCCTGCTGTCCCGGGCCACCCAGGGCCAGTTCGCGCCTGGCTCGACCTGGAAGCCGATCATGGCTGTGGGCGCCCTGAACAACGGCTTCTCCGAGGGAACCCAGCTCGACTGCTCGTCCGGCGTGCAGGTGGGCAACCGCTGGTTCAAGAACTACGAGAGCGCGTCCTACGGGTACATCAACTTCGCCCAGGCGCTTCAGCTCTCCTGCGACACCTTCTTCTACCGGGTCGGCATCCACTACTGGCTGAAGCACGGCACCGACCCGACCGACGTGAACGCCAAGGACCCCTTGATCGACCAGGCCAAGAGCTTCGGCTTCGGCTCGGAGACAGGCGTCGACCTACCCGGCGAGGCGAGTGGACGGATCGCCGACCGCCACTGGAAGCTCGCGTACTTCAAGGCGATGAAGAGCTACTACTGCAAGCTCGACGAAGAGCCCGGCAATGACTTCATCCACGTGTTCGCCCACGAGTTCTGCCTCGAGGGCAACTACTACCGCCAGGGCGACGCGGTGAACTACTCGATCGGCCAGGGCGACACGATCGTGACGCCGCTCCAGCTTGCCCGCGCCTACGCGGCGCTCTCCAACGGCGGCACCCTGTGGAAGCCGCAGCTCGCGAAGGCGATCGTCAGCCCGTCGGGCAAGGTGCTCAAACGGTTCAAGCCGAAGGCGACCGCGCACGTGAAGGCCTCGAAGTCGAGCATGCGGTACGTCGACCAGGCACTGCTCGGGACACCCAAGGTCGGCACCCTCGCGTGGAAGTTCATCGAGTTCCCCCTCGACAAGGTGCAGGTCCGCGGCAAGACCGGGTCCGCCGAGGTCTACGGCAAGCAGTCGACCTCATGGGTGGCGACGTACGACGAGAACTACGTGGTGGTGATGATGGTCAGCCAGGCCGGCACCGGCTCCGGAACGTCCGGGCCGGCGGTCCGCAAGATCTGGGAGTCCCTCTACGGGATCCGCGGCATGAAGGTCGACCCGGAGAGGGCCGCGATCCCCGGGACGACCCCGCCTGAAGACCTCCCGGTGTTCCGGCCCGACGGTTCGATCCTGCCGCCGGCGGTTCGCTCAGGCGACGGGGAGAACTGATGGGACGGTTGCGTACGCCGAGGCTCGACTGGGTCCTGATGCTGGCCGTGCTCGGCCTCCTGGTCCTGGGTGCCTTGCTGGTGTGGTCCGCGACCTCGCCGCGCGACGCTCTCACCGACGGCGACCCCAGGGCGTTTGTCAGGAAGCAGATGATCAACGTCGCGATCGGGCTCGTGCTCATGGTGATGGTCCTGGCCACCGACCACCGCTGGGTCCGGATCCTCGCGCCGCTTGTCTATCTCGGCTCCATCATCGGACTGGTGCTCGTGCTGGTGATGGGCACCTCCATCAACGGTTCGCGGTCGTGGCTGATGTTCGGCGGATTGTCGGTCCAGCCCGCCGAGTTCGCGAAGCTCGCGGTCGTGATCGGCATGGCCCTGTTCGTGGCCGAACGACTCGAGGGACGGTGGCAGCGGCGGGTCGGCTCGGTCGAGGTGATCGGCATGCTCGCGATCGCCGGCATCCCCGCCTCGCTCATCCTCCTGCAGCCCGACCTCGGCACGATGCTCGTGCTGACGACGACTGTGTTCGGCGTACTCGCCGTTTCTGGGGCATCTCGCCGATGGCTGGTGGGGCTGCTCGTCTGCGGCGTCGGCGCCGCCACAGCTGCGGTCCTCGAGCACGTCCTCAAGCCCTACCAGATCGACCGGTTCATGGCGTTCACCAACCCCGACCTCGACCCGCGGGGAGCCGGATACAACGTCGAGCAGGCCAGGATCGCGGTCGGCAACGGCGGACTGTTCGGCCAGGGACTCTTCGAGGGCTCCCAGACGCAGTCGGGATTCGTCCCCGAACAGCACACCGACTTCATCTTCACCGTCGCCGGCGAGGAGCTCGGCCTGATCGGCGCCGGGTTGGTGATCGCGTTGCTGGGGGTCGTGATCTGGCGGGCGCTGATGATCGCCTACCAGACCGACGACCTGTTCGGCCGGGTAGCGGCGGCCGGGATCGCCTGCTGGTTCGGCTTCCAGGCTTTCCAGAACATCGGGATGTGCCTTGGCATCATGCCGGTGACCGGCGTGCCCCTGCCGTTCGTCTCGTACGGCGGCAGCTCGGTCTTCGCCAGCATGCTCGCCGTCGGTCTGCTCCAGAACATCCATCTGCGCTCCACCGCGTCGCTGCCGACCCGGTTCGTCGTACCAGCGAAGGTCCTCTCCCGCTGACCCGGAAGCGGCAGTCCTACTCCGCCAGCGCGAACAGGTCGCCGGGTTGGCATTCGAGGGCGTCGCAGATCGCGGTGAGCGTGGAGAACCGGACTGCCTTGGCGCGCTGGTTCTTCAGGATGCTGAGGTTGACGATCGTGACCCCGATCTGGTCGGCCAGAGCGGTGAGCGTCATCCCGCGGCTCTCGAGGACCTCGTCGAGACGGCAGACGATCCGGTGCGGCTCGTCGACCGGCATCAGACCAGCCCCTCGACGTCGCGGGATATGCGCACTCCTTGGGCGAACGCCTCGGCCACGGCCGCGATGAGGAGGGCGACCAGGCCCCAGCTGATGATGGTTCCCACATCGCCCTGCACGATGGGTGCCGCCTCCTGAGTCGCTCGCTGCATGATCTCGGCGTTGACGATCGCGGTCGCTATGGGCGTCACGGCGCCGCCGATCAGCACGGTGACAGAGATCAGTCGCAGCGACCTGACACTGCTCTCGACAAAGGGTTCGCCACGCTGGATCCGCGTGAGCAGGCGCAGCAGCAGGTAGGCCACGAGCGTGGCGGCGGTCACGCCGAGGAAGGTCGGCACGAGGGACAGCAGCTCCAGCCCGATCGAAGGGTCGGGAATCGACACACTCGCATCGCCGTTCCAGACGACGTCGCCGCCGGGCCCCGGCTGCACCAACTCAGGCGGCAAGTCGCCGCCCTGCCCGGTATCGCCGTACCAGCGCAACGGCCTGTCCCCGAACAACCGTGCGAACGGCAGGACGACCCCGAACAGCGGCGCGGCCACGACTACGAGGCCGAGCGCGATCCTGGTCACCAGGAAGTCCCAACGGTCGAACTCCCACACCTTCATGGCTACTCCCGATGTATCGATTCTCGATGGTATTGAAAAACGATAACATCGAGAATCGATAAGTCAAGAGCGGCGCAGGATGTTGACGACGTAGTCACCGTCGGGGTCGAACGGCAGCAGGTCGTACGTCGCAAACCGGGACTCGATCACCAGCCCGGCACTGGCCGCGTCGTCGGCGAACTCGGCGGGGGAGTACCGCCGGGAGTTCGGCGGGCCGCCCTGGGTGTGGAAGCCGACCAGGAGCCGGCCATCTGGTGCGAGCAGATCGCGCAGTCGCA
Organism: uncultured Actinomycetota bacterium; assembly: GCA_963844385.1. GTDB lineage: Bacteria > Actinomycetota > Actinomycetes > Propionibacteriales > Nocardioidaceae > Nocardioides. The sequence continues at coordinate 2,741 of CAWJOJ010000038.1, read as the reverse complement.
CCAGCACCGTCTGCTCCGTGTCCGGCGCCAGCAGGACCATCACGTTGCCTACGCACACGATGATGTCGAACGGCCCCGGCTCACCGGCTGCTTCGAGGTCGGCAGGTGTGACCAGGTCAAGGCGCCCCTGGACCACGGGGAGGTCGGGATAGGTCGCCTTGGACTGCACGATCAAGTCCGCGTCGAGGTCGACGCCGACCACCCGGTGTCCCCGGATCTGGAGCGCCGCCCCGATCCGGCCCATGCCGGAGCCGGCGTCGAGGATCCGGGCGTTGCGCGGGGCGAGGACGTCGGCCAGCCGGGCCTCACCCTCGATGTCGGCGCCCGACGTCCGAAGCGCCTCGAAGTGCGGCCCGTAGCCACGGTGGGCCTCGGTGGCCTCCCAGCGAGTCTGCGGAGAGTGGTTCATGGACCGACGCTAGCGGGGTGCCTCACCCTCGGGGTTGGATGGAGCACATGAGCGACCAGAACAACGGGCACCCCATCGACCCCGTGATCGTCGAATACGTCACCAACGTCACCAACCGGTTCGGCGCTGGAGGTCTGGACGACATGATCTCGCTGGCCAGCCGCGAGCTGGAGATCGCGAGGGCCGCCCTCCAACAGCTGGGCGAGCCGGACCCGCCTTCCGACTGAACCGGGACGGCAACTCACCGAGTCGATGCGGGCGCGGCTTCCGTCGTACCCTTGACGCTGCCCTGCCCACGACGTTCCCGAGGTGTCCCCGTGACCGTGACCGGTCTCGACCAGCGAGCCCCCGAGTCGATCTTCCCGAGACTCGAGCCCAAGCTGCCGTCGGTGCAGAAGCCGATCCAGTACGTCGGCGGCGAGCTGAACTCCACCCTCAAGGACTGGGACTGCGCGCCCGACGGCCCGACGGTCCGCTGGGCGTTGATGTACCCGGACGCCTACGAGGTCGGTCTGCCGAACCAGGGCGTGCAGATCCTCTACGAGGTGCTCAACGAGCGCGACTGGATCCTCGCCGAGCGCACGTACTCCGTATGGCCCGACATGGAGAAGGTCATGCGGGACGGGGACGCGCAGGGCCCGATCCCGCAGTTCACCGTCGACAACCATCGTCCGGTGCGTGCCTTCGACGTGCTGGGGCTGAGCTTCTCCACCGAGCTCGGCTACACCAACATGCTCAACGCGCTCGACCTCGCCGGCATCCCGTTGCACGCCATCGACCGCACCGACGCCGACCCGATCGTGCTGGCCGGTGGCCACGCCGCGTTCAACCCCGAGCCGGTCGCCGACTTCCTCGACGCCGCGGTCCTCGGCGACGGCGAGGAGATCGTGCTCAAGATCTCCGAGCTCATCCGCGAGTGGAAGGCCGAAGGCCGGCCCGGCGGCCGTGACGAGGTCCTGGCCCGGCTCGCTGCCAGCGGCGGCGTCTACGTGCCGAAGTTCTACGACGTGTCGTACGACGACTCGGGCGCGATCGCCTCCGTCGTACCCAACCGACCGGGCGTCCCCGACCGGGTCCGCAAGCACACGTTGATGGATCTCGACTCCTGGCCCTACCCGGCCAAGCCACTGGTGCCGCTCGCCGAGACGGTCCACGAACGGTTCTCCGTCGAGATCTTCCGTGGCTGCACCCGAGGGTGCCGCTTCTGTCAGGCCGGAATGATCACCCGACCGGTGCGCGAACGCTCGATCGAGACCATCGCGAACATGGTGGAGAACGGCATCCGCAAGTCCGGCTTCGAGGAGGTCGGGCTGCTGTCCCTGTCGAGCGCCGACCACAGCGAGATCGGCGAGGTCGCCAAGGGACTGGCCGACCGGTACGAGGGTTCCAACATCTCGTTGAGCCTGCCGTCGACCCGCGTGGACGCCTTCAACGTCACGCTCGCCAACGAGTTCTCCCGCAATGGCCGCCGGTCTGGTCTCACCTTCGCACCGGAGGGTGGCAGCGAGCGGCTGCGGAAGGTGATCAACAAGATGGTCACCGAAGAGGATCTCATCCGTACCGTTGCCACGGCGTTCTCCCACGGCTGGCGCCAGGTGAAGCTCTACTTCATGTGTGGCCTCCCGACCGAGACCGACGAGGACGTGCTCGAGATCGCCGACCTGGCCCGGAAGGTGATCGCCAAGGGCCGCGAGGTCTCCGGTCGCAACGACATCCGTTGCACCGTGTCGATCGGCGGGTTCGTGCCGAAGCCCCACACCCCCTTCCAGTGGGCGGCCCAGCTCGACCACGAGACCACCGACGAGCGGCTCAAGAAGCTGCGGGACAACGTTCGCGCGGACAAGAAGTACGGCCGCGCCATCGGATTCCGCTACCACGACGGCAAGCCCGGCATCGTCGAAGGGCTGCTCTCCCGCGGCGACCGCCGTGTCGGTGCGGTCATCGAACAGGTGTGGCGCGACGGCGGGCGGTTCGACGGCTGGAGCGAGTACTTCTCCTACGACCGGTGGATGACGGCGACCGACAACGCACTCGGCGGCAGCGGAGTCGACCTCGACTGGTTCACGACCCGAGAGCGCGACTACGACGAGGTGCTGCCCTGGGACCACCTGGACTCGGGTCTGGACAAGGACTGGCTCTGGGCCGACTGGGAGGACGCTCTGTCGATTGCCGACGACCCGTCGAGCGGCGTCGAGGTCGAGGACTGCCGCTGGACGCCCTGCTACGACTGCGGGGTCTGCCCGGAGATGAACACCGAGATCCAGATCGGACCCACCGGGCACACGCTGCTCCCGCTCTCCGTTGTCTGAGCCGTCGTCGATCGAGCCTGTCG
>CAWJOJ010000037.1:0-151484 GCA_963844385.1 uncultured Actinomycetota bacterium | reverse complement strand
GGAGCAGTGCCGGAAGGCCCGCGAACGACGTGGCCGATACCGCTGCTCCACCAGTGCGCGCCAGTCGTTCGAGGACCAGGACCGACTTGCCGGCGCGGGCGAGGTAGGCCGCCGACGTCAGGCCGTTGTGCCCGCCGCCCACGATCACCACGTCGTAGCGGCTGTGCTCGGACTTCATTCGAACAACGTTATCGGCATGGGTCTCGACAGGCTCGACCGACGAAACGCCGGACCCCGCAAGAGCAGTGGTGGAATAGTTGATCTCGCAACCAGGTTGACCAAGTGATCCGAAAGCAGGTGTCGTATGCCCGCCGTCACCGTCGACGACCTCACCGTCCTGCCGCGGCTGCGCGCCCCCGCACTCGGCGACGTACCGCGACCCGTGTGGCAGGTGACCACCGCCCCGCAGGGCTTCGAGGGCGAGGGTTTCCCCGTACGGCGCGCCTTTGCCGGCATCGACATGCGGCAACTGGACCCGTTCATCATGATGGACCAGATGGGCGAGGTCGACTACGCGCCAGGTGAGCCCAAGGGCACGGCATGGCACCCCCACCGTGGCTTCGAGACCGTCACCTACATCATCGACGGTCAGTTCGACCACCAGGACAGTCACGGTGGCGGGGGCAGCATCACCAACGGCGACACCCAGTGGATGACGGCCGGCAGCGGACTCCTGCACATCGAGGCCCCACCGGAGTGGCTGGTCGAGAAGGGTGGCCTGTTCCACGGCTTCCAGCTCTGGGTGAATCTGCCCCGCGACACGAAGATGGCGCAGCCGCGCTACCAGGACCTCCGCTCCGGCGAGGTCGCCCTGACCACGTCGTACGACGCCGGGGTGCTGATCCGGGTGATCGCGGGACAGGTCGGCGACGTGCACGGGCCCGGGTCCACGCACACGCCGATGGCTCTGGTGCACGCCACCATCGAACCGGGCGCCCGCCTCGACCTGCCCTGGAACGTCGACTTCAACGCGCTGGTCTACGTGCTGGCCGGGCGGGGGAGCGTCGGCACCGACGCCCAACCCGTCCGGATGGGTCAGGCGGCGGTTTTCGGCGCGGGCGACTACCTCACCATGGCGGCCGAACCACGGCAGGACGGCAACACGGACGCGATGGACGTGATCGTGGTCGGTGGCCAGCCGATCCGCGAACCCCTGGCCTGGGCCGGGCCCTTCGTGATGAACACCAAGGCCGAGGTGATCCAGGCCTTCGAGGACTTCCAGAGGGGCAAGCTCGGCCACATCCCCGGCTGACGATCAGGCCGGAGCCAGCCGCTTCTCGAACCACGCTTCCGCATACGGGCTCTCGGTGTAGCGCTCGATGGCCCCGTAGCCGGCCGCGACGTACATCTCGATCGCCTCGGTCAAGGTGCCGTGGGTCTCCAGGCGGGCCCGCTCGTAGCCCAGCCTGACGGTCTCCTGTTCGAGGCGACGCAGCATCCGGCCGCCGAGACCGAGGCCGCGCCAGTCGGGATGGACCCACATCCGCTTGATCTCTCCGGTGCTGTCGTCGATCCGTTGGACGCCGCCGCACGCCACCGGCTCGCCATTCCCGCTCGCCACCAGGAACACCCCGTGCGGCGCAGCCATCGCGTCCATCGGCGCAGCCGAGTCGGTCCCGGCGTCATAGCCCGCTGGAAAGCGGCGCTCGAGCTCATCGAAGTAGGCGCCGACGGCGACCTGCGCCCCGTTGGACAGGGGATCGACGATCTGCAGGTCGACCGTCGCGGCCCGAGTGATTCGCTCAGCAGTCTCGAGGGCCTCGGTCAGGCGGAGGCGCTGCCGCTCCGTGAGCGGGTCGACCAGCTGTCGAGCGCGTACGTCGGACCTGTCGTCGAGGTCCTGCCAGGCCATCTTGCCCGCTGGGGTGAGGTGGGCAATGCGGCGGCGGGCGTCCTCAGGGTCGGGGAACACCTCGACCAGTCCCTCAGCCTTCGAGCTGGCGCAGCAGCCGGCTGAGGTGGCCCGAGTCGAAGCCGAGCCGTGCCCGCAACCGCAGCACACTCTCACCTTCGTGTCCGATCTCGAAGAGCAGGCGCGCGGGCGCAAGCGGCCGCCCGGACCCCAGGAAGGAGTCCTCCAGCACCCCCACCCGCTGGCTCCAGGTGCGATTGAACCGGCGCAGGGTCTCCACGGAATCGGTCGACATTTCTCTGACTTTAGTCAGAGAATGGCCGGTCGGCAAGAGTCCGGGGAGGTCCGGTCCTCGGTTATTGCTTGGGAAACCTGGACCTTCTCGTGGTGGGATGCGATACGTCCGTGATCGACCAGTGATCGACGCAGGGATGGGAGGGAGATGGCATGGAGCAGATCAGCAAGCGGCTGATGAACTGGGCGTCGATCCTGGAACCCGACACCAGGGCCCAGGCCGAGCTGACCGCCACGATGCCGTTCATCCAGCCGCACCTTGCCCTGATGCCGGACGCTCACCTCGGCAAGGGCGCGACCGTCGGGTCGGTGATCCCTACCGTCGGCGCGATCATTCCGGCGGCTGTCGGCGTGGACATCGGCTGCGGAATGATGGCGATCGAGACCGGCTACCAGCGCAGCGACCTGCCAAGCGACTCCACGGCCCTGCACTCATCCATCAGCGCAGCCGTTCCGCTGTCGGCGGGTAGGTACAACAAGGACCTCTACTCCGAGGAGACCGCAGCCCGGATTGCCGCGCTCGAGTCTCTGAGCGGCTACGAGCAGGCAGAGGCGATCGCACCGAACTGGCGCATGCAGCTCGGGTCCCTCGGTTCAGGGAACCACTTCATCGAGGTCAGCCTCGACGAGAGTGACGGCGTCTGGCTGTTCCTGCACTCCGGCTCCCGCGGCGTCGGCAACAAGCTCGCCATGAAGCACATCAAGGTCGCCCAGGCGCAGTGCCAGAAGAGGTGGATCAGCCTGCCCGACCGCGACCTCGCCTACCTGGTGGAGGGCGAGCCCGAGTTCTGGGCGTACATGGAGGCACTGCGGTGGGCGCAGCGGTTCGCCTACCTGAACCGCGAGGAGATGATGCACCGCGTCATCGACTGCTTCCTCTCGTGGACCGGGTTCGGCAACCTGCGCGAGGGTGGCGACGTCATCAACTGTCACCACAACTACACGGTGCGGGAGAAGCACTTCGGCAAGGACGTCTGGTTGTCCCGCAAGGGGGCGATCGACGCCAGCGAAGGAGTGCGCGGCCTGATCCCCGGATCGATGGGTGCCGCGTCGTACGTCGTCACCGGGAAGGGCAATCGCCTGTCCCTGAACTCGTCGCCACACGGCGCCGGACGGAACCACTCCCGGGCGGCTGCCAAGCGGCTGTTCACCCGAGCCGACCTCAATGCCCGCATGGAGGGCATCGCCTGGGGAGAGTCCGACGCGTTCCTCGACGAGCACCCAGATGCGTACAAGGACATCGACGTGGTCATGGAAGACGCGAAGGACCTCGTCTCCGTCGACCACACGCTGCGCCAGATCGTCAACGTCAAGGGCGACTGAGGTGTACTCGACCTAGCGACGGGTAGGCCGTCTTCTACGATCGATAGTCTGCTGTCCTTCGACGGGGACGGCGGTGAACGAGACGGCGGACATTCTGACTCTTGCGCGGCAGGCTCACGGAGCACATGACTGGGCCACTGCCGCGGCGCACTTCGATGCCGTCGGGCCCGAGCAACTCACCGCCGACGACCTTGCAGCATACGCAGATGCCCTGTGGTGGCTCGGCCGCGTCGAGGACAATCTGCGGCTCATGGCCGCTGCGTGCGAGGCCCTCCTGGCCGACTCCCGACCGGCCGAAGCCGCGTGGGTGGCGATGCTGCTCGGGATCTTTCACATGGGACGAGGCGATGAGCCGCAGGCCATGGGCTGGATCGGCCGCGCCGGACGCCTGCTGGAGGGGATTCCGGAGTGCCCCGCGCACGGGCTGATGATGCAGGTAACCAACGTGGAGGCGAGTCTGCAGGCTGGGCATCCGACGGCAGCGGTGGATGCGGCCCGCCGGATGCAGGCGATCGGCAACCGGATCGACGAGCCCGGCGTCGTGCTCCTGGGCGTCAACTGCGAGGGGCGCGCACTGATCAGGGCCGGCCAGGTGGTCGACGGGCTGGCGCTGCTCGACGAGGCGATGGTCGCTGCTCTGGACGGCCGTCTCGGACCGTTCATGTCGGGGAGCCTGTACTGCCACACCATCGCGTCCTGTCACGAGGTCGCTGACCTCCGCCGGATGACCCGCTGGACCGATCTGGCCGAGGACTGGTTATCCACACTCCCGGCAGTCGGGGTATTCGGCGGCCTGTGCGCAGTGCACCGGGCTCAGCTCCACGTCCTCCGCGGCGCATGGGAGGAGGCTGAGCGCTCGGCGCTGCAGGTGGTGACGGACCTCGATGCGATGCGGGTCGACTACGCGGCGGAGGCATGGTACGTCGTCGGTGAGGCACGCCGGCTGCGCGGCGACCCAACCGCCGCTCAGGCCTACAACGAGGCGCACGCCCGCGGACGGGACCCGCAGCCGGGACGAGCGCTGCTGCAGCTCCACGGAGGCGATGCGACCGGGGCCGCGATATCGGTGCGCAACGCCCTAACAGCCGTGGGCGACGACCCCCTGCGGCGGGCGCCGCTGTGCGCTGCCGCCGTCGAGATCGCGGTCTCTGCGGGACGGCTGGAGGACGCGAGGGCCGCCGCCTTCGAACTCGTGGAGACCGCGGCGATTTATGCCACCTCGGGGATGGAGGCGATGGCGGCCGGGGCACGAGGAGCGGTGCTGCTGGCCGAGGGCCGCGCCGAGGAGGCCCTCCCGGTGCTCCGCGACGCCGGCCGACGCTGGCACGAGCTGGGCGCGGCGTACGACGCCGCCGGCACTTGCACCCTCCTCGCCCAGGCTTACCGGGCACTCGGCGACGAGGTGTCCGCGGCAGCGGAGGCCGCGCAAGCGGAGGCGGCGTACGAACGGCTGGGCGCACATCGGCTGGCCCCGAAGCCACCCGATGGACTGAGCCGGCGCGAGTGTGAGGTGCTGGCTTTGGTGGCCGACGGCCACTCCAACCGCCAGATCGGCGAGACGCTCTTCATCAGTGACCGCACGGTCGCCCGGCATCTGACGAACATCTTCCACAAGATCGGCGTCACCTCCCGGACGCAGGCCGCCCGCTACGCCATCGACCACGGGCTGACGGTCACCCGGTGAGGCGACTACGCACAACCGCGTAGGACCGGCCGCCGCAGGTTGGTCAATCACGCCGATGTCTGCCACCCGCCGCGCGACCGAGTATCCCGGTAGACGCGCCGAACAGCGGCGCCTCAACCGGGAGCGATCACCATGACCGACACGAGAATTCACCGAGCGGTGTCCGCCGACGGCACCGAGATCGCCGGACGAGTGCAGGGAGACGGTCAGGCGCTGGTCCTGGTCCACGGTGGAATCGGCGACGGCGAGATCGCCTGGGACGCCGTGCTGCCCCACCTCACCGACCGGTTCACCTGCTACCTGCCGAGCACCCGGGGCCGCGGCCTGTCCGCCGACAACCCGGACCACTCACCGCAGCGCCTGGAGGACGACGTGACGGCGTTCGTCGACAGCATCGGCGAGCCGGTCTACCTGGCCGGCTGGTCGGGAAGCGGGGCGTGGGTGCTCGGTACGGCCGCGCGCAGTGACTCCGTCGCCGCCGTAGCTGCGTACGAGCCCGGGCTGATCCCGGTGATGGGAGAGGACGACCTCGCCCGGACCTTCGGCACCATGGAGCAGATGGGCGCGGCGGCCGCCGATGGCCGGCTCGTCGATGCGCTGCGCGCATTCGCCCCGTGGATCTGTACCGACGAAGAGATCGCCGCGCTGGAACAGACGAACTTCTTCGAACGGTGGGCGGGCAAAGTCCCGGCGATGCTCCGGTTCGTCCAAGACGACGCGTCATACGAGGGGCCACGGTCCACTGACCCCGGGGCGCTCGCGCGGATCACTGCGCCGGTGCTGCTCCTACTGGGTCGGCAGACCCGACTCGGCACCTTCTTCACCGATTCGGCGCGGTTCATCGCCCAGCACGTCGCCGACCCGCAGGTCTGGGAGCTGCCGGGCGTCGGCCACTTCGCGCCGGTGCTCGCACCGGAGTCCGTCGCCGAGGAGCTGATCACATTCTTCGAGTCCGCCCGGCAACCGGCCTAACCGCCCACAGAGTGGTCACCGTGACCTTGAAAAGCAGAAGCCGCAGGTCGGAATCTGCTCCTGACCTGCGGCTTGCCCAGGGTGAGTAACGGGACTTGAACCCGCGACATCCGCGACCACAACGCGGCGCTCTACCAGCTGAGCTATACCCACCAAGCGGCCTCGATCGGATCGAGGCCGGGAAAAGTGTACCCGCTCTCAGGGGGGACTCTGACCATCGGGCGCGCTCAGCCCAGTGAGCGATCCGGCGTGTTTCCTGGCGATCGCCCGAGCGGTGTCCGAGTCCGGTCCGGGGCTGCGCACGAAGACCGCCTCGCGGTAGTAGCGCAGCTCCTCGATGCTTTCCTGGATGTCGGCCAGGGCCCGGTGGTTGCCGCGTTTGGAGGGCGCCTGGTAGTAGGCGCGGGGGAACCAGCGGTGGGACAGTTCCTTGATCGAGGAGACGTCGACGATCCGATAGTGCAGGAACGCCTCGAGGGTCGGCATGTCGCGGATCAGGAACGAGCGGTCGGTGGCGACGGTGTTGCCCGCCAGAGGCGGGCGGGATCCGTCCGGGCAGTGCAACTTGATGTAGTCGAGGACCTGCTGCTCGGCGTCGGCCATCGTGATGCCGTGCTCGAGCTGGGTGAGCAGACCGGACTCGGTGTGCATGTTGCGGACGAAGTCGCCCATCTGGTCCAGCGCCTCGGCCGGTGGCTTGATGATCAGGTCAATCCCGTCGCCGAGCACGTTGAGGTCGAAGTCGGTGACAAGAGCCGCCACCTCGATCAGCGCGTCGGCCATGAGGTCCAGGCCGGTCATTTCACAGTCGATCCACACGAGACGTTCGTTCACGGTCATTTACCCTACTTGGGTCGGCGCCGGGACTTCTGTCCTGACCGCTCAGACCTTGGTCACGAGTAACCCAGGCATCAGCTTTCACTCAGATATCTCGCCTACTGTCGAGGACATGAAGTGGTTGGGGTTGCTTGCGCGTCTGCTCACGGGCGGCGTCTGGATTGCCGCCGGTGCGCTCAAACTGCCCGATCCGGCAGCCAGCGTCCGCGCTGTACGCGCCTATCAGCTGCTACCCGAAGCCGTCGTCCCGACGGTGGGTCACCTGCTGCCGGTGCTCGAGGTGGTGATCGGCGTCTGTCTGGTCGTCGGACTGCTCACGAGGTTCTCGGCCGCTGTGTCGGCGCTGTTGTTCATCGCGTTCATCATCGGCATCTCCTATGCCTGGAACAAGGGCCTGGAGATCGACTGCGGATGTTTCGGTGGCGGCGGCTACGAGGAGGGCGCAGCAGCGAAGTACCCCTGGGAGATCGCTCGCGACGCCGGGCTGTTGGTCCTTTCCTTCTTGCTGATCTGGCGGCCGCGTACGCCGTGGTCGGCCGACGCAGTTCTTTTCCCTGACCGATCGACGCCTGAGAGGGTCCCCGCATGAGCAAGAGCAAGCAAGCAGGTCGTGAGTCGGCGGCCGCCCGGGCCGCCGCCGTCCGCGCTGAGCAAGACCATGCCGAACGACGCCGCAACCTCCTGATCGTCGTTGCGGTCGTGTGCGCGATTCTCGCCATCGTCGTAGGTGGCTTCATCTTCCAGTCGAAGCGCGACACGACTGGAGAGGCGGACAACGCGCCCACGGGCCCGGTCAGCACCGCGATCGCAGGTGACGCCGCCGTGGCCGCCGCGGACAAGTACGGCCTCGCGGTCGGCGACCCGGACGCCAAGGTGAAGGTGGAGATCTTCGAGGACTTCCTCTGCCCGTTCTGCGAACAGTTCGAGTCCGCTTCTCGCGAGCAGCTCCGCGAGGACGCCGCGGCTGGCAAGGCCTACGTGGTCTATCGCCCGATCTCTTTCCTGAACGACTACTCCGTTCGTGCGCAGAACGCGCTCGCCGTCGTACTCGACGAGTCGGGGCCGGACGTCGCGTTGAAGTACCACGACCTGCTCTTCGAGAACCAGCCGTCGGAGACCGGCCAGATGCCCAGCGATGACTGGCTGATCGAGCAGGCGGTGGCCGCCGGCGCGAAGGCCGCGGACGTCACAGACGGCATCGAGAACCTGGCCTACAGGCAATGGGTGGTCAACAGCACGGACGAGGGTTCCAAGCGTCGGGTGACCGGGACCCCGACCGTCTTCGTGAACGGTACGGCGATCACCGACGTGACCAGCATGGAAGATCTGCTCGCGCAAACGCAGCAGCAGATCGACGACGGTCAGTAGGCAGCGTCGCCGACCGGCTCCCGGGCCGGTGACACGGCAGATCCGCGCTAGGCTCCGCGGACGGCAGTTCGGGAGCCACCCAGGTTCCGCACGGTTCTCCAGACTGGTACAACGGCACGAACGTGGTGGCGACCGCCGCGCCGAGCATGACCACGGTCGCCGCCACGAGTGCGACTTCCGGAGGCGGGACACGGCTGAAGGCTAGTCGCGATGTCGGAGTGTCGAGGGTAAAAGCTCGATCACCGGATGGACGCTCGATCACCGGATGGGCGCTCGGTCAGTAAGTTTTGCAGAGACGAGGAGAACACGCCGTGGCGACGATTGATCTTCCCCATGCCGTCGTGAACTACCGGGTTGCCGGGCCAGCAGATTCTGCGGCACCTCCGGTCGTCTTCGTTCACGGATTCCTGGTCGACGGCTCCCTCTGGTCCGGCGTCGCCGATCTGCTCGCGGCGCGCGGAATCCGCTCCTACGCGCCGGACTTGCCACTCGGCTCGCACCGGGCGCCGGTGAATCCTGACGCCGATCAGTCACCACGCGGTGTGGCCAGGCAGATCCTCGCCTTCCTCGAGGCACTCGACTTGCACGACGTCACGCTCGTGGGCAACGACACCGGCGGCGCGCTGTGCCAGTTCCTGATCGACACCGACGCGAGTCGCATCGGACGAGTTGTGCTCACCAACTGCGACGCGTTCGACACGTTCCCGCCGTTCCCGTTCAACATCGTGTTCCGCCTGCTTAACGGCAGGGCACGGATGTTGGTGAACCTTCAGCCGATGCGGCTGAAGGTCTTCCGGCACTCTCCCCTGGGCCTCGGACTCCTCGCCAACCGGCTCGACGCCGCGCAGACCCGGGCGTGGGTGGCGCCGAGCCTTGAGAACAAGGCAGTCCGCCATGATGCCGTCCGATTCCTCAATGCAGCCAAGCCGAAGGATCTGCTCGACGTATCGACACGGCTGGAGCGATTCAGTGGCCCGGTCACGTTGGTGTGGGGCACCGCCGACCGTGCCTTCAAGCCGAAGCTCGGCCGGCGGCTGCAGCAGGCGTTCCGCAGCGCTCAGTTCGTGGAAGCCCCGAAGTCGCGGACGTTCGTCTCGCTGGACGCGCCAGAACTGCTTGCCGACACGATCACCAGCATGGCGCCGTCCTCACCGTCCAGCCAGGGCGGCTCCTAGCGGCGCAGGATCCGGGGCTGAGACATGTGTTGGGCCCCGCAACCTCATACGCTGCGGGGCCTCTTCCATTACAGGGGATCGAGGATTGCGTTCCGCGCAGGACACGCTGGCAGGATGCGATGCGTGAGCGATCTGAGGACCTTCATCTCCGGGCTGCCCAAGGCGGAGCTCCACGTCCACCACGTCGGCTCGGCGTCGTCTCGCATCGTCGGAGAGCTCGCGGCCCGACATCCCGGCACGGTCCCGACCGACCCGGCCGAGCTGGCGAAGTTCTACGAGTTCCGCGACTTCGGGCACTTCATCGAGGTGTACCTGGCAGTCGTCGGCCTGATCACGTCAGCCGAGGACGTGCGGTTGCTGACCTACGAGGTCGCTCGCGAGATGGCCGAGGGGCAGAACCTGAGGTACGCCGAGCTCACCTGCACGCCGTACACCTCGGTGCTGGCGGGCGTGCCCATCGAGGCATACACCGAGGCGATCGAGGACGCGAGAATCGCCGCCGAGCGCGACTTCGGGTTGGTGCTGCGCTGGATCTACGACATTCCCGGCGAGGACGGCCTGCCGGCCGCAGACGCCACGCTGGACTATGCGCTCAACCACCGCACCGACGCCCTGGTCGGCTTCGGCCTGGGCGGGCCGGAGGTCGGCGTACCCCGGCCGCAGTTCAAGCCGCACTTCGACGCGGCCCGGGCCGCGGGCCTGCACTCGGTGCCGCACGCCGGCGAGACCACGGGCCCGGAGACGGTCTGGGAGTCGCTGCGCGACCTGGGCGCCGAGCGGATCGGGCACGGCACGTCGTCGGCACTCGACCCCGCGCTGCTCGAGCACCTGGCAGCGAACCGGATCCCGCTCGAGGTGTGCCCGTCATCCAACATCGCGACTCGGGCCGTCGCGACGCTGGCCGAGCACCCGATCGTCGCCTTCCGCGATGCCGGCGTGGTCGTCACGGTGAACTCCGACGACCCGCCGATGTTCGGTACGTCGCTCAACCGGGAGTACGAGATCGCGGCCGACCTGCTCGGACTGGATCGGGTCGGGGTTGCCGGGCTGGCGACGGCCGCACTCGACGCGTCGTTCGCTCCCGATGAGGTACGGGCCCGCGTCCGGGACGAGATCGCGGACTACCTGGCCACCTCGGACTGACTTCTCACGGTTGGGCGTCGGCGACCTCGTCCAGCAGGTGCTGCCGCAGTTCGGCGACTGCGGCGTCCGTGCCGTCCAGCGACGCCTGGTCTCGGGCACCGTCGCGGATGAAGGTCAGGTTCACCACCGGCGCATCGGGGCCGGCCACATCCGAGGCCTCCCCCTCGTCCACAAGGACAACGGCTCGGGAAAGCAGGTCGCCCACGGTGTCGTCGTCGAGGTGCGCGACGGTTCGGCCGGCGTCGCCCGACGCGGGGACGACGACGGTCCCGTCGCCGTACATCGAGAAGTCCGGCACGAGGCGACCGGCATGGGGAGGGGCCATGCCGGGCAGCGTCTGCATCCGCAGCACGAGGTCGCTGCTGCCATTCGGCCAGTCCGTCTGCTGCGCGCTGGGAGGGTCGCCGCTGCCGCTGCCGCTGCCGCTCCGCAGCCGGACAGGACAAGGAGGGCGCCGACGAAGCCCGCGGTGCGGGCGGCACGGGTCCGCAGCATTCAGGTCCTCCTCGAGAGCCGGTGCTTCTTTGACGTACGACGTCCGGCGGACGTTCCGTCAACGACCCATGGGCCGGGTCCGTCCAGGTGGACGGACCCGGCCCCGGGATAGCCGGCTCGGCGGAACTCGCTGGCCGGTGAGGGTGGTGTCACTTGCGAGGAGTGACCACCGTGGGCGCGGACGCGGCCTGGGTGCGCCTGAGCGTGTAGTTGCCCGACGCCGCGTTGTTGAGCACCACGAGCCCGTACCAGCCCGACACGCTCGGCGTGTAGGTGATGACCTCGGCCTGGCCTGCGCCCCTTGAGTACGCCGACCTGGTCGCCTGCGAACGTGCCTTGATCCAGGTCGACGAGTCAGCGGCGTTGCTGCTCATCAGGAACAGCGCCGGGTTCTGAGTGGCGTTGCCCGGCGTGACCCGGAGGGTCGCCTGCACACCAGCGGGCAGGAACACGTCGCGGACCGCGACCACATCGGTGCTGCCCATCGCCAGGTTCTGCGAGCCGACCGGCAGCTGGTTCGAGCCCTGAGCGAGCTCGGTCAGGTAGCCACCCGATCCGAAGACCCGCGGGTAGTAGTCACCCAGCGGCCTGCGGTTCGAGTCCACGGCGATGAAGTCCGTGGTGGTCCCGGCTGCCGACGAGCCCTTCAGGAACGAGCCCATTCCGGAGTCGTCGTACAACTGCTGGTCCACGGTCGAGCCAGCGTTCGGCCGCACCGCCACCACAGACCAGTAGCTCGTGGTGGTGTTGTAGCTGAAGTTGTGCGGAGTGAACGGGTGCGGCCGCGCCATCTGGACGTAGTTCGCCATCGGGTCACGGAAGCCGTAGTCGACGGTGTTGTTGAACAGCGTGGCCAGGGCCGTCGAACCGACGTTGCCGCCGGAGGCGCCGCGCTGGGCCCAGAACTGGCTGAGCGAGCCGGTGACGTTGTTCATGAACAGATTCCAGATCGGCGTACGGCCTTCGCTGACGCGGTCCCACGGAGCCTCGTTGTTGCTGTCGGTGAGGTCGATCAGCGAGCCGGCGATCCGGCCTTCCGTCGTGTCACCGTTGCTCCAGCCGTTGCCCCAGCTGGCGTTCTCGAGGTCCAGCGAGGCGCCGTTTGCCCAACGGAAGAACGGGTCGTTGTAGATCGTGGCCGGGAACCACTCCGCCCATCCCTCGGTCCATGCGCAGCCGGCCGAGCTCGCGCCCTGGATGCTGTGCGGGTTGCAGTTGGGTGCGGCGGGGTAGGCGTCGTTGTAGACGTCGTCCATCACCGCGTGCCCGATCTCGTGGGCGACGAGGATCTGGGAGTTCGGGTCGTCGGCTGCCAGGTGCACGTCATTGCCACCGAGCGAGTAGTAGGTGCCGTCGGTGGAGTCCGGCGCCCAGTTGATCTTCAGCTGCCGGCAGGAGGCGTCGTCCTGGTCGAAGCAGAGGTTGCTGGGCTTCGGGATCCACAGCCACACGTCGTTGGCCTCGTCGAAGGCGTGCAGACCGCGGTGCAGGGCAGGGTCACCCGTGGTGAGGTTGCCCTTGTTCAGCGTCGAACCAGTCGGTACGTCGTTCGTCACGCCGGTCTGCCAGGTGAGCGGGTTGCCGCCGCGCTGCACCTTCCAGATCGAGTTCTCGGTGATGAACTTGACGTAGATGTCTGCCGTTCCGGTGTCCGGGAAGCCCTCGCTCTGCGAGTCGAAGCAGAGGTTGTAGCCACCGCTGCCGTTGGTGACACCGGTCGCGAGGAGCGCGTCGCCGAAGGTGTCGTCGTCCCAGACCTGGACCTGGGTGTTGCGGGAGGCCCGCCAGGCGCCGGTCTGGTCCTGGTAGACCCACGATCCGGTCACGTGCGTGTCACACGGTGCCCCTGCGCGGCCGCCCAGGCCGCGTCGCAGTCCGTGCGTGCCGACGCTGCGGAACGAGTCGGGGGAGGACGTGATGTCGGCGCCGGCCGGCACCCGAGTGGTTCCGGCGACGCCGCCGGCGTGCGTCTTGGCGCCGGCCTTGGAGGGCTGTCCCTCGCCACCGACGGTCAGGAACACGTCGTCGGATCCGGCCTCCACCTCTCCCGAGACCGGTGCCGTTACCCGGGCGCGGATCTGGGCGCCGCCGGGCGCCGTGGCCCGGACGACGGCGGTGTAGGTCTGCGTGCCGCCCTTGCTCAGCGCACGGGTCGTCGACGCCGAGTCGAGGACACCCTTCGTCTCGGGTCGGGCCGAGCGCAGGGTGGACGCCGTCATCCCGGATGGGGCCTGCGCCCACTCCAGGTTGGCGGGCAGTTCCACCGCGATCTTGGCGTTGGACACGTCGACGTCGGACCGGACCTGAACGGTCAGGCGGGCCGTCTCACCGAGCGCGGGCAGGCGGTCGAGGCTGGCCGAGACGTTGAAGCAGGACAGCCACTCGTTCTTCTCGGAGCGATGAGCCGACGACTCCAGGCCGCAGTCGGCGGCCTGGTTCGTGCCGGCGTTCGGAGCGCCGGCGAATCCGGGTGCGGATCCGGTGACGGCGCTCGTGACGCAAACGAGAGTGGCGAGGCCTGCGAACAGGGATGACTTGTGCAATCGCATTGTTCCTCCTGGGAATCGAGCGCTCTCAATGCGCCCGATGTGACAGGCGTGCCGGGCCTGATGCCTGCGGTGTCGCCTGGCCCTAAGAGAGGCCGAGAGGAGGTGCGACGTACATCGGTCTAGACCAGAATGGCCTACCGAGCAGCGTCGAGGACGGCCAGGTGGTCGGCCGTCAGGTCGATCCGGGCGGCACCCAGCGCCTCGTCGAACTGCTCGATGCTGGAGACGCCGACGATGGGTCGGATGCTCGGCGTACTCGCCATCAGCCAGGCCAGCACGACCTGCCCGCGGGTGACCCCGAGGGTCCCGGCGACCTCGGACAGCGCAGCCAGCCGGCGCGTCGTCCCGGGGTGGTCGTAGGCCTCCGGGAACGGCCGATCCGCACGGTCGTAGCTGCCCTGGACGAGGGGACTGTAGGCCCACAGCTCGAACTCGGGGTGCTCGCTCAGGTAGTCGATGGTCTCGTCGCTCACGAACCCGAACCGGTGGTCCTTGCCGGGGACGTGCGCATCGGGTCGTGGCCGGACGTACGACGTGGTCAGCTGCAGCGCTGTGAACGGCTCGGTCCCGTTGTCCCGGGCGAACGCTCGGGCTTGCTCGACTCGCCAGACGGGATGGTTGGAAATCCCGAGACGGCTCACCGAGCCTTTGGAGACAAGGGCACCGAACGCGGCCACCGTCTCGGCCAGATCCACCGAACGATCCTCGCCGTGCGCCCAGTAGACGTCGATGGTCTCGATCCCCAGGCGGTCCAGGCTCACCGCGCAGGCTTGCGTGATCACGTCGGCAGAGAGACCCTCGACCGGGCCGGGATCCGCCGGCTCCTGGCCCACCTTGGTGGCGATGACCAGCCGCTCCCTCAGACCCGGGTTGCTCCGCAACCAGTCGCCGATCAACGCCTCGCTCTGGCCACCGGCGCCGGTGTCGCTGGTCCAGAACGAGTAGCAGTTTGCGGTGTCGATCGTCGTACCGCCGGCCTCGACGAAGCGGTCGAGCAGGGCGTACGACGTCGCGCGATCGGTCTTGGTGCCGAAGAACATTGCGCCGAGGATCAGGTCGGAAATCATTGCCTCACCGTACGACGGGCGCGGTCGGTCGCTGACCACAGCACTTCTGCGTGAATCTCCGATCTTGCGTTGTACTCGAACATGTGTTCGAGTAGAATTGCAGTGTGACGATCACCCAGCTTCGAGCACCGGGACAGGCCGCGGCGTGCGTCGCGCAGGCCCGTCGGGCGGTGGGTGAGGGGTTGTCGGTCCAGGCCGGTGCGCTGTCGGCGCACGAGCTGGGCGAGGCGATCGCGGAGCTGTCGGCGTTGGAGGCCCAGGTCGCGGCGTGGCGGCTGGCGTTGGCGGCCGAGGCCGATGCGCGGCGGGTGGCCGAGGAGACGGCGGACACCGATACGACGGCGTGGCTGATGCGGTTGACCGCGGATCCGCGGGAGGTCGCCTCGGGCGGGTTGTGGCTGGCGCGGCGGCTGCAGGAGACGTATCCGGCGACCCGGGAGGCGTTCGCGGCGGGTCGGTTGCGGGTCGAGCAGGTCCGGGTGATCGTGAGGGCGGCCGAGCGGGCACCGGCCGGGGTCACTCGCGAGCAGCTGGCGACTGCGGAGGCGGCGATGGTGGCGAGCCACCGGGGGTTGGGTCCCGGACGGGTCGGCCGTTACGCGAAACGGCCGCGGCAGCCGCGGGGTGGATGTTCGAGGTGGTCTCGGCCGGGTTGGTGGACCGGCCGAGTCGGACCAGCTGAAGGCGAGGCCGACCGGGTCGCGGCGGAGTGCTGGTGACACCCTGTAGACCGGCGGGCACCTTTGACCGGCCGTTCTGTCCCCGTTCTTCACGGCACCCTGCTGAAGACGGCGCTGGACCGGCTGACCGCACCCGGCCACCTCACCACCAGCACCCGCGGGGCTGAGGGGGCTGAGGGTCGGCTGGTGACCGATCCGACCCTGGTCAGCACCCCGAACTGGTCCGAACGGCTCGGGATGGCGCTGGTCGAGCTGATCGAGCACCTGCCCACCCGCGGGTTCGTTCGCCGCCTGGCCGGCTGCTGGTTGTCCCAGACTCCTGCGCCCTGGGCTGCCGCACGAACCCGACATTCGCACAGGTCGGTGACCACGACAAGGCTCCGAGAAGTACCCGCCCGACAGGGAAGGCAAACTGGCATCGACGTTCACCTTCTGGTCGTCTAGTCTTCGAAATCTCGGGTCTCGACCTGGCCTAGGGTCGAGGAATCCTCTGCCGCCTGCGTCTGGAGCCACGCCGTGACTGTCGCCCCTGAGAACCGCCGCTCCCTTCCCATGACCGGGATCACCCATGCGAACCGCAGTCCGGTCACCTGCCACCTCCGCTGTGGCGACGCCTGCTCGAGGCCAGCGCCGAACACCACCGAGACCACCTACTTCCGCGACATCGCGGCGAAGGCGTTGAGCCGTCGTGCCCTGCTCGGCACTGGCGCGGCCACCGCCGGCATGGCGGTCTTCGCGCCGGGATTCGTCTCGCAGGCTGCCGCCTCCTCGGCGACGCCGCTGGCGCCGCCTCCGCCCACGCGGTTGCGTTTCAGGCCGATCGACCCGGTGCCCGCCACCGTCGACGCCGTGACCGTCCCGTCCGGGTACACCTGGGACCCGGTCATCCGGTGGGGCGACCCGATCCTCGCCGGGGCCCCGGACTTCGATGTCGAGAACCAGTCCTACGAAGCGCAGTCGGGCCAGTTCGGCTACAACTGCGACTACCTCTGCATCCTGGAGACGAACGCCCGCGGCACCCGTGCACTGCTGTTCAGCAACCACGAGTACACCAACGAGGAACTGATGTTCCCGCCAGGGACCGACCCGGAGACCGTGATCCGCACGGCCTGGGCGGCCCACGGCTTGTCCGTCGTCAAGCTGACCCGAGCGCGTCGTGGCGGGCGATGGAAGTACGTCCAGGGCGCGTACGCGAACCGGCGGTTCACTCTGGACACCATTTTCAGGTTCGACGGTCCCGCGGCCCGATCCGACCTGCTCAAGACTGCTGAGGATCCCCGCGGCATTCGGGTCCGCGGCACGATCAACAACTGCGCCGGCGGCAAGACTCCGTGGGGGACAGTCCTCTCGGGGGAGGAGAACTTCAACCAGTACTTCTACGCCACCGGGACCGATCCTCGCGAGGCACGCTACGGGCTCGGCCCCGCAGGACACTCGGAACTGGCGCTCGGTCGACCCGCGCTGGGACGCCACCAGCGCGGACTACGTCAACGAGCCGAACCGGTTCGGGTGGATCGTCGAGATCGACCCCAGCCGCCCCAACTCGACGCCGCGCAAGCACACCGCGATGGGACGCTTCAAGCACGAGGGTGCCAACGTGATCGTCAACCATGACGGTCATGTCGTGGCCTACATGGGCGACGACGAGCGCTTCGACTACGTCTACCGTTTCGTCTCGCGCGACAAGTACCGCCGGGGCAACAGCGCCGCGGCCAGAAGGCACAACCGTTCACTGTTGTCGAACGGCGACCTGTCCGTGGCGCGGTTCACGGGTGACGGCCTCGAGGACGGCATCAGTGACGGCACCGGTGAGTGGCTCCCGCTGACCCGCAACGGCCGCTCCATGGTTCCGGGGTTCACCCTCGAGGAGACTGCTGGTCTACACGCGCCTGGCCGCGGACGCCGTACAACCGACGAAGATGGACCGTCCGGAGGACGTCGAGCCGAGCCTGCACAACGGCAAGATCTACGTCGCCTGCACCAACAACACCGACCGCGGCAAGGAAGGCAAGGAAGGCGCGACCGAGCCGAACCCGCGCAACTTCAACAAGGACGGCCACGTTGTCGAGATCAGTCCGCGCACACGGCGACCACACCGCACGCCGCTTCCGCTGGAACCTGATCCTGATCTGCGGCGACCCCGCGACTGCCGGCACCTACTTCGGCGGGTACGAAGGTCCGGTCTCTCCGATCGCGTGCCCCGACAACGTCGCCTTCGACAGCGTCGGCAACCTGTGGATCTCCACCGACGGCCAGCCCAGGTCGTCGATCCTCTGGGCGGACGGTCTTTTCAAGGTGCCGGTCGCCGGTCCCGAGCGGGGGCGGGTCCAGCAGTTCCTCGCCGTGCCCGTCGGCGCGGAGACCTGCGGCCCGGTCATCAACGACCGGGATGGCACGGTCTTCGTCACGGTCCAGCACCCTGGCGAGGGCAGCACGTTCGCGGCCCCGACCTCGCGCTTCCCCGACTTCGTCCCAGCGGGCGATCCGGCTCCTCCCGGGGACTTCGCCGGTCCTCGACCATCGGTCGTCCAGGTGAGGCGCCGCCGCCGCCGCTGATCTGTTGCTCGACGGGGCGGTCCCCTTGCGGGAACCGCCCCGTCGTGCTGCGCCCCGGCCGGCGCGAGGTGAGCGCTACGGCACCAGAACGGCAACCTTGTCGTCCGTGTCGCTCGTCGTCCAATCGGCTCGTCGAGTGCCCGGTTTCGGCGCCGGTGCGGGGGAGAGGAATGCAACCACGACCGCGGTGACCGCCACGACTCCGGCGGCGACCAGCAGCGAACCGGAGATGCCGTCGACGAACGTCTGTTGCGCTGCCGCGACGAGGTGCTGAGCGGCTGGTCCGAGCTGTGCGACCTGCTCGGACTGGGTGAAGGCGATGGAGCTCTGGGCGCCCTCGGCCACGGCAGGTGGGAGCCCCTGAACGGCGTCGGCCATGCCGTCTCGGTACTGCTGGTTCAGGACGCCGCCGAGGATGGCGATGCCCAGGGCGCTGCCCAGCTCGCGTGCGGTGTCGTTGACCGCCGAGGCGACCCCTTGCTTGCTTTCGGGAAGTGACTCGGTGATGGCCGTGGTCGCGGGTGTGCCTGCAAGCGCCATCCCGGCGGCGAACAGGACGAGACCCAGGGCGAACTGGCCATACGCGAGCTCCATGTGGACCTGGGAGACGATCACGAGCCCGGCGGCCATGAGGACCAGTCCAGCGGGCGCCACTCGTCGGAATCCCGACTCGACGTGCGATCCGGGGAGTCTGGCGCGACAGCGGGATCATCACCAACGGCAAGGGGAGCAGGGCCAGGGCCGCCTCGAGGGGCGATCGACCGACTACGAACTGCAGGTACTGGATCACCACGAAGAACAGGCCGAAGGTCGCGAAGAACTGCACCGTCATCGTCAGGGCCCCGGCACTGAAGCCGCGGTTCCGGAACAGTCGCGGGTCGAGCATGGGCTGTTCGACGTGGAGCTCCCACAGGACGAACGCGACGAGCGCCACGATCCCGGCGACCAGGCCGGCCACGGTCAGAGAGTCGCCCCAGCCGTGCTCGGCGCCCTCGATGATGCCGAAGACGATCCCGGCGACCGCGACGAGAGACAACAGGCCTCCGATGAGGTCGAGCCGCGGCGGGTTTGCGTCGACCGAGCTGGGTACGACGAGCAGGGCGCCCACCAGGGCCACTGCCGCCAGGACCACGTTCAGCCCGAAGAACGAGCTCCACGAGAAGAACTCGAGCAGGATTCCGCTCCCGAACAGGCCCAGGACGGCCCCGCCGCCCGCCACTCCGACCCAGACGCCAATCGCCTTCGGCCGGTCCTCCACTGGGAACGAGGTGGTGATCACCGACAGCGTGGTCGGCATGATGGCTGCCGCTCCGACGCCCATCAGGGCACGCAGGACGATCAGCTGGGTCGGGTCGCTGGTGAGCATCCCGAGCCCGGCTGCGGCGCCGAACACGCCGAGGCCTGCGACCAGCAGCCCGCGCCGGCCGAACCGGTCGCCGAGTGCGCCTGCGAACAGCAGCAGGCCGGCGAACACGACCGTGTAGGCGTCGACGATCCAGGTGATCTCCGTTTGGCTGGCGCCCGTCTCCCGGGCCAGGTCGGGCAGGGCGACGTTGAGCCCGCTGACTGCCGAGACGACCGTCATCAGGGCCAGCGAGACGACAGCGAGGATTGGGCCGGTCCGGGACCGGGGCGAGCTGACGGTGGTTTGCACGATGCCCTCCAGGGCTAGGAATTCAACAGGTGATGAATAGTGTTATTCATCAGATGGTGAATTGTCAAGGAGGAGGCGTGCACCGACCTGACCATCAGGTCCCAGGGCGCGAGATTTCCCAAACGCCTGCACGGGGCCCAGCCGCATGTCACGTTGGTACCTTCAGGGAGGAGCCCGAATGCGTTCCTGGGCCATGGTCGCCTGCGCTGCGCTGCTTGGCGCAGCGTTCATCGGTGTGCTCTGGATCCCCGGCCTGAGCGACTTCGCCATCCTCCTGATCAGTGACGGCGGTCAGCTCGCCGCAGCGGTGCTGGGCGCCGTCGGGTGCGCCGTCGCCGCGCGACGTACTGCCGGTCCACGTCGGCAAGCCTGGTGGTGGCTTTCCGCGGGAACCGGTTCGTGGGCCGCCGGACAGGCTGTCTGGACGTACTACGAGGTCATCCTCGGCCAGGAGGTGCCGTTCCCTTCGGCGGCCGACCTGGGCTTCCTGGGCTTCCCTCTTGTTGCCGGCGTGGGTCTCGTCATGTGGCTCGGGACGCAGAATGACCAGTTGGTCGCTCGCGGCCGCGACATCCTTGACGGAGCACTCGTTGGCGGCTCGCTGCTCGCGGTGTCCTGGGTGACCACGCTGGGCTCCGTGGTCGCCGAGGGCGGGGACCCGGTGCCGTTGGCCCTCTCGCTCGCCTACCCGCTGGGTGACCTCATCCTGGCCGCGCTCATCCTGCTTGCGTTGGCACGAGCCACGGGCGCTGAGCGGACGACGCTGGTGGTTCTGGCGCTCGGCCTGGGCGGCCTCGCCCTCTCGGACAGTGCCTATGTCTACCTGGTCAGCATCGGGGCGTACTCATCGGCGGATCTGATCAGCAGCGGTTGGGTGATCGGCTTCCTGCTCGTGGGGGTCGCTGGGCTCACCACACAGCCCGCCGACGCTGGCGTCGGACGCAGCTCGAGTCAGGCGCACGATCTCTGGGTGGAGGGCGGACCAGCGCCGCGGCCCACGCTGCTGCGCAACACGCTGCCGTACGTCCCGCTGGCAGCCGCCATGACGGCGCTGTGCACCGACCTGATCATGGGTCCGTCAGCCTCGACCGTGGACGTCTTGCTGGGCGTCACACTCGTGGCCATTGTGGTCACCCGGCAGTTCCTGGCGTTGGCCGACAACCAGCGACTCTTGGTCGAGCTGGCCTCGGTCCACGACCAGCTCGAGCACCATGCCTTGCACGACTCCTTGACCGGCCTGGCGAACCGGGTGCTGTTCTCGGACCGTCTCGATCGAGCGCTGATGCGGCCGGACGCCCGGGTCAGCGTGCTGTTCTGTGATCTCGACGACTTCAAGGTGGTCAACGACCGAGAAGGACATGAAGCGGGCGATGCGTTGCTTCGACAGGTGGCGCATCGGCTGCTCGACTGTGTCCGGGTCACCGACACCGTGGCGCGCCTCGGAGGCGACGAGTTCACGATCCTGCTCGAGGACTCTGGCGACCAACTGGAGGTGGCCGACCGGGTCGTCGCCTCGATGCGGGAGCCGGTGGACATCGGCGGGCGGCAGGCGCATACCTCGATCAGCGTCGGCATCGCCCACTTCGAGGCAGTGGCCGAGCCAGATCCACCGGGGGATGGTCGCCATGCCGAGCGCCGGCGCCGTCCCAGCACGTCCTCCCCAGCAACGCTGGGCGCAGCCGCCAAGCGGCAGTCCACCGCCCAGCTGCTTCTGCGGCAGGCGGACACGGCGATGTACGCCGCGAAGGGCGCGGGCAAGAGCCGCGTGGTGTTGACAGACGTGGTCCTGGGCATGAGCACGCTGGCATCCTGAACTTTTTTGAGAAATGTGCGGGCCGGGCTAAAGGTGTCGGACCGGGCTGCCGAAGATACCTTTGAGAAGTCAGTGCGTTCGGTGCCCGCCCCCCGGGAACCCAACAGTCACTCGAGGGTGGTGCCCCCCATCGCGCCACCCTCGCTCTCTCCCCTCTAGCGGGACGATGGCGCGCAGGCGAACCAGGCGTTAGCGTGGCGCCGAGATCCGCCAAGCCAGTTGACGGGCGTCTCCCCTGGAGGTCGCGGGATGCAGTTACTCTTCGCAGACTCGGTCCCGGACCAGACCGTGAGCGATCTCGAGTCACGAGGCCATGAATGCGTGGTGGAGCCCGACCTCCGCGCCGAGGACCTTCCCGGGCGGATCTCCGGGTTCGACACGCTCGTGGTTCGCAGCACCAAGGTGGACGGTCGCGTCTTCGAAGCCGCGGACCGGCTCGCGCTGGTCATTCGTGCCGGTGCCGGCACGAACACGATCGACACGACCGCTGCCGCGGCTCGCGGCGTCCTGGTCGCCAACGTCCCCGGCCGGAACGCCGCTGCCGTGGCAGAGCTGACCCTCGGTCTCTTGCTGGCGATCGACCGGAGGATCGCCGACAACGTGGCAGACCTTCGGGCAGGTCGTTGGGACAAGGCGGGCTACGGCAACGCCACCGGGCTGCTCGGCTCGACGATGGGGATCATCGGCCTCGGCTCGATCGGGCTGTGCGTCGCCGAGCGCGCCACGGCCTTCGGCATCTCGGTCCAAGCCCTCGCCAAACCTGATCGGCGAGCGGACGTCGCGGCCCGGGCCGAGGAGCTCGGCATCGGCATGTGTGACACGTTGCCCGAGCTGGTCGCCACCTCAGACATCGTGTCCCTGCACCTTCCCTCCTCAGCCGAGACCAGGCATCTGGTCGATGGAACCTTCCTCGGCCACATGCGCCAGGGCGCGATCCTGCTCAACACCTCGCGCGGAGACCTCGTCGACGAGGCAGCCCTGCTGAAGGCGCTCGACGCCGACGCGGTCAGAGCTGGTCTGGACGTCTTCGCAGACGAGCCCGCCTCCGGCACCGCCGAGTGGAAGTCTCCGCTGGCACAGCACGCGAACGTCGTGGCAACCCAGCACATCGGCGCGGCGACACAGCAGGCGCAACGTGCCATCGCTGCCGGAGTCGTGGAGATCATCGACGCCTTCACGGCCGGGGAGGTGCGCAACTGTGTGAACCTCGCCCCGAGCCGGCTCGGATCGGTCATCCTGACCGTCCGCCACCTCGACCGCGTCGGTGTGCTGGCCCGAGTCCTGGATCGACTGAGTACTGCCCGCCTCAACGTCGAGCACATGGAGAACCGGATCTTCCGCGGCGGCGAGGCGGCAGTCGCCTCCATCGACGTCGCCGGGACGATCCCGCAAGGCCTGCTGGCAGAGATTGGTGCGATCCCGGACGTCCTCGGTGTGTCAGCAGCGCCTTTCTCCGCCGGCATGGACTGACATGCGTTCGCGAGGGCGCAAGTGGGCACCATGACCGTCGTACGACCGTTTCGCTCGCGGATCGTGCGGCAGGAACTGGCTGGGCGCGTGGTGGCCCCGATGTTCGAGTCCGCCGAGGAAACCGTTCCAGACCTGCGGCCCCGCGTGGATTTCGGTGCGTACGACGAGGTGTCGACTGCCGTGTACGTCTACCGGCAACGGCGCGGACCGGACTCGCACGTCGGCGTGGTCTGCGACGTCCGGGCCGAGGCCTTCGCCAGCGGACAGGTGCGCGGGCACGAGTCGGTCCAGCCGCAGCGGGTCGAAGCCCTCGTGCAGCACTTCACCAGGTCTCCGGACCGGCTCGAGCTCGTGGCCCTGCTCCACCGGGCAGGGTCGGTCTTCACGAGGACGGTCGCCGAGACCTGCCAAACCGCGCCGGTTCTCCACTTCACGGCCCCCGACGGCATCGAGCAGACGGTCTGGCGCCTGGGGGAGGGATCGGCCACGGTCGCCCTGTCCGACGAGCTCAGCGCTGCCCGTCACTACATCGCCGACGGCCATCATCGGGTGGCCGCCAGCCTGGCGCTGTGGCAGCCGGACCGAATCCCGTCCGAGGCCGGGCTGTTGTGCGTCGTCTACCCGATGGATGGCCTGCACCTGACGGCATTCCACCGCAGGGTCACGGGCCCGGTTGACTCTGCTCAGCTGCTCGCAACGCTGGCGAGGGAGTTCGAGGTTCACGACGTCGCCGGTCCGGCTGCGGTGGCCGGTTCGTTCGGGGTCTATGTCGAGGGCAGCTGGTTCGACGTCACCGTCGAGGGGGTGCGCCGCGAAGGCTCCGCGGGACTGGATGTCGCGATCCTGCATGACCGGGTCCTGAACCCCGGTTTCGGCACCTGGGCCGCCGCGGCATCCAAGCTCGAGATCGCGTCTGCCCGGACGACTCTGACCGAGCTGACCGAGCGCTGCGACGATGACGGCGGCGCCTTGTTCACCCTGGCGCCCCCCGCTCTCGACGTGCTGACTCGCCTTGCCGATCGCGGCGAGATGATGCCGGCCAAGACGACGTACTTCGATCCGAAGCCCTACTCCGGGATCTTTCTGCGCGACACCGGGGCTACTTGAGCTGGCCCCGGATCGCGCCGGCCGCTGACTTGCGAACGCGGAGGTTCTCAGTGGTCGAACGAGTAGGAGTTGGGACTGATGGTTGACCCGGCGCTCAAGGCGCAGATCGCGAACTTCGAACGAGTCGTCCTTCGGCGCGACGCCGAGCTTGCCGGTGATGTGCTCCACGTCGACTACGCGCTCGTCCTCGTCCAGCCAGAGCCTGTCGTCATGCCCCGCGACCGTTGGCTGGCTCTGCTGCCCGACTACGTGGTGGAGGCATACGACGTCCAGAGCCAGCAGCTTGACGTCCTGGGCATCTGCGCGGCGCACATTCAGCGCCTGAGATGACCGGCACGGTCTTGGGCGAGGACAGAAGCGGCAGGTTCGTTGTCTCCGACGTCTGGCTACGAGGTGACGACGGATGGCGGATCTGGCGCCGCCACTCGACACCACTAGCCGCAGGCCGCATGCCTGGAGTGGACTGATGTCCTCCAACAGCATCACGGACGAGGAACTCGCCGAACTGGTTCGCGGGGTGACGGAGGCTGCCCAGGCGATCATCCGAGGTGACCTGCGCGCCTACGTCGACTTCATCAACCACGCAGACGACTACACGCTGATGCCGCCGTCCGGCGGTGAACCGAGGCGGGGATTCGACGACTCACCGGAGGCTCTGGAAGCGATGAGCCGCTACTTTCGGGGCGGCGAGGCCGAGGTCGAGGTGTTCGGGTCCTACACCTCGGGCAACCTGGCGGTTCTGGTGGCGATCGAGCGGCAGCACGGTGAGGTCGGCGATCTGCCCGACCAGGACTTGTCGTTGCGAGTGACCTTGGTCTTTCGGAGAGAGCCGGGGCGGTGGCGACTCGTGCACCGCCATGCCGATCCCTTGGTCCGCGAACTGGGACAGGATCAGCTAGCCGGCACTCGCCGGGGCGACACCGAACGCGAGTAGCGCGGCCGGACGGCGATGTGTCCACGCTCGACCGAGCGCCGCGGTAGACAGAAAACGGCTTCTCTCGACCACGGCTGGATCACTACGCTTGTACTGACCACCAGTTCCGCCAGCCCGGCGCGATACCCATGTCTTCCTCGGGAGCAGGCCTCATGACGTCCAAGCCAGCCACGGAGTACCCAGATCACATCGACGCCGCGGTCCTGAAGATCGCCGGTGTCGTCGTACTCGGGGCCATCATGTCGATCCTCGACATCACCGTCGTCAACGTCGCGTTGCCGACGTTCCAGGCGGAGTTCGGGAGCCCGGGCCACGAAGTCGCCTACTCGCACGTCGCGTGGACGGTCA
The DNA here is from genome assembly GCA_963844385.1 of uncultured Actinomycetota bacterium. Classification (GTDB taxonomy): domain Bacteria; phylum Actinomycetota; class Actinomycetes; order Propionibacteriales; family Nocardioidaceae; genus Nocardioides. Next base: position 126,163 of record CAWJOJ010000037.1, on the reverse strand, counting down.
CGGCCTACACGCTGGCGCTGGCGACCGTGATCCCGATGACCGGATGGGCCGCCGACCGCTTCGGGACGAAGCGGCTCTACCTGCTGGCCATCTTCCTTTTCACGCTGGGGTCTGCCCTGTGCGCGACGGCCACCAGCATCAACATGCTGATCGGCTTCCGGGTGCTGCAGGGTCTCGGTGGCGGCATGCTGATGCCGCTCGGCATGACGATCATGACGCGCGCGGCCGGCCCGCACCGGATGGGGCGGTTGATGGCCATCCTCGGCGTGCCGATGCTGCTGGGGCCGATCCTGGGCCCGATCATCGGCGGTTGGCTGATCGACGTCGCCAGTTGGCACTGGATCTTCCTGATCAACGTGCCACTTGGCGCGATCGCCATCGCCTACGCGTGGAAGGTGCTCGCCAAGGACACCCCCGAGCCGTCGGAGTCGTTCGACTTCCTCGGCATGGCGCTGATGTCGCCCGGCCTGGCCCTGTTCCTCTTCGGCGTCTCGTCGCTCCCGCAGGAGCATGGTGACTTCTCGGCCCCGAGGGTATGGGTCTCGATGCTGGTCGGCGTGCTGCTGATGCTCGCATTCGTGTGGCACTCGTTCCGCCCGGAGCATCCGCTGCTGGACCTCAGGCTGTTCAAGAACCGGAACCTGACCATCTCGATCATCACCATGTTCATGTTCGCGGCTGCGTTCTTCGGCGGCCTGCTGCTGGTCCCGACGTACTTCCAGCAGATCCGCGGCGAGTCCACGCTCGCTGCCGGCCTCCTGGTCGCCCCGCAGGGCCTCGGCGCCATGGTCACCATGCCGATCGCGGGTCGCCTCGTCGACAAGATGCCCATCGGCAGGATCGTGCCGGTCGGACTTGTCCTGATCGTCGTGGGGATGTTCGGACTGACCCAGACCACTGCCACGACGTCGTACGGCGTGCTCATCCCGATCCTGGTGGTCATGGGCTTCGGCATGGGCGCCACGATGATGCCCCTGTTCACCTCGGCTCTGAAGACGCTGACCGCGCACGAGATCGCCCGTGGCTCGACGTTGCTCAACATCACCCAGCAGATCTCCAGCTCGGTCGGCGTGGCACTGATGTCGGTGGTGCTGACCAACCACCTCAACGACTCGCCGATCGTGCCCGGGACCGAGAAGCTTCCCGGGACGGACGGGGGCATCACCGAGACCGGCGCGGCGATCCTGTTCAACACGCGGCCGGACGCCTTCGCCCAGCTCGGGATCGACCCGGCGTACGTCGCGAGTGGCCTGGTCGATGCGGCGTCATCGTTCGCGCAGACCTTCTGGGTCGCGTGGGCGCTGGTGGTCCTGACCGTGGTGCCCGCGCTGATGCTGCCGCGGCGGCGAGAGGAGACCCATCTGCTGGACGAGGAGGGCCAGCCGCCGATCGTCGTGCAGTGAAACGCTGCGTTCAGCTGGTTGCGATTTCCGGCGATGGCGTCGATGCAGCGGCGGATCTCGTCGTCGGTGTTGTAGTAGTGCGGTGAGATCCGAACGAGCGGGTGGACGCCGCGGTCCTCGGTGTCGAACTGGTTGTGTTCGGGCTCGGTGGTGCTGACGTTGATGTTCTGGCGCGCGAGGGCTTCGGCTACCGCGGCCGAATCGTGGTTCGCTATCGCTGCGGTGACGATGGCGCAGCGGCGTTCGCCGAGGTCGAAGGTCTCGACGCCGGTCAGCCCGTCCAGGCCGGCACGCAGGTCCTCGCCAAGGCGGCGGGAGCGTGCGCCGATGGCGTCGAGCCCGAGATCCAAGGCCTGCCGGACCGCGGCGCCGAGTCCGATCAGGTTGACGTAGCTGTTCTCCCAGGTTTCGAAGCGACGTGCACCGTCAGCCCAGGTGAAGCCGCGGTTGCCGTCCCAGGTGGCGGAGCGGATCTCGGCGACGAACGGGTCCAGCCGGTCGAGGACGCCGGAGCGCACCCAGAGGAACCCCGTGCCTCGCGGACCCCTCAGGAACTTCCGGCCGGTGCCGGTGAGCAGGTCACAACCGAGCTCTGCGACATCGACCGGGAACTGGCCGACCGCCTGGGTGGCGTCGAGCAGGTACATGACGTCAGCCGAGCGAGCCAGGCGACCGACCTCGGCAGCCGGGTTCACCAGGCCACCGGCCGTTGGCACGTACGTGAGCCCGATGAGACGGGTTTTGTCATCGATCGCGTCGGCAAGGGCGGTCAGGTCGACCTGCCCGGTGTCGTCGTTGTCGATGACCACGACCTCCGCGCCGGTACGCCGTGCGACCTGCCAGTAGGCCAACACGTTGCTGCCGTACTCGTCGCGGCCGGTCAGGATCCGGTCGCCAGCCTTGAGCGGCAGTGAGTAGAAGGCGGCGTTCCACGCGTGCGTCGAGTTGTCGAACAACGCGATCTCATCGTCGGAACCACCGACCAGCTCAGCCAGGTTCTGATAGGTCGCGTCGATTGCATCGCCGGCGGCTGCCGCGGCCTCGTACCCTCCGATCTGCGCTTCGAGCTCCAGATGGCCGGTCATGGCCGCGAGCGTCTGGCGCGACATCAACGCCGCGCCGGCGTTGTTCAGATGCACCCGGTGCGCGCAACCCGGGGTCTCAGCACGCAGAGCCTCGATGTCCATCGCCGGAAACTACCTCAGGCTCCGCGGAGCCGTGCGTGGTCACGTCGGAGGTCGGACACGTGGGTGACGCCCAGCAGCGCCATGGTGCCGGCCACCTCTGCTCGGAGGATGTCGGCGGCCCGTTGCACGCCCCGTTCGCCGCCGGCCATCAGGCCGTAGAGGTAGGCCCGTCCGACCAGGGCTGCGCGGGCGCCGAAGGCCACGGCTGCGACGACGTCGCTGCCGGACAGGATGCCGCCGTCGACGTACACCTCGGCCCGATCGCCGACCGCATCGACCACGGCCGGCAGCGCCTCCACCGGGGTCAGAGCGCGGTCCAGCTGCCGGCCGCCGTGGTTCGAGACGATCACCGCGTCCGCGCCGGCGTCGACCACGGCGCGGGCGTCGGCGACGGTCTGAATGCCCTTCACCACCAGCGGGCCGTCCCAGACCGAGCGCAGCCAGGCCAGATCGCTGATCGTGGTGGCCGGATTCAACATCCTGCTGATCACCTCGGCGACGGTGCCCTGGACCTGTTCGAGGGAAGCGAACTCGAGAGGCTCGGTGGTCAGCAGGTCGAACCACCAGGCCGGGTGCAGGGCACCCTCGGTGAAGGTCCGCAGCGACAGCGAGGGCGGGATGGTCAGGCCGTTGCGTACGTCGCGCAGCCGCAGCGCGGCGACCGGGGTGTCGACGGTCAGCACCAACGCCTCGTAGCCCGCCTCCCGGGCGCGCACGACGAACTCGTGACTCACCGCCCGGTCCCGCCACAGGTAGAGCTGGAACCAGCGGCGCCCGTCCGGGGCCGCGGCGGCGAGCCGCTCGATGGACGTGGTGCCCAGAATGGCCAACGCGTACGGGATGCCGGCTGCTGCCGCCACCCGGGCGACGGCGGGCTCACCCTCGGTGTGCATCATCCGGGTGAACCCGGTCGGGGCGAACACCAGCGGGAGGGCTGACGGGCGGCCAAGGATGGTCGTCGAGGTGTCCACCGCAGACACGTCCTGGAGCACTGTCGGCTGGAACTCGACGCGCGCGTACGCCTGCCGCGACCGCCGCAGGCTGATCTCCTCGCCGGCGCCGCCGTCGGTGTAGTCGAACACCGCGCGCGGTGCCCTGCGCCGCGCCAGCCGCCGCAGATCCGGGATCGACGCAACCGTGGCCAACCGACGCTCGGTGGGGTTGAGCGGCACGCGGCGCGGGCGCAGCAACGGCTGCAGCTCGGACCAGCGTGGCCGACGGCGGGCGGTCATCCCCGCTTTCTACACGACGGTCCGGGCCGGTCGCGATGGGTTAACGCCTTGCCATCAGGCGAGAAGCCCGTCGGCAGATCTCAGCCGGGCCGTGATCGGCTCCAGCTCCCTCCTAAACGGTTGTCGGGATCGACTTTGGGACCGCAAACTTGCAGAGCACCGGCGCGTGCACGGAGTTCTCCGGCTGAGGTCGGTCGTCCCGAGCCAGTCGCACTGCGACTCACCTCGGGCGGGCTGGGGGCCGTGATGCGCGTCATTGCGCACCAATTGGTCGACAACTGCGGGTCGACTCCCGCTGATGCGCGTCATTGCGCGCCAATTGGTCGACAACTGCGGGTCGACACCCGCTGATGCGCGTCACAGCGCGCCAATTGGTCGACAACTCGCTGCGGGTCGACTACCCGCTGATGCGCGTCATAGCGCGCCAATTGGTCGACAACTGCGGGTCGACACCCGCTGATGCGCGTCATTGCGCGCCAATTGGTCGACAACAGCGGGTCGACCCAGGCCATGGGACAGCAAACCTTGAAGGACGAGCGCGTGCAGGATTTGCCCGGCTGACCCGCCCGGACGCTCCCATCCACCGACTCGTCACGGCTGATCCCCTCCTGAATGGCTGTCGGAACGCGAGTTTCGCAACCAATTCGGAGGGAATCGGGCGCGCCCTTATCGCATACGCGCCCCCGACAGGACTCGAACCTGTGACCCGCGGATTAGAAGGCCGCCGCTCTATCCAGCTGAGCTACGGGGGCTGGCGCGCCCATTGTGACGTACGGGCGCGTCGGGGTCGGCAGCGTGCCGCCGCACGCACCGCCCAGGAGAGGAGACTAGAGAAGCGAACCCATCCAGGACTCGACATCGGCTGCATCGCGAGGCAGCGACTGGGAGAGGTTCTTCCAGCCGTCGGCCGTGACCATGATGTCGTCCTCGATCCGGATCCCGATGCCGCGCAGCTCCTCGGGGACCAGCAGGTCGTCCTCCTGGAAGTACAGGCCAGGCTCGACGGTCAGGCACATGCCTTCGACGAGCTTGCCCTTCGGGTACACGTCGGTCGACGCTCTGCCGCAGTCGTGCACGTCCATGCCGAGCATGTGGCTGGTCCCGTGGAGCGTCCAGCGCGCGTAGACCTTGCTGTCGGGCGACAGCGCCTCCTCGGCGGAGACCGGCAGCAGGCCAAGGTCGGAGAGGCCGTGGGCCAGCACCGACATGGCCGCGTCGTGCGCGGCGAGGAAGGGTACGTCGGGGCGCACCGCCTCGATGCCGGCCTGCTGGGCGTTGAACACCAGCGTGTAGAGGTCACGCTGGAGCGTCGTGAACGTGCCGTCGACCGGCAGCGTGCGGGTGACGTCGGCGGTGTAGAGGTTGCGACCCTCCACGCCCATGTCGAGCAGGACCAGCTCGCCCTGCCTGATCGGGCCATCGTTGTCGATCCAGTGCAGCGTCGTCGCATGGCGGCCACCACCGACGATCGAGTCGTAGCCGATGTCGTTGCCCATCGCCCGAGCCCGGCGGAAGAACGTGCCCTCGATCCAGCGTTCGCCGTACTTCTGCACGTTCGCCCAGTCGCGTACGGCGTCCTCGAAACCGAGTGTGGTGACGGTGCAAGCCTCCTGGAGCTGCTCGACCTCCCACGGGTCCTTGACCAGCCGCAGCTCGGACACGACCCGCGCGAACTCCTGGTCCTGCCCCTCGTCGGCGGCGACCAGGCCGTCGACACTGGCGTCCACGCCGCGCAGGACCCGGGTCTTGCCGCTGGCGGACAGTGCGGACGGCAGCTCGTCGATGTGCTTGCAGGGCATGCCGAGCGACGACGAGATCTCGTTCAGCGACGGCCGGCGCCCGGCCCAGAGCTCGCCGTACTGCCGGTCGCGGAAGAACTCGTCGGTGTCGCGTGACGACCTCGGCCGCGCGTAGAGGACCGGCTCGCCGTCGTCGATCACGAGGACCGCGTCGGTCGTCTGGTTGCCGCACAGATACGTGTGTGCGGTCTCGGCCCGGAACCGGTAGTCGGTGTCGTTGGCGCGCACCTTGAAGGTGCCGGCCGGGATCACCAGCCGCTCGCCCGGGAAGGCCTCGGTCAGCTTTGCCCGGCGCGCCGCGGCGTACGGCGTGATCGGATGCTCCGGCAGGTCCAGCTCCCGTTCGCCCCAGCCCTCGCGCATGAAGGCGGAGTACGCCTCCGGCACGGCCGGGTCGTGGGATTCGGTCTTGGGCGCGGTCGCCTCGGGCGTGGTCTGCTCGCTCACGGCGTCAACCTTACGCCCGGCCTACAGCCCAGCGCAGACCCAGCGCAGACCCGAGCGCAGACCCGAGCACAGAGTCGATCGAAACCCAGCCGATAGGCTTTCGACATGCCCGCCGCACGCCGCGACAGCCTCGCCTTCACCGTCTCGGTGACCGTGATCGCAGCCGTCTGTGCGCTTCCGATGGCCCTGATCATCGGGCTCTCCGGCGCCACCTCGACGGTGGTGATGGCGACCCTCCTCGCCGCGTTGCCGGTCGGGCCGCTGGTGGCGGCGTACCTCTGGCTGGATCGCTACGAACCCGAGCCCCGGTCGCTGTTGGCCCTGGGTCTGGCCTGGGGTGGGTTCGTCGCGACCGCCGCCGCACTACTGATCGGCGGGATCGGGCAGCTGGTTGTCCCCGTCACGCAGGCGCTCAGCGTGTCGGTGGTGGCCCCGCTGACGGAGGAGGCGAGCAAGGGCGCGTTCCTGCTCTTGCTCCTGTGGTGGCGGCGAAATGAGCTCGACGGCGTCCTGGACGGCATCGTCTACGCCGGCATGGTCGGCATCGGCTTCGCGTTCGTCGAGAACATCCTCTACCTGGCGGCCGCCTACAACGGCACCGACGGACTCGGCCCCGGTGGAGCCGAAGCCGTGACCGGGACCTTCGTGATCCGATGCCTGTTCAGCCCGTTCGCGCATCCCCTGTTCACGGCGTTCATCGGAATCGGGGTCGGAGTCGCGGTCGGGTCGCGCAGCCGCACGGTGCGGTTGGCCGCACCCATTGCGGGGTACCTGTTCGCGGTGGTCGCTCACAGCACCTGGAACACCGCGACGCTGCACGGCCTCGGCGGGTTCATCAGCGTGTATGTCGCCCTGATGGCGCCGGCACTGCTCGTCGTCGCCGCCTTCGCTCTCTGGGCACGATCCAGTGAGAGAAGGGTCCTGTACGCCGCCCTTGCGGACGCCGCGGGGCGCCGCCTCTTCCCGGCGGAGGACATCCCGTGGCTGGTCGACCTGGGTGCCAGGCGACGCGCCCGCACGTTCGCCCGCGAACGCGGTGGTGCCGCGGGCCTGCGGGCGATGAAGGACTACCAATCCGCAGCAATCGAGCTGGGTTTCCTCCACCACCGTTACCTTCGCGGGACCGCACCGCGAGACTTCCACCAGCGGGGACAGGGGTTTGTGGACCAGTTGCAGGTTCTGCGGCCGCAGATCGCCTTCCCTGAACAGACCGTGCGAATGCAATGAGCGAGCCAGTGGGGACGAGCAAGACCGATGGCCGCGAGAACACGGCCATGCTAGCCGCGTTGGTCCGGCTGCGGGATGAGCTGCAGGCCGTGCGGCTCCCACTCGACACGGTCGGCGTCGACGAGCAGCGGGCTGCCAGGAGCGAGATGGTCGACCAATTGGACGACTACGTCATCCCGCGGCTGAAGGCCATCGACGCACCGTTGCTCACCGTTGTCGGTGGCTCGACCGGCGCCGGGAAGTCGACCCTGGTCAACTCGCTGGTCGGCACCACGGTCACCGAACCCGGCGTACTCCGGCCCACGACCCGGACACCGGTCCTGGTGCACAACCCGGCCGACGCCCATGCGTTCGGTCCGGACCGGATCCTGCCCGATCTCGAGCGAGTGACCCGGTCCACCACCGATCCGTCCGCTCTCCAGCTCGTGGAATCCCACGAGGTCCCGGAGGGACTCGCCATCCTGGACGCCCCCGACGTGGACTCGGTCGAGGAGCGAAACCGCCAGCTCGCAGCGCAGCTCCTGGCGGCCGCGGACCTCTGGCTGTTCGTGACGTCGGCCGCACGGTACGCCGACCAGGTGCCCTGGAACTTCCTGAAGCAGGCGGCCGAACGCAGCACCGCGGTGGCCATCGTGCTCGACCGGACGCCTCCGGAGGCGATCGCCACGGTCTCCACCCACCTGGCCCGGATGTTGGCCAGCCGGGGACTGAAGGACTCGCCGCTCTTCGTCATCCCTGAGGTCGTGGTCGGTGACGACGGGCTGCTGCCCCCGGAAGTGGTGTCCGACATCCGGGGCTGGCTCGGCTCGCTCGCCGCCGACTCAGACGCCCGGGCCGGGGTGGTGAAACAGACCCTGGACGGCGCGATCAGGATGCTCACGCGGCGTACCCACGACATCGCGGACGCGATCGTCGAGCAGGCGACCGTCGAGCGGCGGCTCCGGGAGGACGCCATCAAGGCGTACGACGACGCGGTCGCCGGTGTCGCGAAGGCGTCGGCCGACGGCAGCCTCCTTCGCGGCGAGGTGCTCGCCCGCTGGCAGGAGTTCGTCGGCACCGGTGAGCTGCTCAGGTCGCTGGAGTCCCGCGTCGGCTGGTTGCGAGACCGGCTCGTCAACGCGATCAAGGGGAAACCGAAGCAGGCTGAGCGGGTCACGGTGGCCGTCGAGTCCGGCCTCGAGACGCTGCTCCTCGAGCACGCCGAGGCCGCTGCCGAGCGAGCCGAGGCGTCGTGGCAGAGCCTCGCGTCCGGCCAGCGGTTGCTGGCCGACGCCGGCCAGGATCTGGGCCGGGCCTCCCGCGACTTCCGTCGGGACGCGGAGCGCGCGGTGCGCGAATGGCAACAGGACGTGCTCGACATGGTCCGCACCAAAGGTGCAGGCAAGCGCTCGACCGCGCGTTTCCTCGCGTTCGGTGTCAACGGACTGGCAGTCACCTTGATGGTGGTGGTCTTCGCGCACACTGGCGGCGCACTGGTCGGGGCCGAGGCAGGTATCGCCGGCGGGGGCGCCGTACTCGGCCAGAAGCTGCTCGAGGCGGTGTTCGGCGACCAGGCCGTCCGCGACCTCGCCGAGCGGGCCCGCAAGTCGCTCGAGGTCCGCGTCACCGAGTTGCTGCATGACGAACGCTCGCGGTATCTCGGGCTGCTCGACGACCTGCGGCTGACCCCGTCCGCCGAGACGGACCTGCGCGAGGCCTCGCGCAGCGTCGATGACCTGCGCGTCGCGGAGATGGCGGCTACGAAGAAAACCCAGACGCACTGAATAGAGTGACGTCCACACAGGATCCCTGGGGGAGAGAAGGAAATTGTCGTCGTTGCTCGAGGGAGCCAAGCGGCTGATCTCTCGCGGGAGCGACATCGGCGCCCGCGTAGGGGGGCTCGATGCCGCGGTCCAGGCAGCCCGCGGCCGCCTCGACGACGGTCTGGTGGACGACGCCACCGAGGTGGTCGAACGCGCCACCAGCCGGCTCCGGCTCTCGGCGGTGCACACCGTCGTCGCCATCGCCGGCGCCACGGGGTCCGGCAAGTCCTCGACCTTCAACGCCCTGGCCGGCCTCGAGCTGTCGTCGGTCGGAGTACGCCGACCGACCACATCCTGGGCCACCGCGTGCGTGTGGGGAGGAACCAGCGCGACCGAGCTGTTGGAGTGGCTCGGGATCCCCGCACGTCACCAGGTCAGCCGCGACTCGATGCTCGACACCGGCCACGAGACCCAGGGGCTGGACGGCGTCGTGCTCCTCGACCTCCCCGACCACGATTCGACCGAGGTGGCGCACCACCTCGAGGTCGACCGGCTCGTCAAGCTCGCCGACGTGCTCGTGTGGGTCCTGGACCCACAGAAGTACGCCGACGCGGCCGTCCACGATCGCTACCTGAAGCCGTACGCGTCGTACGCCGGCGTGCTGCTGGTCGTCCTCAACCACATCGACACGGTTCCCGAAGGGCGCCGAGACGCGATGGTGGCCGACGTACGCCGCCTGCTCGAGGCGGACGGACTCGGTGACGTTCCGGTCCTTCCGGTCTCGGCACGCAACGACTGGGGGATCGACGAGCTCAAGGCCGAGATCGCCAGACGGGCTGCCAGCAAGAAGGCGACCAGGCTGCGGGTCGAGGCCGACGTGCGGCTTGTTGCCACTCGCATGCAGGAGGAGTCCGGCACGGCGAAGCCGCGCGACCTCTCCCGTGAGCGGATCGCCGAGCTCGACGACGCATTCGCGGACGCAGCCGGGGTACCCACGGTTGTAGCCGCGGTCGAGAAGTCGACCAGGCTGCGCGCCAACCGTGCCACTGGATGGCCCGCGACGGCCTGGGTCTCGAAGCTGAAGCCGGACCCGCTCAAGCGACTCCACCTCAACCTCGGCGCGGCCGGCAAGGAGCTGACCGGGACCGCGCGCACGTCGGTCCCCGAGCCGACCAAGGTGCAGCGGGCTCGCGTCGACCTGGCCGTGCGGGAGGCAGCCGAGAACGCGTCGTCGGGCCTGGCCAAGCCGTGGGTGACCGCCATCCGACGCGCCTCGGTCACCCACCTCGAGGACCTCAACGACCGGCTCGACCAGTCCCTTGCAGCAACCGATCTCGGCATGGCGAAGCTCCCGTGGTGGGCGTCTCTGGTGCGGATCCTTCAATGGGTGCTGATCCTGAGTGCCCTCGCGGGCGGTGCCTGGCTCCTCGCGCTGTTCGCCATGGAGTATCTGAAGCTGCCCGAGCCCCCGATCCCCGAGCTGCGCGGGTTCCCGATCCCGACGATCCTGCTCGTCGGCGGCGTCCTCCTGGGGATCGGGCTGGCGCTGTTGTGCCGAGTGCTCGTCGGGCTGACTGCCAGGAGCCGGGCCAGGTCGGCCGACCGGCGGCTGCGCAAGGCCCTCCAGGACGTCTCCCACGACCTCGTCGTCAAGCCGATCAATGCCGAGCTGGTCGCCTACGACAAAGTCCGCGACGGACTCTCTGCAGCCCTCAAGTAGGCCCGAAACCTTCCACAGGCAGCGTTCCGGCGGAGGTCATCCACAGGTGTGTTCGGTTCTGCGGGTCTTGTCGGTGGGCTTTCCGAGGCTGGTTTCGCACTCGTTGATCGAAACCAGACAAGGAGCACCATTCGAATGAACGAAACAGTTGTGACACTGCAGGGCTGGTTGGGCGGAGGGGTCACGGTTCGACAGGCGGGCGACTCGGTCGTGGCGAACTTCCGGGTGGCGACCACCCCGCGGCGCTACCAGAAGAAGTCGGACAGCTGGGTCGACGGTGACACCCAGTGGTACTCGGTGTGTGCGTGGCGTGGGCTGGCCGAGAACTGTGAGCGGTCGCTTCGGCGCGGCGACCCGGTGGTGGTGCATGGGAAGCTCAGGGCGCAGGTGTGGACCAACTCGGCCGGCATCGAGGTGACGTCGTTCGAGGTCGAGGCGAGCTTCGTCGGCCATGACCTGAACCGGGGGATCAGCGAGTTCAGCCGCAATGTGCGTGCGTTGACCGATCCGAGCGCGGCCGCCGAGCCGGGCGAGCCGGGCGAGCCGGGTGGGCCGGAGACAGCCGAGGACCTGGCAGCCGCGGCGTCGGCCGCCTGACCCGGTCGGGCGGTCGGGCGTCGCCCGACCGCCCCTGGCCGGGACCTTCAGCCCCGGAGGTACGCCAGCACCGCCGCAACCCGGCGGTCGCTCCCGTCGCCGAGGTCCAGCTTCGCGAAGATGCTGCCGACGTGCTTTCGGACGGCGGCCTCGCTGACGAACAGGGCCGATGCGATCGAGGTGTTCGTGCGGCCTTCGGCCATCAGGGCGAGGACCTCCCGCTCACGGGCGGTCAGGGCGGACAGCGGACCGTCGGTGCTGCGTCGGGAAAGCAGTTGGCGGACCACCTCGGGGTCGACGACCGTCTCGCCCGCGACGACCTGGTCGAGGCTGTCCAGGAAGTCTGCGACCCGGCCAACCCGGTCCTTGAGGAGGTAGCCGATCCCGGCAGAACCCGCCGTGTCCATCAGCGCCGGCAGATAGGCGTCGGCGACGTACTGGGACAGCACGAGAATCGGGAGGTGGGGGAAGTCGTCGCGGATCGCGGCGGCCGCACGCAGACCCTCGTCGGAGTGGCCGGGCGGCATCCGGACGTCGGTGATCACGACATCGGGCCCCTCGGCGCGCACGGCCGCGACCAGCGAATCGCCGTCCGCCGCATCGGCTACCACCTGGTGGCCCGCTCGTTCGAGGATCCCGATCAGTCCCTCGCGGAGGAGGGCCGAGTCCTCGGCCAGCACGATCCTCAGTGCTCGACCTGCCATGGGCTCTCCATCCGCAGCTCTGTCGGTCCGCCTACCGGGCTCGAGACGACCAGCGTGCCACCGAGGGCGTCGAGGCGGGTGACCAGACCCGAGAGTCCGCTGCCCACCCCGATGGCCGCGCCGCCATCACCGTCGTCGCCGACGACCAGCACCAGCCGGTCGCCGCGCCGCCTGGCGGTGACCGATGCGCTTCGGGCGCTCGAGTGCTTTGCGACGTTGGCCAGTCCTTCGCTCACCACGAAGTACGCCGCCGCTTCGACCTGCGGCTCCGGGCGATCGTCGAAAGCGACGTCGACGTGGACCGCGATCGGCATCCGGTCGGCGACTTCCCGGATCGCGGCGGCGAGTCCGAAGTCGGTCAGCACGCGGGGGTGCACGCCGCGGACCACCTCCCGCAGGTCGGCGAGCGCAGCCTCGGCCTCGGCGTGAGCGCGGCGGACGAGATCGAGGCCAACACCTGCGGGCACGTCCATCTCCGCTCGACCGAGAGCCATCGTGAGGGCGACCAGGCGTTGCTGGACGCCGTCGTGCAGATCCCGCTCTATCCGCTTGCGCTCGGTCTCGAACGCGTCGACCAGCTGCAGTCGGGAGCGCCGTAGCTCACTGACGCGCTTCTCGAGCTCCTCCTCGCGCGGACTCAGCAGGATGTGCGCCAACGAGGCCTGCGCGGCGGCAAGTCCCGTCACCAGGTACGCCCCGACGACGTAGAGAACGGGGGTCGCGAGGAGTGCATAGGGCAGCGCCTCGGTCGTTGAGTCGAGCGTCCTCGGGCCGACGCTGACCGGGGTGAAGTGCGCGATCAGCGGGGACAGCGCCGTGACGCCGACCAGGACGACCACCATCACGGCGGCGATCGCATCGACGATCCACAGAAGCAGGGCGAGCAGAACGGCGTATCCCAGTCCGCGCCACGAGGTCGCGTCTCGCGGCGGGTTCCACCATCGGCGACGGGCCAGATCCGGATCGGGCACGAGGGTGGGGATCCGGACGAGCATCAGCCGCAGCCGGCGGCGCTCCACGACCGCCAACCACATCCCCAGGGTGGGCACGCCGCCCAGAATGAACAGTCCGATGATGATCGGGGACGTGACCACACCGGCCGCGATCGTGACGAGGAAGACCGCGAGCGCGACCGCCCCGACCACGGCAGTGGAGAGCAGGTAGGCAAGGGAGCGCCACGGCCACCCCGAGGTCAGGAAACGCAGCGGGTTCGATCCGAGCGACGACCAGACCGGCATCGGGTGGGAAGCGCTCGAGGAGGTCATGGTGTGAACCACACTAGGCGCGCGCCGCGCCGGGCACAGTGGCCGACGGGCCACCGTCGGGGTAGCGCCTGCGCTACCCGAGAAGGGGCGCGCAGGCCAGAGACTCTCGGCGGCACGGCGGCTGTCATGGAGACATGACAACGACGTTCCCCGTCCACGCGGGCAGCCTGGATCCGACAGACAACGATGCCGTCACGCTGGACGGCGTCACCAAGGCCTACAAGTCCAGGGCCGGAACCGTGCACGCGCTGCGCGGCATCACCCACATCTTCCGATCCTCGACCTTCACGGCTGTGATGGGCCCCTCGGGTTCCGGCAAGTCGACGCTGCTGCAGTGCGCGGCCGGGCTGGACCGGCCCACCGGAGGAAGCGTGTTCCTCGGCAGAGCCAATCTTCAGTCCCTCAACGAGGTCGAGCTGACCAAGCTGCGCAGATCGACGATGGGCTTCGTTTTCCAGTCGTACAACCTGCTGGCGGCGCTGACGGTGTTCGACAACGTCGCCCTCCCGTCGCGGCTGGCCGGGGAGCGCCCGAGCCGGCGCCTGGTGCTGGACATGCTCGCCCAGGTCGGGCTCGAGGGGCACCACCGTCGCCGGCCCGCGGAGCTCTCCGGAGGACAGCAGCAGCGGGTGTCGATCGCGCGAGCGCTGGTGACCCGTCCGCAGGTCGTCTTCGCGGACGAGCCGACCGGGGCCCTGGACAGGAGCACGAGTCGACAGGTGCTGGAGCTGATGCGTTCGTCGGTTCGCGACCACGGCCACACGATTGTGATGGTCACCCACGATCCGCTCGCCGCGTCGTACGCCCACTCGGTGATCTTCCTGGCTGACGGCCAGGTGGTCGGGCACCTCGAGAACGGCAGCACCACTCAGATCGCCCAGAAGATGAGCGAGCTCGAAGGATGATGCTCATCGACCTCAGTCGGCACACCTTGCGTCGCGGTTGGGCGGCGTACGCCGGGTCCTTCGTCGCCCTGTTCCTCGGGGTCGGCCTGATCGGCCTGACGGTTGAGCTGATCGCGGCAGTCAACCAGCACGGGCCTGGCGCAGGCAGTTCGGAGACCCGAGCCGAGCTCGACGACCTGGCCTCGATGCTCGGAGTGATGGCGGGATTCTCCGGCTTCATCGCCATCTTCGTTGTCGCCAGCACGTTTGCGTTCGTCGTCACGTCCAGGCGACGTGAGCTCGGTCTGCTTCGACTGGTCGGAGCCACGCCGCGGCAGGTCCGACGGATGATCCTCGGAGAGTCGCTCATCCTTGCGACGGTCGCGTCGCTCGCCGGATGTCTGCTGGCGCACCTGCTCACCCCGTTCGCCCTCTGGCTCGCCCACGAGCGTGGTGTCACCACGCTTCGGCTCGACGCCCCGTCGTTGTGGCCAACGCTCGCGATCGCCCTCCCGATCGGCATGCTTGTCGCTCTCCTCGGCGCTCGGACCGCAGCACGGCGTGCCTCGCGCGTCGCGCCCGTCGACGCGATGAGAGAGTCTGCGGTCGAGACCGGTCGGCTCGGTTTCTGGCGGACATCATTCGGTGTTCTCTTCCTCGCCGGCTCGGTCGCCATGTTCGTGGTCATGGGCTCGATCTCGGGTGAGATGTCGCTCGTCCTGGGAATCTTCGTGCCCGAAATGGTCGTCGTCACGGTGGTCTGCTTCGGCCCGGTGCTGTTCCCGGCACTGGCTCGCCTGATGGCCCGTCCCCTGCTACTGGCGACGAACAGTGTCACGGTCCGGATGGCGCGCGACAATGTGGCCGCCTCGGGCAAGCGCACGGCCTCGCTCGCCGCACCAACACTCGCCATCTCCGCCATCGCCGGGTCGCTGATCGTCACCGTGGGTGTGTTGGCTGACTTCGACCGGGCGGTCAACGAGGAGAAGCTCCGTGCGCCGGTCGTGGTCACGGCGGGAGACGGCAGCAACCGCGAGGTGCAGCAGACCCTCGAGGGGTCGCGGTCGGTACGGGTTGTCGACGGCAGAACGATGGTGCCGCTCACGATGTTCCGCGGCGGCGAGCGTGAGCAGGAGGAGGCGGAGGCGATCGATGTGTCGAAGGCGACGGCCACACGGGGGCTGAGCGTCCACGAGGGATCGCTCGACGAGCTCCACGGGCGCACCATCGCGATGTCTCGATCCCTGATGTTCGACTCGGGTCTGCACCTGGGCCAAACGCTCAAGGTCGCGGTCGCGGACCAATCGCCGGTCAACGTGCGGCTGGTGGCTGTCGTGGACGACGCACCCTCGCTCTACGGCATGATCCTGGTGCCGCGGGCAATGGCGGGTGCGGACGTCGACCCTGACCAATGGTTCGTGATCCCTGCCCCGGGCCTCGATTACCCAGTCGACGCACTCAACTCCGAGTTGAGCGGGACCGGCGCTCGCGCCCAGTCTGCGCAGGCGTGGCTGGCGACTACCGATGCGGATCTGAGAAGCCAGAACACGATGGTGCTCTGGGTGCTCCTGGGCCCCGGAGGCTTCTATGCCGCGCTCGCGATCGCCAACACATTGCTGATGGGCTCAAGGCTGCGGCACCGGGAGTTCGTGGCTACCCGGCTGATCGGCGCCACGGAGAAACAAGTCCGCCGGATGGTGCTGTGGGAGTCGGCTCTGGTGACCGGCGCATCGCTCACCGTTGGCGCCGCCACGACGGCGGCAGTGGCGATTCTGATCCGGCGCTCGCTCAGCGACGGCAACGCCAGCTTCCCGGTCGACGTCCCTTGGCAGAGTCTCGGCATGGTGGGAGGAACCTGCCTGGTCGTGGCAGTCGTTGCCTCGCTTGCTCCGACAGCCTTCATGCTCCGAAGGGTTCACCCATCCCAGGCATCCCAGTAGGCGAGTGGTCGAATCGAGGACCCGTGGACGACCACGTGGAGCGCGTACGAGCGGTCTACGAGGGCAGATTCTCACTCGCCCAGTTGGGGTCGAGCGCCGCCTGCAACTTCTCAATGCCCCGCGACGAGTGGCTCTTGACGGTGCCGGTCGAGATGCCGAGTTCTCGCGCGGTCTCCTCGACCGACAAGCCCAGCCAGTGCCGCAGCACGATCACCTTGCGTTGCATGATCGGCAGGTCCTGCAACGCGTCGAAGAGCGCCGACCGCTCCTCGGTGGGCAGCTCCGGCCTCGCGACCGGGTCGTGACCGTCCAGTCCCGATTGCTCGCGCCGCCAGGGACGTCGGCTCTCGTCGATGTTGGCGCGCACAATGATCTGCCGGGCGTAGGCCTCCTCACGACCGTCGCGGTGCAGCCGCGGCCAGGCGACGTACAGCTTGACGAGTGCGGTCTGCAGCAGGTCGTCGGCTCGGTGCCAGTCGCCGCACACCGCGTAGGCGATGCGTCGGAGATGGATCTGTCGGGCCGCCACAAACTCGCTGAACTCGTGGTCCCTCGAAGCTCCGCTCATCGCAGCCCCTCGCCCGAGGCGTACGACGCACGGGCGCCGGACAGGAGCTCTTCGAACGTGGCGCCAACGATGTCGTCGGGAGGAGTGGTGATCACGTCGAGCGTCCCGTCGATCACCCTCCACACCACGAAGTAGCTCCCCTCCTCGCCGGCGACCGAGACGACCGCCGCACCCGTCGTGGCACCCGGGGGGGCAAACTCGGGACCGAGCTGCGGGTCGTCGGTGCGGTTGAAGACGCGGGTGCCCGCGGTCGGGACGACCTGGTCCCGGTCATCGAGCTGGAAGGTGTCCGGCCAGCCGCTGCCTCCGTCTGCGTCGACCTGGTCGGCGACGTAGTCGGCAAAGCTTGCCCAACCGTTGCTGGGGGCCGAGGAGGACGAGGAGATGCCTCGGGGCATCGGGCGCTTCTCGATCATCAGCCACTGCCGCTGGCCCCTCCAGGTGACGTCGAGCGCGTCGGAGAGCTCAGGCGGCTCGAAGCCGTAGGGATTGCGGATGTGCTCGTGGACGATCACCCCCGGCCGGACCTCGAGCTCCCCGTCGACGTAGCGGATCAGCTCTCCGCGCGGCCATGGTGCCTCGGTCGGTTCCGTGGCTTCCGAGGCGCTCGGGGTGGCCGACGAAGTCGGGTCCACGGCCAGCCGATCGGAGCCGGTCGGAGAGCTTGGCGAGGCGGCGTACCAGCTCGTGGCCAGCACCGCGGCCGCCGCGAGGCCGGCGACCCCCCTCGCCACCCGGCGTCGCACCAGGGCGCGTCGGCCGGCCACGACCTGGCTGTCGACCGGCGGGAGCGGGGGACCGTCGCCGAACGATCGATCGAGTTCTTCCTGCAACTTGTCCATGGCGCGCCTCCCGGAGTTTCCAGCCTCTCAGTGGGATACGGAGTACGCCGTCGATCGGTTGTCGTGCCGGTCACGCGCCAACGACGTCGTCGTGCGCAGACTCGCCGTGGGGCACCGACCACGAGTCCATCGGACACATCGCCCGTGGCAGCATGATGACGCATCAGTTGGCGTCGGCGCGCAGTAGCCGCCAGCCGCCCGCAGCGATGGCGCCCGCCGCCCAGGCGGCGAGAGTGAGGCGTGCTGATGTGGTCGTCATGTCCTCGCTCGGACCCTCTCCGAAGATGAGGAACAGCGCCCCTGCGCCAGGCAGGTGTGCCGCCACCGTGGTCGACCATGAGTAGCCGAGCTGGGCGAGGAGCAGGGGCAGGACCAGGACCAGGGCGATCACGGTCACCAGCGCTCCGGCGGTACTCCGGAGCAGGAGCCCGAGGCCCACGGCCATGAGCGCGCCGGTCGCGTGGACGAAGGCCAGTCCGCCGAGCACCGAGGCCCCGTCGCCGGCCGGAAGCCCCAGTTCGGGGAGGAACATCCACACCATGATGCTGGCGGCAGCGCCAGACAGCAGCCCGATCAATGTGCCGGTGGCGACGATGACGCCGGTGCGGGCCGCCAACAAGAGGCCTCGCCTGGGCGTCCATTGCAGGGTGGGAATGATGCCACCGGTGCCGTAGTCGGCGGTCGCGGTCACGGCTGAGAAGGCGAGGATCCCGAAGAGCGCGAACATGCCGCTCATCTGGCCGCCGTCCCACGCGGTCGATCCCGAGGAGACCTCGGACGGGTCGCTGGTGTAGCCGACGAGGGTCCCGAACCCCACCACCGCGAGTGCGGTCACAACGGCAAGGATCCAGCTGGACCGTACGCTCCAGATGCGGCTGGACTCCGCGTGCGTTGATCGAGTGAGGGCCGTGCTGCTCACGGGGTGGCTCCCGGGGTCGGTGCGGTGGCCCCGCTGCCGGGGTACTCGACGCTGTCGGCGGTGAGCGCCAGGTAGGCGTCCTCGAGTGAGAGGTCGACCTCGGACAGGTGGTGCACCGGGATCCGGGTGGCGTGGGCGAGGTCCCCGATCTCGGTCGCCGTCAGCCCGGTGACCTCCAGCTCGTCTGTGCCGGTGCGCTCGATCCGGCAACGATCCGACAGGACAGCCGTGAGCACCCCAGCTTGGGGGCAACGCACCCTGACACGGTGGCCACCGTGGCGGAGCATGTCGGTGACGTCGGTGTCTGCGATGAGCCTGCCGCGTCCGATCACCACGACCCGGTCGGCGATCATCTGCATCTCGCTCATCAGGTGGCTCGAGATCAAGACTGTGCGTCCCTCGTCTGCAAATCCGCGCAGCAGGTCGCGGATCCACCGGACGCCATCGACGTCGAGGCCGTTGACGGGCTCGTCGAAAAGCAGAACCTGCGGGTCGCCCAGAAGGGCTGCGGCGATCCCGAGCCGCTGGCGCATGCCGAGGGAGTAGCCCTTGATCCGGCGTCCTGCGGCCTCGGCGAGACCGACCTGCTCGACCACCTCATCGACACGCGAGGAGGGAAGGCCGTTGGCGTAGGCCGCGACGCGTAGGTGGGCGCGGCCGGTGCGCCCCGGGTGCATCGCGCCCGCGTCCAGCAACGCGCCGACCTCGGCCAGCGGCTTCTTCAGCTCGGCGTACGGCTTGCCGTTGATCGATGCGGTGCCGCCGGTGGGCCGGTCCAACCCCATCACGATGCGCATGGTTGTCGACTTGCCGGCCCCGTTGGGACCGAGGAAACCGGTGACCTTGCCTGGCGCCACGTCGAAGGTGAGGTCGTCCACCGCCCGCCTCGAGCCGTACCGTTTGATGAGTCCTTGGACGCGGATCATGGCCGGACGACCGTGTCGATTCCAGGCGAGCGTGTTCCACCAGACTCGTCCGGCTCCCATCGGAGCAGATCACCTGGCTGGCAGTCGAGCGCCTCGCACAGTGCCTCCAGCGTGGTGAACCGCACTGCCTTGGCGCGTCCGTTCTTGAGCACCGCGAGGTTGGCCGGCGTGATCCCGACTGTTTCTGCCAGCGTGCCGACCGCCATCTTGCGGCGCGCCAGCATCACATCGATGTCGACGACGATCGGCATCAGATCACTTCGTCCAGCTCGGACTGCAGGTGTTTGGCGGTGGTGTCCAGTGCGACCGCCTGTGCCAAGAGCACGCGGAGCACCAGGACGAGAACCGCCACGCCTGCGATCACCAGGGACGCCCCACAGACCAGGCCGACCAGCCCCGGGGCCACCTCGTCTCCCGGTGTGGTCCGGTTGCTGTACGCGGCCACCACCGCGACCCCCAACGTCAGCGCCGAGGCAGTGGCGATCGCGCCGATCACGATGTTGACGTAACGGAACGCCGCCAGGGAGAACACGGTCCCGCGCCGAACCATCGTCAGCAGTCGCCAGATACAGACCGCGGTGACCTGCAGGGTCGCGACGCCCAGGACCACGATGACGACGAAGGGGATGCGGATCTCCGGCCGGGCGTCGTCCATGTCGATCCAGATCAGCGGCACCAGCACGCACTGAACGACCACAGACCCGGTCAGGGCGATGGCGATGATGATGCGTAGCGCGCGGACGGCCCAAGTGCCCATCGGACTCCTATCATTGATTTACGATAAGAATCTATCGATAAACAACAGGTTACGCAAGCTTCACCGGCGGATAGGCAAGGCGATGGCGCCTACTGCGGACCGAGCGCGTCAGCGGCGCTCGCCTCGTCGGAGGCGCTGCTGGCGCCCGAAACAAGGCGACGGCGGAAAGAACTCAGCGTGAACATGATGCTGTCGGGATGCTCGTGAGGCGTTGTCTTGTCGCCTGGCTGATCGTTGTTCTCGAGGACTCGGACCTGCAAAGTGTCCTGTCAGGCCCATCCCAAACCGCTATGCCCGGCACCCGGCGGCTGCGATCATGCGGGGCATGGGCATAGAGACGCCCCCACTTCACCGAACGGTCGGCGCTGTGGCGCCACCGCCGCTGGTTGCCAGAGAGCGCGAGCTCGGCGAAATCTCGGATCTTCTGGTCAGGGAGGACGTCAACCGGTCGGCTCTAGTCCTCGAAGGCGAACCTGGGATCGGCAAGACCAGCCTGTGGGAAAGGGGCATGGCGCAGAGCCACGAGCAGGGCCTTCGGGTGCTCTCGACGAGGGCAAGCGAAGCGGAGGCAGGTTTGCCGTTCGCGGCGGTCATCGACCTCCTGGACGTCGTCACCGACGAGGAGCTGGCTGCACTGCCCTCACCGCAGTTACACGCGCTCAAGGTGGCGTTGTACCGCGAGGACCCGACCGGACACCCCGCGGAGCCTCAGGCGATCTCGCTTGGTCTCCTCACCGCACTGCGCGTGCTTGCGACAGACAGCCCGCTGTTCCTGGCGATCGACGACGTGCAGTGGCTGGACCGGGCCTCGGACGAGGCGTTGGCATACGTCGTACGCCGCCTGAGTGCGGAGCAGGTGACCTTCTTGCTGGCCCGCCGCCCGGGCCGGCGCTCGGCGCTGGAGGACGCGTTCCCCGCGGAGCGCCTGCGGCGCGTAGTTGTGGAGCGAACCAGCCTCGGCGCGACACGACACATTCTCGCCACTCGACTGGGGCTTCGACTGCCCCACCACCTTCTCCGCCGCGTCTACGACACGACTCTCGGCAATCCACTGTTCGCTCTGGAGGTCGGTCGAGTCCTCGCGGCCCAGGACCTCGGCTCGCTCGGGGAGGACGTCCCGGTCCCCGACCACGTGGAGGGTTTGTTGGGCATGCGGGTCACGGACCTGGAAGCCCCCGTACGCCGCGTGCTGCTGGCCCTCGCCCTCGATGCGGATCTCCGGGTCGCCCAACTGCGAGAGCTCTCTGGTCCGGAGGCGCTCGAACGGGCGCAGGAGGAGGGCGTCGTGGTGGTCGACGGTGAACGGGTCCGGGCCGCACACCCTTTGCTGGCAGCAGCCGCGAAGCGCCGCGCGACGGCAGACGAGAGGCGAGACCTGCATCGCGCTCTCGCCGACGTCGTGGCCAACGAGCAGCGTCGCGCGCTCCACCTCGCTCTTGCCACGCCGGGCGAGGACGACCACCTGGCCGTGCGTGTTGCCGCAGCCGCTGGGGTGGCGGCAGCGCGAGGCGCGCCCCGTCTGGCGGTCGAGCTCGGCACGCACGCGATGCGGCTGACGCCGACCGAGGCACCGACGTACATCGCTCGCGTGCTCGACCTGGGCCAGCAGCTCGCTATCGCGGGCGAGAAACAGCGCCTCACCGAGCTGCTCGGCGGGCGGGTCGAGTCGATGCCCGATCCAGCCTCTCGGGTCGCGGCGTACCTCTTGTTGATCCAGGGGGTCGTGCGGGACAACGACGATATCCGGCAGTTCCTGGCAAAGGCACTGGCCGAGGCGGGCGACGATCGCCAGCTACGGGCTCCGGTGCTTGCGGAGCTGGCGGAGAACGAGGCTGCCGTCACGGTGGCCCAAATCGCTCGTGCCGAACAGCGTGCGGTGGAGGCCGTCGACTCGCTCGGCCCGGACCGACCCGACGATCAGCGCCGCGCCCTCGCTGCGCTCGCCTGGACGCGGGCACTGGGCGGGCAACCGGTTGACGATCTGTCCGAGAGGTATCAGGCGCTCCCCGAC
This sequence comes from uncultured Actinomycetota bacterium, assembly GCA_963844385.1. Taxonomy (GTDB): domain Bacteria; phylum Actinomycetota; class Actinomycetes; order Propionibacteriales; family Nocardioidaceae; genus Nocardioides. The sequence goes on along the minus strand of CAWJOJ010000037.1, from coordinate 103,993 downwards.
GACCGATTCCGGGTCTCCCGACACCCGGAGCGCGTGGCCGGTCAGCGCCTGGTGTGGCGGGGAGAGGTACAGCAGGCCCGACAGCTGCTGACCTCGCTGAGGAGTCGGGCCGAGGAACGGGCCGAGCCGTCGGCGTACGCCCTGATCCGGCTGCACCTGTGCGAGCTGGAGCTTCGCGTCGGCGCGTGGAGCGAGGCGCAGCGACTTCTCGACGACTGGGGTGACTCCACCGACAACGCCCTCCTGCACTGGCCGATGTACGAGCGCTGCCGAGCGCTCCTGGCCGCGGGACGTGGCGATTCCGCGGAGGCCCGCCGGTGGGGGCGGTTGACCCTCGACCGCGTGGAGTCGACCGGTGTGCGATGGGACTGGCTCGAGGCCAAGCGGGCACTGGGCCTGGCGGCACTGCTCGACAAGGACCTCACGGAGGCGAGCCAGCAGTTCGCCGCCGTGTGGGACCACATGCAGAGAGAGGGTGTCGAGGACCCGGGCGTCTACCCGGTGGCCCCTGACCTCGTCGAGGCACTGGTCGAGAGCGACGACTTCGAGCGGGCCCGGGACGTGACCGCCCGCCTGGTCGAGCTCGCTCAGGCTCAGAACCATCCATGGGCCTACGCCGGGTCCCAACGCAGTGCCGCACTGGTGGAGCTGGCCGGGGATTCTTACGACGACGCGGCAGCCGACAAGGTCGAAGCCGCGGCCACGACGTATCGAGGCCTTGGGCTTCGCTTCGAGGAGGCCAGGACCTTGCTCGCGCTTGGCCGGGCGCAGCGACGCGCCAGGAAGTGGGGCGCAGCGAGGGACACGCTCGAACGCGCTGCCTCGGCCTTCGACTCGATGGGGTCGCCAGGGTGGGCGACGGATGCCCGCTCGGAGCTGGCGAGGGTCGGCGCCCGGCGGCCGACGTCCCCCGGCCTGCTCACCGCCACCGAGCTTCGGGTGGCTGGTCTCGCCGTGGACGGGTTGTCGAACAAGGAGATTGCCCGGAACCTTGTCGTCACGGTCAACACCGTTGAGTTCCATCTCCGCAACGCCTACGCCAAGCTCGGCATCCGATCCCGCGTGCAGTTGGCCGCGCGGCTGCTCGAGGAGGACCTCAACCCACGGTCGTGAGGGCTCCGACCCTGGGGGCTCGGCCGCCCATTTCCTCAGGTGTTCCGTAGTTTCGGGCCTCGGTCGCCGACCGGCACGGTAGAGCCATGCCAGAGTTCCTCGTCGAGCTGTACGTCGCACACGACGACCACAGCGTCGCCCGACTGCACGCCGAGAGCGCCGAGAAGGCGACCGCCGAACTGACCCGCGAGGGCCGGACGGTGAGTTGCGTCCAGTCGATCTTCGTCCCCCAGGACGAGACGTGCTTCCTGCTCTTCGAGGCGCCCTCGGCCGATGCGGTCGAGGAGGCAGTACGGCGAGCCGGGCTCCGGCACGAGCACATCTCTGCCGCCTCATCATCACCGGCACTCCAACCCGTCGGGGGTGCGTCCGCGCCTCCACACATCGCAACGAAAGGCACCAGAGTGACCATCACCACCAGCTACACCGAGCTCCGAGACAAGCAGCAGAAGGTCTGGAGCAGCGGCGACTACAACAAGATCGCCGCGATCACCGTTCCGCTCTCCGAGCACCTCGTCGACCACGTCGGCGTCGGGCAGGGTTCTCGCGTCCTCGACGTCGCCTGCGGGACGGGCCACGCCGCACTGGCGGCAGCTCGCCGCTCGGCCGTCGTGACCGGTATCGACTACGTGCCGCAGCTGCTTGCGGTCGCCCGTCGCCGCGCGGCCGCGGAGGACCTCGAGATCGACTTCGCCCAGGCAGACGCTGAGGACCTGCCGTATGCCGACGCCTCGTTCGACTTCGTCCTGTCAGCCATCGGCGTGATGTTCGCGGCCGACCACCCGCGCGCGGCGCAGGAGCTTGTCCGCGTCACCCGTCCGGGTGGAACCATCGGCATCGCGAGCTGGACCCCCGAGGGCTTCGTCGGCGGCATGCTCGCGGCCGTCGGCAAGCACGTGACTCCGCCGGCCGGCGCGCAGCCGGCCACGCGTTGGGGCGTCGAGGCTGTGGTCGCGGAGCTCCTCGGGGACGAGGTCGACAATGTCGAGTCCACCACCGCCACCGTGACCCAGCGGTTCGTCGACGCCGAGGCGTTCGCCGACCTCTTCCTCGGCTACTACGGCCCCACGTACTCCGCAGCCAGCCGTCTCGACGAAGAGGGTCGCGCCGCGCTCCGGGCGGACCTGATTGCGCTCGCGCAGTCGTTCGACCGATCCGAGGGCAATGGTCTGGTCGTCGACTGGGAGTACCGCATCGTCACCGCGACGCGCCGCTGAGCCCACCCCATGCCGGCCCGCCGCCCTGTGCGGCGGGCCGGCAGCTGCCCACGCATCCAAAGGAACTACCCCGCATGCACGCGCACATCCCAGGTCCGTCGTGGCCCGGATCTACTGACCGAAGGTGTCCAGCATGAACAGCATTCAGCAATGGGAGCTTGTCGACGAGGGCTGGGGGCGCCGCGCCGCCGACTTCGCGACGCTGAGTGAGCCACACAACGCCCGAGAGTACGTCGCCCTTCACCAGCACCTCGGGGTCGGTGCGGATGACCGGCTGCTCGATGTGGCCTGCGGCTCGGGGTTCGCGCTCGAGCTGGCCCGCGCCCGCGGCGCAGCGATTGCGGGCCTGGACGCCTCGCCGCGTCTGATCACCGTGGCACGCGACCGGTGCGGCGAAGCTGACCTCCGGGTCGGGGACATGCACGACCTTCCCTGGCCCGACGAGTCCTTCGATGTGGCGACCAGCTTCCGCGGAATCTGGGGCACCACCCCCAACGCGGTCGCGGAGGTGCTCCGCGTGCTGCGGCCCGGCGGGAGGTTCGGGCTGACCGTCTGGGGCCACATCAAGGCCTCGTCAGGCGCGTGGGCGCTTCGACCCTTCACCCTCGCCGACGATGTCAAGGTCTCCAACCAGGCGGCGATGGTGCGCCTCGGACGACCGGGGGCGGGCGAGCAGCTGCTCGAACAATGGGGCTTCGTCGATGTGCGTCGCGTCGAGATCCCGTTTGCATGGGAGTTCGCAGACCCGGAGGCGTACGCCAGGACGCTCGCGGCGACCGGGCCGGCGTACGAAGCTATCCAGCGCGTGGGTGAAGATCGTTTCCACGAGTACGCCGTCGCGCTCGCCGCCGAACGCGTACGCGAAGGGCTCCCGCTGAGGGCCGAGATCCTGGTCACCGGGTACCTCGCGCGCAAGCCTTTTGCCGAGTCGCCGCCGCATGGCTTCCTCGACGAGCCGCGCAGCACCGTGCAAGCGCGAGAGCTCTACGACGACGACCGTGCGACTCTCGGGTACGTCATGAACGCCTCGCACATCTGGGCGCGCGGACCTGAGCTGAACGAGCAGCTGTTCGCGCTCCTTGGCGCCTTCACGAAGCTCGGCCGTCTCACCCTGAGGCAGCGCGGCATCCTCGTGGTGGCGACCGCGTCCGCGCTGGGTGACGCCTACTGCTCGCTGGCCTGGGGCCGAAAGCTCGCGGATACAGCCGGCGCCGAGGTCGCCGGTGCTGTCATCTCCGGCACCGATGAGGGGCTGACGGACGCGGAACAAGCGTTGGCAACCTGGGCGCGGCGGGTCACCCGCGACCCGAACGGCACGACCGACGCGGACGTGCGGCGGCTGCGCGATGCAGGCTTCGACGACGACCAGCTCTTCGCGATCACCGGCTACGTGGCCCTGCGCCTGGCGTTCTCCACCATCAACGACGCTCTGGGTACCCGCCCCGACGCGGAGCTTGTCATCGCTGCTCCGACGACGGTGCAGGACGCAGTTCGCTTCGGCCGGCGCCCCGGTTCATGACGCAACCACCGGCGCCCACACGCGGTGGAATGAAGCAACGTAGCGGGCAGCCACTTGGCGTCAGTCGATCCGCTCGTTCAGCGAGGGTCGGGGACCCGGCCCGCGAGGTCACCCCGCCAGTAGGGCCGGCTCGGCGGGTGAAAGGAAAGCTCGGGCAACATCGGTTGCCCGGGCGTGCGCGGCGCGGCGTCCGGGCTCCGGGTCTGCGGTGGCCAGGTTGGGGCGGAATGCGATGTTGCGGATGTCGTCGACGCCGGCCCAGCGAAGCCAGTCCTCAAAGTATGGCTGCTGGAAGTCGTTGCCGAAGCCCGCACCGCGGTCAGGGCCGTAGACCGCGCCGGTGTAGATGACGGCGGCCCGCTTGTTCTTGAGTAGGCCGGTGTAGCCCGCGACGGGGTCGAAGCCGAAGATCATGCCGGGCTGGCTGATGACGTCGATCAGCTGCTTGAGGATGTAGGGCACCGACGCGTTCCACATGGGCACGGTGAACAGGTAGTAGTCGGCGGAGTCGAAGCGCTCGAAGGTGTCGCGCGCGGCGCGCCATGCGGTGGCCTCGTCGCCCTCGGGGTCGGCGCCGCCGAAGATGGCCATCTTGGCGGCTGCCGCGGGTGGGCCGAACTCGGGCAGGGTGCCGTCCCAGAGGTCCCAGTGCTCAACCGTGACAGCGGGGTGAGTCGCGCGCAGCTCGTCGAGGAACGTCGCCGCGATGGCGAGGGACTCGGAGCGCCGGCCGCGAGGGGAGGCGGAGATGTGCAGCAGGGTGGTCATCGTGATTCCTTCGTGAGCAGGTATGTGCGGACGCACATAGTTATATCAAAGTGTGTGCGCACGCACAAGATCCTGATAGTGTGCAGCCATGCCAGAAGATCTCGCCGACACGTGGGGCGCCCTGCTCAAGGTGCACGCCGCGCTGGTGCCGCGCTTCGACCGCGAGCTGCACGAGACCCATGGCCTGCCGCTGACGTGGTACGACGTCCTGCTCGAGCTCAACACCGCACCGGGACGGCGACTCACCATGGGCCAGCTCGGCTCGGTCGCCGCTGTGAGCCGCACACGGGTCAGCCGGGTCGTCGAAGAGCTCGTGCGGGCCGGGCTGGTGGCTCGGGAGCCCAACCCGGACGACGGTCGGTCGGCGTTCGCGGCTCTGACCCCCGCAGGTCGGGCGGCTCTTCGCAAGGCGGCACCGACGTACGTCGCCGCGGTGCACCGTGACTTCTTCGACCACCTCACCGAGCGCGAGGCCGAGGTCATGGCCGGAGCGCTGCGCAAGGTGCTCGCCGCGGGAGCTCGCGGGCAATAGTCGGAGAATCCGAAGCCCCGGCTCGGTGAGTGAAGCGCCCCTCCACCCCGCCCGACGAGGTACTCGTGGCCGACGCCGCCCCGGAGTGGCCGAAACCGGCCATCGCGAGTTGGCCGGGATGGGCGATGCCGAAGGGGGCCATTGCAGCGTGTGATGGAGCCATGACAACGAATCGTGACAACACGACGACCACTACGCCCCCCACATCCAGCACGCTGCCACAACTGGGCGGCGGCCTGTTCCTGGCCGACGCCGGCCTCGAGACCAGCCTCGTGCACGACGACGGCCTGGACCTTCCGGACTTCACGACGTTCGGCCTGCTCGACACCGACAACGGCCGGAAGGTGCTCACCAACTACTACGAGCGATTCGTCGACATCGCTTCCAACGACGGTCGCGGAATCGTGCTCGAGACTGCCACGTGGCGGGTCAGTGCCGACTGGCTCGAGGCTCAGGCCTATCCGGCCACGGATGTCGAGCGGCTGAACCGCTCCGCCGTCGACGTACTTCTGGACTTGCGTGCGCGGACCGCTGGGACGACGGTCGTCTTGAGTGGATGCATCGGACCCCGGTACGACGGATACGTCGCGGAGCCGGCACCCGACTGGGAGACGGCACGTGATTACCACGCCGCCCAGGTGTCGGCCTTGGCAGCGGCCGGCGTCGACCTGGTGACCGCCACGACGATGACGACGCCGCAGGAGGCGCTCGGCATCGTGCTCGCGGCGCAGGCGCTCGATGTCCCCGCAGTGGTCTCCTTCACGGTCGAGACCGACGGGCGGCTGCCCGACGGAACCTCGCTCGCGGCGGCGATCGCGCACGTCGACGAGGCGACCGCGGCGTACCCCGCCTATTACATGGTCAACTGCGCCCACCCCCAGCACTTCCAGGGAGTGATCGGAGTGGGGGCTCCTGGAGCGGACCGGATTCGGGGAGTGCGTGCCAACGCTTCCACGCGTTCTCACGCCGAGCTCGACGGGGCCGCCGACCTCGACAGGGGCGATCCTCAGGACCTCGCGCAGCACTACGTCGCACTGCTGGCAGCCAACCCGGGCCTGGCGGTGCTGGGTGGCTGCTGCGGCACCAACCACGAACACATCGCCGCCATCGCGGCTGCGGTGAAGGAGGTGACGGCATGAGCACCGTCGAGAACACAGATGCCACAGCTGTCAGGACCACGCGAGCGAGCGGGACGCTGAGTCGGCTGTTCGCATGGTGGTACCCGAAGCTGATGGGCATGTCCGAGCGTGCCGGGCAGGCCGACGTACGTCGCGCGCAGCTGGCGACGGCAGCAGGTCGCACCCTCGAGATCGGGGTGGGCAGCGGGCTGTCACTGCCGCACTATGGCGACCAGGTCACGGAGCTGGTCCTGCTCGAGCCGAACAACGCCTTTCACCCGGAGCTGCTGAGGACCATCGAGGGGCTTCAGCAGCGCCCGTGGTCGTGGCGTCTGGTGTCGGGTGACGGCCACCAGATGCCCTTCGGCGACTCGACGTTCGACACGGTGACAGCGTCGTTCACGTTCTGCTCGGTCGCGGCTCCCTCCAGGGTGCTCGATGAGGTCCACCGGGTGCTACGCCCCGGAGGGCGCCTGCTCTTCCATGAGCACGTGCGCGGCGAGAGGACACGAGCACGCCTCCAGGACGCCCTTGCACATGTACAAGTTGCGCTGGCGGACGGGTGTCACCCCAACCGCGACTTCCTGGCGGCGGTGGAGGCCTCGCGCCTCCAAACAGTCCACGTGGTCCACAGCAAGATGCCGCGCGGGTTTCCCACGGTCGCACCGGTCGTGCACGGGACGGCCGTCCGTCCGGTCGACTGAGCGCTTCGACTCGGCGCGCCTGCGGCGCGCGGCGAGCAGGTTCCGGTGAGCGCTCCTACGCTGGAGCACATGGTGGCGGTGGACCAGATCGTGCGTTACGCGGACGTCGGCGGCAGGACAGTCGCTTGGTCGGAGGTGGGTGGCGGACCTGCGCTCATCATCGGCGGTTGGTGGTGCAGCCACGTGCAGGCCGACTGGCAGGACGAGCGGTTCCGCCAGTTCGCGCTCACGCTCGCCCGCAACCACCGCGTCATCCGGTACGACCGCCCCGGATCGGGGCTTTCGGGCCGCGACGGTGCCACGCCGAGGACGCGGCAGGAGGAGGTGGCCGTCGTCCTGGGGCTCGCCGAGGCAATCGGACTTGACTCGTTCTCGCTGCTCGGTGCGAGCTCAGGTTCGGTGGTGGCCGCGGCCGCGGCGGCCGCCGCCGCGGATCGGGTCGTCAGGCTCGTGATCTACGGCGGTTACGCACACGGCGCCGACATAGCCAGCCCCACGACGCAGGCGGCGATGCTCGACATGGTGCGTCGGCATTGGGGCTTGGGATCACGCATGCTCGCCGACGTGTTCATGCCTGGGGCCACTGCGGACGAGCGCGCAGCCTTCGCGCGCTACCAGCGGCACGTCGCCTCCTCCGACGAAGCTGCCGGCGAGCTTGCCCAGGTGTACGCCCACGACTCGCGTGACCTGCTGCAGCTCATCGAGGCGCCCACTCTCGTGCTGCATCGACGCGCAGACCGGGCGATCCCCTTCGCGCTGGGGCGCGACCTCGCCGACCGCATCCCGGGTGCGTGCTTCCTCGAACTCGGCGGGGCGGAGCACTTTCCCTGGCTGGGGGCATCGTCCGAGGTCACCAGGGCGACGCTCGCGTTCCTTGCGGGCGACGACCCTGGGCCTTCGACGACCGCAGGTGGGGAGGGGCTCACCGCCCAACCGACCCTGTCGGCCCGTGAGCTCGAGGTGCTTGGCCTCGTGGCGCAGGGCTGCACCGACGTGCAGATCGCGGAGCGGCTCACCTTGAGCAGCCATACGGTGCATCGTCACGTCTCCAACATCCGCACCAAGCTCGGGGTCTCCTCGCGGGCCGCAGCCGCCGCATGGGCCGCCCGGTCAGACCAGCTGTAGGCAACTCGCTACGAGTCTCCCGACGCCATCGGCGGACGACGTCCAACTCAGCCATGACCCGGCATGACCAGTCTTGGTGCCGGCCGGAATGCCCTGTCGCTGCTCACGGGTGAGCGCTCCTTCTCGTACGTTGTTCGCGGTCGCTGTCGACTCGCGGTCGAGGTGTGTCTTGATGGTGGGGACCAGCAGGCCGCCGAGTAGCGCGGTGAGGACGACACCGACGACGACTTGCAGCATCACGCGACTCCGTGACTTGGCAGCACCGTGCAGGTGCCGTGACCACCACTCGTAGGCTGTGAGCGTGGCTTTCACACCTGCCGGCCTGACCAGGGTTCGTCCGGCTGACGCTTCGCACCGCGTCACCACGCTCGAGCTTCTGTTCGACCTCGTCTTCGTGTTCGCCTTCACTCAGGTCACGCAGCTGATGGCCGACGACGCGACCCCGAGCGGCGCCCTGCGCGGGCTCCTTCTTCTGGCTTTGTTGTGGTGGGCATGGTGCTCCTACGCCTGGCTCGGGAACCAGGCCGAGGCCGACGAAGGCGTCGTACGCCTGACCTTCATCGTCGCGATGGCTGCCATGTTCCTGGTCGCGCTCACCATCCCCCAGGCGTTCGACGACCTCGAGGGCGGTCTGTCGGAACCGTTCCTGCTGGCTGGCGCGTACGCCGTGGTCCGTCTGTCCCACCTGGCCTGCTACTTCATCGCGGCACGAGACGACAGCGCACTGCGTCGGCAGCTCCGGATGACGGCAGTACCCGTCGCCGCGGCTGCCGTCCTCCTCCTGACCGGGGCTGCGATGGGTCCGCCGTACCAGCCCTGGCTGTGGGCGCTGGCACTCCTCGTGGACTACGCCGGCGTCTGGCTCGCCGGGACCTCCGGGTGGCACGTTTCCAGTCCCGGGCACTTCGCCGAGCGGCATGGCCTCATAGTGATCGTTGCCCTGGGCGAGTCGCTGGTGGCCCTGGGTGTTGGAGTCGGCGGCCGAGCCGTCTCCGCACCGGTGATCGCCGCCTCGATGTTGGGGATCGTCGTCACCGTGAGTCTGTGGTGGCTGTACTTCGACGTCGTCGCACATGTCGCCGAACGGGTGTTGTCCTCAAAACGAGGAGAGGTCCGGAGCCGGTTGGCCAGGGACTCCTACACGTACGTCCACTTCCCGATTGTGGCATCGGTCATCTTCATCGCGCTGGGCCTCAAGAAGGTCCTGGAGTATGTGGCCGACAGCGAACACCACGCGCTGCGCGACCCGCTGACTGGCCTGCCGCTCATCGCTCTCTACGCCGGTGTGGCAGTGCACCTGCTCGGGCACGTCCTGTTCCGTCGGCGCAATGTGGGCAGCTGGAATCCCCACCGCAGCCTGGCCGCCGTAGCCCTGCTCGCGCTTATACCGGTCGCGTGGCAGTTGCCAGCGCTGGCTGCTCTCGGGCTCGTCGCCGTCATCCTGGCCGCCTTGGTGGGTTATGAGACCGTGAGGTTCGGTCGGCCTCGCGCCGAGGTCAGACACCCGCCCGAGGCGTCCCGGCCGTCCTCTGGGCCGGAGTCATCGGCGGTGGAATGATGCACTCGTGCGTCGCCCGAACGAAGCGGCGCCGCCGAGGCAGTTGGCCGGGTGTTTCGAGAGGGGAGGCGTGATGGGTTACACCTACAAGGTGGTCGAGGTCCGCGAGAAGATGATCGGCGGAAAAATGTCCGGGGACAAGCTCGAGCGGTTGCTGAACGAGCACGCGTCGCAGGGGTGGCAGCTGAAGGCGATCACGGCTACTGAGGTCAAAGGCCGGGTGGGGCCAGGGGGCGTTGAGGGTCTGCTCGTCACGTTTGAACGGAACGACGCCTGAGCCATCGGCCCACAAGCGGCCCGCAACGATGTGTTTCCGGCTCGCGATCAGTCAGAGCCGGGAGAAGTACACCCGACCAAGCGAGGGAGAGCCCGATGTCAAGCCTGATGGTGGACTTCATCATGTCCCTCGACGGTTACGGGGCCGCGGAGGGCTGGCCCGGCTACTGGGGCATGGAGGGGCCCGAATATCTCGCCTGGATCAAGGAAGACGAGAAGCACGAGCACACCACCCTCATGGGTGCGACGACCTACCGATTGATGTCCGGGTTCGCCGCCGAGATGCCCGACGATCCCGGGCCTCGCAGCATTGACCGCGCTGCCCAAGATCGTGTTCTCGTCCACGTTGGAGCCACCACTTTCGTGGGCCAACTCTGAGTTGGTCGACGCGGACCCGGTCGAGACCGTGCAGGAAATGAAGCGGCGCGACTCGCGAGCCCTGCGGACGGTCGGCAGCCTTAGCTTGTGCCGGTCGCTACTCGAGGCCGGCGTGGTGGATCGCTTCCGTGTGGTTGTCTTCCCGGTTATCACCGGCGCCACCGGGACGGACCGCATCTTCGAGGAGTATCCCGACATCGCCCTCGACCTGGTCGACCGGCGCACGTTCGACGGTCGACTCCAGTTGCTCGAATACATTCCCACGGTGCTCGATGGGCCGCCTCTTGTCGGCAGCGAGTCGTGAGCGTCGCGGCCATCTTGGTGCTGCGCTGAGCGACACCAGGGGGCGTCGGCTCGGCCTTGGTCTGGCCCCTATTTGCAGATGGACGGATCTGAGGCGTGGTACGCCGACCCGCGGACCCGCTTCCAGTAGGGCAGCGCGGAAATCGTCCGGACGAAGTATCCGCCAGCCACGGTCTTGCCGCCCTGGTGGCGCCGGTTGACGACCAGGGTGTTCGAGAACGACGCGTTGGCGGTTCCTGCCCAACAAGCGGAGGCAGTGCGCCGTGTGCTCGCGAACGCCGCGTCGACCCGAGAGCCGACCGGCTTGGCCAGGAAACGGGTCACGGCCACCATGGGGATACCCCCGTTCGCCAGCTCATCGAATGGCGCGTACACCAGGAATGCCATCTGCTGGGTGCGTCTCGTGGGAACGGTGAAGCGGACAACGCCCTTGTTCACTGTGCGCTTTGGTCCCCAGTAGCTGACGTCCCCGAGTCTGTTCTGCACCGGCTGGATCTTGCATCCTCCGCAGCCTGTGACCGTGAGTGTGATCGCCGTAGTCGTAACGGGCGCCGTCTCGCCAGGTGCCGCGGAACCGGGCGCAAATGCTCCCACGGCAACGAGCGCGCACACCAGACCTGCTATTGGAATCGCTATCAACCGCAGGCGTCCAGACCGACGACTCCCAAAACGTGTCCCCCCGAAGCTCAGCATGCCCGCACCCTACGGCGATAGCCCGACGTCATTCGGGAAACCAGCAGTAGATGAGTAGATCGGACCATGGGTGAGTGGCCGACGAGCCCGACGCGCTAGCCGCGGCGAGGCGTGCTCGGTCCTGGATCGCCTCACCATGCCGGCGAACGGCCCCTGGGCCGGAAACTTTCCACAGGCAGCGTTCCGGCGGAGGTCATCCACAGGTGTGTTGGGTTCTGCGGGTTTTGTCGGTGGGCTTTCCGAGGCTGGTTTCGCATTCGTTGATCGAAACCAGACAAGGAGCACCATTCGAATGAACGAAACAGTTGTGACACTGCAGGGCTGGTTGGGCGGAGGGGTCACGGTTCGACAGGCGGGCGACTCGGTCGTGGCGAACTTCCGGGTGGCGACCACCCCGCGGCGCTACCAGAAGAAGTCGGACAGCTGGGTCGACGGTGACACCCAGTGGTACTCGGTGTGTGCGTGGCGTGGGCTGGCCGAGAACTGTGAGCGGTCGCTTCGGCGCGGCGACCCGGTGGTGGTGCATGGGAAGCTCAGGGCGCAGGTGTGGACCAACTCGGCCGGCATCGAGGTGACGTCGTTCGAGGTCGAGGCGAGCTTCGTCGGCCATGACCTGAACCGGGGGATCAGCGAGTTCAGCCGCAATGTGCGTGCGTTGACCGATCCGAGCGCGGCCGCCGAGCCGGGCGAGCCGAGCGGGCAGGGTGAGTCGGGTGAGCCGGGGACGGCCGAGGACCTGGCAGCCGCGGCGTCGGCCGCCTGACCCGGTCGGGTGTAGCGCGCCAGGTGGCGCCGCACGACGTCGGCGCGGCCCTGCTCAGCCCCAGGTCGTCTCCCCCTTGGCGACCTTGGTGCCGAGGCTCGCAGCAATCTTCGACCCGTCGTCCGGATAGGCCGCGAGGAGCGAAGCTTCGGCCTGGGCTGCGTCCGCAGATGCGGCGGCGGTCTTCTCGAAGAGCTCGAGGTAGTCGCGGGTGTGGGTGATGGCGGTCAGGTCCGTCGGAGCACCGGCGATCCGGTGGCCCGCGGCGACGTACGCCGGATCGAGCGCCTCCAGCTCGTCGAGCACGCGGATCCACTCGGCCCTGGACTCCACTCGCCGTGCCTGCGCCATCGCGGCACGTTTCCCGGTTTCGGATCGTGGGGGTCCGGACCGTAGGCTCGCTGGCATGGCTGAATACGTCTTCACACTGCGCAATGTGCGCAAGGCCCACGGCGACAAGGTCGTCCTCGACAACGTGACCCTCTCGTTCCTGCACGGGGCGAAGATCGGTGTCGTCGGACCCAACGGAACCGGCAAGTCCTCGCTGCTGAAGATCATGGCCGGCCTCGACCACGCCAACAACGGCGACGCCATCATCGACCCCGACGCCACCGTCGGCATGCTCCAGCAGGAGCCGCCCCTCAGCGAGGGCAAGACGGTGCTCGAAAACGTCGAGGAAGCGGTGCACGAGATCAAGGGCAAGCTCGACCGCTACAACCAGATCACCGAAGAGCTCGCCGACCCGGACGCCGACTACGACAAGCTGCTCGCCGAGATGGGCGACCTGCAGACCGATCTCGACCATGCCAACGCCTGGGACCTGGACAGCCGACTCGACCAGGCCATGGACGCCCTCCGCTGCCCGCCGCCGGAGGTGCTGGTCGACAACCTGTCGGGAGGAGAGCGGCGCCGCGTGGCGCTGTGCAAGCTGCTCCTTCAGCAGCCCAGCCTGCTGCTGCTCGACGAGCCGACCAACCACCTCGACGCCGAGTCGGTGCAGTGGCTGGAGAACCACCTCGCGGCGTACCCCGGCGCCGTACTGGCCGTGACCCACGACCGCTACTTCCTGGACAACGTCGCCCAGTGGATCCTCGAGCTCGACCGCGGCCAGGCGCACCCCTACGAAGGCAACTACTCGACCTATCTCGAGACCAAGAAGGACCGGCTCAAGATCGAGGGCGCGAAGGACGCGAAGCGGGCCAAGATGCTCGAGAAGGAGCTGGAGTGGGTCCGGTCCAACCCCAAGGCCCGGCAGGCGAAGAGCAAGGCCAGGCTCGGTCGCTACGAGGAGATGGCGGCCGAGGCCGACCGGATGCGCAAGATCGACACCTCCGACATCAACATCCCGGCGGGTCCGCGACTCGGCGACATCGTTCTCGAGGCGCACGACCTCACCAAGGGTTTCGACGACCGGGTCCTGCTGAACGACCTGTCCTTCACGCTGCCGCGGGCCGGCATCGTCGGCGTGATCGGCCCCAACGGCGTCGGAAAGACCACGCTGTTCCGGATGATCACGGACCAGGAGCATCCCGACAAGGGTGAGCTCAAGGTCGGCGCCACCGTGAAGATCTCCTACGTCGACCAGAGCCGCGGTGGCATCGACCCGAACAAGAACGTCTGGGAGGTCGTCTCCGACGGCCTCGACTTCATCAAGGTCGCCAACTTCGAGATGAACTCGCGCGCGTACGTCGCGTCGTTCGGCTTCAAGGGTCCCGACCAGCAGAAGAAGGCGGGCGTGCTCTCCGGTGGCGAGCGCAACCGGCTCAACCTGGCCCTGACCCTCAAGATGGGCGGAAACCTGCTGCTCCTCGACGAGCCCACCAACGACCTCGACGTGGAGACCCTGTCCGCACTCGAGGACGCGCTGCTCGACTTCCCGGGCTGCGCCGTCGTGACCTCTCACGACCGGTGGTTCCTCGACCGGGTCGTGACCCACATCCTGGCCTGGGAAGGCGACGACGAGGACTCGGCGAAGTGGTTCTGGTTCGAGGGCAACTACGCGTCGTACGAGGACAACAAGGTGGAGCGGCTCGGCGTCGAAGCGGCGCGCCCGCACCGGGTCACGCACCGCAAGCTCACTCGCGACTGAGCGCGGGATCTGCCCCGGCAGGTCTCAGCGAATCTCGGCCTCCGGGTGCTGTCCGATCAACGCGTCGGTGACGCCGTCCATGACTCTGCCGAGCGCTTCGAAGTCTTCTTCCGAGCAGCGGTCGAGCAGATGGCTGCGGACACCTTTGACGTGCAGCGGGGCAGCGCGTACGAGCAGGTCGTAGCCGGCCTCGGTCATCCGGGCCTGGACCCCGCGGCCGTCCTCGAGGCAGTCCTCGCGAGCCACCAGCCCAGCCTTCTCCATCCGGGTGATGGTGTGGGTGACCCGGCTGCGGCTGTGGCAGACGGCGGCGGCCAGCTGCGCCATCCGCATCACCCGATGGGGGCGCTCGGACAGCCGAACGAGGATCTCGTACTCGGTCAGCGAGATGCGGAACTCGCGACGCAGCTCCTGATCGAGCTGGTCCATCAGCAGAGTTGAGCCGAGTACGAACGCTCGCCACGCGTGCTGCTGGCTCTCGGTCAGCCAGCGGATCCCCGAAACAGACGAAACAGACATGTGCGCAGTCTATGACCCTCAATTTGCGTCTCGGTTCAGATGCATGTATCTTCGGACTATCAAGTTGAAACTTCAACTACTTTATGAAGAGGATGAACAAGAAATGACAGTTGTCACCGAGTCCGGTCTCGTCGCAGGCACCTGGACCATCGACCCCTCCCACTCGGAGGTGGGCTTCACCGTCCGTCACCTGATGACCAAGGTCCGCGGCCAGTTCGAGACCTTCGAAGGCACGCTCGTCACGGGCTCCACGCTCGGCGAGACCACGGCCACGGCCAGCATCGACCTCAACTCCGTGAACACCCGCGACGAGCAGCGCGACGCTCACCTCCGGTCCGCCGACTTCTTCGACGGGGAGTTGACCGGCCCGATGACGTTCAGCTCCACCTCGTTCGACGGGACCTCCGCCAAGGGCGACCTCACGATCAAGGGCGTCACTCGTCCGGTCGAGCTCGACGTCGAGTTCCTCGGCCTCGACACCGACCCGTGGGGCGGCCAGCGCATCGGCTTCGAGGCGACCACCGAGATCAGCCGCAAGGACTTCGGCGTCGACTTCAACATCCCACTCGACGGCGGCAAGCTGCTCGTGGGCGACAAGGTCAGCATCGTGTTGTCAGTCCAGGCCGTCCTCAACCAGGACGCCTGAGCCACGCTCGCTGGTCCAGCTTGTCGAGACCAACACAAAGGCCCCGGACCGATCGGTCCGGGGCCTCTTCACGCTCGCGAGCGTGTTGCTGAGAGGGGCGTGGGTCAGAGCCGCTCGAGGATCAGCGCCATGCCCTGCCCGCCACCGACGCACATGGTGACCAGGCCGGTGGTCTTGTCGTGCCAGTCCAGCGAGTTGAGCATGGTGTTCTGCAGCCGGGCGCCGGTCATGCCGAACGGGTGCCCGACCGCGATCGCGCCACCGTTGACGTTGAGCCGGTCGAGGTCGATGCCGAGATCCTGGTAGGACGGCACGACCTGAGCCGCGAACGCCTCGTTGATCTCGACCAGGTCGATGTCACCGATCGACATGTTGGCGCGGGCCAGGGCCTGCTTGGTCGCCTCGACCGGGCCGAGGCCCATGATCTCCGGGGAGAGGCCCGAGACTCCCGTCGACACGATCCGCGCCAGCGGGGTCAGGCCCAGGTCGGCCGCCTTCGTGTCGGACATGATCACGACAGCGGCCGCACCGTCGTTCAGCGCGCAGCAGTTGCCGGCCGTGACGACACCGTCGGGACGGAACACGGGCTTGAGCTCCGACACCGCGTCGTACGTCACGCCGGCCCGGGGGCCGTCGTCGGTCGAGACGACGGTGCCGTCCGGCGTCGTGACCGGAGTGATCTCGCGTGCCCAGAAGCCGTCGTTGATGGCCTTCTCCGCGAGATTCTGGGAGCGGACGCCGAACTCGTCGAGCTCGACGCGCTTCAAGCCGCGCAACCGGGCGACGTTCTCGGCGGTCTGCCCCATGGCGATGTAGCCGTCGGGGACCAGTCCGTCCTCGCGCGGGTCGTGCCACTCGTCGGCGCCGCCCTCGGCGGCCTTCGCGGTCCGGGCCTGGGCATCGCCGAAGAGCGGGTTCTGGGTGTCCGGCCAGCTGTCGGAGTTGCCCTTGGCGAACCGGGACACGGTCTCCACGCCGGCGGAGATGAAGACGTCGCCCTCGCCTGCCTTGATCGCGTGGAACGCCATCCGGGTGGTCTGCACCGACGAGGCGCAGTAGCGGGTGATCGTGGCGGCGGGGACGGTGTCCATGCCGTTCATGACGTTGACGATCCGGCCCATGTTGAAGCCGCTCTCGCCGCCCGGCAGTCCGCAGCCGAGGTAGACGTCGTCGACCGTGTTCGGGTCCAGCGCCGGGATCTTCGCCAGCGCGGTCCTGATCATCTGGGCGGCCAGGTCATCCGGTCGAAGGTCCTTCAGCGATCCCTTGAAGGCCCTGCCGATGGGAGAGCGGGCTGCGGAAACGATGACTGCCTCGGGCATGAGGACTCCGATCTGATCGCGGATGTGAACCGCGAATCAGCCTATCGGGCGGTCTTCGCCCGGGGAGAGGCCGTTGATGAGAAGTGCGACACACTGCCGCAGGTAGTCGGCGCGTGCTGCGGGTTCCTTGAGGATCGCCCCGAACAGCACCCCGTCGAGGGCGACGACCAGGGTTTCGGCGTGACCGGCGTCGGCTGGCGCGCCGCCCTGGGTGATCACGCCGCCCACCACCTCGACCAGTTGCTCCCGCCAGGCGGAGAACTCGGCGGCCAGTTCAGGATCGCGCGAGGCTTCGAGGGTGAGCTCGAACCTGGTCACGAGGTCGCGCCCGTGCAGCCAGCGCTGGAAGAGTGCGGCGGTTTCGGCCGCGGCCCGGTCGTGGTCGTCGGCGCAGTCGATCAGCACCTCCGACAGGGCCCGCACATCGGCGGTGAGGTGCGCGGCGACGTACCTGGCGAGTGCGTTCTGGAGGGCCCTTCGGGTGCGCAGGTACGCCGAACAGCTCCCTTCCGGGAGACCGGCCTGGCGGTCCACGGCGCGGTGGGTCAGGCCACGCATCCCGGCGTCGGACACGACCACGAGCGCCGCGTCGAGAAGTTGCCGCATGCGAGGGGACAGGTCGATGTCATTCGCCACTTCGGGTGTCATGCCGTTCCCTCCCGGACTGTGACCGGTGACATTACTCGCCGACTTGCGCACCCGTTTCTACAGGTGTAGTTTCTACAACAGTAGAAGGTCTACAGATGTAGAAAGGAATCTCTGATGAGTCTCGAACTTCTCCCCACCGTCCAGTACTGGGTTGCGGCCATCGCGGCGATCGCCGGCCTCGGCGTACTCCTCGTCGCCGGCCTGGCCGTCGACTTCGTCCTCCGCAACCGCCCGGTTCGCCTCCGCCGCAACGAGTCGATCCGCCGCTACTACGGACACGTTTCGCTCAGCCACTGATCCTCTGACACCATCGCAGGGTGCGTCACGTCTATGAATGCCCACTGCGATGGGCCGACCTCGACCAGCAGGGCCACATCAACAACGTGATCTACGTCGACTACCTCCAGGAGTCGCGGGTCGACATGTTGCTGACTCATTCGCCGGACAGTCGCTCCGACGACCTGGCCGAGGGAGTTGTCGTCGTTCGGCACGAGGTGCAGTACACCGCCCCGCTGAAGTTCCGACCCGAGCCGGTCAAGATCGAGTCGTGGGTCACCGAGATCCGCGCGGCCAGCTTCACGATGGCCTACGAGATCTACGACGACGGACCCGACGGCCGGATCGTCTATCTGCGGGCGACGACCCTGCTCACGCCGTACGTCTTCGCCGCCGAGAAGCCTCGCCGGATCACCCCCGACGAGCGGGAGAGTCTCAAGCGGTTCCTCGAGCCGACCCCGAGCAAGCCCCGCGAGAAGCCGGATGAGCCCAACCGCGGCGACCGCAACCACTATCCGGTGCAGGTCCGGTTCTCCGATGTTGACGTGTACGGGCACGTCAACAACGTGAAGTACTTCGAGTACTTCCAGGAAGCCCGGATCTCCTACCTGCACCGGCTGTTCGCCGATTCCCTCGGCACCGATGCGCCGCCGCTCGTGATCGCGCAGACCGACGTCGACTACAAGGTGCCGATCCTGTTCCGTCCCGAGGCGTACGACGCGTGGACCTGGGTGACTCAGGTGGGCCGCACGTCGTTCGAACTGGAGTCGGAGATCCGTGACGGCGACACCCTGCTGAGCCGCTGTCGCGTGGTGGCGGTGACGTTCGACCCGCTGACGCAACGGTCGGTGCCGCCCCCTGACGGCTACCGCGACATGCTGCTGGCGGAGCTCAGGCGCTGAGAGTGTTCACCATGGAGTGCGCCGCACGGGTGATGTAGTCCCAGAACACGGCGTCCTGCTCCGGGGTCAAGTCGACCTCGTCGAGCGCGGCCCGGAAATGCGTGAGCCAGTGCTCCTTGGCGGTCGGTGTGACCGCGAACGGAGCGTGCCGCATCCGCAGCCGCGGATGTCCCCGGTTGTCGGAGTAGGTCGTCGGCCCGCCCCAGTACTGCACCAGGAACAACGTGAACCGTTCCGCGGCCGGCGCGAGATCCTCCTCGGGGTAAAGCGGTCGCAGCACCTCGTCGCTGGCGACGCCCTCGTAGAACTTGTCCACGAGCCGCTTGAACGTGTCAAAGCCGCCGATCTCGTCATAGAAGGTGCTCACGCGTCCATTCTGCCGACCACCCCCGCCGGCCGCCGCATCGGCGTGGAATAGTCGTGGACACCCAAACCCGAATCCCCGAAGGAGCGACCCCAGATGGCAACCACCCGCACCGCGACCACCCGTTGGGAAGGCAGCCTGCAAGAGGGCGCCGGCCAGGTGACCCTGGACTCGTCCGGGCTCGGCACCTACGAAGTCTCGTGGCCGGCCCGCACTGAGGACCCCGACGGCAAGAAGACCAGTCCCGAGGAGCTCATCGCCGCAGCACACTCGTCGTGCTTCTCGATGGCGTTCTCGGGTGCTCTCACGAAGGCAGGGACAGCGCCGACGTCCCTCGAGACCTCCGCCGAAGTGGAGTTCACGCCCGGCAAGGGCATCACCGGAATCAAGCTCACCACCCGCGGGGTCGTCGAGGGAATGAGCAACGACCAGTTCGTCGAGCTCGCTGAGGGCGCCAAGTCCGGCTGCCCGGTGAGCCAGGCCCTGACCGGTACCACGATCACCCTGGACGCCGCCCTCGCCTGACCCCACCGAGTCGTCGCATCTTCGCCGAGTCGTCGCGTATTCATCGAGTCGTCGCGTTTTCACGCGGTGAAGATGCGACGACTCGGGTAATTTGCGACGACTCGCGGCGTACGCGCGGTGAAGATGCGACGACTCGCGTAATTTGCGACGACTCGGCGGATGGGCTCTGTCCGGCAAGGGTGCGGCTGGAGGTGTGGGGGAGGTGGATCACCGGGTCAGCCGGCGGCGGGTGGGCTCTCGATGCCCTCGTGGTCAAAACGCGCCTTGACGCGTTCGCGCAACTCGCGGGCCACGTTGGCTCCGGAAAGCGGGACGGTCTTCAGGTTGACCCGCATGGTGACGGCGCCGGGCGCGAGCATCTCGGCACCCCAGACCTCTGGTTCCTCGACGAGGAGCCCGTTGAAGTCCTCGTCCTCCCAGAGATCGCGCGACACCTCGGACAGAACGCGCCGAACCTTGGCGAGGTCCTCGCCCCAGGCCACGTCGATGTCGAACGAGGTGGCAGCCCAGTTGTGGCTCTTGTTGCCGACCCTGAGGATCTCGCCGTTGCGGACGTACCAGACCGTTCCGTCGGTGTTGCGCAGGCGGGTCACCCGCAGGCTCACCGCTTCGACCGTCCCACTGGCCGGTCCGACATCGACCATGTCTCCGACGCCGTACTGGTCCTCGAGGATGATGAAGGTGCCGGCCAGGAAGTCCTTGACCAGGTTCTGGGCGCCGAAGCCCAGTGCCACGCCGACGATTCCGGCGCTGGCCAGGAGCGGGGCGATGTTGAGCCCGAGCTTGCTGAGCACCATCAAGGTGGCCACCACCCCGAGCAGGCCGGTGGTGATGCTCTTGAGCACCGTGCCCATCGTGCGTGCGCGCTGGACCCGCCGCTGCATGGCTGCGTCACTGCCGAGCCACTGGATGCGCTCAGGGAGCAGCCCGATCTCGGCGCGCTTCACGAACCTGTCGATCGCGCGGTGCAGCAGCCAGACCGCCACGATGGTGAGTACGACGATGAGCAGGATCGCGCCGGCGGTACGCGTCCAGATATCCACATTGTCCTTCAGCCAGTCCTGCCAGCTGTCAGTGGCCATGGGGTCGACAAACATGCGGACCAGTATCCGGGCCGATCAAGCAAGGGAGGTGACGGGGGAGGTGTCGTTGCCGATATCCTCGTCGGGTGAACACGTCGCAGCCGCACCTTCGTCGCTTCACCCGCGCCATCGCCCTCGCCGTGGTGGTGGCTCTGCCGCTGCTGGCAATGCCGGCCAACGCCGAGGTTCCCGAGCAGTGGAGCAACCCGCCCCAGGTGGACAACCTCGAGGCCCTGCTGCTGCTTGGTGGCATTCCGCTCGCCCTGTTCGTCGTGATCACGCTGCTCGTGATGGCGCCGTCGCTGGCCAAGGGCGACCGCTCCGTGGGCGAGACCGGCCTTGATGAATGGTTCGGTGGCCCCGGCAAGGGCACCAAGGAACTGGAAGAGGCCTCCTCGGACCCCTCGGAGACCGGCGGCGCAAGTGGCCGCTGGTAGCGGCTTCAGCGCCGCTGAGCGCTTTGAGGTGGACCGGGCCATCCGTGCCGCCGAACAGGCCTGTCGCTTCGAGTTCTCGGTCTTCGTGGGTGCGGCCGAGGACGAGTCCGGCGTCTTCGCGAAGCGGCTCCACCGCAAGCTCGTGGCGCCGGCTCGCAGCATCCTGATCATGGTCGACCCGGCCGCCCGGGTCCTCGAGGTCGTCACCGGCACTGAGGTCCGCCGGCACCTGACCGATCGAGAAGTCGAGCTCGCCGTACTCGAGATGCAGTCGTCGTTCGCAGCCGACGAGTTCGTGGACGGCCTCACCCGAGGCATCGCCAAGCTCGCAGAGCATGCCAGACCCCAGCGGACGCTGCACGCGTAGCAGCACGCTCTAGCTCGCGTCCTTCGCTTGCGCGGCCAGCGCGCGGACCATGTCGGAGCGGCCTTCCCGCACGTAGCGCTTGGCCGCGGGGTTGGCTTCGGAGTGCTCCAGCCACTCGTCGAGCCGGGCGACGGTCGCCTCGGAGACCAGGGGCATCAGGAACATGCATTCCAGGGCAGTGGACGCGCGCTGGACGCCCTTCTCCTCCCAGATCGTGTCGGCGACCTCGAGGTAGCGCTCGAGGTACGGCGCCAACAGGTCGGCCTGGCCGGCCGCGGGAAACGCGAAAGCGATGCTCCGCTGGGTTTCGTTGGGTACGTCGTCACGCTCGATCGCGTCGTGCCACGCCTGTTCCTTGGCCTCGGCGGTGGGCCGGACAGTGAGCGCAGCAGCCGCGTGCTCCTGGCCGGAGATGGTGTTGTCGCGCTCGAGTTCCGCCTCGATCTCGGCCTGGTCGGCCTTGCCGTTGGCCGCCAGACCGGAGAGCAGCGTCCAGCGCAGGTCGGTGTCGACCGCGAGGCCGTCCAGGGTGATGCTGCCGTCGAGGAGCCCGGCGAGAAACGCCAGTGCGTCGTCAGTGTGCGCGGCTGCGGCGTACGCCCGGGCGAACGCCAGCTGATGATCCGAACCGGGTCGGGCCGACTCCAGCAGCCCTCGCAGTCCGGTCTCCCACGTGTCCCTGAGGGCATCGCGGCCGGCGGGATCGGCGAAGTAGTTGACCGCGTTGCGGGCGTAGACGGGCAACCGGCTCACCGCGGTCAGGTCGGTCTCCGTTCCGAGCCCGCGCAGGACCAGGGCCACGAAGTCGGTGGCGCTCATCTCGGCGTCGCGGGTCATGTCCCAGGAGGCACCCCAAAGCAGTGCCCGCGCCAACGAGTCGGCGACCTTGTCGATGTGGTGGACCGCGGTGGCCAGGGACCGCTCGTCCAGGCGGATCTTGGCGTACGTGAGGTCACCGTCGTTGATCAGGACCAGGTCGGGCTGCTTCTCACCGACCAGCTCGGGGACGTCGGTCGACGCGCCGTCAACGTCGATCTCGACCGATTTACGCCGGGCCAGCCGACCGTCGGCCAGGTCGTAGAGGCCGACGCCGATTCGGTGCCGGCGGATCGTCGGGAACTCCGGAGCTGCCGTCTGAGCAATCGAGAAGGAGGTGAACCCGCCCTCGGTGTCCACGTCGAACACCGGCGCGAGCGTGTTGACGCCCGAGGTCTGCAGCCACTCGCTTGCCCAGGTGTCGAGCTCGCGGCCAGACGCCTTCTCGAGTGATCCCAGCAGATCGGCGAAAGCGGAGTTGCCGAACGCATTGGTCTTGAAGTAGTCACGCAGTCCGGCGAGGAACCCGTCGATGCCGACCCAGGCCACGAGCTGCTTGAGGGTCGAGGCTCCCTTGGCGTAGGTGATGCCGTCGAAGTTCACCTCGACCGCCTCGAGGTCGTGGTTGTCGGCGGCGATGGGGTGCGTCGAGGGCAGCTGGTCCTGGCGGTAGGCCCAGTTCTTGCGGGCGTTGGTGAAGCCGGTCCAGGCCTCGGTGTACTGCGTCGCACTGACCATTGCATGGTGGGCAGCCCACTCGGCGAACGACTCGTTGAGCCAGAGGTCGTCCCACCACTTCATCGTGACCAGGTCGCCGAACCACATGTGCGCCAGCTCGTGCAGGATCGTGTTGGCGCGGCTCTCGTAGAACGCGTGCACCTGACGACTGCGCGGGAGGTACTCGTCGCGGAGGGTCACGCACCCGGCGTTCTCCATCGCCCCCATGTTGTATTCGGGCACGTAGAGCTGGTCGTACTTGCCGAACGGGTACGCGTAGTCGAACGCATCCTCGAAGAACGCGAAGCCCAGCTTGGTGACCTCGATGAGCTCGTCGACGTCGAGGTACTCCTTCATCGACTGCCGGCAGTAGTGGCCCAGCGAGATCGGCCCGTTGCGCCCGTCGTACGAATCCATGACCTCGTGGTACTCACCGGCCACGAGCGCGGTGATGTACGTCGACATCCGCTCGGTGGCCGGGAAGTTCCACACGGCCTTGCCGTCGGCTCCGGGAACGGGAACGGGCTCTGGAGTGGGGGAGTTGGAGATGACCTTCCAGTGTGTCAGGAGCGGTCACGTTGAACGTGTAGAAGGACTTGAGGTCTGGCTGCTCGAAGGTCGTGTAGACGCGGCGGGCGTCGGGCACCTCGAACTGGCTGTAGAGATAGACCCGGTCGTCGACCGGGTCCACGAAACGGTGCAGGCCCTCGCCGGAGTTGCTGTAGGGCAGCTCGGCGGAGACGCGCAGCTCGTTGTCTGCCGCGAGATCGTCCAGGCGGATCCGGTGGTCCCGGTAGACCTCGAACTCGTCGAGCTTCCTGCCGTTGAGGGTCAGGTCGTGGATCGTCGCGCCGACCAGATCGGCGAACGTGCTCACACCCGGCTCCGAGCACGAGAACCGGATCACCGTCGTGCTCTCGAAGACCTTGTCGGAAACGGTGAGGTCGAGGTCGATGGTGTAGGAGTCGACGCCCAGGACTGCGGCGCGGCCCTGCGCCTCCTCGCGGGTGAGATTGGTTCCAGGCATGGACGGATCATGTCACCCGCGCGAGATCGCCTGCCAAGTGGTTTGGGCATGATGTGTCCGTGACCGAGACGCGACAACACGTCGTACCGCTGCGCGAGGCATTCCGGACCTGGTTCGGCATCTCGCTGCAGACCTTCGGCGGTCCGGCGGGGCAGATCGCGGTCATGCAGCGAACGCTGGTCGACGAGAAGCGGTGGATCGGCGAGCACCGGTTCTTGCACGCGTTGTCGTTCTGCATGCTGCTGCCCGGACCCGAGGCGCAGCAGCTCGCGATCTACACCGGGTGGCTGCTCAACGGCTGGCTGGGCGGCATGATCGCCGGAGTCCTGTTCGTGCTGCCCGGCGTGGTCGCCCTGCTCGGGCTGTCCTGGCTGTACGCCGTGCACGGGGACACCGCGGTCGTCACGGCGCTGTTCCTGGGTCTCGCCCCAGCCGTGCTCGCCATCGTCACCCAAGCCGTCGTCCGCATCGCCAGGCGAGCCCTCCGGCACCCCGCACTGGTCGGGATCGCGGTCGCTGCGTTCCTGGCGCTCGCCGTGTTCGCGCTGCCCTTCCCCATCGTTGTGCTCGGTGCTGGGGTTGCGGGCTGGGCGCTCGATCGGTGGCGTCCGGGGATGCTCGTTCCGCCGACGCGCGACTCCGCACCGGACGAAGACGAACCGCTGATCCCCGACGACGTGCTGCACAAGGCCCGCCCGTCGCGTCGGCGCAACCTGACGATCCTGGCGTTGGGGATTCCGCTGTGGCTGGCGCCGGTGGCCGTGGCGGCAGCGTCAACCGGGCGACACAGCGTCTTCACCGAGCAAGGGGTGTTCTTCTCCGGCACGGCGCTGGTGACCTTCGGCGGCGCCTACGCGGTCCTGGCGTTCGTCGCGCAGAAGGCCGTCGAGACCTATGGATGGCTCACTGCGGGAGAAATGGTCAAGGGCCTTGCCCTGGCCGAGACGACGCCAGGACCGCTGATCATGGTCGTGCAGTTCGTGGCCTTCATGGGGGCCTACCGGGATCCCGGTGCTCTGCACCCTGTCGTGGCGGGCGTGGTTGCCTCTCTCCTGACCACGTGGGTGACGTTCGTGCCCTGTTTCATCTTCATCTTCCTCGGGGCGCCGTACGTCGAGCGGCTGCGCGGGAACGTGGCCCTTTCCGCAGCCCTGGCGGGGATCACGGCCGCAGTGGTCGGGGTCATCGCCAACCTGGCGCTCTACTTCGGCGCCCACACCCTGTTCTCCCAGACTCAGACCTGCGAGTGGGGCCCGGTCCAGATCCTCGCGCCCATCTGGTCGTCGTACACCTGGGAGACCTGGGTGATCGCCGCGGTGGCGATGTCGCTGATCTTCGCGCTGAAGTGGCCAGTGCTCCGGACGTTGGGGGCGTGCGCATTGCTCGGGGTCGTCCTCGGTCTGGCCAACTGACTCGGAAATGGCAGGGTCTGGGGCCTTGGCGCCGCGTGGTTGGGTTGAACACATGAGCAACGCTGACTTCTGGTTCGACCCGCTGTGCCCGTTTGCCTGGATCACCTCGCGCTGGATGCTCGAAGTCGAGAAGGTGCGCGACATCTCGGTGACCTGGCACGTCATGAGCCTGGCGTACCTCAACCAGGACAAGGACATCTCCGACAGCTATCGCGAGCATCTCAAGCCGGCCTGGGGTCCGGTGCGCGTATGCATCGCCGCCGAGCAGGCGCACGGCAAGGATGTGCTGTTGCCGCTCTACTCGGCTCTCGGGACCCGCCTCCACCACGAGAAGCAGACGATCACGCGTGAGCTGATCGCCGCCGCAGTCGCGGAGGCCGGGCTCGAGCCGAAGCTGGTCGACGCGATGGACGACACGTCGTACGACGACGCCGTGGTCAAGTCCCACAAGCTCGGGATGGACCAGGTCGGCGACGACGTCGGCACCCCGACCATCGCGTACGACGGCTCGGCGTTCTTCGGTCCGGTGCTCTCGAGGATCCCTCGCGGCGAGGATGCCGGCCGCATCTGGGACGCCTGCGTTGAGCTGTCCGCGTACTCCTACTTCTCCGAGCTGAAGCGCTCGCGCACCCAGAGCCTCGACTTCAGCTGATCGCGCTGGACTTGGTCAAGTAGACTTAGTCCATGGCCACGACCGTGAACGTCCACGAGGCGAAGACCCACCAGCCGTCGATCTTCTGCGCTGGTAACCGGACAAAAGGGTCGACTCTGGAACGGAAGTGACGCATGATGTTGATGAGGCCTGTCGTCGACCTGGGTCGCACTTGTGTGCGTCGTGACTCCCATGAACCTCCTGCATCGTTCTCTCGCCCAACTCTTCGTGCTCGCGGTCATCGTGCCGGCGGCCGGAGCCGTGCCCGCAGAAGCGGTCCCGCCTCCGGGGCAGGCGCCTGCACCCGATCAGCTACGACTGGTCGGTGAGCCGGGCTCGGTCGTCCGCTCCGCGTCGTACCGCCTCGGGCCTGCCGAGCTGACGCGCGTCGCTGACACCCGAAGGTTCCGTACTGCGCGGCTGAGCTCGACGACCTACCGGATGGTGGCGCTGACCTGGCGCGGCGACGATCCTGCGGCGCTGCGGATCCGTAGCCGGACCGAGGGCCACTGGTCGCCCTGGCGGACGCTCGCGCCGCTGACCGACCTTCCCAACGCCACCAGCGGCGAGGGGAACGGCGTCCGCGGGACAGAGCTGCTCTGGGTGGGCCAGTCGGACGGGATCCAGGCCATTGTCCGTGGCGCACAGCCGAAGCGGCTGACGCTCCAGCTGATCGACCCCGGCGAGCTGGAGTCCGACTCGGACGTGGTCGCGGAGACAGTCGCGAGCCACTGGTCGCAGAGACAAAGGCCCGAACGGCGCCTGGGTTCAGGGGCAGTGCGCCCCTGCCCCAGCTGCTCTACCGCAGTGACTGGGGCGCCGACGAGAGCTGGCGCAACGGTGGCCCGTACTACGGCCACACCATCCAGCAGGTGCACATCCACCACACTGCGACGGGAAACAGCTACACGATGGCCGACGTCCCGGGGCTGATCCGCGGGATGTACCGGTACCACACGCACAACCTCGGCTGGTCGGACATCGGCTACAACTTCCTGGTCGACAGGTTCGGCCGCACGTGGGTGGGCCGCGCGGGCGGGGCGAAGAAGATCGTCCGTGGTGCGCACACCCTCGGGTTCAACGACACCTCGACCGGGATCTCGGTGATCGGCAACTACGAGGATGCGTGGCCGAGCGAGGCCGTGACTGCCGCGGTTGTCCGGATAGCGGCTTTCAAGCTGGACCGCTTCCACCGCAAACCCACCGGGTGGGCCCGGGTCTACTCGCATGGGAGCGACAAGTACCCGGAAGGCGAGACCGTCACGCTGCGGGTCATCGACGGGCACCGGGACACCAACTACACGGCCTGCCCCGGCGCACATCTCTATTCGAAGCTTGGCGCGATCCGGATCCGGACCCAGAGGCGCGTCGACGCCTGGTGAGTCAGGCCCGGGCGGCTCCGCCGTCAGGACGTCGTACGCCGCCCGGGTCGGCCACCCGAAACGCGGTGGACCCGCCCTCCTAGGATTCACCGCATGAGCCATGTCCTGTCTGCCGTCGCCTGGCCGTACGCCAACGGCCCGCGCCACATCGGCCACGTTGCCGGTTTCGGTGTGCCGTCCGACATCTTCAGCCGGTACATGCGGATGGCCGGGCACGACGTGCTGATGGTTTCGGGCACCGATGAGCACGGGACCCCGATCCTGATCGCCGCAGACGAGGCGGGAGTGCCGCCGCAGCAGCTCGCCGACCAGAACCACCGGATGATCGCCGAAGACCTGTGTGCGCTCGGCATCTCCTACGACCTGTACACCCGGACCACGACACCGAACCACCACGCCGTCGTCCAGGAGCTGTTCCTCGGTGTCTACGAGAACGGCTACTTCGTCGAGCAGACGACCTTCGGCGCCATCTCGCCCTCGACGGGGCGCACGCTGCCGGACCGTTACATCGAGGGCACCTGCCCGATCTGCGGGTACGACGGCGCGCGAGGCGACCAGTGCGACAACTGCGGCAACCAGCTGGACCCGAACGAGCTGATCAACCCCACGTCGAAGATCAACGGAGAGACCCCCGAGTTCGTCGAGACCCAGCACTTCTTCCTCGACCTGCCCGCGCTCGCTGACGCACTCGCCGAGTGGCTCGACGAGCGGGAGGCCACCGGACTGTGGCGGCCCAACGTGATCCGGTTCAGCCAGAACATCCTCAAGGAGATCAAGCCGCGGGCGATGACCCGCGACATCGACTGGGGCATCGCCGTACCCCTCGACGGCTGGCGGGACAACCCCACGAAGAAGCTCTACGTCTGGTTCGACGCGGTGATCGGTTACCTGAGCGCGAGCATCGAGTGGGCGCGGCGCTCCGGAGACCCGGAAGCGTGGCGGGAGTGGTGGAACGACCCGGAAGCGCTGTCCTACTACTTCATGGGAAAGGACAACATCACCTTCCACAGCCAGATCTGGCCGGCCGAGCTGCTGGCCTACTCAGGACGCGGCGAAAAGGGCGGCGAACCGCGGCTGTACGGCGTTCTCAACCTGCCGACCGAGGTGGTCTCTAGCGAGTTCCTGACCATGGAGGGCAAGAAGTTCTCGTCCTCGAAGCGGGTCGTCATCTATGTGCGGGACCTGCTGTCGCGCTACCAGCCAGACGCCTTCCGCTACTTCGTGGCAGCGGCAGGTCCCGAGAACCAGGACTCCGACTTCACCTGGGCCGAGTTCGTCCGCCGCACCAACGACGAGCTCGTCGCCGGCTGGGGGAACCTGGTCAACCGGACCGCGACGATGATCGCGAAGAACTTCGGTGAGATCCCCGAGCCCGGCGAGCTGACTGCGCAGGACAAGACCGTGCTCGACACCGTCGACGGCGCGTTCGGCGTGGTCGGCGACCTGATCGGCCGGCACCGGCAGAAGCAGGCGATCGGCGAGGCGATGCGCACCGTGGCCGAGGTCAACAAGTACGTCACCGACGCCGAGCCCTGGAAGATCAAGGACGACCCGGCGCGGCTCGGAACGGTGCTGCACGTACTCGCCCAGTGCGTGGCCGACCTCAACACGATCCTCGCGCCGTTCCTGCCGTTCTCGGCCAACGCGGTCGACGCCGTCTTCGGTGGCGCGGGCGACGTACAGCCGATGCCGCGCATCGACGAGGCCGACGACCTCGACGGGGGCGTGGCCTACCCGATCATCACCGGAGACTATTCCGGAGTCAGGGCATGGCAACGGTCCCCGATCGAGGTAGGCACACCGGTTGCCAAGCCCACGCCGGTCTTCGTCAAGCTCGATCCGTCGATCGTGGAGGACGAGCTGGCCCGCCTCGAAGCCTGACCGGGCGGCTGGGTCAGCGGCGAGGTCAGAACCCGATCGCGGTGCCCGGAGCGACGTCGTGGCGCATCGCGCGCCACAGCTCCAGCACTGCGCCGGCCCGGAGCTCCTCGACGAATCCGGCGCGCAGCATCCCGACCAGGTTGGTGCCGCCGAGGTACGCCGCTCCCAGCGCCTCGACCGGCAGCCGAATCTCGGCGCCGTTGGTGGTCCTGCTCACCGATGCCGCACCGGAGTCGTCGACCTGCACTCGCCAGGACCCCTCGTTCCACGGCGCGGAGACGTCGCTGACCTCGACCACCACGTCGCAGGGGCTTGCGTAGGCGCGGGCCTGGAGTGCTTCGGGCAGGTCGACGAGCCGGACCCACAGGCTGTCGTACGTCCAGATGTCGCCGGTGCCACGTGGCCCGGCGACCCACTGCAACATCGGGTCGTCGACGCCGATCCCCTCGATCTTTACCGTCCCCATCAGGTCGAAGTCGACCAATCGGCGGACCAGCGCGAGTCGTGCGACCGGGTCGCCGGCCAGCCTGAAGACGGTCAGCTCGCCGCCGGGCCGGCCCTTCTCCCATTTGTGGGTACGCCGGAAAGCGGCCAGGCCGACGTCCATTCCGTCGCGGCGAGCGAAGAGGATCCGCATCGACTCCTTGTCGCGCAGCTCCTCGGGCGGTTCCTTGCACACCGTCTCGTAGAACTCGTCGTCACCGACGATGGCGCCCACGCTCGTCGACGCGCAGTGCAGCTCGCATTCGCGCAGCCGCTTCGGCATCCCGCTGTCGCTGATCGTTGCCAGCTGGGTGCGCACAGCCTGCACGCTCTCGTCGAGATGGGGTGCGGTCATCTTGGTCCCGCGACCCAGATGCACCGTGAGCTCGTGCGAGGCGAGCCCGTAGCCGTGCCGTCCATAGATCGCAGGCTCACTCGCGTGCAGCGCCGAGATGTGGGTGTCGGGCTCGTCACGGACCTGCTCGAAATGGTGCTTCAGCATGGCGGTGAGGACCCCGCGGCGGCGATGGTCGGGGTGTACGCCGACCCAGGTGAGGCCGGCGCAGGGCACCTGTCGAACCCCCAGGTCACGGTCGGGGATGGAAAGGGTCATCGGGCGGACTCCGTAGATCCCGGGGTACGTGCCCGGGTCGGCGCCGTCGATTTCTGCGGCGAAGCGCAGCCGCTGCGGCACCCCGAGCAGCTGTTCAGCGGTCGAGGCGGAGCCGACCTCCTGGAACCACACCGTCTGGTCGGTGTGCAGGAACCGGTCCTGGTCTGTCGCCAGACCGACGCGGATGTCGTGCTCGCTCATGTCGACCAGCAAACGCCAATGCGACGCCGGGCTCAACAGGTTTACAGCGAGACGAGATCAGGTCTGGAGACGTAGCTCAGATAGACGACGCCGTTGCCGAAGCGACGTTCATCCACGAGCTCGAGAGGGATGCTCTCGCCGTCGGGGAGGCACTGGTTGCCGCTTCCCACGATGACCGGTGACAGGAACAGGCGGAACTCGTCGACCAACCCGGCCCTGATCGCCTGGGCTGCGAGGCCTGGACCGCCGATCGAGAGGTCACTGTCTGCCGACGCCTTCAGCTGCCGGATCGCTTCAGCATCGAAGTCCTGCTCGATCCGCGTCTTCGGAGTGGAAGCCTCCTCCAGCGTCCGGGAGAACACGATCTTGTCGGCCGCCTGCCAGATCGCAGCGAAGTCCAGTACGGCGGGCGACTGGTCGGGGAGGGTGTCCGCGGTCTGCCAGAAGCTCATCACCTCATACATCCGGCGCCCGTAGAGATAGGTGCCGATCGGTCGCTCGAGGTCGTTGACCAGCGCGTGCACCTCCTCGTCCGGCGCGGCCCAGTCGAAGTTGCCGTCATCGTCCGCCACGTAGCCGTCCAGCGACGTGAGAGCCGAGTAGATCAGCTTGGCCATGCTGGATTCTCCCTACGCGTCTCGATTCGGTGCCCGGTCAGAGCGGGACGGACGTCGGCCCGAGCATCCCAGGTTCATCACGGTACGCAGATGAACCGCCGCTTCCCACGCTGTACGGAGCAGGGGAACCTCTGGTTGGCCCGCATACCGTGATGAAACCGCAGTCCGAGTCAGCCCGTCGGCCAGCTCACGCGATCCGGTGCAGGACCTCGGTGCGTAGCAGGTGCGGCGGGGTCGTCGCGGGGTCGTCGACGTAGTGCTCGTAGACCGGGCCGGTGGGCGACTGCCTCTGCTCGTGCAGCCAACGGACCAGGGAATGGTAGGCAAGCGTCAACGACTCGTGCGGCCCAACATGTACGACGCGCGCCAGACGACCACCGGGCAGGATCTGCGCATCGACCTCGGGTGAGGACAGCTGCAGCCTGGCCGCAATCGTCATCGAGCCTCTCAACGCGAGGGGGTACTCCCCGACCGTCGGCGCACTCACGTCGAGGCCCCGGCGGTCGGCCTGGTCGAGCAGCTCGACGAACAGCGCCGCGGCGTCAGCATCGAGAGTGTCGGCGTGCGCGGTTCCTCGCAGCGTCAACGTCGGCCGGTCTTCCCAGGTGACGATGTCCGGCTCGACGACCGGCAGTGCCGAGGCACTCCTCAGCGCCTCGATCACCGCCAGCGCCCGGCCGGCCCTGGCAGCCTGACGCTCCAGGCGAAGCCGCTCGGCAGCAAGGATCTCGTGCAGGGGGACGCCGGACACGAAGTGTGCCCGGATCCGTTCGAGAGGCACGTCCAGGCTCCGGAGGGTCGTGATGCCCAGGGCGTCACGCAGTTGGTCCCAGCGGTAGTAGCGATAGTTGCTCGCCGGGTCGACCCAGGCAGGAATCAGTACGCCGGCTGCCTGGTAGTGCCGCAGTGTCTTCACGGTCAGTCGCGCAGCCTGGGCGAAGGTACCGATCGACACGAGTCCTGGATCAGGCATTGGCTCCCGTGACGTAGTCGTCGGCGAACTCCGGCCCGGGTGGGATCGGGGTGATCACGTCTACCAGCGTCCCACTCGGGTCGACGGTCATGAAGTGGCGTTGCCCCCACGCCTCGCTGCGCAGGTCGAGCGGCATCTCGAGTCCGGCGGCCTGCGCGCGCTCGTGGGTCGCGTCGACGTCGTCGACCTCGATCGCAACCAGTACGCCGGCGGGCTGCCGCTGGAACGGAAGCGGAACGCTGTCGTGATCGCGCTGCACGATCCCGAGCTGTGAGAAGGGTTTGGCCGGAGATTGGAGTTGGACGTACCACTCGTTCCGGAAGACGACTTCGAAGCCAAACAGCTCAAGGTAGAAGTCTCGGGTCGCGGGCACGTCGTCGCTGCAGATGGTCGGGAAGATGTCAGTGATCATGGGACGATGCTTGGGTCTCCCCCGATGGGAGAGTCAAGCCAACACGGTCGACAGTGTGACGCGCTGGGTAGGGTCGCGACATGGCCGACCCGACGTACCTGCCGCGGTTCTTCGTCAAGCAGAAGTTCGCGATGCTGACGAACCGCTACGAGATCATCACCGCCAATCCCGACGGGAGCTTCGGGCCGCTGCTCGGACTGGCCGAGCAGAAGAAGATGGCGCTCAAGGAGCAGGTCACGTTCTTCAGCGACGAGACCAAGAGCAGACCGGTGTTCGGGTTCAAGGCCCGCAGGGTGATGGACCTCAACTCGGGCTATGACGTCACCGACGAGTCCGGCGCTCAGATCGGGTTCTTCAAGAAGGACTTCGGCGCGAGTCTGATGCGGTCGACGTTCCACATCGAGGGCCCCGGTTTTGCCGGCACCGGCCAGGAGCGGAGCCAGCTGGTCGCGATCGTGCGCCGCTTCACCGACGTCCCGTTCCTGCCGATCCACTTCGACTACGTGGACACGTCTGGCCAGCGGCTGCTCAGCATCGAGCGGCAGGCCAGCGTGCGAGACAAGTACACGGTCGACGTACACGACCAGCGCGTCGATTTCCGGGTTGCTGCCGCCGTCGCCGTGGCGATGGATGCGCTGATGTCGCGCTGATGGTCCTTTATCCGCAGGCCCGGTCCGCTGTCGAGGCGTCGGCACTGGAGCCGCCGGTGTTCGAGCCCGGCTTCGACATCGAGGCGGCCCGGACGCAGGCCCGGGTGCTGGCACTCAGTCAGCCCCGCGAGGACGTTCCCGTCGTGCGCGACGTCGAGGCCGATGGCGTTCCCTGCCGGCTCTACGTTCCGCAGGATGCGGTGGGCGGGGTCGTCGTACACCTGCATGGTGGCGGGTTCGTCTTCAACGATGTCGACGTGCACGACGCGGCCGTTCGCCAGTTCGCCAACCGCGCCGGGATCGCGGTCATCAGCGTCGACTACCGGCGGCCGCCCGAGCACCGGTTCCCGGCGGCGCCTGACGATGTCGACACCGTGTTGGGATGGCTGGACACGCGTGCCGACAGCCTCGGCGTCCAGGGGCCGACGTACGCGCACGGCGACAGTGCCGGCGGCAACCTCGCGCTGGTGGCGGCGCTGCGCAACCCGGGTCGGTTTCGCGCGATCGCCCTGATCTACCCCTTCCTGGACCCGGAGGCCGGGTTCCCGTCCTACGAAGAGGCCGCTGCCGGCGGCTTCGACGCCCGCGAGGCAGCCTGGTACTGGCGGCAGTACGCCGGCCGCGACCAGGACCTGCGCCACCCTGACCTGGCGCCGCTGCTCTCGGACCGCCTGCACACGCTGCCGCCCACGATGATCGTGACGGCCGAGCACGACCCCCTTCGCGACGAGGGCGAGAAGCTTGCGGCTCTGCTCGCCGAGCAGTCCGTCGAGGTGGTGGCAAGCCGGCAACTCGGCCAGGTCCACGGGTTCTGGCGGCACACCGACGTCTTCGATGCAGCCGAGCCGGTGATGCGTGCGGTGTCTGGTTTCCTGCGTCAGCACCATCCCTGACCGGCGCCTCTGCAAAACTGGCGGCATGCGCGTTCATCTGGGTTCCGACCACGCGGGGCTCGAACTCAAGGACCACCTGCTCAACCGGCTCGTCGACCAGGGACACGAGGTCGTCGACCACGGTCCCTTCGTCTATGACGCGGTGGACGACTACCCGGTGTTCTGCCTCCGGGCCGCCGAGGGTGTCGTTGCCGACCGGGCCGACGGGGTCGAGACCCTTGGCGTCGTGATCGGCGGCTCCGGCAACGGCGAGCAGATCGCGGCCAACAAGGTCGAGGGCGTCCGGTGTGCGCTGGTCTGGTCAGAGGAGACCGCGACCCTGGCCCGACAGCACAACGACGCGAACGTGATCTCGGTTGGCGGCCGGATGCACTCGGTCGAGGACATGAGCCGCTTCGTCGAGGTGTTCCTGGCGACTCCTTTCAGCGAGGACGAGCGGCACCTGCGCCGGATCGCCCAGCTCACGGTGTACGAGTCGACGGGCGAGCTACCCCCGTTGCCCGAGTCCGCGCTCCAGGGCACGGTGTCCGGGCCGGGCGACGATGCCTGAGGGCCACACCCTCCACCGCATCGCCCACGACCTGTCTGCCGCGTTCGGTGGACGAGTCGTGCGGGTCTCCAGCCCGCAGGGCAGGTTCGCGGCCGACGCCGGCCAGGTCGACGGGTCCGTGCTCACCAGCGCCGAGTCGGCTGGGAAACATCTGTTTCTCGAGTTTTCGGGGGAGCGGTTCATCCACGTCCATCTGGGCCTGATCGGCAAGTTCGACGTACACACCGGAGTCGCCGAGGCTCCGTCCCCCGTCGGCCAGGTGCGGCTGAGGCTGGTCTCGACCTCCGCGTACGCCGACCTCCGCGGCGCCACCCAGTGCGACCTGATCACGGTGGAGAAGCGGGACGAGATCGTGGCCGCCCTGGGCCCGGACCCGTTGCGGCGCGACGCCGATCCCATGCGGGCCTGGCGGCGGATCACCAGAAGTCACCGGCCCATCGGTGATCTGCTGATGGATCAGGCCGTGCTGTGTGGCGTAGGCAACGTCTACCGCGCCGAGCTGCTCTACCGACACAGGATGCATCCGCTGCGCCCCGGGAACACGCTGCGGATCGGCCAGTGGCGGGCGATGTGGGCGGACCTGGTCGAGCTGATGGCCTACGGAGTCGAGACGGGCCGCATCGACACGGTCCGACCCGAGCACACACCCGAAGCCATGGGCCGGCCACCCCGGGTGGACGACCACGGTGGAGAGGTCTACGTCTACCGGCGTACCGGCCAGCCGTGTCTCGTCTGTGGAAGCAAGGTCCGCACCACGGTGCTGGTGGGTCGCAATCTGTTCTGGTGTCCGCGATGTCAGCCCAGGTTCCGCTCGCGGGCTTTACAGTGAACACACTGACCGAAGGCGACCTCTTGACCCCAGTACGGCCCCGGCGCCGTCCAGACCTCGGCACGCGCGCACGCCGCAGCTGGAAGCGGCTCGGCCGGCGTGGTGCCTACGCACGCCCGATCTGGTGGCTGAGCGAGCTCACGCTGGTGATGGCGGCCCTGGTCTGGTTCGCCCCTGATCTGTGGCCGCTGAACCTGCTCGTCCTGCCCTTGGTCCTGGGCAGCCTCTGGCTGGACCCGCGGGAGCTGCCGTGGTTCGTGGTGTTCCTGCTAGCCGTCCTGGCCCTGCTGGTGCCGTTGCAGGACCCGATCACTCCGCGCACGGTGATCGGCATCATGGTCCTGTTCGTCCTCGGCTTCATCATCCTGCTCACCTCGTTTCGGCGTACCAGGCTTGGCGTCGCCGGCGTCACCGGCGAGTCGATGCTCGTGGACCTGCGCGACCGGATCCAGAGCCAGGGCGAGCTGCCGAACCTGCCGGCCGACTGGTACGCCGAGGTGGCGCTCAGGTCGGCCGGCGGCACCCCGTTCGCCGGAGACTTCGTCGTGGCCAGCTCTACGCCGGACCGGACCCGGCTCGACCTCGCGGTTGTCGACGTGTCCGGGAAGGGCATCCAGGCGGGCACCCGTTCGCTGCTGCTCTCGGGTGCCTTCGGGGGGCTGCTCGGAGGGGTGCCGCGTTCGGAGTTCCTGCTCGCCGCCAACGAGTACCTCCTGCGGCAGCGGTGGGCCGAGGGGTTTGCGACCGCGGTCCATCTTTCCCTCGATCTCGAGACGGGCGACTTCGAGGTCCGGTCTGCCGGACATCCCCCCGCTGTCCAGCTGAACGCGGGCTCGGGACGCTGGGTCGTCCACGAAACCGAGGGGCCGGTGCTCGGCCTGATCGAGAACGCCGAGTTCGTCGTGGCGCACGGCATCATCCGGCCCGGCGACGCCGTGCTGCTCTACACGGACGGGCTCGTCGAAGCCCCCGACCGCGACATGACCACCGGCATCGACAAGCTGCTCGGCCAGGGTGACCGCCTGCTGCAGGACGGCTTCGACAATGGCGCCCGCCGGCTGATCGAGGCGCTTGGCTCGGCCAACGACGACCGGGCCCTGCTGCTCATCCACCGGCGGCGCTGACCCGGCACAGGCTGTCCGGCAGCCGCGGGATTCGTGGTCGTCGCGCGCCGTGTGGCACCATGACAGCGCACAAATTCGTGCGCGCGGATGTAGCTCAATGGTAGAGCCTCAGTCTTCCAAACTGACTACGCGGGTTCGATTCCCGTCATCCGCTCCAAGGGGCTCTCCAGCCGATCCGGAGGGCATCTTGGCGGGGCGTAGCGTAGTGGCTAGCGCGCCTGCTTTGGGAGCAGGAGACCGCAGGTTCGAGTCCTGTCGCCCCGACTTTTTGCCCGACACCTGCACCGACGCACCACACCATCTGAATTTGAGGAGACAACCTGTGAAGAGCGCCGTCGAGACCTTGAGCCCGACCCGGGCCAAGCTGACCGTCGAGGTGCCCTTCGAGGAGCTCAAGCCGAGCCTCGACGCGGCGTACAAGAAGATCGCCCAGCAGATCAACGTCCCCGGCTTCCGCAAGGGGAAGGTGCCGCCTGCGATCATCGACCGCCAGGTCGGCCGCGGGACCGTGCTGGACGAGGCGATCAACGACATGCTTCCCAAGGCGTACGTCGAGGCGCTGCAGGAGAACAAGCTCGAGCCACTTGCCCAGCCCGAGATCGAGGTGACCAAGCTCGAGGACAACCAGACCTTCGAGTTCACTGCCGAGGTGGACGTCAAGCCCGAGATCACCCTTCCGGCGTACGACGGCCTCGAGGCCGTGGTCGGTGACATCGAGATCAGCGACACCGACGTCGAGGAGCAGGTCCAGGCGCTGCGGGAGAGGTTCGGCACCCTGGTCGACGTGGATCGCGTGGCCGCCGACGGCGACTTCGTGACGATCGACCTCAAGGCCACCCAGAACGGCGAGGTCGTCGAGGGGGCCGAGGTCGCCGGCATGTCCTACAAGGTGGGCCGCGGAGGCATGCTCGACGGGCTCGACGAGGCACTCGTGGGCATGGGCGCGGACGATGAGAAGACGTTCTCGTCCGAGCTCGTCGGTGGCGACCTGGTCGGCGAGCCGGTCGAGGTCGGCGTGCGGGTCGGTGCGGTCCAGGAACAGCAGCTGCCCGAGTTCGACGACGAGTTCGCCCAGCTGGCCTCCGAGTTCGACACCGCTGAGGAGCTCGCCGCCGACGTGCGCGAGCGGCTCGGCCGTGGAAAGCGCCTCGAGCAGGCGGCCGCCGCGCGCGACGCCGTGCTCGAGAAGCTGCTCGACCAGGTCGACATCCCGCTGCCCGACAGCATGGTCACCGACGAGCTCAACGCCCGTCGCCAGAACATCGAGCAGCAGCTCGTTGCGGCCGGCATGTCGATGGACAAGTACCTCGAGGACGAGGGCCAGACCCAGGAGGAGTTCGAGGCAGACCTCGACCGCCGCGTCCGGGACGCGGTGACGGCCCAGTTCATCCTCGACGAGGTCGCCAAGAAGGAGACGCTCCGCATCGAGGAGGCCGAGCTCTCCGAGCACCTCGTGCGTCGCGCCCAGCAGGCCGGTCAGGATCCGCAGGAGTTCGCGAACCACATGTTCGAGCACAACCACATCCCGGACCTCGTGCAGGAGATCCTGCGCGGCAAGGCGCTGGCCACGATCGTGGAGACAGCGGTGGTCAAGGACGCCTCGGGCAATGTGGTCCAGCTCAAGAACCTGCGTCCCGACGGCACCATCGGTGACCCGGTCCCGGCGGACCAGCCAGCCGCGGAGGGCGCGCAGCAGGCTCCTGCCGAAGCCTGACCCGGTTTCGGACGCCGCCACCGTCGCGGGAGCGTCGGAGGCTGTGGATGGCCGCGTCCCGTAGCCTTGCCGCATGCCTGCAGCCGCGGTCTCACCCCGTGAAGACCCTGGAGTGCTCGACGTCCTGGAGATCCTGCCGACGTACGTCGACGAGGTGATCGTCCACACCGTCCGCGACACCCAGCGCGCCTGGGCGAGCAGGGCGTACGGCGCTGTGAACCGGGCGACCGGCGGGGCAGCGGCCAGGCCTCAGGCGATCCACGAGGGCATCTCCGAGGCGGTGTTCACGTCGATCGGGCTGGCGCTGAAGGCCGGGTCGCTTGCCGCCCGGACGGCGCGTGCCAACGGGCCGCGACTGGCCACCCCGCGTGGCCGAACCGTGTGGTCGGCACTCAACGGACTGTTTGGAGACCGCTTCGCCCGCGAGGCGTCCAGGCTCACGATCACCATGGGCGTGCGCCAGCAAGGCACCGACGTGGACCTCGACGCAGCGTCCCTGGCTGCCGCGTTCCCGGACGCCACCGGGCGGGTTGCGGTGTTCCTGCACGGACTCGGCGAGAACGACGAGCACTGGGCCGCGCGGCGGGAGGAGGTCGGCTCGACGTACGCCGAGACGCTGACCGCGCAGGGGTGGACCCCGGTCTTCCTGCGCATCAACTCGGGACTCTCCCTTCAAGAGAACGGGGCAGCCCTGGCTGCCCTGCTCCAGGACCTGGTGGACGCCTGGCCCGCCGGGGTGGATCGGATCGCTCTTGTCGGCCACTCGATGGGCGGTCTGATCGCCAGGGCCGCCTGCGCGGTCGCGTCGGATTCCGAACGGCCCTGGAGCAGCCTGGTGACCGATGTCGTCACCTTGGGCACTCCGCACCTCGGTGCCGATCTCGCCCGTGTCGTCGGGGTCGGCAGCCGCGCACTCGCCCGCCTGCCGGAGACCGCGGCGTTCGGACGCATCCTCGACCACCGTTCGGTGGGATCGTCGACCTGAGCCTCGGACTGCCGGAGCTGGCGGCGGTCCCGGGCGTCCGCTACCGGCTCGTTTCCGCCTCGCTCGACCGCCCGTGGGGGCTGGTGTTCGGCGACGTGATGGTCCGGCAGTCCTCGGCCACCGGCCGCAGCCGGCGCCGGCAGCTGTTTCCCGGCGCCGACGCGCTGCACCTGCCGGAGACCGGCCATCTCGGGTTGCTCAACCACCGCGACGTACACAACGCCCTCACCAACTGGCTGAAGTGAACCCCGAATGAGGGAGGCGGAACGCGAGCTGCGGGTCGAGACGACCATCGCCGCGTTGCCGTCGCAGGTGTGGGCGGTCCTGAGCGACCTCGACCGGATGCCCGAGATGAGTCCCGAACTGGTCCGGATGGTGCCGCTGAAGAGGGGTGGGCTCCGCGCGGGACAGGCCTATCTCGGCATCAACAAGCGCAAGTGGGTGGTCTGGCCCACCCGCAGCGTCGTGGTGACCGTCGACCCCGAGAAGGCGCTGGCGTGGGACACCAAGTCGAGCGGCGCGCGCTGGATCTACGAGCTCACTCCGGAAGGAGACGGCACGCGGGTCGTGCACCGACGCCCGGTCCCACGTGGCCTCACCCTGATCGGCAAGGCCTTCGCTGCGGTCGCCCTCGGCGGCGTCGAGGGCCACGCCGACGAGCTCGAAGCGGGCATGGGTCAGACCCTGGCTCGGCTCAAGGCGGCCGTGGAGGGCTGATTCTCCGCTGTGGGCGAACAGTGCCCGATATGCCGTGGAACTGTCCCGGCTTGGGGCTAGGGTCGCTCTCGTGACCCAGACCAGTGTTTCCGCGAACAGCCCTGAGCTGAACGGGGCAGCAGCCCCGTCCTACGGGCTCGACGACCACATCTACCAGCGGCTGCTGAAGGAGCGCATCGTGTTCCTCGGTTCCGAGGTCCGCGACCAGAACGCCAACGCGATCTGCGCCCAGCTGCTGCTGTTGTCCGCCGAAGATCCCGACGCCGACATCTTTCTGCACATCAACAGTCCCGGTGGATCCGTCGACGCCGGCATGGCGATCTACGACACCATGAACTACATCCCCAACGACGTGGCAACCGTCGGCATGGGCCTGGCCGCCTCGATGGGCCAGTTCCTGCTCTGCGCCGGCACCAAGGGCAAGCGCTACGCGCTGCCGCATGCCCGCATCATGATGCACCAACCGTCCTCGGGCATGGGCGGCTCGGCCTCCGACATCAAGATCCAGGCCCAGCAGTCGCTGCACATCAAGAAGGTCCTGCTCGAGCTGATCGCCGAGCACACGGGGCAGACGGTTGACCAGATCACCACCGACGCCGACCGCGACCGATGGTTCACCGCCGACCAGGCCCTCGAATACGGGCTGGTCGACCAGGTCATCAAGAGCGCCCGCGAAGCCGCCGACGAGGGCCGCCCGGCCAGGCAGAAGGACTGACGATGAACTACTACATCCCGCAGTGGGAGGAGCGGACGTCCTACGGCTTCCGCCGGATCGACCCCTACGCCAAGCTCTTCGAGGAGCGGATCATCTTCCTCGGCACCCCCATCAGCGACGACATCGCCAACGCGGTGATGGCCCAGCTGCTGTGCCTGGAGACGATGAACCCCGACCAGGACATCCAGATCTACATCAACAGCCCCGGCGGTTCGTTCACTGCGTTGACGGCGATCTACGACACGATGCGGTTCATCAAGCCCGACGTACAGACCGTGTGCCTGGGACAGGCCGCCTCGGCGGCAGCGATCCTGCTCGCGGCGGGCGCGCCGGGCAAGCGGCTCGCCCTGCCCAACAGCCGGATCCTGATCCACCAGCCCTACACCGAGGGCACGTTCGGCCAGACGTCCGACATCGAGATCCAGGCCAACGAGATCCTGCGGATGCGCGAGCTGCTCGAGAAGATGATCGCCGAGCACTCGGGCAAGGACATCGAGCAGGTCAGCCGCGACATCGAACGCGACAAGATCCTCACCGCGGAGGCGGCCGTCGAATATGGTCTGATCGACGCGGTGCTCGAATCACGCAAGGGCACTCCCGTCCTGGCGCCGTCCTGATCTGAGTTTGTCGTGGGCGCCCGTCCACAAGTCAGCCCGTGTCATCGCCTGCAATTGGGGGAGACACGGGGTACCGTCGAAGAGCTTGCAGCCCGATCAGATGTACACCGCCGGGGCTCGCGCCCCGGCCGGAACGTGAGGATGACCGCCCGTGGCACGCATTGGTGACGGAGGCGACCTGCTGAAGTGCTCTTTCTGCGGAAAGAGTCAGAAGCAGGTCAGGAAGCTGATCGCCGGACCGGGCGTCTACATCTGCGACGAGTGCATCGACCTGTGCAACGAGATCATCGAGGAGGAGCTCAGCGAGGGTGCCGAGGTCAGCCTCGACGAGTTGCCCAAGCCCAGGGAGATATTCGAGTTTCTCAACGCCTACGTCATCGGGCAGGAGCAGGCCAAGAAGACGCTCGCGGTGGCGGTCTACAACCACTACAAACGGGTCCAGGCCGGTGTCACGGCCCTGAACGCGGGCAAGCATGCCAAGGATGACGTCGAGGTCGCCAAGTCCAACATCCTCGTCGTCGGTCCGACCGGCTGCGGCAAGACCTATCTGGCCCAGACCCTGGCCCGGTTGCTCAATGTGCCGTTCGCCATCGCCGACGCCACGGCCCTGACGGAAGCCGGCTACGTCGGAGAGGATGTCGAGAACATCCTGCTCAAGCTCATCCAGGCCGCCGACTACGACGTCAAGAAGGCCGAGACCGGCATCATCTACATCGACGAGATCGACAAGGTCGCCCGCAAGGCCGAGAACCCGTCGATCACCCGCGACGTGTCCGGTGAGGGGGTCCAGCAGGCGCTCCTGAAGATTCTCGAGGGCACCACCGCCTCGGTCCCGCCTCAGGGCGGCCGCAAGCACCCCCATCAGGAGTTCATCCAGATCGACACCACCAACATCCTGTTCGTGGTCGGCGGCGCCTTCGCGGGGCTCGAGCACATCATCGAGCAGCGGGTCGGCAAGAAGTCGCTGGGCTTCACCGCGGAGGTGCGCGGGGCCGCCGAGCGGGCAGCCGAGGACCTGCTCGGCCAGGTGCGTCCCGAGGATCTCATCAAGTTCGGCCTGATCCCCGAGTTCATCGGGCGGCTGCCACTGATCGCCAGCGTGACCAGGCTCGACAACGAGGCCCTGGTTCAAATCCTGACCGAGCCGAAGAACGCCCTGGTCAAGCAGTACCAGAAGCTCTTCGATATCGACGGCGTCGAGCTCGAGTTCAGCAAGGACGCCATCCAGGCCATCGCGGACAAGGCCATGGAACGCGGCACCGGCGCCCGCGGGCTGCGCGCCATCGTCGAAGAGGTCCTGCTCGCCGTGATGTACGACGTGCCGTCCCGCGGCGACATCGCCAGGGTCGTGATCACCCGCGAGGTCGTCGACGACAACGTCAATCCGACGCTGATCCTGCGTGAGGCAGAGTCCAAGAAAAAGAAGTCGGCCTGACCCGATCGGGCACCTGGCCCGACTAGTCCATTCAGACCAAATGTGTCGGCGATGGGCCGGGGCGGGACTTCTCAGGGCAGACTCGCCCCGTGTTCCAACACCGACTCCCTTTGTACGCTTTTGTCCTGGTTGCCCTGATCTGCGTGATCCTGGTGTCTGCCACCTTCCAGTCCCAGGCGGCTGCCGGCTCCGTCGAGACCCTGGCGAGTCATAGCGGCTGCACGGCCTTTCGGGTGTAGTCGGGCCGGATTCTGCCGCCCTACTCTCGGCTGGAACGAATAGGGCGAGCCAACCGCAGCTCTGCCCTATTCCGTCTATGGTGGCGACCAAGCGTGGGGCGTCGCAGCGGCGAGCGGGGGGCGGGGGACTATGGCGTGTAACTCTAGTGTATTACTAGACATACAGCCACGAGCCTTGCAGGTTTGGTCCGAGGCACGTCGTGAA
The DNA here is from genome assembly GCA_963844385.1 of uncultured Actinomycetota bacterium. Lineage (GTDB taxonomy): Bacteria > Actinomycetota > Actinomycetes > Propionibacteriales > Nocardioidaceae > Nocardioides. Next base: position 60,890 of record CAWJOJ010000037.1, on the reverse strand, counting down.
GACCAATCCGAATGGAGGCCGACATGTTGACCCGGTTGCGCGTGCTCTTGATTGGGGCCTTCGGGTTGAGCCTGATGATGCTCCCACCTTCGAGCTCCGGTGGGTCGCCGGCGTCGACAACCTTTGACGCGGCGCTGGCGCGCCCCAACATCGTGCTCGTTCTCGTTGACGACGCCCGCTACGACGACCTCAGCACCATGCCTCGGGTCCGGCAACAGATCGGCGCCGCCGGGGCGCGCTTCACCAACTTCTACTCACCGTTCCCGCTGTGCTGCCCGGCCCGCGCGACGCTGCTCACCGGCCAGTACGCCCACAATCACGGCGTCCTGAGCAACCTCGCACCGACCGGTGGCTTCGAGAAGTTCAAGGACGGCTCCACGCTGGCCACCTGGTTGGACCCCACTTATCGCACCGGCCTGATCGGCAAGTACCTCAACGAGTACGTCCCGCCGTACGAACCGCCCGGCTGGGATGAGTGGATGGTGCCCAAGCACATGTACAACTACACCGGGCCGTCGTGGTACTTGAACAAGGGCGCCGGTGGCTCCTTCAGGTCGATAGCCGGCTACCAGACCGACACCATGGCCGCTCTCGCCGACGACTTCATCGGCCGCAATGCACCGAGGAGCCAGCCGTTCTTCCTCCATCTCTCGATCGTCGCCCCGCATGCCGGGATCCCGAGCGATCCCGACGACATCACCGGCTTCGCGAGTCCGAACGTCAAGCCGGTCTATCGAGACAGGTTCGAGGGTCTGGCCAACGCCGACCCGTCTTTCAACGAGGCAGACGTTTCCGACAAGCCGGTCCAGAATCCCCCGCTCACCCCGGAGGAGATCGTCGGTCTTACCGAGCACAACTCCCAGCGCCGGGAGTCAGCGCTCTCGGTCGAGGACGCGGTCACTCGGATCATGGACGCGCTGACCAGGTCCGGCGAGCTGGGCAACACCTATGTGATGTTCATGTCCGACAACGGGCTGGTGCTCGGAGAGCACCGGCTCCGCGGTGGCAAGCTGGTGCCGTACGAGGTGGCCAACCACGTCCCCTTCCTTGTGCGCGGGCCGGGCATCTCGTCGGGCACGGTCGTCAACGACGTCACCGCCCAGGTGGACTTCGCCCCCACGGTGCTCGAGATGGCGGGGGTGGCGGCGCCACCGAGTGTCGACGGGATCAGCCTCCTGACCACCATGAAGGATCCCACCAGGGAAGTGACCAGGCCTGCGGTCCTCATCGAAGCGACCGATACCAGGTCCACTTTGGACCCGCCGTTGCCGTGGCTGTACCACGGCGTGGTGAAGGGGCGTTGGAAGTATGTCGAACGCACCTCGGGTGACAAGGAGCTCTACGACCTCACCGCCGACCCCTTCGAGCTGTCCAACCTCGCCGGGAAGGCGGCCTACGCCGGGACTCGAACGCGCGCTGGCCCAACAGCTTGATGAGCTCCGGGGTGTCGGGGCGCCCAGTGCCGGTGAGGCGCTGACGACCCATCCCCGGGGTCAGAGCCGCGCGGCGGCGACTAGCCCGTGGGCGGCGACAGCTCGGCGTCGACCTTCAGCTCTTCTCCATCGGTGGTCGTGAACACCAGGTCGCCGGTGACCTTCCCGGCCCTGCGCAGGTCGTCCTCCGCCAGACGTGCGGCGCTGACCAGCCCCTCGGGTCCGCTGATCTCCACGCGGGACAGCTCGTGGCGCATCGAGACCTTGGCCTGCGACTTCGCGCCCCGGATCCCGCCGAGTGCCGTTGCGACCGCGTCGATCGCGCTGCCGTCGGCCGCCCCGGCCGAGCCCAGGTCGGCGGCTGTCGGCCAGGCCGACAGGTGCACGGATCCCTCCTGCCACCAGGACCAGACCTCTTCGGTCACGTAGGGCAGGAACGGCGCGAGCAGCCGGAGCTGGACGTGCAACGCCAAGGCGAGTGTTGCCTTCGCGGAGTCGGTGGCGGGGTTGGTGGCAGGCCCGCCCACGTCGCCGTACGCCCGTTCCTTGACGAGCTCGAGGTAGTCGTCGCAGAACTCCCAGAAGAACTTCTCGGCGGTTTCCAGCGCGGTGGTGTAGTCGTACGCCTCGAACGCCTCGGTGGCCGCGGCGATGACCCCGGCGAGCCGTCCGAGCAGAGCGACGTCGATCGGCTCCGACACGACGAAGCCGACCGGGTTGTCGGCACCGACCGAACCGAGCACGAACCTCGAGGCGTTGAGCACCTTCATGGCCAGTCGGCGGCCGACCTTCATCTGCGACTCGTCGAACGGCGAGTCCAGGCCGGGCCGGGACATCGCGGCCCGCCATCGCACCGCATCGGCGCCGTACTTCTCGAGCACGTCGGAGGGCACGACCGCGTTGCCCTTGGACTTCGACATCTTCTTGCGGTCGGGGTCGAGGATGAAGCCGGAGATCAGCGCGTGCGTCCACGGGGCCGCTTGGTTCTCGTAGCTGGCTCGAACGACCCGCGAGAACAGCCAGGTCCGGATGATGTCGTGCGCCTGCGTGCACAGGTCCATCGGGAAGACGCGGGCGAACAGGTCGTCGTCGCTCTCCCAGCCGCCGGCGATGTGCGGGGTCAGCGACGACGTGGCCCAGGTGTCCATCACGTCGGGATCTCCGATGAAGCCGCCGGGCTTGCCGCGCTGGTCCTCGGTGTAGCCCTGCGGCGCGCGGGTGGACGGGTCCAACGGCAGCTCGGCCTCCGTGGGGAGCAACGGGTGGTCGTAGTCGGGCTCGCCCTCGCCGTCGAGCGCGTACCAGACCGGGAACGGGATGCCGAAGAACCGCTGGCGCGAGACCAGCCAGTCGCCATTCAGGCCGCCCACCCAGTTGTCGTAGCGGTGTTCCATATGGCTCGGCACCCACGTGATCTCGCTGCCGCGCCCGAGCATCTGGGCGCGCAGGGCGGCGTCGCGGCCACCGTTGCGGATGTACCACTGCCGGGTGGCCACGATCTCGAGCGGCTTGTCGCCCTTCTCGTAGAAGTTCGCCATCCGCTGGGTCGGGGTCGGTTCCCCGTCGAGGTCCCCCGAGTCGCGCAGCCTGGCGACCATCGCCTCGCGGGCGCTGAAGGCGGTCTTGCCCTTGAGGTCGTCGTACGCCGCGGCCGCCGACTCGTCCGAGAGCCAGGCCGGGGTGTCCCGGGACATCCGGCCGTCGCGGCCGATCAGCGTGCGGACCGGGAGCTGCAGCTCCCGCCACCAGGTGACGTCGGTCAGGTCGCCGAACGTGCAGCACATCGCGATCCCGGCACCCTTGTCCGGCTCGGCGGCATGGTGGGCGATCACCGGGATCTCGACGCCGAACACCGGTGAGGTGACCGTGCTGCCGAACAACGGCTGGTAGCGCTCGTCGTCCGGGTGGGCGATCAGCGCCACGACGCTCGGGATCAGCTCGGGGCGGGTCGTCTCGACGTACACCGGCTCGCCTCCGGGCTGGTGGAACGCGACCCGGTAGTAGTGGCCGGGATAGTTGCGCGCCTCGAGCTCGGCCTGGGCGACCGCGGTCTGGAACGTCACGTCCCAGAGCGTGGGTGCCTCCTGCAGGTAGGCCTCACCGCGGGCAAGGTTGCGCAGGAACGCACGCTGGCTGACGGTCTGCGACTTCGGCCCGATGGTCGTGTAGTGCTGCTGCCAGTCGACCGACAGCCCGAGCTGGCGCCACAGGGCCTCGAAGATCTCCTCGTCCGCCTCGACCAGGCGTTCGCAGAGCTCGACGAAGTTGGGCCGGCTGATCGGGATCTGCTTCTTCGCGTCCGGCTTCTCCGGCGGAGTGAAGTCCTCGTCGTAGGGCAGGGACGGGTCGCAGCGGACGCCGAAGTAGTTCTGCACCCGGCGCTCGGTCGGCAGACCGTTGTCGTCCCAGCCCATCGGGTAGAACACCGCCTTGCCGGTCATCCGCTGGAAGCGGGCGATCAGGTCGGTGTGCGTGTAGGAGAACACGTGGCCCACGTGCAGGCTGCCCGAGACGGTCGGCGGTGGGGTGTCGATCGAGTAGATGTTCTCGCGCGGCTGGCTGCGGTCGAAGCGATAGGTGTCGTCCGCTTTCCACCGCTCGGCCCACTTGCCTTCCAGGCCCTCCAGCGCCGGTTTGTCCGGTACGACGACGGCGCGCCGGTCGGCGGGCGTCGTGGACAGGTCCGGATGCTGCTCGGTCTCGGTCATGCCGGAATGTTAGTCGTGGGGCCGGTGCGCCCACGAATCAGTTCCCGTGCCCCTCCTGGCCGTCGCCCCGTCAGTGCACCACGGTCAGGGCGAATCGCACCAACGACGGCTCGAGGAAGATGCGACGACTCGGCGGACCGTTGGGGGTGGTGAGTCGTCGTAAGTTACGACGACTCGAGGAAGATGCGACGACTCGGCGGACCGTTGGGGGTGGTGAGTCGTCGTAAGTTACGACGACTCGAGGAAGATGCGACGACTCGGCGCGCGGCGGAACCCGTCCAGGTCAGCCCAGGACGTCTCGGACCGCCAACGCCGTCAGCGACGCGAGCTCGTCAGTTTGCGCCTCAGTGATCACCAATGGGGGGCCGAGCAGGATCAAGTCCCCGTCAGAACCGGTCGTACCGGTAGACGAGTAGAGGAGCACGCCGCGCCTCTTGCCGGCGGCGACCACCCGTTCGATCACTCGCTGGGACCTCGCAAAGGGTCGGGCGGTCTCACGATCGGCAACGAGCTCGATACCGCGAAGCAGGCCGATGCCACGGATGTCGCCAACGGCCGGATGGTCGCCCAGCTCCAATCTCAGCGCCGCGTCCAACTGCTTGCCGCGCTCGGCCGACGCGCGCACGAGGTCATGCTGGCGCAAGTAGCCAAGGACGGCCCTCCCGGCAGCGGCGCCGACGGCGTGGTGGGAGTAGGTGAAGCCGTGGGTGAAACCACCGGTCACGAGCGTCTCGTGGACGGCGCCCGACGCCACCGCCAGACCAAGCGGCCAGTAGCCTGACGAGGCGCCTTTGGCCAGCACCATGAGGTCGGGAGTGATCCCGAAGTGGTCGCTGCCGAACCACTCGCCAGTGCGACCGAACCCGGTCATCACCTCGTCGGCGATCAGCAGTACGCCGTGTTGTCGGCACACCTTGGCGATGGCGGGCCAGTAGTCCGCCGGCGGCACGCACGCGCCGAGCGCGGCACCTGACACGGGCTCGGCGATGAAGGCGGCGACATTCGCCGGCCCGATGTCCCTGATCAACTCGTCGAGCGCGTGCGCGTGCCGCGTGCCGCAACCGTCTGGGTGCGTCTCCGGAAACGGGCAGCGATACTCGTAGGGGGTGGTCGTATGCCGCGCGACGCCGAGCCACGGGAGGTAGGGCGCCCTTAGGCCAACCCGGCCGGACACGTCGAGCGCACCGCGTGTGTTGCCGTGGTACGCACCGCTACGACCGATGACGACGTGCCTGTTTTCCCCGCGCGCCAGATGGTACGACCGGGCCATCTTGAGCGCGGTCTCGACCGCCTCGCTGCCGCCCGACACCGGATAGATGCGTGGCTCGTTGACCGGCAGGAGCGGGGCAAGCTCTTCGGCGTACGCCTCGAGCGCAGCCGACGTGAAAGCTGTGCCGTGCACATACGCGACCGCGCGCGCCTGCTCGGCGATCGCATCCGCAACCTCGCCCACACCGTGACCGATTCCCACGACGATGGCGCCGCCCGAGCCGTCGAGGTAGCGACGACCGTCCGTGTCGTGGATCTCAGCGCCGCGCCCGGAGGCGGCGACCGGCAGCCGGTCGCCGCCTCGCGAAAAGACGTGCTTGCTCACTCCGAGACCGCGGCCACCGAGTCGCCGAAGATCCGCAGCGCGGTCTGCGCCTGGTCCTGCGTCACGACGAGCGGTGGCGACATCCGGACGGTGCTCTCCCCGCACTCGAGCACGAGCAGGCCGCGGTTGAAGGCCTGCTGCTGAACCGATGCTGCCTGCTCGGACGTGCGGAACTCGACGCCGAGCATCAGGCCGGCCCCGCGGACGTCGGTGACGACGCGCGGGAACCGGCTCTGCAGATCCTTGAGCCCAGGAATGAGCTCGCCGCCGATCTTGGTGGCGTTGTCGACGAGATCCTCGGAGCGGATCGTCTCGAGCGTTGCCAGGCCGGCCGCGCAGGACACCGGGCTGCCGCCGTACGTCGATCCGTGGGCACCGGCTCCCCAGCGCTCCATCAGCTCGGACTTGGCAGCGAACGCTCCCAAGGGCAGGCCCGAGGCGATGCCCTTGGCGCTGATCAGGATGTCGGGCTCGACGTCGGCGAGCTCGATCGCCCACATCTTGCCGGTGCGGCCCATGCCGGACTGCACCTCGTCGGCGACCAGCAGGATGCCGTAGCGGTCGCAGAGCGCGCGGAGCCGCTGCACCCAGGCCGGCGGCGGCACGATGTAGCCGCCCTCACCTTGAACCGGCTCCAGGAAGATGGCGGCAACCTCGGTCGGCGCGATCTCGTAGCGGAACAAGACGTTCTCGAGGTAGTCGAAGGTCGCGTCCTCGTTGTGGCTGCGGGCACCCGTCTCGGGGTCGCGCTCGCTATAGGCGTACGGCGCGTGGTGCACGCCGGGCAGCAGCGGCCCGAATCCCTTGTGGTACTTGGCTTTCGACGCGGTCAGGCTGACGGCGCCGTAGGTGCGCCCGTGGAACGCGCCGAAGAAGCTGATCACGTACGGCCGCCCGGTGGCGTAGCGCGCGAGCTTGAGCGCGCCCTCGACTGCCTCGGCGCCCGAGTTCGTCAGGAAGACCCGCTTGGGACCCGTGATCGGCAGCGTCTCGGCGAGCGCCTCGCACATCTGCGAGTAGATCGGCAGGTAGAAGTCGCTGGCCGAGTAGTGCAGCAGTTGGGCTGCCTGGGCCTGGACCGCCTCGACCACACGCGGGTGACAGTGCCCCGTCGAGTTCACCGCGATGCCTGCGTTGAAGTCCAGGAACAGGTTGCCGTCGGGATCCTCGATCACCGAGCCGTGCGCACGCGCCGGGACCAACGGGTAGGCACGCGGCAGCGAGGGGCTGGTGACGGCCGCATCGCGGTCGAGCACCTTCTGCGCCTCGGGGCCGGGCACAGCGACCCGGATGTCCGGCACCGGCCGGTCGGCCAGCCAGGCCGGGCTCGTCGTCAACTCGGTCATCACGACACCACCGATCGGGACTGCTCGCGAAGGAATTGCTGCACGTAGTAGAGCCCGCCGCCGGCCTTGCCGCCGGTGCCCGAGCCCTTCCAGCCGCCGAACGGCTGGACGCCGGGCCAGGCACCGGTCGTCGCTCCGGCGGCCCGGTTCACGTAGACGACCCCGGCCTCGATGGTGTTGAGGAATGCGTCGACCTCGTCATCGTCGGCGGAGAAGAAGCCTGCCGTCAGCCCGAGGTCGGTGTCGTTGGCGAGCGCGAGCGCCTCGTCGAGCGAGTCGACGGCGGCGACGGCCACGAAGGGCACGAACAGCTCGTTGCGGAACAGTTCGTCATCGGTGGGCAGGTCGGTCACCACGGTCGGCGCGACGTAGTGCCCCGCGACGCCCGAAGGCGTCTTGCCGAGGACCTCGCCGCCGGCAACGACGCGGCCAGCCTCGCGAGCGTGGGCGACGGCCCCCTCGAAGCGCTGGACGGCAGCGTCGTCGATAACCGGGCCGAGGTAGACGTCGCGCTCGGTCGGGTCGCCGAAGACGACAGCCTTGGCGCGCTCTGCGAGGGCTTCGAGCAGGGGCTCGTACACCTCCCGCTCGACGTAGACGCGCGAGCAGGCCGAGCACTTCTGCCCCGAGAAGCCGAATGCCGACCGCGCGATGCCGGTCGCAGCCGTCTCGATGTCCGCCTTGGCCGACACGATGGCGGGGTTCTTGCCGCCCATCTCGCAGACGACCGGCTTGGGGTAGGCGCGCGCGAAGTTGCGGTAGATCGACATGCCGACCTCGTACGACCCGGTGAAGGTGAGCCCGGCGACGTCGGGGTGCGCAACGACGGCCTTGCCGATCTCATCTCCGCCGGTCACCACGTGGAACACGTCGGCCGGAAGCCCGGCGTCGCGGAGGCACTCGTACAGCTTGATGGCGGAGAACGTGCCCTGCGGGCTCGGCTTCAGGACCACGGTGTTGCCAGCGACGAGCGCTCCAGCGGTCGGCCCAGCAGCCAACGCCATCGGGAAGTTGAACGGGCTGACGACCCCCCAGACGCCGTACGGCCGCATCACGCTGCGGGTGGTCTCGCTGTCTGTGATGGTGTCCATCGCGACGTCGAAGCCGTCGTGCTGCTCCATCTGGTCGCTGTAGTAGCGGAAGAACACGGCGGCTTCCTCGACGTCCCCGAGCGCCTCGAGGCGGCTCTTGCCGACCTCCATGCTCATCAACGCCGCCAACTCGTTCGACCGCTCGCTGATGAGGTCACCTGCCTTGCGGAGCAGGGCGATCCGGTCCTGCCAAGGGGTGGCGGCCCAGGTGTGCGACGCGGCCTTGGCGGCGGCAATCGCGTCCTCGACGTCGGCAGTCGTGGCGCTGTGCACCGTGCAGAGGGTGAGGGACGTGTCGACGGGGCTGAGCACGTCGAAGGTTTCTCCGGCCGTGCGCGGCTCGCCGCTGACATAGGACGTGAGCGTGCTGCCAAACCACGACTTCGCAGTCTCGAGGCCGTGCTCGTACGCGGCATGCAGATCTTCGTTGTCGGCAGAGAGGGTGGCATACGTTACGCGGAACCGCGGCGCCATCGTCGTTCCTCCAGAGTTGTCTCGGGCATGGGGTGCGGCGGCTCGATGAGCGCGCTTCACAGGTGGGAGCTCCCACAGGACATTTATAGCATTTGAGTGGCCTGAAGCAGAAGAACTTACGCCCGAGTAGCCGAATGCGCGGATTTCTTCGCGATTTGGCCGGTCGTTCCGTCGACCAGCGGAACGTGCACCAGGTCTTGCAGCTCGGCGAAGCTGACACCGAATACATCACGGACGACGACGCCGCGGTCCTCGATGAGGAAGACCCCGAGATCGGTGTATGCGCGGCTCACGCAGCCGACCCCGGTCAGCGGGTACGTGCACTCGGGCACGATCTTGGCCGCGCCGTCGCGGGTCAGCAGATTCATCATCACGAACGTCTGCTTGGCACCGGTGGCCAGATCCATTGCGCCGCCGACGGCCGGGATGTCGTCGGCCTTGCCGGTGTGCCAGTTCGCCAAGTCGCCGTTGGCCGACACCTGGTAGGCCCCGAGCACGCACACGTCGAGGTGGCCGCCGCGCATCATCGCGAACGAGTCGGCGTGGTGGAAGTACGAGGCGCCGGGCAGTTCGGTCACCGCGATCTTGCCGGCGTTGATCAGGTCTGGGTCGACCTCGTCGCCCACGGCTTCGGGCCCCATCCCGAGCATCCCGTTCTCGGTGTGCAGGGTGATGCCGCTGTCCGGGGCCAGGAAGTTCGACACCCTGGTCGGGAGACCGATGCCCAGATTGACGAACGAACCCGGCGAGATGTCGGCGGCGACAAGGCGGGCCAGGGCGTCGCGGTCGATGCCGGTCGGTGCGCTCATCTGCTCTGCTCCACGCGAACGACCCGATCGACGTAGATCGACGGCGTCACGACGTTCTCGGGGTCGAGTCCTCCGACCGGCACCACGTCAGTCACCTCGACGATGGTGGTGGTGGCCGCCGCGGCCATGATCGGGCCGAAGTTGCGCGCCGTCTTGCGGTAGACGAGGTTGCCGAGCCCGTCGGCGATGTGCGCGCGCACCAGTGCGAAGTCGGCGCGGATCGGGTGCTCCAGCACGTAGTGGCGGCCGTCGATCTCGCGGACCTCCTTGCCCTCGGCGAGCGAGGTGCCGTAGCCCGTCGGAGTGAAGAACCCACCGATGCCGGCACCGGCGGCTCTGATCCGCTCGGCCAGATTGCCCTGCGGGACCAACTCCAGCTCGATCTGCCCGGCGCGGTACTTCTCGTCGAAGCACCACGAGTCGACCTGGCGCGGGAATGAACAGATCGTCTTGCGCACCCGACCCTCGCGGATCAGCGCGGCCAGACCGATGTCGCCGTTGCCCGCGTTGTTGTTCACGACGGTGAGGTCGGTTGAACCGGCGGCGATCAGCGCCTCGATCAGCGCCACCGGCTGTCCGGCGGCACCGAAGCCCCCGATCATCACGGTGGACCCGTCGGGAATGCCCGCTACCGCATCGGCGGGTGAGTCGAAGAACTCGACCATCGGCGTCAGGCCGCCGGGTTCTCAAGGGCGACGGCGAACGGCATCCCAGCAATATACGGCGGGCCAAGGCACAGCCGGCGTTGACCCAACGATCATGGCGAGATGCCCTGGCCGCCGCACCCGAAACGCTCGGGCAGGGCAACAACGCTTTTGGCGACCAATCCTCGGTGAAGATGCGACGACTCGGCGGGCTGACCGGGGTGGTGAGTCGTCGTAAGCTTACGACGACTCGGGAAGATGCGACGACTCGGCGGGGTCACCGGGGTGGTGAGTCGTCGTAAGTTACGACGACTCGCGGAAGATGCGACGACTCGGCGAAGCTGCGACGACTCGGCGATGCCTGCCGTTCACCGACCAAGGTCAACCCGACTTCGAACCGGATCTACCAGGCGCTGGGCTACCGGCCGGTTGTCGACATGGCCAGCCTGCTGATCACGTGAGCCTCGCCCTAGACTCGGGCCCGAGATGACCGACCACAGCACCGAGCCCGCTACCCCCCGTCAGGCCCAGACCTTCGCCGAGGCAGAGGATGCCCTGCTGTCCCGGTGGCCGGAGACGAAGCTCGAGCCCTCCCTCGACCGGATCGAGGCGTTCGTCGAACTGCTCGGCGACCCGCAGAAGACCTACCCGGTCATCCACCTGACGGGCACCAACGGCAAGACCTCGACGTCGAGGATGATCGACAGGCTGCTGCACACCCTCAACCTCCGCACGGGTCGGTTCACCAGCCCCCATGTCGAGCGGATGAGCGAGCGGATCTGCATCGACGGGGAGCCGCTCTCCGACGAGGCGTTCGTGAAGGCGTTCAATGACGTCGCCCCCTACACGCACCTGGTCGACACCGAGCAGGACCACCCGCTGTCGTTCTTCGAGACGATCGTCGCGATGGCCTACAGCGCCTTCGCGGACGCGCCCGTCGACGTGGCGGTCGTCGAGGTCGGGATGGGCGGGACCTGGGACGCCACCAACGTCGCTGACGGCGCGGTGGCGGTGGTGCTTCCGATCGCGGTCGACCATGCCCGGTTCCTGGGCGGTTCCCCCGAGGTGATCGCGGTCGAGAAGGCCGGGATCATCAAGCCCGGCGCGGTCGCGATCCTGGCGGAGCAGGAGCCGGCGGCGGCCGCCGTACTCCTCGACCGGGCCGCGGAGGTCGGAGCCACCGTTGCCCGCGAGGGCGTCGACTTCGGCGTCGAGTCGCGACTGCCCGCCGTCGGCGGCCAGATGGTCTCGCTGCGCGGGCTCCGACAGCAGTACGACGAGGTGTTCCTCCCGTTGTACGGCGCCCATCAGGCCCAGAACGCCGCGGTCGCCCTGGCGGCGGTCGAGGCGTTCCTCGGCGTCGACCCGCTGCCGGACGACGTGGTCCGGGAGGCGTTCGCCGAGGTCACCTCGCCGGGCCGGCTCGAGGTCATCCGGCGCAGCCCGACCATCGTGCTCGACGCCGCGCACAACCCGCACGGCGCCGAGGCGACCGCTGCGGCACTGGAGGACTCGTTCGCGTTCGAGCCGCTGATCGGGGTGGTCGGGGTGATGGCCGACAAGGACTACGAGGGCCTGCTCGCGGTCTTCGAACCACATCTGGCCCACGTCGTGCTGACCAGGAACTCGACCGAACGCGCGATGTCACCCGGCGCACTCGCCGAGGTCGCGCGCGAGATCTTCGGCGAGGACCGGGTGTCGGTGGTTGCGGACCTGGCCGGCGCGATCGACCGCGCCGCGACGCTCGCCGAGGAGGGCTCGAGCGGGTCGGTCGGCACCGGCGCCGTGCTGGTGACCGGCTCGGTCATCACGGTCGGCGAGGCCCGCACGATGCTCAAGGGACGCCCATGAGGTCCCCGCGACGCGGCATGTGCGCCGCGATCCTGTGCCTCGAGGCGATCGCGCTGGGGCTCACGACGCCAGTGATGATCTCGATCTCCGACGTCGCCGTCGGTCGGGCTTTCGCGATCGGGCTCGGGTTGGCCCTGGCCTGTGTCCTGCTCGCCGGGATGCTGCGCGGCGAATGGGCCTACGGGATCGGATGGGCGATCCAGGTCGCCGCCATCGGTCTCGGTTTCGTGGTGCCGATGATGTTCCTGTTGGGCTCGATCTTCGCGCTGCTGTGGGGGGCGGCGTACTTCCTGGGCCGCAAGATAGAGCGGGAACGGGCCGAGGCGTACGCCGCCCACGAGTCTCGGGCGGCGGGCGAGAGCTGAGGCGAGATGCTCGTCGGGAGGGAGCCCGAGCGGAAGCTGGTGGAGCGTCTCGCGGCGGCCGCCCGGCTCGGTGAGAGCGGGGTGCTCGTGGTGGCCGGCGAGGCCGGCATCGGCAAGTCCGCACTGCTGGAACACGCCACCTCATTGTGCGACGGGATGATCGTGCACCGGGTCGTCGGCTCGGAGGTGGAGCGCGACCTGGCGTTCGGGGGACTTTCCCAGCTGCTCGCCGGGGCCGTCGACGATCTGGACCAGCTCCCGGACCCGCAGGCACACGCGCTCGGTGTGGCGCTGGCGGTCCGCACCGGCACGGCGGTCGACCGCTTCGCGGTGGGGTCGGCCACGCTGGGAATGCTGAGCCGGCTGGCCGAGGTCGTCCCCCGCGCTGTGCTCGTCGACGACGCACATCTGTTGGATCGACCGTCGGCCGAGGCGATCGCCTTTGTCGCACGTCGACTGGTCGCCGACCCGGTGCTGCTCGTGGCGACCGTCCGGACCCACGAACCCACTCCGTTCCTGGACTCTGGCCTTCAGGTCGTGGAGCTGACCGGGCTCGACGACGCTGCGGCGCGCGCTCTCCTCGGGAACCGAGTCGCTCCGACCGACCTCGCCCACCTCGTCCGGGCCACCGGCGGCAACCCGCTCGCACTTCTCGAGCTCACCGAACACCCAGACGACATCAGCGGTTCCTGGCCGGAAGCTCCGATCGCCGTCCCGGCGAAGGTCGGGCGAGCTTTTCTTGCCCGCACCGACCAGCTGTCACCAGCGTCGAGGCTTGCGCTGCTCGCAGCGGCCGCGTCGGGCGGAGACCGGGCGGTCGTGGCTGCGGCATCGCGACTTCTCGGAGTCGATCCCGTGCGCCTCGTCGACGCGGTCGACGCCGGCCTGATCCGGTTCGAGGGGCAGACGATCCGGTTCCGGCACCCGCTGGTGCGGGCGGCGGTGTACGGCGGTGCGCCGCCCGCGGACCGCCGGGCGGTCCATGCCGCTCTCGGCGCCGAGACGCCGGAGGACGATGCGGACCGACGGGCCTGGCATCTGGCCGCCGCCGTCCCGGACACTGACGACGACGCGGCCGACGGCCTGGCTGCGGTTGCCGAGCGCGCGCGGTCGCGGGCGGCGTACGACGTCGCGGCGACGGCGCTCGAACGCAGCGCCCGGCTGTCCACGAGCGACGACCAGCGCACCCGTCGCCTCGTTGCCGCCGCCGAGACCGCCTGGATTGCCGGCCAGGGTCATCGCTCCCGGGCGCTGCTTGACGAGATCGGGACGCCGCCCGCCGACCTGGTGGGCAGGATCGGCAGCCTCAGCGGGACCATCGCTGCCCGGACCGGCTCGCTTGCCGAAGCGGTCGCCGTCCTGGTTGACACCGCGGCTCGGGTTGCCGAGGGCGATCCCGACGCCGCAGTGGAGATGCTCGCCGACAGCGTCAACGCGGGCTTCTACCGCGCCGACACCTCGTTCCTGGCCGAGGCGCTGACTCGGCTGGAGGAGCTGTTGCCCCAGGCGACCATGCTCCGCTCACGAGTCCTGGGCACCCTCGCACTCGGGATGGCACGGACCCTGCTCGGTCAAGGTGGGGCCGACGAGATCCGCTGGGCCGTCGGCGAACTCGTCTTCTCGACCGAGATCCGCAACGACCCGATGCGGACGGCCTGGCTGGTCATGGGCGTGCTGTTCCTTCGCGAGGAAGGTGCGTTCCGGTCCGTCGTCGAGGAGGCGGTCGCGGAGACCCGGGCCGGCACGGTGCTGGGCACCCTGCCCTACCTTCTCTTCCACGTGGCTCGAGACGACGCCACGACCGACCGTTGGCAGGAAGCGGAGTCCGGCTACCACGAGGGGATCCGGTTGGCCCGGGAGTCCGGACAGACCACCGACCTGGCGGCATCGCTGGCCGGGCTTGCCTGGCTCGAGGGCCGGCAGGACAAGGAGGAATCCTGCCGGCGGCACGCCGCCGAGTCGATCGAGCTGTGCCACCGGCACGACATCGTCCTCGGCCGGATCTGGGCGGCCTCCGCGCTGTCCGAGCTCGAGCTCGCCCGCGGCGACGCTGCGGCCGCGCTCGTGCAGCTGGAACAAGTGATCGCGCTGCTGACGGAGTTCGGTGTCCACGACGTCGACCTGTACCCCGGGGCCGAGCTGGCCGAGACGCTGCTGCGGCTGGGGCGCGGCGAAGAGGCCCGCGACGTGGCGGCCGACTTCCTGGCCCGCAGCGAGGCGAAGGGGCAACCCTGGGCCAGGGCGCGCGCCGAGCGCGCCGTCGCCCTGACCGGTTCGGACCCCGAGCCAGCCGGTCGCTTCGAACGGGCGCTTTCCCATCACCGGGAGACCCGCGACTCCTTCGAGCGAGCCCGGACCGAGCTGGCATACGGAGCGCACCTCCGTCGGAGCCGGCAGCGCCGCGAAGCCCGGCCGGTGCTGCGCTCGGCGCTCGACACGTTCGAGCTCCTGGGCGCGCAGCAGTGGGCGGAGCAGACTGCCGTGGAGCTCGAAGCGACTGGAGAGACCGTCCGCCGGCGGGGCGTCGATGCCCGGGAGGCCCTGACCCCGCAGGAGCGCCAGATTTCGCGCCTGCTCGCGAGCGGTCAGACCACCCGCCAGGCGGCGGCGACCCTCTTCCTCAGCCCCAAGACAGTCGAGTACCACCTGCGCCACGTGTACCTGAAGCTGGGGATCGGTTCACGTGCCGAGCTCGCCAGCGCGATCAGCACCTACCCGGAGGGGGCCTGATCACAGGAGCCCCGCAAGCAGCGCTGCGGCGCGTGCCGCTCCGTCGGTCTCCACTGGTCGGTAGTCCGCCTCGATGTCGGCCTCCTTCACGATGGCCGCGGCCAGCGCATCGGGGTCGGCGGCGGTCTCATAGTCGAGGAGCCGCCCCGCGCCGTACTGCTCGAGGCGGTGGCGGACGTGGAAGTTCTGCTCGAAGTGGTTGCGCAGCGGGACGTAGAGGAACGGTCGCCGGTTGGCCGTGAGCTCCATGCAGGTGGTGAGGCCGCCCTGCACGACCGCGAGATCACAGGCGGCGAGGTGCTGGTAGAGGTCGGGCAGGTAGCCGCGGATCGTCGCCCCTCGTCGCCGGGGGAGCGACGCCGGATCGATCCGTGGTCCGGTCACGACCTCAAACCTCAAGTCCGGAGCGGTCCGTCGTACGACGGGCACGGCGTCGAGCACCCGGCGCAGCAGCGAGGACCCGACTCCCGACCCACCGACCGTGACCACGCACACCCGCTCGTCGGGGCGGTAGCCCAGCCGCTCGCGCAGCGCCTGCCGGTCGTCGGCGCCGATGGGGTCGAAACCCGTGATGTAGCCGCTGAAGTCGAAGTTGTCGACCGTCCAGTCCCGGATGTCGGGCAGCCCCGCCCCGAAGGACTCCGGGACTACGTCGGCGGCGGAGCCGACGAAGATCGACCGGTCCCGGACCCGGGCGAACCGCGCCCGCTGCTCGATCATCTCGGCGTTGTAGTCGGCCGTCAGGTCCGCCTCCGCGTCGCCCCCGCCCGGCATCGGCAGCCAGCCGACGAAGTCGGTCAGCCACGCGAACGCGAACCGCTTCAGCTCGGGGTTCTCGTGCAGGTAGTAGTCCACGTCCCAGGCCTCGTCGCCGATGACCAGGTCGTAGTTCGCCTCCTCGACCACGTCCTGGAACACCATGAAGTTGTTCACCAGGATCGAGTCCATCCTGCGGATCGCCTGGAACGCGTGCAGGTCGTGCTCGCCGGCCTCGTGCTCGATGTGAGCCGACTCGCTGGCCAGCCAGGACGACGCCGGGTGGACCCGTTCGCCCTCGGCCTCCAGCATCCGGGTGACCGGGTGCTGGGTGAGCCAGTCGATCTGCAGGTCGGGGTGCCGGCTTCGTAGCTCGGAGGCCACCGCCAGGTCGCGGCGCGCGTGGCCGAGCCCGATCGGCGAGGACAGGTAGAGGGCGCGCGGCCGCCGGGAGCCGGCCCGGGTCCAGGTGCGACGACGGGGCGCGGGCGCGATCGTGTCCACGAACTCCTTGATCGCCAGGTTCACCCGCACCGGATCGCGGGCCAGGGGCCCATGGCCGCTGTCCTCCATCAGAAGGAGTGAGCCTCCGGTCAGCTCGGCCAGCCGCTCGCCGATCACGGACGAACTGATCCGGTCGTCGGTGCCGTGGATCACGAGCACCGGGCATCGGACGAGGGCGCACGTCTCCTCGATCGAAGGGCACACCACGCCGTCGCAGCCGAGCCGGCCGGCGGTGGCGTCGACCAGGGTTACCGGCGACGTGTCCGCCGACCACTCCATGATGTCCTCGAACTGCTTCGTCGAGTGCGGCTCGCAGAACATCTTGTGGAAGAAGAAGTCGCGGTAGTCGTCGAAGCCGCCGGACAGCCAGTACTGCTTGTTGTACTTCGCCCAGCCGGACGGGGTTTCCACCGTGGGGTCCAGCGGGGCGTCGAACGCATGCCGTTCCCGCTCGGGCCGGGCGACGTTCAGCCCGCACGACGGCCCGATGGCGACCACGCCGAGCACCCGATCCGGGTGCTCGGCGGCGACCGTGACCGCCCAGGCGGCTCCGCAGGACAGCGCCACCAACACAGCCTGGTCGAGCCCGGTCGCGTCCATGACCGCGAGGACGTCCGCGGTGCACTCCGCGTTCGAGTACGCCGCGGGGCCGACAGGTTTGCTCGAGCCGCCGGTGCCGCGCCCGTCGTAGGTCACGACGCGGTGGTGTCGGGACAGGTAGCCGACCTGCGCCTTCCAGAACCGGGAGTCGATGATCTGCCACGTCGGAAGCAGGAGAAGCGGCGGCCCGGCGGCGCCGTACGACGCCCACGCCAGCGACACGTCTTCGCGGGTGGCGACGCCGACGGCGTCCGGCTCCCGGGCGAGGGTCACGGGCGTACCTCGAAAACGTTGTTGAACGGCGTTCCGGCGGCCGTGCGGAACGTGGCGAAACCGGCGGCGCTCGTCACGTCCCGGATCCTGGCCGGGCCGGCCTGTGTGCCGAGCGCGAGCCCAACCTCCTGGGACAGCGAGCTGGGCGTGCAGAGCAGGGTGGAGAACCCATAGTAGGCCCGCCCGATGGGGTTGAAGTTGTCCTCGGGTTGGTCGCCCGCGGCCGGCTCGACGATCATCCAGGTGCCGTCGTCGGCGAGCGCCTCGCGGACCTCGCGCGCCGCGCCGATCGGGTCGCCCATGTCGTGCAGGCAGTCGAACATCGTGACCAGGTCGTAGCCCTCGCCGGGGAGGCCCGTCGACGGCGCGACCTCGAACCGCACCCGGTCCGCAACCCCTGCGTCCTCGGCCCGCTGGCGGGCGACCTCAATGGACTCGGGGTGGTAGTCGGAGCCGACGAACGTCGAGTTCGGGAACTCCTGCGCCATCAGGATCGTCGATGCGCCGTGGCCGCAGCCGACGTCCGCGACCTTGGCCCCGGCCTGGAGCTTCGGCAGCACGCCGTCGAGCGCAGGGAGCCACGTGGAGACGAGGTTGGCGAGGTAACCCGGGCGGAAGAACCGCTCGCACCCGTGGTGAACGTCGGTGTTGTGCTGGTGCCAGCCGAGGCCGTCGCCGTTCCGGGCTGCCTCGAGGATCGAGGGAGCGTCCCGGACCGTCCCGTGGGCGATCTGGAAGAAGCCGGGGAGGAACGCGGGACTGGTCTCGTCGGTCATGGCGATCGCGTGCTCGGGCGGAAGCGAGTAGGTCTTCGTCTCAGGGTCGTAGTCGACGTACGCCCCCGCGGCCTGAGCGTTGAGCCACTCGCGTGCGTAGGGCTCGCCGGTCGACGTCAGCTCGGCGAGCACTGCGGGGGTGAGCGGGCCGTGGTCAGCCATCGCGCGGTAGTAGCCGAGCTGGTCGCCCATCACGACCAACGCGGTGTTGAGTGTGGCGCCGACTTCGTCGACGGCGCGGAAGACGAACGACATCAGTTTGTCTGTGTCGATCTCCACGGGTGCTTTGGTGTCGGTCATGTCGAACTCCTGGATGTGGGCAGCGGACCGGTCGTCCGCTGGTTCGCCGACCACACTTGTCCCGACCGTTGCGCCATCGCATCCGGTAACCCACCTAGCCCTCGGCAGACACCCCCTGGTCGAGCGCCCGGGAAAGCACTTCCAGCACCGTGGCGAGCTGGGTGTCGGTGCAGCCCCCGAAGCCCAGGACCAGCCCGTGCCGGTCCGAGGTGCGGGTGTACTCCGTCAGCAGGGGTACGTCGAACCCCGCGACCCGAGCCGCGGCCGCCGCCCGACGCGACTGGTCCCGAGACAGCTGGAGGGTCACGTACATGCCTGCCGGGCGCCCCTCGACCGTCCCGAAACAACCGAGCCGCGCCTGGACGAGCGCGCTGCGCTGGGCGTAGACCCGCCGGGCCGAGCGGATCACCCGGTCGACGTGACCGTCACGCAGCATCGACAAGAAGGCCCGCTGGACGGGCCAGGCAGCCATGTCGTGTGTTCGCGACCGGCGTTCGGTGATCTGTTCGACGACGGCGGCTCGGCCGACCAGCCAGCCGAGCCGCAGGCCGGGAGCCACCGTCTTCGACGCGGTGCCGAGGTAGACGACCCGGTCCCGGTCGAGGGTGGCCAGCGCGGGCAGGGGCGCCACGTCGTAGCGGAACTCGGAGTCGTAGTCGTCCTCGATGACCGTCGCGTCGATCTCGGCTGCTCGTGCCAGCAGGGCCAGTCGGGTGGTCGCGGACATCGTGATGCCGAGTGGGTGCTGGTGGGCGGGCGTCGTGTACACGCCGCTGACGCGTCGCGACAGCCTGGCGACGTCGATACCGGAGCCGTCGATCGGGACGTCGACGACCGCGCGGCCGGTGTCGCGGACGATGTCCACGGCCGCGCGGTAGCCGGGGTCCTCGACGGCGATCGGACCCGGCGGCAGGATCCCGAGCAGATGCCGCAACCCGTCGGTGGTTCCGTTTGTCAGCACGATCTCGTCGGGCGTGCAGGTGAGGCCTCTGGTGCGGGCAAGGTGCGCGCAGAGCGCCTCGCGCAACGGGAGCAGGCCGCGTGCGTCCGGGTAGCCCGGCGGTCGCGACTCGGCCGCGACATCGCGCCAAGCCCGTCGCCACCCGGCGTCGTGCCTCGGGTCGATCCACGGGGTCCCGGTGTCCAACCGGAGGAGGGAGGCCGGGGGCGGCGGGTCGGGCCTCATTTTACCAATCGGAGCGAGCTGCGTGGAGGCCGCGACGTACGTTCCTGAGCCCTGTCGGGCTTCGAGCCAGCCCTCGGCGAGAAGCTGGTCGAAGGCCTGCTCGGTCACCGCCCGCGACACCCCGAGATCCGCGGCGAGGCCGCGCGTGCTCGGCAGGCGTTCGCCGGTGGTCAGGGTGCCCGCGGTGATCAGGTCCCGGACCTGAGCGGCCAACTGGACCCCCAACGGCGTCTGCCGGCGGCGATCGAGCCGGACGGGCAGGGGAGTGGGGCTCGGCAAAAGTGTCCTGTTCAGATCGTTGGGAATTGGCCCGTGCCAGTGGGCCACTCGGAAGGCACCATGGTCGCATGACCACGCAGCTCTCGCCCACCCCCCGCACCACGGTGGTCCGCGGCCGCAACCGCGCCGTCTCCGAACGCGCTGCGCTCTACGACGTCCTCGACTCGGCACTCGTGTGCCACTTGGGAGTCGATGTCGGGCACCCGCTCGTGGTGCCCACCGCGTTCGGGTACGACCCGGACGGCCCCGACGAGGGCGGCTCGATCTACGTGCACGGCTCGGTCGCCTCCCGCACCATCGCCGCGTCCCCTGACGCGACGATCTGCGTGACGGTGACGGTGGTGGACGGCCTGATCGCGGCCCGGTCCGCGTTCCATCATTCGATGAACTACCGGTCGGCCGTCGTGCTCGGGCGCGGCCGGCTCGTCGTGGACCCGGTCGAGAAGCAGCACGCTCTGGCCCTGGTTGTGGACCACATGATCCCGGGCCGTTCGGCGACCCTGCGGCCGCACACCCGCAAGGAGCTCGCGGCCACGAGTGTGGTCGCCGTACCCCTTCACGAGGCTTCGGTGAAGGTCCGCGCCGGTGGCCCCGTTGACGACCCCGAGGACGTTACCGCCGGCTACTGGGGTGGCCACATCCCGGTGCGGACGGTGGCCGATCGCGGTGGTGCCGGACCCCGATGCCCCGGGCGGGGTCCCGGACGACGTACGCCGTCGCGCCGTCCAGCTTGCGGGTCGCTAGTCTTCGGGCATGACCCAGCGCACCCTGGTCCTGCTCAAGCCGGACACCGTACGACGCGGCCTGATCGGCAACATCCTGTCCCGCTTCGAAGACAAGGGGCTGACGATCGTGGCGATGGAGTTCCGCACGATCGACGTCGCGAAGGCCGACGAGCACTATGCCGAGCACGTCGACAAGGACTTCTACCCGCCCCTGCGGACTTTCGTCACCAGCGGTCCGCTCGTGTCGCTGCTGCTCGAGGGCGACGAGGCCGTCGAGGTGGTCCGCGCGCTCAACGGTGCCACCGACGGTCGCAAGGCAGCCCCCGGCACCATCCGCGGAGACCTCTCAGTGTCGAACCGCGAGAACCTCGTGCACGGCTCCGACTCGCCCGAGTCCGCCGAGCGCGAGATCAAGATCTGGTTCCCCGAGCTCGCCGGTTGACCGCGAGCTCGCTCGCGGTCAACCGGCGAGCGAGGCAATCTCACCCGGCTGGCGCGAGCTTGCTCGCGTGTCGTTGTGCGCCAATTGGTCGACAACGGTGGTTGCCGGGGCCGGCTCGCGTGTGGTTGTGCGCCAATTGGTCGACAACGGTGGTCGCCGAGCCCGGTGCGCGTGTGGTTGTGCGCCAATTGGTCGACAACGGTGGTCGCCGGGGCCGGCTCGCGTGTGGTTGTGCGCCAATTGGTCGACAACGACAATCGACCGGACCTCAGACCGCAGACGCCCGCGCCAGGTCGACGAGCTCTCGCATCGAGCGCTCCCGGGCCAGGGTCCGGTCAGCCGGCTCGCAGTCTCCGCCGAACTGGAACGACAACTTCGCCTTGGCGTGCAGCGTCAGCAGGACCTGAGAGTGGTCCGAGGACAGGACAACCGTGCTGGCCGTGATGTGGGCCGCAGGTCGCACTGCGTCATTGACGGCGCCGACCAAGGTTCACCACGGTATGCAGGTGAACCTCTCCCTCGGCGCCCAGAGCACGGAACCTCCGGCATACCGTGATGAACCTGCTGCCCCGCGCGGGTCCGTAAGTCCGCCGCTGACGAATGTGACGCGCCGAGGCTGGGGTGCCGGGTCACGAGGGCTGGCCCGATCAGACCATTGCCTCGCTGGTGAGGGCGGATCACCCTTGAAGTGTCGCGTGGTTGAGGAGCCTGCCGAAGGCGAGGCGCGACGCTCCTTGTGCCGTCTGTGAAAGCGGCGTCCCGCCGGCGGCCGACATGTGCCGGACCGCCGCGGAATCGGGGGCCCAGATGAGCACTGTTCCTTTGCATGGCCAAGGAGAAGAAGTGTCATGTTCATCTCAGTCCTGAGCAGGCAGAACCGCAGGCTGGCGATGGGCTTGGTCGGCGCCATCGCGCTCGTTGCCCCGTTGGCAACTGGAACCGACGCGCACAGCGAGAGTGCTGAGCACGCCCAGCCCTCCCAGCCCGTGTACGTGCCCTCCCCCGGGACGTGGGGCGCCGGGGTGAAGATCGAACGCGTGGTTCACGCGTTCGACCTCCCCGGCACCGACAACGAGCTGTTGCTGTGCGCGGGATCCGGAAACAGCCTCGCCTGGGCCGCCGAGCGCAAGTTCGTCTGCTATCGGTACAGCCGCGAAACAGGCCAGTACACAACGTTCCAGACACCCACCGACTGGTTCTGCAACGCAGCCATCCACCTGCACAACGGCCACCTGCTCGTCGCCAGCGGCACGGCGATCGACGGCTACCCGAAGACGAACGGCGGCAAGTGGGCAGGTTCAGCCGAGAGCTACACGTACGCTCCGGACACCGGCCAGATCAGCCGGATCGGAGACGTGGTCCCCGCTTGGTACCCGGGGCTACTGGAGGACCATCTCGGCGGTGTCTACAAACACGGCGGCGGCCACAACGGCACCTTCCCCAACGTGTGGGAGTACCTGCCGAAGGGTCAGACCAGCTGGACGAGAGTTCCGTGGGTCTGGGCGACGAGGTACTACTCGGACATCCGGCTGATCGGACCAGGAATTGCTGCCTACACAGGCGCGACAAGCTGGCCAACCCTCAACCGCCCACCCTCGTTGCTGAACCTGTCCACGGGGAAACGCACCACCACGCCCGGACTGCGCCAGCCGATGCTCCGCAAGGCAGCCGCATCCGTCCTGCTGTACCCAGCGCAGGACAAGAAGGTGATCCTGATCGGCGGCGGTAACAACGACGGCGCGATCCGGGACGTCGACCTGATCGACTATGGCGTGTGGCCGCAGCAGTTGCCGACCTTCGTCCCGAAAGCTTCCCTTCCGCAAGGCATGATGCTGGTGCTGGCAGCACTCCTCCCCAACGGCCAGCTCTTCGTTACGGGCGGGAACACCGCCTGGCGCAAGGGCAGCGTGCTGTGGGCCGCGATCTACAACCCCTTCGACGATGCCTGGACACCGGTCGCCACGCCGACTGTCGCTCGGAACTACCACTCGACGATCATGACCGGCTTGGACGGCCGGGTGTCGACGTTCGGCGGCAATCCGCTCACCAGCTTCGAGGACGACGAAGAGATCTACTCGCCTTGGTACATGACCGTGCCGCGTCCCGCCATCGAGACCTTCCCGGAACACATGTCGTACGGCGGGTCATACCCGGTCGACGTCGCCCTCCCAGCCAGCAGCACTCTCGGATACTTCACGCTGGAACGGGCCCGAGCCGACACGCACCTCTATGTGCCGAACCAGGCCATGGCCCGGTTGCCCTTCACCGTGGACAGCGAAGGCAACGTCACGGTCACCGTGCCGGCAGACCCCGCCCTGTTGCCGCCGGGGTACTACAAGCTGGCTGCAAACACTGCCGACTATGTGCCCTCCCGGCAGGTCTGGGTGCATATCGAGTGACGGCGTGGGGCTAACTGGTACCCCCAGTGCGAACGACCGCCAGGTCGACGAGTTCCCGCATCGAACGCTCCCGGGTGGGCAGTCGGTCGACCGGGAACCAGCGCACGTCGATGGACTCGTCGCTGACGGTGGGGTCGACGTACGGCGTGACCGCCACGAACCGGACGTCGAGGTGGTCGACAGCGCCATCCGGATGACAGAACGGCACCTCGTGGGCGGACAGCTGCACCGGCACCGGATCGAGCGTGAGCGACGGCAGCCCGGACTCCTCGCGCGCCTCGCGTTCCGCGGCTCCAGCCAGGGTCCGGTCGGACGGTTCGCAGTGCCCGCCGAACTGGAACCACAGCTTCGCCTTGGCGTGCAGCGTCAGCAGGACCTGGGAGTGGTCCGAGGACAGGACAAGCGTGCTGGCTGTGATGTGGGCCGGAAAGCAAGCTCGGCTAAGCCCATCGCCGTGCCGGCGAAGGTGGTCGACGAAGCGGGTCTGCAGGTCGGTCTGCGCCGTCGACCAAGCCGACCATGCGGACAGCACGCTCAGTGCGTCCTGGTGAAGCGTCACTCAGGCTTGTCTTGGTCGAGCAGCTTCTGCAGCTCGACGTCGAACTCGTCGGACGACATCTCGACCGGGGTCGCCACGTCCTCCCGGAACCCCAGCGGATCGTCGAGGTCGGCGGCGGTCGGCAGCAGGTTGGCGTGCATCCAGACCGCGTCACGCGCTTCGACGCCCTGACGGGTGCGCAGCGAGCCCCACAGCGTGGAGGCGTCGCGCAGCCGGCGAGGTCGCAGCTCGAGGCCGACCAGCTGGCCGAACGTCTGCTCCGCCGGCCCGCCGGCGGCCCGGCGGCGACGGATCGCCTCCTGGAGCTTCGCGGCCGTCGGCATCCGTTCCTGGGTCGCCTGGCCGACGACCTCGTCGACCCAGCCCTCGACCAGGGCGAGCGTGGTCTCGAGCTTGACCAGCGCCGCCTCCTGGGCGGGGGACGGTTTGGGGTCGAACAACCCGCCCGCGAGGGCGTCCTGCATGGAGCTTGGGTTCATCGGGTCGATCCCGCGCAGCTGCTCCTCCATGCCCGCGGTGTCGATCTCGATCCCGTCGGCGAACTCGCGGACCGCGCTGATGAGGTGGTCGCGCAGCCACGGCACGTGGGCGAACAGGCGCTGGTGCGCGGCCTCGCGCAGCGCAAGATAGAGAAGTACGTCGTCAGCCGGGACGTCGAGGCCCTCGGCGAACGTAGTGATGTTGCTCGGCACCAGCGCGGCCTTGCCCTCGGGGCCGAGCGGCAGCCCGATGTCGGAGGCAGTGAGGACCTCGCCCGCCAGGGCGCCCAGACCCTGACCTACCTGGGTGGCCACCATCATCCCGGCAGCCTTGCCCAGCATCCCGAGCAGCGGCCCGGTCAGGGCCCGGGCCTCTTCGGGCAACGCGTTGCCGAGCGCGCCGGTGGCATGTTCGGCGACCGGTTCCACCAGGCGGCGCCACACGTCGGTGGTGCCGACGATCCACTCGGCCCGGCTCCACGCCGCCGTCGAGGTCACGCCGGACTCGAACTCGCAGGCCTCGTCGAGCCACAGGTCCGCCAGGTGTACGGCGTCCGCAACGGCCGCCTGCTGCTTGTCGGTGGGCGACGGATCGGGGGTCTGGGCCGCGCCCTTGCGGGCCATGTCGAGGGCGAAGTCCCAGTTGATCGGCCCGTCGTGCGGCTTCATCAGGTTCTGGAACTGGGCCATCAGGGCGTTCAGGTCAGGCATGCCGCCGCCGGCACCCAGCCCACCAGCACCGAACAGCTGCTCGAAGGGCGTGCCCTTGAAGGGGTTCTGACCCTCATCGGGCGTCTCATCCGGGATGTTGCTCATGGGCCAAAGTTACTCGGCCCGACCAACAGAGAGGACGGCGGTTAGGCTCGCGGACGTGGCTGACGAGAAGGTGCGCCTGGTGGACCTGCGCGAGACACCGCTTTCGGTGGACGAGGTGCTCGCTGCGCTCGACGACGATGGCGGTGGCGGCCTGACCCTGTTCGTCGGTCGGGTGCGTGACCACGATCACGGCAAGGGGGTCACCGGGCTGGACTACACCGCCCACACGTCCGCGCTCGACACCATGCGTGACATCAGCGAAACCGTCGCCGGCCGGCACGACGTGCTCGCAGTCGCGGCCGTCCACCGGGTCGGACGGCTGGCGATCGGAGACGTCGCAGTCGTCGTTGCCGCGGTCGCCAAGCATCGGGGTGAGGCGTTCGCTGCCTCGAAGGACCTGATCGACACTCTCAAGGCCGAGGTGCCGATCTGGAAGCACCAAGTGTTCGCCGACGGCACCGAGGAATGGGTCGGCTCACCGTGAAGGTGCGCCTCCGCGGCTGAGCGACTGCCCGCGGTTACGGTGGGCGCATGGAGATCCTGTGGTGGCTGGTGCCGCCGATCGTGGTGACGCTACTGGCGATGGTGTGGGTCTCCTGGCTCGGCCGCAGCGGGCGGGGCGAGGTCGACCGCGAGGTCGCGGCGGCCCGGTTCGCGGAGGCGATGCGGCGTGAGCATCCCGGCCGCGGCAGCCGCGCGCCCACACCAGTGCGCGACCGCAGCACCGGCATCGCCGTACGCCCCTCGCGGACGCAGCAGGACCCGCAGACCCGACACAGCGCCTGACTTCGGGCGGGTGAGAGGCTTTGATCCATGAGCCGCCGGATCCTAGCTGGCCTGATCGCAGTGCCGTTCCTGGTAGCACTGTGGCTGGCGGCCCTCCTGTTGCCGGTGCCGTATGTGACCTACTCGCCGGGCCTGACCGTCGACGTGCTCGCCGAGGAAAAGGGGACGGAGATCGTGCAGGTCTCCGGGCACAAGACCTACCGCGACGACGGCGAGCTCCGAATGACCACGGTCTACGTCACCCAGCCGAAGGCCCATGTCAACCTGTTGGAGGCCATGAAGGCGTGGGTGGATCCGGAAGAGGCCGTCTATCCCTACGACGCGGTGTACGGCGAGGACGAGACGGCCGAGCAGTCCGAGACCGAGTCGGCGATCCAGATGGTGTCCTCGCAAGATGCCGCCACCGCGGTCGCGTTGAATGAGCTCGGGTACGACGTGAAGCCGATCGTCGAGGTGCTGAATGTGGAGAAAGGGCTGCCCGCCGACGGCAAGCTCAAGGTCCGCGACGTCATCCTGAAGGTCAACGGGCAGAGCATCACCAAGTCCCAACAGGTCGTCGACGAGGTCGGCAAGAGCGAGGCCGGGGACAGTGTGACGTTCCTCGTCCGCCGCGACGGCAAGCCGGTCACCGTCGTCGTCAAGCCCCGGGTCGTCGACGGCGACCTGCGCGTTGGGGTGACGTCCGGACCCGGCTTCCTCTTCCCCTTCCAGGTCTCCGTCGACATTCCCGAGGACATCGGCGGACCGAGCGCGGGACTGATGTTCTCTCTGGCGATCTACGACACGCTCACCCCTGGATCGCTCACCGGCGGCCAGATCGTTGCCGGCACGGGCACCATCGACGCCACCGGCAAGGTCGGCCCGATCGGTGGCATCCAGCAGAAGGTGGTGTCCGCCCGGCAGTCAGGTGCCGAGCTGTTCCTGGTGCCGGCCGACAACTGTGCCGACGCCACGCGCGCCCCCAACGAGGGCATGCGGCTGGTGAAGGCGACCACGATGCACGAAGCGCGGCAGTCGATCGCGGCCTGGGTCAAGGATCCGGACGCGTCGCTGCCGACCTGCGAGGAGAACTGATGGACGACCTCTTCGACGTCGACCCGGCGCTCGCGGCCGCCGTACTCGAGATCGAGTCACACACTGCCACGGCCGGCTGGGACCAGCCCGCGCGGCTGTACGCGCTGGTCGACACCGCCCGGCTGGTCGAGCACGAGCCTGAGCTGGCTGCGGCGATGGGCCTCGACGAGGCCAGCGCCGAAGGCTCGCTGACCCCCGTCGAGCAGGACCAGCTGCCCGCCGAGACCGAGCTCGAGAGCGTGCTGGAGTCCATCGGCTGGCCGCCGGACGTCTCGGGCTGCGCCGCCGTGGTCGAGCGGCTGGTGCTGCCCCCCGAGGTTGATGCCGAACTGCCTGACGAGGCCGCCGCCGCGGTCGAGTTCGCCCGGCAGCACCCCCTGCGTCAGGAGGTGCGGATCGTGGCGGGAGCCACCCGCGCCGGGGCGACGTACTGTGCCCTGCGGATGCGTGCGCATGACGACGACCAGTCGGTCGTCGGGGGCGCCGACCTCGTGCCCGAGCTGCTCGAGCTCCTGACCACCACCCTGGAGGACGACTCATGAGTGGACTCTTCGACGAAGAGACACCCAAACAACGACGGACCGTCGAACGCCCACCTGGTCGCTCGCGCGCCCTGCTGATCAGTGCCGGCGTGATCGTCGTCGGCTTCCTGATCCTGACCGGGCTCTCCTCGTTCTGGACCGAGCGGCTGTGGTTCGCCTCGGAGGGCTACTCGTCTGTCTTCACACGGCTGGTGTGGACCCGGGTCGGACTGTTCCTCGGATTCGGCCTGGTGATGGCGCTCGGGGTCGGGGCCAGCATGGCGGTGGCGTTCCGCTACCGGCCGATCTTCCGCCCGGCGTCTGCGGAGCAGACCAGCCTGGATCGCTACCGCGAAGCGGTGCACCCGATCCGGCGGTGGCTCCTGCTCGGCATCTCGTTGCTGATGGGTGCCTTCGCCGGCACCTCGGGGGCGGGGGAGTGGCGCAACTTCATGCTCTGGCGGAACGGAGGCTCGTTCGGCGCCGATGACCCCTACTTCGACCACGACATCGGCTTCTATGTCTTCGACCTGCCCTGGTGGCACTTCGTCGTGTCCTTCACGATGACGCTCGCGATCGTGTCCCTGATGGCGGCCGCGGTGGTGCACTATCTGTACGGCGGAATCCGCCTCCAGTCCGCCCACGACCGGATCTCCGGAGCGGCGGCGGCGCAGCTGTCTGTGCTGCTGGGCATCTTCATGCTGGCGAAGGCCGCCGACTACTGGCTGGACCGGTTCGACGTCCTCACCGGATCCGGGCAGCTGATCGACGGCATGACCTACACAGACGAGAACGCCGTCTTGCCCGCCAAGAGCATCCTGTTGGGCATCGCCGTCATCTGTGCTCTGCTGTTGTTCCTCAACGTGTGGCGGCGGACGTGGATGCTGCCGTCGGTGGGACTTGGCCTGTTCGTGCTGTCGGCCATCCTGCTCGGGCTGATCTGGCCCGGAATCGTCCAGCAGCTCCAGGTCGACCCGTCGGAGCGGGTCAAGGAGGCGTCGTACGTCGCGCGCAACATCGAGGCGACCCGGGCGGCGTTCGACCTCGAGGACGTGGAGGTGGCCACCTATGGAAGTGACTCGCAGACTGTCGACCTGGCGACTCTGAGCCAGGCAACGTCCTCGGTGCCGCTGGCCGATCCGAAGCTGCTCCAGCAGACCTTCGAACAGAAACAGCAGGTGACCGGCTACTACTCGGTCGCGCCCGTGCTCGACGTCGACCATTACCCCATCGACGGCACCGACCGGGCTCTGGTGATGGGCGTGCGCGAGCTCGACCAGACCGGTCTGGCGGAGAGCAGCAAGAACTGGTCCAACCTGCACACCGTCTACACCCACGGCTATGGCCTGATCGCCTCCTACGGCAACCAGCGCGACGCTGGGAACCAGCCGATCGAGGGTGACGACGATCAGCAGTGGGCCGAGTTCGACCTACCCCCGAAGGGTGCCCTGACGAGCGACGGGGAGGGCTACGAGGGCCGGGTCTACTTCGGTGAGCAGAGCCCCGACTACTCGATCGTCGGCAAGGCCGATGGCGGCGCCGACGTCGAGTTCGACCTTCCCGACGCGAGCGACGGCTCCGAGGGCAGCACCACGACCTACGACGGGAAGGCGGGCGTCGGACTGGGCAACCTGTGGCACCAGCTGCTCTACGCCGTGAAGTTCGGGGATCCCAACATCCTGCTCTCCTCGCAGGTCAACGACGCCAGCAAGATCCTCTACGACCGAGACCCCTCTCAGCGCGTCGAGAAGGTCGCCCCCTGGCTCACCGTCGACGGAGACCCCTATCCCGCGGTCGTCGACGGCAGGGTGGTGTGGATCCTCGACGGCTACACGACCACCGACCGCTACCCGCTGTCCGACAAGGAGTCGTTCGAGGAGATGACCTCGGACTCGCTGGCCTCCGACAACCAGTTCCAGGCGCTTCCGACCGACGAGATCAACTACATGCGCAACGCGGTCAAGGCCACGGTCGACGCGTACGACGGCACCGTGTCACTCTACGAGTGGGATGAGTCCGACCCGATGCTGAACGCCTGGATGGGCGCGTTCCCCGGGACCGTGCAGCCGAAGAGCGAAATCTCGCCGGACCTCATGGCGCACCTGCGCTACCCCGAGGACCTGTTCAAGGTGCAGCGCTACCAGTTCGCTCGCTACCACGTCACCGACGCCAACGACTGGTATGAGAGCAACGACCGCTGGGTGGTGCCGCAGGATCCCTACGCGCCCAGCCAGCTGCAGCCGCCGTACCGGATGTTCGTCGACGTTCCCGACTCGGTCACGAAGGCGCCCACGGGGTCGACGTACTCGATGACGTCGGTCTACGTGCCGAACAAGCGCCAGAACCTGGTCGCGTTCATGGCTGTCGACAGCGACGCGACGGATCCCGAGAACTACGGGAAGATCCGGGTGCTGCGGTCGCCGGCTCAGAACATCGCCGGACCCGGTCAGGTCGCGAACGCCTTCGCCAACGACGACGTGGTCAAGAACCAGCTGGCGCCGTACAGCCTGGGTGACACGAAACCGGTCTACGGCAACCTGTTGACGATCCCCGTGGGCGGACAGTTGCTCTATGTGCAGCCGGTCTACACCTTGCGCAGCGGGGTCGAGGCGTCCTACCCGATCCTCAGGTTCATCATCGTCTCGTTCGGTGGCGAGAAGGTCGGCATCGATACCAACCTGCCGGCAGCGCTGGGGCAGCTGCTCGGGGAGACGCCGTCCCCCGAGGATCCCGGCGCCGAGGAACCCGATGGCACCCCGGGCGGCAGCACGTCCGCCGAGGTGCAGGGCTACCTCAACGATGCGCAGGCGGCGTTCGAGGCTGCCGACAAGGGCGCTCGCGGCCGGCGATCTCGAGGAGTGGGGTCGACAGATGGAACTCGGGCAGAAGGCGATCGACGACGCCGTCCGGGCGTCCAAGAAGAAACCCACGCCGAGCGAGAACCCGACGGACAACCCGACCGACGCTCCGACGGAGAGTCCGACCGAGAGTCCGACGGAGAGTCCGACGCGCGAAGCCCGTAGCGCCGGGCCGGCCCGAGAAGGCTACTTCGCCATGATTTTCCCATGGCATTCAGCGACTCTGGGGTGGCCAGGAACGAGTGCCTAACGGATGATGGACGGATGCGGCGCGAGATCTGTCTGGTGGCGCTGTCGGGGGCACTTCTCCTGACAGCGCCCGCACCCGCGCGCTCACCAAGTGCCGGGGTCGCCAACCTGGCCCAGTCGACCGCCGTACAACCGCCTGCTTCCGTGTCGGTGCCCAGCCACTTTCCGCCTCCGATCGTGGTCGAGTCCGGCGTGGCGCGTGGTTCGGGGAAGATGGTTGCTCGAGCTGCCAGCGCGGGCACGTCGGTCTCCAGCGTGGTGCTGGCCGCCTATCGGAGGGCGGCCGAGGCGGTGCCCGACAGTTGTCATCTCGAGGTGTCGTTGCTCGCGGCGATCGGCCAGGTCGAGTCTGGGAACCTAGCCGGGCGCGACATCGACACCAAGCACCGGGCCACACCGGCCGTGCTCGGACCGCTTCTCGACGGCAACCCGTACTCAGCGATCCGTGACACCGACGACGGCCTGTACGACGACGATTCCACCTGGGACCGGGCCGTGGGGCCGATGCAGTTCATCCCGAGCACCTGGATCCGGTTTGGGGTCGACCTCGACGGTGACGGGGTCCGCGACCCCCAAGACATGGAGGACGCCGCTGGCTCGGCGGCCGCCTACCTGTGCTTCGGCGGCCGGGATCTGGCCACCGAGTCCGGTTTGCGTGCCGCGATCCTGTCCTACAACCACTCGGTCGACTACCTCGCCCTGGTTCTCTCCTGGAAGGAACAGTTCGACGTCAACGGCTTCGGGGACATCGGTGACCCCGTGATCGTGCCGACCAGCACCACCCCCGACCAGCCGGACCCCGCCCCCAAGGATGACCAGCCGGACGGGACCACCACCTCGGCGGACGGCCCCCTGCCGACACTGCCGCCGACCCACCCGCCGAAGGACCCGCCCACCCAGCCGCCTACGTTGCCGCCCACGCATCCGCCGACGCCGAGCCCGACACCCGAGCTCCGACGCCGACGCCGAGCCCGACTCCCAGCCCGACGCCGACGCCGAGCCCGACTCCGTCTCCGACGCCGAGCCCGACTCCGTCTCCGACGCCGAGCCCGACTCCGTCTCCGACCCGAGCCCGACTCCGTCCACCGACTCCGTCTCCGACGCCGAGCCCGACTCCGTCTCCGACGACGAGCCCGACTCCGTCTCCGACGCCGACCCGACTCCGTCTCCGACGCCGAGCCCGACTCCGTCACCGACGCCGAGCTCCGTCACCGACCCGCCGTCACCGCGCCGAGCCCGTCACCGACGCCGAGCCCGTCCCCGATCCGATCGACGCGCCGTCCTGCGAGCCGACCGAGGAGGTGGCCCCGTCGCCCAGCGTGCTGCCGAGCCCGGACGCCACTGCCCGGCGAGGAACTCACCTCGATCCCCTTCGATCCCTGCGCGCCCATCCCGCCGGCCGGCGGAACCAGCCCGAGCCCAATACTCACCGCGATTTTGAGTGCTGGGGGCTGACCCAGTAACCTTGGGATCACCGACGCGGGGTGGAGCAGTTCGGTAGCTCGCTGGGCTCATAACCCAGAGGTCGCAGGTTCAAATCCTGCCCCCGCTACAAAGTGAAACAGCAGGTCAAAGGCGGTTTCCGGAGAAATCCGGGAACCGCCTTTGGCGTCTCTCGACCGCTGCTTGTCCGCATCTGTCAGCAGCCGGCGCACGGCCCTGGCTCACGGCCCGTGGCACTAGGGCTGTCGAGGTCGCGTACACGAATCTGGACACGCCGGGATATCAGGGCACGAGCTGAGCCCTGCGTGGACGTCGTTTCGGCGGCGCTTTGGCCACGACCTCTGGGTCGATTGCCCAGTGCATCTGCCACCCTGGCGCGCAGTCGTCGTTAGCGCCTTGCCCGCAGCGGACGGTCGCAGTCCGACACGCGGGGTCGGCGTGCGCGCGTGGTTCTCGGCGACGGTCGAGGTGTGCCTATGGACCCGGTCGGCGCGGCAGGAGCGCTCGGCACGATCGCGCGCGGACGGCCCCCCACCAGAGTCCGGCGCCGTAGGCAAGGTCGTCGAGACGCCGTCCGACCAGGTAGGTCCCGGGCTCACGACGGGACTTCGGTTCCTCGGCGAGGAGGACGAGGAAGTCGATGACAAGAGCGGTCGAGAGGGCGCGCCGAGCATGCCGCGACGCGACCACGCCGAGGGCTGTGAGGGGCCACCAGTGTCGAAGAAGCAACGACGCCTCCTGCCGAACGGCCCAACCCAGTCCGCGGATTGCGAGTCGTGCCGCGATCAGGTCGGTGTCGACCGACTCCGGCAGTGTCCTGCGGAGGTTTCGCCAGCCGAGAGCGACCGCCAACCCGGCCACGGGCCAAGACCACCGCCGGCGCAACAACAGCGCGGCAGCGGCGACGGCGTAGGTCGGAGTCAGGACGGCGGGTGCGAGCCGGTCGCCGTGACGTGCGGCCAGTTCGGCGCCGCCGCTGCCGTAGAAGAACTTGCGGCCGAGCCAGCCGCTCGATCGTCGGCCGGGCGTCGTGGTCCGCTTCGACACGTGGGGTCGTAGCGCACTCGGTGCGCCGAGCTCGACCAGGCGCCAGACGAGGTCGACGTCCTCGCCGACGCGCAGGTCGGGGTCGAAGCCGCCGCCGAGGGCTCGGTGCGTGCGACCAGGCAGGCGCTCGGCAGCCAGGCGACGGCGGCGCCGGCCGCACGACGCCCGGGACGGTCGCCGAGGGTCGAGGGACGAGGCTGCGGCGTCGTACCGCTCGAACCAGCGCGGTCGTGCGGACCGGGCGACGCCGGTGACCCGCGGCCCGACGAGGACCGACTGCGGGATCGGCGAAGTGTCGGGCGAGCAGGAGCAGGTCGGCAGCGGCGACCTCGACGTCGGAGTCGACGAAGGCGACGTACGGCGTGGTGACGGTGGCCAGTCCCGCGTTGCGTGCGCCTGCGGGGCCGACGTTCGCCCGAGCACGACGAGCTCGGCGCCGTGTCGCCGCGCGCGACCTCCGCGACCGCGCTCGGGCGCGAGTGAGGCGTCGTCGACGACGACGCAGCGCAGCGGGCGCAGCGCGGCGAGCGCTGCGGTCGAGCTGGTCGGGTCGGTCGCGCACCGGGATGACGACGGTGAGCTCGTGCGTCGGCGACGCCGGTAGCTGCGCGCGAGGTCGGGTACGCCGAGGTTGGTGGCCAGGAGCCGGTCGGCCAGATGCGCAGCTCGCCGCATCGGTGACGGTGACGCCGCCGGCGGCGAGCATGGCGTGCGCGCGGCCGGTCAGTCGCATCGCGGTCAGGGGAGATCCCCCGACCAGCAGCCGGCCCCCGTCCGCTTGCAGGACGCCGCGAGCGCAGCCGGACCCGGAACCCGTGGGGCAGGGTCATCCGCGGAAGCCGCCGTCGGCGCGGACGACGGATCCGTTGAGCGCGGCGCCGGCGGGGGAGCAGCACAGGGCGATGGTGGCGGCGATCTCCTCGGGTTCGAGCAGCCGGCGGATGCCCTGGTGGGCGGCGAGGTCCTCGGGCGTGGTGTCGTAGAGGTCGGCGGTGGCCGCGAGCATGGGGGTGTCCGGTCGAGCCCGGGGCGACGGCGACCGCGGTGACGCCGGTGCCGACGAGGTCGGCGGCGAGTCCTCGGACGATGCCGATGACGGCGTGCTTGCTGGCGATGTAGCCGGTCAGGTTGTACAGGCCACGCTCGCCGGCCGCGGAGGCGATGGCGACGAAGCGGCACCGCGCCGGGGTCGGGCCCGGCGAGCATCGCGGGGATGGTCGCGGCGGCGGTGTTCCACACGCCGATGCACGTTGATGTCGATCAGGGTCCGCAGGTGCTCGTCGGGTGTCTCCCACTGGGACAGTCCGCCGACGACGACTCCGGCAGCTGCGACGACGGCGTCGAGACGTCCGAACCGGACGAGGGTCGCGTTGACCGCGGAGTCGAGGGCCTCGCGGTCGCGGACGTCGGACTCGACGGCGAGCACCTGGTCGGGGAACGCGTGCGCGAGCTGGTCGAGGTCGTCGGGTGTGGCCATCGGGTAGCCGACGCCGGGGGCACGTCGCCTCCGCTGCAGGCGTCCAGCGCGGTGACGGCGTACCCCTGTCGGCACAGCTCGGCGACTGTGGCGGCACCGATGCCGCGGGCGGCACCGGTGACCAGGGCGACGCGTTCAAAGTCCACGTCGCGGCAGTCTCCACCATCTGCTCGAACAGCTCGGCGCCCTCGGCGGCGGTCGCGCCGGTGGGGTCGCCGAGGACGCCGTTGGGCGACGACCGCGCGTACGCCGTGCGCCCTCAGCGCGGGCAGCAGTTCGGCGATCGGGCGGGTGTTGCCAGCCTGCGGCGCGGTGGAGGCGGACGAGCCACGGCGCCAGGTGCAGCAGCAGAGAGGTCTCGGTGTGGCCGGCGTGGGCGTCACCTCGCGACAGCGCAGGGGACCCAGGCGACCTGGTGGCCCTCGTCGAGCAGCTGCTCGACGGCGCCGTGTGACCGCCTCGAGGTTGCCGCCGTGCCCGTTGACGAGCACGACTCGTCCGGCCCACAGCGACAGCGAGCGGACCAGCTCGACCAGCACGCAGTCGCAGGGCGTCGGTGCCGATCGAGAGCACGCCGGGGAAGCCCTGGTGCTCGCCGCTGGCGCCGATGCGACCGCCGGGGCGACGTACCCGCCGAGGCGCTCGGCGAGCTCGCGCGCGACGGCGGTCGCGATCAGGGTGTCGGTCTCCAGCGGGAGGTGCGGGCCGTGCTGCTCGGTCGAGCCGACCGGGACCAGGACGAGCGGGCGCTCGGGCAGCTCGGTCCAGGCGACCTCGGCCAGCTCGCGCCCATGGCTGGACATGGTCAGACGCCGAGCTCGCGGTGGAACCCTGCCGGGATGACCAGGTCGTCGGGGCTGAGGTCGTGGATCGAGGAGTGCCCCATGCCCGAGCAGCGCGGAGTCGATGCCGCCGCGCAGGACGTCGAGGACGTTCTCGACCCCGGCTTGGCCGT
Source organism: uncultured Actinomycetota bacterium (assembly GCA_963844385.1). Taxonomy (GTDB): domain Bacteria; phylum Actinomycetota; class Actinomycetes; order Propionibacteriales; family Nocardioidaceae; genus Nocardioides. The sequence goes on along the minus strand of CAWJOJ010000037.1, from coordinate 25,341 downwards.
TGGCGGCCAGGCCCCACAGGTAGGCGCGGCCGATCATCACCGCGCGGGCGCCGAGGGCGACTGCCTTGACGACGTCGCTGCCGCGGCGGATGCCGCCGTCCATGACGACCTCGATCTGGTCGCCGACCTTGCGACGCGATGGGCTGCACCATGCGGATCGCGGCCGGGGTGCCGTCGAGGTTGTTGCCGCCGTGGTTGGACACCGAGATGGCGGTGACCCCGGCATCGACGGCTCGCAGGGCGTCGTCGATGCGGCAGACGCCCTTGAGCATGAACGGCATCCCGCTGATCTGGGTCCACTGCTCGCGCATCCAGGCGACGTCCTCCCACGACGGCGGGGGTGTGGTCATCCACTCGTAGTAGGCGCCGAAGAACGTGGGTGCGGCGCCTCCGGGCGGAGCGAGGTTCGGGGCGGTCAGGTCGGGGATCCTGGCCGGATCTGGCGAACTGCGTAGAGCCAGCGTGGCTTGGTGGCGACCTTGGGTGCCATCCGGACCATGGTCTTGAGGTCGACCTTCTCGGGGATCTCGGGGCTGCCCCAGTCGCGGCCCATCGAGAACGACCAGTCCAGGGTGGCGATCAGGCCCTTGGCGCCGGCCGCCTGGGCGCGCTCCATGCGCTGGATCATCACGTCGCGGTCGCCGGTCCAGTACATCTGGAAGAACGTCGTCGCCCCGGTCGCGGTGACCTCCTCGACGGACTTGGACGCGAAGTTCGACAGCCCCATGACCGTCCCGCGGGCGGCGGCGGCCCGGGCGACGGCGACCTCGCCGTCGGGGTGCACGGCCTGCACGCCGGTGGGGGAGATGATCACCGGGAGCGAGATCTCCTGGCCCATCACGGTCGTGGCCTGGGAGCGCTCGCGCCTGCTGGCCGGCGACATGCGGAGCGAGACCGAGCTCGGTGAAGGCCGCCTCGTTGTCGGCGATGCTCTGGCCGCGCTCGGACCCGGCGACCAGGGCGCCGTACACCGGCGCGGGGAGGCGCTTGCGGGCGCGCTCCTGGGCGACGGCGACGGACTCGAACCAGGGGTTCTGCTTCCAGGGGTTCTCGAGCCATTCGGGCTTGAGCATGGTGCCTCGGTCTCGGCGTCGTGTCGGTGGTCTGGAGGTCAGGGGTGAAGCCGGCGAGGGGGCTCTCTGCGCACGCGGAGACCGGCGGCCGGGTCGAGCAGCTTGCAGCATCACCGGCTGGTTGCGGGTGGGCGTTGGCCTTGGAGTGGTCCTGGCTGGGTGCCGGGATCGACGCGGTCGCCGGCGAGGGCCGTCTCGCCGTACCCCTGGACGCACTCGGGGTCGGGCCCGTCGAGGGGGAGGCCGGTGAAGAACTTGGCGGCCATGCAGCCGCCGCGGCAGGAGTCGATAGAACGTGCACGACGCGCAGGCGCCGCCGGTCTGCGGCGAGCGCAGCTCCTGGAACAGCTCGGAGGTCTGCCAGACCTGCTGGAAGCCGCCGTCGGTCGAGCAGGTTGCCGGCCAGGAAGTTGTCGTGGATCGCGAACGGGCAGGCGTAGACGTCACCGACCGGGTCGATCAGGCAGACCACCCGTCCGGCGCCGCACAGGTTGAGCCGGGCAGGGCCTCGCCGAACGCGGCGAGGTGGAAGAAGGAGTCACCGGTCAGCACGTCCTCGCCGTGGGCCATCAGCCAGTCGTAGAGCTCGCGCTGCTGCTCCGGCAGGGGGTGCAGCTCGTCCCACACGTCGGCGCCGCGACCCGACGGACGCAGCCGGGTCAGGCGCAGGGTGGCGCCGAACCGGTCGGCGAGGGCCTTGAACTCGTCGAGCTGGCCGATGTTCTGCCGGGTGCAGACCACCGAGATCTTCGCGTCCTTGAAGCCGGCGTCCTGGAGGTTCTGCAGGGCGGTCAGCGCCATGTCGTACGAGCCCGGGCCCGCGGACGTAGTCGTTGACCTCGGCGGTCGCGCCGTCCAGCGAGATCTGCACGTCGACGTAGTCGGTGCTGGCCAGGAACCGGGCGCGCTCGGGGGTGATCCGCACGCCGTTGGTGGAGAACTTCACGCCGACCTGGTGGTCGACGGCGTACTCGCAGCAGGTGCCAGAAGTCCGGCCGGATCGTCGGCTCGCCGCCGCCGATGTTGACGTAGAACACCTGCATCCGCTGCAGCTCGTCGATCACCGCCTCGCACTGCTCGGTGGTCAGCTCGCGCGGGTCACGGCGGCCGCTGCTCGACAGGCAGTGCGCGCACTCCAGGTTGCAGGCGTAGGTGAGCTCCCAGGTCAGGCAGATCGGGGCGTCGAGGCCGTACTCGAACTGCTGCGACCAGCGATGCCGGTGGTCGGGCGCTCCTGGACGGCGGTCATGCGGCTCCTTCTGCGGCTGCGCGGGTCGGATCATGTCGGTCGCGGCCAGGCCCGCGCAGCGCCTCGACGTACGCCGCGTGCTGGCGGCTCGGGTACGCCGGCCGCGGTCAGCGCGCTCCGGACGTCGGGCTGCTCAGCGAGGCCGCGGACCACAGCGACCAGCTCGGGCCGCTTGAGGAAGGTCAGCTTGCGGTTGCCGAAGTGGTAGGCGAGCGCGCCGAACGGCTCGGGGCGCAGGGCCACCGAGGGCGACAGCGTCCAGGCCTCGTCGAGCATCACGGTCGCCGGCCTCAGTAGACGCCGCACATGCCGTCGATCGAGACCTCTTCGATGAGGTCCTCGGCGAGGATCGGCTCGTCGGCTGGCGTCGGTGGACTCGGGACTGGTGGTCTGGGTCTGGTTCATGGCGGGTCTCCTCTCGGGGCGGCGTGGTCGAGGTCACACAATAAATGCACTCGGTGGCCATAATGGAAGAGCTCGATGACGGAAGGTTCTGTCGATGTCCGCAGCTGGCCGGCGCTCCGCGGCCGGGCGCCCCGAGGCCACCTCGCACGCCGCGATCGAGCAGGCGGCCTTCCGGCTGTTCGCCGAACGGGGTTTCGAGGCGACCACGCTCGACGCGATCGCCGCTGAGGTCGGGGTCGGCCGCCGCACGCTCTTTCGCTACTACTCCTCGAAGAACGACATCCCGTGGGGGCAGTTCGACCGGACCCTCGACGGCTTCCGCCAGATCCTCGCCGGCATGCCGACCGACCTCCCGCTGCACGAGGCGGTCCACCGCGGCGTGCTCGCGTTCAACGAGTTCCCCGAGGACGCCCAGCCGCCCCACCGCGACCGGATGCGGCTGATCCTCCGAGACCCCCGCACTCCAGGCGCACTCGGTCCTTCGGTACGCCGAGTGGCGCGCCGTCATCGCGGACTACGTCGCCGACCGACGCGGACTCGAGGCGGACGACCTGATGCCGAGGACGGTCGGCCACGTGTCGCTGGCGCTGGCCCTGACGGCGTACGAGCAATGGCTCGAGTCGCCAGACGCGTCGTTGCCGACGCTGCTCGAGGCGGCGATGGCATCGCTTGCGGAGCATCTCGCCACGTAAGCGCGATTCCGGTGAGGCGACCGGTCAGGCTGGGGGCGGATCAGCCGCCCCTGCCCCGCTGGCTTGCCTGACTCACGATGCGCGACCTGCGCGACGCTCGAGCACGGCCCGGAGCCGATCGTCGGCAGCCGGTCCGGGCAGGAATGCCGTGTGCTCGTCGTCCAGCGGCTTGCCGGTCGAGCGGTCCACCAGGACCGGATCCACGTCCTCGCCGGTCTCGGCGTCGACAAGACGGACGTTGACCTCCTCGGGGGGTACTGCTGGTTGCCCCACGCATACAGGGCGGTCAGCACGGGGCGGAAGGCGTGCCCGGCTTCGGTGAGCACGTATTCGTCGCGCGGAGGGCGTTCGTTGTAACGGCGCCGTTCGAGGAGTCCGGCATCGACCAGGGCGGCGAGCCTCCGCGACAGGGAATTTGGGGAGATGCCCAGGCTCTTCTGGAACTGCTCGAACCGCGTGAGCCCGTGCGTGGCGTCCCGCAGGATCAGGATGCTCCACCACTCGCCGACGCGCTCCAGCGCGAGTGCTACCGGACAGCTCATGCCTTCGAAGCTGGTGCGTTCCATGATGGAAGTCTAGCGGAGCCGCGTCTCGTGCGCGGTTTTCGCGCCTGATCGCAAGGCACGGCGGTCACCGGACGCATCACAAGTAAATTCCATGATCGTAGTGACTTGCATCATGGTAGTGACGAGCGTTACATTCGCTTCACTGCCAGCTGTCAAGTGAACGAGGTGCGTTGTGAGCTCTTCAGTGACCGATCGGATCGTCGGCGGTCTACCGCTCGGTGGAGATCGAGACGAAGTACGTCGAGGTGGACGGGGTGCGGTACGCCTACCGGGAACTGGGCCCCGACCAGCCGGTGGACACGACGCCGCTGGTGTTCCTGCACCGGTTCCGGGGGACCCTGGACGACTGGGACCCGGCCTTCGTCGACGCGGTCGCCGAGGAGCGGCACGTGATCCTGTTCAGTGACGCGGGGGTCGGCTCGTCGACCGGAGCGCCCGCGACGAGCGTCGACGACAAGGCGCGCAACGCGGCCTCGTTCGTGCGCGCACTGGGCCATGACACCGTCGACGTCCTCGGCTTCTCGATGGGCGGTTTCGTCGCCCAGGCCATCGCCTTGGCTGAGCCTGCGCTGGTGCGCAAGGTCGTGCTCATCGGGACGGGCCCGGGTGGCAACGCGGAGACCGACCCGCCCACGGACATCGTCTTCGAGATCGCCCTGAAGCCCGAGTACTCCTTCGAGGACGTCCGCTACCTGTTCTTCGCGGAGGGCCGTGAGGCCGAGACCCAGGCCTACATCGAGCGCCATGCGTTGCGGACCGACCGGGAGCCGCTGGTCTCGGCCGAGACCATCCAGGCCATGGTCGGCCTGATCCTGGACTTCATGGGCGGCAAGACCGACCACTACGCGCGGCTTGCCGACCTGCGTCAGCCGACGCTGATCGTCAACGGCGACGACGACCACTTCTTCCCCGTGAAGAACGAGTGGCTGCTCTACCGGGAACTGCCGAACGCGCAGCTGGCGATCTACCCCCAGGCCGGCCACGCGCCCCACCAGCAGCACCCGGCGACCGTTGCGGCGCAGGTCAACCGGTTCCTCAGCGCCCGGCGACGCGGAAGCGTCTCGATGACCGACCACGGCAGCCTCTACCAGGGCTGGCGGGACGACCCGCTCGGCTACTGGGGCAGGCAGGCCGCGCGCATCGCGTGGGACAGCGCCGTGGTCGGAGGTCTTCGACGCAGCCGGCGGACCGTACGGTCGCTGGTTTCCCGGCGGCCGGCTGAACACCAGCTACAACTGCCTGGATCGTCACGTGGACGCAGGCGCCGGTGACCGGCCGGCGCTCGTCTGGGACAGCGCGATGACTGGTGAGATCGTCACCCACACCTACCGGGAGCTGCGCGACCGCGTCGCCAAGCTGGCCGGGGCCCTCGCCGCAGTGGGGGTGACGCGGGGCGATCGGGTCGTCATCTACATGCCGATGGTGCCGGAAGCGGCGATCGCGATGCTGGCGTGCGCCAGGCTCGGCGCGGTTCACTCGGTGGTGTTCGGTGGGTTCGCGGCCTCCGAGCTGGCGGCGCGGATCGACGCCACGTCCCCGCGCGTCGTGATCGCGGCATCCTGCGGGCTGGAGCCGGGCAGGGTGGTGGAGTACAAGCCGGTGCTCGACGAGGCGCTCGCCCTCTCGCGCCATCGCCCCGAGGCGTGCTTCGTGCTCCAGCGCCCGCAAGCCCACGCGTCGCTGCTGCGCGGGTCGGGACCACGACCTGCTGGCGGCCGAGGCGGCCGCGAGCCCGCACGATCCGGTGCCGGTCGAGGCGACGGATCCGCTCTACATCCTGCACACCTCCGGTACGACGGGCCGACCGAAGGGCATCGTCCGCGACAACGGCGGGCACGCGGTCGCTCTCGCGGCCTCGATCCCGACGATCTTCGGACTCGGCGAAGGGGACGTGTATCTGGGCCGCGTCCGACGTCGGGTGGGTGGTCGGACACTCCTACATCGTCTATGCACCCCTGCTCGCCGGGCTCACCTCGGTGATGTACGAGGGCAAGCCGGTCGGCACGCCGGACGCTGCCGCGTTCTGGCGGGTGATCGAGCGGCACCGGGTCGACATCCTCTTCACCGCGCCCACCGCCATTCGGGCGATCAGGCGTCAGGATCCGCAGCTGGACCTGATGGCAGCAACGCGACCTGTCCTCGCTGCAGGCGGTGTTCCTGGCCGGCGAGCGCTGTGACCCCCCGACCGCGACCTGGTTGCAGGAGCGGCTCGACCGGCCGGTCATCGACAACTGGTGGCAGACCGAGACCGGCTGGCCGATCACAGCCCGGTTCCGGGGTGGAGAGCTGACCCCGTTCAAGCCGGGCTCCGGGGGACGCCCGAGCCCGGGGTTCGAGGTCGCCGCGCTCGACGACGCCGGCGCTCCGCTGGCCGCCGGCGAGACCGGCAACCTCGCCATCCGCCTACCGCTTCCACCGGGCTGCGCACCCACGTTGTGGGACGACGACGAGGGCTACCGGACGTCGTACCTGGAGGACTTCCCGGGCTGGTACCGCACGGGCGACGCCGGGCACGTCGACGTGGACGGTGACGTCTGGGTGCTGGGCCGAACCGACGACATCATCAACGTGGCGGGGCACCGGCTCTCCACGGGTGCGATGGAGGAAGTGCTGGCCGCCCATCGCGATGTCGCCGAGTGCGCAGTGATCGGCGCACCCGACCCGCTGAAGGGCGAGTCGCCCACGGGACTGGTCGTGCTCAAGACGGGCGTCGACCGAGCCCCGGACGCGGTGGCGGCCGAGCTGGTTGCGATGGTCCGCGAGCGCATCGGAGCCGTCGCGTCGTTCCGCACGGTCCTCGTCGTCGACCAGCTGCCCAAGACCCGCTCGGGGAAGATCCTTCGCCGCACGCTCCGCGACCTCGCCACCGGCGGACCGGTCCAGGTACCACCGACGATCGAGGATCCCGACGTCGTCGACCGTCTCCGGGCGGCCTTCGGAGCGGTCGACGGCCACGCCTTCGTGCACTGATCGACGACCGCGCCGGACTGCTCGGCGCTCACCAGACATGTTCACGGAACCGGCCCCGATGGCCCGTCCCGTTCATTTCGAACACCGAGGAGAAGAGCTCATGGGACGAGTCGAGAACAAGGTTGCGTTCATCACCGGGGCGGCCCGCGGGCAGGGTCGTGGCCATGCACTGCGGCTGGCCGCGGAGGGCGCCGACATCATCGCGCTGGACATGTGCAAGCAGCTGCCGTCCGCGCGCTACGACCTGGCCACGTCCGAGGACCTGGCCGAGACACGCAAGGCCGTCGAGGCGATCGGGCGTCGCGTGATCGCCCTCGAGGCCGACGTCCGGGACGAGCAGCAGCTCGCGGAGGCGTTCCGGGCAGGCGTTGCCGAGATCGGTCCGGTGGACATCGTCATCGCCAACGCGGGAGTTGCCCTGTTCGCCGTGGACCAGCCGCACGAAGCCTGGCAGGACACGATCGACATCAACCTCACCGGTGTCTTCAACACCCTCGAGACGGTCGTGCCGTCGATGATCGAGCGCGGAGCCGGCGGTGCCATCGTGATGACCAGCTCGACCGCAGGCCTGCGCGGGATCCTCGGTCCGTCACGGGGGTCACTCGCGTACGTCGCCTCCAAGCACGGGCTGGTCGGGCTGATGAAGTCCTACGCGAACAACCTGGCGGCCCACTCCATCCGGGTGAACACCGTGCATCCGACCGGCGTGGAGACGCCCATGATCGTCACTCCGTCGATCGACGCCTTCCTCGACGCGAATCCCGAGCTCGTCGCCCACGTCACCAACGCCCTGCCGGTCGGGCTCGTCTCGGTCGACGACGTCACCAACGCGGTCCTCTACCTCGTCTCCGAGGACGGCCGCTACGTCACCGGGACGACCCTGACCGTCGACGCCGGGTTCGCCAACAAGAACTGATGCAGGACCCACCCACCACCAACCAACCAAGGAGCAGGACATGACTGGACGCGTCGAGGGCAAGGTCGCCTTCATCACCGGGGCAGCCCGAGGACAGGGGCGGGCGCACGCGGTGCGGCTCGCCTCGGAGGGAGCCGACATCATCGCCGTCGATCTGTGCGACTCGATCGACTCCGTGCCGTACGCGCTCGCGAGCGAGGCGGATCTCCAGGAGACGGTCAGGCAGGTCGAGGGTCTCGGTCGCAAGATCATCGCGAGCCAGACCGACGTCCGGGACCACCGCGGCCCTGGACGCCGCCGTGTCGAACGGCGTCGAGGCAGTTCGGACGCCTGGACATCGCGGTGGCGAACGCCGGGATCCTCTCGGCGGCCACCGCCGAAGATCTGCCCGAGCAGAGCTGGCAGGACATGATCGACGTCAACCTCACCGGCGTCTACCACGCCGCCAGGGCGGCGATCCCGCACATCCGGGCAGGAGGCGTGGGCGGCTCGATCGTGCTGACCAGCTCAGCACTCGGCATCCGGGCGATGCCGAACATGGCCCACTACGTCGCCGCGAAGTCCGGGGTCATCGGGCTGATGAGGGTCCTGGCCCTCGAACTCGCCGCAGAGAAGATCCGGGTCAACACGGTCAACCCCAGCATCGCGGACACGCTGATGGTGCAGAACGAGGCCGTGCACAAGCTCTTCGTGCCCGACATCGACAGCCCCACGCGGGACCAGGCAGCGGAGGTGTTCGCGACCCTGAACCCGATGCCGACCCCGTGGGTCGACGCCGAGGACGTCAGCAACGCAGTGCTCTTCCTCGTCTCGGACGAAGCCCGCTTCGTCACCGGTCTCGAGTTCAAGATCGACGCCGGCTTCTGCCTCGCCTGATCCGGTGTCGCGGAGTCGCCACACCGATCCACCCAACCTTTCATGGAGAGCTGATGAGAGCAGTGCAGATCCTCAAGGACGAGTCCGGCCAGCGGGCCGAACTCACCGAGATCCCCGACGACGACATCGGTGAGGGCGACGTCACCATCGCCGTCGAGTACTCGGCGGTCAACTTCAAGGACGGGCTGGGCGTGACCGGCGCCGTACCCGTGGTCGAGCGCTTCCCGGTGGTCGCGGGGATCGACCTCGCCGGCACCGTCGTCGAGGCCCCGCCCGAGTCCGGGTTCCGGCCGGGCGACGCGGTGGCCGTCAACGGGTGGGGTCTGGCCGTGAACCACAACGGCGGCTTCGCAACGAAGGCCCGAGTGCCCTCCGAGTGGATCACCCGGATTCCTCCCCGGTTCACCACGTGGCAGGCGATGGCGATCGGCACGGCCGGGTACACCGCTGGACTCAGTGTCGTGGCCCTGCAACAGCACGGGTTGAAGCCGCAGGACGGACCGGTCGTCGTCACGGGCGCGGCCGGTGGGGTGGGCTCGGTGGCGATCGCGTTGCTGGCCGCGCTCGGCTACGAGGTGCACGCCTCGACCGGACGTCCGGCCGAGGAGGCGTACCTGCGCCGGCTGGGCGCCTCGACGATCATTGCGCGCGCGGAGCTCTCCGAGCCGGCCCAGGCGCCGCTCCGAAGTGAGCGATGGGCCGGTGGCGTCGACACCGTCGGCAGCCACACGTTGGTGAACGTGCTCAGCCAGATCCGTTACGGGGGAGTGGTGGCCAACTGCGGGCTCGCCCAAGGCCTGGACTTCCAGGGATCCGTCGCGCCGTTCATCCTCCGCAGCGTCACCCTCGCCGGGATCGACTCGGTCAATGCTCCGACGAGCAGCCGAGACGAGGCATGGGCCCTGCTCGAGAAGCATCTCGACGAGCGCCTGCTCGAAGCGATGACGACGACGGTGCCCCTCGACCAGGCAGTCAAGGTCGCCGAACAGGTCCTCGCCGGAGCCGTGCGCGGGCGGACGGTCGTCGACGTCAACGCCTGACGGACGACGTCGTCACCGCCGTTCATCGCGAGGGCCCGCCGACGGGCGGGCCCTCGCCCGACTCGGTCACGATGCCGGCATGCGTGCGAGTGATGCAGGCAACCTGTTGCGTCGTACTCGGTGCGCTTCAGCCAGCGGTGCGTCCGCCGGCGAGCATGGCGTGCGCAGACCCGATGCCCTCCTCCAGCACGGCGTCGGAGAGCTCCCGGTCAGACAGCGCACGCGCGAGCTGCATCGTGCCGACCATCATCGCGTAGAGAGCGAGGGCCGTTCCGCGCGCCGAGCCGGGATCCCCTGGCGCCAGCCGGGCGCTGATCTCGTCCAGGATCGTCGTGGCGCCCTTCGTGTAGGCCCGCTTCGTCTCCTTGTCGCAGCGCCCGATCTCGTCGAGCAGTGCTGCGGAGGGGCAGCCGATGTCGCGATGGTCGCGGTGGTCGCGCGAGAGGTACCAGCTGACGAACGCCTCCAGTCCGGCCCGTCCAGGAGGCAACTCGGCGAAAGCAGTCGCCTGGCGACCGACCTCCTCGCCGACCACGGCCGCGACGAGGTCATCCTTGGAGTCGAAGTGCGCGTAGAAGGCGCCGTTCGTCAAGCCCGCATCGCTCATCAAGGTCGCGATGCCGGACCCGTCGATGCCGTCCTGCTTGAAACGACGACCGGCGGTCTCGATGATCCGCCGTCGCGTCGCTTCCTTGTGCTCCTTGTTGTAGCGCGCCAACGGTCGCTCCTGTTCGCATGGAACGCGCCCGGAAGGGCACTGGGATCGATTATATGGCGATCGACAGGTATTCAGGGTCCGGCCTGGCCGGATCACTCCTCGTGGTGCGGAAGGATCTCGCCGTCCTTGACGAAGGTCAGCGCCGCGGAGACGTCATAGGCATGAATCGCTGAGGCGATGCGAGCGAGCGTCGCGGACAGGTGCTGGACCTCAGGGCCTCGGAAGAACGCTGTGCGGGCGGCGGCGTCGGCGAACCCGAGGATGAGCGAGGCGTGGAAGCGCTGGTCGGGCGGGTTGTCGTGGGCCACGTGCGGTGTGTCCCAGCTCTTCTCGTTCCACGGCAGGAAGGTCTGCGTGCGCAGTTCCTTCAGCACACCGGTGCCGACGAGCGCGGGGACCAGTTCCTTCTTGATGACCTTCCGGAACTCTCGGCCACTGACGCCGTCCCTGCGGCGCAGGTACACGAGGGCTCGCGCGCCGACCGTCTCCGCCGGACCGGCTACCTCGTACCAGCGGGAGGTGCCCGGCAGTCCGGCGTACAGCAAGGTCCGCCGGAAGACGTTGACCTCGTCCTGGAATGCCAACTTCGTCTGAGTGCGGCCCTTCAGCGGCGAGAGTGCGGACTGGAAGGTGACTTCCGCGACCCCGTCCGCCCGCCGGTCGTCCGGAATGTGCGTCTGGACGCCCTCGAAGGCAGGCCAGCTCCCCGGATTGACCTCCGCGAGGTGGATCTGGCGGTACTCCTCCAGCCCCGGCGATGCGGAGATGATCCCCGAGTGGGGACCCTTCCAGTGGTCCATCCCCTGTCTGGCGCGGCTGGTCGGTGCGCATCCACAGCAGGATGGAGGAGGTGAAGTGCTTCTTCACACCCACCTGCGGGCCCGACGATGTGGTGCTCATGTCTCGGCTTCTCTCCTCAGATCGGCCGGGTCAGTCGCTGAGGAACGCGGCCGCGACGGGGGCGAACTTGTCGTGGAACTGGAAGACGCCGCCGTGGCCCGAGTCGGGGTAGATGATCAGCTCGCTGTCCTTGATGCGGCGGTGGAGGTCTTCGGAGAGGACCGACGGCACCATGCGATCGTTGTCACCATTGGCGATGAGGGTCGGCTGGGTGAATGTCGACAGGTCCGACGGGGTCGAACGGCCGTACTTCTGGATCGCCTTCAGCTGGGTCCGGAAGGCCTTGACGCCGATCGGCTGGTCGCGGTCGACGGTGCGCTCCTCGAGCCGCTTGACGAACGCCTTCGCGGCGGGCTTGCCGGCGGCGTTGCGGTTGAAGAACAGGAACTCCTTCGGGTCCGACCGGGTCAGGGTGGCGCGGAGAATGTCCCAATAGGTCACGCCCACGACCTTGTCGATGTCCTTGCCGCCCCGCGGTCCGGTCCCGGTCAGGACGAGCCTGCGGACCAGGTCGGGGTGCTTGACGATCAGATCCTGGGCGATCATGCCGCCCATCGAGAAGGAGAAGACGTCGATCGTGTCGAAGCCGAGGGCGGTGATGAACTCGTAGGCGTGGTCGGCGGCTTCTTCGATGGTGTCGGGAACCGTCCCGGTCGAGGCGCCGACACCGCGCTGGTCGAAGGTGATCACGTGCCGGGTCTTCGCGATCGCGTCGACGATGCGCGGGTCCCAGTTGTCCAGGGTCGCGGCGAGGTGCACGAAGAAGACCACGGGGATACCGCCCTTCGGGCCCAGCTCCCGGTAGGCGTAGGTGGTGCCGGCGGTGGTGACGGTGCGGGCCGGCGCCTCGGCGTAGGACGTGATGACTGGTTCGTTGCTGGCCGTGCTCATGGTGAACTCCTGTGGATGTGATGTTTCGTGGTGTGCCGGCTCAAGCCGTTTCTGGAAGGAATGCCGCGTAGCGCTCGTCCACCGGCTGCTGCAGACCGCGCCGCACGGCGCGGGTCAGGTCGTCGGCCATGACCTCCAGCGCGCCCGCCTCGATGCCGTCGAGCACCTGGTGGACGACCTCCGCCGGCGTGGTCTTCGGTGCGTCGACCCCTGTGGTCATGTCGGTGTCCACGTACCCCATGTACACACCGACGACCTGGACGCCCCGCGGGGCGAGCTCGAGGCGCATCGAGTCGGTGGCGCTTCCCAGGGCTGCCTTGGAGACGCTGTAGCTGCCGCCGAGCGCGAGCCACGCAAGGACCGAGGCGACATTGACCACCACGCCGGAGCGTGCGGCCACGCGGTCGGCGAAGGCCGAGGTCACCGCGAGCGGTCCGAAGAGGTTCACCTCCAGCTCACGCCGGAGCTGCGCGGTGTCGCCGTCCAGGACCCTCGCGGCCATGGAGATTCCGGCGTTGTTCACAACGACGCTCACGTCGCCGGCCACCTCGGCAGCCCGAGCCACCGACATGGCGTCGGTGACGTCGAGCTGGAGCGGCACGACTCGCGCGTCCGTGACGACGATCGCCTGGGGGTCCCGTGCTGCGGCGTACACCTTGGCCACGCCCCGTTCGAGGAGCTGATGGACGAACTCCAGCCCGAGCCCACGGTTCGCACCGGTCACGAGAGCGGTCTGTGCGGCTAGCTGAGTCATCGCTGTTCTCCTGTTGGTTGGTTGTGTCGCGGATCGGCGACGTGTTGGACGCCGAGGAGCGCGAGGGCCTGCCGAAGACCATGGGCGAGCGCCTCGTCCGAGAGGTCGGGATCGGTCACGGCTCGGGAGAGCTGGAGCGTCCCGATCATCAGGGTGAAGAGGATGAGCGCTCTGCCGCGTGCTGACTCCGGGGCGTCGGGGGAGAGGCGAGTGGCGATCTGGTCGACCAAGGTCTTGGTGCCCGCGGTGTAGGCGTTCTTGGTCGTATCAGCCGATCGTCCGATCTCGTCGAGCAGTGCGGCCGAGGGGCAGCCGGCCTCGCGGTGATCGCGGTGCTGCGGTGACAAGTAGGCCCGAACGAGCTGCTCGACGCCGACGGCGCTGGGTGCCAGACCGCTGAGGCTTACGGACTGCAGTCGCAGCTCCTCCTGCACGACGCTCGCGACGAGGTCCTCCTTCGACGCGAAGTGGGCGTAGAAGGCACCGTTGGTCAGGCCGGCGTCGGCCATCAATGCGGCAATGCCGGAGCCGTCGATGCCGTCGCGCTTGAGCCGGCGACCGGCGTTGTCGATGATCCGCCGCCGTGTCTCCTCCTTGTGCTCGTTGCTGTATCGAGCCATGCGTTCCTCCACCTGCTGGATCAGGCGCACTTGCCCTTCGAGTCACCGCACCTCATGGTCTGACGACCGTAATATTACAGACATCAGACAAAAGGCGCAAGACAGATCTCGTGAGGAGGAGGCCGAGAGCCGGGCGAGGCGCGCGCTGGATGCCTTCCATTCCGCCGGACGCGGCTCTCGTCGACGTCGCCGTGGCATCGTCAGCGGCACGATCACGTGTCGACATGCAGATCCGCGCGAGCCTGGCGCGAGCGCCTGGTCCTAGGGTTTGAGGCCGCGTGTTCTGGTTGCAGTTGTGGTTGCAGTTGGCGCGCGTTCGCGGTCGTGCGCCGGCGTTCGCCGTCGTTGAACGCCGCAGGTCAAAGGGCTTACGGAACGGCTGCGAACCGCCCTGAACGCGATCATGACGGCCTGGCAGTGTGGGAGGCAGGGGTTCGAGTCCCCTCAGCTCCACCCATCTGAGCAGGGCGCCCAACACCGCCGGCCCCGGCGACGAGGACCGTGTGGTCGACCCGTCAACGACCGAGTCGGATACAGCCCGCACGCTTCTTGATCCGAAAGGTGCCTCCTGCCTCACGCGGACATCGAGCTCGAACGCGCAACATCTGGCGGGCCAGGTTGGCCTTTCGTGCTCCTCGTCCGGCAGCAAGCAGCCGACCCGCGGTGAGATCCTCGGGGTAGGACCATCTGGTCCTCAGCCCTTCAGTGCGCGATCAGCGCCGCCCGTCGGCCCGGAGACCCGCTCGGTTGATCGGTTGGGTCGCCGCGCAGGTACTCGATGTTCAGGCCGGCGAGCAACCCCAGACGCAGACCTCATCCTGGCTTACGGCAGATCACCCTCACCGGATGCGTGCGGCCCTCCTCGATGTTGCGGGCCGAGTTGCGCGACTTCTCAGCAGCCCCAGGCCCCATGAGCACATGCAGGCCGAGGGCCGGCAGTTCGCCACGCTCCGCCACTGCCAGGGTCGCCCGGTATCCCTGCAGGTAGTCCTGGCCGGTGTCGGTGACGTCGATGTCGACGAAACCCGCTGCGCCGAGGAGTTCTACGGTCTCCTCGGGCGTCACGAGGAACTCCCCCCGGCCGTCCTCCGACCAGGGCACCGGGTGGTATGTCGGACCCGCGTTTCCTCGGCCGTGTTCCGTGATCGCGAAGAATCCACCAGGTCGGATCACCCGCCAGGCCTCACCGAAGAAGGAGGGCCGGTCCGGCACGTTCATCGTGACGTGCTGGGCGTAGCCGCCGTCAAACGTTCCGTCGCCGTATGGCAGGGCCTGACCGTCCCCCTGTCGCAGGTCGACCACTGCCCCCATCCCGAGCAACTCCGTCAGCCGCCGGCCGGCGTCGATGAACGGCCCAGTCACGTCGATGCCGCTGACCCGGCAACCGAAGCGCCGGGCGAAGTAGCGAGCCGGCCCCCCGAGCCCGCAACCGACGTCGAGCAAGTGGTCCCCGGCCCTCGCTGGAAGGGAGTCGCCAAGCTCGATCGTGGCCGGTAACCCGCGAGCGTGAAAGTGGTCGACCGGGGCGAGGTCCTCGATGGTCAGCGCGTCGAGTGACTTCCCCGCCGCGTGGAGCGCGGTGACGATCCGACCGTAGACATCCCCGCTGGCCCAGTGCTCGGCGACCGCGGTAGTCATCGAGGACTCCCGGCATCTCGGATGAAGGACTCGAGAAACATGGCCATCTCCTCCTCGCTCCTCAGCCGGAGTGGTTCACTGTAGAGAAGAAATAGTCGGCGGACGGCGCCAGCTTTCCCCGCCCCAGCTCAACTATTTGGCTCAATAGGGGCCTGGACCTCTGGAGCCTTGTACTCCTCTACGGGTCGATGGTGTCGCCCGCTGGTGCCTCACGTTCAGACCTTTCTATGCCCGCCAAGGCGACGTCTGTCGCGAAGCGCGGGGAGGCATCGAAGTGCTCGGCGAGTGAGGCGCCTGCTCGGCCCTCCGCCGGGAGGCGAGGGGTGCATCCCGCCGGGTTGGCCAGGTACGCCTCGCACATCCGAAGGGTCGGGCTACATACTCCGTGGTCAAGGCGGCGATCGAGGGGCTAACTCTGTCACTGCGCAGGGAGGTCACCCCTTTCGGCATCACCGCCATGACGGTCGCGGCCGGTGGCTTCCGCACCGACCTCGCCGGCCGGTCGCTCGTCCAGCCGGAGACGCCGATCGCCGACTACGTCGAGACCGCTGGCAAGCGCCGCAAGGAGCACCGCGCCGGTCACGGCATGCAGCCCGGATACCCGGCGCGGGCAGCGGCCGCGTTGATCGACGCACTGCGGGCGGCTCTCGACGCCTGGGAGGACGGCAGCCGCAGCATCGACTTCACCGACTGACCACCTCTCAGGGTCGCAGAATGGTGCAGCCGTGGTGGCCAGACTGCGTCGTTCAGGCGCGCTCCACGGGGTTCGTCGGTGACCGAATGCACATCTGACTTGCGGAGATGCACCTCGGCGAACGCCCCGGAACCACCTCAAGCCGCTCTGGCAGTGTGGAGCGGCATGGGTCGGCTGCGCTCAGACACGAATTGGTCGTGTCTCGATTCCCCGCTGCTTTGGCCACGCGTAGGCGTCACCTACGTCTGTCGTCCGTTCAGCGTGTGTCGCGGCGGAGTGGATGGTCGTCCGGGACTTCCACGAGAGCGATTCGCACGCCGTCGGGATCTTCGATCCACATCTCGACCAGTCCCCATGGCTCCCGTCGGGGCGGTTGTGTGACCGTCACGCCGGCGGTCGCAAGCCGCTCGTGCTCCGAAGCGACATTCCGCACTTGCAGCCAGAGCGCCAGACCCACCGGTGGCTCCTCGGACTGACCGGAGACCTCCAGCAGCCCGTTTCCTAGGAAGAAGACGACCCCCGGACGCTCCGGCGGGCCGAACTCCCGGTACACGGCGAGGCCGAGGACGTCGCCGTAGAAGGCCTGTGACCGTGCCAAGTCCGACGGGCGCAGCAGGATGCGGCTGCTCAACACCTCCATGGCGGCATCCTCGCCCAGCCGACCAGCGAGGGACACCGGCGTCTGGCGTGGTCCACATCTGACAGGCGGGTGACCGCGAATGCGGGCCGGCTGACTGTGACGTCCCAGGGGAGTGCGGGAGGACAACTGGAGGAAGTCTGGAGATCGCCGAGCAGGCTCGCCCTTGCGGCTCGTCATGGAACCGTCGATGTCCACAGGCGGGCGGTCATCCACAGATGTGCCCAGGACCGCCGTAGGTCAGCGTGCTTCTGCTAGACGGGCGGTAGGCCTGTACTGGGCAGGCCAGATTGACGCCCGGAGTGATTCTGTTGACGACCAGGCCACGGCGACGGCAGGCAGGCGAGGGCGGGATCAGTGAGTACGCGACCAAGGCGGGGCCGCGCTTCCTGATCAAGTACACGGCTCGGCGTGCGGATGGCACGCAACGGGTGGTCCTCAAGCGGGGATTCACCACGAGGAAGGCGGCGGCTGCGGCGCTGCGCGCGGAGATCCGCACGCTCGAGCTGGGGGAGTGGGTCGAGCCAACAAAGCAGCGGCTCGACGCCTATCTCGCCGAATGGGTCGCTGGGCAGCGGCTCAGCGCCTCCACGATCTCCTCCTACCGGAAGAACATCCGGCTGCACATCGACCCCTACCTCGGCGAGACGACGCTGGCCCGGCTCACCGGGGGAGCGGTGGACGCCTGGATGCGCACGCTGGAGGCGTCGGGTCGAGTAGATGGCAGGGGCGGCTTGTCCGCCCGGACAGTGCGCTACGTGTACACGATCCTGCGCTCGGCGCTGAGCGACGCCGTCAGGCACGGCCGGCTGTCCGTGAATCCGACCGACCGGTCGACGCCGCCGAGCCCATCCGAGGCCCGGCCTCCGGAGATGCAGGCCTGGACGGCCGCCGAGCTCGTCCGCTTCCTGCGCTGGGCGGAGACCCGCGATCCCGACCTCGCGATGGGCTGGCGGCTGCTGGCCGCGACCGGGATGCGCCGCGGCGAGGCACTGGCCCTCCGGTGGCGGGACGTGGATCTCGACGCCGGCCGGCTGCAGGTGCGGCGCAGCGTCGGCACTGTGAAGACCAAGGGCGCCGGCGAACAGCTCGTCGAGGGACCGACGAAATCCGGCCAGGCGCGTGTCGTGGACATCGACGCGGACACGGTCGCCGCCCTGCGCGCCTACCGGGCGACTCGCGGGTCGTTGTCGCTCGAGCTCGTGCGGAACGACGCCCTCGTCCTCGGCACTCTCGACGGCACGCACCGCCACCCCGAGCGGTATTCGCGCCGGTTCGTCGAGCAGGTCGTGCAGGCCCGCAAGGCTCTGGGGGAGGACCAGCTGCCGAGGATCCGGCTGCACGACCTCCGCCACACCCACGCCACGCTGCTGCTGGCCGCCGGCGAGCCGGTGAAGGTGGTCTCGGAGCGCCTGGGTCACGCCAACGCGATGATCACGCTGACCGTCTACCAGCACGTCCACCCCGGCATGGGCCGCCAGGCCGCCGACCGGTTCGCCGCGCTGCTGAGGGGCTGACCGGCGGCGCGAAGTATCACGGCGGTATCACGAGCCCGTTTTGACGCCCTGATACGACAACGCCCCGGGCTCCTGACCTGCAGGAACACCGGGGCGATCGCGTGTCCGAGGGGGGACTTGAACCCCCACGCCCGATAAAGGGCACTAGCACCTCAAGCTAGCGCGTCTGCCATTCCGCCACCCGGACGAGTGCGTGGACAGATTACCCGACCCACCTAGGGGCTCCACGCACCCCTGCTCCTTCAGTCGGGGACGTCGCAGGCCCTGGCGTGCGCCCGTGGTCGGAGAGGCCGAGCGGCCGGTGCGGCGGGCGGTCGCCGTCGTCGTCCTCGGGCTGGGCGTCGCCGCCGGCGCGGCCGCGATCACGATCCTGTCGCTGATCATGCGGTCGGTCACGGCCATCGGCGGTTCGTGTGCCGACGGCGGGCCGTACGTCTCCGCCCAGCCGTGCCCGACCGGCACGGGGACGGCGCTGCTGCTCGTCTTCGCCTGCACGCTCACCTGCCTGATCGGCACGTTGTGGGCGGCCTCGGTGCTCAAGGCGCCGATCCCGCTGCTGCTCGCCTGGCCGGCGATCTTCCTCACGCTCGGCTGGAACTTCCTCGAGGACGGCTTCGACCCGCCGGACGGCCAGGGCGTGGTCACGGGGTTCGTGGTCTGCGGCGTCCTGTTCGTGCTCATGGGCGGCGCCCCGCTGCTGCTGTGGCTCTCGGTCATGCGGGACGCTCGCCGCACGCGGCGCGCGCACGCCGGGGTTCCCGTCGTCGCCCCGCCGTCCGTACCGGCGCCGCGGCGCACCGAGGCCAAGCAGCCTCACCGGCAGCCCACCCCCGCCCCGGACGACGACCAGCGCGCCTCGGCCATGTCGGTCGCCGGGCGGCTGGAGCGGCTGGCCGCTCTGCACGCCTCCGGCGAGCTGACCGACGACGAGTACGCCCAGGCGAAGAAGGCCACGCTGCAGGAGGAGCTCGACCGATGACGTCGCCGTCCGACCGTCCGCGCAGCACGCGCACCTGGTGGCTGTACTACCTGGTCGCCGCGATCCTCGGCGTCCTCGCCGGGATGGCGCTGTTCGACTGGGTGACGACCTGAACTGATCGGGCTGAGCTGATCACGGTCCGGCGACGGCCACCCGGCCGCGGCCGGAGCGCTTCGCGTCGTACAGCGCGGCGTCTGCAGCGTGATAGAGGGTCTGCAGGTCGCCGGAGCGCTCCGGCACGTGCGCCACGCCGACGCTGATCGACAGCGCCAGCAGTGTCCCGTCGGCCAGCGCCAGGGGAGTGGCGCGCACCGCGGTGAGCAGCTCCTCGGCCCGCCGGGCCGCCGACCGGGCCGTGCAGTCGGGCAGCAGGACGGCGAGCTCGTCGCCGCCCAGCCGGGAGAGGACGGCGTCCGCGGCGCGCACCTGCTCGCGCAGCACGCCCGCCAGGTGCACGAGCGCGGCGTCGCCCACGGGGTGGCCGTGCGCGTCGTTGATGGTCTTGAACGCGTCGACGTCGATGAGCACGAGCGCGGTGCCGGCGCGGACCGGCCGGGTCAGGGTCGTCGCCAGGGCGTCGTCGAAGGCGCGGCGGTTGACCAGGCCGGTGAGGGAGTCGACCCGGGCCTGCTCCTGCAGCGCCCTGACCAGCCGTTCCTGCACGCCGTTGGCGCGGGTCAGCATCACGGCCATCACGACGAGCACCGAGCCGAAGAAGACGAAGTCCGTGACGGCGGCGGAGGCCGGCAGCAGGAGGAACAGCGTCAGGGCGTCGCCGAGCAGGGCCAGCGCCGTCACCAGGGCCACGCCGGCCCGGCCGAGGTGCGAGGCGGCCCAGAGCACCGGGAAGGCCAGGAACGCCTGCGCCGCGGCGGAGGTGTCCGACGTCAGCAGGTTCAGCGCGGAGATGATGACGACGCCGACGACCGAGATGAGCACGCCGATCCCGAACCGGTCGAGCGCGGCGGGCGAGACGACGGTGCAGGCGATCGCGCCGGCGAGCAGGGCCGCGACGCCGATCCAGTGCACCGTGACGACGAACATCCCGGCGCCGGCCTGCTGGAACACGGTGAGGCCCGCGACGGCGGCAGCGCAGACCAGCAGGATCAGCCGCGAGCTGTGCGCGGCTGCCTGCGGGTCACGCGACCGCAGCGTGCTGGAGAACCTCACGAGAGGGATTCGACAGGAAAAACGGAACGGTCGAGGAACAGATCACCCGGATGGGGGAGATCCGGTCGGTGGCACGATCGCCCCATGGCCGAGACCCCCGCCCCGCCCCTCGCCGGCGCCCAGGACGAGGTGGCCGAGCTGCTCTCGGACCTCATCCGCATCGACACGACCAACACCGGCGACACGGCGACCAGCGCGGGGGAGCGGGCGGCCGCGGAGTGGGTCGCGTGCACGCTCGCCGACGCCGGTATCGAGTCGGAGATCCACGAGTCCGAGCCGGGACGCGCCAGCCTGGTCGCCCGGATCGAGGGCACGGACCCGTCCCGGCCGCCGCTGCTGGTGCACGGCCACCTCGACGTCGTCCCGGCCGACCCGGCCGAGTGGAGCGTCCACCCGTTCTCGGGCGAGGAGCGCGGCGGCTACATCTGGGGCCGGGGCGCCGTCGACATGAAGGACATGGACGCCATGGTCCTGGCGCTGGTCCGCGACTGGGCCCGCACCGGTGTGCGACCACCGCGGGACATCGTGCTGGCGTTCGTCGCCGACGAGGAGGCCGGCGGCCGGCTCGGCGCACGGTGGCTCGTCGACGAGCACCCCGACCTGTTCGAGGGCTGCACCGAGGCGATCAGCGAGGTCGGCGGCTTCTCGATCACCGTCCGGGACGACCTGCGCCTCTACCTGGTGCAGACCGCCGAGAAGGGTCTCGCCTGGATGCGGCTCACCGCGGGCGGCAGGCCGGGCCACGGCTCGTTCGTGCACGACGACAACGCCGTCACCCGGCTGTGCGAGGCCGTCGCCCGCCTCGGCTCCACCCGCCTGCCCACCGTCCTCACCCCGCCGATGCGCCAGTTCCTCGCCGCCGTCGAGGACGCCTACGGCATCGAGATCGACCCCGACGAGCCCGAGGAGGCGCTCGCCCGCCTCGGGTCGATCAGCCGGATGATCGGCGCGGCGCTGCGCAACACCGCCAATCCCACGATGCTCACCGCCGGCTACAAGGCCAACGTCATCCCCGGCACGGCCAGCGCCACCGTCGACGGCCGCTTCCTCTACGGGCAGCAGGAGGAGTTCGAGAGGCAGCTGGCGTCGCTGATCGGCGAGGGCATCCAGCGCGAGTGGCTCGTCCACGACCAGGCCGTGGAGACGACGTTCGACGGGCCCCTGGTCGACGCCATGGTGGCGGCGCTCAAGGCCGAGGACGACGGGGCGCGGCCGGTGCCCTTCACGATGAGCGGCGGCACCGACGCCAAGAGCTTCGAGCGCCTGGGCATGCGCTGCTTCGGGTTCTCGCCGCTGCGGCTTCCGCCGGACCTGGACTTCGCGTCGCTGTTCCACGGCATCGACGAGCGGGTGCCGGTGGAGTCGCTGAAGTTCGGCATCCGGGTGCTCGACCGGTTCCTGCGCTCGGCATGATGAGGCGATGAGCACACCGGGCCCGGGCTCCGTCGCGCTGATCACCGGTGGGACCGGCGGCTTCGGTCGCGCCCTCGCCGCCAAGCTGCGCGCGCTCGAGGTGACCGTCGTCCTCACCGACCTCGAGTCGGAGCGCAACCGGCAGGTCGCCGCCGACCTCGGCTGCCCGTTCCTGCCCCTCGACGTCACCGACCGGGCCGCCAACCAGGCCGTCGTCGCGCAGATCGAGGCCGAGCACGGCCGCCTGGACGCCGCCTACCTCAACGCGGGCATCTCCGCGGCCAAGTCCGACGACGACCTGGATCTCGACGAGTTCATGCGGGTCGTGGACATCGACCTGTTCGGCGTCGTCTACGGCGTCCAGGCCGCGCGGCCGGCGATCAAGCGGGCCGGCGGGGGAGCGGTGGTCGTGACGGCGTCCCTGGCGGGGCTCTCGCCGATGGCCGGCGACCCTGGGTACAGCGTGGCCAAGGGCGGAGCGATCGCGTTCGTGCGGTCCATGGCGCCCCGGCTGGCCGCCGAGGGGACGACGATCTCGGCCATCTGCCCCGGCTTCGCCGACACCGCGATCATCGATCCGATCCGCGCGGAGTTCGAGAAGGCCGGCTTCCCGGTGCTCACCGCCGAGGAGGTCGCGGACGCGATGGTGCTCGCCTGGACCTCCGGCGAGCCGGGCGCCGCGTACGTGATCCAGCCGGGCGTCGGCACGATTCCCTACACGTTCAAGGGCGTGCCGTCGGCGAAGACCGAAGCGGGCGAGACCGCCGTCGTCCCCGAGGCGCTGCGCCCGCCGTCGATGCGCTGAGGTCGCGCGGGTCCGAGGACTCTTCGACCGGCCCGTCCTGCCGTCGACACTGGGCCCCTCCGTCCGAGCGCCCGGCGAGGGAAGCCATGAAGCACGAGATCCGCTCCGAGATCGACATCGAGGCACCGCCCGAGGCGGTCTGGGCACAACTGGCCGATCTCGGCAGGTACGAGGAGTGGAACCCGTTCATCACGCGGGCGGAGGGGACGGCGGAGGCCGGTCAGCGGTTGAAGCTGCGGATGCAGCCGTCGGGCGGCCGCGCGATGACCATCCGCCCGACGGTCACCTCGGCGTCGCAGGGCTCGGCCTTCGAGTGGCTGGGTCACCTCGGGGTGCCGGGGGTGTTCGACGGCCGGCACCGGTTCGAGCTGAGCCCCACCGCGACGGGGACGCACGTCGTGCAGCGCGAGTCGTTCCGCGGCGTGCTGGTCCGCCCGCTCCGGAAGTCCTTGGACACCGGCACTCTTGCGGGGTTCGAGGCCATGAACGCTGCACTGCGTCAGCGGGTCCTGGAGAGCCGGTCGGCGGAGTAGCGCATGCGCTGACGCGGGGCTGGTCGCGGCTCGGACGGTCTTCCTAGACTCCGGCAATGGCCCAGGCCCACCCGCACTCCCGCACGCGCATGGGCGGGCGGGACCCGCACCAGGCGCACCGGACGGCGACGCCGCTCGAGCTCCTGTTCGACCTGACGTTCGTCGTCGCGTTCGGGATCGCCGCCGACGAGCTCGCCCACTTCCTGGCCGAGGGCCACGTCGCGGCGGGGCTCGTCGGGTTCGGGTTCGCAACGTTCGCGATCGCCTGGGCGTGGATCCAGTTCTCGTGGTTCGCCTCGGCCTACGACACCGACGACTGGATATTCCGGCTGTCGACCATGGTCCAGATGGTGGGCGTGCTGATCCTCGCCCTCGGCTTCCCCGACATGTTCGCGTCGGTCGACCACGGCGACACGGTCGACAACACGGTCATGGTCGCCGGCTACATCGTCATGCGGGTGCCCATGGTGTTCCAGTGGCTGCGCGCGGCGCGCCAGGACCCAGGCCGCCGCAGCGCCTGCCTCACCTACGCCGTGGCGATCATCGTCGCCCAGGCCGGCTGGGTCGCCCTGCTGATCGCCCAGACCTCGGTGCTCGTCACGTTCCTCTGGGTCGTCGTCCTCGTGCTCGTCGAGTTCGCCGGCCCGGTGATCGCCGAGACCCGCAAGGGCGGCACCCCGTGGCACGCCCACCACATCGCCGAGCGGTACGGGCTGCTGATCATCATCACGCTCGGCGAGGTCATCCTCGGCACCACGGTGGCGCTCAAGGCCGTGATCGCCGGCCCCGGCTGGTCGATGGACGTGGTCGTGCTCGGGCTGGCGGGGACAGCCGTGACCTTCGGCATGTGGTGGATCTACTTCGTGCTGCCGTGCGCCGACGTCCTGCACGAGCACCGCGAACGCGGCTTCGGCTGGGGCTACGGCCACATCGTCGTGTTCGGCGCGGTCGCCGCCGTCGGGGCCGGCCTTCACGCCGCCGCGTACTACATCGAGCACCACAGCGTGCTGGCCGCCACCGGCACCCTCCTCACGGTCGCCGTCCCGCTCGCCGTCTACATCGCCTCCATCTACGCCGTGTACAGCCAGCTCACCCGCTCGTTCGACCCGTTCCACGTCCTGCTGATCGCACTGTCGGCGGTGATCGTCGGCGGTTCCGTGCTCATGGCGGTTGCAGGCGTGCCCCTGGTCTGGTGCCTGCTCGTCCTGTCGACGGCGCCGTGGGTGACGGTGGTGGGCTACGAGACGATCGGCCACCGGCACAGCGAGCAAGTGCTGGCCCGCGCACGCGGGGCGGTCGGGGCCCGCTGACCGGAGTCGCCACCCGTCTGGCAGGGTCGCGGGCATGCGCGCATGGCGGGTCCCCGAGCTCGGCAATCCGGACGACGTCCTGACGTTCGAGGACGTCGAGAAGCCCACGCCCGGGCCGGGCCAGGTGCTGGTCAAGGTGCGGGCGGCGGCGCTGAACTTCTTCGACGCGCTGATGATCCAGGGCGTCTACCAGGAGAAGCCGCCGCTGCCGTTCATCCCCGGCAGCGAGATCTGCGGGGAGATCGTGGAGACCGGGCAGCGGGTGCTCGGCTCGGTCGCCGGCGGTCCCGGCGGCTACGCCGAGTACGCCCTGATGGACGCCGACGCCGCGTGGCCGGTGCCCGAGGGCATGTCCGACGAGAAGGCGGCCGCCCTCTACATCACCTACCAGACCGGCCACGTCGGGCTGCACCGCCGGGCGAACCTGCAGGCGGGGGAGTGGCTGCTCGTGCACGCCGGCGCCGGCGGGGTCGGTTCGGCCGCGATCCAGCTGGGCAAGGCCGCGGGCGCGAAGGTGATCGCGACCGCCGGCGGCGAGCACAAGGTGCAGGTCTGCCGCGACCTCGGCGCCGACCACGCCATCGACTACACCGCCGAGGACTTCGTCCCGCTGGTCAAAGAGATCACCGGCGGGCACGGCGCCGACGTGATCTACGACCCGGTCGGCGGCGACGTCTTCGACAAGTCGCGGAAGTGCATCGCCTTCGAGGGGCGGCTCGTCGTCGTCGGCTTCACCAGCGGCCGGATCCCCGAGGCGCCGGCCAACCACCTGCTGGTGAAGAACTACAGCGTCGTCGGCCTGCACTGGGGGCTGTACCGGCACCACGACGCCGCCCTCTTCGGCCAGGTGCACGAGGACCTGACCCGGCTGGTCGAGCAGGGCGCGATCGACCCGCTGGTCAGCCAGACCCTGCCGCTCGACCAGGCCAAGGAGGCGCTCCGGGCGCTGACCGACCGCGGCACCGTCGGCAAGAT
>CAWJOJ010000036.1:0-23856 GCA_963844385.1 uncultured Actinomycetota bacterium | reverse complement strand
CAAGCTTCGCCACGAGATCTCCCGAGATGGAGGCTGGACTGCAACCAGACGTTGTGACCCGCGTCACAGTAGGCGCTCGCGGCACCGATGAACAGGGCCGAGAGTCGGCCGCTCCCCATTATTCGACGGTGACCGATTTGGCCAGGTTGCGGGGTTTGTCGATGTCGTGGCCTAGCCGGAAGGCCGCGTGGTAGGCCAGCAGTTGGAGCGGCACGGTCAGCAGGATCGGGTCGAGCTCGACCTCGTTGACCGGTACGTCGATCCTGGTCGCCGGCAACTCGCCGAAGTCGACGCCGGGGTGTGTTATCACCACCAGCGGGCCTAGCCGGGCGTCGATCTCGTGCAGCGCGGCTACGTTGCGGTCCTTGAGCTCGTCGTCGGGAACGATCGCCACCGTCGGGACTCCCGGGCCGATCAGCGCCAGCGGACCGTGCTTGAGCTCGGAAGCCTGGTAGGCCTCGGCGTGCCGATAGGAGATCTCCTTGAACTTCTGGGCTCCCTCGCGTGCGACCGGGAAGCCGCGCACCCGGCCGATGAAGAACAGCGACTCGGCCGCGGACAGGGTGGCGGCGACCTCGGCCAGGGCGTCTTGCTGCTCGAGGATCTCGGTGAGCTGGGCCGGCAGCCGCTGCAGCCCGGCGATCAGCCGCTTGCCATCGGCGACCGACAGGTCACGCACCCGGCCCAGGTGCAACGCGAGCAAGGCGAACCCGACGTACATGTTGGTCAGCGCCTTGGTGCTGGCAACCGCGACCTCAGGTCCGGCGTGCAGGTAGATGCCGCCCTCGCAGTCGCGGGCGATCGCCGATCCGACCACGTTGACCAGGCCGATCACCCGGCCGCCCTTGCGTTTGATCTCCTGCACGGCCAGCAGCGTGTCGATGGTCTCGCCGGACTGGCTCACCGCCACGTAGAGGGTGTCCGGCTCGATGATCGGGTTGCGGTACCGGAATTCGCTGGCAGCCTCGGCGTCCGCCGGCACCCGGGCCAGCTCCTCGATCATCGAGGCGCCCATCTGGCCGACGTAGTAGGCCGATCCGCAGCCGAGGATCTTCACTCGCTGGATCGCCCGGATCTGCCGCGGCTCGAGGTCCAAGCCGCCCAGATGTGCGGTGCCGAACCGCTCGTCGAGACGGCCGCGCAGCATCCGCTCGACGGCGGCCGGCTGCTCGAGGATCTCCCGGTACATGAACGACTCGTGGTCGCCCGCGTCGCACGTCGCCGGGTCGATGTCGAGCTCGGTCACCGACTTGGAGGTCGCCGCCATGCTCGTGGTGTACGTCGTGAAGCCGGTCGCGGTCAGGGTAGCCATCTCGCCGTCGTCGAGATGGGCGACGTTGGTCGTGTACCGCACCAGCGCGGCCAAATCGGAGGCGACGTGCATCTCCTTCTCGCCCACCCCGATGATCAGCGGCGATCCGTTACGGGCGACCACGAGCCGGTCCGGGAAGTCCTCGTGCAGCACCGCGAGCCCGTAGGTCCCTTCGACCCGGGCCAGCGCCGCCCGAACCTTGGACTCGAGCGTGTCCTCGCCGCTGGCGGCCACCAAATGGGCGAGCACCTCGGAATCGGTGTCACTGATCATCTCCACGCCTTCGCCGCCCAGTGCCTTCCGCAAGGAGGCGGCGTTGTCGATGATGCCGTTATGGACCACCGCGACCCTGCCATCGTAAGAGAGGTGGGGATGCGCGTTTACCCGAGTGGCGGGCCCATGGGTTGCCCAACGGGTATGGCCGATGCCGACCCTGCCGGTGAACCGCTTCGGCAAATCGATGTCGCGGACCCGACCTACCTGCTTGGCCACCTTGATCCGGCCGCCACCCAGCACCGCAAACCCGGCCGAGTCGTAGCCGCGGTGCTCCAGCCTGGTCAACCCCTCCAGCAGCAGCGGGGCGGCCTGCTGGCCACCCACGTACCCGACGATCCCGCACACAGGTCGGCTCCTATCCGTAGACGATGCGGCGCAGCTGCCGCTCGGTCCGTGCAGGCGCGGCGACCACCCGTTGGCGCAGCTCCTCGCGAAGCCGGACGAAGATCTCGTCGTTCCTGGCCCCGAAGGTATTCAGGTCGGCATGCCGCCGCCTGACATAGTCCTCGACCGGTTCGGCGTGAAACGCCACCACGTCCTCTATCACCCGCAGCGCCTCCGCGGCCGTCAGCCCGGTGCTCGCGACCAGACGGTCGACGAGGTCAGGATCAGCAGACACAAACCGAACCTTGCTCAATCGTGACCCAACTGGCAACTATTTGCCCGAAATCGGGCAGGCGCTTGGCATTTTCCGGTTGACTGTGAATTGGTGCTGCCCGATGCGGCGTCCAGGTGCCTGACGCTGCTCCCATGACCTATCCAGACCCGACGTACTTCGGCGACTCCGGCGAGGTGTCGGCGCGACTGCGCCGCAGCGACCAACCACTTCCGATCTCACCTACCCGGGCGGCACGACCGTCGACTACCTGGCCACGGGCGCCGACACCGACGCCAAGTTCGGGCTGTACCGCTGGAACATGTCCGGCGAGCCCGGCGGCGCGGCGCTGCACTTCCACCGGACTTTCAGCGAGTCGTTCTTCGTGCTGTCCGGGACGGTTCGGCTGCACAACGG
Source organism: uncultured Actinomycetota bacterium (assembly GCA_963844385.1). Taxonomy (GTDB): domain Bacteria; phylum Actinomycetota; class Actinomycetes; order Propionibacteriales; family Nocardioidaceae; genus Nocardioides. The sequence continues at coordinate 21,256 of CAWJOJ010000036.1, read as the reverse complement.
CGACGAGGTGACCGACGGTCACGCCGGCGACTACCTCTACGTGCCCGAGGGCGGACTGCACGGGTTCGGCAACGAGAGCGGCGAACCCGCCTCGATGCTCATCCTCTTCTCGCCTGGTGCGCCTCGGGAGGACTACTTCGAGGGCCTGCTCAGGATGCGCACCGGGCTGGTGATGACGCGACGAGGAGAAGGACGGCCTTCTACGTGGCCCACGACAACATCTACGTCTAGGGAATCCCGGCCAGGCGCAGTCCGGCGGCAACGGCCGCCGCGGCGACGATCACGACCACGAACGGCACTCGGCGCCAGGCCAGCACCCCCGCCACCAGAACCCCGGCCGGGCGCGCCCAGCCGGCGAACTCGTGGCCCTGGGTCAGGGCGGCCGTCGCGGTGAGCGCGACGAGAAGCACGACGGCGGCGCGCGACATCAGCTCCTCGACCCGCTTCGACATGCTGACCTGCGACCGCAGCACCGGGCCGGCGACCCTGAATGCGTAGGTGCCGAGGCCGAGGACGGCGCCGGACCCGATGATCGCGGCATCGGAGATCATGGCGCGCCCCGTTCGCGGCGTGCGACGCGACCAGAGGAGCCCCGTGAGGGCAAGCAAGCACCGGCAGTCCCACCGGCAGGAACGGCGTGCTGGCGACGGCGACGACCGCGCCCACCAGCGCCGGGTTCCGGCTCGCCGGATCGCGCAGGCTGGGCAGCACCAAGGCCAGGAGGATGGCGGGGAACGCCGCGTCCAGCCCGTAGCGGTCGGTGTCGTCGATGACGGATCCGGCCAGCGCTCCAACGAGGGAGCCCACCTGCCAGCAGATGCACAACGAGACGACCGGCAACGGCGTAGGTCCACCGCTGCCGCTTCCGGTCCGACTGGGCGAGTGTGAAAGCCACGACCTCGTCGACGAGCACGTAGCTGCCGGCCAGCCGCCGCGTACCACTTCTCACCGAACACATCGGCCAGCGCGAAGCCGAACGGCAGGTGTCGCGCGTTGACGAGCAACCCGGCGAGCACCGCAGCCGCCGCGCTGCCGCCGGCGCCGACGATCCCGGTGAAGAGGAACTGGGCGGCGCCGCCGAACACCAGCACCGACATGACGCTCGGCGCCCACCACGGGAAACCCTGGCTGACGGTGATGGCGCCGTACGACGCCCCGACAAGGCCGACCGCGAGCGCGACCAGAGCGACGTCGCGCGTCAGTCCCGGGCCGAGGTGCTCGCGCACCGTTCGCCAGGGACCCATGGCGTCATTCTGGGCGATGCACCCTCAATCTCAGCACTGGTTTTGCGTCGTCGGGAGATCACGTCGGCGGCTCGAGGATCGGTTTGAGCGCGCCGCGTTCGTTCACGCCGAGCTTGTTGCAGATGCGGTAGAGGTGCCCCTCGACCGTGCGTCACGGACCGTGAGTCGATCGGCGATCTCCCGGTTGGCAAGGCCCCGGGCTGCCAGGGTGGCTATCTCGCGCTCGCGCTCGGTCAAGGGAAGTGGACGCGCCGCGGCGGTCAGTGCTGGCGTGTGTGCGCCTTCGCAGGCGTCTCTCAGCCGCTGTGCCCGTGCCACGGCCGTCGAATCCGAACCCCGCCGACCCTGCCGTCGGAACACCAGTGCGGCGCTCGCGGCCGCATCGGCGGCCGCGAGTCGATCACCAAGCTCCTCCCAACGGTCGGCCGCCGCGAGCAGCCCGTCACCGTCCCCGGTCGCCAGGGCCTCGGCCTGCAGCGCGGCGGTGGGGGCCCGCTCGCCCTCCACCGTCTCCGCAAGCTCGAAGAGCCGGCCAGCGACCGTGTGGTCACCGAGCTCCAGGGCGGTATGCAGGGCCAGCACCTCGTACGCCGGTGACGAGCCACGGCGGGCCACGTCGGCCGCCCCGTGCGCGGCAGCCACCGCCTCGGTGGTTGAGCCCTCCGACGCGGCAACCCAGGCCCGCGCGAGCAGGATCTCGGGCTCCATCAACGTGTACGCCGGATGGCGCTGCAACTCCAGATCGGTGAGCAAACCTCGGGCCTCGTCGGTATCGCCGAGGAGAGCAAGCACCTGGGTGAGGTGCATCCTGCAGCGGTACCGGAACTCGTGCCCGGAATCACGTAGACCTGCCCAGGCCTCGCGCAGCAGCCGCTCGGCCGCCCGGACCCGTCCCCTCGCCAGCTCTCCGTGGCCGAGCAGCACCAGGCCCATCAGGTGGGCGGGGGCCGAGGACGTCTACGGTCTCCCCGCCCACGCGCCGGGCAACCTCGTCGGCACCCTTCACATCTCCGGAGAGCCTCAGCGCGAGGATGTCCCAGTGAGCCAGGCCGAACCTCGAGATGCCCGCCCTCCGCGGACTTCGCCGCGGCGTCGTAGCCCCGGACGGCAGCTTGCTTGACGACCTCCACTTGGCCCAGGACGGCACCGCTGGCGGCGACTCCCAAGGCGGCCATGAGCACCGCGATCGCCGGCAGATCGGGGTCATCCAGGAGCGCGAGCCCGTCGTGGTACGCCCGTCGAACGCGTCCGAGGGAGGAGTCGAAGGCGACCCGCATCGCGGTGAAGAAGGCGTGCAACGGTCCCTCGACGCCGGCGAGGGTCGCCAGCAAGGAGCCGCTCGGCCTCATCGGTCCGGCGCAGCGTCCAGAACAGATTGCCCAGTCGCCCCCCGGTCGCCATGTGCAGAACGGGCGCGGCGTCCCTCTCGTCTGCGATGCCGGCCAGGATCTTCTCGGCCTCCTCGCCCCGGCTGAGCCATGAAAGCGCGAACGCCTGCGCCAGGCGGGCGTCCACTCCACCACCGGCCTCGGCCGCCACGCGAGCCAGGCCGTTCCCCAAGGGTCAGGTCGGCGAACAGCCCTACCGCCTGGTGTGCAGCGGCGGACAGGCGTCCGGCGTCGGGCGGCAGGTCGGAGTCCAGGGTGAGCACTGCGCACCGCAGCGCCTCGGCGGGTGACTCCTCCGTGGACAGTGCGGTCGCCACCAGACCTCGCAGACGGCGGGCACGAACCTGCCCGATCTCGGACCGCCGCACCTCGCCGTACAGCGGATGGGCCAGGCGCAAAGTGAGCGAAGAGAACGGTGTCGGTGCGCACCAGCCCGCGTAACTCGGCCTGCTCCAGCGCGGCTGGCACGGTCAGGGCGCTGATGGCATCGAGCGGAACCGGCTCACCCACGGCCAGGAGGTCGACGACGTCGAGCACCTCCTCCGGGAGTTGACCCATCTGGCTGCGCACGATCTCGGCCAGCTGGGCGCTGAGCGCCGGGGCCTCGGGCCACTGCCAGACTCCCGCCACCTTGCGGAGCCGTCCGGATCGCAGCTCGCCGTCCACCAGGTGGCGCAGGTAGAGCAGGTTGCCCTGACTCGCACAAGAGCCGATCTGCCCCCGCCGAGTCGAGCGGAGCGTCCAGCACGCGTCTGAGAAGAGACCCGGGTCTCCGCGACGGAGAGAGCCTGGAGTTCGAGACGCGGCAGGTGCTCGTCCTTCCACAGCGCCGTGACCGCGTCCGGCGCCGGTTCCCCTGAGCGGTGTGTGACGAGGACGGTCGCCGCCCGCCTGACCACCAGGCTGTGCACCACGATCGCGGAGAGCTCATCGGAGGACTCGTGGGCGTCGTCGACCACCGCCAGCGGCGGAGCCCCGGACGACGCGCCGAGCGCGGTCACCGCGCGGCGCACGCGCTGAGCCGGGTCGGAGCCCAGGTCCCCGAGCAGCCCCTCGAACGCCCCGAGGGGGGTGGACCGGGCGGACACCGTCGCGTAGGCCCAGCGGACGGCGGCTCCCTGTGGTGCCGCGCGCTGCACCGCCTCGCGGGCCAACCGGGTCTTCCCGACCCCGGCCGCGCCGGCGAGCACGACCCCGCCGGGCGACTGTTGCGCACGCAGCGCCCCCGCCACGAACCGGGAGCTCCTCGTCCCGGCCGACGAGCGGCCGCGCCAGAACCACGGCACGAGGCTACAGCGAACCCTCGCGGCCGAGGATCTCCGCGGAGCTTCGCGGCGGCCACCTCCAGGAGCGGCCCCACAGCCTCCGGCTCCATCCCCAATACTCGGGCGATCCGCTCACGGGGCTCGCCCTCGTCGCTGAGGCGAAGCGCCAGCGCGTGGACCGCGGGCAACTCGGCCAGCGCCGCAGCCCGACAGGTGTCGTCCTCGATCACCGCCACATCGTGACCGAAGCGGGAACCCGCAGATCGAGTAGCCGACTACGCAACCCGCCAGACCGGGCCGGCACGAGGCTGGGGACATGAATGCGACCCAACCTTGTAGGTCCGTCCCGCCGTCCAGCTGCTCAAGAGGTGAGGCACCGTGAACGGCGTCGCGCAGATCGCAACGCTGGTCGCCGCCCTGGCCTACATCGGCAGCGGCGCCGCTGGAGATGTTCTTCTTCAACAGACCCGCGGCGCGGAGGTTTCTCCACGTGGAGGCCGACAACGTCGCGGACGTGCGGATGTGGGCCTTTGTCGTCGGCTTCCGCAACATGCTCGCCGGCATCCGCCGCGATCATCGGGCTCATCATCCTGCGCACCCGGCGACGATGTTGTCGGCCGAGCTCCGTAGTCCTGACGACGTTGTCTTGCATGCTGCTCGCCAGCCTCGCCATGGGCATCGCGGACCTGCTCGGGTACTGGCGACCTCGGGGTGGCAGTGTGCTCGGCATGGTCGGTTCGAGCCTGCCCCCACTCGTCGGGCTAATCGCAGCAGCCGCGTAGCGACTCCACCTGAGAGAGCGAGAACCTCATGCACCGCCAGGAGCAACCAACGGTTCGCAAGCTTGCCGCCGCGGGCATCATCCGCGGCCTCGGCACTCCGCGTCGGGAGTGACGGTCTGAACAACGCCGACGACCCGCCACCGAGGGTGGCGGGTTCGACCTTGCTGCGGGGTTCAGGCAGCGTGTGGATGCGGCTTGCGCGCTGGCGTGGCTGAAGCGGCCCAGCGGGCCTCCATCCGGACCCGGCCGTTGGCGTCACGAACTGGCACCCAGGTCATCTTGAGCCCGGTCTTGGTTTCCTTGAGGTCGCGCATGAGACACCTCCTGTTCACTTTCCGTTCATCTTCAGTCTGTCATGACTTTGCGGCAGACGCGAACAATCCCCTTTTTTGCCGCGAGAATTTCGACGACACGCCCGAGGTCGCCCCACTCCTTCGGCGATTCCGCGGCCGCTGGGGGGGATCCGGCCCCACTCCGGGCCCGGCCCGAGTCTGAGGACGCTAGGACGCCAGGCCGGCTTCGTCGGCACGCTCGCCGGCGACAACCTCGGCGACGAAGGATCCGACCCGGTCGAGCGCGGCGCGGCTCTCGGGCAACAGATGCGCCAGGACCGGGAATGCGTGCACCTGGCCCTCCCAGATGTGCAGTTCCACCGGGACCCCTGCCTTGTCGAGTCGCTCGGTCATCAGCTCCGCGTCGTACCGCAGGACCTCCCCCGCGGCGCAGATGATCAGCGACGGCGGCAGGCGGCGGAGGTCTGCGTTCACCGGGGACATCGACGGGTCGATCTGACGCAGCCCGGTTGCCCGTTGGGCGGCCCGCTGGAGGCGGTACGTCGGGATGCAGTCATCGCGCAGGGCGTTGCGGTGCCGCCGGCGTACGGAGTTGTCGAAGTCGAGCCAGGGCGACAAGGCAACACCCCCGCCACCCGGATGTCCTGGTCGGCCGCGGCCAGCGCGACTGCGACGACAGGGGCCACCCGCGAGTCGCCCGCCAACACCAGCTGGGCGGGGTCGTAACCGCGATCGATCACCCAGTTCACGGCCTCGACGCAGTCACTGATGCTGGTGGCGACGTAGCCCTCGCTCGCTGCCGGTAGGCGACCGACAGCACGGGCAACCCGGTGCGCTGGGCCAGCCGTTCGGCGATCCGCCGGTGAGTGGCCAGCCCGCACATCACGAACGCGCCGCCGTGGAAGTAGACGACGGCTGCCTGGCCGGGGACCGAGTCCTTGGCGCTGACCAGCTCGCCCGACCAGTCGCCGCCGCACACCTTCTCGACCTGGGTGGAGGGCAGCCGAGGATCCGCGCGCATGCCGAGCTCGACCAGATCGACGAAGGGGGCGGCAGGACCGATAGACGGAAAGAACGCGAGGGCAGGTCGCACGAAGGTCCGCGAGCCGATCCGCACGAGCTGGGATCGGTAGCTGCTGCGGGCGTGGACCTCGATCACCAGTTGCCTCCTGAGAAGAGCGGTCGCGTGACTGTAACTGACAATGTGCCCTACGTCACGCCGCTGAAACGTGAATGAGACAACGATTCGCCAGACAGGGCTGGGGATTCTTGGCGGTGAGAAGGTTGGAGGGGAGGAACCTGTCTCCCACTCTCCCGTCCTGCCGCTGAGGTTCAATGGACCTCGTGCTGGAGCTGGCGGCGGACTGTTCGCGATGCGCTGGCCTGTGTTGCGGCGGCCCTCCGTTCGGGCGGTCCGCGGACTTCCCGGTCGACAAGGCCGCGGGCGATCCCTGCGAACACCTCGTCCGCGACTTCCGGTGCGGCATCCACGACCGGCTGCGCGAAGAGGGCTACCGGGGTTGCACCGTGTTCGACTGCTTCGGCGCCCGCCAGCAGGTCACCCAAGTCACCTTCGGCGGGAAGGACTGGCGGTCCGGTGAAGTCATCGGGGCGCAGATGTTCGCTGTGTTCGCGGTGATGCGCCAGCTCCACGAGCTGCTCTGGCCCCTCGACCGGCGTTGAGCCTGCCGACGTCGAGCCGGCTCTCCTCAGACCTCGAGTCGGCCGTCCTCGACACTGTCGCGTGACCAGCCAGGACGCGGCAACACTGGCGTCGTACGACGTCGAAACCCACCGAAAGACGGTCAACCCTCTGCTGCGTCAGGCCAGCCGGCTTGCCCGACAGGCGCTCCCGGGCCGGACCTCGACGGCGCGGACCTGATCGGACGCGACCTCCGCGACACGCCCTCCTCGGCGCCAGCCTGCGCGGAGCACTGCTGACCGGAGCCGACCTGCGTGGGGTCGACCTGACCCTCGCCGATGTCACCGGGGCCGACCTCCGAGGCGCCGACGTCTCCGGCGCCGACCTGACCCGCACCCTGTTCCTGACCCAGGCCCAGGTCGACGCCGCCCGCGGCAGCTCCTCACCAAACTTCCAGCCCGGCTCTCCCGTCCAGGCTGGTGGCCCGTTGCCGAGTCGTCGTAACTTACGACGACTCACCCGATGACTAGGTCGAGTCGGGCAGGACCAAGGGCAGGCCGAACGCCTCGAACAGCTGCGGACCGAACGTGGTGATCTCCACGATCGACTCCCCCGAGATCCGCAGCACGTCGAACTTGAACGCCCGGAACTCGGTGTCACCCGGGACGCGCAAGTAGGAGGCGGCCGTGGGCTGGCGATTGGCCATGGTTGGCACCAGCCGCCAGTCACCAGCGCGGTCCGGGCCGAAGGCCCGCTCCATGAGTGGCGCGATCTGGGCGAGGCCGTCGAAGCACATCGGGGTCGGCGGCATCGTGATCCGGAGATCCTCGGCGGCTGCGGACATCGCCGCCTCGGCGTCCATTCGTTCGTGGGCGTCGATGAACCTCGCCAGCAGGGCCCGCTCGGACGCCGACGGCTCGTGTGCGCGCCAGTCGCTGCGGTGGGACGGCAGATGCTGCTTCATCGTCTCCCTGGCCCGTTGCAGGGCAGAGTTTGCCGCCGCCACCGTCGTGCCGAGCATCGATGCGGTCTCGGCCGCCGGCAGTCCGAGCACCTCGCGGGCCAAGAGCGCCGCCCGCTGTCGCGGCGGCAGCACCTGGAGTGCGGCGAGGAAGGCGAGCTCGATCGTCTCCCGGGCCACGGCCACGTCGTCCGGCGCGTCGGAGCCGGAGGGGATCTCGTCGAGGAGGTTGTCGGGGTACGGCGACAACCACGGCACCTCGGCGTACGACGTCATCCGCGGCACCTGCCGCTTCTTTGCGCGGATCGCGTCCATGCAGACGTTCGTGGCGATCCGGTACAGCCACGCCCGGACATTCTTGCCCTCGAACGTCTCGCGGCTCCGCCACGCCCGGAGATAGGTCTCCTGGACGGCGTCCTCGGCCTCGTCGTACGACGCGAGCATGCGATAGCAGTGCACGTGCAGCTCGCGCCGATGCTGGTCGAACGCCGACTCGATGACGGTCGTCATGTCAGCGCACGTGTTCCTTGATCTCCTGCACGGCCCACGTGTTCCCGTCCGGGTCGGAGAAGAAGATGAACGAGGCGTACGACGCGCGGTCGGGATCAGGTCCGGACACCATCGCTCCGGCCTCGAAGTGCTGCGCACCGCTATGCTCGACGCCGGCCGACGACAGCTGCTCCGCGGCGACCTCGATGTCGTCCACGACCAGATGGTTTCCCTTCACCGACCCCGGCTCGCCGTCACCCATGCCCTTGCCGAAGATGATCGAGCAGGCCGAGCCCGGCGGGGTCACCTGGATGACGCGGAAGTCGGGGCCTCCCTGGTGGTCGGTGTCGAGCCGGAACCCGAGCTGGTCGACGTAGAAGGCGCGGCTGCGCTCCACATCGCTCACGGGGACCACGACGGCTTCGAGCTTCCAGTCCATGATGACTTCTCCTGAGGAATCGCTGGTTGATCCTGACATCAGGTGGAACGACGACGGCCGCCGGAACTCATCGGTGAACCGATGATTCCTTTCGCAACGGCTTTCGCGCCCGGCAGAGTCGGCCCCTGCGGCGACGGGCCGTGCCTGTGGTCGGTCGTTTTCGACCAATTGGCGCGCAATGACAAGCCAGCAGGCCCGGGAGTCGCAGTTTTTCGACCAGTTGGTGCGAAACGACCGCACCCGTCAGTCGGCGTGCTTCTTGGCGCGCGGCTTCTTCTTGAACTCGCTCTTGCCCTTGTGCGCACCGGGGCGGTTCGGCGGGGTGCCGGTATCGGACTTGAGCTCGATCAGCTTGCCGGAGATCCGGGTGCCGCGCAGCTTGTCCCAGGCGCCGGCAGGGAGGTTGGCGGGAAGCTCGACGAGCGAGTGGTCCATCCGGATGTCGATGTGGCCGAAGTCGTTGCGGCCCAGGCCGCCCTCGTTGGCGATCGCGCCGACGATCTGGCGGGGCTCGACCTTATGCCGCCTACCGACGGCAATCCGGTAGGTCGCCATGTCGATGTCGGTGCGACCGCGCGGGGGACGTTTGTCCCGCTTGGCCTGCTCGCGGCCACGGGTCGGCGCACCAGAGCGCTCGTCGTAGGCAGGACGCTTAGGCTCCAGCGCAGGGTCGAGCAGCAGCGGCTCGTCGCCCTGGAGTACGACGGCGAGCGCGGCCGCGACATCGCCCTCGGGTACGTCGCGCTCACGGACGTAGTGGGCAACCACCTCGCGGAAGAACTCCACACGGTCCGAGCCGAGCGCCTCGGTGATCGCGTCGTCGAACCGAGCCAGGCGGGTGATGTTGATGTCCTCCACGGTCGGCAGCTGCATCTGGGTCAGCGGTTGCCGGGTGGCCTTCTCGATCAACTTGAGCAGATAGCGCTCGCGCGGCGTCACGAACGAGATCGCGTCGCCGCTGCGACCGGCCCGGCCCGTCCGGCCGATCCGGTGGACATAGGACTCGGTGTCGGTCGGGATGTCGTAGTTGACCACGTGGCTGATCCGCTCCACGTCGAGGCCACGGGCGGCCACATCCGTGGCGACCAGGATGTCGAGCTTGCCGGCCTTGAGCTGGTTGACGGTGCGCTCGCGCTGGACCTGGGCGATGTCGCCGTTGATCGCCGCGGCCGAGAACCCGCGCGCCCGCAGCTTCTCGGCCAGCGTCTCGGTCTCGTTCTTCGTCCGGACGAAGACGATCATCCCCTCGAAGTTCTCCACCTCGAGGATCCGGGTCAGCGCGTCGACCTTCTGCGGGTAGGACACCATCAGGTAACGCTGCGCGGTGTTGGCCGCGGTCATCGTCTTGTTCTTCACCGTGATCTCGGCGGCATCGGTGAGGTACTTCTTCGCGATCCGACGGATCGCCGACGGCATCGTCGCCGAGAACAGGGCGACGTGCTTGTCCTCGGGCGTGTCAGCCAGGATCGTCTCGACGTCCTCGGCGAAGCCCATCTTGAGCATCTCGTCGGCCTCGTCAAGCACGAGGAAACGCAGCTGACCCAGGTCCAACGTGCCCCGGTCGAGGTGGTCCATGATCCGGCCGGGCGTCCCGACGATGATGTGTACGCCGCGTCGCAGGGCGCTGAGCTGGACCCCATACCCCTGGCCACCGTAGACCGGTAACACGTGGACGCCCTTCAGGTGCGCGCCGTACCTCTCGAACGCCTCGCAGACCTGGAGCGCCAGCTCACGGGTGGGACACAGGACGAGCGCCTGCGGCGTCTTCTGGGAGAGGTCGAGCCGGGACAGGATCGGCAGCGCGAAGGCCGCCGTCTTGCCGGTCCCGGTCTGCGCTAGTCCGACGACGTGTCGGCCGTCGAGCAGTGGCGGGATCGTGGCGGCCTGGATCGGGGACGGCGACTCATAGCCGAGGTCCTTGACAGCCTTCAGCACCCGCTCGTCGAGGCCGAGCTCGGCAAATGTCGGGACGTCATTCTCCGCCGGAGCGGCCTCGGTGTCAGTCACACATCTAACGGTAAGGGCACAGGGGCCTAGCCGACGAAAGCCGAGATCGCCGCCTCGTTGAAAGCCGGGAGGTCGTCGGGCTTTCGGCTGGTGATCAGGTTGCCGTCGACCACGACCTCGGAGTCCTCCCACTGGGCTCCCGCGTTGCGGAGGTCGGTCTGCAGACTCGGCCAGGACGTGACCCGACGACCACGCACGACGTCGGCCTCCACCAGGGTCCACGGTGCGTGGCAGATGGCCGCGACCGGCTTGTCCTGCTCGAAGAAGCCCTTGATGAAGGCGATGGCGTCCGAGTCCAGGCGCAGGGCATCGGGATTGGCGACCCCGCCGGGCAGCACCAGGCCTGCGTAGTCCTCGACCACTGCCTCCGCGAAGGTCGCGTCGACCGGGAACGTATCGCCCTTGTCGAGATGGTGGAAGGCCTGCACCTTCCCCTGCTCAACGGACACCAGCACCGGTTGGCCACCGGCCTTCTCCACGGCGCGCCAGGGGCCAGTCAGCTCGACCTGTTCGATGCCCGCACCTGCCACGGCGAAGGCGATCCTCTTGCCGGTCAGGTCTGCCATCTCTTCCTCCTGTTTCCCCGTGACTGCCCGTCACGCGTCATTGCGGATGCCCTTGCCTTCGGGCCGTACCCGACCGCCCCGATCCAAAACGAGGTGCACGCCAGTGCCGGGCGCCGTTCAATGTCTTCATGGACATTCCCGAAGGGCTCACCCAGCGGCCGTTGCGGTTCGATGAGGCCGGCGCGGTGACGGCCGTGATGACGGCGCAGGAACTCGAGGACGTCGGCGAGGTCATGGTCGAGGAGGCCGACATCGTCGGAGAATGGCAACGCCCCTCGTTCGACGTAGGCGCGAGCACCATGGGCGTCTTCGACGGCGACATCCTCGTCGCGTACGCCGAGGTGTCGCAGGCCGACCGCGGCGACGCAGCGGTGCACCCCAGCTACCGGGGCCGCGGGATCGGTACGGCGCTCGCCCTGTGGATGCAGGAGCATGCCCGCGCCAACGGCGCATCGGTGATCGGCATGCCGGTCCCCAGCGGTTCGCCGGGCGAGCGGCTGCTGACCGAGCTCGGATACCGGGTGCGGTGGCACTCGTGGGTTCTGGCTCTCCCCGAGGGAAAGGCAATCGAAGCCCAGCCGCTCCCCGACGGCTACACGATCGGCGTGGCCGAGACCGAGGACGACCGCCGCGCGGCGTGGACGGTGACCGAGGACGCGTTCCTCGAGTGGTCGGTCCGGGACCGGCAGTCCTACGAGGACTTCGGCGCCGAGGTCTGGCACCGACCAGGGTCCGAGCCCTGGAACCTGCGGACGGTCGCCGACCGCGACGGTGTGATCATCGGTGTCTCACACACCGTGATCGGGAACGGCTGCGGCTTTGTCGCCCGGCTCGCCGTGCGCAAGGACCAGCGTGGACAGGGCCTGGCCCGGGCATTGCTCGCGGACTCGTTCGCCGAGGCCCGCAAGCACGGCGCCACGCGTTCGGAACTCACCACTGACTCCCGAACCGGAGCCCTCGGGCTCTATGAGAAGGTCGGCATGGAGGTCACCTCCACCTGGGTGAACCTGGCCATCGATCTCTGAGGCCTTCGTCTCTGACTCCGAGGGAGCGCCATGGCGCTGATGTCGCAGGTGTACGACGACGCTGTCAGCGCGATCGCGAGTGTCGCGGCCAACCTGACCGAGGACCAGCTGACCCAGCAGTTGCCGGCCACGCCCGCCTGGACCGTGCACGACCTGCTCGCCCACCTCGCGGGCGCGCCGGCCGACGCCGTGTCCGGCCGGATGGAGAACGCCCCGAGTCCCGAGTGGAGCGCCCTGCATGTCGGCGACCGCGCCGGCGTCGATGTGGCCACCCTGCTGGAGGAGATGCGCGGCAACGTCCCGGCCATCGTCGCAACGCTGGAGGGCAACCCGCGCCCGGCGATCGCCTGGGACGCCTCGGTCCATCTCGCGGACCTCCACGAGGGCCTGGGTCTCGGCCGGCCTTCGGAACACCTGTGGCAGCCGGTGCTGTCTGGGGTGCGGCCGTACCGGCTCGGTGACCGCACGGTCGAGGTCGACGACTACGAGTTGTTCCGCGGCCTCTTCTCGCGCCGATCCCGGAGCCAGATGCGGGCATGGGGGACCGAGCTGACCGACGAGGAGCTCGACGAGTTGCCGGTGTTCGGCCCCCGAGACGACGACCAGCCGATCCCCTGACCGACACCCAGGATCCGGGCCAGGTGGTATCGGGCACACACCCGGGCGCTTGCCCGCTTGGTTAAAGGTTTCACCCCTCGGGTCCAATGACGAGTCCCGATCGGAGTTCCTCCCGTACACTCGCCTTACGGCGGCTCATCCGAAGTCGCGAACGGGGCCATCATGGGCATGGAAGCCATCTTCGTCAGCGTCACCGGGCTCAGCCTTCTCGCCGTCTTCGTCCATCTCGCTCGCAGCCGCACACGGGTCATGGCCTACCACAAGATCCCCACGCCCACGATCCACGAGTGCGCGCACGGCGGTGGCGGCGCCTAAGCGTTCTTGGGCTCGGCGCCCAGACCTTCGCCGAAGACTGATCAGTCCCGGCAAACGACGACGTACTACCCGGTAACCTAGCGGGCATGGACAGACGACTCAGCGACGACGACCGGGCCTTCCAGGCCCGGATGCGGGAGATCTTCACCACCGCCGTCCCCCAGGAGATCCGCGACAAGGTCGCCGACGGCCGCGAGCTCTCCAGGGACGAGGTCGTCATCGCACACCAGGCGCTGAACGCCGAGGGCATTGCGGTCCCCGGCTGGCCGGTGGAGTACGGCGGCCAGGACTGGACCTCGCTCCAGCACCACATCTGGCTGTCCGAGATGCAGGCCGCGGCGGTGCCGCCACCGGTTGCCTTCAACGCCTTCATGGTCGGCCCCGTCATCGCGGCCTTCGGGTCCGAGGAGCTCAGGAAGCGGTTCCTGGCGCCGACCGCGAACCTCGACATCTGGTGGTGCCAAGGGTTCTCCGAGCCAGACGCGGGATCCGACCTCGCCAGCCTGCGCACGACCGCCGTGCGCGACGGCGACGAGTGGGTCGTCAACGGCCAGAAGACCTGGACCACGCTGGCCCAGTACGCCGACTGGATCTTCGCCCTGGTCCGCACCAACCCCGAGGCGAAGAAGCAGGCGGGCATCTCGTTCATGCTGATCGACCTGCAGACCCCGGGCGTCACCGTGCGGCCGATCCAGATGATCGACGGCCGCTACGAGGTCAACGAGGTGTTCTTCGACAACGTCCGGGTGCCGCTCGACCAGCTGGTCGGCGAGGAGAACCGCGGCTGGGACTACGCCAAGTTCCTGCTGGGCAACGAGCGGGTCGGGGTGGCGCCGGTCGGCTCGATCAAGCGCAAGCTCGCCACGGTGAAGACGTACGCCAAGTCCGTCGTCGGTGAGGGGGACCGGACCCTGCTCGACGACCCGTCCGTTGCGGCACGTTTCGCAGAGCTCGAGTGCCACCTGATGGCGCTCGAGCTGACCGCGATCCGGGTCGCCGGCGGTTCCCACGACGGCAAGCCGAACCCGGCCTCGTCGATCCTGAAGCTGCGCGGCTCAGAGCTCCAGCAGGAAGTCCTCGAGCTCGCCGTCGACGTGGCCGGGCCGATGTCGCTCTGCTGGGACGTCGACGGGTCACTCCCGGACTGGACGGCGCTCACGACGCCGACCTACCTCAACTTCCGCAAGGCGACCATCTACGGCGGTTCCAGCGAAGTGCAACGACAGGTCATTGCCGGCGGGATCCTGGGACTGAGGGGCTGATCATGGACTTCACACCTGACAACGAGCAGAAGGCGCTGCGCGACGCGGTGCACGAGATGCTCAAGCGCACGACCCCGTCCGACGCGATCGGGGCGGCCGCGCACGACACGGCCCAGTGGCAGCAGTTCGTCGAGATGGGCCTGGTCACGCTGCCGTTCGAGGAGGGTGCCGGTCCGGTCGAGGTGATGCTGGTGGCCGAGGAGCTCGGCCGGGCCCGGGTGCGCTCGCCGTACGTCGACGTCCTGTTGGCCGGACACGTCCTGGCTCAGACCGGTCAGCACGACCTCCAGGCCCAGGTCGGGGACGGCTCCGCGCTCGTCGTACCAGCCCTCCACGAGGCGGGCCGGGCCTGGGGCGCGGCGCCCCTGACGACCGTTTCGTCCGAGGGAGTGCTCACCGGGCACAAGGACCCGGTGCCCTATGCCGAGGTCGCCACCCACGTGGTCGTGAACACCGACTCGGGACTGTTCCTCGTCGAGAAACCGACCGTCGACCGCAGCCGGATCGACTTCGACACCGACGAGGCCACCCTGCTGACCGAAGATCCATCCGTCCTCGTGACGGCCGTCAACCACGCCACGGTGGCGCTCTGCTCAGAGGCGCTGGGCGCGATGTCGACAGCCCTCGACCTCACCGTCGACTACCTGAAGACGCGCAAGCAGTTCGGCGTACCCCTGATGAGCTTTCAGGCACTCAGTCACCGGGCAGCCGACCTCTACGTCCAGCTCGAACTGGCCCGCAGCACCGTGCAGTACGCCGCCATGTCGCTGGCCGCCTCGTCGGGCCAGTCAGCAGCGGGGGACAGCGCTCTGGTGTCCCGGACCAAGGTCGTGGTCGGCAAGGCCGGCCGGCTGATCGGCCAGGAGGCGATCCAGATGCACGGCGGGATCGGCATGACCGCGGAGTACTCCGTCGGCCATCTCACCGCCCGGCTGACGGCCATCGAGCACACCTACGGCGACACCCGCCAACACCTCGCCGCACTGGCGCACTCGATCGACGATCACACCACCATCGACGTCCTCTGACACGGAGGTCGACCGCGACGCAGTTCATGCCGCCGCGACGCGACTGAGCCCCTCAGACGGCAAACGCATCCCCGCGAGCTCGGATCGGCCCGATCTGGACCGCTTTGCCGTCCGAGCGGCCGCGTGGCCCGCAGAAAGCCGGGGTGAACATACACATGCTAATGTATGTGTATGTCCTTGATGGAAAGGCGTCTGCAACTGCTGCTCGACCAACAGCGCTTCGACCGGGTCGCCGCCGAAGCCGAACGATCGGGTCGAAGCGTTGCCGCCGTGATCCGGGAGGCCATCGACGTCCGGTTCGACGACTCGGCCCGGAGATCGGCGGCGATGGGGAGGTTCCTGGACCTGACTGCCGACAACGATGACGAGCCCGGCTACGACGTGGCCGAACGTCACGAGCTGCTCGATCGGGAGCTCGACGACCACTATGAGCGGTTGCACCCCCAGTGACCGCGCTGTTCCTGGACAGCAACGTGTTGCTCCATGCCGCGGGCGGGCCCCACGCCCATAGAGAGCCCAGCCGCCGGGTGCTGGCAGCCGTGGGGGCGGGCGACGTCCAGCTGCACCTCAGCGTGGAGGCGATCCAGGAGTTCGTGCATCACCGGATGCGAAGGTGCTCTACGGCCGAGGCAGTGGCCGCCGCCCGGGCGCTCCGGGAGTCCAGCATTCTCCACGCGTTCGATGACGATGTGCTCGGCCAGGCATTGAGTCTGATCGAACTCACCACGATCAGAGGCCGCGACGCAGTTCATGCCGCGACCGCGCTCAAGGCAGGGTTCACCTCGATCGTCACCACGGACAGCGACTTCGCATCAGTCCCGGGACTCCGGCCGATAACCCCGGAGTCCGCACTCGCGCCGTGAGGAGCAGGCGACAACGTCCGTAAGCACGGGCAGGTAGTCACGCCGCCGCTGGTCGAAGTCCCACCGGTCGAGGAACCCTGCGCGCGGCGTCCGCCCCGGTGTCGAACAGGCACTGCTTGACCTCGGGCTCGAGCCGGAAGTCAGTGGCGCGGACCCCGCCGGACTCCACGAAGATCGTCCGGGACGTTACCGACAGCTGGTCGACGTAGATCTGGTCGTGGGCGTTGGTCATCGTCGCGACCAGGGCGCGGGCGAGCGAAGCGGGTCGTCCGCGTCGTGCCATTTCTGGGCGCAAAGCTGGAGCCGGCCGGACAGCTTGACGCCGATCGTGGGGTGTCCCGACCGGTCGTCGAAGATGTCGATCGGATAGTTGGACAACATCGCGCCGTCGGTGAGCACGAGCTCGCTGCGTCCGTCGGTGAGGGCCGGGTCGACGGGCAGCCGCCACGGACGGAAGAGGAACGGGATCGACGCTGAGGCCCGGACCGCGTCCGCCACCGGCATCGCATCAGGCGCCAAGCCGAGCAGGCTCTCGTAGTCCCACGGCAGCCGCAGCATCCGACCTCGGGACACGTCAGAGACGATCCCGAAACGACGGAGGCGGTCTGGACCGCTGGGAGTTGCTCAGCCTGTCGAACCAGGCCCGGAGCAGGGCCACCCGCGTGCTGATACGGTTTCGGAGCCCGTTTTGGGTGGGACTCATCGAATCTTGGTCCGTGATGAGGCGTGGGGGAGCTTGCCGTGACGATCGCGATCACTACACCGACTGGCCACGTCGGGTCACACGTCGTACGGATGCTGGTTCAGGCTGGGGTGCGTCCTCGCCTGCTGCTGCGCAACCCTGACCGTCTCGACGCTGGGCTGCGTGATCGTGTCGAGCTGGCCGTCGGCGACCAGCGCGACGCCGACTACGTGGCCGAGGCGACCCGCGGCGTCGAGGCGATCTTCTGGGTGCACCCGGACGACTGGTCGCTGCCCGATCCGGATGCCGACGCCGAACGCACCGGGGAGGGCCTCGCCGCGGCGATGCGGCAGAACCGGATCGCCCGCGTGGTGTTCCAGAGCAGTATCGGGGCCGAGCTGCGCCACGGTGCTGGCTTCATCGACGGTCTGGCCCGCATCGAGCTCCGACTTGACGCCGCCCGCGACGAGACCGGCGCCGCGCTGCTCCACCTGCGCTGCGGCTACTTCATGACCAATCTGCTCCACGACCTCGACGGCCTGCGCGCCGGGCGGCTGATGACGACCCGGCCACTGGATGCGCCGATGCCCTGGGTCGACCCGAGCGACATCGCGACGGTCGCGACGCTGCGCCTGCTCGCCGACGACTGGACGGGCCGCCAGGTGCAGGCGGTACACGGACCGACCGACCTGACCTGGCACGAGGCCGCCGCGACGTTGTCGGCCGTGACCGGCGTGTCGATCCAAGCGCAGCAGATCACCGAAGCAGAGGAGCGCTCCGCCCTGCGCGACGCGGGCCTGAGCGACGTCGCCGTCGACGGGATCATCGGCATGGCCGCGGGCGAGCGCGAGGGGTTTGTCCCCGAACAGCCGCGCTCCGTGCTGACGACGACGCCGAGCAGCCTCGCCGGCTGGGCGATCACCCACCTGCGGCCGGCGCTCTCGTTACCCGGAGCTCAGCTTGTCGAGCCGGGCCCGGAGCAGCGCCTCGCGGTGCGCGTTGCCGTGCAGCCGCAGGTAGCGCTCGCCGAAGCCGTCGAGCAGCGCGTCGTCGAGCCGGCGTACGGCGCCCGGCGGGTAGCGGTAGCCCATCCGCTCGTCGAGGCTCGCTGTCGACCGACCGTGAGCAGGCTCGGCGAGCTCGTCGAGCGAGGTGATGCCGAGCTCGAGCAGCAGCCCCGAGATCCAGGCGTAGTGGTCGGTGCGCGACCAGCCGGCGTCGGCGTACTGGCCGGCCAGGAAGGCGGCGAGCTCCTGGGCGCTGATCCGCGGGTCGTCGCGGTCGGGCTCGGGCGCTGGTCGGGCATGCCCGGCCTGCAACCGGTCGCGGATCGGGAGAACTCGCGGTCGGCCAGCTCGAGCAGGCCGGCGGCCAGGGTGAACCGCCGGTCGAGGTCGGGCACGTGCTCGTCGGGGATCGTGCCCTTGTAGCGGATGTCGTGCTCGAACTCCGCCCACGCGTGCTGCAGCACGGTGCGGATCTGCACCGACGCGGGACCCGGCTGGTTGGTACGCCGGCGCCGCGGACCGCCGGGGTCGAGCGCGACCAGCAGGTGCCGGCTGGCGTAGCCGAACCGGCCCTCGCTGGCGGTCTCCTGGCCCATGTCGCGGTCGTCGAGGACGGCGACCTGGTCGGCGAGCAGCTCGGCGACGGCGTCGACGTCGCTCGTGGACGTAGGTGATCACCCGGACCCCGATCTGGTCGGTGATGTCGCGCAGCGGGTCGGCGTAGACGGCGCGCCGTCGATCTCCGGGCCGCCTTGTCGGCGAACGACGCGACGCTCTTGGCACGGCCGGTGACGCTGAGGTAGTTGATGCCGGCGTCGTCGAGCATCGTGGTGATCGAGCGACGCACCGCTCGGCGGCCTCCCGCAGCGACGGCTGGACGGGGGCGTACTCCTGCACGCGCCCGCGTGCGGTCCCACCGGTGCCTCGACCGGCCCTCGGCTGGTGGCCCGCGGCGGCGCCGGGCGCGGTTCCTGCCCCTCGGGCAGGGTCGGCGTGACGATGTAGCCGGTCGCCAAGTCGCCGTACGTCGTGGTGCCGCGGGCCGGCGCTGGGCGAACAGCGCGACGTACGCACACACCACCGCGTCCACCTGGTCCTCGGCGCGGCGCAGGTCGCCTTGCGTGCGGCCCCTCGACCTGGCGACCAGCGTCTCCACCCGTCGTGGTGCGAGGCTGCATCGGGGTGCGGGCGTCCGCGAGCCCCTCGAGGAGCTGCACGAGCGGAGCAGCTCGGCGCGGAGCTCGTCGGGCGGCGGCCGGACTTGTTCTTGTACTTCAGCGTCCGGCCGAGCCGGAACAGTGCGACCGTCGCCGGGTGCGGGTAGACCTCGATCGCCCGGCGCGCGCCGGCGAGACCCCGGGTCGATGTCCAGGTCCAGCGCCCGGGCCAGCCGGCACCGCGCGGCTCCTCGCGAACTCGGGCTTGCGGGTGTTGGACGGGTGCGCGCCGGCGTCGAACCGGGCGAAGTCGCGGTTCAGCGCGGCCTCGCACGGCCGGTTGCCGGTGGCGTTGCGGACCACCAGCGGCGCGTCGATGGCGACCAGGCAGTCACCGCCGACGTACGGCGCCAGGGCGGCCCCGATCGCGTCGTCGGTCCGCCCGGCGAACGTGCACGAGGTGGCCGCCGTCGTCGAGGACGGCCAGGCCGGTGGGCTTGCGGTCGCCCCACGCGAGGTCGACGCCGACGAAGTGCATGGGGGCACTCTGTCACCTCCCGGCGGCCATGGGGATTCAGACCCTCCCGTCCAGCTCGAGGGCCAGCGCACCAGCCGGTAGCGCACGAACGTCGGCACCGCGAGAGCGGCGACGACCGTGAGGACCACCACGAGGACACCGCCGCCCGCTGCGGCCGCGGCGGTGCCGACCATCGCGGCCGAGGCGCCATGCGCGACGTCCGCGATCCGCGGGCCGCCGGCCACCACCACGATGAAGATGCCCTGGAGTCGCCCTCGCACGGAGTCCTCGGCAGCGGTCATCAGCATGCTGTTGCGGAAATCACGGGAGATCATGTCGGCCGCGCCGCCGACGACGAGCAGTGCGACCGCGGCGCCGAGCAGCACACCACCGGACCCGCCGGCCCAGGCCGGTGACGAGGCCGAAGCCGGCCATCGCCAGCCCCCAGACCAGGATCGCGACGATGACCGCCAGCCCTTGCCGTTCCACGCGGGACACCCATCCGGAGAAGACTCCACCGAGCACCGCGCCGGCCGGGATCGCCGCGAACAGGAGGGCGAAGGCGAGGCCGCCCCCATCGGGTCCACCGGGCTCTCGTGGGCCACCTGCGGGAACAGCGCCCGTGGCATCCCGAAGACCATCGCGATGATGTCGACGAGGAACGACATCAGCAGCACCGGATGTCCGCGAAGGAAGCTGAGTCCGTCGATGACCGACCGCAGCCCTGGCGTGCCCGCGATGCCCTCGACCGGCAGCCTCGGCAGGGCGACGACGGCGCCCCAAGAGCATCGCCAGCAGGGTGATCGAGTCGGCCAGGTCAGACCAGGAGAAGCCGAGGAACGGGATCAGGGCACCTCCGGCGAGCGGCCCGGCGATCGCGCCGGCCTGCATGACCGTTGATGTTCAGCGAGACGGCGGCCGGCAGCTGCTCGTCGGGCAGCAGATCTTGGGCAGGATGGCGCTGCGGGTAGGACCAGTTGACCCCGAAGAACGCCTGCTGCACTGCGAACAGCACGAGCAGCAGCCAGACGTTGTCCGCACCCGTTGCGGCCTGCGCCCAGAAGGCCACACTGGTCGCGATCAGGCCGGCCGTCGTACCCACGAGGACGGTGCGGCGGTCCATCGCGTCTGCCAGCGCACCGCCCCAGAGCCCGAAGACCACCAGCGGCACCAGCCCGAAGACGCCCGTCAGGCCGACGTACGCCGAGGAACCTGTCATCGAGTAGATCTGTGCGGGAACCGCGACGACGGTCAGCTGGGCCCCGATCACCGTGACGATGTTGGCCAGCCACAACCTGCGGAAGTCGGTGTTCTGCCACGGCCGGGTCTCGACGGCGGACAGGCTGCATCAAAATGCCCCTGAGCGACGCTACCCGCGCAGTGCCCACCCGCGACTGATCGTTCCATTGTCCCGGACGGGACCGCGTGCCATCGTGGAGGAATGGGCTGACGAGCGAGGACGACATCGACATCCAACATCGGATCAAAGAGCTTGATGGACCAGGAGCACCAGCTCCGCGCTGCGCTGGCCGACAGGTCGATCACCGCCGACGAGGAACACCAACGGCTCGACCGCATCGAGGCCGAGCTCGACCAGTGCTGGGACCTGCTCCGGCAGCGCCGCGCCAAGCGGGAGTTCGGCGAGAACCCCAACGAGGCGGAGATTCGCAGGGAAGGTGTCGTGGAGGGCTACCGCCACTAATCCG
>CAWJOJ010000035.1:0-18298 GCA_963844385.1 uncultured Actinomycetota bacterium | reverse complement strand
CGCGCTTCGCCACGAGATCTCCAGAGTTTCGATCCAGGCCGGGCCACAACGCTCTGTTGTGACTCATGTCACAGTAGTCCTCGCGACGGGTTGTGGTCTCGACAACCTCGACCCGCGATCACGCTCGACAAGCTCGGCCAGCGACACCACGCTGGTTCCATGACGTATCCAGACCCGACGTACCTCGGTGACTCCGGCGAGGTGTCGGCGCGACTGCGCCGCAGCGACACACCACCCGACATCACCTACCCGAGCGGCACGACCGTCGACTACCTGGCCACTGGCGCCGACACTGACGCCAAGTTCGGGCTGTACCGCTGGAACATGTCCGGTGAGCCCGGCGGCGCGGCGTTGCACTTCCACCGGACTTTCAGCGAGTCGTTCTTCGTGCTGTCCGGGACGGTTCGGCTGCACAACGGTGACGAGGTGACAGACGGTCACGCCGGCGACTACCTCTACGTGCCCGAGGGCGGACTCCACGGGTTCGGCAACGAGAGTGGCGAACCCGCCTCGATGCTCATCCTCTTCTCGCCTGGTGCGCCCCGGGAGGACTACTTCGAGGGCCTGCTCAGGATGCGGACTGGGCTGCAGATGACGGATGAGGAGAAGGACGCCTTCTTCGTCGCCCACGACAACATCTACGTCTAGGGGATCCCGGCCAGGCGCAGCCCGGCGGCAACGGCTGCCGCTGCGACGATCACGACCACGAACGGCACTCGGCGCCAGGCCAGCACCCCCGCCACCAGCACCCCGGCCGGGCGAGCCCACCCGGCGAACTCGTGGCCCTGGGTCAGGGCGGCGGTCGCGGTCAGCGCGACGAGAAGCACGACGGCGGCACGCGACATCAGCTCCTCGACCCGCTTCGACATGCTGACCTGCGACCGCAGCACCGGGCCGGCGACCCTGAACGCGTAGGTGCCGAGGCCGAGGACGGCGCCGGACCCGATGATCGCGGCATCGGAGATCATGGGGCGCCCCGTTCGCGGCGCACGACTGACCAGAGGAGCCCAGTGAGGGCAAGCAGCACGGGCAGTCCCACCGGCAGGAACGGCGTGCTGGCGACGGCGACGACTGCGCCCACCAGGGCAGGGTTCCGGCTCGTCGGGTCGCGCAGGCTGGGCAGCACCAAGGCCAGCAGGATGGCGGGAAACGCCGCGTCCAGCCCGTAGCGGTCGGTGTCGTCGATGACGGATCCGGCCAGCGCTCCAACGAGGGAGCCGACCTGCCAGCAGATGCACAACGAGAGACCGGCAACGGCGTAGGTCCAGCGCTGCCGCTTCCGATCGGGCTGAGCCAGCGTGAACGCCACCACCTCGTCGACGAGCACGTAGCTGCCGGCCAGCCGTGCGTACCACTTCTCACCGAACACCTCGGCCAGCGCGAAGCCGAACGGCAGGTGCCGCGCGTTGACGAGCAACCCGGCGAGCACCGCAGCCGCCGCGCTTCCGCCGGCGCCGACGATCCCGGTGAAGAGGAACTGGGCGGCGCCGCCGAACACCAGCACCGACATGACGCTCGGCGCCCACCACGGGAAGCCCTTGCTGACGGTGATGGCGCCGTACGACGCCGCGACGACCCCGACCGCGAGCGCGACCAGAGCGATGTCGCGCGTCTGTCCCGGGCCGAGGTGCTCGCGCACCGTTCGCCAGGGACCCATACCGTCATTCTGGGCCGTCGTTCAGGGTGATCCTTCGCCGGCCTCAGCAACGACCCGCCACCGAGGGTGGCGGGTCGGTCCTGCTGCGGGGTTCAGGCGGCGTGGGGATGCGGCTTGTGCGCCTGTGTGGCTGAAGAGGCCCAGCGGACCTCCATCCGGACGCGGCCATTGGCGTCACGTACGGGCACCCAGGTCATGGTGAGACGGGTCTTGGTTTCCTTGAGGTCGCGCATGGGACACCTCCTGTTCACTTTCCGTTCATGTTCAGTCTGCCATGATTTTGCCGCAGATGCGAACACATCCCCCACTTTGCCGCGAAAATTACCGCCGACACGCCCGAAGTCGCCCCACTCGTTCGGCGATTCCCCGGCCGCTGACCGGGATCAGGCCCCACTCCGGGCTCGCGGGGCGCGGGCCGCTAGGACGCCAGGCCGGCTTCGTCGGCACTCGCGCCGGCGACAACCTCGGTGACGAAGGTTCCGATCCGGTCGAGCGCGGCGCGGCTCTCGGGCAACAGATGTGCCAGGACCGGGAACGCGTGCACCTGGCCCTCCCAGATGTGCAGTTCCACCGGGACCCCAGCCTTGTCGAGCCGCTCGGTCATCAGCTCCGCGTCGTAGCGCAGTACCTCCCCCGCGGCGCACATGATCAGCGACGGCGGGAGCCGACGCAGGTCTGCGTTCACCGGCGACATCGACGGGTCGATCTGACGCAGCCCGGTTGCCCGTTGGGCGGCCTTCTGGAGGCGGTACGTCGGGATGCAGTCATCACGCAGGGCGTTGCGGTGCCGCCGGCGTACGGAGTTGTCGAAGTCGAGCCAGGGAGACAGGGCCACCACCCCCGCCACCCGGATGTCCTGTTCGGCCGCGGCCAGCGCGACTGCGAACGACAGGTGCCCACCCGCAGAGTCACCCGCCAGCACCAGCTGGGCGGGGTCGTAACCGCGATCGATCAGCCAGTTCACGGCTTCGACGCAGTCACTGATGCTGGTGGCGACGTAGCCCTTCGCGCGCTGTCGGTACGCGACCGACAGCACGGGCAACCCGGTGCGCTGGGCCAGCCGTTCGGCGATCCGCCGGTGCGTGGCCAGCCCGCACATCACGAACGCGCCGCCGTGGAAGTAGACGATGGCCGCCTGGCCGGGGACCGAGTCCTTGGCGCTGACCAGCTCGGCCGACCAGTCGCCGCCGCACACCTTCTCGACCTGGGTGGAGGGCAGCCGCGGGACCGCGCGCATGCCGAGCTCGACCAGATCGACGATGGGGGCGGCAGGGCCGATGGACGGGAAGAAGGCGAGGACAGGTCGCACGAAGGTCCGGGAGCCGATTCGCACCAGCTGGGATCGGTAGCTGCTGCGCGCGTGGACCTCGATCACCACTTGCCTCCTGAGAAGAGCGGTCGCGTGACTGTAACTGACAATGTGCCCCGCGTCACGTCCCTGAAACGTGAATGAGACAGCGATTCGCCAGACAGGGTTGGGGATTCTGGGCGGCGAGGGGGTTCAATGGACCTCGTGCTGGAACTGGCGGCGGACTGTTCGCGATGCGCCGGCCTGTGTTGCGTGGCCCTGCCGTTCGGGCGGTCCTCGGACTTCCCGGTCGACAAGGCTGCCGGCGATCCTTGCGGCCATCTTGGCCGCGACTTCCGTTGCGGCATCCACGACCGGCTCCGTGAAGAGGGTTACCGGGGTTGCACCGTGTTCGACTGCTTCGGAGCCGGCCAGCAGGTCACCCAGGTCACCTTCGGCGGGAAGGACTGGCGGTCCGGTGAAGACATCGGGGCGCAGATGTTCGCCGTGTTCGCGGTGATGCGCCAGCTCCACGAGCTGCTCTGGCACCTCGACATGGCGTTGACTCTGCCGACGTCGGCCGGTCTCTCCTCAGACCTCGAGTCGGCCGTCCGTGACACCGTTGAGGTGGCCGGCCAGGACGCGGCAACGTTGGCGTCGTACGACCTCGAATCCCGCCGCAAGACGGTCAACCCGCTGCTGCGTCAGGCCAGCCGGCTTGCCCGAGAGGCTGCTCCCGGGCCGGACCTCGACGGCGCGGACCTGATCGGACGGGACCTCCGCGACACTGCCCTCGTCGGCGCCAGCCTGCGCGGAGCGCTGCTGACCGGAGCCGACCTGCGTGGGGCCGACCTGACCCTCGCCGACGTCACCGGCGCCGACCTGCGAGGGGCCGACGTCTCCGGCGCCGACTTGACCCGCACCCTGTTCCTGACCCAGGCCCAGGTCGAGGCCGCCCGCGGCAGCGGTGCCACCAAGCTTCCAGCCCGGCTCTCCCGGCCTAGCTGGTGGCCCACTGCCGAGTCGTCGTAACTTACGACGACTCACCGCCTCAACGAGCCTGCCGAGTCGTCGTAAGTTACGACGACTCACCCGGTGACCACATCGAATCGGGCAGCACCAACGGCAGTCCGAACGCCTCGAAGAGCTGCGGACCGAACGTGGTGATCTCCACGATCGACTCGCCCGAGATCCGCAGCACGTCGAACTTGAATGCCCGGAACTCGGTGTCGCCCGGGACGCGCAGGTAGGAAGCGGCCGTGGGCTGTCGATTGGCCATGGTCGGCACCAGGCGCCAGTCACCGGCGCGGTCCGGGCCGAAGGCCCGCTCCATGAGTGGCGCGATCTGGGCGAGGCCGTCGAAGCACATCGGGGTCGGCGGCATCGTGATCCGAAGGTCCTCGGCGGCCGCGGACATCGCCGCCTCGGCGTCCATCCGTTCGTGGGCGTCGATGAACCTGGCCAGCAGGGCCCGCTCGGACGCCGACGGCTCGTGTGCGCGCCAGTCGCTGCGGTGGGACGGCAGGTGCTGCTTCATCGTCTCCCTGGCGCGTTGCAGGGCGGAGTTGGCCGCCGCCACCGACGTGCCGAGCATCGATGCGGTCTCGGCCGCGGGCAGTCCGAGCACCTCGCGGGCCAAGAGCGCCGCCCGCTGTCGCGGCGGCAGCACCTGGAGTGCGGCGAGGAAGGCGAGCTCGATCGTCTCCCGGGCCACGGCCACGTCGTCCGGCGCGTCGGAGCCGGAGGGGATCTCGTCGAGGAGGCTGTCGGGGTACGGCGACAACCACGGCACCTCTGCATACGACGTCATCCGCGGCACCTGCCGCTTCCTTGCGCGGATCGCGTCCATGCAGACGTTCGTGGCGATCCGGTACAGCCACGCCCGCACATGCTTGCCCTCGAACGTCTCGCGGCTCCGCCAGGCCCGGAGATAGGTCTCCTGGACGGCGTCCTCGGCCTCGTCGTACGACGCGAGCATGCGATAGCAGTGCACGTGCAACTCGCGTCGGTGCTGGTCGAAGGCCGACTCGATGACGGTCGTCATGTCAGCGCACGTGTTCCTTGATCTCCTGGACGGCCCACGTGTTGCCGTCCGGATCGGAGAAGAAGATGAACGAGGCGTACGACGCGCGATCGGGATCCGGACCGGGCGTCATCGCTCCGGCCTCGAAGTGCTGCACCCCGCTGTGCTCGACCCCGGCCGACGACAGCTGGTCCGCGGCGGCCTCGATGTCGTCCACGACCAGGTGGTTTCCCTTCACCGACCCCGGCTCGCCGTCACCCATGCCCTTGCCGAAGATGATCGAGCAGGCCGAGCCCGGCGGGGTCACCTGGATGACGCGGAAGTCGGGGCCTCCCTGGTGGTCGGTGTCGAGCCGGAACCCGAGCTGGTCGACGTAGAAGGCGCGGCTGCGCTCCACATCGCTCACGGGGACCACGACGGCTTCGAGCTTCCAGTCCATGATGACTTCTCCTGAGGAATCGCTGGTTGATCCTGACATCAGGTGGAACGACGGCGGCACCCGGAACTCATCGGTGAACCGATGAACTTGTTCCTAGACTCCCCACATGAGCGAGCCGCAGCACCACCACCGGAGCCAGATGCTGGGCCGGGATCCGCACGAAGCCCACCGGGCGGTGACGCCACTGGAGCTTCTCTTCGACCTGACGTTCGTGATCGCGTTCGGGACCGCAGCCGACGAGCTGGCGCACTTCCTCGCCGCCGACCACATTGGTTCGGGGATCGGCGGCTTTGCGTTCGCCACGTTCGCGATCTCATGGGCGTGGATCAACTTCTCGTGGTTCGCGTCAGCGTTCGACACTGACGACTGGATCTTCCGAATCACCACGATGGTGCAGATGGTCGGCGTCCTGATCCTCGCGCTCGGCCTGCCGGACATGTTCGAGTCGCTCGAGCACGGCGAGCACGTGGACAACAAAGTGATTGTTGCCGGGTACGTCGTGATGCGGGTGCCGATGGTCGCCCAGTGGGCTCGGGCAGCCCGACAGGACCCGGCGCGTCGGCGTACCTGCCAGACCTTCATCCTCACCATCCTGACCGCCCAGGTCGGCTGGGTCGCGCTCCTGCTCGCCAACACGGGGATCGCCGTGACGTTCCTGTGCTGCGGCGTGCTGATCCTCATCGAACTGGCCGGTCCGGTGTTCGCGGAGACCCGCATCGAGCGCACGCCGTGGCACCCCCACCACATCACCGAACGCTACGGGCTGCTGGTCATCATCGCGCTGGGGGAAGGGATGATCGGGACGATGGCGTCACTGACGGCGATCGTCGGGCCCGACGGACCGGGCTGGTCCGCCGACGTCGCGGTCCTCGGCGTCGCCGGCACCGCCCTGACCTTCGGGATGTGGTGGATCTACTTCGTCATGCCGTCCGGGGACATCCTCGCGGCCCACCGGGAGCGGTCGTTCGGCTTTGGCTACGGACACATCCCGCTGTTCGGCGCAACCGTCGCGGTCGGTGCCGGCCTGCACGTGGCGGCGTACTACATCGAGCACCACAGCGAGCTTGGCACCACCGGCACGGTGCTCTGCGTCGCGATCCCGGTGGCGGTCTACGTCGCTGGAATCTTCTTGCTCTACAGCGTGCTCACCCGATCGGTCGACCCGTTCCACATCGTGTTGCTGATCGGGTCGGCGATCCTGGTCACGGCGCCAGTCGCGCTCGCGCAGGCCGGGCTGTCCATGGAGTGGTGCATCGCCGTCCTTGCGCTGACGCCGTGGGTGACCGTCGTTGGGTACGAGGTCGTCGGGCACCGGCACAACGCCGAAGTCCTGGCCAGACTCTGACGGGCGCGCGGCTTGCGCGCCAATTGGTCGATAAGTGGGGGTCCCGGGTGCCGCTGACGTGCCGTTGTCGACCAATTGGCGCAGTGTCTTGCAATGCTGCGTGGTGGTGCGACGTTGTCGACCAATTGGCGCGCAACCACCAGCCAGCACGGACCGGAAGTCGCAGTTGTCGACCAATTGGCGCGAAATGATCGACGCCAGAGTCAGTCGGCGTGCTTCTTGGCGCGAGGCTTCTTCTTGAACTCGCTCTTGCCCTTGTGATGCGCGCCGGGGCGGTTGGGCGGCGCGCCGGCATCGGACCGGAGCTCGATCAGCTTGCCGGAGATCCGGGTGCCGCGCAGCTTGTCCCAGGCGCCGGCCGGGAGGTTGGCGGGAAGCTCGACGAGCGAGTGGTCCATCCGGATGTCGATGTGGCCGAAGTCGTTACGGCCCAGGCCGCCCTCGTTGGCGATCGCGCCCACGATCTGGCGGGGCTCGACCTTGTGCCGCCTGCCGACGGCGATCCGATAGGTCGCCATGTCGACGTCGGTGCGCCCGCGCGGGGGACGTTTGTCCCGCTTGGCCTGCTCGCGGCCACGGGTTGGTGCACCTGAGTCGAACGCAGGCCGCTTCGGCTCCAGCGCAGGGTCGAGGAGCAGCGGCTCGTCGCCCTGGAGTACGACGGCGAGCGCAGCCGCGACATCGCCCTCCGGTACGTCGCGCTCACGCACGTAGTGGGCCACCACCTCGCGGAAGAACTCCACCCGGTCCGAACCGAGGGCCTCGGTGATCGCGTCGTCGAAGCGGGCCAGACGGGTGGTGTTGATGTCCTCGACGGTCGGCAGCTGCATCTGGGTCAACGGCTGGCGGGTGGCCTTCTCGATCAACTTGAGCAGGTAGCGCTCGCGCGGCGTCACGAACGAGATCGCGTCGCCGCTCCGCCCGGCCCGGCCCGTCCGGCCGATCCGGTGGACGTAGGACTCGGTGTCGGTCGGGATGTCGTAGTTGACCACATGGCTGATCCGCTCCACGTCGAGGCCACGAGCGGCCACGTCGGTGGCGACGAGGATGTCGAGCTTGCCGGCCTTGAGCTGGTTGACGGTGCGTTCGCGCTGGACCTGGGCGATGTCGCCGTTGATCGCCGCGGCCGAGAACCCGCGGGCGCGCAGCTTCTCGGCCAGCGTCTCGGTCTCGTTCTTCGTCCGGACGAAGACGATCATTCCCTCGAAGTTCTCCACCTCGAGGATCCGGGTCAGCGCATCGACCTTCTGCGGGTAGGACACCATCAGGTACCGCTGCGCGGTGTTGGCCGCCGTCACCGTCTTGTTCTTGACGGTGATCTCGGCGGCGTCGGTGAGGTACTTCTTCGCGATCCGGCGGATCGCCGACGGCATCGTCGCCGAGAACAGGGCGACGTGCTTGTCCTCGGGGGTGTCGGCGAGGATCGTCTCGACGTCCTCGGCGAAGCCCATCTTGAGCATCTCATCGGCCTCGTCGAGCACGAGGAAACGCAGCTGACCCAGGTCCAGGGTGCCCCGGTCGAGGTGGTCCATGATCCGGCCGGGCGTCCCGACGATGATGTGTACGCCGCGTCGCAGGGCACTGAGCTGGACCCCATACCCCTGGCCGCCGTAGACCGGCAGCACGTGGACACCCTTCAGGTGCGCGCCGTACCTCTCGAACGCCTCGCAGACCTGGAGCGCCAGCTCCCGGGTGGGACACAGGACGAGCGCCTGTGGCGTCTTCTGGGACAGGTCGAGCCGGGACAGGATCGGCAGCGCGAACGCTGCGGTCTTGCCGGTCCCGGTCTGGGCCAGGCCGACGACGTGCCGGCCCTCGAGCAGCGGCGGGATCGTGGCGGCCTGGATCGGCGACGGCGACTCGTAGCCGAGATCCTTGACGGCCTTCAGCACCCGCTCGTCCAGGCCGAGCTCGGCAAAGGTCGGGACGGCGTTCTCCGCCGGAGCGGCCTCGGTGTCAGTCACACACCTAACGGTAAGGGCACAGGGGCCTAGCCGACGAAAGCCGAGATCGCCGCCTCGTTGAACGCGGGGAGGTCGTCGGGCTTTCGGCTGGTGATCAGGTTGCCGTCGACGACGACCTCGTCGTCCTCCCAGTTGGCGCCCGCGTTGCGCAGGTCGGTCTGCAGGCTCGGCCAGGACGTGACCCGACGGCCGCGCACCACGTCGGCCTCAACCAGGGTCCAGGGTGCGTGGCAGATGGCCGCGACCGGCTTGCCCTGCTCGAAGAAGCCCTTGATGAAAGCGATGGCGTCGGAGTCGAGCCGCAGGGCATCGGGGTTGGCGACCCCGCCAGGCAGCACCAGGCCTGCATAGTCCTCGACCGCTGCCTCCGCGAAGGTCGTGTCGACCGGGAACGTGTCGCCCCTGTCGAGATGGTGGAAGGCCTGCACCTTGCCCTGCTCGACGGACACCAGCACCGGTTGGCCGCCAGCCTTCTCCACGGCCTGCCAGGGGTCGGTCAGCTCGACCTGTTCGATTCCCTCACCTGCAACGGCGAAGGCGATCTTCTTGCCGGTCAGGCCTGCCATCTCTTCCTCCCGTTCCTCGTGACTTCTGGTCACGTGTCATCGCGGATGCTCTTGCCCGGGCCGTACCCCACCTCCCCGATCCAAAACGAGGTGCACGCGCGTGACCGACGCTCTTCAATGGTCTCCATGGACCTTCCCGAAGGACTCACCCACCGGCCACTGCGGGTCGACGAGGCCGGCGCAGTGACAGACGTGATGAGGGCGCAGGAACTCGAGGACGTCGGCGAGGTCATGGTCGAGGAGGCCGACATCGTCGGAGAATGGCAACGCCCCTCGTTCGACGTCGGCGCGAGCACCATGGGCGTCTTCGACCGCGACACCCTGGTGGCGTACGCAGAGGTGTCGCAGGCCGACCGGGGGGACGCCGCGGTGCATCCAAACTACCGGGGCCGCGGGATCGGTACGGCGCTCGCCCGGTGGATGCAGGAGCGAGCCCGTGCCAACGGTGCCTCGGTGATCGGGATGCCGGTCCCCAGCGGTTCGCCGGGCGAGAGGCTGCTGACCGAGCTCGGCTACCGGGTGCGGTGGCACTCATGGGTTCTCGCGCTCCCCGAGGGGAAGGCGATCGAGGCCCACCCGCTCCCAGACGGCTACACGATCGGCCTGGCCGAGACCGAGGGCGAACGCCGCGCGGCGTGGACGGTCACCGAGGACGCCTTCCTCGAGTGGTCGGTCCGCGACCGGCAGTCCTACGAGGACTTCGGCGCCGAGGTCTGGCACCGACCCGGGTTCGAGCCGTGGAACCTGCGTACGGTCGCCGACCCCGACGGTGTGATCGTTGGTGTCTCACACACCGTGATCGGGAACGGCTGCGGCTTCGTTGCCCGGCTCGCCGTACGCAAGGACCAGCGTGGGAAGGGCCTGGCACGGGCGTTGCTCGCGGACTCTTTCCACGAAGCCCGCCAGCACGGGGCCACGCGTTCGGAGCTCACCACTGACTCTCGCACCGGAGCCCTCGGTCTCTATGAGAAGGTCGGCATGGAGGTCACCTCCAACTGGGTGAACCTGGCCATCGATCTCTGAGGTCGATCCGCTGACCGACGGCCGGCAGGCGCGCGGCCCAACCACTGCTGGGCCCGGCGCCCAGACCTTCGCCCGGTCCGGCCAACCGGCCCCTAAAGCGACGTACCACCCGGTAACATAACCGGCATGGACCGACGACTCAGCGACGACGACCGCGCCTTCCAGGCCCGGATGCGGGAGATCTTCACCACCGCCGTCCCCCAGGAGATCCGCGACAAGGTCGCCGACGGCCGCGAGCTGTCCAGGGACGAGGTCGTCACCGCACACCAGGCGTTGAACGCCGCGGGCGTTGCGGTCCCGGGCTGGCCGGTGGAGTACGGCGGCCAGGACTGGACTCCTCTCCAGCACCACATCTGGCTTTCCGAGATGCAGGCCGCGGCCGTGCCGCCGCCGGTCGCCTTCAACGCCTTCATGGTCGGACCCGTCATCGCCGCCTTCGGGTCCGACGAGCTCCGGCAGCGGTTCCTGGCGCCCACCGCGAACCTCGACATCTGGTGGTGCCAGGGCTTCTCCGAGCCCGACGCCGGCTCTGACCTCGCCAGCCTGCGCACGACCGCCGTCCGCGATGGCGACGAGTGGGTCGTCAACGGCCAGAAGACGTGGACCACGCTGGCCCAGTACGCCGACTGGATCTTCATGCTGGTCCGCACCAACCCCGAGGCGAAGAAGCAGGCAGGAATCTCCTTCATGCTGATCGACCTGCAGACCCCGGGCGTCACGGTGCGGCCGATCCAGCTGATCGACGGCCGCTACGAGGTCAACGAGGTGTTCTTCGACAACGTCCGGGTGCCGCTGGACCAGCTGGTCGGCGAGGAGAACCGCGGCTGGGACTACGCCAAGTTCCTGCTGGGCAACGAGCGGGTCGGGGTGGCGCCGGTCGGCTCGATCAAGCGCAAGCTGGCCTCCGTGAAGACGTACGCCAAGTCTGTGGTCGGCGAGGCAGAGCGCACTCTGCTCGACGATCCGGCGATTGCCGCACGTATTGCCGAGCTCGAATCCGACCTGATGGCGCTCGAGCTGACCGCTATCCGGGTCGCCGGCGGCTCCCACGACGGCAAGCCGAACCCGGCCTCGTCGATCCTCAAGCTGCGCGGCTCCGAGCTCCAACAGGAGGTCCTCGAGCTGGCGGTCGACGTTGCCGGGCCGATGTCGCTGTGCTGGGACCTCGACGGTTCGCTGCCCGAGCTGGTCGGCGCTCACCACGCCGACGTACCTCAACTTCCGCAAGGCCACCATCTACGGCGGTTCCAGCGAAGTGCAACGACAGGTCATTGCCAGCGGGATCCTGGGACTGAGGGGCTGATCATGGACTTCGCACCTGACAACGAACAGAAGGCACTGCGGGACTCGGTGCACGAGATGCTCAAGCGCTCGACGCCGTCCGACGCGATCGGGGCGGCCGAGCACGACACGGCGCAGTGGCAGCAGTTCGTCGAGATGGGCCTGGTCGCGCTCCCGTTCGAGGAGGGGGCCGGTCCGGTCGAGGTGATGCTGGTGGCCGAGGAGCTGGGTCGGGCCCGGGCCCGCTCGCCGTACGTCGACGTCCTGCTGGCCGGACACGTCCTGGCCCAGACGGGCCAGCACGACCTCCTGGCACAGGTCGGGGACGGCTCGGCGCTCGTCGTCCCGGGTCTCTACGAGTCTGGTCGGGCTTGGGGCGCGCCGCCCCTGACGACCGTGTCGTCCGAGGGAGTGCTCACCGGGCACAAGGACCCGGTGCCCTATGCCGAGGTCGCCACCCACGTCGTGGTGAACACCGACGCTGGACTGTTCCTCGTCGAGAAGCCGCCCGTCTCCGGCAGCCGGATCGACCTGGACACCGACGAAGCCACGATGCTGACCGAGGACCCATCGGTCCTTGCAGCGGCCGTCAACCACGCCACGGTGGCTCTCTGCGCCGAGGCTCTGGGCGCGATGTCTTCAGCCCTCGACCTCACCGTCGACTACCTCAAGACCCGCAAGCAGTTCGGCGTACCCCTGATGAGCTTCCAGGCGCTCAGCCACCGGGCGGCCGACCTCTACGTGCAGCTCGAACTGGCCCGCAGCACCGTGCAGTACGCCGCCATGTCGCTGGCCGCTTCGCCAGGCCAGTCATCAGCCGGGGATGCAACCAACACTGCCCTGGTGTCGCGCACCAAGGTCGTGGTCGGCAAGGCCGCCCGGCTGATCGGCCAGGAGGCGATCCAGATGCACGGCGGGATCGGCATGACTGCAGAGTTCTCCGTCGGCCATCTCACCGCCCGGCTGACCGCCATCGAGCGCACCTACGGCGACACCCGCCAACATCTCGCCGCCCTGGCCCGCTCGATCGACGATCACACCACCATCGACGTCCTCTGAGGCGACTGCTGCCGAGTCGTCTCACGGCGACCTGCCGGCGAGTCGTCGCATCTTCCGCGAGTCGTCGTAACTTACGACGACTCACCAGTCCTCAGGGCGGGGTCAGGCGACGACGTCGGTGAGCACGGGTTGGTAGTCACGCCGCCATTGGTCGAAGTCCCAGCGGTCGAGGAACCTGTGCGCGGCGTTCGCCCCGGTGTCGAACAGGCACTGCTTGACCTCGGGCTCGAGCCGGAAGTCGGTGGCGCGGACCCCGCCGGACTCCACGAAGATCGTGCGGGAAGTCACCGACGGCTGGTCGACGTAGATCTGGTCGTGGGCGTTGGTCATCGTCGCGACCAGGGCCCGGGCGAGCGACAGCGGGTCGTCCGCGTCGTGCCACTTCTGGGCGCAGAGCCTGGAGCCGCCCGGACAGTTTGACGCCGATCGTCGGGTCTTCCGACCGATCGTCGAAGATTTCGATCGGATAGTTGGACAGCATCGCGCCGTCGGTGAGCACGAGCTCGCTGCGACCGTCGGTGAGAGCCGGGTCGACGGGCAGCCGCCACGGTCGGAAGAAGAACGGGATCGAGGCCGAGGCCCGAACCGCGTCCGCTACCGGCATCGCGTCCGGCGCGAAGCCGAGCAGGCTCTCGTAGTCCCACGGCAGCCGGAGCATCCGGCCGCGGGACACGTCGGAGACGATCACCACGAGGCGGTATCGGTGCTCGATCGGGGTGCGGCTGGTCGTGCCGGGAATCCGGAGATCGCCCCAGGTCTCCACGCCTGCCGCAGACAGGGTGTCTCGGAGCCAGCGATGGAGGACCCGGCCTCGGTAGATGCCCTCCCGCAGCATGACGTCGAGGCCGTTGCCGAGCGGGCCGAGAGGCGCCCGGCCGCACCCTCGTCGAGGAACTCCGCGAAGTCGGTGTCGATCATCTTCCGCTCGAGTCGGTCCTCGAGACCGGCCGCGACGAACGCTGCGACGATCGCGCCGGCGGACGTGCCGGCCACTCGATGGAAGTCGTAGGACTCGCGGAGAACACTGACGGCGCCGGCAAGCCCGGCCCCTTTAACTCCCCCGCCTTCAAGTACCAGATCAGTCGTGGACATCGTCGGCTCCTCGTCGCCGCCCTCGGTAGCCGGCCATCGAGCCGGTCCCTGATATGAGGAGGCGAGTCCGGAGGCGATGATACCCGGCAAACCGTGACAAACGATCTAGCGGAAACCGAACTACCGAGGCGGTCTGGACCGCTTGAGCTGACAATTGACGTGGACGACTCACCGGCGGCGCAGCGCGGTGATACGGTTTCGGGGCCTGTTTTGGGTGGGACTCATCGAAGCCTGGTTCGTGATGGGGCAGGGGGAGCTTGCGGTGACGATCGCGATCACCACACCGACTGGCAATGTCGGGTCGCACGTCGTACGGATGCTGGTTCAGGCTGGCGTGCGTCCGCGCGTGCTGCTGCGCAACCCCGACCGTCTCGACGCTGAGCTGCGCGATCGCGTCGAGCTGGCCGTCGGCGACCAGCGCGACGCCGACTACGTGGCCGACGCGACTCGCGGCGTCGAGGCCATCTTCTGGGTGCACCCGGACGACTGGTCGCTTCCCGACCCGGATGCCGACGCCGAACGCACCGGGGAGGGGCTCGCCGCGGCCATGCGGCAGAACCGGATCGCCCGCGTGGTTTTCCAGAGCAGCATCGGGGCCGAGAGGCGCCACGGTGCAGGCTTCATCGACGGTCTGGCCCGCGTCGAGCTCCGGCTCGACGCCGCCCGCGAGGAGACCGGCACCGCTCTGCTCCACCTGCGCTGCGGCTACTTCATGACCAATCTGCTCCACGACCTCGACGGCCTGCGCGCCGGTGCGGCTGACCACGACCCGGCCGCTGGAGTCGCCGATGCCCTGGGTCGACCCGAGCGACATTGCCGCTGTCGCGACGCTGCGCCTGCTCGCCGACGACTGGACGGGCCGCCAGGTGCAGGCGGTACACGGACCGACCGACCTCACCTGGCACGAGGCAGCCGCGACGTTGTCGGTTGCAACCGGCGTGTCGATCCAGGCGCAGCAGATCAGTGAGGACGAGGAGCGCTCGGCCCTGCGCGGCGCGGGCATGAGCGACGTCGCCGTCGAGGGAATCATCGGCATGGCCGCGGGCGAGCGTGAAGGGTTCGTCCCCGAACAGCCGCGTTCGGTTCTGACGACGACGCCGAGCAGCCTCGCCGGCTGGGCGATCACCCACCTGCGGCCGGCGCTCTAGTTTTCCGTGGAGCTCATCTTGTCGAGCCGGGCCCGGAGCAGGGCCTCCCGGTGGGCGTTGCCGTGGAGCCGCAGGTAGCGCTCGCCGTACGCCTCGAGCAGCGCGTCGTCGAGCCGACGTACGGCGCCCGGGGGGTAGCGGTAGCCCAACCGCTCGCCGATCTCGTCCGCGTCGACCGTGC
The DNA here is from genome assembly GCA_963844385.1 of uncultured Actinomycetota bacterium. Lineage (GTDB taxonomy): Bacteria > Actinomycetota > Actinomycetes > Propionibacteriales > Nocardioidaceae > Nocardioides. Next base: position 3,232 of record CAWJOJ010000035.1, on the reverse strand, counting down.
GCAGGGTGTCGGCGAGCTCGTCGAGCGAGGTGATGCCCAGCTCGAGGAGCAGGCCCGAGATCCAGGCGTAGTGGTCGGTGCGAGACCAGCCGGCGTCGGAGTACTGGCCGGCCAGGAAGGCGGCGAGCTCCCGGGGACTGATCCGCGGGTCGTCGTCGGCCGGTTCTGGCCGCCGGTCGGGCTGCTCCGGCCGCAACCGGTCCCAGATCGTGGAGAACTCGCGGTCGGCCAGTTCGAGCAGGCCGGCCGCGAGGGTGAACCGCCGGTCGAAGTCGCGGACGTGCTCGTCGGGGATCGTGCCCTTGTAGCGGATGTCGTGCTCGAACTCCGCCCACGCGTGCTGAAGGACGGTCCGGATCTGCACCGACGCGGCGACCCCGTGCATGGATTGGTACGCCGGAGCAGCGGACCGGCCAGGGTCGAGGGCGATCACCAGGTGCCGGCTCGCGTAACCGAACCGGCCCTCGCTGGCGGTCTCCTGGCCCATGTCGCGGTCGTCGAGGACCGCGACCTGGTCGGCCAGGAGATCGGCGACGGCCGTGACGTCGCTCTGGACGTAGGTGATCACCCGGATCCCGATCTGGTCGGTGATCTCGGTCAGCGGATCCGGGTAGAGCAGCGCCCCGTCGGTTGTCCGGGTGGCCTTCTCGGCGAACGAGGCGATGCTCTTGGTCCGCCCCGTGACGCTGAGGTAGTTGATGCCTGCGTCGTCGAGGATCGTGGTGACGAGTCCGACGTACTGCTCGCCGGCCACCTGCAGCGCCGGATGGCGGGCGGCGTACTCCTGCACGGCGAGCCGCGTGGGACCCACCGGTGCCTCGACTGGCTCATCGACTGGTGAAACCACGGCGGCTGGCAGCCGGGGCGACGGTTCCTGGCCCTCGGGGAGGGTGGGCGTGACGATGTAGCCGGTCGTGAAGTCGCCGTAGGTCGTGGTGTCCGCGGGCCGGCGCTGCGCGAACAACCCGACGTACGCACACACGACCGCGTCCACCTGGTCCTCTGCCCACCGCAGGTCGCTCTTGCGTTCGGCGGACTCGACCTCCGCGACCAGCGACTTCCACCCCTCGTTGTGCGACACCTGGAGGGGGGTGCGGGAGCCGGCCAGGCCTTCGAGCAGCTCCATGAGTCGGCGCAGCTCGGAGCGGAGCTCCGCCACCGAGCGGCCGGACTTGTCCTTGTATTTCAGCGACCGGCCCAGCCCGAACAGCGACACCGTCGCCGGATGCGGATAGACCTCGATGGCCCGCCGCCGCCGGCGCGACGCCGGGTTCATGTCCAGCTTGAGGGCCGTGGCAAGGAGGGCACCGCGAGGCGTCGTACTGAACTCCGGCTTGCCCATGTTGGACGGGTGCGCCCCGGCATGGAACTTGGCGAAGTCGCGGTTGAGCGCCGCCTCGGCCGGTCGGTTGCCGGCGGCGTTCCTCACGATCAGGGGCGCGTCGATCGCGACCAGGCAAGCCCCGTCGACGTACGGCGCCAACGCTGACCGGATCTCGTCGTCGGTCTTCACCGACGAGATGTGCACGAGCCGGCCGTCGTCGTCGAGAGCGGCGAGGCCCGTCGGCTTGCGCTGCCCCCACGCGAGATCGACGCCGACGAAGTGCATGGGAGCACCCTGTCACCTACTGGGGCGACCTGGGGAGCCAGGCCCTCGCGACCCGCTCAGGTCGAACGCACCAGCCGGTAGCGCACGAACGCCGGTACCGCGAGTGCGGCGGCGACCGTGAGGACCACCACGAGGACGCCGCCGCCCGCTGCGGCTGCGGCAGTGCCGACCATCGCGGCCGAGGCGCCATGGGCGACGTCCGCGATCCGCGGGCCGCCGGCGACCACGACGATGAAGATGCCCTGGAGACGCCCTCGCACCGAGTCTTCGGCAGCGGTCATCAGCATGCTGTTGCGGAATGCCGAGGAGATCATGTCGGCCGCGCCGCCGACCACCAGGAAGGCGACGGCCATGCCGAGCAGCGCACCACCCGACCCGCCAGCCAGCCCGGTGGCCAGACCGAAGCCGGCCATCGCCACCCCCCAGACGACGATCGCGACGATGACCGCCAGCCCCTGCCGCTCCACTCGTGACACCCAACCGGAGAAGATCCCACCGAGGACTGCGCCGGCCGGGATCGCCGCGAACAGCAGGGCGAATGCGAGCCCGCCCCCGTCGGGTCCACCGAAGCTCTAGTGGGCAATCTCCGGGAACAGCGCCCGCGGCATTCCGAAGACCATCGCGATGATGTCCACGAAGAACGACATCAACAGCACCGGATGGCCGCGGAGAAAGGTGAGGCCGTCGATGACCGACCGCAGTCCCGGCGTGCCGGCGATGCCCTCGACCGGCAGTCGGGGCAGGGCGACGACGGCACCCAGCGTGGCCAGCAGGGTGATCGAGTCGGCCAGGTAGAGCCAGGAGAAGCCGAGGAGCGGGATCAGTGCACCGCCGACGAGCGGCCCGGCGATCGCGCCCGCCTGCATGACGGTGATGTTCAGGGAGACGCCGGCCGGCAGCAGCTCGTCGGGCAGCAGCTTGGGGAGGATCGCGCTGCGGGTGGGCTGGTTGACTGCGAAGAACGCCTGCTGCACCGCGAACAGCCCGAGCAGCAGCCACACGTTGTCCGCACCCGTTGCTGCCTGAGCCCAGAAGGCGACACTGGTCGCGATCAAGCCGATCGTCGTACCCACGAGGACGGTGCGGCGGTCCATCGCGTCGGCCAGCGCACCGCCCCACAGCCCGAAGACCACCAGCGGCACCAGCCCGAAGACGCCCGTGAGGCCGACGTACGCCGAGGAACCGGTCATCGAGTAGATCTGGGCGGGAACGGCGACAACGGTCAGCTGGGCCCCGATCACCGTGACGATGTTGGCCAGCCACAACCTGCGGAAGTGAGTGTTCTGCAGCGGCCGCGTATCGGCGAACAGGCTGCGTGCGAAGGCCACGCGGAGACGCTACCTGCGCCAGCGGCCGGTCCGCCGGCAGCCCTCACCACCCGAAGTCGGCGACGAGGATGCCCGTCCCGAGGGTGAGATCCAGGAACGCGCACCACTGGGCCAGCGAGCGCGAAACCACAGCCTTCCGCCCCCAGTGGGCGATGTCCCAGGCCGCATGTCCCAGCAGACTCAGCGCGATCACGACCCGACCGACTCCGGCATCCAGCCCCAGCGCCAGCCACTGCGGCGACCGTGAAGGTCGTTGCGCCCCAGGGTTGCCACCGCATCTCGGCCGGTGCCGCCG
>CAWJOJ010000034.1:0-97450 GCA_963844385.1 uncultured Actinomycetota bacterium | reverse complement strand
CGCCCAGCGACTGCCCAGCGACTGCCCAGCGGCATCAGACCACTTCCGGCAATGCCTTCGGGACACTCCTGTCCCGGTAGACTCACCCACTGGTCTGCCCGCCTGACCGGCAGCGACTCCTCACGAAAGCGAACACCGCCTCGCCATGTCCGAAACCCGCATCGACCTCCGCAACGTCGCGATCGTCGCGCACGTCGACCACGGCAAGACAACTCTTGTCGACGCGATGCTCCGCCAGGCCGGTGCGTTCACCGAGCATCAGGCCGAGGGCATGGCCGACCGCGCCATGGACTCTGGCGAGCTCGAGCGCGAGAAGGGCATCACGATTCTCGCGAAGAACACCGCGGTGCACTACGCAGGACCGGCGGCCGACGGCAAGCCGATGACCATCAACATCATCGACACCCCCGGTCACGCCGACTTCGGTGGTGAGGTCGAGCGCGGCCTGTCGATGGTCGACGGCATCGTGTTGCTGGTCGACGCATCCGAGGGCCCGCTGCCCCAGACCCGCTTCGTGCTGCGCAAGGCGCTCAACGCCGACATGCCCGTCGTGCTCGTGGTCAACAAGGTGGATCGCGGCGACGCCCGGATCTCGGAGGTCGTCGACGAGACCTACGAGCTCTTCATGGACCTCCTCGACGACCACCACAGCCAGGACGCCCTCGACTTCCCGGTCGTCTACGCGTCGGCCCGGTCCGGCCGGGCGTCCCTGGAGATCCCGGACAACGGCGGACAGCCGGACTCCCCCGACCTCGAGCCGCTTGTTCAAGACGATCCTCGAGACGATCCCGGCGCCGACCTACACCGAGGGCGCGCCACTCCAGGCACACGTCACCAACCTCGACGCGTCGCCGTTCCTGGGCCGCCTGGCGCTCGTTCGGGTCCATGAGGGCACGCTGAGGAAAGGCCAGAACGTCGCCTGGATCAAGCGTGACGGTTCGACCAAGACCGTCAAGATCACCGAGCTCCTTGTCACCGAAGGGCTCGAGCGCAAGCCCGGCGAGTCAGCCGGGCCGGGTGACATCGTCGCCGTTGCCGGGATCCCCGACATCACCATCGGCGAGACCCTGGCCGACCCCGAGAACCCGGTCGCACTGCCGTTGATCCATGTGGACGAGCCGGCCATCTCGATGACGATCGGCACCAACACCTCGCCGCTGGTGGGCCGGACCAAGGGCGGCAAGGTCACCGCGCGCCTGGTGAAGGACCGCCTCGACAGCGAGCTGGTCGGCAACGTCTCGCTCAAGATCCTGCCGACCGACCGTCCCGACGCCTGGGAGGTCCAGGGCCGAGGCGAGCTGGCGCTGGCGATCCTGGTCGAGCAGATGCGGCGCGAGGGCTTCGAGCTGACCGTCGGCAAGCCCCAGGTGGTCACCCGCGAGGTCGACGGCAAGATCCACGAACCCGTCGAGAGGCTCACCATCGACGCCCCGGAGGAGTACCTCGGCACCATCACCGAGCTGCTGGCCACCCGCCGGGGCCGGATGGAGCAGATGACCAACCACGGCACGGGTTGGGTCCGGATGGAGTTCCTGGTGCCGGCTCGCGGCCTCATCGGGTTCCGGACGGAATTCCTGACCGAGACCCGCGGCACCGGCATCGCCCACCACATCTTCGAGAACTACGAGCCGTGGGCCGGCGAGATCCGGTCGCGGTCACAGGGCTCGCTGGTCGCCGACCGCAAGGGCGCGGCGACGGCGTACGCGATGACGAACCTCCAGGAGCGCGGCATCCTTTTCGTCGAGCCGACAACTGAGGTCTACGAAGGCATGATCGTCGGCGAGAACTCGCGGGCGGACGACATGGACGTCAACATCACCAAGGAGAAGCAGCAGACCAACATCCGGTCTGCCACCTCCGACAACTTCGAGAAGCTGATCCCGCCGCGGCGGCTGTCGCTCGAGCAGTGTCTCGAGTTCTGCCGGGAGGACGAGTGCGTCGAGGTCACACCCGGTTCGGTCCGGATCCGCAAGCTCGTGCTCGACGCGCACGAGCGCGCCAAGACGGCTTCTCGTGCCCGGAAGGCCGCCAAGTAGCCGTCAGCTGTTGACGCGAACACCGACCTCGACATTGTTGGCGGTGATCGCGATGCCGGAGAAGCCCACGGCCATGATCAGCACCGTGCCTGCCTGAAGCCCTTCCGGCAGGATCGGGGCCAGCGGAAACGTCCCGACGTGGAGGATCAGCGTCCACGGGATCCAGGTCGGCGTCGTCCCTGCGCGCAGCAGGGCGACCGCCAGCAACACCTCGCCGAGATAGAACGCTGCGATCCAGCCGTAGAGGAATGCGTTGAGGCCGGCGTCGCGAGTCACGTCCGAGAACGCCTGATCCCTGATTGCGTCGGTGCGCACCAGGGCCCGGAAGAACGCCAGGAGCATGGCATAGCCCGCCGTTCCGATGCATCCGACCGCGAACACGACCAGAGCGGTCATCCCGAGCCAGCTGCCCCGTCGTCGATCGAACAAGGTCAGGATGGATGGCAGGCCGAGGGTCAACGCCACCGAGGCCAGGAAGAACAGCCCGGCGACTGCCAGCCAGCGACCGTCGTTCTGCTCTGCGAGTTGCAGCGATTCTGATGAGTCCCCGCCGCCGGTCGGAAGGAGAATCGCCCCGAGGGCAAGGGCGGTTGCTCCGGCCACCAAGGCCGACGCCGAGACCGGAACCCAGTCGACGCGCATGCTCAACACCGTAGGCGGTCAGAGCCGACCGATGCCCCCGCTCACAAGTAAAATTGTCACTCGTCTAGGAAGGCGCGCGACGCCGAGACGAGTGCTCGGGCGTACGTCGCCCGCCCTGACCGGCTCGTCATTCGTCGGGCGTCAACGCGGCTGCGCATGTTGCCGAGCTCCACCATCACAGTCGGGACGTTGCTGAGGTTCAGCGTCCCGAGGTCGCTTCGAAAGTCGAGCCCATCGCCGCCCGCGGTGTAGTTGGCGACAGGGACGCCACGTGCCCTCAGGGCGGCCCGCACATCCCGAGCGAGCCACCTCGACGAGCGGAAGATGTCGTGGGTCCAGGGTGCGCGGTCGGTGGGGGCGATGACGTGGAAGCCGCGCGCGTCGGCGGCATACGAGCCGTCACCGTGGATGCTGATCTTCAGGTCGGCTTCGATCTGGTTGCCCTGCCGACCGCGTACGTCGACGCAGGGTCCCCATCGGTCCTGCCGGTTGGTCCAGCGCGACATCATCACGCGGGCGCCGAGCTCGAGCAGCCGCCCGCGTGCCAGCCGGGCCACCCGGAAGTTCAGGGTCGCCTCGGCGAAGCCACCGCTGGTGGCCGTCCCGGTCGTGTTGCAGGCCTTCTTGAAGCCACCGGCCGGCACCAGCCGGTTGATCTTCCTCGGGAAGTTGTGGTTGCCGAGCTGGTGCCCCGCGTCGAGCACGATCACCCGACCGGTCAAGGGGCCGGCCGACGACTCGTGCGTTGGGTCGAGATCATCGGGCCGTGTCGTCCCGCCGGCAGGAGGCGCGAGGGTGACACAGAGAACCGAGGCGGTCAGGACTCCGAGCAGTCGACGCATCTGAAGGAGACTACGCCGCCCTACTCGCGAGCGGTCCCGGTCGAGGCGATTATCCTGTCGACTCCACAACCGAATGCGCACCAACAAGGGAGAGCACATGACCTGGCTTGTCACCGGCGGCGCGGGATACATCGGTTCGCACGTCGTCAGGGCGCTGGTCGATGCAGACCTGTCACCCGTGGTGCTCGACGACCTGTCGTCCGGGTTCGCCGAGTTCGTCCCCGCCGACGTGCCGTTCGTGAAGGCCTCGCTGCTCGACGCAGGAACGGTCGAGAGCACGCTTCGAGACCACGATGTCGAGGGCGTCATCCACATCGGCGGTTTCAAGTACGCCGGGGTCTCGGTGTCCCGCCCGATCCACACCTATGAGCAGAACGTCACCGCGACGATCATCCTGCTGCGGGCGATGAAGACGGTCGGCGTCGACAAGTTCGTCTTCTCATCCAGCGCCGCCACCTACGGGACTCCCGACGTCGACGTGGTGACCGAGCAGACCGCCGTCGCCCCGGAGTCGCCGTACGGCGAGTCGAAGCTGATCGGTGAGTGGCTCCTGCGGGACGCGGGCCGGGCCCACGGGCTCAAGCACACGTCGCTGCGCTACTTCAACGTCGTCGGCTCGGGCTCCCCCGACCTCTTCGACGCCAGTCCGCACAACCTGTTCCCGCTGGTCTTCGACGTGCTCTACCGCGGCGGCACGCCCTACATCAACGGCGACGACTACCCGACTCCCGATGGCACCTGCGTCCGCGACTACATCCACGTCTCCGACCTGGCGTTGGCCCACGTCGAGGCGGCGCGCAAGCTCTCGGCGGGTGATGACCTCGAGCCGATCTACAACCTCGGCAGTGGCAACGGCAGCTCGGTGCGGCAGATCATGGACACGATCCGCGAGGTGTCCGGGAACGACTTCACCCCGGCGGTCCAGGGTCGCCGTCCGGGCGACCCGGCGCGGATCGTGGCCTCCGGCGACCTGGCCGCCCGCGACCTCGGCTGGGCGATGCGCCACGACCTGCGCGACATGGTCCAGTCCGCCTGGGCCGCCCGGCAACGGGCCGGTGACGCCTACCCGAGCTGACGTCAGCGAGGGTCGCGACCGATGAACGCGAGCATCCGGGACTGGACGTCGGCGCCATCCGGCAGCTCGACCCGAGGACCGTACTGGCCGCTCGACCGGAGGAGCTCGTCGATGGGCTCCATCCCGGCGAGCAGCTCCGCGCACTTCGCCGGGTCGAGCGTCTCGTCCTGGCCGGTCGCCCGCGCCAGGTCCCAGGTGTGCATGAACACGTCGGACGTGTAGAACCTGTCGACCGCCTCGTCGAGCGGCACGTCGCCGATGTGGCGGTTGGTGAGCACCTTGCCGGCGGTGTCCGGGTCGTCGAGCAGGGCCTGCACCGCGTCCGCATGCACCTGCCAGGCGGCGACCGGGTCCTCGTCGACCGAGGGTCCGCTGGCGAGCCGGACGCCCGCGCCGCTCTCGAGGAACGACGGGAACCACTCCACCAGATGACGGACGACGTCGCGCGCGACCCAGCCCTCGACCGGGGAGGGGGCCTCCCAGTCGGAGACCCCCCGTACCCGATCGGTGAACACCGCCGCGATCCAGCGGTGTTCCTCGGGCGGAGTCATTCCTGGGCTGCCAGGAGCTCGTCGAGCTTCTCGTAGCCCTCGTTGACACCGACGTCCATGCCACTGGACATGATCATGTCCCGGGCCTCGATCGAGTCCACGACGGACAAGCCGATGATCCGGCAGCGGCCGCCCTCGAGCTCCTCGAAGGTCATCGTCTCCAGGCTCACCCCGTCCGGGTAGCCCTCGAACGTGAAGGTCTGCACCAACCGCTCGTTGGGGCGCACCTCGTGGAAGGAGCCGTAGAACGAGGCGATCACCTCGCCGTCACGCTCGGCCGAGTAGCGGTACCCGCCGCCGGTGTGGGCATCCCACTGGTCGATCTTCATCGTGGTGGACCTCGGCCCCAGCCACTGGGCAACCAGCTCGGGCTCGGTCCAGGCGCGGAACACCTTCTCGGGTGGCGCGTCGAACTCCCGCGTGATCGTGATCGTCGGGAGGTTCGGGTCGGCCTCGATGGTGGTCTCACGCTTCGTGGTGCTGGTCATGATGCTTCCCCTTTCCGGGACTCGTTTGTCAGGTTGTCGTCTTCGTCCATGCGGGCGAGGACGTCGTCGAGGCGGCGGAATCGCTCCTCGGCTTCCACGCGGTATCGCTCTATCCATTTCGTCATCAGGTCGAACACCTCCGCTTCGAGGTGGACTGGTCGCCGCTGGGCATCCCGGCTTCGCGAGACCAGCCCGGCCTCCTCCAACACTTTGAGGTGCTTGGAGATCGCCTGCATGCTGACTTCGTACGGCGCGGCGAGCTCGCCGACCGTGGCATCGTCCGATGCCAGTCGAGCCACCATGTCGCGCCGAGTCGGATCGGCCAGGGCCTGGAACACCCGGGAAAGCTGATCGGCCATCTCCGTCTCCTCAACTGATTGGTTGAGTAAGAAGGTAGACCACGGTCAACGGCTTTGTCAACCGTTTGGTTGCAGACAAACCTACTCGGTCAGCAAACCCAGCAGGTACGCGCCGTACCCGCTCTTCAGCAACGGCTCGGCTCGATCGGCCAGCTCGGTGTCGGAGAGGAATCCCATCCGCCAGGCGACCTCTTCCGGAGCCCCGATCTTCGTGCCCTGCCGGCTCTCGATCGTGCGCACGAAGTTGCTGGCGTCGTTGAGGGAGTCGAACGTGCCCGTGTCGAGCCAGGCGGTGCCGCGCGGGAGCAGCTCCACCTGCAGCTTGGCGACCTCGAGGTAGACCCGGGTCAGGTCGGTGATCTCCAGCTCGCCGCGTGCGGACGGCGCAAGGCTGCGAGCGTGCTCGACCACGTCGTTGTCATAGAAGTACAGCCCTGGCACAGCCCACGAGCTCTTGGGGTGCGCCGGCTTCTCCTCCAGCGACAACACCTTGCCGGTGTCGTCGAACTCGACCACGCCGTACTCCGTGGGATTCGCTACCTGGTAGCCGAAGATGACCGCTCCGTCCACGTCGTCGAAGCGGCGAAGGCGGGTGCCCAGGCCGGGGCCGTAGAAGATGTTGTCGCCGAGCACCAGCCCGACCGCCTCGCCGCCGATGTGTTCCTCGCCGATCAGGAACGCCTGCGCGAGTCCGTCGGGGCTCGGCTGGACGGCATACGACAGCGAGATCCCGAACTGCGAGCCATCCCCCAGCAACCGGGCGAAAGCGTCCGCCTCGTGCGGCGTCGTGATCACCAGGATGTCGCGGATCCCCGCCAGCATGAGAGTGGAGAGCGGGTAGTAGATCATCGGCTTGTCGTAGACGGGGACTAGCTGCTTGCTGATCCCCTGGGTGATCGGATGCAACCGGGAGCCCGTGCCGCCTGCCAGGATGATTCCACGCATAACGCCCAGCCTAGGGGCGCAGGCTCGACGTGCCGGTTCGGACAACGCCAACGCATAGGATCCCCGCATGGATCGCGTTCTCGTGACGGGTGGTGCCGGCTTCATCGGCTCCAACTTCGTGCACCACCTGATGTCCCACACCACCGCGCAGGTCACGGTGCTCGACAAGCTCACGTACGCCGCCTCACGCGAGTCCCTCCAGGGTCTGCCCGAGGATCGTGTGTCGCTCGTGGTGGGTGACGTCGCCGACGGGCTGGTGGTGGACCCGCTGGTTGCCGCGCACGACGCCGTGGTCCACTTCGCAGCCGAGTCACACAACGACAACTCCCTGGCCGAGCCGGGTCCGTTCATCACGACCAACCTGGTCGGCACCTTCCAGGTTCTGGAAGCCGCTCGCAGGCACGGGACCCGGTTGCACCACATCTCCACCGACGAGGTGTACGGCGACCTGGAGCTCGAGGACCCGACCCGGTTCACCGAGAGCACGCCGTACAACCCGAGCAGCCCCTACTCGGCCGCGAAGGCGGGGTCGGATCACCTGGTCCGGGCCTGGGTGCGCAGCTTCGGGGTGAAGGCGACGATCTCCAACTGCTCCAACAACTACGGGCCGTGGCAGCACATCGAGAAGTTCATCCCCCGCCAGATCACCAACGTCATCGACGGGGGGCGGCCCAAGGTCTACGGCACCGGCCTCAACGTCCGCGACTGGATCCACGCCGAGGACCACTCCTCGGCCGTGTGGCGGATCCTCAACCACGGCCGGATCGGCGAGACCTACCTCGTCGGTGCCGATGGCGAGCGCAACAACCTCGAGGTGGTCGGGATGATCCTGCGCCACTTCGGGCGTTCCGCAGACGACTTCGACCTCGTGGCCGACCGGGCCGGCCACGACCTGCGCTACGCGATCGACTCGACCAAGCTGCGCACCGAGCTGGGCTGGGAACCGCGGCACGCGGACTTCCAGGCAGGGCTGGCGGACACGATCGCCTGGTACCAGGCCCATGAGGAGTGGTGGCGTCCGAACAAGCAGCTGACCGAGGCGTCGTACGCCGCGAAGGGTCAGTGATGGCGGACCTCACCGTCGAGCAGACCCCGATCCCCGGCCTGCTCGTTCTCAGGCTGCCGCTGCCCGAGGACAACCGGGGCTGGTTCAAGGAGAACTGGCAGCGGGAGAAGATGGTCGCGCTCGGACTGCCCGACTTCGGCCCGGTCCAGAACAACGTCGCCCTCAACAACAGCCGGGGCGTGACTCGTGGCATCCACGCGGAGCCGTGGGACAAGTACGTCTCCGTGGCCACCGGCAGGGTCTTCGGCGCGTGGGTCGACCTGCGCGAAGGCGCATCCTTCGGCGCCACGTTCCACACGGAGATCGACCCGACGGTCGCGGTGTTCGTACCTCGCGGCGTCGCGAACGCTTACCAGGCGCTTGAGGACGCCACGGCGTACACCTATCTGGTCAACGACCACTGGCGTCCCGGCACGACGTATCCCGCGGTCAACCCCGCGGACCCGACAGTGGCGGTCCCGTGGCCGATCCCCCTGGCGGAGGCCGACCTCTCGGAGAAGGACCAGAACGCCCCGATGCTGGACGCCGTGGCGCCGATGCGGCCGAAACGGACCCTGATCCTCGGCGCGCACGGGCAGCTCGGGCGCGCCCTGTGCGACCTCTACCCCGATGCGGACGCGATCGGTACTCGCGAGCTCGACCTGAGCGACGCCGCTGCGATGGCTGCCTGGCCGTGGCAGGACTACGACGTCGTGATCAACGCCGGCGCCTTCACCGCCGTCGACGGCGCCGAGACGCCCGAGGGCCGCCAGGCCGCCTGGGCGGTCAACGCCACCGGGCCCACCCGACTGGCGACGATCGCCCGCGACCACCGCATCACGCTCGTGCACTACTCGACCGACTACGTCTTCGACGGCCGCCGTGATCCGCACACCGAGGACGAACCGCTGTCGCCGCTGGGCGTCTACGCCCAGACCAAGGCCGCCGGTGACCTCGGCGCCTCGACGGCGCCGCGCCACTACCTGCTCCGCACGTCGTGGGTCATCGGCGAGGGCAAGAACTTCGTTCGCACGATGCAGGATCTAGCAGCCAAGGGGGTCAGCCCAAAGGTCGTCGAGGACCAGGTCGGCCGACTCACGTTCGCGACCGAACTCGCACGCGCGACCAGGCACCTGATCGACAGCGGGGCCGAATTCGGCACCTACAACGTCAGCAACGGTGGTCCGGCCACGAGCTGGGCCGACATCGCGAAGGCGGTCTTCCGGCTGAGTGGCCGCGACGAAGCCGACGTGACCCCGATCAGCACCGAGGAGTACGCCGCGGGCAAGACACTCTCGCCGCGCCCCTTGAGGAGCATGCTGCACCTCGGCAAGCTCGAGGCGACCGGATTCGCCCCGGTCGATGCGCTCGAGGCGCTGGAGGACTACCTGCGCGTGAGCGCTGACATTGCCGGGCGGACGTCGACCAGGTAGACGATCGCGGCCACGATTCCGGCCAGGTTGAGCAGGTTGAAGAACGCGCCGGCAAGGATCGGCAGCTGGAGCACGAGCGCGATGCCGAGGATGGCCAGCCACGTGTTCTTGGTGAGCTTGTCGGCGGCGGAGTAGGCCTCGGCGGGCCACAGGCACGCGTTGACGAACGCGAACGCCTTGAGGGCGATCAGCGCGATCAGGACGGCGAAGGCGACGTAGCCCTCGAACATGAACACATCGGGCACCCGCCCAGTCTAGGCCGAAGATCCGGCGCTCCACCCGCTCGCCGCGCATGCGAAGGCCCCCGGACCGTGGGTTCGGGGGCCTTCGCCAGGGCTCGATGATCTCGACAGGCTCGATCAACGAACGACTCGCTCGATCAAACGAGGCGAGCTGGGGTGATCAGTCGCCGATCTTCTCGGCGGCGTCGCCGACAGCGTCAGCCGCGTTGGCCGCGGTCTTCTTGGCCGCGGTGGCGGTGGCCTTGGCGCTGCTGGTCGCGGAGGAGGTGTTCCGCTTCGCCGCGGTGCTCGTGGACTTGGTCGCCCGCTTCGCAGCGGTCTTGGTGTCGCTGACGGTCGACTCGGCAGCCTTGGTGGCCTGCGTCTTGGTGGTCTTCGCCTTGGTGACCGTGGTCTTCGCGGACTTCACGGTGGCCTTGGTGGACTCCTGCCTGCGGATCCGGCCCACGAGGCGCTCGCCCCGCTCCGCGAGGTCGGCGTAGGTGTCGTTCAGCTTGGCGGGAAGCGACTTGGCCTCGGCCTCGAGCTGCGTCTGCAGCTCGGCGACGCGGGCCTCGATCTTGGCGCGACGGGCCTTGGCCTCGGCGCTCAGCGCGTCGACCCGGGCGTTCACGACGGTGACAGCCTGCTCGCGCAGCGCGGCGGGCTTGTAGTCGATGTCGGCAACCTTGCTGGCGACGTCCTTCTGCGCGTCGACGGCCTTCGCGAAGTAGTCGCGAACAGCCTCGACAGCGAGGTCGGCAACGCCGACGTAGGCGTACAGCGAGCGGGTGGTTTCGGTCTTGATGTCGAACTTGGCCTTGGCCACGTCGAATCTCCTTCGGTGATGTGTGACCCGGAGAGTTCCGGGCCTGTTAATCGGTTTTCAGTCCTCAGCCCGGTCCCCGTTGAGGGCCAGGAAAGAGTTGTAGACGTCGAGCAACGACTGCTTCTGCCGTTCGGTCAGGCCGGTGTCGGCGAGAATCGCCAACTCGACCGAACCCGCGGGATCCTCGTCCGGGTCGAGGATCCCGGCCCGGACGTAGAGCTGTTCCGCAGAGATCCTCAGTGCTTTCGCGATCTGCTGGAGCACCTCGGCGGACGGCCTGCGTAGGCCGCGCTCGATCTGGCTCAGGTAGGGGTTGGAGACACCGGCCTGCTCGGAGAGCTGTCGCAGGGAGAGGCGGGCCTCGGCCCGCTGCTCCTTGAGATAGTCACCGAGAGACTCAACGGTCTTCCCGACCTTTCCCTTTGCCATGCACCCCATCGTGCTAGCTGGAGCAAGCAAATGCAAACTGGATCCGTGTGATCCCGTTCACATCGCCGGAAGGAAACCTTAATCTATAAGGCTTTTCTCAGGTTCCGGTTGCTAGCTGGACAGGTCAGAAGCAGGCCCTGATCTCGCCGACGGCCACGTCGCCGCCGTACAGCGGCAGCTCGCCGGTCTTGTTCACGGCGTCACCGTCGACCCCCGGCTCCTTGTCGATGCCGGATCTGCGCAGGGCCGCGGCCATCAGCACCGGTCTCGCCCGCAGGGCACCGTCGTCGGTCTTCAACGCGAACGCCCGGCCGTCCGGGAGCGCCACCGCGTAGCACGACTCGGCACCCGCCTTTGCGATCGCGCCAGGGATCGCGCGCATCAGGGCCAGCTCGTCGCGCGTCGTACCGCTGACGAACTCGGGGTACTGCCGGACTGCGTCGGCGACCCGGCGTTCCGGGCCGTCGATCGCGATGGCCAGCAGGCGGAACGCCCGGGCGAGCCCGGTCAGCGAGGCCGGCAGGAGCGGGGCACCGCATCCGTCCACGGCGACCGCGGTGACCGATTCGCCGGTCAGCTCGGCAAACGAGGCGAGGATCTGTTGCTGAACCGGATGCGCCGGAGCGAGGTACGTCGCCGTGTCCCAGCCGTTGGCGACGCACGTCGCAAGCATGGCCGCGTGCTTGCCCGAGCAGTTCATCAGGATCCTGGACATGCCCCCACCGCCGCGGATGAGGTCGTCGCGGGCGGCGTCGTCCAGGGGGTAGCCCGGCGGGGTCTGCAGGTCAGCCTCCGAGAGACCGGCGGCGGCCAGGATCCGTCGGGCGCCCTCGACGTGGAAAGGCTCCCCGGAGTGCGAGGCACAGGCAAGGGCGAGCAGGTCCGGCGACAGCTCCAGCCCTGCTCGCAGCATGCCGACCGCCTGGATCGGCTTGTTGCTCGATCGGGGCAGGATCGGGGCATCCACCTCCCCGACCGACCAGTCGACCTCGCCCGCGGTGTCGAGCGCGACCACGGATCCGTAGTGGTGGCCCTCCACGAATCCGGAGCGGACGATCTCGGCGACAATCACTGGTGCGGGCATGGCGAGGAGACTACGGGGGCGTTCTCCACGCGCCGGCAAGGTGGCAATGGCATCATGACGCCCGTGCCCGAGCAGATCTGTCCATCTCCCCGCGAGCTCGACGACCTCGAGCTTCTGCTCAACGGAGCGCTCGCGCCGATCACTCGTTTCAACGAGCCCGGTAGCCCCGTGACCCTGACTCTTCCCGACGGCGTGACGGACGTCGTGAGATCGTGGACCCTGAAGGGCTGCCGCTGGCGACGGTCGACGCCGACGGCGCGGTGACCGCGCTGACCCATCCCCAGTTCGGACCCTTCCGACGCCTTCACCTGAGCCCTGAGCAGAGCCGGGTGCAGTACGCCGGGGCGACGTTCGTGCCGGTGACCGGGCCCCTGACCAGCGGCCAGCTGGACGAGCTGAAGGCCGTCGACCGGGTGGTCCTCCTCGCCCTTGCCGGCACCGGCACGCCCGAAGGGCTGTCCCAGGCCGGGCTGATCAGGGCCACCCTCGCCGGCGCCGGTCACCTCCCGGACGCCCAGGTGGTCGCCGTGCCGCTCGCCTCGCGCGGCGATGCTGAGATCGACCACATGCTCGGGGTCCGGGTCGTGGCGAACTACGCCGGCGACGACCCCGTGCTGGCGCTCACCGACGACGAGACCGACCTGCCCGACGACGTGGCCGCGATCGTCGATCACGACCGGCCCGCGCGCGACGAGCAGGGGCTCGTGCTCTTCTTCACCGGGCTGTCCGGCAGCGGCAAGTCCACGCTCGCCCAAGCCCTGACCGACCGGCTGCTCGAACAGGGTCTCCGTACGGTCACCAGCCTCGACGGCGACGTCGTACGCCGCAACCTGAGCGCGGGCCTGACCTTCTCGAAGGCGGACCGCGAGACCAACATCCGGAGGATCGGCTGGGTGGCCGCGGAGATCTCCCGGCATGGCGGGATCGCCGTCTGCAGCCCGATCGCACCCTTCGACGAGACCCGCAAGCAGGTGCGGGCCATGGTCGACGAGGCCGGCGGCGCCTTCTTCCTGGTGCACGTCGCCACCCCGCTGGAGGAGTGTGAGCGGCGCGACCGCAAGGGGCTGTACGCGAAGGCACGGCGTGGCGAGATCCCGGAGTTCACCGGCATCTCCTCGCCGTACGAGGAGCCGCAGGATGCCGCTGTCCGCGTGGACACGACGGGCCGCACGATCTCAGACGCACTGGACGATGTGCTGGTCGCCCTGAAGGATGCCGGGTATGTCGACTTGACCGCTGAATATGAGCAGCACATGTAATTCAGTAGGCTAACGCGTTCTGGCAACGACTCTAAGGGTGCACATGGAAGACCTGATCACCGCCTCCTTCTTCTCGATCCTCGCGGCTGGCTTCTTCGTGGGCGTGATCGTCGGCCTGACCGGTATGGGCGGCGGT
Organism: uncultured Actinomycetota bacterium; assembly: GCA_963844385.1. Lineage (GTDB taxonomy): Bacteria > Actinomycetota > Actinomycetes > Propionibacteriales > Nocardioidaceae > Nocardioides. The sequence goes on along the minus strand of CAWJOJ010000034.1, from coordinate 84,076 downwards.
GCCCTGATGACTCCGGCGCTGATCTTTCTCGGCGCCGGCGGCGGCGAGGCCGCCACGGTCGTCACCGCCGACCTGACCGCCGCCGCCGTCTACAAGACCGGTGGCGCCATCACGCACGCCCAGGAGGGCTCTCCCAACCTGTCGCTGGCCAAGTGGCTGATCCTCGGTTCGGTCCCGATGGCGCTGCTCGGTCCCTTCCTGGTCAACCAGATAGCTGGAGGGGAACCCGAGACACTCGACAAGCTGCTCAAGGAGTGCATCGGGTTCGCGCTGCTCCTCGCCGCCTCGACGTACGCCCTGCGGCTCTACGTGGGGCTGCGCAAGGAGGTCCGCGGCGCTTCGACCGCGCTGGAGGACCCGCACATCCGGATCATTCCGACCGTGCTCGTCGGCGCCTTGGGTGGGCTGCTGGTCGGCATCACCAGCGTCGGTTCGGGTTCGGTGATCATGATCGCCCTGCTGATGCTCTATCCCGGCTTGTCCGCCGTCCGCCTCGTCGGGACGGACCTGGTGCAGGCGGTCCCGTTGGTCCTCGCCGCCGCCATCTCGAACATCGCCCTCCACGGGCTCGACTGGGAGTTGCTGATTCCGCTGATCCTGGGCTCGGTCCCCGGCACCATCCTCGGCAGCAAGATCGCCCCGAGGCTCCCGCAGTCGATCATCCGGCGGGGCATCGTCGTGGTCCTGACGATGTCCGGCGTCGCGCTCCTGGACAAGGCCGGCTGGGCGCCGCTCGGCGCGGGCGAAGACGAGACCCACCCCATCCTGATCGGCCTGGTCGGCGTGGCGATGATCGTCCTGGTGCCACTGATCTGGGGCTTGCTGCGCAAGGGGCAGGGGCTGCCAATGTTCGGCGCACCCACCGTGGCCGACCTGGAAAGGCTCCGAGGCGACCACATGGAGGACCGAAGTGCCGGCGGCGCCTCACCGAATAAATAGTACTGAGGAACAGCAGTTAGGATGTCCCCTGCTCCCGATGAGAGGTCCCCGTCACTCATGACTGAAACCCACGCCGACTACCAGTTGAGTCAGCTCGACCAGCTGGAAGCGGAGTCGATCCACATCTTCCGCGAGGTCGCGGCGGAGTTCGAGAAGCCGGTTCTGATGTTCTCCGGCGGCAAGGACTCGATCGTGATGCTCCGGCTGGCCGAGAAGGCCTTCTACCCGGCCAAGATCCCGTTCCCGGTCCTGCAGGTCGACACGGGCTACGACTTCCCCGAGGTGCTCGCGTGCCGGGACTCCTGGGTCAGCCGACTGGGTGTTCGCATGATCGTCGCGAGCGTCGAGGACGCGATCAAGAACCGGGTCGTCGTGGACGACGGCAAGACCAGCCGCAACCGGCTCCAGATCGGCACCCTGCTCCACGCCATCGAGGAGGAAGGGTTCACCGCCGCGTTCGGCGGTGGCCGCCGCGACGAGGAGAAGGCCCGCGCCAAGGAGCGCGTCTACTCGCACCGCGACGAGTTCGGCCAGTGGGACCCGAAGATGCAGCGCCCCGAGCTGTGGAGCCTCTACAACGGCCGCATCCACGCCGGTGAGCACATGCGCGTCTTCCCGCTGTCCAACTGGACCGAGCTGGACATCTGGTACTACATCGACCGCGAGCAGATCGAGATCCCCACGATCTACTTCTCCCATCAGCGCAGTGTCTTCGAGCGCGACGGGATGCTGCTCACCGAGAGCGAGTTCAACCCCTGCCGCCCGGGCGAGGTGCCCACGCGGCGTACGGTCCGGTTCCGCACCGTCGGCGACCTGACCCTCACCGGCTGCGTCGAGAGCCCCGCCGCCACCACCTCGGAGATCATCGACGAGATCGCCATCGCCACGGTGACCGAACGCGGCGCCACGCGCGGCGACGACCGCTACTCCGAGGCCGCCATGGAAGACCGCAAGAAGGAAGGCTACTTCTGATGCCTGCTAGGCACGCCGTCCAGACACAGATGGACCTTCTCCGGTTCGCCACGGCCGGCTCGGTCGACGACGGAAAGTCGACCCTGATCGGTCGACTTCTGCTCGACTCGAAGTCGATCTTCGCCGACCAGCTCGAAGCCGTCGAGGCAACCAGCGTGTCCAGGGGGTACGACTACACCGACCTGGCGCTGCTGACCGACGGCCTGCGCTCCGAGCGCGAGCAGGGCATCACCATCGACGTGGCCTACCGCTACTTCGCCACCCCCAACCGCAAGTTCATCATCGCCGACACCCCGGGCCACGTTCAGTACACCCGCAACATGGTCACCGGCGCCTCCACCGCCGACCTCGGCCTGGTACTCGTCGACGCGCGCCAGGGTCTCACCGAGCAGTCCCGCCGGCACGCGGTCATCCTCTCGCTGCTGCGAGTCCCCCACCTGGTGCTGTGCGTCAACAAGATGGACCTCGTCGACTTCTCCGAGGAGATCTACGACAAGATCCACACCGAGTTCACGCAGTTCGCGACCAAGCTGAACATCCCCGACCTCCAGGTCATCCCCATCTCGGCGCTTCAGGGCGACAACGTCGTGCACCGCTCCGAGCACATGTCCTGGTACGAAGGCTCGTCGCTCCTGCACCACCTGGAGAACGTCCACGTGGCCTCCGACCGCGACCTGGTCGACGTCCGCTTCCCGGTCCAGTACGTCGTCCGCCCGAAGTCCGACGAGCACCACGACTACCGCGGGTACGGCGGTCTGGTGGCCGGCGGCGTACTCAAGCCGGGTGACGAGGTGATCGTGCTGCCCAGCGGCATGACCTCGCGGATCCAGGGCATCGACCTGTTCGACAAGGAGCTCGACGAGGCCTACCCGCCGATGTCGGTCACCGTACGGCTCGAGGACGACGTCGACGTGTCGCGCGGCGACATGATCGCCAGGCCCGCCAACGCGCCCAAGCCGAGCCAGGACATCGACGCGATGGTCTGCTGGATGACCAACGAGCCCCTGCGTCCACGCCAGAAGCTCGCCATCAAGCACACCACCCGCATGGCCCGGGCGCTGGTCAAGGACGTTCAGTACCGCCTCGACGTCAACACCCTGCACCGCGACCAGGACACCAAGGAGCTCGGCCTCAACGAGATCGGCCGAGTCCAGCTGCGCACCACCGTCCCGCTGCTCTGCGACCCCTACTCCAAGAACCGCACCACCGGCTCCTTCATCCTCATCGACGAAGCCACCGGCGTCACCGTCGGTGCCGGCATGATCAACAGCGCCAGCTGATCAAGTCATCAGCTGCTACTCGTAGCCGAGGACGTGCTTCCGCTTCTCGCCCCAGGCCAACGCAGAGGCGATGGCGTCGTCGAGGGTGAGCTCGGTTCTCCATCCGAGCAGCTCTTGGGATCGGTCGACGTTGGCGAACGCACCCACTGCGTCGCCCGGCCGAGGTGGCGCCTCGGTGACCGGGACCCGTTTGCCAATCACCCTCTCGAACGAGGCGACGAGCTCGCGGACCGTGACGCCGGTGCCGGTGCCGATGTTGATGACCGTGCTCGGCGCCGCAACCGCTGCCAGCACCCGGTCGAATCTCTCGACCGCGCGAACGTGCGCCTGCGCCAGGTCCCACACGTGAATGTAGTCACGAATGCCGGTGCCGTCCCGCGTCGGGTGCTCGGTGCCGGTGATCGTGAACGTGTCCTTCTGGCCGCGCGCGGCCATCACGAGCTGGCCGAGCACGTGCGAGGGCTCCCTGGCGTAGATGCCCGACTCGAGATCGGGATCGGAACCGATGGGGTTGAAGTAGCGCAAGATGATCGCGCGCAGGTCTGTGACGGTCGCCATGTCCTGCAGGATCTGCTCCATCATCCGTTTCGTCCACGCGTACGGCGATGGGGGGTCCAAGGGGTCCGCTTCGGTGACCTCGAAGGTCCCCTTCGTCGCGTAGAGCGACGCCGAGGACGAGAACAACACTCTGGGCCTGCGGAGGACGACCAGCTCGTCGAAGAGCTCGAGTGACTTGGCGACGTTGTCTCGGTAGTACTCGTTTGGCTTCTCGACCGACTCAGGAACCACGATGCGCCCCGCCATGTGAACGGTCGCCTCGATGTCGGGATGCTCGTTGAAGACCCTGCGAACGAGTTGCCGGTCGGCGATGTCGCCCTCGTAGAAGAGGCGATCCTTCACGAAAACGCGCGGCCCAGTCAGCAGTGAGTCCAGGATGACCGGGATATGGCCTGCCTCCTCGAGTGCCTTTGCGGTGACCGAACCGAGGTAGCCGGCACCACCGGTCACGAGGACCTTCATAGCTGTCCCTCCAACGCCGCTGGTCGGGCTGGTACCTGCATCGCCGACGCGTTAGCCTGCTAATCGAGATGCTTTACATTCCCCACAAGGTAGTTGAAGGGTGAGAATGGCCGACGGGGCCAACAGGTCGACTGTCACAACATCCCTAGTTTGGTACGCCTTGTCGTACGGCCAGGCGATCCTGGCCTTTTTGCTTCTCCAAGCCCTTGCTGGACGCCAACTCGGACCTTCACAGTACGGCTACTTTGTATTGCTGACCAGCGCTTCCATCATAGCGGCTCAGATTGGACTATTAGGCTGCCATCGAGTAGGCATGCGCATTGCGGCGACCGCGTGTGAGTCCGACCCCGGGGAGCTGACGAAATTCCGCGAGGAAGTCCGCCTCGTCTACATTGCCTGGCTACCCTTCGTCGGCCTCGTCGCCGGAGCCCTGCTCGCGCTCACGATCACGCAGGGGAAGGACGTGAGGTCCACCGTCGCATTGGCAATCTTGACGGCTTCTCTGGTGGTCGTGAACGGCCACCAAAAACTATGGGCTTCGCTCCTGCGCGGGTTCGGAAATGTTCGCGTCGCTGCGCTCCTTGAAGGCGTTCAGGGAGGAACGCTCGTGCTATCGACGCAAATCATAATCTTGGCCCTAGCCGCTGTTCTTCTTGACCAACTCAGCCTCGAACTCATGATCGTAGGTCTCGTCGCAGGCTTCCTGCCGGCGATCTTGCTGGCGGGGCGCCGCGTCAACACGCTTTGGCACGGTGCACGACAGCGCCTAAGGCTAGGTCGCCTTTGGGTGATCGGACTGAAAAACTGGGGCTTCGCAAGTTCCCAGATTGCCGCCTTCGTGGCGCTCAGCGTCGAGATATGGCTCGCTGCGCTGGTGCTCCAGCCTTCAGAACTGTCCGCGTTCGGGGCCGCCCAGCGACTGTCGGTCACAGTTGCCGCCCCCCTTGCGGCCTTCCAAGTCGTTATGAGCCCGACAATCGCGAGACTCTATTATTCGAAACAGGCACAGCGACTTAGTGACGTCACGCGCGGGGGAGCCGCCATTGCATTCCTCCTGGGACTGCCTTTGCTCATGCCGCTGTTGCTGTTCCCCGAGCAGACGATCCGACTCGTATTTGGTTCTGGATATTCGTCCGGCGCACCCCTGCTCGCGATCCTCACATTCGGCAGTTTCCTCAACCTCGCCACCGGCATGTCCTCCGCGGTCCTTTCCATGACCGGAGGGGAACGCGTTCTTGCGAATGTCCAATGGCTGTTCATCGCGATCCGAACCGTATCCGGCATGGTTTCGGCGCTTCTCTTCGGCGCCGTTGGACTCGCGACCAGCAGTGCCGTACTGACAGGACTGACCTGGGTAGTACTGATGGCTTGCGCGAAAAGGACTGCCGGAGTCTGGACCGCTCCGGGACGTTTGGCGCACGTCAGGAAGCTCCGGCGGATGACGGTCTAGAACCGGACATTCGGTTGACCGGTTGCCGAAGCCTTGGTGCATCCAGGCCAAGGGTGAGGCACCACATCAGGCCAACAATCAGGGACGTGGTGAGAGAAAAGAAGCCCTCGTAGAACTGCAAACTGAAAAATCCACCGAATCCAGCAAGGAAGAGGAGTAGCGCGTCCTCGTCACCAGTGCACAGTTTGCTCAGCCGCCACAGCGGCAACAGATAGCAAGTGAACAGGAACAGGCTCCCTGAGACGACCCCGCCAAACAGAAGCGTCGCCAGGACATGATTGTGCAACTCAGTGGGCGCGCCGACGACTCCCTGGGATGCTATGGCCCAGGTAGAACGCCCAACCCCGAGTATTGCGTCCCCCAGATCGCCACTCGTCATCATTCGAGCGGCGATCCTGTTGAGCTCTATTCGCGTGTAGACATTGTTCTCAAAGGTATCGCGGCCTACCAGAAGCGATACGGCCGAATAGCTGCTGCCATAACGGACCGCGAAGTCGGCCAGGACGGGAATCAGGCAACCGACAATCAACAGGACTCGCGCCACGAGGACTGACGGCCTGACTCTAAGAGCCACAAACGTGATAATCACCAGCAGTGCGGCCAGCGCGCCTGTGCGGGACTGCGCCACCGCAACCGAGGTGATCACCAGTCCGAAAGCAAGCGTCCATTGGAGGCGGTGCTCGGTCGATCGCTTCACAAGAAGATACGATAACGCCAGCGTTGCCAGGATAGAGAGCTCTCCATAACTCCGGGGGATCCCAGCGGTCTTCGCAAACGGCGACTGGAATCCCAGCTCACGGCTCGGGCGAACCGTCTCGAATATCGTGGCTCCAGTAAGCCCGACGTATATCATGAACACGCTGAGGAAAAGATATCCCAGGACGAACCCGCGGATGAACCTGTCTGTCGGAGCGTCGCTGGCCCGCACCCACAAGAACACGAGCAGGCTCACTGACAGGGCAGCGATTCGCGCACCCAGGTAGGAGATTTCCGTCCAGTCCTCGATTACCAGGATCTTCACTACATGCACTGCGGTCATCGTCAGGAACAACAGAATGAGGAAGTGCGTGCCGCGACGCGTCGCCGGGCTGAGTGTGACCTTGGCGCACGCTACGGCGAACAGAAAGGCAAGCAATGCAACTTCAGCGCCCACAAGCACGGCGCCTACCACACCCGCTGTAGGACGTGGCAGGAGAGGTAGGGAGAACGCAAAGAGCACAAGCGGGCCACTCGGCACGCGCACTCTTTCGGTCCAAGCCGTCGACATCAGCGCCTCGCCCGGCGCACCATCATCGCCACATTGAGATGCTGCAAGACGAGTCTCGGCTCGCGCCAATGTGACGCGATTCTTCGCGCGGCCCGGACCAGCGCAACGCACTGATGGCGGGAGCGGGCGCCTGCGACGAGGAGCACGAGATCTTTGCGGGGCACGGCACGTGTAAATATGAGGGGATACCCGAGAAGCTGTAGTCTTTGCCTCATCAAGAACTCACCTACAATCGCCCTGCGGTCTCCGAGCTCCTTGGTCCAACCATCAATCCGAGACAGATCGGCATCAGCATCGATCCAACGGTGCAACGGTCCCTCGGTTCGACCGGGCATGAATTCTCGGGTCGGAGTCATTCCGCCGTTCTCGAACCATGGTCCGAGTTCGGCCATGATACCCGACTCGTCCTGCACCAACTCCTCATATCTCACAGTGATTACTCTGCCCGGACAATTGCGTTGGAGGTGCTGCACCTGGTCGACGTGGCGGTTCCAGATGTTCGATGACCAAACCACGTCATCTCGCCCCATATTCTCCCTTGGGTAGTAGACCTTCTGGGTAGCCAGCAGGGAATTGACCACCGCTCGACCGTCTCTCAGGATGTGAATGTACTTTGAACCAGGCAATACCTCACGGATGGTGGAATCAAACGCAGCGGCCCTCCCCAGCTTCAGCACCGTGTGACTCCTGGGACGATCAGAATATGCCCGCACCACGCCGTCAAGGATTCCGGCGATGCCCTTGCCATGGACGGCCTCCGCTAGATCCCGCAGCAGCTCGTCCGTGAAGCCAAGGCTGCCCTTGAGTTGTCGGTCTGCGAGAAGCAGGCGAGCTACGTCTGACCGGTTCATTCCACGGACCCTCGAGTCGCCTGCTGTCATGAGGAACTCAGGCAGGCGGAACTCCGGCATCACTAGAACGCTCGGATAGGCCTCCGCCAGCCTCCGCGCGAAGTATGTTGAACCCGACCGAGGTGCATACACCAGGAACGTAAAGCCCGCGCGGGAAATCGCCGTCATACCTCACTCACTCCAGCCTCCCACGCATAATCCAAGGCGCGCGCAACCGGATCGACGATGCGCCAAACCTCTTCTGTGACGTCAGGTGGCCAGTCCTTCCAGTGGCCGCTGCTGATCGTGAACCCAGACGTCGACCTCGTTCGAGCGGCTTCCGCCCCGAAGTCGTGCTGTACGGCACCGAACTCCAGCATCTCGCGGGACCAAGCTACCCCCATGTGGACGGCGAGAGCGCGCGTCACCAGCTCGGGTTCGCGACATAGATCCTCGTATCGAATGGAGAGAAATGCGGCATCCTCCTGGCGAGCGTGAAGCAACGCAGTCTTGGCCGCCCAGTATCGAGCAGCGCCAAGCCTGGGATCCTCTCCTACACCCAAGAACTCTGCCACCGGCTCGTGAGTGAACGATCCGCCCCTCGTGTGGCTGTGAACTTGATCCAGAGGATTCCGATGGATGCAAACAAAGCGCGCCTGCGGGAACATGCGCTGTAGGAGATCGATATGATCCACGTACGTCGGTGACTTGTCGGCCCAACGCACTTTTCCGCGCGATCGCGCATAGTTCCCGTGAAAATAGTCCGCAAGGCCCGCCAGCTGTTGGGCTACATGGTCAGAGTCATAGCCCAATGACTCCAGCCCCCTCGCTGCCCGTTCCTCAAAGACTAGCCCCCTCAAATGACCCATATAGTCCGTCTCCGGCGGGCACGCAATCTCCGGATGGCTGTCTACCACGTATCGAAGGAGAGTAGTTCCCGATCTGTACAAGCCAAGCAAGAAAATCGGCTTCGTGTCCAGTTGATCGGTGGATGCCGGCAACACCCGCACCGTCGACCGGCGGCGAACGAGGTCCACATACAGGATACGCAGCAAAGTGCCCGGCTTCATCCGCTACTTTCCCTTTCCGTGACGCAAGATGGCAATACAGGTGGCCGCCAACACGCCGAGATCGGATCCGATGCTGGACGACTGGGCATAGCCTTGACTCACCCGGATCTTCTCCGGCAGGAGTTTGTGCACATAGTAGGCCTCAGGGTCGTCCTGCCATCGGAGAAGTTCAGACTCATCGGTTAGTGCAATCGTGGCAGGGTCCGTGACTCCAGGACGGTATTCAAAAAGGGACCTATAGCTTTCCAGATTCGCAGCAACATACTGCGGCAGCTCCGGGCGATATCCGACCATGCTCATATCCCCACGCAGCACATTCAACAATTGTGGCAGTTCGTCCAGTCTCCACTTCCGTAACCAAGCCCCCAAAGGCGTCACTCGCTCGTCCCCGGCAACCGTGATCCCGAGCCCTTGGCTGCAAGGCCGCATGGTTCGCAGCTTCATCAATGTGAACAAGGCACCCCCCCTCCCCACGCGCGTTTGCCGGAAAAGGATCGGGGTCCCGTCGACCACCAGAATCACGAGGGCAGCGCAGGCCATGATCGGGGCTGCCACTAAGAGCAGCGCCACGGCAACGAACAAATCAAAGGCACGCTTGGTCATAGGATTAGGCGTTCCGCCTCCATTAGCCCGGCGACCACCTGGTCGATTTGGGATCCAGTGATCGAAGGGTAGAGAGGCAGTGAAATGATTCTTTTCGCGAGCGCCGACGCTACCGGAAGCTCCTCATCCGGCGTGTGAAAGCGTTCGCGTAAAAGGGTGTGTTGATGAAGCGGTCGGTAGTGTACGCTGCAATTGATGCCGCGACTCCGCAGGTGTGAGATCATTGGATCCCGCTTCCTCGCATCCACGAAGTCTGCCAAGACAACGACGTACAAATGATGAGCTGATACCGCTTCCGCTCGTGGTTGGATTGCGCGAAGCCACGGCAAGTCGCCGACCAGACTGTCGTAGTGGGCGACTGCTTTCGCACGGAGTTCCCGCATCGCGGCCGAGCGCTCCAGTTGGGCTACGCCGAGTGCGGCGGCGATGTCACTCATATTGTACTTGTATCCAAGGCGCTCTATGTCATAGTCCCATGAACCGCGGCGCCCAAACCGCTTCCAGGCGCCGCGGGAGAGTCCGTGCAGACTCAGGCTGCGCATCTCCTCGGCGCGCGCGCCATCTGACGTCGTGACCATTCCTCCTTCGCCGGTACTGATTGTCTTGTTCGCATAGAAGGAAAAGCATGTCGCGTTCGCCAGGGAGCCTACGCTGCGCCCCCGATAGGTTGCCGGGAATGCATGCGCAGCGTCATCCACGACGACGAGTCCGTTGGCTTCGGCGAAGCCCATCAACGATTGCATCTCGCACGGATTTCCTGCATAGTGCATTGGCATTATCGCGCGACTCCGGGACGTCAGGCTCCGAGCCAATCCGCCGACGTGGATGGTCAGATCCTCCTGGTCAACGTCGACGAATCTCGGGGTGGCCCCGAGATGCATCACGACCTCCGCAGCGGACGCGAAGGTCATCGTCGGCAGCAGGACTTCGTCACCTGGCCCGATCCCCCATGCGCGCAAGGCAACGTGGAGGGCAGCAGTGCAGGAGTTCAGCGCTACCGCGTGTTCAGTTCCCACGGCGGCCGCGAACAGAGTTTCGAAGCGCTGTACAAACGGGCCGGACGTCAGCCACCCAGATCGGAGGGCTTCGAGCACCAGTGCTTCTTCCCTGTCGCCCATATAGGGTTTGAAGAACGGAATCTCAGCAAGAATGCTGTCAGTCATTGTGTGAAGGCCCTCCTCGCTCGTCTAGCGGACGGCGCAGGGCGATCATGTGCCGAGAGCGTCCCTGACGATAGCGCTCGCGTTCTGCGAACCCTAAGCGCATATAGAACCGCAAAACGGGTTCGTTTGATTCGGCCGGAGTGCGGACCAGCAGTTGGTGTGCCCCGCGGTCTGCTGCTAGGCCGCAATAACGCTCTACTAGCAGGGTGCCAATTCCGGATCGGGTTCGACGAGGAGAAACAGCGAGAGAAGCGAGCTCGGCCGTGGCGTCATCTGCTTGTCGAGCGCGGTGGTGGGCGGAACTCATCGCCGAACGGGTAGGGGGAATGAGTGATGGATGCCGGACCAGCGTCGTCATCAGAAGGAAGGCCATACTCAGTCGGGATCGATAGAGCTTCTCGTACAGTTGATCAGGGGACGTGGAGCCGGCAGCAAATCCGGCCAGCCCTGAGGCATCGGTGGCCACGACCAGCAGGCCCGCGGGCTCGACCAGGATGCTGCTGTAGTAGCGGGCGAGGAAGGCGGGCCCGAGTCTGGCTGTCAGTGTCCCGGGGAAGGCCTCCAGATGCAGGCGAACTATGGCAGGTACCTGCGTCTGCGTGCCAAGTCCCACATCAGGTCTCACCTTGAGCACGCAGGCTTTCGTACAGGCTCAGGTAGCCCTCGACCATGGTCCGCTCGCTGTACTTGGCGGCATAGCGCGCCCTACCGGACCTACCTAGCGAGGCTCGGAGCCTGGGGGACGTCATGAGGTCCCTGATGGCGCCGGTCAGTGCCTCCGGACTACCCGGCGGAACCAACACCGCCGCGCCTCCCTCCGAGACCTCGACATTACCTGGTATCTGGGTTGCTACGGTCGGCACACCTGCCGAGAGCGCCTCCAGCAGGGCGATGGAAAGCCCCTCTCGAAGTGAGGGAAGAACGGCAAGATCCGCAGCGGCCAGTATGTCTGCAATGTCGTCCCTAAACCCGGTAAATATAGCAGCGTTTGGAGATAGTCCCAGATCCTTCGCGCGGGCCTCCAAGGCTTCGCGCAACGGACCCTCACCAACGATTAGGCATGAGATCTCGTAGCCTTCCCTGCCGATGTCCGACAGACTCTGGAGTAGAATTTCAACGCCTTTCAAGGGAGCAAGTCTCCCGTGGCACACAATGAGGAATGCCGTTTCCGGTAAGCCAAAACCTGCTCTGACCGCGTTGTGGCCTTTAGCCTTTTGTTTGAATGGGTCGGGTACTCCATTGGGAATCGAGTGAACTTTGCTAATGGGAGCAACCCTGGTCTCTAGCAGTGACCTAGCCTGATACTCGCCCACTGTGACTATCGCGTCGCACGCTTTCGTTGCGATATATTCTGCGACAGATGCTGCCACTTTCAATGGGAGCGGTGTCCCGCCGTGATACGCGAAACCGTGCATTGTGTGAACGACTATGGGAACGCGTGCGAGTCGGGCAGACACCCTACCTACCACACCAGCCTTGCTGGTGTGGGTATGTACGATGTCATATTTGTGGTTGCGGAGGTGTCGATACAGTCGAAGAATGGCCAGCGCGTCGTGAAGTGGATTCAGCCGGCGCGCGATCACGTCGAGGCCAAGGGGCGCAATACCGCGGCGCACCAGTTCGTGCTGGAAACGTTCGTCTGTGGTTAGGACTTCCACATGGTACCCCGAGCGCTGAGCCGCAACGGCAATTGCAAGTACGATCCTGGCACCGCCACCGAAAGCCGATTCGCCAACAACATGCAGGACTCTGGGAGCCGCCTTGTTGTGCGAACCGCTTTTATCAGCGTTGATGGTGGGCCGCGACGTCGCACCCAAGATCACACCGACGGGCAATAGCAGCATGCGAAACACCGCCAACTGACGTTTGCGCTGAAACCGAGACTGCTTCGCGTCGTCAGAGTGACTCGACCAAGCCTCCTTGAGGGGGGCACGGCAAGGAAGCCTGCGCCTCATCGTTGATGACTCATGTCAGTACTCAGATCCCAACCGCAACGCGCGAGCGCTGGGCACGACGACATGCGCCGACGCAGGCTGGGGGTCGATGCGCATCCATTGCTGGAAGTGGCGCATCATCGCGAGGTGGCGAACGTCGAGAGAGAGCGCGCGCACCTCCTTTAGGGCGAGCGCGGGCACTGGCACGTGGGAGATCAGCGGATGCGTGGAGCGCACGTCCGGCTCGCCTCTCCCGAAAAGCCGCTCGTGCAGCTTCTCGCCTTGTCGCAGGCCCGTGTAAACGATCTCCACCGGCTTGCCGGACTGTTCGATCAACTGGCGAGCAACGTCCTCGATCCGCACCGGATCCCCCATGTCCAGAATCAGTGCCTCACCGTGCTGGCCGATCGCGCCGGCCTGGATGACCAGCTGCACGGCCTCCTCGACGGTCATGAAGTAGCGGGTCACTCCGGGATCGGTGATGGTCACCGGACCACCTGCCGCGATCTGCGCTGTGAACGAGGTAAGCACCGAGCCCCGACTGCCCAGGACGTTCCCGAAACGCACGCTGATCCAAGCGCCCCCGACCTGCCGGGCCATGTCCGCGGTGAGCCGCTCGGAGACGCGTTTGGAGTAGCCCAGAACGCTGGTCGGGTCTGCCGCCTTGTCGGTGGAGATATTCACGAAGTGCTCGACGGTCACGTCGGCGGCGGCGGACAACACGTTGGCGGTGCCGAGCACGTTCGTTTTCATGGCTTCGACCGGATACTGCTCCAGCATCGGCAGATGCTTGAGGGCCGCGGCATGGAAGACCACTTGAGGCCGGCGATCCAGGAAAATTTCGCGAAGGGCGGGTTCGTCGCGAATGTCGTTGAGGACGACATCTGGTGAGTCAAGCAGCGCGTGACCGCGCAACGACAACTGCACGGCGTGCAGCGCGGACTCGTCCCGGTCCAACATGATCAGCTCGGCCGGGGACCAGTGATCGATCTGTCGGCACAACTCGGACCCGATCGACCCGCCGGCACCGGTCACCAAGACCCGTTTGCCGGTCAGGTAGCCCGCGATCGATGCGATGTCGGTCTCGATCGCGGGCCGCCCAAGCAGGTCTCGCACCTCGATGTCCCGCACGTGCTTGATGTCGACGTCGGTCGAGAATGTTTCGTGGAGCGGTGGCAGTACCTTGACAGCAATCTGCAACTCGCGAGCCGCGTCCGACACCCGCTTCACGAGTTCCGCGGATGCACTCGGGATCGCGATCACCACGGTTCTAGCATGCGTCTTCTGGGCAACCTCGCCGAGTTCGTCAACGGTGCCGAGGACAACCAACCCGTGATGCTTGCGGTGCCGCATCCAGGCGTCGTCGTCGAGGAAACCGATCGGCCACATCGGGGACTCTGGACTCATCATCGCTTCGGCAAGCCGACGACCGCTCCAGCCGGCGCCTACGAGGAGGGCGGGCTCCTGGGCGGGCGTTGCCAGCGCAACGACGCTCTCCGACCGCTGGCGCCACAGGGCGCGTCCGATCACCATCACAATGAGACCAGTAAAGGTGGCGGCGAACGGCAGACTGCGGGCTACGACGTACGGGTGCGTGAGCATGTTGCCGATACCCAGGAGCGTGCCACCGCCCACGGTCGTCAAACCAAGCAGGATGGTCTCCTCAATGGAGGCCACCGCCACCCTCCCACTGTAGATCCGCAAGATCATGCCCAGTGCCAACTGGATCACCACTGCGGCAGCGGCTACCGCCGCGACCCTTCCGAGCATGCCGTTGACCTGGGCCGCGTCGTAACGGAGCAGCAGGCTCATGAAGTACGACGCCAACAGCGCGAGCACGTCAAAAGCCATCAGCACCCACGTGCGATGACCGCGTAGCGACCGCATCAACTGGTCCCGCGTCACTCGTTCTTCTCTCCGACGTCCATTCCGTCCACGGATGGTCTTTCATTCCGCCGGGGGCTGGGGCGAAGAGGAACAAAACAAACATTACATCTAAAACGGACAGATGCTGTATTCAGGATTTTTCATCGACCGACCGCTGAGGACGCACCCGGGCGTGACTCGGACGTGCGGATTGACGCGGTTTCCACCGGTATGACCTAGTGTGAAGGGTCATTGAACCTGGAAGGACCCCGTCGTGGAGCTCCGTGACTACCTGCGCGTACTCCGTCGCCGGTGGCCCCTGATCGTTGCCTGCCTCGTGATCACCGTTGCCACAGCAGGCCTGATCACCCTGAACACCACACCCAAATATCAGGCAAGCTCGCAGATCTTCGTTTCGACCAACTCAAGCTCCAGCAGCGACGCCTACCAGGGCAGCCTGTTCTCCACCCAGCGGGTCGCGTCGTATGCCGACTTGGTGGCCGGCAAGGAGCTGGCACAACGCGTCATCGATGCCGAGGGACTCGAACTCACGCCTGTGGAGCTGTCGGCGAAGGTGAACGCCGCCGCGGTCCCGGAGACAGTGCTGCTCAATATTTCGGTCACCGACCCCGACCCCGCGATCGCCCAGCGGCTGACCCAGGCCTACAGCAACGAGCTCGCCGCCCTCGTCTCCGAGCTGGAGACCCCACCTGGACGGGCCAACCCGGTCCTGAAGGCCACCATCGTGGACTCGGCCAACCTGCCCACAAGTCCCGCCTCGCCACGGCCGCTGCGAAACCTTGGCCTCGCCGCCGTCCTGGGACTCCTGCTCGGGTTCGGCATCGCGATGGCCCGCGAGATCCTCGACACAACCGTCAAGACCGCGGACGATGTCGCTCACTCGGCACACGCGGCCGTCATGGCCGGGATCGCCTACGACCCCCAGACGCCCAAACGCCCACTGGTCAGCTCGCTGAACTCTCACGAGCCGCGGGTCGAGGCGTTCCGGGTGCTGCGAACCAACCTGCAGTTCGTGGACATCGACACGGCGAACAAGGCCTTCGTCGTGACCAGTTCGGTTCCCGGCGAGGGAAAGTCCACGACCGCCGTCAACACGGCGATCACGATGGCGCAAACCGGCAAGAGCATCCTGCTGCTCGACGGCGACCTGCGCAGACCGCAGTTGGCGGACATGCTCGACCTCGAGGGCGCAGTAGGCGTCACCACGGTGCTGCTGGGCAAAATCGCCGTGACCGATGCTATTCAGAAGCACGAGACCGGCTTGCACGTCCTCACGAGCGGAACTGTGCCGCCCAACCCCGCAGAGCTGCTCTCGTCCCAAGCGATGCACGACCTGATCCTGGAGCTGCGATCCACCTACGACACGATCGTGATCGATGCGCCACCGCTGCTGCCGGTCACGGATGCCGCGCTGCTGGCCGAGCAGACCGACGGCGCCCTGGTGGTGGTGCGGCATGGCAAGACAACTCGGGAGCAACTGCACGGAGCGCACGAACGTCTGGCCGGTGTCGGGGCCAACATCCTCGGTGTGGTCTTCAACATGGTGCCCGGGAAGCGGGGCGGCCCAGACGGATACGGGTACGGATACGGCTACGGATATGCCCCCGAGGGCAAGCGGCGCGGCGGCGGTAGCGGCGCCGCGGTCACCACCTGACGATTACCGCGAGACTTGGGCGAGTGCCGGCATGATCTGGCGAAGCAATCGGTCCAGCTCTAGCGCGGCCTGGGCGGCAGCGGGCCTTCCGCGGCGATAGGGATCGGCAACGTCATCCGCAGCCGTCGACGTTGAGGCCATTGCCCGGACCCGGTTCAACAGGTCCTGGTTGCCCCCATCGAGGGCGGACAGGCCACGCGCGAACTGGCCAAGGCTGAACGTCTTTCGCATCGCCAGCGGGCGCTCCTCGAGGATGAGCAGTCGGTGGCCACTTTCCGCGGTGAGAACCAGATCGGCTTCGTCGACCATTTGTGGGATCAGTCTCCGGCTCCTGAAGAGGCTGGTCAGGGCGCCCCGTGCTTCGGCCTCGCCGGCCATCAGAGACTCCATTGGCTCGGACTCACGCCCGTGCACCCCGGCGCTCGAGAATGTGTGTGCTTCTGGTGCGAGGTGACGAGCCAACACCTCGGCGTACGCCGAGCGGCAGATGTTGGCCGTGCAAACGAACAAGACCTTCACAGCGGATTCATATCAGCGGCTCAATGATGGTCTGGTCAAACGTCTCAGCTCTCGCGACCGTAGTCGTCCTGCAGGCGGGTGATGTCGTCCTCCCCGGTGTACGCGCCGTGCTGCACCTCGATGATCACCAGCTCCTCGGTGTGCTCGTTGGTGATCCGGTGCGCGGACCCGACGGGTACGTGCACCGACTCGCCGGGCCCGGCCACGCTGGTCTCCCCGTCGATCACACAGGTGGCCAGGCCGGAGATCACCACCCAGTGCTCACTGCGGTGCTCGTGGGTCTGGTACGAGAGCCGTTCGCCCGGGTCCACCTGGATGCGCTTGACCTTGTAGCCAGGTCCGACGGCCAGAACGTGCCAGGAACCCCAAGGACGTTCCGCGGATTCGAGAGACATGACTCGAAGCCTAATCGCCGGGCAAGCGACCCGACGGCTTGGGCGGGTTCACCTAGACTCCACGGCATGGGCGAGACGCCGGCAGGCGAAACGCGGCCACGAGGCTTCCTCCGCCGTCACAAGGCGCTCACCGTGTTGGTGACGCTGAGCCTGGTCCTGGCAGGCAGCGCCTTCGGGTGGGCGTTGTACCTCAACCATGAGCTGGGGACCGTCCCCAAGTTCGAAAGCGATCTCGACCGCCCCGGTCGCCCCGCCCGGGTGTCCGGGGACTCGGTGAACTTCCTGCTGGTCGGCGTCGACGACGGCCACGGCGCGGACCTGCGCGAGATGCTCGGGTCCGGCGACTGGACTCCCGGCGTGTTCCGAAGCGACACGATCATGGTCCTGCATCTCAACGAGGACAGGTCCGCCGCCCAGCTCGTGTCCATCCCCCGCGACTCCTACGTCCCCGTCGAGGGTTACGGCACGACCAAGATCAACGCGTCCTTCTCGTACGGCGGCCCCAACCTGCTCGCCAAGACCGTCGAGGACTACACGGGCATCTACCTGGACCACATCGCCGTCATCGACCTCGAGGGTTTCGCCGGCGTGACCGAGGCGATCGGCGGCGTCGACGTCTACGTCCCCCAGACTGTGACGAACACGGTCTCCGACTACAGCTGGACGAAGGGGACCCACCACCTCGAGGGAGACGAGGCACTGCGCTACGTGCGCCAGCGCTACGGCCTTCCCGGTGGCGACTTCGACCGGATCCAGCGCCAGCAGAACTTCCTGCGGTCCGTCCTGGACAAGGTGGTCAGCAAGGGTGTGCTCGCCAACCCGTTCAAGCTCACCAGCCTGGTGCGGGAGCTGGGCAGCCTGCTGGTCGTCGACGAAGAGTTCTCAGCCGGAACGATGCGTTCGATGGCGCTGTCATCGCGCAGTGTCCGGCCCCGCGACATCCGCTTCGTGACCGTTCCCTACGTCGGCACCGCCACCATCGACGGGGCGAGCGTGGTCAAGCTCGACCGGACCGCGACTCGGGCCATGTTCAAGGCTCTCGCGAACGACGACTTCGAGTCCTACTACGCCAACCATGACGTCGAGGAGCTGCCCGGCAGCCGCGGCGTCGACTAGCCAGAACGCGACGTGGCTAGCGCATCGGCCGGAAGTGCAGCCCGACCTCCGGGTCGACGATGACCTCCTGTGCGGCCGGCAGCCCACCCGCATCGAGTTCCGCGTCAACGGGCACATTGCGCTTGATCAGGCCGAGAGCGATCGGGCCGAGCTCGTGGTGGCGAGCCGACGTCCCGACGACCCCCACGACCTTGTCGCCGGACCGGATCTCACCGCCGACCTTCGGGAGCAGGTTCTCGGAGCCGTCGAGGTGCAGCATCGTGAGCCGGCGGGGCGGGCGTCCCAGGTTGTGTACCCGGGCGACGGTCTCCTGTCCCCGATAGCAGCCCTTGTCCATGTGTACGGCGGACCCGATCCAGCCGACCTCGTTGGGGATCGTCCGGTGGTCGGTGTCGAGCCCGAACCTCGGTTCGCCCCGGGCGATCCGCAGCGCCTCGAACGCCCAGAGCCCGCAGGCCGGCCCGGCCGCCTCGGCGTACGTCGTCAGCCGGTCGCGCGGCACCAGGTCGTACTTGCCGGCCGGCGAGTCGACAGGTCGCCACATCACGGCCAGACCAGCCGTCTCGTCGGTGATCTCCACGCGGGTCATGAACTTCATCCGCTCGAGATAGGCGATCAGCGCCTGCCCCGCGCCGGGTTCCGTGTGGGCTGTGAACGCCTCGCCGTCGTCGACGCCGGTGAACGCGTGCTCCACGTGCCCCTGCGGGCTGAGGATCAGCGCGGTCAGCTGCGCACCCGGCTCGAGGCCGTCGAAGTACGCGGTGGTGATCGAGTGCAGCCAGGTCAACCGATCCGGCCCGGCGATCCGGACGACGTCGTGATGGGACAGGTCGACGAACCCGTCGCCCTGCTCCAGGGTCCGCTGCTCACCGTTGAACGAGCCGTAGTGCCCGGCGACCCCGCCGTCGATCCCGTCGGCGGCAACCGCTCCCGGCAATCCCAACATGCTCCCTCTTCCACGAAACGTCAGTTCTGGCCCCGCGAGCCGGCAGTTCCGGCCCCGCGACCCGTCAATCATGGTGCTGCGAGACCTCCTCGTCGTCGCAGTCCGTGCAATGGCCGAACACCGTCAGGTGACCCAGGTCCGGAACGAACCCATGTTCGTCCGTCAGTCTCCCCACGAAGTCCGCTGCCACCTCAGGTTCAACCGACGTGACCCGGTGACAATTCCGGCAGACGATGTGGAAGTGCGCATGCCCGGTCGCCGAATGGTACGTCGGCGCCCGGTCGGTCAGGTGCGCGTGCCGGATCAACCCGAGCTCCTCCAGCACCTCGAGGGTCCGGTAGACCGTGGAGAGGTTGACCGCGGACGAGCCCCGGCGTACCTCCGTGAGGACCTCGTCGGGGGTCGCATGTCCCAGGCTCTGCACCGCGCGCAGGATGAGCTCGCGCTGGGGTGTCAGCCGGTAGCCGCTGCCGCGGAGTCGTACGGCGAGGTCGGGATCCAGGTCGTCGGTCATGGTTCCGTCACCAGTCGGTCTGGCTCGATCATTGCCGGACGAGCTGCGCGTGAGTGTGCGGCTGGAGCTTGTGACCCATCGCGGCCATGTCGAAGGCGTAGAGGAGATCGCCGTTGACGTAGCCGTAGAGCCGCTTGCCGCCCGTGTAGGCCTTGGCGGTGGCGGTGCGGGCCACTGCGTCGGTGGCGATCTCGAAGCGCGGCTGCTCGGCGTGGATCTCGCCGTGCCACACCTCGACGAAACCCAGGTTGTGGGTCAGCACGACCTCGAGAGTGCCGTCGGGCTGTGGCCGCAGAAAACCGGTCTCCTGGGCCGCCTCCCGAACGTGCTTCCCCTCCGCGTCGACGATCCAGGCCCGGCCGAGGTAGTGGATGAACGGCCGGCCGTCCTGCTGGAAGATCAGCTCCTGACCGAACTCGAAGCTGTCGATCCCCGGGTACTCCCCGTGCCCGTTGCCGGCCCACGTCCCGATCAGCCACGCCAGCCGCGCACAGTCCGGGTGGATGTTCTCGGGGATCTCGAAGGGCATGAGCCTGCTTCCTCTACAGCTTGTACGCCGCCCACAACGCGGCCGCACCACACAGGACGACCACGCCGAGCATGATCCCGACGAAGAGGGCCTCCATGTGCGGGAGTCTAATGTGCTGCCATGAGAAGCCTGCGGATCAAGGTGACGTGTGGCGCCGAGGAAGCCGAGCGTTGCAACCAAGCGTTCACCGTGGCGGCCACCGCCGTGGCGTCCGGTGCCGACGTCGGGCTGTGGCTGACGGGCGAGGCGGCGTGGTTCGCCGTACCGGGTCGCGCGGAGTCCTTCGACCTCCGCCTCGCCACCCCACTCGCCGACCTGCTTGCCGCGGTGCTCGCCGGCGGGCAGGTCACGCTGTGCACCCAGTGCGCGGATCGTCGGGGCATCACCGCGTCCGACGTGTTGGACGGGGTCCGGATCGCGGGCGCCGCGGTCTTCACCGAGGAGATCCTGGGCGACGGCGTACAGGCGCTCGTCTACTGAACGCTGCCCGCCAGCCGTCTATGATTGGTGAAGGATTTCCCGATGCGTGCCGTCGTCCAGCGAGTTCTTCAGGCAAGTGTGTCCGTTGACGGGACAGTTGTCGGTTCCTTTCAGGGTCCGGGCCTGCTCGTCTACCTGGGTGTGACCCATGGCGACGGGTCGGCCGAGACCGCCTGGCTGGCCCGCAAGATCTGGGACCTGCGAGTGCTCCGCGACGAGCAGTCCGCCTCCGACACCGGCGCACCGATCCTGGTCATCTCCCAGTTCACGTTGTACGGCGATGCCCGCAAGGGCCGGCGTCCCACGTGGCTCGCAGCCGCACCAGGACCGGTCAGCGAGCCCCTCTACGCCGCCTTCTGCACGGAGCTCGAACGCCTCGGCGCCCGCGTCGAGCGCGGAGTCTTCGGTGCCGACATGCGCATCGAGTCCGTCAACGACGGGCCAGTCACCCTCATCCTCGAACGCTGACCCGGCTCTTGTTGACGCTGATCCCGCCGACCCGGCTCGTGTTGACGACCCGAGTGTCAAGACGAGCCGGGTCGGCGCCGTACGAACGTCAAGACGAGCCGGATCGCGCCGTCACCCGAGCTTGGCCAGCCAGACCCGGCCGGTCTCGGCGTCGTCGGCCAGCAGGAGCACCGAGCCGCCCGACGCACTGACGGACATGCTGTGCTCGCCAGCCGTGGAGGTGTGCTCGGCGTCGTCACCGGCCGCCAGTCCCGGCCGTCGTCGGACGTCCACAGCCGGTAGCTGGTCCCGTCACTGACCGAGGCGAAGACCTGTGACCCGGCCTCGGTGAGCCCGGAGACGAACGGCGCGGCTCCTCCGTCGGGGTCGAGTGCACCGAACGTGCCCAGCTCCGCCCAGGTGCCGTCAACACGTTGCCACGTGCCGAACTCCTCCCCTCGGATCCCGGCGGCCAGCAGGTCGCCCTGGACCTGGATCACTCGTTCGAGGTCGGCGAAGAGATCGGACTCGGGGACCTCCTCACGCTGCCAGGTCTCACCGTCGGGCGAGGTCCAGGCCATCGGTACCCGGGCGAGCTGTCCTTGCACCGAGGCGCTCCCGACCACGGTCCACCCCTGGCCGTCGTACACCTGGTCCCAGGCCAGGGTTTGCCTGCTGTCGTCGCTGGACAGTTCGGGGTCTCCGTCGACCAGCCGGAAGTCGGTAGCGTCGTCGGAGAGCCACACCGCCGCCCCGCTGGTCCGGGCGCCGGCGATCAGCCAGCCGTCGGGCCCGCCGGCGATCCGTCCGACGGTGACGGCGAGCGGGCCGCCGTACAGCTCGAAGGCGGCAACCACGTCGGTGAAGACCCCGTCATCGCGGCGGTACCACGTCGTGACCCGTGGGTTGCCGTGCGCGCCGCCGGACTTGGCGCCGACCATGGCGATCTCGCCCTCCCGGCAGGCCACCGACGAGAACACCGCCCGTTCGCCCCAGTAGCCCTGCGGATCCAACCGAAGGCTCGTCCACGTCTCGCCGTCCGGGCTGCTCCAGGCCGCGGGCCGGCTGTCCTCGGTCGGGTCGGGCGGGAACACCCCGCCGACGACGTACCACCGGCCGGCACAGCTGGTCGCGTCACGGACCGCGACCCGGCCTGCAGGACCCGGAGGCACGGGCAGCGCCGCCGGCTGCCACTCGAGCTCGAGTGGCTCGGGTGCCTGCTCCGTCTCCGGCTCGGCGTCGCTGCACGCGGTCGCGAGCAGTACGACGGCCAGCGCCGCGGCCAGGTGACGAACCACGCCCCAGACCCTAGCGCCGGCGACGAGTCAGATCTTGATGGCCACCTCGGCAACGGATCCGGTCGACGCGACCACCTTCTTGTCCACCGGTTCCGCGCTGGGAGCGAGGGTGCGCAAGGTCCACTCACCGTCCCCGGCGAAGAACCTGAAGTGGCCGGTCGCGGAGGTCGGAACCTCCGCGGTGAACTCACCCGGTCCGATCGAGCAGCCGGACGTAGGCGTTGCCGACCGGCTCACCGTCGCGGGTCACCTGACCCTGGACCACGGCCTCCTTCGCGACGTTGACGCCGTCCAGGGACAACCCGCCTGCTACCGCGCCGCACATCAGGCTTCACCCGGCTCGTCGCCGAGGGCCACCGGGACACCGACCAGCGAGCCGTACTCGGTCCAGGAGCCGTCGTAGTTCTTCACGTTCTCCTGACCGAGAAGCTCCTTGAGCACGAACCAGGTGTGCGAGGAACGTTCACCGATCCGGCAGTAGGCGATCGTGTCCTTGTCCCAGTCGACCCCGGCCTCGGAGTAGATCTTCGTCAGTTCGTCGTCGGCGCGGAAGGTGCCGTCGTCGTTGGCCGCCTTGCTCCACGGGACGCTGGCGGCGGTAGGGATGTGTCCCGCGCGCTGCGCCTGCTCCTGGGGCAGATGGGCCGGGGCGAGGAGGCGTCCGGCGTACTCGTCCGGGCTGCGCACGTCGACCAGGTTCTGCGCCCCGATCGCCGCCACGACCTCGTCGCGGAACGCGCGGATCGTGGTGTCCTGCTCCTTGGCGGTGTACGACGTGGTCTCGCGCGTCGGGAGCTCCTCGGTCAGCTCGCGGGACTCGAGCTCCCACTTCTTGCGGCCGCCGTCGAGGAGCTTGACGTCGGAATGGCCGTAGAGCTTGAAGTACCAGTAGGCGTAGGCGGCGAACCAGTTGTTGTTCCCGCCGTACAGCACGACGGTGTCGTCGTTGGCGACGCCCTTGCCCGACAGCAGGGCCTCGAACTGCGCCTTGTTGACGAAGTCACGGCGCACCTGGTCCTGCAGGTCCGTGGTCCAGTCGAGCTTGATGGCGCCCCTGATGTGGCCCTTGTCGTAGGAGGTGGTGTCCTCGTCCACCTCGACCAGCACCACCTTCGGGGTGTCCAGGTTGTCCTCCACCCACTGGGCGGTGACGAGTGAGTTCTCGCGGCTCATTGTTCTTACCTTTCGTGTACGCCGGGGGTGGCGAAGGATGCGTCGATGATGTTCATGGAGGCGGGTCGGATCCGTTTGATCCGCAGGTAGACCTCGCAGCCCAGACAGAATCCGAAGACCGCGTTGAGCAGGGCAGCCGCCAGCGCGAACCCGAGAGCGACCAGGCCGATCGCAGTGGCGCCGACGAGGAATCCGGCCGCGGCGACGACGGCAAACGTGAGCCCGACGGCCTGGGCGAAGCGCGGAGGCGCAGGGTCCTCGAGCTCAGCCGGTGGCCCGAGTCGCGGCCGCACCAGAGTCCGGAACACCCATGCGTAAGGGGTGTGCTGGACGCCGATCCCGGCGCCGACGGCGAAGACGAGCGCCTGGATCCCCAGCAGCGCAAGCCCTGCGGGGTGCGGAGCGGCGAGGAGTGCGGCGGACAGCACCACGACCGTGATCGCGGCCGCGAACTGCTGGCCACGAGGGTCGATCCGACCCCCGGCCCTCTGGCCCGGTCGGGTGCTGCTCAGCGTGGACATGTCACTCCTGGTCGATTGCGACTACTCGACTGACTGGTCGGCCTTCGAGGTGAGGCACGGGCTCGCTCTCGACCCCGCAAAGGGGGAACCAACCGCTCCACCGGAGATTAGTGCACTAATCCAGTCGACTAAAGGCAGGTTGGGAGATGCGGCCCGTCAGGACATTCGACACAGGGACGAGCGCGTGCGGCAGTGGTCCACTGCGCGGCGCTTCGTGAGCATGGTCGAGGACATGTCAGGAAGCGTAGGTGCAGCCAAGGCCAGCCCGAAGTGAGGTCTCGAATCGTGGACGCTCGTCTTGAATCATGAGATCGCGTTGGCGAGGGCCGCCAGGACGTCCTGCTTCTTGGGCGCTCCAGCCGCGCGACTCACCTCCCGGCCGTCGGAGTCGAGCACCAGCGTCGTCGGCGTCCGCAGGATGTTGAGCTCGCGCACGAGCGCGAGGTGGTGTTCTGCGTCGATCTCGACGTGCGTCACTCCCGGGACGACCTCGGCGACGTCCGCGAGCACGCGTCGGGTCGCGCGACAAGGTGCGCAGAACGCCGTCGAGAACTGGAGCAACGTGGCCCGCTCGCCAAGCGCGATGCCGTCCGCGGCCACGACCGGGCCGAGGACGCGATCCGGTGCCGGTTCCGCGGCTCCCCGGACCTGATGGGTGCCGCGGAAACGACCATCGACGACGGCCCGCCACAGGCCGAACGCCAGGGCACTCAGTACGACGACCACGAAGATGGTCTGGCCGGTGCTCACGAGGTCTCGAACGCCCCTGCTCCGCTCGGCATTCCCTTCTCCGGGCGCTATCCGCCGGCGAACGGGGGCAGGAACTCGACCGACTGACCGGGGCGGAGCTGGACCGTCTCCGGGTCGCGGTTCTTGACCGGCTCGTCCCCGCGCAGCACCGAGCACGCATGCAGGACCGCACCCAGGTTGCCCGAGGGGTGCCGATCGACCAGTGTCCGCATCAGCTCGGCCAGCGAAACCGGGCCGTCGACGGCGACCACTTCGGCATCCACACCGGCCGCGGCGCGCGCGGATGCCCAGTAGCGGACCTGGATTGCATCCGTCTCGCGCGGGGACGGCGTCCGGTCAACGGCGTTCATACCGGGATATCCTTCCCTATCCGGCAATGGCGCCGACCCGCAGATCCGCCCGCAGAGGAGGCGCGATGAGCACCCTGCTGCTGCTGACCAGCGCCCTGCAGTCCAGCGCGGAGGTCCTACCCGGCCTCGCCCTGCTCGGGCACAGCGTGAAGATCCTGCCCGCCGAAGGAAGCGCACTCCTCGAGGCTCCCGACTCCGACCTGGTCCTGGTTGACGGCCGCCAGGAGCTGGCCCACGCCCGAGACCTGTGCCGGCTGATCCGGACGACGGGCAGCGACGTACCCGTGCTGCTCATCGTCACCGAGGGCGGACTCGCCGTCGTCGCGATCGACTGGGCGATGGACGACGTCGTCCTGCACACGTGCGGCCCCGCCGAGCTGGATGCGCGGATCCGGCTGGCGATCGGACGCCTGAAGGCTCAGCGCGAGGCAGATGACCCCGAGTCGCACGTCATCCGGTCCGGCGAGGTGGTGGTCGACGACGCGACGTACACCGCAAAGATCGGCAGCCGTTCGCTCGACCTGACCTTCAAGGAGTTCGAGCTCCTCAAGTTCCTCGCCCAGCATCCCGGCCGCGTGTTCAGCAGGCAGCAGCTGCTCCAGGAGGTCTGGGGCTACGACTACTTCGGTGGCACCCGCACCGTCGACGTGCACGTGCGCCGCCTGCGCGCCAAGCTCGGCCCCGAGCACGAGACGTTGATCGGCACGGTCCGAAACGTCGGTTATCGCTTCGTGCTGCCGGCCAAGGAGAAGGACGCCACGGCTACGAAGGTCGAGGCCTGATCCGGACTCGCTAGTCTCGGCTCTGTGCTCGAGATCACGGCGTGGGGCCCCGACGTCCAGGACCGCCTCGACGGCATTCGGGCCGCCTGCCTTGGCGCCGACGGGCACGACCCGCTCGACGAGGCCGCCCAGCTGCGGCTCAAGCATCACGGCTTGAGTGGCGCACACCTCTGGCTGGCCGACAACGCGGGTTTCGCATTTCTTCACGACGGGTCGCTCGACCTCGCCGTACATCCGGAGCACCGTGGCCACGGATTCGGTACGGCGCTCGCCGCCGCCGCAGCCGCGGGCACCACAAGCGCCTGGTCTCACGGCGACCACCCGGCCGCGGCGACCCTGGCCAAGAGGCACGGATTCGTCCGGGCCCGCGAGCTGTGGGTTATGCGGAGGTCCGCCTCGATCCCGCTCGGCGAGGCCGTGGCTCCAGACGGCGTCCTGATCAGGCGCTTTGCACCGGGCGACGAGGCCGAGATCCTCCGGGTCAACGCGGCCGCGTTCGCCCACCACCCCGAGCAGGGCGGCATGGACGCGGCCAACCTCGCCGAGCGGATGGCCGAGCCGTGGTTCGACCCTGCCGGCCTGCTCGTCGCCGTCGAGCACAGCGACGAGGACAGCGACGAAGACGGGGCGCTGCTCGGCTTCCACTGGACCAAACGACACTCGACCCGGCTGGGCGAGGTGTACGTCGTGGCTGTCGCCCCAGAGGCCCAGGGGCGCGGTCTAGGCAAGAGCCTCACGCTGGCTGGCCTGCATCACCTCACCGGGGTCGACGAGGTCCTCCTCTATGTCGAGTCGGACAACGTCCCCGCCGTGGCGGTGTACGAGCGACTGGGGTTTTCGCACTCCTCGGACGACACCCACGTTCAGTATCGCCATCCGTGATCCCGGGGCACCCCAGCAAGTCGTCGCGATCCTGTCCATCCCCGCCGACCTGCGATAAGGATGGGAAGCCCCTGCCCGCCACCAGCACCTGGAGTCACCCATGTCCCGATTGCGTCTTCTCGGCGGACGGCGAGCCCTTGCCGCAACCCTGGCCGGACTCGTGGCAGCGGGCGCGGCGGCTGGTTTGACGACCACTGCGTCCGGTGCGAGCAGCACTGCCCCGGCGAAACCCAACCTGGTCAAGCTCCAGGTTCTGGCGCTCAACGACTTCCACGGGAACCTGGCACCGCCGTCGGGTTCGAGCGGGCGGATCGGCAGCATCGATGCGGGCGGCGCCGCCTTCCTGGCCACCAAGCTGGACACCCTTCGGGCCCAGGCCGCCGCGAACGGGGCGCACAGCATCACCGTCGCCGCCGGTGACCTCATCGGAGCGTCACCACTGCTCTCTGCAGCGTTCCACGACGAGCCGACGATCGAGGCGATGAACGACATGGGGCTCGCGATGAGCGCGGTAGGCAACCATGAGTTCGACGAGGGCTGGCGGGAACTCGTACGGATGCAGGAGGGCGGCTGCCTGCCCGATGGCGACGGCGAGAACAACCAGAACTCCTGCCCCGACCCGGCGGCCCCGTTCCCGGGCGCGGACTTCCAGTACCTCTCCGCGAACGTGACCCACACCGACACCGGCCAGACGGTGTTCCCCGGCACCGTCGTCAAGACCTTCGACGGCGTCAAGGTCGGCTTCATCGGGATGACCCTCGAGGGCACGCCCGACATCGTCACGGCCTCCGGGGTGGAAGGACTCACCTTCTCCGACGAGGTGGTCACTGCCAACGCCGCCACGAGAGCGCTGAAGAGGCAGGGAGTGAAGTCGATCATCGTGCTGCTCCACGAGGGCGGCTTCCCCGACCGACCCCATCCGCCTTCAACAACTCCCGAGCCCCGGCATCTCGGGCCCGATCGTGGACATCAACGCCGGGCTTTCACCTGACATCGACGCGATCATCTCGGGACACACCCATCAGGGCTACAACTGCAGCCTGCCCGACCCCGCGGGCGTTCCGCGCACCGTGACCAGCGCCTCCAGCTTCGGCAGGCTGGTGACCGACCTGGAGTTCTCGATCAACGCGCGGTCGGGCGAGATCGTCCGTCCGCGGACCACGTCCACCAACCTGATCGTCACCCGTGACGTGACCCCCGACGCCTCGCTCTCCGCCCTGATCACGAAGTACCAGACGCTGGTGGCGGACATCGCGAACGAGATCATCGGACAGCTCAGTAGTGGCATCACCGTCGTGAGCCGCACCCAGGAGGCCTCGGGCGAGTCTCCCCTCGGCAACCTGATCTCCGATTCGCAGCGCGCCGATCCGACCTTGGTGGTCAACGGCCAGCCAGTCCAGGTGAACTTCATGAACCCGGGCGGCATCCGAGCCGACCTGATCGCTGACGCAAGCGGAAACGTCACGTTCGGGGCAGCCTTCACCGTCCAGCCCTTCAACAACTACGACGTCTCGATGGACCTGACGGGTGCCCAGATCCTGGAGGTCCTCGAGCAGCAGTGGAGCGGACTGAACGCGGCCTCGCCAAAGGTCCTGCAGGTCTCGGGGATCAGTTACACCTGGTCCGCGTCGGCGCCGTTGGGCGCCCGGGTGGTGCCCGGCTCTGTCACGATCAATGGGGCACTGCTCGACCCGACGGCGACCTACCGGGTCGGGGCCAACTCGTTCCTGGCCGATGGCGGTGATGGCTTCGCTACCTTCAGGACCGCGACGAACAAGCACTTCGGTGGTCTCGACATCGACGCGCTGGCGGACTACCTGACGGCCAACAGCCCCTACACTCCGGTCGCCACCGACCGGATCAACGTGGTGCCCTGACCGGCGTCCGCGCTGGCGATGGTCACCTTGCGTTAACCCGGTGGTGTCAGACTGCGTCCATGGTCACCGAGTCGACACGTCTTCCCACCCGCGTCGCGGGTTCCATCGAAGAGGGACCGGTGGATACAGGGCTGCACGTGGTCGCCGCGGACACGTTCGACGTCGAGCCGCCGTACACACCCGGCCCGGAGGCGCTCGCGGCCGTCGAGAAGTACGCCGACCGGTTCCTCGACCGGGAAGTGTCCTGGCTGCACTTCAACCAGCGCGTGCTCGAGCTGTCCGAGGATGCCACGCTGCCGCTGCTCGAGCGCGTTCGTTTCCTGGCCATCTTCGCCAGCAACCTGGACGAGTTCTTCATGGTGCGCGTCGCCGGCCTCAAGCGCCGGATGGCGGCCGGGGTGGCAGTCCGATCCGCCTCGGGACAGCTGCCGCGTGAGGTCCTGAGGGCGATCTGGGCCAATGCCAGGGACCTCATGGATCGTCATGCGTCGGTCTTCAGGAACGACATCATCCCGGAGCTCGGCAAGGAGGGCATCGAGGTGGTCCGATGGGACGACCTCGACCGGGACGAGCAGAAGCAGTGCAAGCGGCTCTTCCGGGACCGGGTATTCCCGGTGCTGACCCCGCTCGCCGTCGACCCGGCCCACCCGTTCCCCTACATCTCCGGCCTCTCGCTCAACCTCGCCGTCCTGGTGCGGAATCCGAAGACCGGCAAGGAGCACTTCGCCCGGGTCAAGGTGCCGCCGATCTTCCACCGCTTCGTGCCCCTGGGGAACCAGCGGTTCGTGCCCCTCGAGGACGTCATCGGCGAGCACCTCAAGCGGCTCTTCCCGGGCATGGAGGTGCTCCAGGTCCACACCTTCCGGGTCACTCGCAACGAGGACCTCGAGGTCGAGGAGGACGACGCCGAGAACCTGCTGGCCGCGCTCGAGAAGGAGCTGCTGCGCCGCAAGTTCGGCCCGCCGGTGCGGCTCGAGGTCGAGGAGTCGATCGACCCCACCGTGCTGGAGCTCCTCATCTCCGAGCTGGGTGTGTCAGAGGAGGAAGTGTTCCGGCTCCCCGGCCCGCTCGACCTGCGTGGGTTGCACGACATCGCCGATCTCGATCGTCAGGACCTGCAGTACGACGCGTTCCTGCCTTCCACCCATCCCCTCCTGGCCCCGGTGGAGTCGGCCTCGCCGGTCGACGTGTTCAAGGCGCTCAAGCGGGCCGACGTACTCCTGCACCACCCCTATGACTCGTTCAGCACGTCAGTGCAGCGGTTCATCGAGCAGGCCGCGGCCGACCCGCATGTGCTCGCCATCAAGCAGACGCTCTACCGCACCTCGGGAGACTCCCCGATCATCGACGCTCTCGTCGACGCAGCG
Source organism: uncultured Actinomycetota bacterium (assembly GCA_963844385.1). Lineage (GTDB taxonomy): Bacteria > Actinomycetota > Actinomycetes > Propionibacteriales > Nocardioidaceae > Nocardioides. Next base: position 54,061 of record CAWJOJ010000034.1, on the reverse strand, counting down.
GAGGCGGGCAAGCAGGTGTTGGTGCTCGTGGAGATCAAGGCGCGTTTCGACGAGTCGAACAACATCCGCTGGGCCCGTCAGCTCGAGCATGCCGGCTGTCATGTGGTCTACGGCCTGGTCGGGCTCAAAACCCACTGCAAGCTGGCGATGGTGGTGCGCGACGAGCCCGACGGCATCCGGCGCTACACGCACATCGGGACCGGCAACTACAACTCCAAGACCGCGCGGATGTACGAGGACTACGGCCTGCTCACGACCGACGAGGCCATCGGTGAAGACGTCGCCCATCTGTTCAACAACCTGAGTGGCTACTCCCGCAACGCGTCGTACGAGCAGCTGCTGGTGGCACCGGACTCGGTGCGGAGCGGGCTGATCGCGCAGATCCACCAGGAGATCGCGCACCACCAGGCCGGACGACGTGCGCGGATCAGGATGAAGGCCAACTCGCTCGTCGACGAGGCGCTGATCGACGCCCTCTACCTTGCCTCTCAGGAAGGCGTGCCGGTCCAGCTCCTGGTGCGCGGCATCTGCTCGCTGCGACCGGGGGTGCCGGGCCTGTCCGAGACCATCGAGGTGCGCTCGATCCTCGGCCGGTTCCTGGAGCACAGCCGGGTCTTCTGGTTCGAGAACGATGGCGAGCAGGTCGCGTGGATCGGCTCGGCCGACCTGATGCACCGCAACCTCGACCGACGCATCGAGGTGCTGGTGAAACTGCCGTCCCTCGAGCTGATCGAACGCGTCGGCTCGATGCTGGACCTGGCCTTCGCCGCCGACACCGGCGCGTGGGTCCTCGACTCCGACGGCGGATGGGCCCACAACGAGCAGGGCGGACACCTCCAGGAGACCCTGATCGCACAACAGCATCGCCGACGCCCCTGAGCGCCCGAGTTGCGCGCGCTCGACCCGTTACCCATAGCATGTGACCCGTTCAGGCCCTCCTCATCAGGAGTCTCGCGTGGGTTTCAAGTTCCGGCCGGTTGACTCGACCTTCTATGACCTATTCGCCGAAGCCGCACAACACCTCGTGATCGGCGCGGAGCTGCTCGCCGAGATGCTCGCCGACGGGAGTGAACCACGCCGACGTTGCGGCCCGCATGCGCGCGGCCGAGCACGCGGCAGATGAGACGACCCACGCGATCGTACGGCGGGTCAACAGCACATTCGTGACTCCGATCGACCGCGAGGACATCTACTCACTCGCGTCGGGCCTCGACGACGTCATGGACATGATGGACGAGGTCGTCGACATGATCCTGATCTACGAGGTGAAACTGCTGCCGCCGGAGCTGTCCGACCAGGTCGAGGTCCTCCAACGCTGTGCTGAGCTGACCGCCCAGGCCATGCCCAACCTCCGTTCGATGAAGTCGCTCGAGGAGTACTGGATCGAGATCAACCGCCTCGAGAACGCCGGCGACAGGAACCACCGTCGCATCCTCGCCAACCTCTTCTCTGGTGAGTTCAAGGCGATGGAGGTCCTCAAGCTGAAGGACATCGTGGAGTCCCTGGAGGATGCGATCGACGCCTTCGAGAAGGTCGCCAACATCGTGGAGCAGATCGCGGTCAAGGAGTCCTGACCGCATGGAACTCGCGATCATCATCGCGGTTGTCGTTGTCGCTCTCGGCTTCGACTACACGAACGGCTTCCACGACGCCGCCAACGCCATCGCGACGTCGGTCTCGACGCGGGCCTTGACGCCGCGGATCGCCCTGATCATGGCGGCGGTCATGAACTTCGTCGGGGCCTTCCTGGGTCAGGAGGTCGCCGACCACCGTCGGCAAGCGTGATCTCCCCCGAGATCGGCACGCATGGGCTCGTCATCGTGATGTCCGGCCTGTTGGGCGCGATCACCTGGAACCTGATCACCTGGTACTACGGCCTGCCCTCGTCGTCCTCCCATGCCCTCATCGGCGGCCTTGTTGGTGCGGCGATGGCTTCGGGCACCACGGTCAAATGGCACACCGTCCTCGACAAGGTCGTCATTCCGATGATCCTGTCGCCGGTCTTCGCCTTCGGGATCGGTTTCCTGCTGATGCTGGCGATCATGTGGGCCCTCCGGCGCCGCAACCCCAATCGGGTCAACCGCGTTTTCCGGATCATGCAGACCGTGTCGGCTGCCGCGATGGCCCTCGGTCACGGTCTGCAGGATGCCCAGAAGACGATGGGCGTCATCTTCCTCGCCCTGCTGACCGGTGAGTACGTCTCTCCTGGCGACCCACTCCCGGTCTGGGTGATCGTCTCCGCAGCCGCCGCGATCTCGCTCGGGACCTACTCCGGTGGATGGCGGATCATGCGCACCCTCGGCCGTCGGATCATCGCCCTCGACCCTGCCCGCGGCTTCGCCGCCGAGTCGATCGCGGCCGGAGTGCTCTACACGACCGCGTTCGTCTACGAGGCGCCCATCTCGACCACCCACACGATCACCTCTGCGGTGATGGGTGTCGGCGCCACCAAGCGGGTCTCAGCCGTGCGCTGGGGAGTGGCCAGGTCGATCGTCACCGCCTGGGTGCTCACCTTCCCCATGGCCGGCGCCGCCGCGGCCGGCTGCTACCTGATCCTGCATCCCCTCCTCGGCGCCTGACTCGCTGTTGGGGGATAGTCCGAGTACTCCAGGCCGAGGCTGCGGAACTGCTCTTCTCGCTCCCGGTCGCGTCGGCGCTGGGCTCCCTGGAGGTGCAGGTGACCGTCGTACTCGCCGACGACGCCCGCTTCGGGATCAAGGAGGTCGGGAGTGCCGACGTGCCGTCCTTGGTCGTCGAAAACTGGCCGGTTGGTCAGGGCCGGCGGAAGACCCGCGTCCAGGATCCACGTGAGTCGCATCCAGGTCTCGCGAGGCGACCAGCTGTTCTCGTCGGCGAGGGTGAGCGCCTTGCGGCACTGAGGGATCCCGATCCAGCCGGAGTGCCTGGCCGCGTAGGTGGCGACCTCGTCGATGGAGACCAAGTCGGAGTACGCCGCGAGGTCGAGCGCCTGGACTGCCGCTCGGACACTCGACGCGTAGCGCATCTCGAAGCACACGGACCTGACATGGGAGGTGACCGCCAACCCATCCACCACAAGGAGATCGCGTGGGTTCAGTCGCTCCTGTGAGATCTGGACACCTGGCTGGTTCAGGACGTCGTCGTACCCGGTGGCGAGCGTGACCGCCCGCAGTTCATGACCTCCAGCGGTCGTCCCGTCGAACCAGACACCACCGGCCCACCGCAGGGATGCCCAACCCGTCACTCCGCCATATCGCGGCAGGATCGCTGACGCCTCCACGATCCGCTGCTCGGGCACGCTGCCGTCCACACTGCTCGGCACGTAGAAACCCTGACTCGTCCTGCGGAAGTGCGGGCCACGCGCCTGCCCCCGGGTCGGCCCTGTCGACCCACTCCGATCGACACGGACAGGCCGAACCACCCCTGGATGACCGGGATGGATCTCAGCCGCAGAGAACCATGACTTCGCCATCCTCGAGAGCATGCCCCGAGCCGCGAACTCCTGCTGGCGTCATCCACAGGCAGCCCCGACCCGGCCGCACAGCCTGGATAGTCCGAGAGGATATGGCTCCTCGAAATCGGCGTGTCGGGAGCCATTTCCTCTCGGACTATCCCCCCCGAGCTCAGCCGAAGCGGCCGGAGATGTAGTCCTCGGTCCGCTTGTCAGTCGGGTTCGAGAAGATCGTCGTGGTCTGGTCGAACTCGACCAAGAGCCCGGTCCGGTTGCCGGTCGTCTCGTCGGGACGGGCTGTGAAGAACGCCGTACGGTCCGAGACCCGGGCCGCCTGCTGCATGTTGTGCGTCACGATGATGATGGTGAAGTTCTCGCGCAGCTCGATCATGAGGTCCTCGATCCGCGACGTGGCGATCGGGTCGAGGGCCGAGCACGGCTCGTCCATGAGAATCAGATCCGGCTTGGTGGCGATGGTGCGGGCGATGCAGAGCCGCTGCTGCTGACCACCCGACAGACCGAAGGCCGACTGCTTCAGCTTGTCCTTGACCTCGTCCCACAGGGCGGCGTCGCGAAGGGCGCCTTCGACCAGGTCGTCCATGTTGTCGACCTTCATGCCGGTGACCCGGGGGCCGTAGGCGATATTGTCGTAGATCGACTTGGGGAACGGGTTCGGCTTCTGGAACACCATCCCGATGTGGGTCCGGACCGCGATCGGGTCCACGCCCTTGGCGTAGATGTTCTGACCGTGGTAGGTCACGTCGCCCTCGACCCGACAGCCTGCGACGAGGTCGTTCATCCGGTTCAGGCACCGGAGCACCGTCGACTTCCCGCAACCCGACGGACCGATCAGAGCGGTGATCTCGTGGCGTCCGAAGGACAGGTTCACGTCATGCACGGCATGGAAGTCGCCGTAGAAGACGTTCAGTCCAACCGCCTCCATAACCGGCTCGGGAGGCAGGTCGGGAAGCTCGCGTCCGGCCTCTTGGACGTCGGTCAGGTTGGCCACGGGGACCTCCGTCTGGTAGGGGTCGTGACCCTTGCGGATCCTGACGGTACTCGGGTTCTTCGACATGAGAAGGGCTACCTCACCAGTTTCGCTGGAACTTGTTGCGGATGACGATGGCGAGCGCGTTGAGGCCCAGGATCATGACCAGCAGGACGATGATCGCCGCTGATGCCGCTTGCTGGAAGGCCTCTTGCGAGTTCGACGTCGAGGTGTAGATCTGCAGCGGCAGCGCCGAGACCTGACTGAGGACCCCCTCTGGGTCGAACCTCACCGCAGTTGCGATGCTGAGGAGCAACAAGGGGGCGGCCTCACCGATGGCACGCGACAGCCCCAGGATGGTGCCGGTCGCGATGCCGGGAACCGCGGACGGCAGCGTCTGCCGCCACGTCGTCTGCCACACGGTGGCCCCGAGGGCTAGCGAACCGTAACGGATATCCGACGGTACGGCGCGCACCGCCTCGCGGGTGGTGATGATGATGACCGGGAGGATGAGCAACGCCAGTGCGATCGCGCCGCCGAGGACGATGCCCTTGCGCTCGAAACCCAGCAGCGCCATCACCGCCACCGCCAGCAGCCCGTAGACGATCGAGGGGACGGCAGCCAGGTTCTGCAGGTTCACCTCGATGAGACGGTTGTACCAGCGCTCGTTGTTGGCGAACTCCTCGAGATAGAGGGCAGCCGCGATCCCCAGTGGGACGGCGAGGACAGCGGTGGTGATCATCAGCCAGAGGCTGCCGACGATGCCGCCCCGGAAGCCGGTTTGCTCGGGATTGATGGTCGACTCGTAGTCGGTGATCAGCGCGAGGTCGAAGCGCCCAGCGCCGTCCCGCGCGGTGCTGATGATCAGCACCAGGAGGACCATCACCCCGAAGAACAAGGAGAACCACAGCAGCATGAGGAAGATCAGCGAGGCCGGGGTACGGTCGCGGCTCTTTCCGGTGGCGATCCGGATCGTCTCACGGGCGGTGGTGGCTGCAACGCTCATCAGTAGGCCTGCCTGTACCGTCGGACGATCGCGATGCTGATGATGTTGACGACCAGGGTGATCGCGAACAGCAGCAGCCCGACCGCGAAGAGCATGTTGTAGGAGACGGAACCGACGGGGCTCTCTCCGCCGGCGGTCTGGGCGATGTAGCCGGTCATCGTCTGCATGCCTTCGCGTGGGTCGCCGGAGAGATTCCTCTGGCCACCGGCCGCCAGAGCCACGATCATCGTCTCGCCGATGGCGCGGGACATGCCCAGGACGACCGCGGCCGCGACACCGGAGAGCGCTGCCGGAAGCACGACTCGGAGGGTGGTCTGCATCCGGTTGGCCCCCATGGCCAACGATCCCTGACGCATCGCCTGGGGTACGGCGCTGAGCGCGTCCTCGGCAAGCGACGCGACGGTGGGGATGACCATCACCCCGAGCACCAGCCCGGCTGAGAGGGCGTTGGTGAAGTTCACCTCCATGTTCAGGATGTCCTGCAGCAGCGTCGGCGTGACGAAGGCCAGCGCGAAGAACCCGTAGACGACCGACGGCACGCCAGCGAGTAGTTCCACGGTCGGCTTGAGCGTCTTGCGGACCCTCGGCGTGGCGTACTCCGACAGGTACATGGCGGCGCCCAGTCCGAGCGGAACCGCAACGAGAAGGGCGATGAAGGTGACCATCAGGGTGCCGGTCACCAGCGGGATGACCGCAAACTCCCCCTTGGTGGCGAAGAAGTCGCCGAACGGAACCTGCGTGAAGAAATCGAGCACGGGACCGATCAGCGCGATGATGATGCCCGTGGTGATGGCGACGGAGAGCAGCGCCGACGCGAGAAGGACGATCCTGATGATCGACTCGACGGGCCGGCTGCGTCCCCGCAGGTTGATGGGAGCACCGGGCAGGCCCATCCCGGAGGATGGGCCTGCGCCGACGCTGGATCTGTCGCTCATGGGTTCCGTTGGCCTCCGGCGGTCAGCCGGAGATGCCCTCGAGAGCCGTCTTGGTCTCGGTGTAGAGCTCGTCGTCCAGCGGGATGAACTTGGCCGCCTCCGCGATCGTCGTGAGGTTCTCGATGTAGTAGTCGACGTACTCCTTGACTGCGGCGTTGTCGGCGTAGCTCGCCTTGTTCACGTAGATGAACAGCGGTCGGGACAGCGGGGTGTACTCCCCCGCCTGTGCAGTCTCGGCCGACGGGGCGACGCAGCCCTTGCCGTCATCGATCGACAGCGCCTTGAGCGTGTCCGTGTGCTCCTCGTAGTACGAGTAGCCGAAGTAGCCCGTCGCGCCCTTGGTGCCCTCGACTCCCGAGACCAGCACGTTGTCGTCCTCGGAAGCCTCGTAGTCGTCGCGGGTCTTCTCGGACTCGTCACCGATCACGTCCTCGGCCATGTAGGTGTAGGTGCCCGAGTCTGCGCCCGGACCGAAGAGCGCGATCTCCTGGTCGGGGAACGAGGGGTCAAGGTCCCGCCAGTTGGTCACCTTCGAGCCGGGCCCCCAGAGCTTGATGAGCTGTTCGGTGGTGAGGCAGTCGACGGCGAGATCGGGGTGCACCACGACCGTGAGGGCGTCGGTGGCGACCTGGAGCTCGGTGAACTCGATCTTGTTCTCCTCGCAGACCGGGACCTCTTCGTCGTCCTTGATCGGACGCGAGGCATCGGAGATGTCAGTCTCGCCGACGCAGAACTTCTCGAAACCACCACCAGTGCCGGAGGCGGATACGGCAACCTGGATGTCCGGGTTCTCCGCGCTTAGCAGTTCGTAGGCAGCCTTGCTCATCGGTTCGACGGTGGACGACCCGTCGACGACGACGGTGCCGCTGGCACCGTCACCGGATCCGGCGTCGGCGCCGCCGCAGGCGGCCAATCCGAAGCCCAAGGTGAGGGCTGCGGCTGTCGGGACAATTGCCCGACGGAAAGAAGTGCGGTTCACTTCGTGATCTCCTGGGATCTAAGGGGGAGTGACACCAGGAAGTTAGGCAGCCGAGGTGACTGGCTTCGTCGGCGTCGGTGAACGACGAATGAACGGTGGCAGCCCATTCGGCGACGGCTGAGCGGAGATATGGCATACGTCACATGAACGCAGGCGGGTCACACCGTGTGGCGCTCCGTGGCGACGACCTTCCCCGACCGCTGATGCACCACGAACATCGACCCCGGTTCGAGCTTGGCCTCGGTGACGCCCACGGCAGCGAAGACGGCCGGCAACACCGGTCGGTGGGTGCACAGCACCACACCTCCCTTGTGATCGAGAAGCTCCTGCACGATCTCGCGCACGCCCTCGTCGGTGGCGTCTTCCTCGCTCAGTCCGTCGAATGCCCGCGGCTGCACGCCGGTCACGTCGACGTACGGCGCCACGGACTGGACGCAGCGGGTACTGCTCGACGTCGCCACCATCGAGACGTCGTACGCCGCCAGCACCGGGACCGTTCGCTGGGCCTGGAGGGTGCCGATCCTGACCAACGGCCGCAGCCGGTCGTTCTTGCGCCAGCTCTTGCGTGAGCGAGCCTGTCCGTGGCGCAGGATCACGAAGGCGCGGGTCTTCTTCCTGACGAGCATCGACTCGCGCAGCGTCTCGCGGTCGTAGGGATAGGTCAGCAGGCTCATGGCGTCGTCGAAGGGCACCCAGGCCACCTCGTCGATCTCTTCGTTGGCCTGGTAGTGGCTCACGTCGTCATCGCCGATCACGCGGCCCATCCAGTAGTGGACGGTCTTCATCCGGTTGCCGGCTGCATATCGCTGCGCGCGCAGCGGCGGACCCAGCCGTACGTCGAGCCCGGTCTCCTCGGCAACTTCCCGGACGCCGGCGGCCGTAACGTGTTCGCCCTCATCCAGTTTCCCTTTGGGAAAGGACCAGTCGTCGTACTTCGGCCGGTGCACGAGCAGCACCTGCTTGCCCGACCGGGCCACCACCGCACCGGCGGCGTGCACGTCAGGCAACGAGGCCGCGGTCGACATGCGGCTAGTCTCACATCACAACGGATGCATGCAAGGAGCGACCCTTGACCCGACGAAAACTGCTCGCCGGGGCGGTTGTTCTCACCCTCGTCACGGCGGCCGTGATCGGGGTGCTGTCGTGGCGGGAGTCCCGCCGTACCGAGCTCGCCAAGGCGGTTGAACTGCTGCCCGCTGACACCCTCCGGGCCTCGTGGACGGATTGGTCAGGAGTCCGTTCCGAGGTCGGCGTGGAGCTCGATGCCGACTCCGACGGCGACCAGATCCGGGCGTTCACCGACGAGGCGTTCCAGCGGGACCTCTCTGGCGCGCTCCTCGGTGGTCGAGTCGACGGTGGCCCTGCACCAGAAATACGGCTTCTCCCCCGCGACCGCCGACTGGGAGCTCTACGGCCAGTCCCGGAGGGGGCCGTCATGGTGCTTCGGATGCCCGACTCGACCGACTTCGACGCGATCGAGGGCCGCCTCGAGACGCTCGGCTACACCAGCCCTCGGGAAGCGGGCGGCGTCTGGGACGGCGGCGAGGACCTGATCCCCTCCATCGACCCGACCCTCACACCCGAACTTCAGTACGTCGCCCTGCTCGAGGACCGGCATCTGGTGCTCACCTCGGACACCTCGACCTACCTGGCGACGGCATCGAAGGCGGCCACTGGAGACGGCGATCAAGTGGCTGGCGCCGACGACCTCGTCGATAGCGTCGACGAGCCGCTGGCCGCAGTCATGTTCGCCGGCGACTTCGCATGCTCCGAGCTGGCGATGTCGCGTGCCGACGACGAGGACCGTCAGCTTGCGCAGAACCTGGTCGAGGATGCCGGCGGGGTGAACCCGCTCGACGGCCTGCTGGTGGCGGCCCTCCCCGAGGGCCGGCTGCGGGTCGTGATGGGTTTCGAGAACGAGGACCAGGCGACTGCCAACGCCCGCGCCCGCGCCACCCTCGCCTCTGGTGAGGCGCCCGGCAAGGGCGGCACCTTCGGCGAGCTGTTCACGCGTGACGTCGGCCGAGTCCGACGGGAACCAGGCCATCCTGGAACTCGCTGGCAAGCCCGGGCAAGTACGTCCTGTCGGCGCTGACCACCGGGCCCGTGCTGCCCGAGACCTGTTAGCCGATTCCGGCAACAGCGGCTGGGTCAGCGGCTGGGTCAGGGAGTGGGGCGGGGCGGCGGTGCCTCCGGCGTCACGCCGAGGATCTTGTCGATCTCGTCGAGGCTCAGGGGCCCTTCGGACTCACTGGCGGCGATGATCAGGTTGGTGGTGAGCTCCACCTCGGTCAGCAGGTCACCGTCCTCGAGCGAGATGTCGAACTGATCGTGCATGCAGTTCATCCTCTCGCTCTGCGCGGACTGCCCCTGGCGGCATTCCTGCCCCTTCGGGGGGTACACAAACAGGATGACACGAAACTCACGTCAAGACGGGAAGAGGCCCCGACCCTGGTGGGTCGGAGCCTCTTTCACACAGTCAGGACAGGTGCTGCCCTGAGTTCGAATCAGAGAGCGCGAACGTTCTCCGCCTGGGGGCCCTTCGGGCCCTGGGTGACGTCGAACTCGACCTTCTGGTTCTCGTCGAGGGACTTGTAGCCCTGCGTCTGGATTGCCGAGTAGTGCACGAAAACGTCGTCGCCGCCGTCCTCCTGTGCGATGAAGCCGAAGCCCTTCTCAGCGTTGAACCACTTCACGGTGCCTTGAGCCATTGCGCGTTACTCCTATATCGGGGCGAAAGGCCATCACTTCGACGGCCCCGCATCAGATGCGGTGACACGTCGCTCCGACTTGCGTGGCTTGCAGCGACACACATGAAGAAACGCCGTTGGATCACAAACTCCGCGGGCGTCTACCTGCTGGAACTTGCACCTGTTGCACGACGAGCGTACCAACTCCGGGACCCAAGGGCACTGTTGAGGGCCCACCATTCTCCCCAGACGCCTCAACTGTGCCCGTCGTACGCCTCAGAACCGGGCTTCCGAGGCTCGCCAGGGCGTCTGGATCCGGCACGGACTCGGTCAGCAACGAGGGTGCTCAATCGCGTGGGCTCCGTGAGATCGAGCCCATGGGCGCGAGTCCGCGCGTAGACTGGCAGTGCCGAGGAACCCCCGACGTCGTTACTACTCCGTCATTTCGAGGCGAAGAACTTGACCGCCGGCCCGGGCCGGCAGACAGGCCCTGATGAGCCACGCCGCCGCCCGAACCGTCGCCCCGATGGAGCACCCAACGCTCGGGCCGATCCTTCGCCGTGTGGGGATGAGCATGCTGATCGCCTGCATCATTCCCGCGACGCTCTTCTATGTCTGCATGATCACCGTCAACGCGTGGTTCGCCATTATCGTGGCCCTCGGCTGGTCCTATGGAGCGATCGCCTTTCGGGCGCTCACCGGCCGCCGTCCCTCGGGGCTGCTGATTCTCGCCTCGGCCGTGATGACCGTTCGTACAGCGATCGCGCTCGCGGCCCACAGCACCTTCTTGTACTTCCTCCAGCCGATCATCACCGACGGGATGGTCGCCACGGCCTTCCTGTTGTCGCTGGCCACGGCACGACCGGTTGTGGCCCGCCTGGCGGGTGACTTCTATCCGATGAGCCAGGAGCTCGCGCTGCGTCCGCGAATCCAGCGGCTGTTCTGGCACCTCACCCTGATGTGGGCGTTCTTCGTCATCGGGAAGGCGTCGATGACGTTATGGCTCTTGCACTCGCAGTCGCTCGAGACGTTCGTCGTGGCCAAGAGCATCTCCGGACTGTCCTTCAACGCACTGGGCATCGCGGTGACAATCGCAATCGCCATGGTGGTGGCCCGCAAGGAAGGGCTCATGCAGCCCCCGATGACGGAACTGGCCGTTCCGATCCGAGTACCAGTCGCCGCGTGACCGATCGATCGTCCTGACGGCTGACTTCGTCGGCTTTCAGAACCGCCGCGGCGGCGCCGCAGGCGGTCCGGCATACTTGTCGCCTGGTGGCGAACCACGTCTGGGTCGTCCGATCCAGCCAGTCCCGGTTGTTCCTCCACTCCCGGGCCCCTAGCTCAATTGGCAGAGCTCCGGACTTTTAATCCGTTGGTTGTGGGTTCGAGTCCCACGGGGCCTACAAACCCCCAGGTCAGCGCACCCGCGCGGATCAGGGCAACCACGACCAGCCCCACGATGGGCGACATGTCGGGCGACGTGGGCTCACTCGTCCTCAGGACCGTCGGTGGCCGTGGAATCGCGTGATCGGTCCGGATCGGAGGCGTTCAGTGCCTCAGCAACAGCCGAGTTGACTGCCCGCCGGCCCATGTGATGTGTGCGTAGGCCATGACCACATCCTCACGATAGTAAGATTATTTGACTACTATCGGATGCTCCGGCGGTAGACAAGGGGTCGGTGCAAATGGATGCGTCAACGTCGGCTGCGGACGCGGCGGGCACTGAGGAGCTGCCCCTTGGCGTCCTGCTGTTCATCCCTAGCCGGGCGATGGAGGCCGCGACCATGGAAGGGCTGGCTCGCGCCGGCTACACCGACATGACGGTCGCGCAAGCACGCATCGCCGCCCGGATCGACCCGGGCGGGTCGCGGATCACCCAGCTCGCCGCGGCCGCACAGGTCACCAAGCAGACTGCCGGCTTCCTGGTCGAGCAACTGGAACGCGCGGGCTATGTCGAACGAGTCCCGGACCCGACCGACGGCCGCGCCCGGCTGGTCAAGATCGCCGCCCGAGGCTACGCGGCGAGGGAGGAGGTTCTCCCTGCCCTCGCCGAAGTCGAGGCGCAATGGCTGGCGCACATCGGGCCCGAGCGGATGGCGCAACTGCGCGAGACGCTGACAATGTTGCGCGAGATCACCGACCCCTTTCTGAAGGACCGCACTTCTTGAAACTAGACAGATTATCTGTCTACTATTGGTCGAACGGTCGACTCGAGAGGGGCATCATGGGCACCGGAGAGAGCATTGGCAGCGAAGAGAGTTGGCAGGTGGTGGTCGAGCAGCGGCTGGCCATTGCGGAGCTGCTCGCCGGGCTGTCCGAGGCGGATTGGGAGCAGCCGTCGTTGTGCGCCGGCTGGCGGGTGCGCGACGTCGCCGCCCACGTGACCCTGATCCCCATACCGCCCTCACCAGGCAGTCTGCTGGTCGACTTCGCGAAGGCCCGCGGCAACTATGCCCGATTCAACACCGTGGCCAGCCGGCGCCGCGCGGCGCGCACGCCGACCCAGCTCGTGCAGGACCTTCGGACCACCGCCGAGTCGCGCTCGGTCCCCTGGCCCGCGAATCCGGCGAACGTGATGTGGGACATCCTCGTGCACGCACAAGACATCGCGATTCCGCTGGGAATCCACTTCCCCACCCCGCCCGACGCCGGTGCCGCCGCCGCTACCCGGATCTGGGAGCTCCGCTGGCCGTTCTCGTTCGGGGCCAAGCGCCGGCTGGGCTCGTTCACGCTTACGGCAACCGACGCGGACTGGACCATCGGCACCGGCCCTGAGATTGCCGGCCCGATCTCCGCGATCCTGCTCCTCCTGACCGGCCGCACCGACGCGGCAACCCCTCTGCTGACCGGCGACGGTGTACGCAGCCTCGCCACTTTCTGACCCAAAACGACGGGGGAACCGCTGCTGTCGTTGGCCTGGGCGCCGCCCGGACCCACCGACACCCGCCGAGTCACATCACTAGCGGGCCCAGCATGCCAGGGCCTCGGCAGATTCCGTTGGTTGTGGGTTCGAGTCCCACGGGGCCTACAAAACCCCAGGTCAGCGCGCCCGCCGATCGGGGCAACCTGGTGCAGCCCACGCGACCCGAAAGTGGCCCGATGTGGTCATTGTGGGGCTACCGGGCCGAGCACAACAATTGGGGTCCACGGTGGCCGGTTGTGGCGCCCGTCGTCGAGTGCCCCGGTTGCCTGGAGAGGGGCACGCCATGCAGCGCAAGATTGCGGCAATCGGGCTCGGGCTCACTCTGGGAATTGGTTCGCTCGCCGGGAGTGCATTCGCCGGTGGAGGATCCTCCAACGACGGTGGCTCTGGTGTCACCGTCCAGGCGATCGGCGGCGCGGCTGCGCCGAATGCCCGAATCGCAGCGTTCGTGCAGGCCGGGGGCGCGGTCGTGCGAAGCAAGGGTATTGCCGCGGTGACCCACCCGAGCACGGGCGTCTACTGCATCGACCCGGCGGCGGCGGCGTTCGCTGTGAACACGGCGGTCCCGACGCTCTCCGTGGACTGGTCGACGTCGCTGGGCGACGCCTTGATGGCCCATTGGCGCTCAGCGGGGGTCGGCTGTCCGGCTGGATGGTTCTCGGTGCTCACCTTCGACGGTGAGGACGGAACCTTCGACTTGTCCAACGGGGTGTCGTTCACTTTCATCGTGCCCTAGTGCCAAGCCGCCGGTTCCCTCCGAGTTGGTTGTGAAAAGTCGATCCCGACAACCGTTTCGGAGGGAGCTGGGTTGGGCCGGCAGAACGTGCTCCTGGCCTCGGGCTTGGCGGCGAGTGACTCGGCGAACCGAGCCGGTCGTATACCACAGCGCGTCTCGAAGCGCGGGCGTTAGCACCACACCTGTCCGGTCAGCTACCCACGTGGGAGTACGTCACGGGACCTTGGTCATGAGTTGGCACCACAACATCAAGTGAAGTCCCGATCGGCCCGATATTTCCGCCATAGGCAACTGTCGAGACTCGCTCGCCCGGACGACCAGGTGGACGATCGCGGTGCCTCAACTTAAGGCTTCCTGATGAGTCGAACTCGACGTGCGCACGCATTCGCCATACCTACCGGGTTGGCGCGGGTTGCCCTCGGGGCATCCGTGCTGCTGGTGGCGGGCCAGGTCGCGACCGTGTCCGCAGCCTCCGCGGGGCCGGTCACGCTCTGGCCGAAGCCACGTTCGTGGACCTGGGCACGGCCGCGACGTACTCGGTGCTGGCTGGCACCGACGTCGCGAACACCGGCGCCAGCACCGTGCTCGCGGGCGACCTCGGGCTCAGCCCCAGTGGTGCGATCACTGGGTTCCCGCTCGGCACGGTGAATGGCACGATCCACGACAAGGACGCTGCTGCCGAAACGGCACAGTCCGACCGTGCCGACGCCTATGCGGACGCGGCTGGTCAGGCAAGCACCAGCACCTTCGCTGGTGACCAGGCCGGCGTCACCTTCCATCCCGGCGTCCACACCAGTGCCGCCGCCGTCTCCAACACCGGCACGATCACGCTCGATGCCGACGGTGACTCGAGCGCGGTCTTCATCTTCCAGGTCGGTGGGGCGCTCGCCCCGGCGGCCGCCAGCAAGGTGGTGCTGACCGACGGTGCCCTGGCGAACAACGTCTACTGGCAGGTCGTCGGCGCGATCTCGCTCGGCGCCGGAGCGAAGTTCGTCGGGACCCTCCTCGGGGCGGCTGCGATCACGTTCGGCGACGGCGCCTCGATCAAGGGCCGCGCTCTTACTCCCGCTACGGTCACTGTGACCAACAGCCCCTTCACCGAGCCCAAGGACGACCTGACCGCGCCGGTCGTCGCCATCGACGGTGGGGCGACGCGCTCCACGAACGACACGACACCTTCGATCTCAGGAACCACCGACGAGCCCGTCGGCAGGGCCGTGACCGTCTCTGTGGGTGCGCAGACCCTGAACGGAACGGTCGGCGAGGGTGGTGTCTGGAGTGTCGGCGCTGGCGCCCTGACTTCTGGACCCCACGACGTGGTGGCGTCGATCAGCGACGCGTCCCAGAACACGGGAACCGCGACCCAAGTCCTCACTGTGGACGTTGCGGCGCCGGTCGTGTCGATCAACGGCGGCGCGACACGGTCCACGAACGACGCCACGCCTTCTATCTCGGGGACAACCGAGGAACCTGGCAACAGGACGGTGACCGTCACCGTGGGCGGGCAAACGCTGACCACAACGGCCGGCGAAGTCGGCGCCTGGAGCGTCGACGCGGCCAACCTCACTGAGGCAACCCACAACGTGGTGGCATCGGTCGACGATGACGCGCACAACACCGGTACGGCGGCGCAGATCCTCACCGTGGACGTGACCCTGCCAGGCGTCACCATCAACGGCGGCGCGGCACAGTCGACGGAAGACAAGTCGCCATGGATCTACGGCACGTCAGCCGAACCGGCCGGCACGAAGGTGAACGTCACCATTGGTGGGCAGGCCCTGACCGCCACCGTGGCAGCCGGTGGCGCCTCGGGCGTCAGCGCGGAGACTCTGCCGGTCGCCAGCTACCACAGCGCGTCTCGAAGCGCGGGCGTTAACACCAGACCTGTCCGGTTAGCCACAGGGTGGACGTAACAGCCGCGGTCACGGCCGGTCTCTACCGCACCGGCCAACTGGCACCCGGAGCCTCGCTCCACATGGTCGTCGGGGTCACCCGGACCAAGGCGAACGCGGTCGAGCCCGGAAAGGACTGGATGACGAAGCCGTTGCGGAACACCCGGAAGTGGAGCGACTTGTTGGCCAGACCCACGAGCCAGAACATTTGGGATGTGCGCTGGCCGCGGACGGCCAGCCTGGATATCTGTCAGGGGCGGGGCACGTAGGCGAGCCCATAGTGCGGTTGGCCATTGAAACGAGGGGCGTCGTTGCCGATCCACAGTCCCGCCGCGTCGGCGACGAGCGCCTTGCCACCCACGGAGGTCGCGGTCAGGCCAGGATTCCAGCCGTTGGCCAGGCCTGAGGCGGGGTCGATGGCTCCGATGCCGCGCCGCGAGGCGGCCGGCGTTCCCGACGTCTTGTCGCCGAGCCCGAGGCTTTTCCAGCCGTCGGGGTTGTCTAGCCATCTGAAGTGGCCCGCGACGTAGACCGCCGCGCCGGTGTCGGAGACGCTCCAGACGCTGTCACCGCCGGTGTAGTTGATCCACGCGGGCTTGCTGGAGTCCGAGAGATTGAACCGGCCCACGCCGTCGCAGACGGTGGTGTCCGGCTCGTTGGCGGCCCCGAGTCGGTGGTACCAGATGTCTGCTTTGTACAGGGGGATCTGCCCGGTCGCGGTGACGGTGAACGCACTGCCGTCCGGGGACCAGTCCACTCCCTGCAGGTTGGCGATGCGTCGTGGGGCAATGGTGGAACAGGGCTTGGCGAAGCCGGGGTAGTACCACGACGACAGGGAGGCGCCGCTGCTGCCGAGGTCCAGCATGAAGAACTTGCTGCGGGCGGACCCGTCGACCGTCAGAAAGTTCCCGGTGGCCACCAGGTGGGTCGTGCTGGGGTCGATGGCGAACTGGTAGACGGAGACTCCACCCCACGCTCTGGGGATGGGGTCGGAGACCACGCTGGTGAAGTAGCCGTCGTCCCGACCGGTCGCTGGATTGAGGGACATCAACTTCCTACCGCTGGAGCCTGCGACGACGAGTCGCTTGACGCCCGCGATGGTGATGATCTCCAGATCGTTGACCTGCCCGGCGGCGAAGGGCGGTCTGAAGCCGGTGTCCCTGGCGCCGGTGGTGGCGTCCAGCTTCACCAAGGCACCCCGGCTCGCGCCGTCCACTGTCTTGAAGACTCCCCCGACATACACGGAGTTCGTGGCTGCGTCGGTGGCGATGGCCCACACCTGGCCTCCGGCAATCTGCGGGTTGAAGGTGGTGGACACCGCACCCGTCGCCTTGTCGAACGCGACCACATTCGATCGCTGGTAGAGCTGTCCGTCGTGGCTGACGAGGTCGAACAAGCCCCCGGCAAAGGCGGTGCCGTCCAGGGTCGCAATGGCGTCCACATGCGGCTTGAGGACGGTCAGGGTCGGGACGACCTCCGGCGTGTAGTCAGCAGCTCGCGTGCCGACGACGCTCGGGTGCAACACGCCGGCGTCCGCAGTCGCAGTCAGCGACCCCAGCACCAGAAGCGCAGCCCCCGCACCAACCCAGCGACGTGCACGCATCGCAACTCCCCCATACTTTCGCTGACCCCCCGCGCACGCAGTGCACCGCTGCACAGTAGGTCATCGTCAACACTTCAACCAGTCGGATGGCACAAATCGGACAGAATCCACCCCTTGGGGTGAACTGACCGACTGCACGCGCAGTCCGCCGTGGCTAGTCTTCGACCATGGCCAGCAGCGTGTACGTCGCCGCCGTCGAGGGTTTCACCGGAAAGTCCACTGTGGCGCTGGGTGTCCTCGAACAGCTGTCGAGGCGGGTCGAGCGCGTGGCCGTCTACCGGCCCGTCGTACGCGGGGATGCCGCGCGGGACTACGTGCTCGACCTCCTCGTCTCGCACGACGCCGTCACCATGTCGTACGACGAGTGCGCCGGCGTCACCTACGACGAGGTCCACGCCGACGCCGACGCGGCGTTGGACAAGATCGTCGACCGTTACCACCAGGTGGCCGAGAAGGCCGACGCCGTGCTCGTCGTGGGCAGCGACTACACGGACGTGGGCTCACCGACGGAGTTCTCGTTCAACGCCAGGATCGCGGCCAACCTTGGCGTCCCGGTGCTCCTGGTCCTAAACGCCCACGACCAGTCGCCCGAGGGCGTGCGCACGTCCGCCGACCTGGCGCTCACCGAGCTGCGCGCCAACCACGGCACGCTGTTCGCCGTGGTCGCGAACCGCGCGGACGAGGGATCGACGGGCGCGGTGGTGACGGCGCTGAAGGGACTCGACGTCCCGGTGTTCGCGATGCCCGAGCAGCCACTGCTCAGTGCCCCCTCGCTCGCCGACCTCATGGCAGCGTGCCACGGCACGCTGATCAGCGGCGACGCGTCCCGTCTCACCCAGGAGGCGACCGGTGTCGTGATCGCCGCCATGACGATGCCCAACGTGCTCGACCGGCTCTTCGACGGCGCCGTGGTCGTCACGCCCGGTGACCGTCCCGAGGTGGTGCTCGGAGTGCTGATGGCGCAGGTGTCGTCGACCTTCCCGCAGATGTCGGGCATCGTTCTCAACGGCGGCATCGACCTGCCGGTGCAGGTCAGCCGGCTCATCGACGGGCTGGGCGCGACCATGCCCATCATCGCCACCGAGCTCGGCACCGCAGACACCGCCAACGCGCTCGCCACCGTCCGTGGCCGCCTTCACAAGGGTTCACCGCGCAAGGTGGCCACGGCTCTCGCCCTCTTCGACGAGCACGTCGACGGCAACGCGTTGCTCGACCGGCTCGAGCTCGCCCGCACGCAGGCCGTCACACCGTTGATGTTCGAGCACCAGCTCATCGACATGGCGGTGTCGGACCGGCGCCACATCGTCCTTCCGGAGGGCGATGACGACCGGATCCTGCAAGCCGCCGACATCGTGCTGCGACGCAACGTCGCCGACCTGACCATCTTGGGCGAGCCTCGTCTCGTCCAGGCGCAGGCTGCGACCCTCGGCGTCGACCTGTCGGCTGCGCGGCTGCTCAGCCCGAACGACCCGGAGCTGCGGGAGCGGTTCGCGGCGGAGTACCACACTCGGCGCAGCCACAAGGGGATCGACCTCGAGCGCGCCCGCGACATCGTCGTGGACGTGTCCTACTTCGGCACGATGATGGTCGAGCTGGGCCTGGCCGACGGCATGGTCTCCGGCGCCGCGCACACCACGGCCCACACGATCCGCCCCGCGCTCGAGGTGGTCCGCACGATGCCCGACGTCTCGGTCGTGTCGTCGGTGTTCTTCATGTGCCTGCGCCACCAGGTGCTGGTGTACGGCGACTGCGCGGTCAATCCCGACCCGACGGCCACCCAGCTCGCCGACATCGCGCTCGGCTCGGCTCGCACAGCGGCGGCGTTCGGGGTGGAGCCCCGGGTGGCGATGCTCTCCTACTCGACGGGCAGCTCCGGCTCGGGCACCGACGTCGAGAAGGTCACCGCCGCCACCGCGATGGTGCGCGAGCGCGCCCCGGACCTCGCGGTCGAGGGTCCGATCCAGTACGACGCCGCCATCGACGCCGCCGTGGCCCGGACCAAGCTTCCGGACTCGCGAGTGGCCGGCAAGGCGACCGTCTTCGTGTTCCCGGACCTGAACACCGGCAACAACACGTACAAGGCTGTGCAACGCTCGGCCGGCGCCCTGGCAGTCGGACCGATCCTCCAAGGACTGCGCAAGCCGGTCAACGACCTGTCCCGTGGTGCCACCGTGCGCGACATCGTCAACACCATCGCCATCACCGCGATCCAGGCGCAGGGGCGGTCGTGAGCTCCCACGTCCTCGTGGTCAACGCCGGCTCCTCGTCGCTCAAGTACAGCCTCGTCGATGGGGACACCGGTGTGGCGCCGGCGTCGGGAGCGGTGGAGCGGATCGGTGAGGGCAGTGGCCGGCTGGCGCACACGACCGCTGACCAGCGCCACACCGTAGAGCGGCCGTTCGCGAACTTCGAGGAGGCGTTCCGGGCCGCGCTCGACGCGTTCGACGAGCACGGGCCGTCGCTGGCGGACGCCGGAATCGAGGCGATCGGTCACCGCGTGGTCCACGGCGGAGCCCGATTCGCAGCGCCGGTGCTGGTCGACGACGCCCTGGTTGCTGCCGTGACCGCCCTGGTGCCGCTGGCTCCGTTGCACAACCCGGCGAACCTGGAGGGCATCGACGTCGGCCGCCGGTTGTTTCCCGACGTACCCCAGGTAGCGGTGTTCGACACAGCGTTCCACCAGACCGTCCCGCCGGTGGCCTACACCTACGCGGTGCCCGCAAAGTGGCGCGAGGAGTACCGCATCCGCCGCTACGGCTTCCACGGCACCTCCCACGGCTTCGTGACCGGCGAGGCGGCCCGGCTCCTCCACAAGCCCGTCGAGGAGACCAACCTGGTCGTTCTGCATCTGGGCAACGGAGCCTCGGCCACCGCCGTCCGCGGCGGCCGGTCGGTCGACACGTCGATGGGATTCACACCCCTGGAGGGACTGGTGATGGGCACCCGGTCGGGCGACCTCGACCCGGCTGTGCACGCCCACCTGCATCGCGAGCTCGGCTGGTCCCTGGACGACGTCGACCGCGCCCTCAACCGCGAGTCCGGGCTGAAAGGGCTCGCCGGCCACAACGACTTCCGCGAGCTCATGGCTCTGCGCGCCGCGGGCGACAAGGCGGCCATGTTGGCGTTCGACGTCTACTGCTACCGGATCCGCAAGTACGTCGGCGCCTACTACGCGGTCCTTGGCCTGGTCGACGCCGTGGTCTTCACCGCGGGCGTCGGAGAGCACAACGCCGAGGTCCGGGCGGCCGCGCTCGTCGGGCTCGGCGGGCTCGGGATCGAGGTCGACCCGGCGCGCAACTCGGGTCCGGGCGGCGGGGCCCGCGTGGTGTCGACCGAGAGCAGCCAGGTCAAGGTGCTGGTCGTCCCGACCAACGAGGAGTGGGAGATCGCCACGGCAGGCGCTGGCCGTCGTCCGAAGCGGCGCGTCCTACGAGCCGTAGTCGGCGGGGGATGCCCGCATCCATCGACGCGGGTGCCTGCAGGCGTACCTTCACGTCCACGCAGTGCACGCCGTCGGGGGTCACCACCAGCGGGTTGAGGTCCAGGTCGGAAACCTGGGGTACGTCGGCTGCGAGCTGACCGACCGCCACCACGAGTGCCTCGAGCGACTCGACGTCGAGACGCTCGCTGCCGCGGTACCCGTCCAGCAGCGGCCACAGACGCAGTCCACGCAGCGCACGCGCCGCGTCGACGGTGGCGATCGGGGGCAGCAGGTGCACCTCGTCCTGCAGGATGTCGGTCGTCACCCCGCCGGCCGCGACCCGCACCAGCGGGCCGAACACCTCATCGCGCACCAGCCCGCAGGCGACCTCGACGCCGCCGAGCACCGGCTGCACCCGCACGTCGACCGAGTCGGTTCGCAGCTCGGCCCGGAAGGCCTCGACGGCCGCTGCCACCTCGGGAGCCGACCGCAGCCCGACCCGCACCAGACCCCGGTCGGTCTTGTGCAGGATGGTCGGGTCGGCGACCTTGACGGCCACCGGGTAACCGAGGAACTCCGCGGCACGGCCGACCTCCTCCGGGTCGTTGGCCAGGATGCCGACCTGCTCGATGCCGTACGGCGCGAGCAGTTCCGCACTCGCCTCCGCGGGCAGCCACTCGGGTTCGCCGCCACCAGCAGCGAGCCGGGTGGTGGCCCAGGCACGGGCGAAGTCGGACCGGACGCCCAACCCGTCGGTCGGTTCGTCGATCGGGACCCGCCGCCACGCGGCGTACCGCATCGCATGGCCCAACGCCCGCACGGCCGCTTCGCCGGTGCGGTAGAGCGTGACTCCCTCCGGCGGCTCCCCGACGGCGTCGGAGGCGACCAGCAGGACCGGCTTCACAGCTCCCGTCCCAGCCCGGGACACGGCGGCCCGCAACGTCACCGGATCGGCAAGGATCGTCGGCACCAGCAGAACCACGACGGCGTCCACCTCGTCGGCCCCGTCCAGGGTCCGCAGGCACGCCTCGAGGTCGTCGGGTGACAGGTCGGCGCCGAGGTCGACCGGGTTGCTGCTCCCGACAGAGCCGGGAGCGACCTGGCCCAGGGTCGTCTGCAACGTCGCGGAGAGCCTGGGCACGACGAGGCCTTCGGCATGCGCGACGTCGGCCACGAGCACCCCCATCCCGCCGGCATTGGTGACCACACCGACGCGGTAGCCGTCCGGCAGCGGCTGCTGCGCAAGGAGCGCCGCGGCCTCGGCCATCTCGGTCGCGCTGCGGCACGCGATCACACCCGACTGTGCGAACAGGGCGTCGACCCCGACCGCGGATGCGGTGGAGCGCCGGCCGCCGACCACGGCGAGGAGCGGCTTGCGCTCGGCAAACCGCCGGGCCGTCCGCGCGAACTTGAGGGCGTTGCCGAACGACTCCAGGTGCAGCGCAGCGACGGCGACCTCCTCGTCGTCCATCCACGCCGCGAGGAGGTCGTTGCTCGACACGTCGAGCTTGGCGCCCAGGGACACAAACGCGTGGACACCGACTCCATGGGTGCGGGCGATGTCCAGCAGGGTGAAGCCGACGCCGCCCGACTGCGTGGCGACGGCCAGTCCACCGGCCGCCGGCAGGCCACGAGCGACGCTGGCGTTGAGGCGCACTCCGGCAGCGTGGACCAGGACGCCCTGCGAGTTCGGCCCGACCAGACGCACGCTGTTGGCGCGGGCCAGCTGCAGCAGCTCTCGGCGTACGGCGCCGGCCTCGCTGCCCGGGCGGGAGACCCCGGAGGAGATCACGACCGCGGCGCCCACGCCCGCCGCGACCGCGTCGGCCATCACCTCCATGACCTGGTCGCCCGGCACCACGATCACCACGAGGTCGACCGGCTCGCCGATCGCGGCGAGGCTCCGGTGGGCGGGCAGGTCTCCGATCGAATCGGCCTCCGGGTGGACGAGATGGAGCCGGCCGGTGAACCCGCCCGAGCGAATCGCGTCGAGCACCCCGAAGCCCAGGCCTCCGCCCTCGCGTCGTACGCCGACGACGGCGATGCTCTCGGCATAGAGCAAGGGGCGCAGCGAGCGTGCCTCGGAGCGCCACTCGCGTCGGTCCGCGGCGTCGATCGCGGCAGCGGAGGCATCGGTGCGCAGCTCGACCAACACCTCGCCGTCCTGGGCCCGTCGCGACTCGGCGAAGCCCGCACCCCGGAACACGCCCAGCATCCCGTAGTTGTCGGCGAGTACCTCGGCCTCGAAGCGGCCCAGGCCGTGCGCTCGCCCGAGGGCCGCAAGGTGCTCGAGCAGCAGGCTGCCCAGGCCACGGCCCCGATCCTGGTCTGACACCAGGAACGCGACCTCGGCGCGCTCGGTGGACAACAGCTCGGCAGTCGCGAGGGCGGCGATCCGTCCGCGAACCACCGCAACCAGCGCCACCGATTCGCTGTTGGACTCGTCGAACAGGTGCGCCACGTAGGCGCGGCCGGCCGCGGGGCTGGGCGTGAAGAAGCGCATCCTGAGGGTGTCCTCAGAGACGCCCTCGTGCAGGGCCATCAGCTCATCGCGGTCGTCGGCGCGCAAGGAGCGGATCACGGCGATCGATCCGTCGGCGAGCAGGACATCGGAGGGGGGCACGGACCAGTGCCGCGGCGGGACAGGGGAGGTCGCCGTCATCGGTCACCCTTCGCTGGTCGGCCATCGAATGACGTCACCGTCGGTGGAGCCAGTCCCATACTGCCGGGTGACGGGCCGGCTGCGCACCTGCACACCTGCACAGCGAGGGCGACAGGCTCGCGGCCTGCGGGCACCTCACCCGTGCGAGGTGAGCGACTCGTCGTGGAGCGCGGCCTCGATGCGACCCATGGGGTCGTAGGAGGCGAGCTCCGTCCGCAGCGCGTCGACGTTGGCGGCGTACGTCGGGTCACCGAGCACCCGACGCACGCCGGCGCGGATCCTGGCCGGCTTCGGACGCTCGCTCCGGAGATCGACGCCGAGCCGGTTGTAGCCGACCCGCGCGTCGATGTCGTTCTTCCCTTCGGTCTTGCCCGCCCCCAGGACCGGAACACCGTGGCGCATTGCCGCGAGCACGCTGCCGAAGCCGCCGTTGGTGACGAAGACGTCCACGTGCGGGAACAGCGTGTCGTAGTCGACGAAGTCCTCGATGACGACGTTCGGGGAGCCGAAGCGGTCCTGCAGTTCCGCGGTCTGGGTGCCGGCCGTGGTCGCCACGACGACATAGGGCCCGTCCGCGAGCGCCTCCAGCGTCGGCACGATCAGCTTGGTCAGGTCGGTGTTGTCGACCGTGCCCTGGGAGACGGCCACCACCTTCGCGTCCGGGTCGAGGACCGCCGGGGGCAGCGGCGTGTCGGGTCCGAGCGCGCCGCGGGCAGGCACGAGAGCGCCGACGTACTCGGCGTTGGCCGGGGGGCGGTAGCCGGGGAACTCCAGCCCCGGGGAGCCGTTGAGGAACACCCGGCGCGCACTGGCCATCGGCGCATACGGGAACCCGTCGAGCGGGATGGGTCCGAGGCCGTGGCCCGCGAGGATGTCGTTGTAGGAGAGCACCCCGGCCTTCATGGTGCTGGTGAGCATGCGCCTCACGACGCCGTGCACGGTCCTGCCCAGGATGGTGCGGGCCGGGCGCAGTCCGAAGAAGGGTGGCGGGCCCTGCTTTTCGGGCATCACCGTAGTGAGCCCGACTGCGAACACGGGTACGTCCAGGAGCTCGGCGACGAGCTTCTCGACGTACATCGCCCCGTCGCAGAAGAACACGTCGAACGGGAACTGCGACCGGATTTCCACGATGTCGCCGTAGTGGTTGTCCACGTTGGCGACGAAGAACTTCTCCAGGTCGAACGAGATCAGCTTGGGCCCCCGGAGGCCGGTGCGCTCGGGAAAGTCGTTGATGCTTCCCCCGGTGATCTCCGTCGCGCGTTGGTAGGGGAAGTGCGTCATGCCGAGCGAGTCGAGCTTGCGGGCGTACTGCGGCCCGGCGTACCAGCGCACGTCGTGACCACGCGCCGAGAGATGTGCGGCGATCCCGGTGAGTGGGTTGAAGTGCCCGTCTGCCGGCATGGATGCGAACAGGATCCTCATGACTTCCTCCGCTCGGTCGCGTTCCGGTTCACTATAGTGTCACTATAGTGAGATGGCCAGGAAAATCGAGCCGATGTCCCCCGCTCCTCCCACCCGTGCCGAACGCGCGCTCACGACTCGTCGACGCATGGTGAAAGCGGCGTACGAGCTCTTCTGCGACAACGGGTATCTCGGCACGACGATCAGTGCGGTTGCCGACGAAGCCGGCGTCGCGGTACCGACGGTCTACTACACGTTCGGGACGAAGGCCGCGCTGCTCGGCGAGTCGTTGGGCGCGGCGATCGTCGGCTTCGACCTGTGGCGCGAACCCCCGCCGGAGCCGATCGACATCGTCGATGTGCTGCCCTGGCACGGCTGGTGGGCGGACTTCGAGGCTGCCCCGACGTCGGCCGCAGCCCTCGACATCTTCATCACCCACGGCGTCGGCGTCCTGCAGCGGGTCGGCCCCCTGATTGCGGCGATGCACGGCGCTTTCGGCGAGCCCGATGCCGCCGAGGTGGTTCGGACGGGTGAGGAACGCCGGGTGGCCTCCTACCGCGAGGTGATCCGCGTGATCGCCAGCAAGCCTGGCGGGCTACGCGAAGGAATGTCCGTGGCGAGGGCGACGGACGTCGTCGTGGTGCTGTTCAGCGCCGACCTGTACCAAGCGCTGGCAGTCGGACGTGGCTGGTCGCATTCCCGTTGCGTCGACTTCTTTCGCGAGATCCTGAGCGCACAACTCGTCAACGCCGACCAGTAGTTGCGCCTTTTGCCCCGTTTCACCGTGGGCGGTTTCGGCGCCGAATAGAATGTTGCTCTTACGGGTTTGGCCGGAGGCGTTCGCTGCGGGTGGACCGGGTGAGGAATTCCTTCCTACAGCGGAGACCAGCAATGCGACGTGACGCGTGAGCACACTCGATGCTGCCCCCGTCACGGGCCCAGCCGACAGGGAGGCCGCCGGCAATAAACACTCGCCGTTGCGGGTTGGCCACGCACGGCACTCGCGGTTGGTCGTCGCCGGATTGCTTCTTGTCGTCATCGTGGTCTTGGTGCTGCCGGTCTCCAGGATCGACATGGGGGGACGCTCAACCTTCGTGCCCGCAATCTTTCCTCTGGTCTTCGCTTTGGACCTGCTCTGCGCGGCACTTCTGGTTCGCCAGTTTCGCGACTCCGGCGAGGCTCGCGTCATCCTGGTGGCCTCGGCGTTCGTGTTCTCCTTGGTGGTTCTGGCCGGTGTGCCGCAGCGTTTCCGGGCGTCGGCAGCAACGCGGGGGTGCTCGGCGCCTGGCCGTCAACGGCACCGTGGCTGTGGGTGGCCTGGCACACCGGGTTTCCCGTGTTGCTGGCTGCCGGCGTCGGGCCCTGGCCGGATCGGTGGAGCGGTTACGTCTCCGAGTCGGCTCGCCGACGGACGACCTGGGCGGCGATCGCGGCCGCCGGCGGCGCCGGGACGCTGGTGGTCGCCGCCGCGGCAAGCGGCCGTGGCTGGTTGCCGGTGGTCATCGATGGTCTGGACACAAGTGCCCTGACCCGGGTCACCGGCCCGGTTGTTGTGCCCGTCGTCCTGTGCGCGACCTTGGTGGCCGCGCTGGGAGCGATGCGATTGTCCGGGCCGATGCGGTGGGCGGCGCTCGCCTCTGCCGCAACGCTCGGCGACGTGGTGCTGACGTTGTACTCCCTCCACCGGTACAGCCTTGGCTGGTACGTCGGCCGCGGCCTGACGATCGTGTCCTGCGCCGTGGTTCTGGTGGCGATCCTTGCCGAGTACGGTCGCCTCAAGCATCGCGTCGAGCGGGAGGCGGCCCGGCTCCGCCTGATCCTGGTCCGCACCGAGGAGCTGCAGGAAGTCCAGTCCACACTGCTCAACCACATGACCGACGGAGTCCTGTTGCATGGGGCGGACGGGCGAGTGGTGGCGATGAACCCCGCTGCCCAGGTCCTGCTCGGTCTAAGTGCTGACCAACTGCGCGGGCGCGACGCCGTGCACCCAGACTGGACGCTCCTGCGGGCAGACGGGACGGTGTGGCCGATGGCGGAGACGCCCGCCATGGTCACGCTGAGCACCGGCGTGTCGCAGTGCGACCAGATGGTCGGCGTACAGCTGCCTGGCGGGGAACGACGATGGCTACGTGTCAACACCTCCGCCCAACGCACACGTCACACCGGCCAGATCCAGCATGTCGTGTCGTCCATGACCGATGAGACCCGAAGGCACAACGCGCTGCTGGCCCGCAACTTCGACCGTGACGCACGGCGCCGGCACGTTCAGGCCTTCTTGGACGGTGGCGGCCCCAAGATCCTGGTGCAGCCGATTGTCGACCTGAGGACCGGCGCGGTGGTGGGCGGTGAGGCGCTGTCCCGGTTTGCGGGCTCACCGGCGCAGGGACCGGACCAGTGGTTCGCGGATGCGATCGACGTGGGTTTGGGCTCCGAGCTCGAACTCATCACCGTCCGCTCGGCGCTCGCCACGCTCAAGACGATGCCGGGATCTGCCTACCTCTCGATCAACATGTCGCCGTCTACGGCGTCCAGTACCGCAATCCTTGACCTTCTCCGTTCCTCCGGGGTTGCCTTGGACAGGGTTGTGATCGAGCTGACCGAGCATTCCGACGTCTCTGACTATGCTCTGCTGCGCATCGCACTGGCGAACCTTCGCGACATGGGCGTGCGGCTCGCGATCGACGACACGGGAGCTGGGTTCGCCAGCCTTAGTCACGTCCTGAAGCTGAGGCCCGACATCGTGAAGCTCGACATCGACCTGATCCGCGGCATCCACACCGATCCGGCGCGGCGGTCACTTGTGTCTGGCCTGCTGGTCTTCGCCAAGGAGATCGGAACACAGCTCCTTGCCGAGGGCATCGAGACCGCCGACGAACTGAGCACGTTGCGCGAGATCGGTGTGACGTACGGCCAGGGCTACTACCTGGGCACACCCGCCACGCTGCCACTGCCGCTGACGGTTTCGGTCTACTCCCGCAAGCACTAGGCGGAGGGCTAGGACGCGGCCTCGAGCCGGCCCGGCATCCGCCACCCCGCGGCCAGCCGGGAGGGGATCAACGGCTGGCCGTCGCCGAAGAAGTCACAGAACTTCATGATCAGCGGGTCCCAGGCCTGCGGGTCGATGTGGTTGGTGCCCGGCAGGCGCACGCTGTCGGCGACGTGTGCGCGCAGCACCTCGACGTGAATCGCATGCGCATTGGCGGAGTCGTTGGCGATCGGGTAGTGGCCCGACACCCGGCATTCGAGCTGGATCGGGCACTCGGCCACCCGGTGGGGTGCCACCAGGTCCGAGGGCTCCCGGGTCAGCCCGGCGACCTCGAACTTGCGCGGCTCGTAGCGGTAGCCGGTCTCGCGCTTGTGCGGCGAGAGCTCTGGCGACCCGGTGAGCAGAGCCAGCCGGTCGACGTGGTCGACGAGGTCGGTCGAGGCGAGGTTGAGAACCGCCTCACCGGTGCGCAGCAGGTTCTGCGTCGTGCGCGACGAGGCACCCAGGCCCAACATCGCGTTCTGCCCCAACCACCACGCAGAGGACATCGGCGCGAGGTTCGTGGTGCCGTCCGGGTTGGTCGAGGAGACCAGAACGACGGGGGTTCCGTAGTAGTGGACCTTGAGCGGTACGACTCGGTGCATGCCTCCAGTCTGGCCGCCCGAGTGGTGCTGATCTGGCGGGAATCGGACACCGCAGGAAGGAATCCCCGGGGACCTGATTTCGTGTATCCAGCAGACAGAAGAATCCGTGGCGGGCGAATGGCGATCCGGTCCGTGGGTACCAGCGCCGCAGTTGACAAACGATGGAGGGGTAGATGTCCACGGACGCAATCGTGATGTTGAAGGATGACCACCAAGAGATCCGCAAGGTCTTCAAGGACTTCGAGAACGCGGGGGACCGGGCGGTTGCCAGGAAGGGACAGCTGGTCGACCGGATGATCGAGCTGTTGACCGTCCACACGTACATCGAGAACGAGGTCATGTACCCGCGAGTGCGTGAGCTGCTTCCACAGCTGGAGGACGACGTTCTCGAGTCCTACGAGGAGCATCACGTGGCCGACGTACTCGTCTCCGAACTAGCCGCCATGAAGGCCGACGACGAGCGGTTCACGGCCAAGGCGACGGTGTTGATCGAGAACGTCAGGCACCACATGGAAGAGGAAGAGCAGGACTGGTTCCCGAAGGTCAGAGAGGGCCTGGGACGCAAGGTGCTCCAGCAGCTTGGCGCCGAAATGCTCGAGGTCAAGGCAGGTGCACCGCGAAAGCCTACGCAGCCGAGTGCGCTGAAGAAGACGATCGACGCGGTGATCTCCTGAACTGAACCGGATGGGCCTCAGCTCGTGACCCGGCCGGTCTCGTACGCCCACATGACGATCTCAACCCGGTTCCGGGCACCGAGCTTGGCCATCACGCTGGTGAGGTGGGTCTTGACGGTGCTGAGGCTGATGTGGAGCTCGTCGGCGATCTCGGAGTTGGTGCGACCACGCGCCACGGCGACGACAGCTTCCTCCTCTCTGCGAGTCAGCGGCTCGACAGGTTGTCGGGGCTTGCGTCCCAGGCGAGTGTCGGAGAACGCGGCGAGCAGCCGGGCGGTGATTCTCGGGGCGATGAGAGCGTCGCCCTCGGCTGCGGCGTGGATCGCCTGGACGAGAAGGTCGGGTCCGGCGTCCTTGAGCAGGAACCCGCGAGCTCCGGCCTTGAGCGCGCCGTGCACGTATTCGTCGAGGTCGAACGTGGTGATGACGACGATGGCGAGTGGGTCGGCCACGTCCGGACCAGCCAGCTCGCGGGTTGCCTCGATGCCGTCGATGCCGGGCATGCGGATGTCGAACAGGCAGACGTCGGGCCGGAGCCGGCGGGCCAGCGACACGGCCTCGAGCCCGTCGGCCGCCTGGCCGATCACGCTGATGTCGGGCTGCGCATCGAGAATCATCGACAGACCCGTCCGGATGAGGTCCTGATCGTCGGCGACAAGCACCCGGATGGTCATCCTGGCGTCCCCGTCCTCGGCAGCACCGCGTCGACGGTCCAGCCGCGCTTCGGCCCGGGACCGGCCTCGAACGAGCCGCCCAGGAGCGTGGCCCTCTCGTTCATGCCGACCAGTCCGTAGCCGCCGCCCAGGCTGCCGACGGCCGAGCCGGCATCTCCGTCGTCGCTCACCGTCAGGCGGACGCAGTCGGCGTCGCCGGCGACGCGGATCTGGATGCGAGTCGCGTGGCGTGCGTGGCGCACTGCGTTCGTGACCGACTCCTGGGCGATCCGGTAGACGGCGGCTCCGACCGATGGCCAAAGGTCGTCGAGATCACCCGATAGCTCGACCTCGACGCGAGGCTGGTCCCCCATGCTCCGGGCAAGCCGCTCGAGGTCGGCCACTCCCGGTTGGGGGACGAGTACGGCCGCCTCGTCCTCGCGCAGGCCGCCGACCATGATGCGCAGCTCGGCCAGTGTCCGGGAGGCCTCCTGCTCGATCACCTCGAGCGCCTCGAGCGCCGCTGCCGGGCGGGAGGCGGCGACGACCCGGCCTGCCTGCGCCCGAACGGCGATGGCCGAGACGTGATGGGCGACCGTGTCGTGCAGCTCGCGGGCCAGCTCTGCGCGCTCCCGGAGCTTGACCTGGTCGCGTTCGCGCAGCCGGGAGGTCGTCCAGTAGCGGACCGCCGCGGCCAACGTCGCCGGGAACAGCAGGAAGATGCTGCCCCCCACCGAGTCGCCGATCCCGGTGTAGTCGAGGGCGATGCCTAGGACCAGGGCGACCAGGATGAACCCAAGCCCGATGCCGACATCTCGGCCGCTCCCCCAGCGCACCAGCGAGTAGGGCAGCAGAACGACGAAGGCCATCGCGTAGACGCCCACCGGCCCGTCGGCACCACCGATCAGGCCGGCGATGTCGACCACGATGATGGCGCCGAACGCCACCATCACGGCACCCAGCGGATGGGTACGCCGCCACAGCAACACAAAGGGCAGCCCCACCCCGAGCAAAAGCGAAACCGGGCGCCACTCCACGTCCGCGCGCAACACGCCCTCGAGCAGCGCCGTCGGCACCAGTGCTGCGACGAGCACCCAGTCCCGCCACACCCGCGCCGGCGGCTGCGCGGCGCGCGGTTCGGCCCAGAGCGAGCGGACCGCGTCTCTGACCATGACCTCACCGTAGTGATCCCGCACGACTCGCGGATCGGCCCAAAGTACGGCTCGGGCTCGTCCGGTTGGCCGAGACAGTTCCGGCCCTTCTCCCGAGGCGCGCGACCCCGCCTCTCGTGACGATGAGCGTACGTCGGGCGTCGTACCGCAACCACCCTCAGCCACCAGCAGATGCCAGCAGTCACCGAAGGAGAACGCCGATCATGTCGAATGGGTTGTACCGCTTGGGTCGCTTCGCCGCTCGTCGCCCGTGGGTCGTCCTCGGGTCCTGGCTCCTGGTAGCCATGCTGGTCGTCGGGGCGTCGAGCGCCTTCGGCGAGAAGCTCGACGACTCCTTCGGAGCTCCGGGGCTTGACTCGCAGAAAGCCACCGACCTGCTGTCCGCCGCCGGGTCTGATCGAGCCGGGCTGACGGCACAAGTGGTGCTGACACCCCTCGACGACGACGTGACGTTCTTCGACTCGGCAGACGCGCGGGCAGCCCTGGCTCAGGTGCAGGCGGACGTCTCGACGTTGCCGAATGTGCTCACGGCCAGCGATCCATCGGGAGCGTTGGAGGACGGGCGCGCCGCTGCAGCCAGCAGTGGCGCGATCTCACCGGACGGCCGGGTCGCCCTGATCCGGGTCCAGTACCCGGTTCTCGATGAGCTCGACCCAGTCGACCTGGAGAACCTCAAGGAGCTCGGCAGCCAGGCAGGGTCCCCGCTCCAGGTCGAGCTCGGCGGAGACCTGTTCTTCGCGTTCGAGGAGGCAGAGGCGGGCACCGGTGAGGCGATCGGCCTGATCGCCGCCGTGATCATCCTGCTCCTGGCGTTCGGTTCCATCATCGCGATGGGCCTGCCGATCGGGATGGCTCTTTTCGGACTCGCCCTCGGCATCAGTTCGATGTCACTGATCACCTATCTGGTCGACATCCCGCGCTGGGCCCCGGTGGTTGCCAGCATGGTCGGCCTTGGCGTGGGGATCGACTACGCCCTGTTCCTGGTCACCCGGCACCGCGAGTACCTCGCGCAGGGTCTGACGGTCGAAGAGTCAGTCGGTCGGTCGGTGGCCACGGCCGGTCAGTCCGTCGTGTTCGCCGGCGGGACCGTCGTCATCGCTATCCTCGGCCTCGCAGTCGCCGGCGTACCGTTCATGACCGCCGGAGGCATCGCCGTCTCCGTCATCGTGTTGCTCATGGTGCTCACCTCGGTGACGTTGTTGCCGGCGTTCCTCGGTCTCGCCGGGCACCGGATCAACGGCTTCGCACGCCGACGGAACCGCCGCGTGGCCGCGTCCACAGACGCTGGATGGCGGCGCTGGGGTGGCCACGTGTCGCGGCACGCCCCCGCCTACGCCATCGGCGCCACCGTCGCGCTGCTGGCCCTGACCGCACCCGTTCTGGCCCTCCAGGTCGGCACCCCCGACGAGGGAGCGCTCCCGTCGCACCGCACCGAGCGATTGGCCTACGACCTCGTCGCAGACGGCTTCGGACCCGGGATCAACGGGCCACTGGTCGTCGCGGTCGACATCTCCAGAGATCCCAGTGTGCTCGAGCCCCTGGCTGCTGCAATCAGGCTCGACAAGGGGATCGCATCCGTCGCGCCCCCGGAAGTCAACGAAGGCGCTGGGGTGGCGACGCTGGTGGCCCTCCCGACCACCGGACCCCAGGACAGGGCCACCCTCGAAACGATCCAGCGGCTCCGCGCCGATGTGATCCCGGCCGTGCTCGGGCAGCGGCAGGCGCAGGCCCACATCGGTGGCCAGACGGCGACCCTCGCCGACGTCGGCGACAAGGTCAACCGCCGGCTTCCGCTGTTCATCGGCGCCGTGATCGTGCTGTCCGTACTGCTCCTGACCCTCGTGTTCCGGTCGGTTCTCGTGCCGCTGAAGGCCGCGATGCTCAACCTGTTGAGCATCGGCGCATCGTTCGGCGTCCTCGTCATGGTGTTCCAGTGGGGATGGGGCGCAGGCCTGATCGGTCTGGAGTCGACGGTGCCGATCATGCCGTTCATCCCCATGTTCATGTTCGCGATCCTGTTCGGCCTCTCCATGGACTACGAAGTGTTTCTCCTGTCGCGGGTGCGAGAGGCCTACCTGGCCACCGGGGACAACGAGAGCTCGATCGTCCACGGCATCGCCACGACCGGGCGGGTCATCACAGCAGCGGCGCTGATCATGATCTCGGTCTTCCTCGGATTCGCGACGGGAAGCGACCCCACGGCCAAGATGCTCGGACTCGGTCTGGCCACGGCGATCCTCGTCGACGCGACCCTCGTTCGGCTGGTCCTGCTGCCCGCGACGATGAAGCTGCTGGGCGACGCCAACTGGTGGATCCCCCGGTGGCTGGACCGGCTGCTCCCCACCATCGACTTCACGCGAGAAGGGCGCCCAACGCCACCGCCCGCGCAGCTCTCCGGGTCGAAGTCGCCGGACGAACTACTCTCAACCTCGCAGACCCAGGCACCCAGACCGAACGGAGAGCCAATGAGCGCCCAAGCCGGGCCGACCATCGCCGCAGCCCTGCAAGCCAAGCCTCCACGGCCGTGACGCCGACCTTGTACTTGATTGTTGGGCTGCCCGCCGCCGGCAAGACGACCCAGGCGCGGCGACTCGCACGCGAGAACCCGGCCGTTCGTCTCACTCCTGACGAGTGGATGATTCCGCTCTTCGGTGAGTCGGAGGGCGACGGCAAGCGGGACATTCTCGAAGGGCGACTCCTCTGGACCGCACACGAGGTGCTGCGTGCGGGCGGGTCGGTCGTGCTGGACTTCGGCTGCTGGGCAGCCGACGAACGGTGGGCAGTGCGTGCTGTCGCAGATCACGCCCAGTCGAGCTTCCGGTTGCATTTCCATTCGACCTGCCCGAGATTGCAGCGACGTGCCCGAGCTGAGGCTCGGTGGCGAGCCGATCCGCGATCTACGTTCGAGCTGAGCACTGAGGACCACGAACTCTTCCTCCGCCTGTTCGAGCGTCCCTCCCAGGTCGAGTTCAATGCCGACCGTCTTCCGCCAACGCCGGTCGGTTTCGGCACCGTGCTCACGTGGGCCGCTGATCGATGGCCCAGCCTGCCTGACCTCACTGACGAACCACCCGACGACTAGCGTCCCGGCTTCGTACGCTTGCGGCATGCAGGTCCTGATCGTCGACGGCGCGAATGTCGTGGGGAGTCGTCCTGACGGCTGGTGGCGGGACCGGGCAGGTGCTGCCCGCCGGCTGCATGAACAGCTGTCGGCCACCGATTTGCCCCAGGACGAGGTCGTCCTGGTCCTCGAGGGCGAAGCACGGCGTGGGCCCCCGGACGGTCGGGAGGGCCGCGTCCACACGGTTCACGCACAAGAGTCGGGGGACGACGCGATCGTCGAGGAGGTGATGAGGCAGGTTGCCGTCGATGACGGGCGTGGCGTCATCGTGGTTACCGCCGACCGGACATTGCGCGCCCGGGTCGAGGCCGCCGGCGCAAGCAGCAAAGGCCCTCGATGGCTGCTGGACCAGTTGTGATCGGCACCTGAGCACCGGTCAAACCCCGGCAGGGCCACGGGTGCTGTCCATTGACCTGGTCATCTCCCGGAGGCAATGTTGGTCGGGCGCCGCCAAGACTGTCCTCGACTCGTTCGCCCGCGAGGAGAAGCAATGAGCTCCATCGAACAGCCCCCAAGAATCGTGCGTTGGACCCTGCGCCTCGAGAATGCTGCCGCGCTCGACCGGCCGGTGCAGGCGCTGGAGCCGGCTGTCGAGGCCTTGTTCGGCACCGGGACGCGAGGTTCGGTGCTGCGCGGCGAGTGGCTCGGGCACGCGGTCCACCCGATGCTCACCGACGTCGCGATCGGCACCTGGACCTCCGCAAGTGTGCTCGACCTGCTCGGCGGGCCCGACTCGTCCGCCGCGGCCCAGAGGCTCATCGGTACCGGACTGCTCGCCGCCGGCCCAACAGCCTGGACCGGATGGGCCGAGTGGTCGGCAGCCGGGTCGCGCGACAAGCGAGTAGGCCTCGTCCACGCTGTCACCAACGCCGTCGCGATCGGTATGTACGCCGCGTCGTGGCTCGCCCGCCGCCAAGGCCGCCACGGAACCGGCGCCCGACTGGCCCTTGCCGGAGCGGCCGTCTCGGGAGCCGGCGCCTATCTGGGCGGCCACCTCGCCGAGGCACGCAAGGTGGCGAGCCGCCACCGCGCCTACGACGAGTCTCCGCTGGGGGTCTGACCGGCGCAGCGTTCCCGCAACGTCTACTTCTTTATCTCCCCTTACAAACTCGCACTCCACAATTGCACAACCAGCGCAGAGCCCATTGCGACGACGCCGTCCCGCGCCTTCCTCTACATCCACCTCGCCGCGGTGCTGGCGTTCTGCTTGGCCACTCCCTACTACGCGACCTCAGCTTCCTGGGTTTCCGCCATCGCCAACACTGCCGTGACCTACGTGATCGCACCCTTCACCGTCGCTGTGCTGGTCGGCCGGCGGATGTGGGCAGGCGTGCTGGGCGTCTCGGCATGTGTCTTGCGATCGTGGTGGCCTTCTACGTCGCGGACGACCTCTCCAGCCCGTACCCGTTCAACCAGACGGTATTTCGCACGTACCTGCTGCAAGGTCTCGTCCTCGGTCCGTCGTCGGCCTCCTCGGCTCCGTCGCGGCACCCGCAAGCCGCACATCCGGTGGCTCATCGTCGTTTGTGTCTGCGCGAGCTGCCGCGTACCAGCTGCGTACCTCCTGATACCATCAGCAGCAGCCCCCCATACTCGCCCTACCAACTCGCATTCTTCCTCTTCGCCGTTGCCCTGCTGCAACGGCCGCGTCTCAGTCGTCAGAGAGCCGGATCTCGACCATCAGTTCGTGGGCGAGCCCTTCGAGCATTGACCGAAGCGCGTCGGTGCTCGTGGCCGGCGGGGCGTTGAGCACCGCTCGGGCCTCGAAGAGCGTCCCCCCGGCCATGGGGGCGTCGCGCACGTCGGTGCTGAGCTCCTCGATGCTGACGTGATGGGTGGCCAGCGAAGCCGAGATCTCTGCCACGATGCCGGGATGATCGGCGCCGAGCAGCTCGAGGTGGAGTCGCTGCGACTCGCGCTCGGCGGGCTCGTCCGTGCGCTCGAGTGCGACGTGTAGACCCTGGGCTTTCAGCGCGGTGAGGTCGCCGGCCAACGCGTCGTATCTCTCGTCGGCGACTGTCACCAACACGATGCCCGCGAACTTGCCCGCCAACCGTGACATCTGACTGCGCTCCCAGCTCGCGCCGTGGTCGTTGATCGGGGCCGAGACTGCTGACACAAGACCTGGCCGGTCATCGCCGACGACCGTGAGGATGAAGGTGGCCACAGACGCATGCTACGAGACCCACGGCCGCGATCTCAGACTGCGTCCAAGCGGCCATCTCCAGCCACGGTCAGTAGGGTCGTTTCATGGACCGCCGCCACCTGGAGTACTTCCTCGCCGTGGCGGACCTGGGCAGTTTCACGCGCGCCGCCGCTTCCCTCTCGATCGCCCAGCCTTCGCTGTCCCAGGCGATCGCAGCGCTGGAGCGCGACCTCGGATCGCAGCTTTTCGAGCGCCACGGGCGCGGGGTACGGCTGACTCCGGCAGGAGAGGCACTGATGGAGCCTGCTCGGCGGACGCTTCGTTCGTTCATGTCCGCGCGCGGCGCGGTGCGCGGCGTCTCCGATGCGGGCTTCGGCCGGTTGACGATCATGACCAACACCCTGTGGGCGATCGAACCGCTGGCCCGGATGATCGGCGACTTCCGACACGTCCACCCCGGCGTCCACATGTCGGTGGCGGACCCGGCCCGGCGTACGGACGTGCTCGATGCGCTCCGGCTCGGCGAGGCCGAGTTCGGCCTGCTCGACGGGACGCCGCCCGGAGGCATGCTGGCGAGCCGTTGGCTGGCCGACCACGAGCTCGTCGCCGTGCTGCCCTCCGGGGTCGAGGCCCCCACGGGGCCGGTGACGGTCGAGGAGCTG
Source organism: uncultured Actinomycetota bacterium (assembly GCA_963844385.1). GTDB lineage: Bacteria > Actinomycetota > Actinomycetes > Propionibacteriales > Nocardioidaceae > Nocardioides. Next base: position 17,337 of record CAWJOJ010000034.1, on the reverse strand, counting down.
GTGCCGTTCGGACTGATCAGCACACCTGCGGGCACTGCGCTGCGCACTCTCGTCGATGCCCAGCTCGAGATCGCAGGACGACCGGCCGAGGTCGCAGTCGAGACCGCCCACCTCGCCTCGATCGTCCCGCTCCTCCTCGCCGGGGCTGGCGCCGCCCTGCTGCCGCAGGGGCTGGCGGCTGACGCAGCAGCGAAGGGCGCGCGGGTGCTCCCGCTACTGCCGCCCTCACGGGCATCGGTTCACCTGGTGTGGCGGGACGGCCGGCTCAGCGAGCTCGGCGAGCACTTCTTGGCATTCTCCACCGACGCCGGCGCTACCCGCTCCCTGGATGCGCGCGGCGCGGTAGGGCAGCGCCGACTGCGATAGGTGGTGGCTATCGCTGCGGTAGCCAAGGTGTGTTGGCCACCAAGCGTGCCTGCGGCCTATGTTGTGGCCTATCCGTCCGCCGGGGCGACCGAACACGTCGCAGGTCTACGCCCCATCTCGTGGAGGCTCCGATGAACCGGTTCCTGAAGGGTGTCGACCCGGCCGTGTTCTGGGGCTCGGCCGTGCTGATCTCCGGGTTCGTCGGCTGGGGGCTCTTCGCCCCGGCCAGCCTCGGGAAAGTGATGTCAACGAGCCTGAGCTGGGTGATCGGCAACTTCGGCTGGGGTTTCGTCCTCATCGCGTTCGGCGGGCTGGCGCTGTGCATCTTCCTGGTCATCCATCCCTGGGGGAACATCCGTCTCGGGCCCGACGACTCCCGCCCGGACTTTGGAACGTTCTCCTGGGTGTCGATGATGTTCGCCGCCGGTCTCGGGGCCGGACTGCTCTTCTTCGGCACCGCCGAGCCGGTTTCGCACTGGATCGCCCCGCCGCACGGTCTGGCGGAGCCGCGCACTGAGGAGGCGAGCCTGGTCGCGCTCCGCTACACCTACTTCCACTGGGGCTTCAACGGCTGGGCCTTGTACGCCGTCATGGGCGGGGCCATGGCGTACTTCAGCTTCCGCAAGGGGCTGCCCACGCTGGTCAGCGCGACGTTCACCCCAATCCTGGGACCCAACGCCAGCGAGCGCCCACTGGGCCGGATCGTGGACGCCCTGGCCATCGTGGCCACCCTGTTCGGTACGGCGACCGCTCTCGGCCTCAACGGCCTCCAGCTCAACAGCGGCCTCGAGTACCTCCTCGACGTACCGAAGTCCAACTCGGTGGCCGTGATCATCATCGTGGTCGTCACCACCCTGTTCCTGATCTCCGCCACGTCTGGGGTCGAGAAGGGCATCAACTTCCTCGCCAACCTCGGGATGTTCGCGACCATCGGCCTGTTCGCGTTCTTCCTGTTCCTTGGCGGTGCCACGGTGCTGGTCATCTCCCAGGGCATCGAGTCGATCGGCACCTATCTCGTGCAGGTGGTGCCCATGTCGCTCCAGACTGGCGTCGGCGACGAGCAGTGGATGGCGGGATGGACGATCTTCTACTGGGCGTGGTGGATCTCGTGGGCACCCTTCGTGGGCATGTTCGTCGCCCGCATCTCCCGCGGGCGGACGATCCGCGAGTTCGTGATCGGCGTGGTCGCGGCACCGACCGGCTTCGGCTTCTTGTGGTTCGCCGTCGTCGGAGGCACCGGCATCGAGCTGCAGAAGAGCGGGAAGGCCGACATCGTCGCCGCCCTCGCCACTCCCGAGCTCTCGCTGTTCACGGCGCTCGACTCGCTCCCGCTCCCCGTCCTCAGCTCGGCCTTGTGTGTCGTGCTGATCGCGCTGTTCTTCATCAGCGGTGCGGATGCAGCGTCGATCGTGATGGCAACCATGGCCACGCGCGGCTCGTTGGAGCCGGGCAGGCTGGTGGTGCTCGTGCTCGGGGCGCTGATGGGTGCCATCGCCTGCGCGATGCTCCTGGTCGGTGGCCTGGTCGCCCTCCAACAGGCGGCGGTGCTCGGCGCGGTGCCGTTCACCTTCGTGGTGGTCGGCGTCGCGTGGTGCTGGATCAAGGCGCTGCGCGATGAGACCCGGGGACCAGAAGGCGGACCCGACGGTGCCGCCGGCGTACCACTCGCCAAGGTTCCGGGCGACACCACCGAGACCGACCGACCGGAACCGGGCACATGAGCGGGGCGCGCAACCGGTCTCGTACCCGTACCCGGGTCCGGGTACTGATCCTGGTCGTGCTCCTGGCAGCGCTCGCGGCGTGCGGGAAGACCAACGAGAGGGACGCCTCCCAGCAGCCGCAGGGCGCCTCGCTGCGCATCACGTTGGGCACCCAGGAGTTCCCCGAGGCGAGGATCCTCGGCGAGCTGTGGCGGCAGGCGCTGGCGGTCAACGGCTACGCCGTGGACCTGCGCAAGGGCGTCGGTCCGGCAGCCGACCTCGACGAGGCGTTGCGCGACGGCGACATCGACGGGTACGTCGCCTACACCGGGACGGTGCTCTCGATCGTGGCCGGCGAAGAGGTCTCCGGGCTGGACCCTGAGGAGACCTACCAGCAGGCCAAGGCCTACTACGCCGACCAGCAGATGGCGATGAGCGAGATGACGCCCTATCAGAACAAGGACGCCATCGCCACGACCCGGGACTTCGCACGAGCGAACAAGCTGAGCGCCATCGGGGACCTTCGCAACCTCGACGGCTTCGTCCTGGGCGCCCGGCCCGAGTTCGAGACGCTCTACCTCGGGTTGGAAGGGCTGCAACAGGTCTACGGGCTCACCAACGCCACCTTCGCGCCGTTCGCACTGGGGGCGCAGTACACCGCCCTCGACAACGGTGACGCGGACGCGGTGAACGCCTTCACCACCGACCCTCAGCTCGAGAGCGGCGACTACCTGCTGCTGGAGGATCCGGAACTGCTCTTCGGGTCCCAGAACGTCGTCATGGTCGTGGGTGAGGAAAAGCTGGACCGGATCGACGCGGACAAGTTTCTCGCGGTGGTCAACGCGGTCAACCGCGTGCTGACCGAGGACGACATCGTGGCCATGAACGCCGCCGTCACCGCCGGTCGGGACGACGCCGAGGTGGCCACCGGGTTCCTTCGCGACGCCGGGCTGATGGAACCCCTCCGCTCAGACGACTGATCACTTCCACAGGAGACGCCATGCCAGACTCCCGCCGTAACCCGTTCGAGGGCGTCACCGACTTCTTCAGCGAGATGAGCAGGATGCGCGCGCTCGGTCTCCACGGGGGACTCGAGCACGGCGTGCAGGACGTCGAGCGAACTCACGCCTCCGCATGGGTGCCGGTCACCGACATCTTCGCCCGAGGCGAGGACCTGGTCATCCGGGTCGAGCTGGCCGGCGTGGATCCCGGCGACATCGACCTCCGGTTCGCACACGGCGTCCTCGCGGTGTCAGGGACACGCCAAACGGAGATCGACGACGACAGCGACGTCGAGTTCTACATCCGGGAGCGCTTCTACGGCGAGTTCCGGCGCAACATCAACCTGCCCGACGGGATCGACAAGAGCCAGATCTCCGCAGAGTTCGACGACGGCCTGGTCGAGATCACCGTGCGCAACGGGGTCAGCAGCTCCGACAGCACCCGGATCGCCCTTGCCGACAAGTCAGCGGGAGCGACCACCCGCTCGGTGGACTGACGGACAACGCCCAGAGGCGGCTCGACGCGAGTGCGTCGAGCCGCCTGGGAGTGTGGATCACTCAGCCGAGCCGGGTGGTGCAGCGCACCACACTGGTCAGCTGGGTGCCCGGGTACCAGGTGGTCCCCACCGCGAACCAGCCCCGTTCGTCGGCGGCGATGTCCGACGTCGTGAGGTAGCCGCGCCACTCGGGGGTGGTCGAGCCGATCGGGTGGTACCAGGCGCCGCCTGCGAACGCGAAGTACCCGCTCGGGCAGCGTGCGCTGGCGAAGATCTGCGGCCGCCCAGTGACGTCGGGCCTCGTCGCGGTGTCCGAGACCGTGACGATCTTTCCGAGCTTTGCCCTGGGCAGGCAGTGCGCACCGACTGCCAGCTGCGAAGTGCCGAGGGTACCGGCCGCGGCGTACGTCCAGCTGTTCGCCGCTGGGCATCGAGCCGAAGGTGTACAGATGACCCGACGGCACCCCGCCGGTCAGCTGGTTGCCGCCACCGCCGTAGGCGACCGTGCCGGTGGGACAGGTGACGCTCTTGACGTAGGAGCGCCAGCCGTCACGATGGTCTCGGACGGTCAGCGTCGTGGGGAAGGACCCGGCCAGCCTCGAGCTTCCGACGCAGGTCGCCCTCAGCTGCAAGGTGTGGTTGTCGTGGCCCCAGGCGGCATGGAATCCGCCGGTGCCGTCGAACGTGGTGGACCCGGCCGACAGCATGCTGTCCCTGTCGCCCGAGGTCGCCCCGGTGGTGACGGCCTTCGTGCCGGTCGGGCAGGTGACGTTGCCACTGATGTTGGTGTACTCGGCGCCGGCGCCGAACTGGTAGTTGGCGATGGTCTGCCGGTAGTTGGGTTCGGCCGCCGACGCCGGCGCGGCGGCAGCGAGAATCGACATGACTGCCGTGATCACCGCGACCGCGGCCCCGAGTTTTCTGAGCGTCGAAAACATAAAGATCTCCTTGAGGTGTTGGGGAAGGTCAGCGCTTGGTGGCGATGGTGACGAGGTACTCCCACCGGCTGGTGAAGGAGCCGTCGTGGGCGCTGTTTGCGCCACGGGCGAGCTCGACGATGTCGTTGCGCAATGCGACCCGACCCTCATCGGTGAGGCTCCTGGCAGCCATGTGGGTGGGCCCGTAGTAGGTCAGGAAGTAGTCGGCGAAGTGCTCGGGAGAGGCGAACCGCTGGGTCACCGTGCGCTTCTCGAACCGCACGTCCGCGACCGCGTCGCCCAGCAGCTCCTGCACCGCCTCGGGCCTTCCCCACCGGGTCGGTGGCTTGGCGACCGGCGGCGGCGGGACGTGCCTGCCCACGGTCGCGAGCAGCTGCCCGATGAACCCCTCCGGGGTCCAGTTCGCAAGCCCGATCGTGCCGCCAGAACGGGCTACCCGGACCAGCTCGGCCGCCGCCCGAGCGTGGTCGGCGGTGAACATGACGCCGAGCGCGGACAGCACTGCGTCGAACGCGTTGTCGTCGTACGGCAGGTTCTCGGCGTCGCCCTCCGCCAGCTCGAGCGGCAGTGCTTCGGCGGCCGCGCGACGGCGGGCCACCTCCAGCAGGGCGGGCACGTAGTCCACCGCGCTGACCTGTCCGAACTGCCGGGCGGCGGCCAGGGCCACGTGCCCGGTGCCAGTGGCGACATCCAGGACCCGGGCGCCGGGGTGCGAGCTCGGCCGCCTCGACCAGGGTCTCGGCCACGGGGACGGTGATCGCAGCGATCTTGTTGTAGTCGCCACTGCTCCAGATTCCCTGCTGCTTGCGCTTGAGAGCTTCCAGGGCGGGAGCGTCGGTCGTGAGAGTCATGGTCTTCCTTCTTCCGTGCTGTTGGGTTTTCGGTGAGCACAACGGTGGCCGTCGGGCGTGGAGTCGCCGTGGAAGTTGTGTGGAGAACGCGGAAGGCGGGGTTCGTCGCTAGTGGTGCGTCTGCGGGATGGCGTGGAAGTCCGAGCGGCGTCCCGCGCCCGTCCGGCAAGGCGGAGGAGCGAGGCATACTGGGGTTGTCTGCTGAGTGACGAGAACGCAGCCGGGCGGGATGCGGGGCGTCGCGAAGCCGCGCCATTTCGCAGACGGACCACTAGGGTGCCGACGTGAGGTGGCGATGACGTCCGGGCCGCTGTTCGCGATCCTCGGGCCGATCGAGGTCGACCGGCCTGGGGCCGGTCGGCTTGCTCTCGGCGGCCGCAAGCCTCGCCAGCTACTCGCGCTGCTCGTGTTGCATCGCAACCGGGCGGTCCCTGCGGACCGGCTGGCGGCGAGTCTGTGGGGCGAGGCTCCGCCAAAGGGAGCTGAGGTGACCCTCCGCAGCCATATCTCTCATCTGCGCCGACGACTGGCCGAGGCGGCTCTGGACCACGCGTTGGTCACCGGTCCCACCGGGTACACCCTGGTGCTCGCTCCGGGACAGGTCGACGCCGACCGGTTTGCGGAACTCGTTGGTCTCGGACAGGAGGCGTTGGGGCTGGGTCACGCGGAGCGGGCTGTGGGGCTGGTCGGCGACGCCCTCGGGCTGTGGCGTGGAAGGCCGTACGCCGACCTGGATGACGTAGACGCGGCAGCGGTGGAAGAAGCGCGGCTGCAGGAGCTCCATCTGGTCGCCCTGGAAACCCTCGCCACTGCAAAGCTGGCGTGCGGCCGGCACGGGGAGGTCATCGGCGAGCTGCAGGGGCTGGTCGCTGCGCATCCGTTCCGGGAACGGTTCTGCGCCCAGCTGATGGTGGCGCTGTACCGATCCGGCAGGCAGGCCGACGCGTTGGCGGCGTACACCGCAACGCGGGAAAGGCTCGCCGAGGAGCTCGGACTCGATCCAGGCCCGGAGCTGCAGGACCTGGCCCAGGCCGTGCTCAGGCAGGACCCGGTGCTGCTGGGCGAGGCCGCCGCTCCTCCGCCGCCGCCGCCGCCAGATCAGTGGAGCGGCAGGCGCCTCGGCTCTCCGACGCCGTCCTGGCCGCAGCAACGCGGACGCCGATGGTGGGGCGGACGGCTGAGGTGGAGCGGATCGAGACGGCTTGGCGGGCGGTGGCCGCAGGTGGCAGACGCCTGCTTCTCGTCTCGGGTGAGGCCGGCATCGGCAAGACCCGGGTGGTGGCCGGGCTGGCCCATCGGCTGGCCGAAGAGGGTCAGACAGTGCTCGTGGGCAGGTGCGAGATCGCGGGCGCGCCGTACCACTCGGTCGCGGTTGCCCTGCGCAACAGTGACGAGGTCGCGCAGGCCCTCCGGGACGCGCCCGAACCGGTGGCTCGCGACGTGAAGCTCTTGGTGGAGGGCTCGAACAGCTCGTCGGAGCGCCGCGGACCCGGGCCGTACGACGACCAACGTCTGTCGCTGTACGCCGCCGTCGCGTGGGTCCTCGGCCGGCTCACCAACGCAGGGCCGGTCCTGCTCGTCATCGAAGACGCCGACCGCATCGACCGGGCCAGCTCGTTGCTGTTGCGCCATCTCGTGGACCGAGCCCCGGCGGGGCTCCTCGTCGTCATTTGCTACCGCGACCCGCCGGGGGGTCGGCATCTACCGCTCCTCGAGATCCTCGGCGCCGTGACGGCCGGCGAGCTGGTCGAGCGCCTCATCGTGGGCCCGCTCAGCGAGGGTGAGGTCGCCGATCTGGTCGGCGCGGTCCTGCCCGACGCGGACCCCGAAACCCTCACCCGGCTGTGGCAGCACGCGGGCGGGAACCCCTACTACGCCACCGAGATGGCCAGAGCCCTGGTTGACTCGGACCGCGGCGCCCCCCACGCCCAGGCGCAGCAGTGGCTGGTGCCCTCCAGCGTGCGGGATGCCCTGCGCCTGCGGCTCGTCTCCCTCTCCGAGGCGGCGCAAGAGGTTCTTGGTGCCGCGGCTGTTCTCGGGTCTGAGGTGGACTACGAGCCGCTTGCCGGGATGGTGCACCTGGATGAGGACGCGCTGGCTGAAGCACTCGACGAGGTGGTGGCCGCCGGGCTTCTGGTGGAGTCGGGAACGTCCTGGGTCGGCAGCTACGCCTTCCCTCACGAGCTGACCCGTGACGCAATCCGCGGCGACCTCACCGGACCACGGCTGCGCCGCCTCCACGCCAAGGCGGCCAGGGCGCTGATGTCGGCGTTCCGGGTCGGTAGTGGCACGAGCCCGGAGGTCGCGGTGCACCTGCAGGCAGCGGGTTCGGCGGCCGACCCGCTCGAGGCCGCGGAGTGGAGCCTCCGGGCGGCGCAGGAGGCCAGCGCGGTCTACGCCTGGGACGAGGCCATCAAGCATGCAGACGCCGCGTTCGACCTGATGCAGGGCAATACGTCGGACGAGCGGCTCGCCGAGGTTGCGGTGGTCGCCGCGAACCTGCGTCTGAGGTCGAGCCGCGGGTTCGACCAAGCCGTCACGCTGCTCGAAACGGCGCTTCGTCGCTACTTGGCCGCCGGGATGGACTCCGCCGCGGGGACGGTGCACAGCCGCATCGGCGGCGCACTCTCCCTGCATCACTCCGTCATGGACATCCCTCGGGCGCTCGAGCACTTCGAGGCCGCCGAACGACTGCTGGGTGACTCCGATGGTGCCTTCTACGTGAACCGAGGCCGTTCGCAAGCCGCCATGTTCGGGCTCCGCACCGGCGTCCTCGGTGCCGCCGCCGACAAGTCGGCCGCAATCGCCGCCGAGATGGGCCGTCGCGACCTGACCGTCTTCGCGGGCTGGGCGCAGGCCTGGGCGGCGGTCAACGAGGGACGTCTCACCGATGCGGCAGAGCTTCACGAGCGCTCGTGGGCGACCGCGCACGAGTTGAGCGATCCCTATCTGGGCTGGGCTCCGGTCAACGCCGCGGCCTTGGTGGCAAACGCGTACCTGCTCGACCCTGGGACGGCGCGGCGCTGGTGCCGACGCGGTCTGGGACAGCCGCGGTTCACCTCGCTCGCCCACAGCCACGACACGGTCATCGACCAGCTCGCCCTGGCCCTGGCCACCGCCGGCGATCTCGCCGCCGCCCGGGAGGTGCTGTCCTCCCTGCGCCCAGACGCAGTGGCGCGTCGGATGATGACGTTCCTGGACGGCGACTGGGAGACGGCGCGGGACGACTGGGCGGGCGCTGTCGCCGCGGATGAGGCGGCCGGCGACTTGCACGACGCCGCGCTCAACGCCGGGTGGCTGGCCGCTGCCAGACTCGCCTTGGGCGATCGGGACGGAGCGATCGCCGCGTGGGAGCGCGCCCTTGATCTGGGCCGCCTCGGGCCACAGGTGCCGACCGAGCTCGCCGCGCGCGCGGAGCTGGCCCGGCTGAGCGCGGCCGACGACTTGGCCGCGGCCGCTGTCCATCTTGACCGCTGCGAGGAGATCCTTGCCGTCGGCGAGGACTGGCGCGGGGTGGCCGGGAGGGTCGAGCTCGCCAGGGCCGAGGTCGCCGAGGCACAAGGGGACGCCGAGCGGGCCGACGCCCACGCAGCCAGCGCCATCGAGGTGTTCACCACCTTCGGCCTGCCTTGGCATCGCGCAGATGCCTTGCTCTGCTGGGCTCGCTTCCTCGCTCGCCGGGGTCAGGGCGAGCGGGCCGAGGAGCTGCGGCGACAGGCGGATCACGTGTACCGGGAGATCGGCGCGGTCGACAGGTGGCGGCCCGATGGGCACTCGTGATCGCTCGGCGCGTGGGTTCACCGACGCTTCCACACTTCTTCCACGCGGACCCGTCACCGTAGTCGCATGAACGTCACAGTCAAGGGGTCGTCGTGAAAGCGCAGAACGAGAGGTACGACGCGGTGGTGGTCGGCGCCCGCTGCGCCGGTGCCACCGTCGCCACGTTGCTCGCGCGCGCCGGTCAACGGGTGTTGCTGGTGGACCGCGACACGTTTCCCAGCGACACCGTTTCGACGCACCAGCTGTTTCCGGACTCGCTGCACCTGCTCGATCAGCTCGGCGCGGGTGACCGGCTCCGCGCCGCCCATCTGCTGCGTCCGGTCGAGTACAGCTGGCGGGTCCTGGGGCACGCGGTGGCCGGAGCGTTCACACCGATCGGCGGCCACGATCGAACCATGTCGATCCGGCGAATCGCGCTGGACGCCGTGCTCGTGCAGAACGCCGTGGAGGCGGGCGCGGAGCTCCGGGCCGGCTGCGAGGTCGACGACCTGATCGGGTCCGGGTCCCCCGACGACCCCGTCCGCGGCGTGGTTCTCCGCGGTGGCGAACGCGTCGAAGCGCGCTGGGTGATCGGCGCCGATGGCCGCACCTCGACCGTCGCCCGGCGGCTCGGACTGCCCCGCGTCCGAGAGCGGCGCGGCGAGATGGCGATGCTGCTTGCCTACTGGAGGGGACTGCCCGACGCGGACTGGTGCCACATCGACGTCCACGAGCATGCGGCACTGATGTCGGCGCCCTGCGAGGACGGCGTGCACCTGCTGAATGTCGCCGGCCCTCCGGAGCTGACCCGAGGATCCGCTGCCGAGCGTCAGCAGGCGTACGCGACGATGCTGCGCCGGTTCCCGGCGACGCTCAACCCCCGGCTGCTCGACTGCGCAGAGCAGATCTCCGACGTGATCGCTGTGCCGGAGACGATGCTGCGTGGCTTCGAGCGCCAGGCGAACGGACCAGGCTGGGCGCTCGCCGGCGACGCCGGCCTGTTCAAGCACCCAGTCACCGCCCAGGGCATCGGAGACGCCCTGGCCCAGGGTTGGTACGTCGGGACTGCGCTGGCCCGCGGCGAGACTCTCGCGGACTACGCCGCCTGGCGGGCGGACCGGGCGGCGGGCCATTTCGAGTGGTCCTACGACGCCGCCCGGTTCCCCTCCTCACGCGCCGCGGCCATCTACTCGGGCCTGGTCGCCGACAGGTCCGCGAGCACCGAGTTCCTCGACACCTTCACCAAGCGGGTTCGGCCGAGCGAGGTGTTGACCAAGGAGCGCACGGCGCGCTGGCAGGCCGCCTGGACCTACGAGCGGGGGCTGCACGAGCTACAGGCCCTGCTCGACGGGATGGAGGCCGACGCTGTTGTGGAACCGGTCCCTGCCTGTCCTGGTTGGAGCATCGGAGACCTGGCCGCGCACCTGGTCGGGGTGGCGGAGGACGCTGCCCGAGGGGACTTCTACGCCGGCGCCATGGACGCCTGGCAGGACACCGCACTGGCGCAGGCCCGGGAGGAGTGGACCGCCGGACATCTTGCGAGACATGCCGAACGCACCCGCGACGCCCTCCTTCGCGAGCTGGAACACCACGGGAACCGCCTCGTGAGCGTCCTCCGTACGGGTGAGGAGCCGCTGATCGACAAGCCTCGCTGGGTGCTCCTGGCCCCGGTCGGCGACCTCGCCGTACACCTGGCTGACCTACGGGAGGCGCTCGGCGTCCCGCCGGACCCGACCAGCCCGGTCTCGCGGTTCGGATTCGCGATCTACCGCGACTGGCTGCACCAGCGGCTCGTGCACAAGGGGCTACCGGCGCTCGTGCTGCGCGACGGTCGGCGGGAGTGGCCGGTCGGCGAGGGTCAGCCCGCCGGCGCCGTCACCGCCGAGGTCCACGAGCTGTTCCGAATGATCAGCGGCCGGCGCAGTGCTGACTCGATAGCCGGCTACACGTGGACGACCGACCACACTCCCTACCTCCCGGTGATCGCCCCGTATCCTCTGGCGACCTGAGGAGGTCATGGTGCTACTTGATCAGTGTCGATTGCCGGTGGTTCTTGCCCCACTCGCGGGCGGGCCTTCGACGCCTGAACTGTGCGCGGCCGTGAGCGATGCGGGCGGCCTGGGATTCCTTGCCGCCGGGTACCTCTCGGCGTCCGAGCTCGCGACGCGGATCGAACGGACCCGAGCTCTGACGAGCAGACCCTTCGGCGTGAATCTGTTCTCCCCGGGCACATCTGGAGATGCCGCGGCCGTGGACGCGTATTCGCAACGGCTCGCGCGTGAGGCGGAACGGGCAGGTGTTCGGCTCGGTGAACCTCGTTGGGATGACGACGAATGGGCAGCCAAGCTCGACGTACTGGCCAGTTCGCCGGTGGCCCTGGTGTCGGTCACGTTCGGCTGCCCGTCGACTGAGGACGTCGTCCGCCTGAAGCGTTCGACCGGCGAGGTGTGGGTAACCGTCACCACAGTCGAGGAGGCGCGTCAGGCCCAGGAGGCCGGCGCCGACTGCCTGGTCGTGCAAGGTGCGGAGGCGGGCGGGCATCGCGGCGGCTTCACCGACGACCACGAGGGTCTCGGTTTGCTACCTCTGCTTCAGCTTGTTCGCGCGTCGACGTCGACTCCGTTGATTGCCACCGGGGGGATCATGACCGGTGCCGGCCTTGCTGCGGTCCTGGCTGCTGGCGCTCGCGCCGGCGCCCTGGGCACCGCGTTCTTGCGCTGCCCGGAGGCGGGAACGTCATCGGTCCACCAGGAGGCCCTCGCCACGCACGATCGACCCACTGCGCTCACCCGCGCGTTCACTGGGCGGCTCGCTCGCGGAATCAGCAATCGCTTCCTCGAAGAGCACACCGATGCGGCTCCCCCGGCGTACCCGCAAGTCCACCACCTGACAGCCCCGCTGCGAGCCCACGGGCGAAGCATCGACGATGCCGACCTCGTCAACCTCTGGGCGGGGCAGGCGTACGCGCTTACCCAGGACGTCCCCGCCGAGCAGATCGTCCACCGTGTAGCAGATGAGGCCCGCGCCGCCGTGGAGAGCGCACGCCAGTTCCTTGGATCAGGCCAACAGCAGTAGGACAGTGCGTGGTATCCCCAGGAGCGGTCCGAACGGCAGCGCGAACCCGATCCAGAAGGCGAGCTCGAACGGCAGCAGTGCGTGGCTCACTGCCGACGCGTAGGGAGTGCCCGCCCAGAGCATGACGCCCACTGCGATCTCGGCGATGCACACCAACAGGAAGCCGACCAGGAGCGAGCTACTTGTGTGTACGCCGATCCGTTCGAACGGGCCATTTCCGTAGGTCGGGAAGCCCATGAACGTCCACACGTCGCCGGTGCGCACGAAGTGCCGGATCGCGAAGACGCAGGGGAGCCCGAAGCCCAGACCCAGGACCAGGCACAGGAACGCAGCAGCCGGCTTCATCCGGGTGCCTGCGCCATTCGTTCGACAGCGTTGCGAAGGTGGCCCATGTTGGCTCTCTCCTCGCGACGGATGACCAGCAGGAAGATCGGGAAGATCAGCCGGAACCAGCCGTGCGGAGTCGGCACGAAAACGGCCTGCAGCAGGGTCCCCTCCGCAACCGGTTCGAGCCGGCAGGTGAACGTGACCTCGATCGGGCCACCGTTGTGCATCGTCCAGCCGTGCGGCCGGTCGAAGGTCACGGTCTCGAGCTCGACGTAGGGGCTGCTCTTCCACTTCGCCCGGTATCTCGTGCCCAGGCCGACCGGGCCGTCGGTCAGCTTCTCCATCACCTCGCACTTGGGGTTCCACTCCAGTTCCGCGCGGAGGTCGGAGAGGTAGTCGAACGCCACTTCCGGCGCGCAGCGGAGAACCACAGAGTTCCTGATCACCGGCATTGGATGCACCTCCGGGTAGCCACGCGATTTCACTAGAGTAACCACTAGTGATGGTTCTAGTAAAGTCACGCACATGCCATCCGTCAAGAGCCGAACGACCACCACAAGGGCGGACCGGGCGCGGCAGACGCGCCGTCGGATGCTCGACCGCGCACGTGAGCTCTTCGTGAACCAGGGGTACGCCGCAACCACGATGGAGCGCATCGCCGACGAGGCGGGCGTAGCGGTCCAGACCCTCTACTACACCTTCCGGACCAAGGGGCAGCTGCTCCGCGAGGTCATCGAGGTGACCGCCGCGGGAGAGGAGGCCGCTGCTCCCGTGGCACAGCGACCCTGGATGCAGGAGATGCTGAGTGCCACGTCGGGCCAGCGGGTCCTGGCGCTCGGAGTGGAGCACGGCACCGATATCTTCGAGCGGGCCGCTCCGCTGTGGCCGGCCGTCGCCGCAGCCGCCGCTGCAGACGCCGACGTCGAGCGCTACTGGCGAGGCGTGGCCGCCAACAGGCGCGCCGGCCAGACGCGGATGGTGGCTCGGCTGACCGAGCTTGGAGCGCTGCGCAAGGGACTCGATCCCCGCCATGCCACCGACCTCATCGTCGTACTGTTCGGCCACGACGTCTTCCGCAGCCTGGTCAGCGAGGCCGGCTGGAACGTCGACGCCTACAAGGCATGGCTCTTCAGCACCCTCGTACAGCAGCTGCTGCAGCAACAGAGGCTCGCACCCACTGCCTTCTCTGACCTCTCCTACGGCGACCTGTTGACGAAGCCGTAGTCAGTCGGCGCCGATCTGGAGCCGGATCGTGTTGCGCACCCAGCGCCCGTACTGATCGAGCGACCAACCTCGTTCGATGACGAGGTTCCTGAACGTGCCGACGTTCAAGAGACCCCACAGCATGTCCGCGAACATGCCGACGCGGATGTTCGGCGGCAACGCGCGTTCTCGCTTGAGGCGGCGCCCGAGGACGAGCAGCTCGCCGTAGCGCTCCTCCTCGCGCGGGCGCAGGGTCTCGTCGACCTCCGGGTGCTGCCGTCGGGCCACCTGGAGGGCCTCGTTGATCCGCCACACCTTGGAGGCGACCTCGACGTCCACGGCGATCATCGCGTCGAGCGCATCCAACGCGGACACCGTGTCCGTGATCGGATGCCGCTCGAGGGCAGGGACGACGTCCGTGGCAAAGATGTGCAGATGAAGGGCGGTCAGGAGCTCCGCCTTGGATGGGAAATGGAGGTAGATCGCCTGGCGCGAGACCCCCGCCTTCTTCGCGACGGCCCCGAGGGCGGCGTCGTAGTAGCCGAGCTCCTCGAACAACGCGCGCGCCGCCTCGAGAATCTGGACCCGGGTCTGAGGCCGCCCGCCACTTGACATGCTGTAAAGCATACCGTACTTTACATGCTGTCAAGTGGATACAACCGAGGAGCTGGTGACCATGGGCCGCTATCTGATCGTGACGTGGGACGGCGCGGGGAACCTCGTGCCGACACTCGGGATCACCCGCACTCTCGTCGAGCGTGGTCACGACGTCCGGCTGCTCGGGCATGGCACGATCGCCGACCTGTGCGGCGATGTGGGCGCCCGCTTCGTCCCGCTGACCCAGGGCGAGGGTTGGGACGCGATGGAGGACCCGGACGACTTCGAAGCCGAGGTGAAGCTCATGATCGAAGAGCTGTGCTTCAGCACGACGATCGCCGAGGACCTCGCCAAGGAACTGGCGCGGGAGCCGGCCGACGCGGTGCTGGTCGACAGCATGCTGTTCACGGCGATCGACGTCGCGCTGGCATCGGGTACGCCGACCGCGGCGCTGTTCCACACGGCGTACACGATCTTCCGAGGCGGGCCGCTCGTCGAGATGTTCGCGCCGGGCCTGGCGATCGCCAACGCGCACCGGGCGGAGCTCGAGCTGCCGGCCATCGAGAGGCTCGGCGACATCCACGACGCTTGCGCGTTCGCGATCGTCGCGGCGCCGAAGGAGTTCGAGCCCGACGCGCCGGACGCGGCCAACGTGCTGCGCATCGGACCCGTGCTCGACGCACCCCCGCTGTGCCGCGACATCGACGAGGTCGACGTCAGCGACGGGACGACGCCGCTGGTCCTGGTCAGCCTCAGCACGAGCGAGCAGGGTCAGTCCGACCTGCTGCAACGGTGCGTCGATGCGGTGGCGCAGCTGCCGGTGCGCGCCATCGTGACGACTGGAGCGTCGATCGATCCCGCATCGGTGAGAGCAGGCGCCAATACGCGCGTGGCGCGGTACGTGCCGCACGCCGAGATCCTGACCTCGGCATCAATGGTGATCACCCACGCCGGTCTCGGCACCACGATGGCCGCGCTCGGACGCGGTGTGCCGCTACTGTGCACGCCGATGGGCCGCGATCAGTTCTTCAACGCAGAGCAGGTCGAGGCCCTGGGCGCGGGCCGGATGCTGATGCCGGACTCCAGCAGCGAGGCGATCGCCCAGGCCGCGGCGGACATCCTCGGGGACGACCGCTTCAACGCGGGCGCGAAGCAGCTGGCCGTCGCGATCAGCGGCTACGGCGGCGCGGCGGCGGCCGCTGACGCGCTCGAGTCGCTCGCGTAGCGGAGGTCGAGCGGCGGGTCAAGGCGTCGTGGTCGGGGGGCGCCATCCCAGCACAGGTGCCAGGGAGCGCACGTACGACGACGAGGGAGTGACCCGCATGACCAGATTTCGTACTGCCACGGCCGGAGTCGACTGGAGCTGCGCGACTCGTCCGATCCGGGCCGAGCGCCGGCTGATCATGGTCGCCCGCGGACGGCGCTCAGCGTCGTACGCCGCCAGGTCGGAGTGAGTGGCGCAGCGGGCCAGGGTGACGGCGTCCTCGAGGGCCTGGCAGGCACCCTGGCCGAGGTTGGGAGTCATCGCGTGCGCGGCGTCGCCCACGAGTGCGACACGGCCCTCGACGTAGGTGGACAGGGGCGGGAGTTCGTAGAGGTCGTGGTGCAGGAGATCGGCCTCGTGGGCCTCGTCCAGCAGCATCGGGACCGGGTCATGCCAGTCGGCGAACCTGCGGCGAAGTGCGGCCAGATCGGCGCCATCGGTGCCCTCGTCGACGTTCGCAGTCGCGAAGCAGTAGACACGACCGTCCGACAACGTGGCGTAGCCGAAACGTTCACCGCGGCCCCAGGACTCGCCGCCTGGGCCGACGTCCACCGGGCGTCGGGTCACATAGCGCCAGGCCGTGTAGCCGGCGTACCGAGGCGAGGGTGAGGCCGGCCAAACTGCTTGACGGACCGTGCTGCGCAGACCGTCGGCTCCCACCACGAGGTCCGCGCGCAGCTCGCGGTCCGCGCACTGCACCAGACCGTCGGCCGACACGTGGTTGACCGCCACACCGGCCCTCAGGGACTCCGGCGGAAGCGCGGAACGCAGGACATCCAGCAGGGTCGCGCGAGTTACCAGGGCGATGTGACCGAACCGGTCGCGGATGACCGCGACGTCGGTGCGCGAGAGCCACCGACCGCGCTCATCACGAATGCCCGTGGAGCCGTCGAGCACGGATCTGTCGCGCACGATCGCCCCGACTCCCAGCTCGTCCAGCGCGTTCAGGGCGTTCGGCCACAGCGAGAGTCCGGCACCGACCTCTGTGAAGGTCGGTGTCCTGCTCCAGCACGTCCACTGCCCAACCGCGCTCCCGCAACGCGATCGCGGATGCGAGGCCGGCGATGCCGCCGCCGACCACGATCGCCCTCATCTCCATCAGAGGTCCCTCCACGTTGGTCCCGATCGAATGCTAGGCCTCTCACGAGCATTGGGAATGCCCGACGGTCGACGCCTCGAACGTCCCGGCCCTCCAAGCAGGCGTCGGGCACAACGGAGAGCATCCAGTAAACCGCGGCCGGGTGGCCGTCTGCTGCCAGAATGACGAGGTGACGGGTTGCACCATCGCGGACGCCTTCGAGTTGGTCGACCAGCTCCCCGAGGTCACCCGCACGGACAACGGACGCTACTGGCGGATCGCGGTCAGCAACCAGACCTTCGGCTATCTCTGGGAGCCCACGCGAACCGTCGGACTCAAACAGACCATCGCCGAGCAGCTCGCGCTGGTCGCCGAGCGCCCCGAGACCTTCGAGGTCCAGTTCACCTCAGGAGCCTTCGGCTGGGTTGTCGTCCGGCTGGCCGGGGTCGAGCGCGACGAGCTGGCCGAGCTCACCTTCGAGGCATGGAGACTGACTGCCCCCGCCTCGCTGATCGACAGCCGTGGCGACCGGCTTCCCCACTAGCCGACCTTGGCCAGGGCGAGTGTTCGCGCTGCCGGGTGATCACTAGGCTCGCCGTGATGCGACCGGCGGAGGGTGCCCACGGATGATCACGCGCAAGGACGTCGAAGCGGCGCGGGTCAGGATCAGTGGCCGAGTTC
>CAWJOJ010000033.1:0-320506 GCA_963844385.1 uncultured Actinomycetota bacterium | reverse complement strand
TCCAGGGCGGTTCAGTCGACTGGTCGCGCACCCTTTGCTCAGTGAGGCCAGACGGTCCCGACAAACGATCCACAGCCTGTTGAAGGGGATCGGCCTCAATGACCCCGGCGCTAAGACGGGCCTGTTTGGGAGTGGCCTGCGCGTCGCGGAGGCCGGTCGTCAAGGGCGGCTTGGCCCGGCGGCAGATTTTTATGACCAGGGGCGCATCGGGTGCGGCGTGGCCCCAGGTCCGCAAGGGGCTTATCGCGCACACGAAGTTGATGCTTTCCAGCTTCGACACCACCGGCTTTCGCGCGATGCTCGCGGCGTTGGAGAACGGCGAGGAAGTCGGACTTGACGGCGGGTCGCTCGGGCTGGTCCTCGGGACCATTGACCCGTCACGGCCCACAGTTCAACCATAAAACGACCCGGAGAACTTGCGCCGGTTCATCCTCACCGCCGACGACCGGCTGATCGAGACCGAATCCTTTGGACCCTGACAGCCCCGGAGCACGCCCTCCGGCTCGTGACGGAGAGCCTACCAGGATGCCCCACCCCAGCGTCCACCGCATGGATCGACAACGACTGACGGCGTCGACGTTCGGGCATCGTCATCGCCGAGTCGTCTGCCTGGCCTGACGCCATCGGAGGCGTGTGAACGAGCCGCATCGAGGGCCGACGGACGGTCGACTGCTTGTCGTGACTGTCGATTGTCACGCCGCCGTAGGCAGGGTCTCGTCGACTCTGCTCGCTCCGGCGGCCTTGCCACCGGTCCGACATCCAATGCTATCTCCGGTACCGCCGGATGCGAACGATGCTCGGTGTGATGTTCGCCTTGGTCCCGGAGGTCCAGGACGGCATCGAGCAGGACCGCCCGCGTGGCTGACTTCCTTGTTCCCGCGGGCGGTTTCCTGTGCATCCGCCAACACCCCAAGGGCTATTGCGGAAGTAATCGGGCTGAGACGCTCTTGATACCGCTGTTCCTCTTCCAGGACAAGCGGGGAGGCCAGCGGGACGTCGCCGCTCCCGTGCTGCGGTGGGTGCTGCAGACACCCCACACGGGAGCGGCGACCACGGGGCCAGACCGCGCGCAGTACCCGATGGCGTCGAAATCATTCGCGGTGAAAGTAAGGGGGCCGGACGGACAGCGATGGTCCCTCCTGCAACTGCTATGACTGGTGAACGGCGTTCGGGACGACGGGAAACGCCAGCAAGTCGCGCCGCCGGCATGGAACGGCTCGACCTCGGTACAGCGCGGAACGCGACCATCGCCTGAGTGTTGCCTTGTCCCGACCAGGCGCACTGTCCGGGACGCCGTCAGGCAGGACCGCCCGCGCGGCAGAACTAGCGCCTCCCGCGCGGGCGGTTTGCCATCACCCCAAAGGGCTATTGGCGTCGCCGTGCAGCCGGAATGATGTGATGCCGTCGCTCCGCGGTGAACACACTAGGACCGGCCGCCGCGGGGTGATCCGACCCTCACCTGTCAACGGGCGAACTCGAGACCGCCCACGCACAGAGCCCTCCCCGTCCGCGCGGACGGTCTGCACGTCCCTCGGCACTGAACTCAGCAAGAGCCAGTGAGCCCTGCCGCTCTGCGACTTCCCAACCTTGGTCCGGTTTCACCCCATCGGGGCGTACTGACCGATACTTCCGCCGCGCAGCGTGTAGACAGAGCCGACAAACGGCACATGGTGGATATACCGGTCCCTGGCAGGGATCCATAACAAGGACCGGGAAGTCGACGCTACTTGGCGCTTGGTGTTATCCAGTCCTTACATGTCGGTGCGGCGACAGGACCGCCCGCGCGCGGTGGTTTTCCCTCCGACGCGGCGGTTCCCCGTCCCGTGGCAGCTGTGCGTTAAGGCGGCCCGCTGACGTCCTTGGAACCACCGGCCGTGCTGCTCGCCCCCTGCGTCGGTTCAACCCCAGAGGTGGCGGTGGCCGAGCCCTCCGATCCGGAAGTTTTCGAGTCCGCCGACCTTGACGTGGACATACGGCGTGGCCTGCGGACGTTGCCGCTCCCACGATGGATGTTGCGGGCATCCCCCCAGCCCGCTCCCACGCGGGAGCGGTGACCAGTGGGCCGTACCCGCGAAAAACTTAACCCTTCTTTTTTTCGACGCGGGCCGACCTGACGCGGATAAATGCCCGGAATGGCGGACGAACCCGGGGCAGTCCGTCTTCGGTCGCCGTCACGGTTTCGCACGGCCGAGGCCGAACGGGACCGTCCACAGACCCGAGACCGCGGTTCTGTGGCTCGGGTGATCCGTGGGCGAGACTGGCGACTGTGCTCGGCGGTCGGCGTCCGTTTAGTTCAAATGCAACGGTTTCGGTGTATTTGTCATACGTTCGAGATGTGAACTTCCTTATGTCGGGCGAACCCGCAGTCCTGGTGGCAATCGCGGCGCTCGCGGCGAAGCAGTACCGGGAGTGTGCAGCTGATCTTCAACGCGCACAGCCCCTGGCTCTTGCTCACCTGGCTCAAGGTGCAAAGGGACGACTCTCCCGATGGCGCCGCTGCTGCCAACCGGACGGTGCTCCAATAGACCCCGGGGCGATCAGGATCTGAGACAGGGACCGCTCACGGACCCGAGACGATGGGCCGTTCTGTGACGACTACAGCGCGGTTTCGGCATCTTCCTGACCCGGGTCTTCCGCATTTAGGCTGGCAGGCATGAACTTCCTCATGTCAGGCAAGAGCGCGGCCACCCACGCGGTGGCCCGGCTCGGCCGCCGCGGCTTCGACCCGGTCCATGTGACTACGGGAATGCAGGACGAAGTCCTGGTAGTACCCGGCATCCACGACCCGAGGCCGAGGTGTCGATCGCCCAGATCGTGTGGCGCGCGGACCCGAACGCTGTTCAGCTCTGATTGGCTTCCCGGTGGCGCCCTCCCGATCGACCGGGACGATCACCGGGTCCGGGTCGAACGTGCTGCCAGACAAGGCGCTTGCACGACCGAACAGCAGCCGCGTCCCGTCCGGCGACCAGGCCGGACACGCTTCGTCGGCCTCTTCCGATCCGGCGATCTCCAGCCGACGGGCGTCCTCGCCAGGCCGGACGAGATAGATGTCACCGCCGCCTTGGAAGGCGTCGACCGCCACCCAACCGTTCGTGCCCGCCCCGGGATCGGGATGCTCGGCACGACCGGGGGGGCGGGCTGCGGCGCCTCACCGCGCGTGCCGACCGCGGCCACGCGGCGACCACCGACACAACTGCGACCGCGACCGTCGCGGCGAGGGCGGCCGCGCGGTGGCGGCGTGCCCGCCGGCGGCCGGCGGCGACGTACGACGCCACGTCGAACGCCAGCGCGCCCGGGTGGTCGTCGACGGCGGCGTGCAGCCGAGTGGTCCAGTGTCCTCGGAGGATGCTCATGCCCGATCCTCGCTTCGGTAGTCCGGAGCCAGGGCTTCCTCGAGCTTGTGCAGTCCGATCGCGCACTGACTCTTGACGCCGCCCTCGCTGATTCCCAGGTCGGTCGCGGTCTCGGCCACCGACAGCCCCCAGTAGTGACGCAGCACGACGACCCGTCGCTGCCCGGCTGGCAGCGCCTTCAGCGCCCGGATCAGCGCCGAGTGGTCGTTCGCTCGTCATCTCGTGACGGGCTCGTGCCCCTCCAGCGTCTCGGTCTCCCGCCGCCACGGGCGCCGCATCTCGTCGATGTGGGAGTTGACGATGATCCGGCGCGCGTAGCCGTCCAGCCGGTCCCCGCGCGACCAGCCGGGGCCACGCGACGTACAGCTTGAGCAGCGCGCTTTGGACCAGGTCGTCGGCCTGGGCACGTTGCCGCACAACAGGTACGCGGTACGCCACAACGCGGGTCGCGACGCCGCGACGTACGCCGCGAACTCCTCGTCCGTGACCGACCGAGCCCATGGCGTCACCTCCGTCCTGTCATGGTGTCTAACGGAACAGACCCAAATCGGTTGTATGGGAACCACCCACAGCATCCGCCGCCCGCTCATGGGCATATCATGCACGTGATCGGTGACGTGCTCGGTCATGATGCTTCGCCTTCCGTGAGGCCGTCGAGGAGTTGTCCGAAGAGGGCGGCGCGGTGCTGCTGGCCCTTGCTTTCGGCGTCGTCGTGTTGGGCTTGGAGGGTGGGCCGGAACTCGATGCTGGTCTGGAAGAACGTGCAGTTCTCGCAGATCGACTCGAAGGCGCAGTCGAGCTCGGCGGGCCGGGCGCAGTAGCCGTTGCCGAGGAGTCGGTGGTGCTCGCGGCGTAGCCGGGCCATCTTTGGTCCGATGGCGTCGGCGGGCAGTGGCTCGGCTTGGGCGTAGAGGGCGTCGACCTGGTCGGTGACGGCGAAGTACTCATCGGCCACGGTGCGGTTGGCGATCTTGGCGTAGCGCAGCGTCATGTCCATGCTGCGGTGGCCGAGCATCGCGGCGATCGCTTCCAGGGACATGCCGCGGTTGATGGCTTGGGTGGCCAGGGTGTGGCGCAGCTGGTGGGGATGGATGTGCGGCAGCCCGGCTGCGGCGCCGGCCTTGTTGAGGAACCGGGTCACGGTGTGCCGGTCCAACGGTCGGCCGTTCTCCCGGGGCAGCAGCAGCGGATGCCCGGCGGGACGTGGCGGCTGCGGTAGTCGTCGATCAGGTCGCACCAGCTGCGGATGCAGCGGCAGGTAGCGGTCCTCGCGGAGCTTGCCGACCGGGACGTGCAGCCAGGGTGCGGCGCCGATCTGGACCACCGCGTCGGCGGGCAGGGAGGTGAACTCGCTGACCCGCAGCCCGGTGCGCAGCAGCACCTCGACGGTGACCCGGACCAGGAGCCGCTTGTCGTTGTGGGCGGCGCGGAGCAGCTTCGCGGCAGCGGCGTCGTCGAGTGCCTTGGGCAGCGGATGGTCCTGGCGGGGCAGGTCGCCGGGGAACATCGGCACCCGTGCTGGTGCCTCGTCCCAGCCCCACTCCTCGATCCGGACGAAGAACATCCGCAGCGTCCCGAGCCGGTGCGCCAGCGTCGCGGTGGTGACCCGGGTCTTGTTCTGCCCGGGTCGTTTGGCCAACCAGGGCTTGTAGTCCTCGATGTGGCGGCGGGTCACCTGCGCGGTGCAGGTGACCTCGGGTGCGGTCTCGACCAGGAAGCCGGCGAACGCGCGCAGCGCCTGGTCGGTGTTGTTCACGCTGCCGGGCCGCAGCACGCAGGCGATCTGCTCGAGATAGCGGCGCATCGTGTCCACGAGCTGCGGACGCGCGGCCGAGCCGCTCCCAGGTCGGCAGCGACGCAGCGCACCGCGGCCTGGCACCGGCCGATCGCGGGCCGCTGGTGGCGCGTCGGGTGGTCGGCGAAGACTTGGGCGTCGATGACTTCGGCGGCCTTGCGGTACTGGGAGGCGAGCCAGTCATCAGCCAGGTGCAGGTAGATCCGGGTGGACTCGATCGAGGCGTGCCCGGCCTGGGCCTGGACCGCCTCCAGCGCCATCCCGGCCTCCCGGAGCCGGGTCAGGCAGGTGTGCCGCAGCTCGTGGCAGGTCGCATGCGCCAGTCCCGCCCGGCGCCGGGCACCGGCGAGCACCTCGTCCAGCCCCCGCGCCGACAACGGGTTGTCCGCGGTTGGGTCCCTTGAGCACCACGAACACCCGGTCGGTGTCCGCGCCGGCTGGTCGCTCGGTGTCGAGGTAGGCAGCGACGGCGGCGAAGAACCGGGCCGAGACCGGCACCAGGCGCTGGTGGCCGCCCTTGCCGTCGGCGATGAACACCCGTCGTTCCGCGATCCGGAGGTCCTCCATCCGCAGACCAAGCACCTCGCACCGGCGCAGGCCACCGAGCACCATCGCGGCGACCATCGCCCGGTCCCGATGGGTCCGCAACGAGACGGTCAGTGCGTCGACCTCGGTGGGGGTGAGGATCCGCGGCAGCGTCCGGGTGCGCCGGGTCAGCGGCACCCCCTGCCCCGGACGCGAGCGCTCACGTCTGGTGGGCAGTCCCCGCGGCACCGGATTGGCCGGCACGTCACCACGGGCCTGCAGGTAGCCGAAGAACCCCGAGATGGTCGAGTGCCGCCTTGCCACGGTGCTCGTCGAGACCCCGCCCGGCTCGCCTCCCCACCCCCTGCACCACCTGAGCGTCGGGGCGGCCGGTGCGCTGAGACGTGATGAACCCCAGCACGTCAGCGGGAACAGACCTCCTCCGGGGGCTTGTCGACGACGCCGAAGAACACCCGCAAGTCGTACGCGGCCGCGAGCACCGTGTTCGGTCGACACCGACCGGCCAGGAACTCCAGGTAGTCATCGACCAGCGGCACCTCCACCCGGACCACCGCCTCACCGGACGGCCCTCGAGAACGGATCAGACACGGATCGGACATGGACATCTCGAGGCCTCCAGCTCCGTCGACAGGCAGCCACAGCGGCTGGTCGAAATGTCCTGGAAGATCACGTGCATAACAAGCATGAGAGTGCGTTCGCAGCGGTCCCCCGACGGCCGGCGGGTGTCCGGTCAGGGATCCGCTTACGGCGATGGGCGGCGTCGATTCGAACATGGTCGTCGAGCAGGACTCGTCACCTGGTCTATGCAGCGAGGGAATTCATCGGCGCCTTTGGGAGATGTCGTCGAGGACGCTGTCCGCATCGGGCATCTGGTCGATCTCGTCACGTAGTTTGTTCGCCGCCTGCCGGAAGGACGGCTCACCGATTAAGCGGCTGAGCGCCTCGGTCACCGCGTCTGGGGTGATCTGGTCCGGCTGAAGAGCGAGTGCGGCGCCGGTAGGCATCAGGGCTGCGGTGTTGAAGGGTTGGTCCGTGCTTTGTGGCAGGCACAGTTGGGGCAGGCCGTGGCATAGGGCGCCGAGCATGGTGCCTGCTCCGGCATGTGAGACGACCGCCGTGCAGTGCGGCAACACGTCTGCCTGAGGGAGGAATGGTGCGCTGAATATGTCCGACTGGACGGGTCCGAGCAGCGTGGCGTCGAAGTCGGGCCCGGTGGTCACGATGACGTTCACCAGCAGGCGTGAGCAGCCCTCGATGACGGCCCGGAAGACCTCGGGTGCTTGGTTCATGACGGTCCCGAGCGTGACGTAGACGCTGTCGGCATGCGACAAAGCAGACAGCTTCGATAACAGCGTGGGGTCCGCTGCGCCTTCGCCAGCGGACGGACGCAGCGCGTGGACCATGCTCCACGGACCGGTTCCCGCCCTCCGGAGGGCCGGCGGTGCGATGTCGAGGTAGGGCGCCGCGAACACGGCAGGCACCGGGTCCGACAACCCGGCAGCCTGGATCGCTGATCCGACAGCCGCGACGAGGGGGGCGTTCTCGGGCAGCATCGGGCCGTAGCCATGGGTAACGTGCTGGATGCCGCTCGCTTCAGCGGCGACCGGCGAGCCCAGCTCCAGCGTGTCGTGGACAACCAGGTCGGGCCGCCACGTCTCCATCAGGTTGAGCAGGTCGCGTGCCCGGTCCACGGCACCGGCTCCGAACAGGTGCCTGGCCGCGAACCCAGACTGCTCCTCAGGTGGCATCTGACTGATCATCGTGTCGCCGGGCATCCGGGCGTACGACTCGCCCATCGTGATCCCCGAACTATGGACAGCGACGCCGAGCCGAGCGATCACGTCCGACATGTCCTTGCCGGAGGACACAACGACGTCGTGACCGCCCCGCTGCGCGCCACGGATCAGCGGCACCATTGGCAACAGGTGACCGTAGCCCGGCCACGAAACGAACAGGATCCTCATCGGTACAACTCCTCTGACCACGAACTCTCAGAGAATCGACCGCCGTCGTTGAAGTGTCAACGTGCGCTTCACGAACGCCAAACAGCGATCCGCGCGGTCCTGCCGGTGAGCCGATGTCCCACGTTGCGGCAGGTACTAGCCCAAGTCGACAGACACCGGTGGGCCTGGCCCAGACTCTTCTGATTCTTCTGCCCGGTCTACAAAGCTTGTTCGCTATGCGCCGACGACACCGCCGCAAGGTGGGGTCGCGGTGCCAACGCATCAGCACTCCAGGATGTGCTGCTATCTGGGCTGGAAAGCAGCCGGTCTTGGGTAGATCGCCTGTGCCCTACCGTCACGTATCCGGAACGACGTGCGGGGCGAGCTGCCGGTGCCTCGGGAGCGCTGCGCCGTCCCACATGCGGATCCCGCAGTGACACTTCGTACCTACGGCGGTCCGGCGTGGGCGCGCCCAGTGGGCACCCCTCGCTTTGGTGCTCGAGATGCTGCAAGGCTGACGCGCTGCCATGTCCGCGTGCCGTCAGCGGGCGCGGCAAGGGGCAGCGCGGGCCGCGCCGTCAGTCATGTGAGGATGCCTGCATGTTCGAAGTCGACCTGCCCGAGGACCAGACGGTCCCCGAGACTCACCCGGTCCTTCGCCGCGTGCGTGGCGTCGGTGACCGAGACGCCCATCGCCGAAGTACCTCAGCCACACGCGACCTGCCGGGGGCGATCAGTCATTGGCGCAGTTGGCTCGCCGGCCGGGGCGCGGGGCTGGTGCCGCTCGCGAAGCCTGCCTCGTTCAACTGGCCCGGGTACTGGCTGGCCGTCCTGGGGCGCCAGGCCCAAGCGCGGACGCTCACGACGCCATGGCGGTGCTGATGTTCGGCACCCCTTCGGGCGTCGTGCTGAGTCCCCAGGACCCAAGCCTGCTCGGTCGCGCTGCGACCGACCTCCCGATCCGTGAGGGCTACGTCCTCTGCGGCCTTGACCCGGCTCTCATCGCATCCACATCCCCGCTGCCGCACCTGAGCGGCACGGTCGCGGCGATCGCGCTGGCAGAGCGGGCCACCGGCGACATGCACACCGTGGACCACGCCAAGGCGCTCGCCAACCGGGGCCTGGACGGTGACCGCTACGCCGCCAAGGCAGGCACCTTCACCCCGGCCAACGACACCGCCCGCGGCTACGACCTCACCCTGATCGAAGCCGAAGTGCTCGACAGCCTCACGTTGCCCGAGGGCCGCACCCTCGGCTACGCCGAGGCACGACGCAACATCGTCACCCGCGGGATCGACCTCAACGCTCTGGTCGGGCGACGTTTCCGCGTGGGCAACGTCGAGTGCCTGGGCCAGCGACTCTGCGAGCCGTGCTCACACCTGGAACGCCTCACCACCAAGGGCGCGCTCCGGGGACTGATCCACCGCGGCGGCCTACGCGCCGATGTTCTCAGCGACGGAGAAATCACCACCGGCGACCTTATCGAGACCATCGACTAGGGCTGTCACATCCGAAGTACATGCCACTGCCTGGTCAAGCCCGGAGTACGTAGAACAGAGCCGTCTGCTTCGCGATGGTTGGCGCGGTGGGCAATAGCCCCTACCAGGGGGGCCGCCATCGTGCTCTCCGAGAGGGTCTAGGCCTGCTCGGTGCCCATCGAGCCGCCTCACACCGAAGGCAGAACCGCCCACGGTGTGCGGTCCCGTGGCGGCTCCATGCCTGGTTGGCCGGGCCTCGGGGCGGGGCGGATCCGGCGACCACCAGGCGGAGAACCCCAGTCACTCGGAGATCAAATGACTGGGGTTCCCCCATTCAGTTTTCGACGAGAGTAGGACCATCGCCGCAGGCTTGGCCAGGCCGACGACAGGCGTCCAGCACCGTCGGCTTTGGCGTGGTCGGGAGCGTGCTCGTTTCTCAGAGCCGGATCGCCCCGGGATCGATACGGCGCACGGTCCTGACGATGGCACGGGTAGTTTCGGGGTCTCCGTCTCCCCGGACAGTCAGCAGCGTGAGCGACCGCCAGTTGCTGTCCTCGTTGAAATTCCGTTTGACGCCGTCGTAGCCCAGCCACGCGAGTGCGGCGATTGCTTCACGGACCTGGGTATCACCCGACATGAGAAAGTCCACGGTCCAGGGGCCCGCCGGGTCCTCGCCGACAGAATCGCCAGCGGAGGAATCGGACATAAGGGATACGTTAGCGGTCCACACGCGTAGGTCGTCGGAGCCCCAAATGCCGCCACGAAGGTCCTCGACCCAGCGGCCGTCTAGTGCACACGGCACGTCGTGGTCAAGGTCTGGCGGCCGCTTGGCCAGCCCCCGGTCGCCGCCCCCCGTCCAGGTGGCTGCAGCCGCCCAGGCGTGAGAGCGGCGACGTCCCGCAGGCCCTCGCCAGATCCTGCTTTGAGAGTCGGCGGTAGAGCAACCGTCACTGATGCCGCATCCGGGCAGTACACCCTTTTGGGGGCAAATGGCATGACTAGCGAAGGCGAACCGCCCACGGTTTCCTGTCCGCCCCCGGACAGGAGAGTCAGGGGTAGAAGTAGGCCCGCCGGGAGCGATCCTGACGCGGGACGCTCACCGGTCGGAATCCCGTAGAGGAAGATCGTCACGCGGAGCGTGACCAGAAAGGATCCGCTTGCGGCGAGCGGCGAGCGGCGTGAGGTTCTGGGCCGGGCTCACCGCTCACCGCACCCGGTTAAGTGACCGGTCTGCTCCCGGCGATGCGCCCAGCATTGAGCCGACGCCAAACATCGCCAGAGGGTTACCTTGGGGTGATGACTCGTCGGATTGTCCCCGGTGCTCCTCGCGAGTCAGGGGTGACGACGGTTTCAGTCCCCCGTTGCTGGGAGTAAACAGGGAACGGGTCCGAGGGAGCGGTCCGCGACGGCGCGCGCAGCGCACTGATCGTGGGGACCGGTCGGTTCCTCCGGGAGGGTGTCATCCCGGCTGTGGCCGGTCAGCGATGAGGCGGGCCAGCCCACGAGCCTGGCGGCGGTGGACGAACATGTTGCCGTAGATGCTGCGGTCCAGTCCGAAAAGCCAGAGTCCAGGCAGCTCGGGTGAACCCGTCGTACCGACGAAGGGGGGCATTCCAACCTCGTCGAGATCCACCAGGTGCCCGACCAGGTGTGCAATGGCCGGTGTGTATCCAGTCGCGCAGAGGACGACATCGGGCGCGCATCCGGTTCCGTCACTGAAGAACACGTTCGGGCCGTCGAAGGACACGATCGTTGGTTTGATGGCCACACGACCACGATTCAGAGCCTTCACGAAACCGTCGTCGACCGCTACGGTCACCCCGTCGCTGATCGCGCGGCTGAAGGCGCCTCGCTCCGCGCTGGGAGGCCGTAGCTGGTCAGGTCGCCGAATGCGAGGGACTGGATCGCGCGCAACAGGATGTCCTGCGTGCGGGTTGGGAGCCGCCTGCCTGCCACGGCGGAGAGATGTGTCGGAACTCCGGCAAACGTCTTGGGCGCAACATCTATTCCGGACCGTGCCGAGAGCCACAACCGACCGGCGGAACTGCCGATGAGGTGGTTGAGAAGGTCCACGCCAGAGTTCCCCGCCCCGACAACGAGAACGTCCTTGCCCGCCACGTCTGAGACATTGCGAAATTTCCCGGCGTGGTGGACGTGCCCGGTGTAGCCGGAAAGCCCGGGCCAGCTCGGTACGACGGCCGTCGCGTCGGGGCCGGTCGCGACGACCACCTGGGTCGCGGTCATCGAGGAGTGGTCCGGGAAGGACAGCCTCCAGCCAGCCGGGGACCAGTCGATCCGCGACACAGTGGTGTCGCATCGGATGCGTAGCGGTGCGGCATACCGCTCGAGGTAGGTGATCTAGTGGTCGCGCGATGGATACGGGCCGCAACTGCGTGGGATACGCATCCCGGGCTGGTGGGAAAGAGCCCGATGTGTGTTCAGACGCAGGTGATCGTGTCTGGTGCGCCACGCCGCCGCCACGTCGTGCGCTCGCTCGAAGACCACCGCGTTCACCCCCAGCCGCTGCAGCGCACCGGCGGCTGCCAGGCCCGCGGGCCCGGCCCCAACGACCGCGACGTGCTCGCCCATCGCCCCAGATTGCGGCGTTCTCGACATTGTCGTCAACATCGCCGAAAGTCACAGAACCACTCTGCCGGACTCACACGCACGATTCGAGTCACCGCGGGTTTCATGACGACGGGGTCGGGTACCTCGCGACAACCTCGGTCCACGGCACAACTGTCTGGGCCGCCACCCTCTTTCGTTCAAGGAGGCCACCAATGGCCCGCAACACCC
This sequence comes from uncultured Actinomycetota bacterium, assembly GCA_963844385.1. Lineage (GTDB taxonomy): Bacteria > Actinomycetota > Actinomycetes > Propionibacteriales > Nocardioidaceae > Nocardioides. The sequence goes on along the minus strand of CAWJOJ010000033.1, from coordinate 308,595 downwards.
TCTCCCGTTCGTTGCACGACCTCGGTCTGTCTGCCTGGTTCGGTGGCACATTGGCCAACGCGGTAGCGCTCAACCAGGCATCGTCCCAAGCCGGTACCGCGCGCGCGACGGGTGCCGTTGCCAACAGTGGGTGGGACCGGTGGACGCCTGTCAACGCGGCGGCGATTGGTATGCACGTGCTCGGCAGCGTGGGTCAGCTTGCGGGCAATAAGGGCAGACTGGGCGGGCAGCAGGGTGTCGCCTCAATGGCGGTGGCCAAGACGGCCCTCACTGCAGCAGCCCTCGGTGTCACGGCGTACAGCCGGCTCCTCGGGAAAAGGGTCTCCCAGCACGCCGACGTCCCCGCCCACGATGCTACGACCCCAGTTGTCGACACTCCGGACGACGTAGCCAAGGCCCAAGCACAGCTGCGCACCCTGCAATGGGCCGTGCCCGCGCTCACGAGCGCTCTCGTGGTCGTGAGCGCCCTCGCCGGCGAGCAGCAGAGGTCATCCGAAGCAAGCAAGGGACTCATCCGGCGCGCGACGCCCGGCCGCTGACCACCGCTCGGACATCGAGCCCAGGTAGATGACGCACGCGGGCGACTCCGCACGTCGGGAATGACACCGCCCCGCCGGCAAGAGCCAGCACACTGTGCCTCGACACTTGGCGCCTGCGCTCCGCGCGGTTCGACGAGGCGGGTCAACCGCGACTGACGCAGCTCGTGTAGCGCAACCGAGACCCCTATACGGGCTCCAATTGCCCGCGCACCACGACCTGCTGGGCGCCCAAGGCCCGTAAGGTCAGCGGCGAGGTCACCCTCGACCACCAGGACGTCGGCTTCGAGACCAGGACGCAGCCGGCCCGTGGAGGCACCGAGAATTCCGCCGCGTTGCGCAGGTCGAAGAGCTCCCGGCCGATGGCCCGGGTCAGAGCGAGTGACTTGTAGCCTCGCTGCCCGACAGCCCGTAGGTGCGAGGCGGGCCAGTGCCGTGCCCACGGGGGTCAGCGCCGCCGCCACCGCATGTTTCGGCGTCCTCGAAGCGCTCGCATCTCCCTGCGTCCGTCACGGACCGCCGCCTTGATCCGGGCCCGCCGCGCCGAACCGAAGTTCGGCCAACCGGTTGCTCCGAGATCCGGGTTTGCGCGGTACGCGGAAACCGCCCGCGGGGACCGGGGGAGATAGTCCTGGGTGCGGGCGGTTCGTCCGACGGTCGTTGCGTGCGCCGCAACGCCCGGCTTCACCGAATGCTCCCGGATGATGTGCGGTCTGGCCGATAGCCCGTTTGGGACAGGCCCCCCAGCGCCAGACGGCCGTTCCCGCGGCGCGGGTTCGCTTTTTCGGCGCTCCCAACGAAAGGAACCGCGCACGGTCTCAGGCCCATCTCCGCCGCGGCTGAGTCGGTGTCGGACCGTTGCGCCGCTGCTGGCCGGGATGGGGGCGGCACCGGCCTGGGAGGCGAACGCGGCCTCGCTGCGGATGCGCCGGCTGTGAGACCAGGAGATGAGGAATTGTCCGGCCGTGATAGGTCCGACCCCGGGAAGGTCGAGCAGGTCGGGGCAGGCGGTCACGACGAGTTGTTCGATGTGGGTCTCGTGCTCGGCTGCTCGGCCTCGAGCGCCTGGGCGCGCCGTGCGGTGGCGCGGATTGCTTGGACGGTGTACCGCGGTGTGCGCGGTCACCGTGGACGGGCGGGCGCTGCTCACCTCCGCCGGCCACGACGGCACGGTGCGGCTGTGGGATCCCACCACCGGCCACCAGGAACGCGAGCTGACCGGCCACACCGACTGGGTCAACGGGTGTGCGCGGTCACCGTGGACGGCCGGCCGCTGCTCGCCTCCGCCGGCCACGACCGCACGATAATGCTGTGGGATCCCACCACCGGCCACCAGGAACGCGAACTGACCGGCCACACCGGCGGAGTCAACGCGGTGTGCGCGGTCACCGTGGACGGGCGGGCGCTGCTCGCCTCCGCCGGCCACGACCGCACGATACGGCTGTGGAATCCCACCACCGGCCACCAGGAACGCGAGCTGACCGGCCACACCGGCGGAGTCAACGCGGTGTGCGCGGTCACCGTGGATGGGCGGGCGCTGCTTGCCTCCGCCGGCCACGACCGCACGATACGGCTGTGGAATCTCATCACTGCGCGGGGGTGCTGACGATTGCGCTGAGAGACTTGCCTCTTACTCTGACTAGCCAGCAGCCTCAGTCGTTGTTCATTGGGTTGGAGGTGGGTGCTCGTGATCCAGTTTGCCGGAGGTCTTGACGTGGAGTAGCCAAACGGTGCGCTGGGCCCTGTTGCGTGGTTCGATCGGAGGCCAGGCTGAGCGGCGCTGGCGCCCGTGCTGGTCAGATCGCGCGTCTGAGTTCGTCGAATGCGGTTGCCCACCGGAACAGCTGCGTGGCGTCGACTGCCAGCTCGCAACGGCCACGGCGGACGTTCTGAATGGTAGGGCGGCTCATCTGCCGCGGCAAGCGAGTGTCGTGTGCCGCCCGTGCCCGGCGGGGGGCTTCGCATGCTGTCGCGTCGAGCACTCTCTGTGGTTTTACATTTCACCCCTTTGGGTCTGGGGCCGAGACCAACGGATTGTTAGGTTCGGACCGGGATCGGACCGGCTGTTTGACGGTTCAGTCCGATTGTGTCTTTACCTTGCTGAAACCATCGGCAGGCATGGCGTGATCTCAATTGGGGAATCCGCATGCAGGTCGATATTGGGTCCACTCGGTTATCCGCGCAGGCGCTGTCGCGAGAGCGTAGGTCGCGCTTGACCGCGCAGCTTTTCGCAGAGGCTCACGAGGCCACCGACGAGAAGGCCCGCTCGGCGGCCTTGCGTCGCGTCACCGAGGTCAACATGTGTGTCGCCGAGGCTATCGCCTCGCGTTATCGCGGCAGGGGGATCGCCCGCGAGGACCTTGAGCAGGTCGCCTACCTGGCCCTGGTCAAGGCCGTGCGCGGGTTCGACGTGGAGCGCGGCGGCGACTTCATGTCGTACGCCACGCCCACGATCACCGGGGAGCTCAAGAAGCACTTCCGCGACCACGGCTGGACGATCCGGCCACCGCGGCGGGTTCAGGAACTGCAGTTGCAGGTCATCCATGAGCGAGTGCGCATCCGCGAGTCCTCGGGGAAGTCGCCAACCGTCGCCGAGCTGGCAGCGCGGCTCGGCGAGTCCCCCGAGGTCGTGCACGAGGCTCTACTCGTTGATGGCTGCTTCACACCGACCTCGCTGGACGCTCCGGTGCGTGGCGACGGGTTCGCCGTACTCGGCGACACCCTGGTCGACCACAACGACCACGCTCAGGAGGCTGCTGAGGCTCGGGTGATCCTGCAGCCGGCCGTCCGCGGCCTGGGGCTGCGTGATCGCCGCATCCTGCGGATGCGGTTCATCGACGGGTGTACCCAGCAGGAGATCGCTGACGAGTTGGGTGTCACCCAGATGCAGGTCTCGCGCCTGCTGAGCCGGATTATGCGAGACCTCCGCCACTCCCTCGTTGGGCGTCCCACCGACGTGGAACCTGACGACAGCGCGCCGCAATTGTCGGCGCACGGCTGACGCCAAGAGCCGGCAGGCTTCGCGGCCGCAAGCACCTCCTACGCCGAAGTCACGACCGACCGATATCGTCACCCGTACCCGGGGGCCATGTCCGGCAGTACGGCGCCGGTCTCGCAGCGGTGCGGTAGCTCAGTCGGTTAGAGCCGAGGACTCATAATCGTTCGGTCGCGGCATCCCGTCCGCTCGGGTAAACGGCGTCCGACCAGGCGTTTCGCCGTCCCGACCCGAAGCTAGACAACCTCGATTCAGCCGTAACCCCGCGCTAACCCGCTTCCAGCGGCTCGAACGTGCGGCTAACGCCCGGTCACGGCTCCCGAGAGCCTGCTCCACGCGATGCAACGCCCCGTCTCGCGTGTTGACCATCGGCCGGGTGCCGTGCCCGGCCGGACGGCAACGGCATCGGGGCGCGCGATGGCCTTGGGCGCCTGCTCGGCACCGCCACTACCTCCGGAGGCCGATCCGCGGTTCACCCGTGACAAGCCCGGCCCCATGAGAGGCGACCTCACGGGCGAGAAGCTCCGGCGTCGTCCCCGGCCATGCGAGGGTCGTAGGCGGCGACGAGGGCAGTCGGAGCCAAGATGGCTCGCTTCATTCGTCACCGCGCGGTTCCTGAGCGCCAGGCGGCGGCCCCACTCAGGTCATGCCGTCGCCAAGTCCAGCCCCGAGACTAGGCGGCATGGCTTCTAGATGCACCGTCACGCTCGTGCCGACTCCCAATTCGCTCTCAATGCGCGTGCTTCCGCCCTGTTGATCCACGAGCTCGCGCACGCTGGCCAGACCCAGACCGGTTCCGCCGTCGTTCTGCGCCAGCCGACCGCGCTGGAACTCATCGAAGATCGTGTCCAGGTCAGCGGGATCGATGCCACGTCCCCGATCCACGACCGCGAGCTCGACCCCGTCTGCCCCGAGGTCGGTGAAGACGATGTCGACCTCTGTGTCCTCAGGCGAGCACTTGAGCGCGTTGATCACGAGATTGGTTATCACCCGGTGCAGGGCGATTCCGTTCGCCCGGGCCAGCGCAACGGCGTCAGCAGCCACGCGGACCCGCTGTGGCCGCAGGGCCGGTGACAGGTCGCGCACCACCTTTCGAGCGACTTCAGCGACGTCGATCTCGGCGGTCAGCATGGTGGCCCTGCCCGCTCGCTGTTGGGCAAATGTGACCAAGCCCTCAACCATGGTTAGCAGGCGTTGAGCGTTGGTCTCGGCCCGCTCGATAAGGCTCTCGCGATCCCCCTCCTCGGCGTGCCGGAGGGCGTCGATGTGCCCGAGGAGGGCCGCGATCGGGGTTCGGAAGTCGTGGGTGAAGGCGGCGTAGAAGGCGTCCTGGGCGTCCTCCAAGGCCTTGAGGTCGCTGCGGTCCCGGGTGACCTTGGTGAAGCCAGTTAATCTGCCGGCCCGATTACGCACGGCCGTGATCACCACATCCGCCCAGAAGCGCGTGCCATCCTTGCGGACCCGCCAGCCGGTGGATTCGACCCGCCCGCGCGCGGTCGCCTCGAGAAGGAGACGCATGGGCAGACCATCCCGCTGATCCACATCGTCGTAGAACATGGCGAAGCTTCGACCAAGGGCCTCCGACTCGGTGTAGCCCTTGACCCGCTCGGCGCCGAGGTTCCAGCTCTCGATGATGCCTTGTGGATCCAGAGCGATGATGGCGTAGTCGGCCACCTGCGCCACGACGTCCAAGGCCTGTCCCGCGGCAAGCACAAGGTCCTGCGACGCGGCACCCTCTGAAGCTCGATCGGCGTCCTCTGCTCCACCTGGCACCTGCTCAGACTACGAGCAGGCTGAGCCGCGTGGGCGATTTCCCAGCTGTTCTGCGTCGCGGGTCTTGGCGACCGGGAACCTACGCGGTCCGTGCAACGTGCACCCGTCGAGATTCAGCGAGAGTACGTCCTCGGACCGCGGTCCGGCCAAGCCGAGGAGCCCAATGTGAGCGCCGAAGTGATTCGCTGGTCGTCTTCCAAAGCCTCCGGAGCACCCACCACTCCACGACCGCCGCCTCACTTTTTGCAAAACCTGGGATGCTGCCGCGGAGCGTGCGCGTCCTCTCGATCGAGATGGACGTCGATCCCACCTCGTGGATGTCCGTAAGGGGAACCGCTACCGGAGCAGGTGGTCGTGCTTGAGCCGAATCGGCGACGAGCGACCCAGCCGTCCCGCAGTCGGTCGGCTTCCGGTACGGGTGATCGTCGTGGCCGAGCGGCTTGACGTTCGCGAGGTCGCCACGTGGGCGTGCACTTCGCGGCGGTCCGACCCAGCCACGTGGAGACCCTCACCCTCCCGCCTGGGAGCCTCGCGTGACCCCTGCGGTCCGCAAATGGTCCGCAAGAGGTCCAGCTGAGACCGACGTCTCCAATGATGCTCAACCGGCTCGGCGATGCGTTTGCGCAGATCAGACGGCATTCTCCGGAGAAAGTGGTCAACGATTGTCCGCCAACACTCATTGTCACGGCGGATTCGTTCCGCTTCCACGTCTGAGGGACCTGGAAAACGCAGGTCACAGGCTTGCGACTTGTCTCTGGTCGGTGCCAGGCCGGCAACCAACCCCTCAAGGGTGGGGGTAGCCGCCGTGGACCGTACCTATCCCGCACCCTCATCGGCGGGCCTGCACGATGGGCGCGTGACCAGAACTTCCCTAGCGTTGTGGTCAATCGAAGGCCGCAGTATCAGGGAGGCTGGCCATGAGCTACATCATCAGCGACGAGAGCGGCACTTGTGCGGCGCTGCCCCGTCGAGACTCCTGGGGCACATGCCTCACCGTGGACCACTGGACCGCACAGGTCGAGCCAGTGGCGCGCTCCTTCCCGCTGCTGCACCCGGGAGGTGCCGGCCATGTCCAAGGCCCGACTCATCATAACCGCCGCGGTTGTCGAGGGACGACATAAAAAGCGAGGTAGCCCGGGACTACGACATCTCGCGCCAGTGGGTGCACCCCCTGGTCAAGCGGTCCGCCGCCGAGGGCGATGCCGCGTGCCAACCCCGCCCCAGGCGAGCCCGCACACCAGCTCACACGCCGTCCGCACGCGAGATCGAACACCAGATCATCCGGCTCCGTAACGAGCGGGCCCGGCTGGGACTCGACCCGGCGCGGACACGATCCGACCTGGCCCGGCGCACCTTGAGGTCATCGGCGTCTTCCCGAACGAAGCCAACACCTGGACCACCGCGGCTGGCCCCAGTCCCGAATCACCACTCCTGGGCGTCGCTCGGACACCGCGGCGAAACGCTTGTACGGTGCTCCGGCTGTCAGAAGGTTGGCCACAGATGCCGCGCCGGCGGACCCCGCAACCCCGGACTTAACCGGGTGTCGCCAAGCTCGCGGCATGGAACACGGTTGGGTCGTTTCGATCTCGAAAACCTTGTCCCACGCTCAGGGCAATCCCTTGTTGACATCCGGTGGCCCGAGGGCCAGCCTGACGTTCAGGGGGCATGAAGGGACGGGCCGTGGGATCTGAGACCGTAGAGATTCGCATGGGGCCGGGCAGGTTTCGGGGTGCTCGACCGAGAGGTTTTCGCGCAGCGTGGCTGGCTGCTGCGGTAGGCCTTGTCGCGGCTGGCCTCGGCCCGCCGGCGACCGCAGTCGGTGACACTACCAGGCGGGTCAGCGTGTCCAGCACCGAAGCGCAAGGCAACAATCACAGCTACGAGCCGGCGATCAGTTCGGATGGCCGGTACGTCTCCTTCATTTCGTCTGCGTCGAACCTGGTGCCCGGTGACACCAACCGCGCCCCCGACGTGTTTGTCCGGGACCGGAGGCTGGGCACCACCCGCCGGGTCAGTGTGTCCAGCACCGAAGCCCAGGGAAACAGTCTCAACGGCAGCTTCGACCCGGCGATCAGTTCGGATGGCCGGTACGTGGCCTTCTATTCCGACGCGTCGAACCTGGTGCGCGGTGACACCAACGACGCGACCGACGTGTTCGTCCGGGACCGGAGGCTGGGCACCACCCGCCGGGTCAGCGTGTCCGGCACCGAAGCCCAGGGGCACAGGGACAGCTACGGCCCGGCGATCAGTTCGGATGGCCGGTACGTGGCCTTCATTTCGGGGGCGTCGAACCTGGTGCCCGGTGACACCAACGACACCGGCGAAGTCTTTATCCGGGACCGGAAACTGGGCACCACCCGCCGGGTCAGCGTGTCCAGCACCGAAGCCCAGGGCAACAGCGGCAGTTCCGGGCCGGCGATCAGTTCGGATGGCCGGTACGTCGCCTTCGGTTCGGAGGCGTCGAACCTGGTGCCTGGTGACACCAACCGCGCCCAGGACGTGTTTGTCCGAGACCGGAAGCTGGGCACCACCCGCCGGGTCAACGTGTCCAGCACCGAAGCCCAGGGCAACAGCAACCAGGGCAGCGCCGCGGCGGCGATCAGTTCGGATGGCCGGTACGTCTCCTTCGGTTCACATGCGTCGAACCTGGTGCCCGGGGACACCAACGACACCCGGGACGTGTTTGTCCGAGACCGGAAGCTGGGCACCACCCGCCGGGTCAGCGTGTCCGGCACCGAAGCCCAGGGCAACAGCCCCAGCTTCGACCCGGCGATCAGTTCGGCGGGCCGGTACGTCTCCTTCGGCTCGTACTCGTCGAACCTGGTGCGCGGTGACACCAACGGCGCCATCGACGTGTTTGTCCGGGACCGGAAGCTGGGCACCACCCGCCGGGTCAGCGTGTCCAGCACCGGAGCCCAGAGCCACCGCCACAGCGGCGGTCCGGCGATCAGTTCACACGGCCGGTACGTCGCGTTCTATACGGCCGCGCCGAACCTGGTGCCCGGTGACACCAACGGCTCCTGGGACGTGTTCGTCCGAATCCGTGGCGCAACTCGATAGCCGCGAACGCAACGTTTCAGCGCCGAGCCGGCGATCAGTTCGGCAGGCCGGTACGTCGCCTACGGCTCGGATGCCTCGAACCTGGTTGCCGGTGACACCGAAGGCTCCATCGACGTGTTCGTCCGAGACCGGAAGCTGGGCACGACCCGCCGGATCAGTGTGCCCAACACCCGAGCCCACCGACAGCGTCGCGTCTGGGATCAGTTCGGCTGACCGGTACATCTCCTTCTACACAGACTCCTCGAACCTGGTGCCCGGCGACACCAACGGCTCCTACGACGTCCTCGTCCGAATCCGTGGCGCTACTCGGTAGCGGCGAAAGCAACAAGTGACCTTGCTTCCTGGTGCGCCCGGCATCCGACCAAAGTCGCGATCTCTGGCTCCCTGACTGGCTCCCAGCCGAACCCGGACGTATTCGGAGTCAGCTACGGCCGGGTTCGTGGCTATGGTGCTCGGGCTGTTAGAACGTAGCCCACAGCCCCCGCGTCGGGCGGACTTCCGCTACCCGGGCTCAACCGATGTCACCAAGCTCGCGGCATGGAACGCAGTTGGCACAGGTGCTGAGTACCGGTAGCCCAACCGCATACGGCAACGCCCGAGACCGCTTGCTGGTCGAGCCGGCGTCGTCCCGCAAGGGATCCGCTCGCGGTGATCAGAGTCAGCGGCGGCCGCCATGTCGTTGGGGCGTCGCAGGAGATTCCTCATCCTTGAGGATGAGGCCTTCACACCCATAGGTGGAGGCGCACCGTGACTGATTTTGCAACGGTGGTTGACATGATCCCGATTCGCGTCCTGACTGCCCTCTCCCGGAGGTCCCCATGACCGATGTCGCCCACCCACGCGGGGCCCTCCCGCCCGGCCAACGACGAATCGACTTCTTCCCACGCTTCGGGCGACATGCCGACCAGGCCACACCGACGGTCCGTGAGCACCCAACAGTGGTCTTCGGCGGAGCACTCACGGCACCGATCGAGATGACCGTGGATGAGCTCGTCAGCGCTGATCGTCGCGAGCTCCATGCTGACTTCCATTGCGTCGCCGGTTGGTCAGTGACCGGCCTGCATTGGGAGGGCGTCGCTTTCGCCGACGTCTATCAGCGGTTCGTCGCCCCGGTCGTCGTGCCGGGCACAATCGTGACCCACGTCATGGTGCGCGGCCTCGACGGCGAAAGCTTTGTGGCCGAGCTGGTAGATCTCCTGGCCGACAACGTCCTGCTCGCCGATCGGCTCGGTGGCCAGCCGCTCGACGGCGATCACGGCGCACCGCTTCGACTGGTCAACCCAGCGCAGTACGGGTACGCCAACATCAAGCATGTGTGCCGAATCGACGTGTTCGCCGACGCGCCGCCGGCAAGCTCACCGGCGCTGCTCGACCGGGTGCTGCAGTCCCATCCTCGGGCGCGGGTCTGGGAGGAGGAGCGCCACGGCACGCTGCCCAGCTGGCTGATCCGCCCGTTTTACCGGGTCATCAAGATATTCATGCTCGCCGCGGCTGCTCGCCGTAGCCGCTCTTGATGTCGACGCGAAGGGCGGGTGGTTGGGGTGTACGCCGCGCAGACCGATCTCTTCGCCAGGCACCCGAGCCTGGAGGGTGTCTACTTCGGCACCGCGCGCGACCTCGCCAGCGTTCCTCAGCTTTGCCGGCGTCGCGGCCCTCTATGAGGCTGGTGGCTTCACCGGCCGGAGACTCCCTGCCTCGCGCCGACGCTCGAGGCGATATCGATCTCCTGGGGCCTGCAGCAGGCGTCGCTCGACCACCTGACCGAGAGCACCGGCCGGGCCGACGCGACCGCGAGGCAGCTGGACAGCGAGGACGACCACCCACGCGCCACCGGGGCTCAGCGACCGGTGCAGCCCGCAGGCGCTGAGGGCTGCCGGGCCGGGCGGCGTCGGCCGTACCCGCAAGAGGGAACCATGTGCGGCCCACGACACCGCGGCCGCCGACTCCGATCACCACGACCGGATCCCGAAGCGGAACAGTGTTCAGTCGGCGCAGTCGACGGCAACAGCCGGGGCGGCACACACCTGACGCATCCTTGTGTCGCGCAGCCGGCCCAGCCGGTCGACCAGCACGGCCAGCGACACGCTCTCGACAGAGTCGAGGTTGACCGCCGAGCGACGCGGAACCGGGTCGTCACCTGGCTCGAGGGCGCCTTCGCTCTCGAGCCCACGAATGGTTGTTGTGCATGGTGCGATCAGCGGGCTTCGATGTCGCGGTAGAACGGCGTCACGAGACAGCAACAGCACGACGCAAACCGCCACCCACGGCGCGAGATGCAACAGGGACAGGCCACCCAGGCTGACGATGAGCAAGATTTCCTCAGTGGCGTATGCGTTCGACGACAACGGGTCGCTGAAAAAGACGGGCAGGGGCCAGCTTCTTTGGCAGCAGCGTCTCGCCCATGCGCGAACTGCTCAACGGGCGGCCGATCATCAGGAGCTTGGGGATCGCTGTCAAATTCTCCATGGATACAGGCAACCGCCCTGGCGGGCCGGTCACCCGCATCCATACGGGTTTCATACAACCGGGTAGGCGGTTCTTAACGGATTGCTAACGCCGCCTGGCTTCGATCGTGCCCCTGAATGGGGGAGAGCGTCTCGAGGTTGCCTGTGAGGATCAGAGCCAGCCGCTGCGGCGGAACAGCAGGTACAGGCTCAGGCAGACGCTGACGATGACGCCGATGACCGCGAAGTAGCCGAACCTCCACGTGAGCTCGGGCATGAACTCGAAGTTCATGCCGTAGATGCCGGCGATGGCGGTGGGCGCCAGTGCGATCGCGGCCCAGGCGGAGATTCGGCGCATGTCCTCGTTCTGTCGGACCGCGATCTGGCTTTGCCGCACCCCGACCCGGGCCAGGTTGGCCTGAAGGACGTCGGAGAGCAGGCGGTCGTGGCCCTCGATGGCGTCGGCGGCCCTCAGCGCGTGGTCGTGTACGTCGCGGAAGTAGGGTGCCGCCTCCTTGTCGACTACGGGAACCAGGTTTTCGGCCAGCCGGTGGAGCGGTGTGCCCAGTGGCAGGACTGCCCGGCGGAACTCCGCGATCTCCCGCTTCAGCTTGTAGATCCGCTCGGCGTGATCCTGGTCGTCGCCGCTGAACACCTGGCTCTCGATCTCGTCGACGTCCTCGGTGATGGAGACGATGGCTTCCTCGTAGCCGTCGACCACCAGGTCGGCGGCGCGGTAGAGCACCGCCGTGGGCCCGCGGCCGAGCAGATGCGTCTCGCCGCGGTCGAGCTCGGCCCGGACGCGCCCCAGTACGTCACTGTGGCCGTGACGGACAGTGACCACGAAGTTGAGACCGAGGAAGAGCGCGATCTCGCTGACGTCGACGACTTCCTCATGGTCGACGTAGCGGACCGGCTTGAGCACCACGAACACCACGCCGTCGTACACCTCGAGCTTGGGTCGCTGGTGTGCCGTCACCGCGTCCTCCACCGCGAGCGAGGGCAGCCCGAACTCGTCGGCCACAGCGGCGATGTCCTGTGAGGTGGGCTGCTGCAGCCCGATCCACACGAAGCCGGACGTGGTGCGGGCGGCCTCGCCCGCTTGGTCCAGCGGCACCCGACCCGGCCGGCGGCGTCCGTCCTCGTAGACGCCGCAGTCGCCAATCACTGCGTCGATCCCACGCTGGTCGGTGCCATCCTCGACCCGTTCCGGACGCCCGGAATGGTCGCCACGGGTCGCGGGCCCGAGCCGTAGTAGGCGCCGGGTCCACCCAGCACCAGCACGGCTGGCAGGTTCGTCAACAGCCACGCGGCCTCCTCGCCTCCTGAAGTTCACCCCCGGCGCAGACTCTACGGCCGGTCGACAAGACGGGAGGCGTGACCCTAGGCGCGTTGCAGACAGATGTCCGGTGTAACGAGGCAAGGCGACTTGGTACTGGGGAGACAGTTCGGGGGAGGCCGTCACCGCGAATCGAGGCCGAGCGTCACCGACACCAAAACCGACCGTGACGATACCCGTTCAGGCAAAAGGGCCTTTGGCGGGCGTCTGATGGGGTACAGCGCAAGCACAGCAGGGCTCGTCTGTTGACTCAACGGGGCAGCCCGGTGCCTTGTCGCCTCGCTACGAGGTCAGGTGGGCGAAGTCATGGGAGCCCTCAAGTCTTCGTCACCTTCTGAGCGACTAGCATCGAACGAGATACGTCGCTCAGGAGGGGCTCGTTGACCGATTCACCTGCGGATGACGTTCTCGAGGAGCTCACGTTCGCGGAGAAGGCGCGCCTCGTGATGGGGTCCGACTTCTGGCACACCACACCGGTGGATCGACTGGGCATTGACCGGATCCGGGTGGCAGACGGGCCGCACGGGTTGCGGATGCAGCCGGACGAGGCGGACCACGTCGGTATCGGCGGCAGCCTCCCGGCGACCTGTTTCCCGACCGCCAGCGGCTTGGCGTCGTCGTGGGATCGCGACCTGGTCTCCGCGGTCGGCGCCGCCCTCGCCCAGGAGGCGCAAGTCCAGGGTGTTTCAGTCATTCTCGGGCCTGGCATCAACATGAAGCGATCGCCGCTGTGCGGGCGCAACTTCGAGTACTTCTCCGAGGATCCCTTCCTTGCCGGAGAACTGGCGCTGGCCATGGTGTCCGCGATCCAGGACCAGGGGATCGGGACCTCGCTGAAGCACTTCGCCGCGAACAATCAGGAGGACGACCGGCTGCGTGTCAGCGCCGAGGTCGACGAGCGCACCCTGCGCGAGATCTACCTCCCCGCCTTCGAACGCGTGGTGACGGCTGCCCAGCCGTGGACCGTGATGTGCGCCTACAACAAGGTCAACGGTAGCTATGCCTCCGAGCACCACTGGCTGCTCACCGACGTGCTTCGCAACGAGTGGGGGTTCGAGGGGCTCGTCGTCTCCGACTGGGGCGCCGTCCACAACCGGGTTGCCGCACTCGCGGCTGGGCTGGATCTCGAGATGCCCCCGGCGAAGGATCGCAGCGAGGTCGCGGTGATCGACGCCGTCAACGCCGGCATCCTGCCCGCCGAGGTTCTCGACAGCGCAGTACGCCGGGTGCTGCGGCTCGTCGAGCAGTCCGCCCCGGTCCGGGCAGCGGCCAGCCCGGATGCGCAGTACGACGTTCACCACGCCCTGGCCCGTCGAGCCGCCGCGCAGTCCGCCGTACTGCTCCGGAACGAGGGAAACGTCCTGCCCCTGCAGCTCGAGGACGGCCAGACGCTCGTTGTGATCGGCCCTTTCGCCACCGAGCCGCGCTACCAGGGCGCAGGCAGCTCCCAGGTGAACCCAACCTCGCTCGACATCCCTCTTGACGAGCTGCGCGTTGCTCTCGGTGACCGGGTCAACATCGTCCACACCCCCGGCTTTGGCCTGGAGGATGGAAGCAACGGCGGCGCGCTTTTCGTCCAGGCGCGTGAGGCCGCCGCTGACGCTGACACGGTCGTGCTCTTCCTCGGTCTGCCCGCCTCGGCCGAGTCCGAGGGCTTCGATCGCAGCGACATTGACCTGCCGCCTGTGCAGCTCGAGCTGGTCCGGCAGGTGGCCGAGGTCAGTGAACGTGTGGTCGTGGTGCTCGCCAACGGGTCCGTCGTGCGCACGTCCACGTGGGAGGACTCCGTCAGCGGCATCCTCGAGTGCTGGCTCGGCGGCCAGGCCGTCGGTGGCGCGGTCGCCGATCTGTTGACCGGTGCGGCCAACCCGTGCGGCAAGCTCGCAGAGAGCATCCCGGTGCGTCTGGAGGACAACCCGTCGTACCTGAACTTCCCCGGCGACTCCCAGATCGTGCGCTACGGCGAGGGACTCTTCATCGGCTACCGCGCCTACGACGCCCTCGATCTCCCGGTGAGCCACCCGTTCGGGTTTGGGCTCTCCTACACCTCCTTCGAGGTAACCGCTCCCGAGGTGGCCCTCAGCGGGTCCGTCCAGGGCGGCGACCTGCGCGTGGAGGTCGCATGTCAGGTGACCAACACCGGCCGCCGCGCCGGCGCCGAGATCGTCCAGGTCTATGTGAGCGACACCGCCAGCAGCGTCGCCCGGCCAGTGCGCGAGCTCAAGGGGTTTGCCCGGGTCGAACTCGACCCCGGTGTCTCCGGCGATGTCCGAATCAAGCTCGACACCCGGGCGTTCTCGTTCTGGTCCACTGTGCTCGGACGCTGGGTCGTCGAGGCTGGCGAGTTCGTCCTGCACGTCGGCACGTCCTCCCGCGACTTGCCGCATGCGTATGCACTGCACCTCGACGCCCCCTCGATCGCGCCACCCTTGACCCGGGACTCGACCCTGCACGAGTGGCTGGCCGACCCGACGGCACGTGAGCTGCTCTCCGAACCCGTGGCAGGGCCAGGTTCTCCCCTCGCAGACCCAGCACTGGTACAGGTCGTCGGCACCATGCCGATGTCCACACTCGCCAACTTCGGGATGGCCGGGCTCGACCACCCAACACTTGACGCCCTCCTCGAGAGGCTCCAGCGTCGAGAGTGATTAGTCGAGGCAACTCTTCTCCGACGTCTCCTCCGGTAGGTTCACTCGGTTGCCTACGACAGCAGCCATCTACGCCTCGGGGCCACCCGTGGATCGACGGCCACGTGCGCGTGCCTGTAGACCGTGCCGAGCAAATCAGGACTGCGTCAATCTGGGCCGGAAGGTGGCGCATCGCCGGGCAGCAGCTCTCCGGTCAGGGAACCACTAGCGACCATCGCGGCGGCACCGCGGGACCCCAATTCCGGATGCTGGAGCATCACCGGAAGGGGATCCGCTACCGGCGATAAGCCGCAGTTCAGTCTGAGCAGTCGACCGCGACTGCTAGGCGGCGCAGATCTCTCGCATCCGTGCCTCGGCCACTCGTCCCAGGCGTTCGCTAAGGATCGCGATCGAGACGCTTTCGATCGAGTCGAGATGGACCGCCGAGCGAAGTGGCATCGGGTTGTCGCCGGGTTCGAGGAGAACTTCGCTCGGGAGGCCCCGGATGATGGTCGTGCAGGGCGCGATGAGTGCACGGCGATGACGCGGGATGACTGCGTCGCGAGACAGGACGACGACGGGTCTGCGGCCGATCTCCGCCATCTCACAACCACACCTCCCCCGCGAGGGGAAGTCCGTCACGACGCCGCGACCGCCCGTCGGAACGAGGCCAAGTCTCCCCATTCGTCTGGCTCGTCGAGCGCGTGCGCGTCGTACGCGGCGCAGCTGGCGTCCACTTCGGCCGATCGGTGGCGAGCCAACAGGCGCGAGGGCTTCGTCAACAAGTGCGGAGTCAGGCTTCCCGGACACCTTGCGGGCGCTCTCGAGGAGACCAGCGTCCACCGTGGTGCTCAGCGTGTGCAACTCATGCCACAATCATGCCACGAATATGCAGGCTGGGAGATCGTGCCCGGAAGCCGAGCCGCTTGCGGGCTCCGGCCACTGGTCGGCGTGACACACCCCGCAACCCCGGCTGAAAAGGGATCAAGCAGCTGACCTGATTGGCCCGGGTAGTAGGGGTCGTCCTCGCGTCCAGCAGGACCTGGGCGGACGGTTGGGCAGTGCATCCGTCAGATGTCCGACGCCGCACCCAGCAGGGAGTTGAGGGCCCCGACGAGCGTGGCGTGGTCTCGAGCCTGCGCGCGGATCGTGACCAGGGCCTCGGGGCGCAGCAAGAGCGCCGTCAGCGCGTCCATGGTGACGTGCAGAGAGGCCGCATCGCCGGGTGCGACGGCCAGCATCAGAACGACGGAGACCCATTTGTCCCCCCAGCGGATGGGCTCCTCGGTCACTGCGACGGCGAAGGCGGTACGACTGGCTCGCATCCCGATGGCGTGGGGGATCGCCAGGCCGTCGACGAGCGCCGTGGAGGACAGGCTCTCGCGTTGCAGGATCCGCTCCACCTCGACGTGATCGAAGATGCCCGAGTCGATCATGCGCGCCCCGAGCATACGGATGGCCGCTTCGGAGTCGCGCAGTGTTTGGACGCGCACGAAGAGTGGCGCCTCGAAGAGGCTGAGCAGGCTCATGCGGACCGCTCTGGCCCGCCGCCGATCCTGAACGGCGTCGGTGGCCCGAGCGATGCGGCTGAAGTCTTCGCGATTGAGGAAGGGCGTCACGACGACGGCTCGGTGACCGGGCACCGAGGTCGTCGCCACCAGCAGGTCCGCGGTCGAGGCCACGGCCTCTTCCAGGTCGCTGGTCACGTCGGCGACGACGAACCTTCGGTCGGAGGCCACTCGCGCAGCCATGTCCTCAGCCATGTCGTAGTACTGGGGCGCATAGACGCAGACGGTCACCGGCTCCTGGTCCTGGGCATTGATCCTGATCGACGCACCCAGGTGGAACGCCAGGAAGGCGATCTCGTCCTCGGGGATCACGAAGCCGGTCGCCTCCCGGAACTCCTCGGCGAGGACCACGGCCAGCTCGTACACCCAGGGATAGGAGGCCTTCATCGTCGCTGTGAGCGGATTCCGGTTGAAGCTTCCGTGTCGCGCGCGCGCCAGCAGGCTCAACAGGTGGTGACGCAACCGTTCGAGGAAGGCGTCCGCGTGCAGGATGTGGCCGTACTCGGCGGCGAAGCGCGTCGCGGTGGTCTGACAGATGTGGTCGACGACTTCGCGGTCGGATGGGGTCACGTCAGCCAGACGGCGGGCGCCGGTCAGTGCGCGGACGCCCAAGATGTCGATGATCTCCGCGGTGCTCCGGGCGTCGAGCACCACTCCCAGCTGGTCACTGATGAGCTCGCCGAGCGCCGACGCCAGCTCAGTGTCGACCAGGCCGACCTCGGCCGGCGGATCCACCGCTCCGCCGTCCCGGGTCTCGGGGGATGTCATGCGCCGTCCCACGATCACCGCGATGTGGATCAGGGCGTTGGCGAGGCCGTAGTCGTTCACACTGAGGCCACGTTCGGAGAGCAGGTCCTTCATCCGGTCGGTGAAGCCGCGGAAGTCCCGGTCGGGGAAGTGTCGCTGGAGGACCTGCGTGACATCGACCGCGCGCGTCGCCTCGGCTCTGATCAGCTCGGCTTGGACGGCGCGGATCTGGGGTTCGTCACCGACGATCGTCAGCCGGCTCTTGCTGCGCTCGATCCGCACACCGCGTTCCGCCAACCACCGTCGGGCCCGCACCAGGTCGCTCTCCAGGGTCGAGTCGGACACGAACAGCGACGCGGCAAGCTCGAAGACGTCCACTGGCTCGGCCTGCGACACCAACCTCCGGAGGATCGCAGTCTGACGATCCGTCGGCTCGTCGTCGGACGCGCCAGCCCGCCCCTGGGTCGTCGCGGGAGGAGCGCTGTCGCCGGCCCACCGATAACCGAGCGGACCTGACTCCACCGGGTTCGCCGTCCGCTGGAGCTCGGCGATGTAGCCGCGCACCGAGCGACTGCTCACCCCGAGCTGGAGCGCGATCTCCGCCGCGGTGACCCAACCTCCGTTCGAGGCCAACAGGGAGACAAGTCGTGCCTTCCGGCCCGCGATCGACGACCCGGAACGGCTGGGTCGTCGAGGACTGCTCATGTGGGCACGGTAGGAGAAGCGGCGTCGAGGGCACCAGGCACCGCTTCTTCCTGACCCCGGAAGCAACGATGTTGGCCCGGAGGTCGTCATTCGCGATTCGATGGGTCGCACCGGAGGGTCCGGTACTCAGGACAGACGAGGTTGGCATGACGACGACAACCACCACTCGCGCCTTGATCGTGTGCGGAGCCGGTGCCTCCAGCGGGTTCATCGCCCAGCGCATGCGCAAGGCCGCTCAGGAGCGGGGCATCGACCTCCAGGTCGAGGCGCGCAGCGAGACCGAGCTGCCTCAGCTTGTCAGCACCGTGGACGTGGTGCTGGTCGGTCCACATCTGGCCTACATGCTCGGTGATCTGCAGCAGCAGTGCGACACGGTGGGCATCGACGCGGTCCTGCTTCCCCAGGAGGTCTACGGGCGGCTCGACGGCGAACGGGCCCTGAACATCGCCCTGGAGCACGCGATCTACGAGGAGGACGACGCGTGAGCACCGTCATGACCTGGCTCAACGAGGGCTTCGCACCCCGAGTCAACAAGATCACGCGCAACCCGTACGTGGCCGGCCTGCAGGACGGCTTGCTGCGCATCGTGCCCTTCATCCTGGTGGGCTCTCTGGTCACCCTGGTCGCCATCATCCCGGGCGTGGCCGACGCCGTGCCGAGCATCTGGAAGCTGTCGGACTACACGTTCGGGCTGATCTCCCTTTTCCTCTCCTACCTGATCGCCTTCTTCATCCTCGAGAAGAAGAAGCGCGGGGACGTGAGCCAGGCCGGCGGCCTGGCGGCCCTGGCCCTCTACCTCATGCTGCTGATGCCGGTCGACATCGCCGACAGCGACCCCGCGCTGACCGGTTTCGACTTCTCCCGGTTCGGTGCCAAGGGCATGTTCGTCGCCGTCCTTGCCGGCATCTTCGCTGCGGTCGTCATGGACTTCTTTGGACGCATCGACCTGTTCAAGAACGCGACCGGCGTCCCCAGCTTCGTCGTCAACTGGTTCAAGTCGCTCCTTCCGATCACGATCGTGCTCGCCGTCGGCTGGCTGCTCACCTTCGTGCTGGGCTTCAGTGTCTTCGATCTCGTCCTCGACGCCTTCTCCCCCCTGATGAAGGGCGCTGACACCTATCCCGGGTTCGTCCTCATGTGCTTCGTGTCCGCATTCCTGTACTCCCTCGGCATCTCGACCTGGGCACTGGCGCCGCTGTTCTACCCCT
Source organism: uncultured Actinomycetota bacterium (assembly GCA_963844385.1). Classification (GTDB taxonomy): domain Bacteria; phylum Actinomycetota; class Actinomycetes; order Propionibacteriales; family Nocardioidaceae; genus Nocardioides. Next base: position 289,593 of record CAWJOJ010000033.1, on the reverse strand, counting down.
TGTGGCTGCAGAACATCCAGCTGAACTCCGAGCAGGTGGCGGCCGGCAACGCTGCCACCCACGTCAACACCTACGAGACCGTGTTCTCCGGCTGGATCGCGATCGGCGGCGTCGGCGCCACGCTGGGACTGGCCTTCCTGATGGCCTTCACGGCCCGCTCCAGCCGGCTGCGGGTCATCGGCCGGGCAGGGCTGGTGCCGTCGATCTTCAACATCAACGAGCCGATCATCTTCGGTGGACCGGTGGCCTTCAACCCGATCCTCATGGTTCCGATGTGGCTGCAGGGGCTGGTGCTGCCGGCCATCGTCTATCCGGTCCTGGTTTCTGGTCTGGTCACCGTGCCGGGTCGGGTCTTCAGCCTGTGGTACGTCCCGTTCCCGATCTCCACCTACGTCATCTCCGGCATCGCCGGGGCGATCCTCGCCACCCTGCTCATCGCGTTGTCCACGCTCATCTGGCTGCCGTTCATGAGGGTCTACGACCGCCAGGAGGTGGTCAAGGAGGAGGCGGAGGCCGCGCGAGTCGAGGAGTCCGCTCGTGCTGCCGAGATCGCGGCGACGCCGAAGGCGCAGACCGCTTCGGGCACGACTGACGACGGCTCGGTCCGTGTCCGCCGTACGCGGCCCCGGGTGACGACTAGCGCTCACCAGGACCCCCAGTGAGCTCGCGGAGCTCTCGACCGACTCGACCCCATCTCGACAGGAGCACCTCATGACCGACACGAATACCCTGGAGCAGGTCGCGAACACCGCGATGGCGATGATCCTGCCCTGCGGTGAGGCTCGCCAGCTCATCCACCAGGCGCTCGACGCCGCCGGCTCCGGCGACGCGGCCCGTGCCCGTGAGCTCCTGGTCGAGGCCAAGGCCAAGTCGACCATCGGGCACCGGGCACAGACCAAGATCGTCCAGAGCGAGGCCAGTGGGGAGCAGCAGATCTACTCCGTGCTCTTCACCCACGCCCAGGACATCCTCATGACCGTGATGAGCGAGCTGGCCATCGCCGGCAAGCTCGTGGACGTCTTCGAGCGTCTCGACGAGCGTCTCGAGGCGCTGGAGAAGCGCCCGTGAGCGACTTCCCGGACACGTTCCTGTTCGGTGGGGCCAGTGCGGCCAACCAGATGGAGGGAGCTTGGGACGTCGACGGTCGAGGGCCGTCCCAAGCAGACTTCCACCAGTTCCACGCCGGCGGCGAGCGCACCAGCATCCGCACCATCCACCAGCTCGCCGACATCGACAGTCGAGAGCGCGACGAACGGGTCTTCCCAAAGCGTTGGGGCATCGACTTCTTCCACACCTATCGGCAGGACCTGAACCTCTTCGCCGAGCTCGGCCTGAACGCGCTGCGCACCTCGATCTCGTGGAGCCGGGTCTTTCCCCGAGGTGACGAGGCAGAGCCGTGCGCAGCGGGCCTCGCCTTCTACCGCGACCTGTTCACCGAGATGCGCTCGCACGGGATCACCCCGATCGTGACCATCTCCCACTACGAGATCCCGATCCACCTCGTCAAGGAGTACGGCGGCTGGTCGGACCGGCGGCTGCTCACGTTCTGGGAGCGCTACTGCCGAGCCGTCCTGGGCTCACTCGGCCACCTCGTCGACCACTGGATCGCCTTCAACCAGATCAACACCGGCTTCTTCGACCCCTTCGCCAGTCTCGGCGTGCTCACCGGCGATGAACCCGACCCGCGGCAGCGCATCTGGGACGCCGTCTACCACCAGCTCCTGGGCAACGCGATGGCGATCCAGCTGGGTCGGGAGCTGGCCCCCCAGGCCCGTCACGGGTCGATGATCCTCGACGTCACCGTCTACCCGCGCTCCACCTCACCAGCCGACAACCTGGCTGCCCTGCACTACCTCCAGGAGTCCATGACCGCCTCCGACGTCATGGTCCGCGGCCGGTTCCCGGGACACGCTCGGCGGTACCTGCGGGAGCAGGGGCTCCACCTGCCTGAGCAGCCAGGCGATGCCGAGCTGCTGGCCGAAGGCACGATCGACTTCCTGGCGCTCAGCTACTACTCGAGCGAGGTCGTGCAGGATGGGGCGAGCATCTTCGAGGCGAAGGGCTGGGCAGCCTCGGAGGCAAGGGCGAGGAACGAGCTGCTCGAGCGGACCGAATGGGGCTGGCAGATCGATCCGGTCGGACTCCGCCACGCGCTCAACCGCTACTGGGACCGCTACCAGATTCCGCTGCTGATCACCGAGAACGGAGTCGGCGCGATCGACCAGGTCGGCGCCGACGGCGTCGTACATGACAACTACCGCATCGACTACTTCCGCCGGCATCTGATCCAGGTCGGTGAGGCACTGGCCGACGGTGTCGACGTGCTGGGGTTCCTCGCGTGGAGCCCCATCGACATCATCAGCAGCGGCACCTCGGAGATGAAGAAGCGCTACGGGATGATCCACGTCGACCAGGACGACTGGGGGAAGGGCAGTGGACGTCGTACGCCGAAAGACTCCTTCGCCTGGTACCAGGAAGTCATCCGGACGCGCGGAAAGTCGCTGACCACGGACCCCTCACGACTCGACGAAGCATAGGAGCGGCGCCGGCTGGCTCACCGTCGCGCTCGGTCCTGCCATCGCCGGAAGCTCTGCTCAAGGCGCCCGCAAGCGGATCCGCTTACGGCGATGGGCTTCGTCGTCGACTCGAACATGGTCGTCGAGGATGACTCGCGCCGTAAGCCGTTCCCTGACCGGAACTGCTGCCCGGAGATGCGCCTATTCCCCCTTCTACACGCACCCGGGCGGTCGCTTTCTCAACCTATGACCGCGTGGCCCGCGGGTGTCCGCGTGATGTGGACTCGGCTCGGTACTCGTCTGGTCCCCGCAGTTGTGGTTGAGCGGTTCATGCTGGGCGAGCCGTGGCTGCAGGTGTTGCGCCTGGTTGGTCAGTTTTGGAAGGGTTGGGGCACGTCGTCGGTGATGATTCGGTCCCGTCCTTCGCGTTTGGCTCGGAACCGGGCACTGTCCGCGATCCGACAGAGTTCCTCGAGCGAGGGTGCCTGATGGGAGTGCGCCACGCCGAAGCTGGCAGTGAACCCGGGCACGGTGCCGGCGGTCAGGGCGAGCAGCACTTCTTGTCTGAGTCGTTCCAGGGCACCAACGGTCTCGATGACGGTGCGGTCGGGAAACACGAAGACGAACTCCTCGCCTCCGAATCGGCTTCTGCACGGAGCACCCGCAAGGTGGTGCGTGCGAAGAGTCGCAGTGCCCGGTCGCCCGCGTCGTGGCCGTGGGTGTCGTTGAGGCGCTTGAAGTGATCGAGGTCGCCCATCGCCAGTGTGAAAGGCGTTCCTCGGCGGATCATTTCGTGGCTTTGTTCTCCAGCGACCGGCGATTCAGCATGCCGGTCAGCGGATCAGTGGCTGCTTGCAGGGTGGTGGCCGACATGACCCGCAGCATCCCGATCTGCGAGCCGGCCTGGGAAGCGATGGCCTCGAGGGCGCCGAGGTCGGCTGCCCACGGGTGGGTTGCCCACCTCGGAAGTCGTGTGCAGCACGCCGATGCTCCGCCCACGCTCATAGGGACGCAGGTCGCGGACAGCGGTCCGGTTGGGCGTCCCTGGAGGTGCGGGCACGCATCGAGGTCTTCGCTGTTGCGAAACACCAGAGTCTGCGCGCGCCGCACTGCGGGACAGTCGTGAGGCGAGACCACACCGCAGGCGGCTGGACCGTCCTCGATCAGGGTGAGTGCTCTCTTGAGGTGTGCCTCGCTGGAGTCAGCGAGCAGGAGTTCCGCATCGCGCTCGCCGCCCAGGACCACCTGCAGCGCTTTGGTTGTCGACCGTACGCGGCCTCCTCGGTGCCTGACATCTCCAGAGCCCGGCAACCCTGCTGCCCGAGCTGCTCGTGACCGACCCGGCCGCGCTGCGGGCGTGGCTCGAAGAGCACCACGCGACGTCGCCCGGCGTGAGGCTGGTGCTGACCAAGAAAGGCGGCTCGGACACCACGACCACGTGGGCGAGCGCGGTCGAGGAACTGCTCTGCTTCGGCTGGATCGACGGCCAGGCCGGCAAGCGCGACGAGGACAGCTACACCGTGCGCATCACCCCGCGCCGCCCCAAGGGCAGCTGGTCCCAGCGAAACGTCGCGCTCGTGGCGACGCTCGAGGAGCAGGGCCGGATGACCGACGCCGGGCGCGCCGCGGTCGAGGCCGCGCGCGCCGACGGGCGGTGGGACGCGGCGTACGCCGGTCCGGCGACCCGCCAGGCGCCCGACGACCTGGCCGCGGCGATCGCGGCGGAGCCGGACGCGCAGGCGATGTTCGACGTGCTCACGAGCGCCAACCGGTTCGCGCTGATCCATCGCGTCGAGAGCATGAAGCGCGCTGAGAGCCGGGCCCGCAAGATCACCGAGATGGTGGACATGCTGGCGCGCGGCGAGACGCTCTACCCGCAGAAGGCGGGTCACCCCGGACGGGCGGGCCAGGGCGCCGACGCCCGGCAGTAGGGTCGCCCATCACCACGTGGGAGTACCTGACGGCGCCGATCCTGACGCACGCTGCGAAGCAGATCCTCGACACTTCGGCTCCGAGGGCTGGGTGCTCGTGGGGCGCGCGCATCGCCGCAAGGTTAACGACGTACGCAGGAGCGGGGCCGGAGTGCCAAGTTAGCCCCGGATGCGGATGGGCTACTGCAACAAGTCGATCATGCCGGGTCGTGCACCAGCGCCAGGCGTTGGGCTTGCGGGTCGCTTATCCAAGTGGTGCGTCGTCGTCTCGGCGATGAGTTCCGCGAGCCCGCGGAGTCTGAACTGTCGGCGGGCGTAACCTCGCCACCGGTGTCCGGGGTCCGCGGACTGCCGCTCACCCCCGACGACTTCCTGCGCTGACGGCGGGACCCGGGAGTTCGGCGTTCGGTGACCCGGGGCCAGGTGAAACGGGGCCCGGCGACAGGGGATCCGGCTACACGGGATCCGGCGGCCCGGGGTCCTGTGGCGCCGGATACCGCACTGCTGCGGGAAAGCAGCGCAGCAGTGCGGCGAGCCGCGCGGTATCGCCCGCCACCTCGGTGTCTGCCCGCTCGACGGCGTCGTGCAGCGCCGCACCGGCGAACACCAGATCGCGCAATGTCGCCGCCTCCGGCACGGTCAGCCGCGCATCGGGTTCGGCGTGCTCACCGCGGTCCAACTCGAGGCGCCCGCCCGCAACGGTGATGCGGAACCGGTCGCCCGCGACGTCCAGCTGGCAGCGCAGCGACAGCTCACCCGCCAGTGCCGGATCGAAGGTGGCGCGCAGGGCGAACAGCAGCGCGTCGACGCTCAGTTCCGCCGCGCCGTCCTCGGGCAGCGGTGCGCGGCTGCCCCAGTGGGCGAGCGCGCGGAGCACGGGCTCCAGTTCCTGCCCGCGCTCGGTGAGTTCATACACGGCGGCGGACGCAGGCGGTCCCAGGCGCCTTCGCCGCACCAGGCCGTCGGCTTCGAGCTCGCGCAACCGCTGGGCGAGGACGTTCTGGCTCATCTGCGGCAGCCCGCGGTGCAGGTCGGAGTAGCGCTTCGGGCCGAAGACCAGCTCCCGCACGACGAGCAACGCCCACCGCTCGCCGACCGCGTTCAGCGCTCGCGCGATGCCGCAGGGGTCGTCGAACAGCCTCTTCTTGCTCATGCACCCGAGTGTACTTGACAACAGGAGTGCATGCTCCTAAATTAGGAGTATGGACACTGTGACCTCCGCCGACGGCACCGTCATCGGCTACACACGGCACGGCGACGGGCCCCGGCGTTGACCCCCGTGCAGGGAAGGAATGAAGAGATGAGCGAGATGACATTCTGGGTGACCTCGGCAGACGGCACCTCCATCGCCTACGACCGCCAGGGCACCGGACCCGCGGTCATCCTGGTGGGCGGCGTGCTCGACGACGGCGGCGAGAACGCCCCGTTGGCCGCGCTGCTCGCCGAGCACTTCACCGTCTTCAACTATGCCCGCCGCGGCCGCGCACCCAGCGGCGACACCCCACCGTACGCCGTGGAGCGGGAGGTCGAGGACCTGGACGCGCTGATCGCCGCGGCCGGTGGCTCGGCACACCTGTATGGTGCATCCTCGGGGGGCGCGCTGGCGCTGGAAGCCGCCGCGGCAGGCTCGGCCATCGACAAGATCGTCGTCTGGGACCTGCCATACGCGACCGGTGACGACGTTCGCCCGCGGATCGAGCGGTACCTCGTGGACACCCAGGCTGCTCACGATGCTGGCCAGAACGAGGAGGTCCTCGAACTGTTCATGCGGATGACCGGTGGCACCGACGCGGACATCGCCGCCGGGAAGGGGACGCCCCTCTGGGCACCCTCGGTAGGTCTCGCGTCGACGCTCGTCCACGACCCCCTCTTCCAGAGTCGCTACGTGCTCCCGACGGACCGCCTCGGGACGATCACCCAGCCGATCCTGGTTCTCACCGAGGGCACGATCACATCCCCCTACTTCGCCGGACTGCCGTCGGACTACTTCGACCGGATCGCGGACGCGGCCGCAGAGGCGCTGCCGCATGCGGAACGCAGGAGCCTCGACGGGCAGGACCACGTGGTCAACCCAGACGTCATGGCCCCACTGCTAAGGACCTACTTCAGCCAGTGACGCGCGCCCACAGGCCCTCTGTCACAGTTCTCACATCGGTTCGGAGGACGCATGGATCAGCCAACAGCCGAGGACGCCGTGAGGAGGCTTGAACCGCTCGTCGGTGAGTGGACCCTAGAAGCCAGCCCGCCGGAAGGACCTCCTTGGCCGGGTGACGCGCGCCTGTACCGAGTGGCACGACTCCGGCGTCCACCTGGTCGAGCGCTCCGCGGTCGACATGCCAGAAGCTCCGGACGGCATCTCCATCATGGGCTGCGACGCGGCGAACAACACCTACATCCGACTTCACTCCGACGAGCACGGCATTTGCCGCATTTACCAGATGAGCATCAACGAGGGCGAGTGGAAGCTCTGGCGCGAGGGCGAACCGTTTCCGCAACCATCTAGGGCGCCGAGGCTATGGCTCGGCCGCCGGAGGGTTGGTCACCGCATGCGGAATGGCTTACAGCGACGCCCGATGTCCGCTTGCTGGTCGAGCCGGCGTCGTCCCACATGGGATCCGCTACCGGGACGATGCACCAAGGGGCATTCGCGGTATGAGGCACCTTCGGATCGGTGCGGAGCGCTTCGGCCCGACCTACAGGCGACTCCGGCGGATTGTTGGCCGGAGGGTCGCGGCACGAGCCTGACTCCGACGATCGGCGATGTCCGGCTGCGACCGCACTGCGCGACGAGCACTGCCCCAACACACTGCTCCGGGTCGCCGACCTCGTCCGGGCAGGTAGGTCGGCCCATGGTCAGCGGCGCCGTGAGCCGGCCGCCGGATGAAGGGCCCTCAGAGCTCGGTGCGCATGCCGATCGGCAGCCTCCGGATCCGGGCACTGACGTCTGCGGGGGCGGCGTCGAGCGCCCGCTTCAGTTCGGATGGGCCGTCGGCGAAGTGGGTCCAGCCCTCGTAGTGGACCGGCACCCCCACGCGGGGGCAGACCACCCGGACCTAGTCCACCGTCTACGCCGGTCAGCGTGTAGCGGACGGGACCCGTCAGCCGGAAACGCACGCCGCCGACGTGGACGATCATCACGCCAAACTGTCCCGCGGGCGCCGCGTCAATCTTCATTGCGCGGGGGCCGCACCTGCGCCGCTTCGGTCGTGGTTGACGACGTGGTGCTCGGGTGCGGTCACTGGTGCTGCTCCTGTCGGGTGGTGGGATCCGGTACGTCGGTGTCAGCGCGCGCCCCTCCCTCGGCCTAGCCGCCTCCTCCGCGTCGGAGAGTGGGGGGCCGACAGGGCCCCCACCCGACTTGCCGTCAGTGGGTGCCGGCACGAGCCTGAAAGGTCAGGGCGCGCCGGCGCCGTAGTTGCGCCTCCGCAGCTCACCGGTCAGGAAGTCGCCGACGTAGAGCTGGCGGGTCGCCCCGGGGCCTACTCCGACCGAGAACGGCAGCTCAGCGGGGAAGAACCGGAGCACGCTGGTGACTCCCGTGCCGAGCACATTGACGCCCCGGTCGCCGACGGCGAAGACCAGTCCGGCGTCGGGGTCGGTCGTGATCGCGCGGATCGGGCCGTTGACCGCGACCTTGGCCAGCACCTGACGGGTGTTGCGGTGTACGACGGACACTGAGGGTGCCTCGACGGGGAGGCCCACCCCCAGGTTGCCGACGTAGACCCGGGCCAGCAGGTGGTCGATGGCCACGTCCGCCGGCCGCACGGTCCCGGGCCCGAGGCTGATCGGCGCGAGCAGATGAGGCTGGGTGGAGCCGTCGTCGACGATCGTCCCCAGGTGTGAGAAAGACGTGCTGGGGTTGTGGACGAACGCCGTGTACCAGACGGTGCCGGTGTTCTCGTCGACCGTGACACTGGTCAGCCCGGGGCCGACCGGGATGCTGTCGACGACCGTTCGGCTTGCGCCGTCGATGACCTGAATCGACTGCTGGAACGCGTTGGCGACGTAGATCCTGTTGCGCTGGGTGTTGACCGCCACGTCGACTGGGTTCTGGCCCAGGTCGATCTCGTCGATCTGTTCGCGTGTGTTGGTGTCGACGACCGACAGGCTGTAGTCCTCCTTGCCTCGGTTGACGACGTAGGCGAGGTCGCGGCCGTGGTCGAGTGCGACGGCGGTCGCGCCGAACCCCACCTCGATCCGGTCGACGACCTGCATGGTGTCTCGGTCGACAACGACCAGCGAGCCGGGTCGGTCGGACGTGACCGGCTGGGTGATGGTCTTGTAGCCGTGGGTGGCGTAGACGTACTGGTCGTCGACGGCGACGCCGTGGCTGGCCTCGTGGAAGTCGGGGCGAGGGGCGTCTAGCCGAGTGGTCGTGTCGGGGAACGCCGTCTGCTCGAGCTCGCCCAGATGGTGGGCCAGGTCCGCGGCCGACAGCTCGGGGAGCTCTTGGCCGTCGAAGTCGAGGGCGTCGAGGTCCTCGCGCAGGGCATCCCTGTCGTCGAAGCCCTGGAGTCTGGTCTTCTTCCCCTTTTCCTCGCCGGTGTTGCAGTCCTCGAGCCCCGTCAGGGTGTCGTTGAACGCGTTGATGTCGGCGCTGACGCCGGTGTCGTCGGAGGCCGAGCCCTGTCCGTCGGCGTTGTCGCCGCTCCAGTCCAGGGCGCGGCCCGAGATCTCCTCCTGGAGCTGCCCCTTGCCGTCGGTGAACGTGGCCTGGTGGGACTCCGGGTCCTGGATGCCGACGGTCTCGTCGAGCGCCGTCTCCAGCAGGTCGGGCAGGTCGGAGTCGGAGAACTCCAGCTGGGCGGTGCCCGTCGAGTCGACCGGGCCGAAGGGGTAGGAGTAGTTCATGACGCTCAGGTAGTTCGGCTTGCAGTTAAGGTTCTCGAAGCCGCCGTGGCGCAGGCCGATCGTGTGCCCGAGCTCGTGCATGAACGTCGAGGCCTGCACCGCTGGGCTGCCCTGGGACGTCGGGTCGCTCAGCGCCATCACGAAGTCCTGGTCGTCAACGCCCGCGTCGGCCCGGCCCCCGGACTGGCGACCGCTGCCGGTGCTGAACTCGTGAGCCCAGATCGCGTAGTGCACGAACCGGTCGGCGGCGGCGGCGTCGAAGTGGTCGGCCTTGAGGGCGTCGAACTCCTGGGGGAGCCGCAGCAGGTCGTCGTGGGCGAGCGTCTCCATGTCGATGGCCTGCTCGGTTACCGTGAGCCGGATGCCGTCTCCGGCGTCCTCGCCGGGGTAGGGGCAGTCGACCACGCCGGGGATGTCGATGGCTGCGAAGGCGTCGACGACGTCGTCGATGGCCTGTTGGCTGGGTCGGTGGGAGTGGTCGTCGGCGTCTCCGGACGTGTCCACCATGACGTCGGACTCGACGATGACGTCCTTGCGGCAGGGGCTGGTGCCGTACTGGGACACGACGCCGTCGAGCTCGACCCGGTCGGGGATGCCATCGGAGTCCAGGTCCGCGATCCGGGCCTGGCCGACGGTGAACCGGTCGTCGTCGTCGTAGCCGCTGGGGAAGTCGTCGTCGTTGTCCCCGGGAGCCAGGTTGTGCACGTCGACGCGGCCGCCCTCGGTGTTGGCGATCAGGACGTCCTCGCGGTCGTCCCCCGTGACGTCACCGACGCCGAGGGCGTCGGTGGACTCGGCGCCAACCTCGTTGGGGTTGTCGTAGGCGCTGGGGAAGTCGAACGCCGTGTCCGGTTCGCCGCCGTGCAGGTCGTGGACGTCGATCCGGCCGTCGCCCTCGGTGTTGGCCACGACCAGGTCGGCGAGCCCGTCGCCCGTGACGTCGCCGGCGGCGAAAGCATCGTCGCCGTCGTCGTCGTCGTAGGACGTATTGACGGCCGGGTGGACGGCCTCTCCCGCCAGGTCGAGGACGTCGACGCGCCCGTCGGACTCGCCGTCGGCATTGGCGACGAGGATCTCCTCGACCTCGTCACCGTTGACGTCGCCCAAGTCGAGGGCATCGACGTGCCCGAATGCGGTCGGCACCCGAGCCAGCTCCTTGCCCGTGCCGTCGAAGACCGTGACCGTGCCGAGATCGGTGCTCGCGACGGCGATCTCGGCAGGCCCGCCCTTGACCAACTGCCCGACTGCCACCTCGTCGTCGCCTCCGTCGTAGCGCTGCACGACGAACCTGGTGCTCGACCCGTCGGCCTGCACGACGTCGATGGCTCCACTGAAGTCGTTGGTCCCCAGGTCGTTGCCAACGACGACCTCGTCGCCACCGTCGCCGTCGACGTCGCCGGCAGCGACGTCGTCTCCCTGGTTGTACGCCGACGAACGGTTGGTCGTCGTGCCGGCAACGACGTCGCGGATCTCGACGTTGCCACCGTCATCGTTGGCCGTGTACGCAAGCGCGGGGGCACCAGGCCCGCCGACGGCCGCCGGTGCAACCGCCAGCGGCGACGGCGCGGCTGACGTCGGCGGGCCGGCCCACACCAGGCCGGCCGAAAACGCCAGCAGGGTCGTGAGGACGCCGGCTGCGTATGTGGTGGCAAACTGGCGCGAGACAGGACGAGATCGTGACATGCGGGGACTCCGACGTGCGAGAGCCGACCGGTCGTCGGCTCGAGGTGCACGACTCTCACTTGGAGGCGGTCCTCCACACATCGGGCACCCACCTTAGATCCGCTGCGCCGGACCTCATGTCGTGCGTTCGCCGGCTCAACAAGTGTCGAGCTCAAGGAAGGTGCATACAGCGCGTGCGTGGAGCCACCACGATCCCCTCTGATCTCTTTACAGTGCGCCGCGCGGGGGTCGGTCGAATATTGACTTTCCCAACGACATGTCTGACTTGTTGCGTTACCTCAGCCTGCTGCCCGCCGCCGACCCCGTCCGCAGGGGGATCCGCTTGCGGTGATCGGAATCGGCGGCGGCCGCGGTGTCGTAAGGCGCCGCAGAGGTTCGCGTAGCGGGACGGTGCGCGGACGGCGGACGCTTCGCGACCCGCGTTCTTTCGCGGTCGAGCGTCGCACCCCTGCTCCGACTCGGACAAGAGTGCCAGCCTCACGAGTTCCGCCTCGATTCGCCACCTCCGCGTCGTCGATCCCGTCTGAGCCGTTGACGTGGTGCGTGCATGGCCGAAAGAGCACCCTCGCCGCCGCGTCGTTCGTGGCTGCCGCGGCGTTGATCCTTGTCGTTGTCGGCGCGACCGGCCAGGAGTGGCCGCGCCCGTCCGAACCCGAGCGCCAGCTGTCGTGAGCGCTTACCAGACCGGACTGGTTCCATGAGCCGCCAAGGACGGTGATCTGCGGATTCGGCGGGCTATCGTCGGCGGTCTCAGAGATCGCCTTCGAGGAACTGCGCCCTGCCGAGCCCGAAGGACCAGTCCTCTCGGCCGTTGGTCGCGATCGAGATGACCAGGTCGGTCGGGGGGACGCGACAGTCCTCATAGAGTCGCGACGCCAGCTCCCGGTACGCGGCGCGCTTCTGATCCTCCGACCTGCCCTGCTGGAAGATCTGGATCACCGTCACCGCGGCCGTGCGCTCGAAGCCCAGGCCGGTGTCTTCGGCGATGACGTGGCCAACCGGGTGCTCGGTGATGATCTGGTAGCGGTCCCCTGGTGGGGCTGCGAACACGTCGAGCATCACCTGTTGCACGGTGTCAGCGATGCTCCGCAGCAACTCGGGGGTTCGGCCCTCTTGTACGTCGATCCTCACCAGCGGCATGGCTCACTCCGACAGCGATCTCTGTGCCGGCCGAGGAGCGTCACTGCTGGTCCTCTGTGAGCTTGACGGCCAGGACCGGAACGGGGGAGTCCAGTAGCAGGCGTTGGCTGACGCTGCCCAGAAGGGCCTTGCCGACCGGCGTTCGGCGCTTGACGCCGATGACCAGTCGCTGTGCCTTGTACTCCTCGATGTCGGCGAGCACGGCCACGACTGGGTCGCGGTCGGGTTTGCCGTGTCGTTCCACGACAGTGACGGAGGTGGAGGCCGGGATGGCGCTGGTGTCGAGCGGGGTGAGGGCCAGGTTGATGGCGACGAGGTCAGTGCCCAGCAGTTGCGCTTCGGCTGCTGCTGCGGCCAGGGCGGCGACGCCTTCTGGGCTGTCGGGTACGGCTACGAGAACGGTCATGGATGTTTCTCCTGTCAGCTGTGGGCAGCCTTGAAGGAGTCTTCGAACTCCTCCAGGGTCACGCCGCGGGTTTCGGGGACCATGGTGGCGATGAAGATCAGGGCGGCCACGCCCAGGCCAGCGAAGATGAAGAACGTCGGGGCGATGCCCAACGCATCGACGACCGGCGGGAATCCGAACGCGACGCTGGCGTTGGCCATCCACAGGCAGAAGACGCAGACGCCCATGGCGAAGCTGCGGATCTTCAGCGGGAAGATCTCCGCCAGCAGTAGCCACACCAGCGGGCCGATCGTGCCCTGCATGGAGAAGACGAACAGGACCGCGAAGGTCAGGATGACGTACGGCTTGGCGGGGCTGTCATCTGGCATCAACAGCGCTGTCAGCCCGACCAGCAGATGGAAGAAGGTGGTCAGCGCAAACCCACCCAGAAGCATGCCGCGGCGATTGATCTTGTTCATGACCAGGATGCCCGCGGAGATGCCCAGGACGCTGGCCAGGCCAAACAGGGTGTTGCCGAGGATCGCGGCGTCGGCGGAGAAGCCGGCGTCCTCGAGCAGCTGGCTGCCGTAGTACATGATCGAGTTGATGCCAGTGAACTGCTGGAAGACACCGAGCCCGATGCCTACCAGGAGCAGGCGCCGGATCCACGGCACGGCCAGGTCGGCCCAGCCGCCGGTTTGGGCTTCCTTCTCCTCCAACGCGAGCGCGTGCACCTCGGCCATTTCCGCCTCGGCACGCTGGGGCGAGCGGACCTGCTTGAGCACCGCGAGGGCTTCGTCGTCGCGGTCCTGGGAGGAGAGCCAGCGTGGACTCTCCGGCATCCTCAGCATGCCGAAGAACAGTGCGAAGGCCGGCAGCACAGCGACGAGCAGCATGAACCGCCAGACCGAGTCGTGCTCGCCCCAGACGTTGAAGATGATGGCGTTGATCACGAAGGCGGCAAACTGGCCCGAGACGATCATCACCTCGTTGCGGGTGACCAGGCTGCCGCGCTTCTCGTACGGCGAGACCTCGGCAAGGTAGACCGGCACGGTGGCCGAGGCGCCGCCGACGGCGAGACCTAGAACGAACCGGAAGAACGCCAGAATCGGCCAGCTTGGCGACAAGACGCAGCCGAGCGTGCCGATCGCGAAGATCCCCGCCAGTATCAAGATGTTGTGCCGGCGGCCGTACTTGTCGGCCAACCGGCCTCCGATCAGCGCACCGAAGGCGGCGCCGAAGATGAGGATGCTGACGACGAAGCCCTCAGTGAAGGCGGTCAGTCCCAGGTCGTCCTTCATCGGGGTCAGGGCGCCGTTGATCACCCCGGTGTCGTAGCCGAACAGCAATCCGCCGAAGGTGGCGATGACTGCGATCAGACCGAGCCTCCTGTTGTGCGGACCGGGGGCATCGGGGGGCAGCGGGGGGTGGTCCGCTGCCATGGTGCCGGTTGTTGCGTGGGCCATCGCGTTTCCTCCGTCGAGTTGATCGGCATGCACCATCAGCGTCGACACCCTGCTCCCGGAATCCATGGGCGCGCGATGTCGGTTTCTTCTTCTATCGGTGCTGTGTGGCGGTGGTCACAAGGAAACTAGCACGTGCTAGTGGTTGTCAAGAGTTTGTCTGAACATTCGGTCGGGGAGGCCGGCATCTTGCACGTGCCAGTAAGTGTTTCAGCCAAGGGTATTGACAGGGACTAGCACGTGCTAGTTCACTGTGTGACCAGCGCCACAAGGCGCCAGAACCACCGCCCGATCTCAAGGGCAAGCCGGCTGGTATCGGCACCCTTGGTCGAGCACTCCCGAGAGGAACTGAACCTCGTGTCCCACGTCATCACCACCCCTTCCGGGTGGCGGCGAGCCGTTCTCGGCGCGGTTGCCGCAAGCCTTCTCCTCATCCTCAGCGCCTGTGCCGACGACGGCGGTGGCGGCGGCGGCGGCGAGGGTGGCGCCCTCGAGGACGGCTTCGGAGGCCGTGCCGAGAACCGCGACGCCTACTTCATCACCTTCTACGACCCAGCAGCCGACGCCTTCTGGAACCAGATGCTCACCGGCGCCAAGGACGCTGCCGAGCTCGGGAACCTCGACATCACCGACCAGACCGCCAAGGACGACGTCGGCACCATGACCGACCTGATCAGCTCGGCGATCGCCAGCAAGCCCGCGGCCATGTTCATCCCGTTCAACGACCCCTCCTGGGAGGGCGCCGTGTGCGAGGCCGCAGACGCGGGCATCCCGGTGTTCGCGTTCAACGTGCCTCCGGCAGAGGTGGCGGAGGACTGTGTGAAGGCCTTCGTCGGACAGGACTTCGTCGAGGTCGGCAAGCTGGTCGGGGAGCGGCTGCTCGAGGAGGTGGACCTCCAAGCCGGTGACAAGGTCCTCTGCCCGGCCGAGGAGCCGACCCAGCAGTACGCCATCCAGCGTGGCGGTGGGGTCGAGTCGGTGCTCGAGACGGTCGGTGTGAAGTGCGAGTACCTCCAGACCACGGGCGAGGACGGAGCTGCTCTCGACGCGATGACGTCATGGCTCACGGCGAACAAGGACGTCAAGGCAATCGTGCCCCTGGGTGGCACACCGCACCGCAATGCTGTTGCGGCAGAGGACGCGGCCGGCGTCGAGGTCCCGATCGTCGGGTTCGACACCTCGCCCCAGGTCATCGACGGGATCAAGAACGGCCGGATCATCGCCACTGCTGACCAGCAGGGCTACATCCAGGGCTACCAGACGGTCATGCAGGCCGTGCTCTACCTGGACTTCGGCCTCTCGCCCGCGAACATCAACTCCGGCGGCAACGAGCTCATCGACAAGGACAACGTCAATGTCCTCGAGGACCCGGACCTCGAAGGCGTCCGCTGGTAGAAGCGCGTCCCATCAGGGGAGCGGGCCGCACCCACTCATCAGGGAGCGGTCCGCTCCACCCCCGAAACCTCGAGGCTGCGGATCCGCAGCCATCACCGGCACAAGAGATGTGAGAAGCCGATGACCATCAAGACTTCCGACGACTCCGGCGGTCGCGACTCCGGGCAGGCTGCGCCGTTGTCCGTGGACGAGCCGACCACGAAGCGGCGACTGGCCGACAGTCAGCCGACGACCTTCACCGAACGGCTCAAGGACAACCTGTACTACCTCCGCGGGCGGGGCGCCCTCGAGATCAGCATCGTCTACGGGGCGATCCTGGTGGCCTTCCTCATCGCGGGCTCGGTGAACTCGACGGGCTTCCCGTTCCTGGAGCCCACCAACCTGTCCGGCGTCCTGTCGCAGAACATCCCGGTCCTCGCCGTGCTCGCCATCGGAGCCGGGGTGCTGATGATCGCCGGCGAGTTCGACCTCTCCATCGGGGCGGTGGTCGGGCTCTGTGGGGTCGTCTTCATCAAGACCGCCAACGAGACGTCCTGGCCCACCGCGCTCCTGATCACCGTCGTGGTCGGCATGGCAGTCATGCTCGTCAACGGCCTCATCGTGGTGCTGACCAGGATCCCGTCGTTCATCGCGACCTTGGGCATGTCCTTCTTCTGGACCGGCGCGAGCATCTACGTCAACGGCACCGCACCTGCGACGTTCGCCCCGGGGGTCCGCACGGAGACCATGATCGACATCTTCGCCGGCGACTACGGGTACTTCCGCTCGCAGATCGTCTGGCTGCTCCTGATCGGCGTGGTCGCCTGGTTCTTCCTCCACCGTCACCGCGTCGGCAACAAGGTGTACGCCGTGGGCGGCAACGCGGGCGCCGCCAAGGCCGTCTCGATCAAGCCGAACGTGGTGCGCCTGCAGGCCTTCGCATTCATGGGTCTGATGACCGGGATAGCGGCCTCGCTCATCGTCGGCCGGACGTCGGGGATGCAGCCGGGCACCACTGAGGACTACACCCTGTTGGCCATCGCAGCCGCCGTCGTCGGAGGGTGCTCGCTCACCGGCGGCCGCGGCTCGATCTTCGGCATGATCGTCGGCGCGGCCCTCATCCTCACGATCCAGAACGGACTCATCCTCGGCAACGCGCCCGGCTTCTACGTCCAGCTGTTCCTCGGCGTGAGCATCGTCATCGCCGCGGTCTTCAACAAGTTCATGGAGGGCAAGGCGACATGACCACCACACAGGAACGGATCCCCGCGCCGAGCGGGCCGGGGCACACCTCGGACGCCCTGCTCCAGCTCGAGGGAGTAACCAAGAAGTACGGCCCCAACACGGTCCTGAACAACGTGTCCTTCACCATCGGACGCGGCGAAGTCGTCGGCCTCCTGGGCGACAACGGCGCCGGCAAGTCCACCCTGGTGAAGATCATGTCCGGCGTCGTGCCGATGACGAGCGGCCGCTACGAGTGGGAAGGCGAAGAACTCACTCGCGTCACCCGGCCCGAGACCGAGCGACGCGGTGTGGAGACCATCTTCCAGGACTCGGCATTGGTTCCGACGATGTCGATCACCCGCAACATCTTCGCCGGTCGCGAGATCACCAACCGGATGGGCTTCCTCAAACTCAGGAAGATGGACGCCATTACGACGGAGATCCTGGACAGCGTAGTCAGCATCGAGGGCATCAAGAGCGCCAAGCAGCTGGTCGGATCGCTCTCCGGCGGCCAGGCGCAGGCAGTCGCGATCGCGCGGGCGGTCCACTTCAAGCGCTCGTTGCTGATCCTCGACGAGCCGACCAGCGCGCTCGCCGTCAGGGCCACCGAGGCGCTGCTGAACTACCTCCTCCACCTCAAGGGCGAGGGGGTCAGCTCGGTGCTCGTCACCCACAACCTGCACCACGCGTACAAGGTGTGCGACCGCCACATCGTGATGAACCACGGACGCAAGATCCTCGACGTCAAGAGCGAGGACACCAGTGTCGAGGAGCTCACCGCGGCGGTGGTGGAGGGCAGCGAGGGCGTCAAGCGGCTCAGACAGGGCAAGCCGCTCGCCTGAACCCAAGTCGGGCCGTGACGGGGTGGGCAATCCCCGCCCCATCACGGCCAGCCAGTGAGACCAATTAAAAGTCATGATGTCCTGACATGAACCTAGCACGTGCTAGCATTTCCGCACTTCAACTGCCATCGACAACCTCCCACAGAAGGGCCTTCCGTTGAGAACGATCGAGCACTGGATCAACGGCGTGACGACCGAAGGCGGGTCGGACCGAACCGCGCCGGTCTGGAACCCCGCCACCGGTGAGCAGCAGGCCGAGGTGGTCCTGGGTTCCACGGCCGACGTCGAACAGGCGATCGCGGCGGCGCGGGATGCCTTCGTCGAGTGGTCGCAGACGTCGCTGAGCAGGCGTACCAAGGTGCTGTTCGCGTTCCGTGAGCTGGTGAACCGGCACGCGGGAGAGATCGCTGAGCTGATCACCGACGAGCACGGCAAGGTGCTTTCCGATGCGCTGGGTGAGGTGCAGCGTGGGCTGGAGGTGGTGGAGTTCGCGTGCGGGATCCCGACCCTGCTGAAGGGCGAGTACTCCGACCAGGTGTCGACCGGTGTGGACACGTTCTCGTTCCGGGAGCCGCTCGGGGTGGTCGCGGGGATCACGCCGTTCAACTTCCCGGCGATGGTCCCGATGTGGATGTTCCCGGTGGCGATCGCGTGCGGCAACACATTCGTGCTCAAGCCCTCGGAGCGGGACCCGTCGGCGTCGATGAGGATCGCGGAGCTGTGGGCCGAGGCGGGGCTGCCGGACGGGGTGTTCAACGTGGTGCACGGCGACAAGACCGCGGTGGACGCGATCTTGGACTCACCCGAGGTCGCGGCGGTCTCGTTCGTCGGCTCGACCCCGATCGCGCGGTACATCCACGAGCGGGGCACCGCGACCGGCAAGCGGGTCCAGGCGCTGGGTGGCGCGAAGAACCACGCGATCATCCTCCCCGATGCCGACATCGGCTTCGCCGCGGACCACCTGGCCGCCGCGGCGTTCGGGTCGGCGGGGGAGCGGTGCATGGCGATCTCCGCGGCAGTCGCGGTGGGTGCCGCCGGAGACCGGATCGTGCAGGCGGTTGCCGACCGGGCCCGCGCGGTCAAGGTGGGTTCGGGACGCGACGCCCACAGCGAGATGGGGCCGGTGGTCACCCGGGCCGCACAGGAACGGATCACCGGCCTGATCGGCACCGGCGCGGACCAGGGCGCCACCCTCGCCGTGGACGGCCGGGGACTCACCGTCCCGGGCCACGAGCACGGGTTCTTCGTCGGCCCGACCGTGATCGACCGGGTCACCACGCAGATGGACGTGTACCGGGAGGAGATCTTCGGGCCGGTGCTGTCGGTCGTCCGGACCGACGACGTCGACGACGCGATCGCGCTGATCAACGCCAACCCGTACGGGAACGGCACCGCGATCTTCACCAATAGCGGCGAGGCCGCCCGTCGGTTCCAGCGCGGGGTCCACGTCGG
This sequence comes from uncultured Actinomycetota bacterium, assembly GCA_963844385.1. GTDB lineage: Bacteria > Actinomycetota > Actinomycetes > Propionibacteriales > Nocardioidaceae > Nocardioides. Next base: position 270,732 of record CAWJOJ010000033.1, on the reverse strand, counting down.
GATGATCGGCATCAACGTCCCGGTGCCGGTCCCGATGGCCTACTACTCCTTCGGCGGCTGGAAGGCCTCGCTGTTCGGCGACAAGCACATCCACGGCCCCGAAGGCGTCTCGTTCTACACCCGGTCCAAGGTCGTCACCGCCCGCTGGCCACACGTCGACCACGCCAACGACGCCAGCTTCCACTTCCCAACCGCCAAGTGACCCACCCATGAGCTCGTCTGGAGAACCGCTGATGTCCGACCTGTCCAAGCTCCGGCTCGGCACCGCCCCCGACTCGTGGGGAGTCTGGTTCGCGAGCGACCCGAACCAGGTGACCTGGGACGTCTACCTGGACGAGATCTCCCGGGTCGGATACGTCCACACCGAGCTGGGCCCCCAGGGCTTCATGCCGCAGGATCCCGAGCAGCTCAAGGACGAGCTCGCCAGGCGAGGTCTCAGCGTCTGCGGCGGCACCGTCTTCGCCGGCCTGCACAAGGGCCGGGACGCGCTGGACAAAGCGATCGTCGACTTCGGCCGGGAGGCGAGGCTGCTTGCGGCCCTGGGTGCGGAGTACCTCGTCCACCTGCCGGAGCAGTACACCGACATGCACACCGGCGAGGCCACCGAGGCCGGGGACATCGACCCCGACCAGTGGAAGAACCTGGTCACCGGCACCGACGAGCTCGCGAAGGTGATCTTCGAGGAGTACGGCGTCAACCTCGTCTTCCACCCCCACGTCGACACCCACGTCGACACGCAGATGCGGATCGAGCGGTTCCTCGGCGACACCGACCCTGAGCTGGTCAACCTCTGTCTCGACACCGGCCACGTCGCCTACTGCGAGGGCGACAACGTCGAGATCATCGAGCGGTTCCCCGAACGCGTCACCTACGTCCACCTCAAGCAGGTCGATCCCGTGGTCCGGGCCCGTGCGCTCGCCGAGGACCTGCCGCTGTCCGAGGCCGTCAAGCTCGGCGTGATGTGCGAGCCGCCGTACGGCGAGCCGGACATGCCGCCCCTGCTGGGCGCACTGGGCAGGCTCGACCGCGAGATCTTCGCGGTCATCGAGCAGGACCTGTATCCCGTCGAGCCGCACATCCCGCTGCCGATCGGCGCCCGGACCGCCGGCTACTTCGCCGGCTGCGGACTCGGCCCCGTCCGCCGCTGGCCGTACTGACCCCACCAAGCATCGAGACAAGAAGGAACCACCATGACTCTCAACGTCGGAGTGATCGGCACCGGCATGATCGGCCAGGACCACATCCGCCGGATCACCCGCGTGCTGTCCGGCGCGGAGATCGTCGCGGTCGCCGACGCCGACACCGATCTGGCTCAGCAGGCCGCGAGCGGACTCAAGAACGCCACCGTGCACGCAACGGGCCACGACGTCATCGCCGACGAGAACGTCGACGCCGTCCTCGTCACCAGCTGGGGCCCCACGCACGAGGAGTACGTGCTCGCGACGCATCGGCGCCAACAAGCCGGTGTTCTGCGAGAAGCCGCTGGCCACCACCGAGCAGGCCTGCCGCAACATCATCGACGCGGAGGTCGCCGCCGGCCGGCGGCTAGTGCAGGTCGGCTTCATGCGTCGGTACGACGCCGCCTACCGGGCGCTCAAGGGCGTCGTCGAGTCGGGCGAAATCGGGGCGCCGCTCGATGTACTACTCGGGCCACCGCAACCCGAGCGTGCCGGAGCACTACACGAAGGACATGGCGATCGTGGACACGGCTGTCCACGACTTCGACGTCGCTCGGTGGCTGCTGGGTGAGGAGTTCGCCGGCATCCGGGTGCTCAAGGCCAAGCCGAACCGCCACGGCGGGGAGCTTCAGGACCCGCTGCTGATGATCCTCGAGACCTCGTCCGGCGTCCTGGTCAACGTCGAGACGTCGGTGAACATCCGCTACGGCTACGACATCCGCGGTGAGGTCGTCGGCGAGGACGGCACCGCCGCCCTCGCCGACCAGAGCCAGGTCGTCGTGCGGCACGCGGCGCACCGTGTCGGGCTCCGTGCCCGAGGACTGGCGCGAACGCTTCCTCGGCGCCTACGACACCGAGCTCCAGGAGTGGATCGACGCCGTCGCCGCGGGGGAGGGCGCGACCGGACCCAGCTCGTGGGACGGGTACGCCGCACAGGTCGTCTGCGACGCGGGCGTCGAGGCGCTCTACAGCGGCGATCGCGTCGCGGTGCGCATGATCGAGAAGCCCGTCGATCTACAGCTGAGACATCTGATCGAGCACAGCGAGAGCGAGGCACACGATGAAGATCGCGTTCGACCCGTACATGTTCCGCAGCACGCCGCTGTTGGAGCTCCCCGCACTCGTGGCCGAGCTCGGCTACGAGTACATCGAGATGTCACCGCGGGAGGACTTCATGCCCTTCTTCCTGCACCCCCGCGCCGACGACGCCACCGTCAGGGCCTTCAAGAAGGCACTGGACGGCGCCGGGGTGAAGGTCGCCGCGAACCTGCCGCTGTACCGGTGGTCGGGCCCGGACGAGGACGAGCGACAGGCGGCGGTCCGGTACTGGAAGCGCGCCATCGAGATCACCGTCCAGCTCGACTGCGACGTCATGAACTCCGAGTTCAACGGCCGACCCGAGCAGGCCAGCCGGAGCGAGGCTCAGTTCTGGAGGTCGATGGAGGAGCTGTTGCCGGTCTTCGAGCGGGAGGGCGTGCACCTGCGACTCGAGCCGCACCCGGACGACTTCGTGGAGGACGGCCTGGTCGCCGTCGACATGGTCCGAGGCATCAACTCGCCCCTGGTGTCGTTCCTGTACTGCGCGCCGCACACCTTCCACATGGGCGGGAACATGGTCGAGATCATGGACCACGCCGGGGACCTGATGACCCAGCTGCACGTGGCCGACTCCTTCGACCACACCGGCTCCTCGGGTCTGCGCTACATCGTCAACCCGCCCGGCTCCACGGCGCGGGTGCACCAGCACCTCGACATCGGTCAGGGTGAGGTCGACTGGGACCTGTTCTTCGCGACGCTGGACCGGCTGGGGTTCGGTGATCGCGACGACACGATCATGACGTCCTGCGTGTTCGCCTGGGAGGACCGCGCGCGCGAGTCCAGCCTGTTCATGCGTCAGACGATCGACAAGTACGTGAGCTCGTGGGGACAGCGGTGACCGCCACTTTGACCGCCACGGAGCTGCTCACGGTCGGCCGCGTGGGCGTGGACATCTACCCGCAGCAGCCGGGCCCGCTCAAGGACGTCACGTCGTTCGCCAAGTTCCTGGGCGGCACCGCCACCAACGTCGCCGTCGGCGCTGCGCGCCTGGGGCGGCGCACCGCCGTACTGACCAAGGTCGGGCCGGACGGCTTCGGCGACTTCGTGCGGGAGGCCCTGACCGGGTTCGGGGTCGATCCGTCGTACGTCGGCACCGCGGAGGAACTGCTCACGCCGGTCGTCTTCTGCGAGCTCGACCCGCCGGAGGACCCGCCGCTGCTGTTCTACCGGGCTCCGATCGCACCGGACCTGACCCTGACCGCCGGAGACGTCCCGCTGGGAGCTGGTCCGCGACGTTCCGGTCTTCTGGGTGACCGGCACCGGCGTGAGTGTCGAACCGGCACGGACCACCCAGCTCGCCATGCTGGAGCACCGCGGTCGACCGGCGCGCCGGGAGTGGCCGGCACACGGTCCTGGACCTGGACTGGCGGCCGATGTTCTGGCCTTCGCCGGAGGACGCGCGGGCGGAGTATGACGCGATGCTCGACCACGTCACGGTCACCGTCGGCAACCGCGCGGAGGTCGAGGTCGCGGTCGGGACGTCGGATCCGCACGAGGCGGCGACTCGGCTCCTGGACCGCGGCGTCGAGCTGGCGCTGGTGAAGATGGGCGGCGAAGGAGTGCTCGTCGCCACGCGGGAGGGATCCACCGTCGTCGACGCCTCACCCCGTCGACGTGGTGTGCGGGCTCGGTGCCGGTGATGCGTTCGGCGGCGCTCTCGTGCACGGGCTGCTGGCCGGCTGGGACCCGGTCCGGTGCGCGGAGTACGCGAACGCCGCCGGCGCCATCGTCGCCTCGCGCCTGGCCTGTGCCGACGCCATGCCCACCCTCGACGAGCTCGAGCAGCTCGTCACCGCAGAAGGAGCCACCAGATGACCATCGCACCGACCCGCCCGAGGATCTCCGGACGAGCAGTGGGACGAGCTGCTGAGGGTGCGTGCCACGCGGCCCGCACGCGGTCGCCTCGCGCCTATCGCAGCAGGCGCCGGCCCGCGCGTCTGCTGTCGGAGAAGGACACCCTCTTCCTGGTCGCGGCCGACCACCCCGCGCGCGGTGCCCTGGCGACTGGCGGCGACCAGATGGCGATGGCCGACCGTCGATCGCTCCTGGCCAGGCTGACGGAGGCGCTCGCGCATCCGGACGTCGACGGCGTGCTCGGCACACCCGGACATCGTCGAGGAGCTGCTGCTCCTGGGCGCCCTCGACGGCAAGGTCGTGATCGGCTCGATGAACCGAGGGGGTCTAGACGGTGCCGTGTGGACCATGGACGACCGGTTCACCGGCTACGACGCGGCGAGCATCGCGCGGTGCGGGCTCGAGGGCGGCAAGATGCTGCTGCGGATCGACGACGAGGACGCCGGGACCCTGCCGACGCTGCACGCCTGTGCGCAGGCGGTCACCGAGCTCGCCGAGCACGGCCTGATGGCGATGGTCGAACCGCTGCCCTATCGGCGGGAGCCGGACGGCAAGCTGACCCTGCTGCGCGACACGGCCTCGCTCGCTCGCGCCGTGACGGTCGCGTCGGGCTCGGCGCGACGAGCGCACACACCTGGTTGAAGATGCCCTCGTGCGACGAGCCGGAGGCGGTCTTCGGGGCGACCACCCTGCCGTGTGTCGTGCTCGGCGGCGTGCCGGGTCCCGACCCGGCCAAGGACCTGGAGTCGTGGGGTCGGTCGCTTGCGCTCCCCGGCGGTGCGCGGTCTCGTGGTCGGGCCGCGCTCTGCTGTACCCGCCCGACGGCGACGTCGCCGCGCGCGGTCGCGGCCGCGGCGGCGGTGCTCGCGGCGCCGCCGAGGAAGTCGGGCGATGAAGACTGCATCGACCCTGGCAGGCCGGACCAGAAGTGGCAGGGGAGGAGCCCGGACCGGTTGTGCTCCTCACGCCCGAGGACGCCGGGTGGGCCTTCAGCGGGTTGCAGGTCCTGCGGATCGCGCCAGGCGGCCGGCGTACCGTCTCGACGGGCGAGTTCGAGGTCTTCGTGCTCCCCTTGGCCGGCTCGCTGACGATCGAGATCCTCGACGAGGCCGGTGGCTCGGCCGGTGTGCTGCGAGCTCGAGGGACGGGACTCGGTGTTCACGCGGGTCACCGACTTCCTCTACGTCGGTCGGGACAGCACGATCGTGGTGGCGAGCGCGGTGGCGCGGAGGTCGCGTTGCCGAGCGCTCGGTGCAGCGAGCGCCGACCGCCGAGGTACGGACCTGCGGAGGATGTCCCGGTCGAGGTCAGGGGCGCGGGTCCCGCGACCCGGCAGGTGAACGAACTTCGGGGTCCCCGGCGTCTGGGACCATGCCGAGAAGCTGATCTGCTGCGAGCTGATCACGCCGCCGGGCAACTGGTCGAGCTACCCGCCGCACAAGCACGACGCCAGCGAGCCGTGTCCCGTCGTGAACGAGGAGATCTACTACTACCGGATCGCGGGGGCCGACCAGGTGACGCCGTCGCGCGAGGGTTTCGGCCTGCCACCGCACCTACACCGGACCCGAGCACGACGACGCCGGGCTGGAGCGGCTGGACGAGTCGATCGAGGTCCGCGATCACGACGTGGTGCTGGTGCCGCACGGCTACCACGGGCCGTGCGTCGCCGCGCCGGGCTACCCGATGTACTACCTGAACGTGATGGCCGGACCCAGCGACGACCGCGAGCTTGGTCTTCTGCGACGACCCGGCGCACAGCTGGGTGCGTGACAGCTGGGACGGCGCGGAGCGCCGATCCCCGCTGTCCGGTCACCAGCGCCGCCGGACGGGTCGACGCCGTGACCCGAGCACGAGAGCAGGCACGTCTGATGCCCGCCTCTACGATCCGGCTGACGACCGCGCAGGCGCTGGTGCGATGGATGATCGCGCAGCGCTCGGAGCTGCTCGACGGCACGGAGGTGCCGCTCTTCGCCGGGGTCTTCGGGATCTTCGGGCATGGCAACGTGCTCGGTCTCGGGACCGCGCTGTACGAGGTGGCGACGAGCTGCCCACCTGGCGAGGCCAGAACGAGCAGGGGATGGCGCTCGCCGCGGTCGCGCTACGCACGGGCGACCGACCGGCGGCAGGTCATGGCGGCGACCGCATCGGTGGGGCCGGGCGCGCTGAACATGGTCACCGCTGCCGGCGTCGCCCACGCCAACCGGCTGCCGATGCTGCTGCTTCCGGGAGACACGTTCAATGGCCGGGCTCCGGACCCGGTGCTGCAGCAGGTCGAGCACTACGGAGACCCGACCGTCTCGGTCAACGATGCGTTCCGGCCGGTCTCTCGATACTTCGACCGGATCACGCGTCCCGAACAGTTGCTGTCCACGCTGCCCCAGGTCGCACGGGTCCTGACCGACCCCGCCGACGCCGGCCCGGTCGTGCTGGCGCTGCCGCAGGACGTCCAGGCGGAGAGGTACGACTTCCCGGCCGCCATGTTCGAGCAGCGGCTGCACCGGGTGCCCGCGGCAGCGGCCGGACGCGACGGCGCTGGCGGAGGCCGCCGAGCTCCTCCGTGCGAGCCGAGCGTCCTCTCCTCGTCGTCGGCGGAGGCGTGCGGTACTCCGGGGCCGGCCCGCGAGGCCCTCACCGTCGCCGAGACCCACGGCATCCCGGTCGTCGAGACCGTCGCGGGCCGGACCCTGGTCCCGCACGAGCACCACCTCTACGGCGGAGCCGCTGGGGATCATCGGCGCCACGTCGGCGAACAACATCGCCGCCGCCGCGGACGTCGTACTCGCGGTCGGCACCCGGCTGCAGGACTTCACCACCTCCTCCTGGACCGCCTTCGCGCCCGGCGTTCGGATCGTCACCGTCAACGCCGCCCGGTTCGACGCGGTCAAGCACGCAGCACACGCGGTCGTCGGCGACGCTCGCGAGACGCTGGTCGAGCTCGAGCGCGGCACTCGGGACGGGTGGACGGTCGACCCGTCCTGGACCAGCCGCGCCGCAGGAGGAACAGGCGCGCCTGGGACGGCCACATCGACACCCTCCGCGCAGTGGCATCGCCGCCCGACGGCTCCCTGACCTACGCCCAGGTGGTCGGCGTCGTCAATGACGCCAGCGGGCCGGACGACTACGTGCTCACCGCCTCCGGCGGCATGCCGGGCGAGCTGCACGGCGGCTGGCGCACCGGGATCGTGAAGCCGGACGCCTCCGGCCGACCTCCGGCGCCACGATGGACCTCGAGTACGGCTTCTCCTGCATGGGCTACGAGGTCGTCGCCCCGTGGGGTGCCGCCATGGCCCGTGCCCAGACCCACCCCGCCGGCCTGGTCACCGGCCTGTTCGGCGACGGCTCCTACCTGATGCTCAACTCCGAGCTCTACTCCGCGGCCTTCGCCGGCCATCCGTTCGTCGCCGTCCTCTGCGACAACGGCGGATACGCCGTCATCCACCGCCTGCAGACCAACCAGGGCGCCGCAGGCTTCAACAACATGCTGGCCGACTCCCGCGGACCGGGAGCCGACGGCAGCGTCCACGTCGACTTCGCCGCCCACGCCGCCAGCGCTGGGCCGCACCGTGGAGGACGTGCCTGGCGGCGCCGGCGTCGAGGAGCTACGGGCGGCCTACCTCCGCGCCCGCGCGGCGGCCCAGGAGACCAGGCCGCCCGACGGTCGTGCTGTGTCGAACCCACCCGTCGACGTGGACCGAGGCCGGTGCGTGGTGGGAGACGGGGGTGCCGGAGGCCCTGTCCGGCCACGCGGCGTACGACGAGGCAAGTCGCACCAGGTGCGGTGGCTGTGAGCAAGTAGCCTTCAGCAAAGGGGAAGGTACTCAGCGTAGGGGGGTTGATGGGCAGCGACATCGCCGGTTCGGTCGACGGCAGCCGCCGTCAGCCCACGATGGCGGACATCGCGGCGCACCTGGGCGTGTCCCGGCAGCTGGTCTCGCTGGTCCTGCGCGACGCTCCCGGCGCAAGCGACGAGACCCGGCGACGAGTCCAGGAAGCGGCCCGGGAGCTCGGGTTCAGTCCGCACGTCGCAGCCCGGTCGCTACGGCGATCGCGCAGCAAGGACCTCGGCGTCGTCTTCGCCCCGGCTCACTCGACCGAGCCGGAGATCGTCGAGGCGATCTACCCGGCAGCCGCAGCTCGCGGCTACGACGTCATCCTGAGCGCCCAGACCGCCACCCGCAGCACCAACCAGGCCGTCGAGGAGCTGCTGGGGCACCGGTGCGCGGCACTGATCGTGATCGGCTCCAACCTCGACCATGCCGGCCTGCGAGCCATGTCGGAGCGCAGCCCGGTCCCGGTGGTCGATGTCGGCTACGGCCGGCGCAACACCTTCTACGACGTGGTCCGCTCCTCAGGCGACAAGGGGATCGTCCAGGCCGTGACCCACCTGGTCGAGCTCGGACACCGGGAGATCACCTTCGTCGACCCGGCGTCCATGCCGGCCGCAGCCCTCCGGCGCCGCGGCTACGCACGCTCGATCAAGCGGTTCGACCTGACGTCCGACGTGCTGACCATGACCGGCGACTACACGACGTGGGACTACTTCGAGGAAGCCGGATCAGCAGCCGCACACCACCTCCTTCAACGCGACCGGCTGCCGACCGCCGTCGTCGCACCGAACGACCACACCGCCGTCGGGCTGCTGCAGATCCTGGTCCGCAACGGCGTCCGAATCCCCGAGGAGCTCTCCGTCACCGGCTTCGACGACGCGCCGATCGCACGGCTCTCGTCAGTGAACCTGACCACGGTGAGGCAGGACCCCGGACTGATGGGCGCCGCCGCGGTGGACGCAGCCGTCCGCAGGGTCGAGGGAAGAGAGGTAGAACCCGGTCAGAGCGTCGTGGCCACCTCACTCGTCGTAAGGGGAAGCACCGCGTCACCCGCCCGCTGACCGACAGTCCCTACGCCTGGCGGGTGACCCAGACGGAAGCGAGGACCGGTTTCACCGGGTCGGCGCATGCCTGGCGTCGCCTGTACCGGGACCGCAAGGAGGTCTGGGACTCGCTGAGCCCTGCGGCCGGCATGCCCGGCCCGGTTCCCGCGTTGGCATCGTCTGCATCACCCAGGACCTGCGCAACGCTGGGCCCGCCAGCCAGCACGTGTCCAACCCACTGGAGACCGTCGGCATACTCGCACAGGGCGTTGTCCAGGGCGTTGTCGAGGGGTCGCCCGACTGTGCCGTCGAGCCGGCGATCCCGGCTTCGAGCAGCTCGACGGTGAACGCCACCGAGGTGACGGGCGAGTTCAACCGGTCGTTGCAACACCGGTCTGTTGGAGCCACCGTAACTGCTCGCTGAACACCTCAACTGGGCCCGTCCAGCCGAGAACTTCGCGGGGCCGGTTGTTCAGAGCGTAGGCGACGGCTCCGAGGTCCTCAGCCGACCGCCGGGACAGGTCGGTGCCCTTGGGTGCCTCTGTGTTTGTCAAGGTGTTGGTTGAGGCGCCGCAGGATTGTGTTTCGGGTTCCACGCCGAGCGGGGCTCGGTGACGGTCCGGATGCACGCGCAATCCTTCCACTACAACCCCCTCGGCGGCGTGCATGGCGGGATGATCGCGACGCTGCTCGACACAGCGGCCGGGTGCTCGGTGCACTCGACCCTCGCCGTCGGCGAGGGCTACACCTCGCTCGACCTCACCACGAAGTTCCTACGCCCGGTCACCACCGAGTCCGGCCTGCTCACCTGCGTCGGGAAAGTCATCTCCCGCGGCCGGCGTACTGCGCTCGCCGAGGCACAGCTCACCGACGAGACCGGCCGAGTTCTCGCGCACGCCACGTCGAGCTGCATGATCTTCAGCTGACCTGCCTTCAGCCGAGCGGGCGCACCAGCGGCGGCACCCCGTAGGCACCTGGGTAGCAGTCAGGCTCCTCTGGAGAGTCACCACGCTTTCCAACCCGCCACTTTGTTGGCAAAGAGGATCCCTGTGCGGTGAACCAGGTACCCGTCGTCCTTCTCGCGGAAGTGATCACCGCAAGCGGATCGTCTACCGGACGGTCTGTCTCGCTCCCTCGGATCAGACGTGCTGGTCAACCTGCGGCCGCCACGGCTCGTGCTCGTGCGAGAGCCAGACCTCCTCAGGGTCGAGCGCGCGGACCAGCCGCTGGCCTTCGGTGCGCGGCTCGTCGAGCTCGGCGAAGAAGACCGCCATGTCGCCGCCGACGACGACTGAACGCCCGCCCGTCTCGACGACGACTACCTGCGAGCCTCGCGTGTGGCCTGGCGCCGGGACGAGCCGGAGCCCCGGCAGCAACTCGAGCGCGCCGTCGACGGGTACGTACTGCACGCCGGGCGCCTCGACCCACTCGCGGATCGTGTAGTCGTCCTCGCTGCGCGCGTCGTCGAGCTCTCGGCGCTGGACGTAGATCGGCCTGCCGGTGAAGAGGTGGTTGCCGCCGCAGTGGTCGAAGTGCAGGTGCGTGTTGATGACGACGTCGATGCTGGCCAGGTCGAAGTCGGCCTGCGCGCTCAGTGGAATCAGGCGTGGATCCATGTCGGCCACCGCCGGGTGCAGCTGCGTCATGCCGGTGTCGACAAGCACGCGCGCGTCGGGATGGTCGATGACGTGCACGTAGACCGGCATCCGCTCGCCCTCGGCGAGCAACTCGGCCACGAGAACCGGGGTGACGGTCGGCGGCGAGACCTCGCTTCCCGCTCCCTCACCCTTCCGGGGTCGTGGATCACGCATCGCGGACAGCTTGTGCAGTTGCCTTGTGCCCGGCGCGGTCGCCGTAACCGATGGTCATGAACGTAGCCATGCTTGCTCGTCTCCCTTGATGTTGGTGCGCCGCTGGGCGCGGCTGCTAGCACTACGACTTCGTAGCTGCACAGAAGTCATCGGTCGGGGAGGGCCGGCGTCGAGTGCGTCCTAGTGGATGCCGATCCGCATACGGAATGACCGTGCGCCGCGAGGCGGGCAGCCGCGTCAATGGCGGCGACTTGACGCAGCCTCGGGTCAGCTGACGTTCCACACAGATCGGCTGGCGAAGATGGCCTGGGGCATGTCTGCTCTCAGCCTGGCAGTTGGGCGACAACCTCTATGGAAACGAGGAGGCCGCGGGGCAGACTGACGTTCGCGGGCGCGGACCTGGCCGGTGGTGGGTCGGGCATGAAGCGCGCATATACCTCGTTCAGCTTGGGAAAGTCGCTGACGTCGGAGTAGAAGATGGTCGTCTTGACCAGGTAAGCCAGGGAGGCACCGGCGGCCTCGAGAATGGCTGAAATGTTCCGCAGCGCAAGTTCGGTCTGCGCCTCGATGCCTTCAGGTATCTGGCCGGTGTGCGGATCGATGCCGACTGTTCCGGAGCAGAAGACGAAACCGCCGGCGACGATGGCCTGGCTGTAGGGGCCCAGGGCGGCGGGGGCGGCCTCCGTTGCGATAGACCTGCGAGCCGCGGTTTCATGAGTGGACATGACCTGACAACAGGGAAGGCACTGCGCCACGCCAAAGGGTTACGCAGCCATCTATGCCCCGATCGCGGCACGGCGCCGATATGGAACCGGAATGACTCACTGGAGGGCTCGTATCGCGGGCGGCCACCGTTGCTAGCGTTGCGCTCGAGGTCTGCGCGCAGTGCCCACGGAGTCGTCGATGCGTCAGACTCGTCAGCGGCTATGGGGCAGCGGTGACCAGATGGGCGTGCATAGGCAAAACCAGGACACCGTCATCGATGAACCGGCCAAGCCGCGCTGCGAGTTCGGCTCGAAGCTCGTCCATGATGTGCCGCTGGTCGATTCGATCGAGCTGCCGCAGGGCTGGTGCCCGTGCGGGTTCGAACCCGAGCTCGAACTCGACGAACTCGTGGCCGTTCGGGAAGTGCGACGTGACTGACCTCTGGAGAACCCGGACGTGGTGGAAGCCAGCGTCCTGCACGAGTGCGCGAAGCTGGTCAGGGTCCCCCAGAGAGAAGACCGACGCCACCGTCGACATGCCGAGCCTTGCCAGGGTGGCCTCGTGCACTGCCTGGTGAAACGGATGGCGATCGAGGCTCTGCCAGGTGCTGAGCACGAGCCGACCACGTGGGTTCAGGACGCGGCGCATCTCCCGCAGAGCTGCCGAGTGGTCAGAGAAGAACATGAGCCCGAACTGGCAGACCACCAGGTCGAAGCTCGCCTCCGGGAATGGCAACTCCTCCGCGCGACCCGTGTGCCAGGAGATGTTCAGGTGCTCCTGCTCGGCAACCAGACGAGCGACTGCGACGTTGGATTCGTCCAGATCCAGCCCGCTGACCGTGCCCTGCCGCGACACCATCGAGGCAGCTGCACGCGCGACAACACCAGTGCCGCACGCCACGTAGAGCAACCTCTCGCCGTGTTGGGGCTGGGCGACGTCAAGGAGCACCGACGCCCATGGAGAGAACAGGCTCGGCACCAAGTAGCGCTTGAAGGACTCAGCCGCTGACTCATCACGTCCTCACCACCATGGTGGCTCCGAGACGGCTGTGTGTCCATCCGGGCCCCGCGAGACGAACGTAGCCGAAGGTGGGTCCCCACAGTGGGCGCATTGACGCGGCATCTCAACGCCATGACCGCCGCGGGCGCGGCGTCGCCGATGGCGAACGGTGGCCTGAGCTGGGGCAGCGCCTTGCCTCTTAGGGCAGAAGTCGCCCCGGCATCCCGGCGGTGTAGCGGCAGTCGGAAAGCGCGACGTAAGCGTCGGCGGAATGCGGGACCTTCTGTCATCGGAAGACCATCAACGCAGTAACGCCCCAGCAGCGGTCCCGCTTTCCCCACAAATGTTGGGCAGGTGCCAGGTGGGTCCAACTTGTTCGTGCTGCAACGGCTTGCGGGTAACGCGGCGGTGGCCGCACTTGTCTCCCGTTGGACCGATAAGAGCGGGCCCGGGGTGCAACGCGACCCGCAAGTGCCCTATACCGGGCCGCCACCAGAGCGTGCTTCTACGCACCGGGTGCGATATCGGGTTGCAGAACGATCCGTGGCGGCTGCGTCGCCCGGGATCGTGGTTCCAAGCGATGCCGACAGTCAGATACTCGGCGACTTCGCGGTCAACGCCAGCGCCCAAAGCCTGCACACGCGACGTTCCTGGACCGGCTCGTGTCGGATAAGGCACTGCGAAGCCCGAACCCGCAGGCGCAAATCGAGCTCATCGAGGGCCACTCGGACTTGGTCGACACCGAAGCAACCAACCTTTCACTCAGGTTGATGCGTGCCGACGCCGTTGCCATGGCACTAGTCGCGCGGGGGGAGGGTGCCGTCGCACTGGTCGGCTCAACACGAGGTGCGGCTCCCGGCGAGCTGCTGATGAATAACACCACCGTGCTGGGCCGCTCCATGAATTGCTCGGTCGTGGTTCGCGTCGTTCCGCGCAGCACTCACCCCCTTCCCCGGCAGCCGCAGCCGAACCAGCCCAGCGGGAGCCAGCTCTGGACGCTCACATCGCTCGGCGGCCTAACCATTGGCCATGGCTACGTCGGCAGTGGTGGGCTTTTCACCTTGCGCGACCGGGAACACAATGTCGATGCCACATTCACGTTCCTGGAGCGGAGTTGGCGCCGGCCTACGCATTCCCAAATTGAGACTTCTGCGGTTCATCCGCCATCGACACGCACAGTTCCAAACATGCCGCCCCGGCCCAGCCTCAGTCTCCCCAGCGGTACCGACTTCCGTACAAGTCGCCGTGCCAGGTTCGAGGACTTCAACATGCGCCCGGGATCGCTTGCCGCCCTCGGGTTTGGCATCTTCTTCGGCTACGGCGTCGGGTTCGCCATGTTCGACGCCGTCCCCTTCCGCATCGAGGCCGAGTCGGGAGGTATCCCGCTCGTCGCCCCGAACTTCTACGTCGGCACAAACATGCTCGACATCGGCTGGACTTCAGACCGCCAAACATTGGAGCGGACGTAAGCGTTGTGGTCGGCCTTTGGCAGCGCATGAATGCGTAGGACGGGCCAGTCGGACTCCCCGCGTCGCCGTCCTGCCGATCGAAGGGTGCCACTTCTCATACCTCCGGCTAGCGTGACGGAGCGTCTCGGTAGCGGTGCAGCGCGTCTTTCTGGGCTGGTTTGACGCGACTCCGCTGCAACCCGACTGCCACTGACTCAGTCGATGTCGGGAGGCGAGACCCGTCCCACAAACCGAACCATGACTGGCAACGTCGCAGGCCAGCCCATGTGCACGGGTTCGAGCGTCCCGCAGCACCCGTCCGGAAAAATTCCCGGGACGCGGGGGCCATACGGCGCGGCTCGAGCAACGCGGCGAAACACGTGCCGAAAAAGATGGCCGGGGACTGCGCCCGGCAACTCGACGCCTTCCGCCTGGGATCTTCCAACGGATTGGCCTTGCGACCGGGGATGGCCAACAGTTGGGTCGCATACTGATGCGGTCAATGGAACCCCGCGCATCGACCCGGACAGATGTTCCTGCCGGGTCAACGCTGCGTCCTTCTGACAGATAGACGCAGCGGTGTGGTCGCGCTCGAGGCATTCGAACGGCCACGGCTACGGCTGGGGCTGGTTGACCGGCCGCCGACGCGAGTCCGTTGGCAGCCCCCGTCACGGGCTTCGGTTCAGGGCTTGCGTGTCCTGGTGGGCAGGGCATTCGCGCTGTGCCGCCATACTGGATGGCCAGTCCTTGACGGACGGTCTGCGCCTTGACGACTGTGAGGCATTGTCTGCCGGACGGTGGCTTCGATGAGCTCGTGGGTGACGATTTGTTGGCTGAGGTTCAGCAGTCCGGGAAGCCGTGCTGCTTGGTGGGTGAGGTCGGTTGTCGTCATGGCGGCGACAAGTCGGGCTGCTCCGCGCAGGCAGGCGATCTTTGTTTCTGCGTTGTCGTCGCGGGTGGGCCAGGTGGCGAGGTAGTCGTCGACGATCCCGGTGGCGAGGTCCGTTTGGTTGGTGAAGTGGGTTCGAAGGCCGGTCGGCCCGCTGTGCCGGAGCAGGTCGGCGGGGTCCGACCCGGGTGGCAGCTCTGCGGTCTTGAGGGATCCGAAGCGATCACGCAGCACGTAGTAGGCGTGTGCGGTGGCCCGGGCTCCGGGGCCGTCGCGGTCGAACGCGACGATGATGCGGCGGTTGTTGAGAGCGCTGAGGAGTCGGGCCTGGTGGTCGGTGAGGGCGGTTCCGCAGGGACTGACCGGCGCCAGACCGGGTGGTCGGTCCGCCCTGGCGAGGTCGGTGTTGGTGAGGTCGATGGCGATGGCGTCGAGGGGGCCTTCGACGAGGACGGGTGTTGCGCCGTCGCGGAGTTGGGTGGCTTGTTCCCCGAGGCCGAACAGGCTGCGGCTCTTGTCGTAGATCGGGGTGCGGGGGGTGTTGAGGTATTTGGGCACGGTGTCGGGGACCTGGGGTGCGGCGCGGGCGGTGAAGCCGACCAGGCTCTGGGATCCCGGATCCCGAAGGTGAGGCGGTCGCGGAACCGGTCGATCACGCTGCCGTCGCGGGTGATGCTGACCAGGCCGGTGTCGAGGAGGGTCTGGTCGGTGAACCCGAGATGTCGTAGGTGGTCGCGCAGGTGGGTCCAGCCAGCGGGGCGTAGCCCACGGTCCAGGACGTGTCGTCGTGGAGGACTGTGCCGAGGCCGCGGTCGGTGAGGTAGCGCCGTGGCCCGGCGCCGACTTCTGCGAGCAACGACGCGCGATAGTAGCTGGCTGCTTGTTTGTTGGCTTCGAGCAGTACCCGTCGGATCCCCGAGTTTTGGGTCGGTTGTGGTCATCGCTGGATCGCTCGGGATCGGTGCAGCTCATGCCGCGGCGTCTGGGGAGCAGCGGGGGTGGCGGCTGCTGGATCGAGGTGGGGGACCTGGACGTCGACCAGGGGGCGCAGGCTGGCCACGGCGGGCCGGGTGAGGTCGGCCGCCGTCTCGAACCGCTGTACCAGGTGGTGGGCGTGGGCGTGGTCGATGGGCCGCCAGGTCACCCGGAGTGCTGCTGGTTCGCGTCGGGGACTGTGCAGGGCGTTGGCTTCGTGCAGGTGCCGCAGGGTTCGGGCGGCGTCGTGTCCCAGCTGCGGGAGGCTGGCGATGACGGCGAGCCGTACGGCAGGGGACAAGGTGGCCGGGTCGTTGAGTAGGCGAGTGATGGCGGCTTGGTAGACGCGTGGCGCGGTGGTGGTGCCCCGGATGGTCTGGGTCAGATCGTGGGCGGCCTGCTTCCAGGCGGCGTGGGCGGTGTCGAGGTGGTCGGCGGCGTGGGCGCGGCGCACCCGGTCCAGGCCGGTGCCGAATTGGGCACGGGGCCGGTGTCGGGACCGGTGTCGGGGCTGGTGGCCGGGTCGGGGAGCCAGCCCAGGTCGGGGTTGGTGACGGCGGCGGCGAGAGCGGCGAGGTCGTGGAGGCTTCCGGGGCTCGCCGGTGTGCTCCGGTGCGCTTGGTTGTACGACAGCTGCCGCAATGCCCTCAGTGCGGTCAGGGCCGAGGGGAACCCGGCGTGGGGTCCGCTTGGGGACACGGACACGGACACGGACAGGGGCAGGGACACGGCCGGCCGGAGGTGGGCCAGGCTGGAGGCGGGATGGGCGTGGTCGGCGGCCGGTGTGTTGTCGAGGTCCCACAGGGCGGCTTTGGCGTGGAGCAGGATCTTGTGGTTGGCCTCGGTTGCCTCGCGGAACAGGGAGGTCGGGATGGGCTTGTCGCGACGGGACTTCTGGACCAGGGCGGCGGTGTGCGTGAGCTGGCGGGTGGCCTCGGCGCCGTCGACGAGCAGCAGGCAGACCGAACGGATCGCCAGCGCTGCACCGACGCCGGTGCCGGCGACGAGGTCGTCGACGTCCGGGGTGCGTGCCTCCAGTGCCGGGCCCCGGTTGATCCCGGAGCGGATGGCGAGGTGGGTGGCGAGGAGGTCGTGGGCAGCCCCCATGGTCGTGGCCGCATCGGACCAGCTGCTCTGGTTGGCCGCACGGACCGGGATCTCGGCGAGCCTGGCGGCCAGCTGGGGCAGGTCGTGTGGTCGGGGGTGGGTCAGCTGGGTCAGCACCGCAAGGTGCGTTCCGGCGGTGCGCAGGAACCGTCCGTAGCCCACCAACTCTGCGCCGGCGATCTCCGGCAGGCGGGTGGTGGTAGAGGCGGTGATGGCGTGGCGCACCTGCAGGTGGACCCGGTCCATGAGCTCGCCGTAGGTCGGCCCCATGGTCGGCCCCAAGGTCGGCCCCGGCCGCTGCAGGGACGGCTGTGGGGAGTGCGGCGGGTGGGTGGTGGTTTCGGGCGTGCGGGCATGCTGCAGCACGGGGCCTCCCGAGGTGTGGTGCTGCGTTCGTGGTGGGTGGTCAGCGACTCAGGTGGCGTCCGGCCTGCTGAGACATGGGCGATCGAGGAAGAGCGGGTGCCGGAGCCGGGGGACCCAACGATCTGGGTTGGCGTGTCGTGGTGACGGGGTCCGGCGTCGGGGGCAGGTGGGCGGCGGCGATCCGGTACGCGACGGCTCGGCGGGTATCGGGCTCCGGTTCGGCACCCAGCCCGGTCGGGCCTGGATCGGTGACGGCGTACTGCTCGCGGTAGGCCGCGGGCAGGGAGCCGAGCTCCTGGGCGCGGTCGGCGATCAGCTGGGCGCGGGCCGTCAGGTAGGGCAGCCAGCCGGGGTGGCCGACGTCGGGTCCGGGCAGCCACGGCAACGGAGCCCGGTCCGGCGAAGAGTCGGGTGCGGTGGTGGGGGATGCCGAGGGTGCGGGGGTGGTCCTGGATCCGGGTGGCCAGGACCAGGGCGGGGGAGCGGGCCGATTGCAGGGATTCGGGGTCTTCGAGCTGGTAGGCCGCGCGAGAGGCGGGCTGGGTCTGCCCGGTGGCCGGCGGCGGAGGCCAGGACCCGGGCCAGGTGGGGTGCGGCAGGGTCGGCGAGAACCCGTGCGGCGTCACTCGTCGGCAGGCTGTCGACGGCCACCCGGAGGGCGTCGGCGGCGGCGACCGTCCGGGCGTGGTCGTAGCGGGCGACCAGCGTGCGCAAGGATCCGGCGTCCTCGAGGATGGTGCGCAGGGTTTGGGTGGCGGACTGTTCGGCTCCCGTGCGGGCCAGCACACCTGGAGGACCTCGCGGGCGGTTCGGGGTGCTGGGGGTTCGGTGTGGCAGTCGACGTCGATCGGGGTTTCGGTGGCGGTGTACCAGTGGTGCGGTCGCGGCCCCGGGTGGAGGCGACGTAGAGCGCCTCGCGGGTCATCTCGGGCGTGACCAGGACGTGGGCGGTGTCGACGGTGATGCCCTGGACCCGGTGGGCGGTGGCGGCGTAGGCGAGCTCGACGAGTCCGCGACATAGCTCGCGGGGCAGCCGCACTCGTGCCGCGGTTGTCGCAGGTGGTGGACGGTCAGCGCCCCGTCGCGGTGGCGGCGGTGACCTGCCAGGTGTCGCCGTTCTTGACCCAGTCGCGGCCGCGCGTTCAGCCCAGGCTGCGGTCGTTGGTGCGGGTGACGACCCAGTCCCCGACGCCGGCGAGGTTGCCGTCGCGCAGCTCGACCCCGGTCGGCGTTCGACCTGGCCGGCGGCGACGCGTTCGGCGCGGGCTCGGGCGTTGAGCGCGGTCACGTCGGCGCTGGTGGCAGGCGACCAGGACCGAGGTTCGGCCGGTGAGGACGTCGGCTGGCCCAGGCGTCGTAGGCGGCTTCGAGCATCGCGTCGCGGGGGCCGGCCTGGATCCGGCCGGTCGCCGTAGAAGTCGCAGCGCCGTAGGGTCGCCCTTGCCGGAGGCCGAGGGTGGCGGCCGCTTCGGCGGGGTCGCTGAACCGGTGCAGGTCCGATCGAGGTAGACGGCGCCGACCTCCTGCTCCAGCAGGCCGAGGGCGCCGCCGGCCTCGACGGCGGCGAGCTGGGCCGGGTCACCGAGCAGCCGCACCGACTGCGCCCGCCGTGCTTGGCGAGGTCGAGGAGGCGGGCGAGCTGCAGGGTGCCGGCCATCCCGGCCTCGTCGACCAGCACCACGTCGCCGCGGCGCGAGCCGGAACCACGGATCCACGGGCCAGCGCGGGGCCGGGGCCGTCGGGCCTGTCTGATCGCTGGTTCTCGTGGAGGAACTTGTGCAGGTTCTCCGCGCGGGCACCCGAGCTCGTCGCCGAGCACCTGGGCGGCCTTGGCGCTGGTGGCGAGCGGCACCACCCGCCCACCGCAGCGTCCGACTGTGGGCGTGCTGTTGGCGGTGTGCCAGGCGTCGGCGAAGGCGCGCATCGCGGTGGTCTTGCCGGCCCCGGCGGGGCCGATCCCGAGGGAGAGCAGGGCCGGGTGAGCCGGCGAAGTAGTCGACCAGCCGCCGTTGCCCGTCGTCGAGGACCACCCCGGTGCGGGCCTCGTGGACCGCCAGCGCGGCCTCCACGACCAACGGCGCCACGTGCGGCGCCTCGAGGTGACGGCCGGCGGCGACCAGCCACTCCTCGGCCAGCAGGACCCGGCTGGTGGTGTACCGCTCGACGCCGTGCGGCACGAACACGCTCTGCCCGTCACTGGCCCGCAGCTGACGGCGGCTCGACGACCAGGTCGGGTTCGGCGATCCGGATCGACAGCCCGGGCCGGTCGCCTGGGCGACCACCGCCTCAGTGACTCGCTCCCGGGCCTCAGGTGTGGCGAACCGCAGGCCGCGCAGCACCCGTTCGGTCTCGGCGTGGACGTTCCACCGGGTCCACGTCGACCGCTGCTCAGCCACGGCGACGCACCACCTGGGCGGCCAGCGCGGATGGTCTGTCGTCCAGCTGGTCGCCAGTCTGGTCGTCGGCTGGTTGGTGACGTGTGGCGGTCGACGACGTCGCGCGACCATCCGCTCCAGGGCACGCGGTGCCGAGCACGGTGCGCGGCCTGGTCGGTCCAGTCGGCGACCTGCTCGGCCAGGGTCCGGCCCGGGCCCTTGCCGTCGCGGGTCTCCAGGGTGGCCTGCTGGGCCAGCTGCAGCTGGGTGGTCCGGTCCGGCTCCCGCCCGTGCGCTGGCCCGGTAGTCGGTCGCGCAGCTCGGGTAGCCGGTCCTCGATCGCGGCCCGGCGCCTGGAGAAGTGCCGACCAGCCCGAGCGGAACCCCGACGACCTCGCGGACCGGCCGCTTGCCCGGGGCGCCGCCGGGACGTTCGGCGAACGCCACCCCGAGCCGGCGGGCGAGGGCGTCCTCGAAGCGGGTGTTGTACCGCTCCGAGGCAGCCACCCCCAGCGCGTGCAGGTTCCGGGCGTCCAGCGAGCGCCACTTCCCGTCGACGCCGCAGACCTTGTTCGCGACCGCGACGTGGGTGTGCAGGTCCGGGTCGCCGCAGCGGGACTCGCGGTGGTCGAACGCCGCGCACACCAGCCCGGTGGTGTCGACCTGCGCGGTGCCGCCGTGCCCGGTGCGGGTGAACGCGGCATGCTGCTCGACCCAGCCCATCGCCGAGGCGACCGCCTCGTGGTGCGCGTCCTCCACCGCCCGGCGACCTCGGGACCGCCGAGCGCCCACAGCACCGAGGCCGACTTGACCGGAGTGAACACCAGGTCGTAACCGGCCACCGGCCGACGACCACGACGGGCCTCCTTCGCCGCGACCTCGTTGCGTTCGGTCGCCGACGGTGGCCGGCCGTACGGTGCTCGAAGTCCTCGACCGCCCGCGCCACCCGTGACCGGGTACGGCGCCAGGTCCGCATAGGACGGGTAGGCGGCACCCAGCCGGGTCGACGCCACCGACGCGCCGGCCGCCAGCATGGCGTCCCGGTCCGGGTGCCGACCCTCCCCGAACAGCGCACGCATCTGCGCCTCGGTCACCACCGTCCCCTCGACGCCGAGCTGGCGGCACCCTGGCCCAGCCACACCCCGGGCGGGTTCCCCCGCGCCAGGTAGTAGTCAGCTCAGCGCCTGGCCCTGCGGCCGCCGCTCGTCAGCCGACGCCACCTGCCGAGTCAGATACGTGTACCCATCACCCGCCGTGAGCTTGTGCACCGTCATCACCGCGCGCACCCCCACGAATCTGCGTCGAGGCAGACCGGGGCAAAGGATCCTGCGGCCAATCTGTGGACAGAACGTCCCGAGCACGCCCTGAACAGCCGGGATTCCACGGGACGCATGGAACACGTCTGCCCAGATCAGGCGACATGTTCGGGCTTGGGCGCCACATCCGGGACGGGGCTTGAACGAGCTCATAACCCAGAGGTCGCAGGTTCAAATCCTGCCCCCGCTACAAGGAGAAACAGCAGGTCAAAGGCGGTTTCCGGAGAAATCCGGAACCGCCTTTGACGTTCCCGACCGCAGTTTGTCCGCAGCTGTCAGCAGCCGGTACCGGGGATCCTGGCTGCGAGGGCTGTCGAGGGCCGCCGAGGCGGCGCACACGAATCTGGATGCGCCGGGACATCCGGGCACGAGCTAAACCCTGCGTGGACGCCCTTCTGGAACCGTCTTGGCCACGACCTCTGAGCCGCTGGCCCAGAGGTCATCGCCGGAGAGCTGGCCGTGGACGGGCAGACCCACGCGCCAAGCTGCTTGGGCTCCTCAGGCCGCTGACTCGCGCCTTTTGCATGGGATCGGGATGTGTATCGCGACGGACTAATAGTCCGTCGCGGTGACGTGCAAGGCTCTGGCCGCGTCGAAGCGCAGGGTTTCGGATCGGCTGACGGTGCACGTCGTCGCTCCGTCATCATCGAGTGGTCGACGCTGCGCGGGATCGCCCGATGTCGGAAGTACGACGCCCGGACAGGCGGCCTCGTCGAGGTTGCGCTTGACGCAGCCGACCCGTGGAACGACATCGCCGAACTCGTCGGCACGGCGCCGGTAAACCCATGAGGGAATCAGCCGGCCGGTCCGACGTTTCTTGGACAGGGACACCTGATGCGCGGCGCTCGGGGGACCCAGGTCGACACAGGAGACGGCGGATGGCAGACGTGAAGTTGGGAGGCTACCCCGCGAAGAAGTGTCCCCGGGTGACGCATAACGACAATTGCCGATGTCGTTTATTAGAACTGACCGCTCAGGCCCGCGCTGCCCCCTGGGGTGTGACCGGAGCAACCAGCGCCGAGAGCACGACCTGCGCAACGAGCGACAGGTCGCGCTCTCTGTCCGACACGAATCCGTCGACGCTGCATCTCGTCCTGAGAGGCCCAACAGCACGGTGGGAGACCACGGCCATGCGGGCCGAGCGCCTTACAGACCCACGCGCATTCCACCATCGACGATTAGCGTCTGACCGGTGATGAAGTCCGCGTCGGGAGAGCACAGGAAGTAGACCGGCGCCGCGATGTCTTGCGGGGTCCCCGCCCGTCCGACCAGCAGGTGCTCGGCCAGATCGTCGAGAGGCATTCCGATCAGCGCGTGATCCTTGCCATCGACGCTGATGCTTTCGTGACCCAAGGCCGGCCCTTCCGTCAGTCGAGTGCGGGTCAGCCCAGGCGCCACCGAGTTGACATTGACGTTGTACTTCCCCCACTCGACCGCGAGCGTCGTGGTCAGACCGATCACGCCCGCCTTCCCGGCCCCGTACGCGATTTGCCCCGGCGCCCCTCCGATGCCACCGATGGACGAGATGTTGACGACCTTGCGCGCGGGCGCCCGGCCAGGCGCCGCCTTCTCCGCCTCGTCGCGGAAGTAGCGACCGGCGGCGCGCAGGATCCGGAACGGCGCAGAGACGAGCACGTCCAGGACCTCACCGAAGTCCTCGTCCGTGGTGTCCTCCGTCGGTGCGTAGCTCGAGTACCCGGCGTTGTTGACGACGATGTCCAGGCTGCCGAACTCCGACAGCGCTGTGCCGACGAGCTCGTCCGCGAACGTCGCGCGGCTGATGTTGCCAACCTTCGCAACGGCCTGCCCACCGGCCTCGCGCACCGCCGCCACCGCCTCCCGCGCGGGAGTCTCGTCGACATCGTTGATGACGACGCTCGCGCCGGCGCGACCGAGACGTTCCGCCACCGCCAGGCCAATGCCTCGCCCAGCGCCGGTCACGACAGCGACCTTTCCTTCAAGATCACGCATCTTGCTTCTCTCTTTCCTGGTGTGTGAGGGAGTCAGCCACGAGGTCCTGCCACGGCCGCGAGTCGTTGAGCCAGGCCCGCGCCTCTCGGAGCTTCCGGGGCATACCAATTCCGGTGACGGCGACCAATCGGCCCTCACGGCCGTGAGCGAGCACCGGCCGCCTAACTGAAGGGGTTGACGAATCGAGGTAATGTATCGTTTGATTGAAGCAGATGATTCTTTGTGGTGTCCGCAATAGCCAGCGAGCAAGGGGAGCAACCATGGACCACTTTGGACAGGTTCCGAAGGAACTCGCTGTTGTCTTGCGCAGCGCGCTACTCGACATCGCACGGCATGAGGACGAGTTGGCGAACAGGGAGGCAGCGGTGGTGCCGTATTGGGCGTCGACTCCCGCGTCAGTCCAAGGGCATCGAGCTGCCGCCAAAGCACTCCGCGCCGATGCCGACCGCTTCGCCTGGGCCAGCTGATGGGGTACGTCTACGATCCTGAGGTTGCGCTGATGGTCCCGCACGCCCCGGCGTTGGACGTGTCCAACGTCGTAGCCGCTCGTGAGTTGCTCAGTCAGCTCGGTGCAGACCTTCCGCCCTGGGAGCCTGGCGCTGAGGTGGAGTTCTACGTCACGGAAATCCCCGGGCCGCCTAGCGGTCCAAGCCTTGACCTGTTCGTGATGCGCCCGGCGGAAGCACTGACGCTCGGGGGTGCCCTGCTCTGGTTCCACGGCGGTGGCTTTGTGCTGGGCGACGCGCGTGAGTCCTTGCCGTTCCTGGAGAAGGTCGCCCTGGATTCCGGCATCCTCGTGGCATCGGTCCAATACCGCCTTGCGCCTGAGACCCCCTATCCCGGTGCGCTCGACGATGGTCATGCCGCCCTGTCGTGGCTGAGGGAGCATGCCAGCGAGCTTGGCATCGAAACCCATGCCATAGCTGTGGGAGGGCAGAGCGCGGGCGCGGCCCTGGCAGCCGGACTTGCCCTGCGTGTCCGCGACGAGGGTGGCCACCTGCTGTTCCAAGCCTTGGATATACCGGTTACCGATGATCGCGGCCACACGCAGTCTGCGATCGCCTACACCGACACGGTTGTCTGGCACCGCGCAAATGCCAGGGCCAGCTGGCAGGCGTACCTGCGCGGCGTTGCCGGACCGACGCCGACCTACGCTGCCCCCGCACGCGCCGAGGATCTAAGTGGCCTACCGCCCGCCGTCGTGACTGTTAACCAGTCCGATCCGCTTCGTGACGAGGGCATCGAGTACGCCCGCCGACTGGCTCACGCGAACGTGCCCGTGGACCTGCATCTCTACGCCGGAACCTTTCATGGCTCGGCGTCGATCGCCGCAGACGCCGAGGTCTCGCAGCGCCAGCAAAGCGACCTGCGCGCCGCTCTAGCTCGCGCCTTTGTGCGACCGACGACCGACAACCCACAGAAGGACTGAACATGCCGAACAGCAGAACCCCCACCCATGAGGTCGACGTCGTCGTGATCGGCGCCGGCTTTGCCGGGCTCTACGCCATTCACTCTCTGCGCGAGCAGGGCTTCAGCTTGAAGGCATTCGAGTCGGGTAGCAGCGTGGGCGGGACGTGGTTCTGGAACACGGTACCCCGGCGCCCGGTGCGACGTCGAAAGCTTGGCTTACCAGTACCACTTCAGCCAGGAACTGGTGGATGAGTGGACGTGGAGTGAGCGTTACGCCACGCAGCCGGAGATCCTCGACTATGCCGACTGGGTCGCCGACCGGCTCGACGTGCGGGCGGCTATCACCTTCAACACCCGCGTCACGCGTGCGGAGTTCGACGAGGAGTCATCGTGCTGGAAGGTTGAGACCGATGATGGCGAGGTCACTCGCGCCAGGTTCGTCGTGGCGGCCACAGGCTCGATTTCGGCTGCCGTTCTGCCGCCGTTCGAAGGTGCGGCCGACTTCGCCGGCGAGGTGTACCACCCTGGTCATTGGCCATCCCAAGGCGTCGACTTCACCGGCAAACGCGTCGCAGTTATCGGGGTTGGTTCGTCCGCAGCGCAACTCATTCCGGAGATCGCCAAGCAGGCTGAGCACTTGGTGGTGCTCCAGCGCACACCGGCCTACTCACTCCCGGCGCGGAATCGGCCGTTGTACGAGGACGAGATCCTGAGCGCCCGTCGCAACCATGAGGGCCTGGCCGAGACGGCCCGCCACTCCTTTGCGGGCATCAACCTGCCCATTCCCGGTGACAGGATCCTGGACACACCAGAGCCCAAGCGCTCGATCATGCTCGAGAAAAACTGGAAGCTCGGTGGGAACCTCTTCCTCACAGCCTTCGTCGACGTAAGTTCCAACCTCGAAGCGAATGAGGTGATGGCCCAGTTCGTCCGCGACAAGATCGCCGACATCGTGCTCGACCCGGACGTCGCCCGGAAGCTGAGCCCGACCGACTATCCGATCGGCGGCAAACGTATCGTCACCGATACCAACTTCTGGTCCACGTTCAATCGGCCCAACGTCTCCCTTGTCAGCCTCCGCGAGGAGCCGTTGGTCCGCATCACCCCTGGCGGAATCGAGACCGAGGCCGGCACCTACGAGGTCGACGCGATCGTGTACGCCACGGGCTATGACAACCTCACCGGGTCTCTCACCCGCATCGACTTCCGAGGTCGAGGCGGTGTCAGCCTCAAGGAGTCGTGGGCCGGGGGTGCGCACACCTATTTGGGGCTGGCCACGGCCGGCTTCCCGAACTTCTTCACTGTCACCGGCCCTCAGAGCCCATCGGTGCTCGCGAACATGTTCGCGTCGATCGAGCAGCATGTGGAGTGGATCACCGACTGCCTGGTCACACTCCGCGACCGCGGGGTCAATTCCATTGAGGCAGAACCGGACGCCGAGGTGTGGTGGGGTCAGCAGGTTGACGAGGCGCTGAGCGGCACGCTCTACCTCCATGCAAAGTCGTGGTATCGCGGTAACAACATCGAGGGCAAGGCTCCCAAGTTCCTCGTCTACACCGGCGGGCTAGGCGCGTACCGCGCCGTATGCGACGAGGTGGCCGCTGACGACTACCGCGGGTTCGCGTTGTCCGGCATACCATCCATCGATCGGTCTGAGCGACCGGTCCAGCGGACTGCGTGATGTCCGCGCGACTCAAGGAGAGAGTCGCCCTTGTGACTGGCGGCGCTATGGGAATGGGTGCCGCCCATGTCCGCGCATTCGTCGCCGAGGGTGCCCGCGTCGTCGTCGCCGATGTAGCCGAGGCGGAGGGCAGCGCTCTGGCTGAGTCCCTTGGCGACGCGGCCACCTTCGTAAACCTCGACGTCACTGACGCCGACCAGTGGGCGCGAGCGATCAGCGCCACCCTTGAGTTGTTCGGCAGACTCAACGTCCTGGTCAACAACGCCGGCATCTTCACCACTGGAGCCCTCGGCGAGTACCCGGTGGATGTGTGGAACAAGACCCTTGCGGTTAACCTCACCGGCGCCTTCCTCGGCATGAGCAGCGCACTACCCGCGCTCAAGGCGGCAGCACCGTCATCAGTTATCAACGTGTCCTCCACTGCCGGAATCGAGGGATACGCGGGATGCGTGGGTTACAGCGCATCGAAATGGGGGCTGCGGGGGCTTACCCGATCCGCGGCTTTGGAGCTAGCTGGAGAGGGGGTGCGGGTCAACTCCGTGCATCCGGGGGCCATCGCGACGCCACTGCTCGCCGGAGTTCGAGACTTTGGCGAGGCCGATCTCGAGGGGAGCTCACTCAATCGTCTCGCTCGCCCGGAAGAGATCACCGGGCTCGTGATCTACCTCGCCAGCGACGAGTCGTCCTTCTGCACTGGCGCTGAGTTCGTCATAGACGGCGGGATCACCGCCGGGGCGGTCCCGCGCTGAACAATGGGGATGCCTTCGCGCGGCCTTGCCAAAAATCAATCAAGTGATCTGGTCAAGTGATTCACAGTGATCTATCATGTGAGAACTTGTGAACGAAAGGCTGTGCTGTGACACGAGACGTCTCCCGCATCGCTGAGTCCATACTCAGTCCCGAGCCAATGCCCGGCGAGCCCGCTCGCGACATCGCGGACTTCGAGGCGCGTACCGCTCCTGCATCCCAGCGTGGCCGACGGTTGGCCGATGACCCCCAGAGGTCGATGCCCTTCTGGTGGCTCGTGCTGTTTATCCTGGTCCTTCACACTGAATCGGTGGCGTTCTCCTTCAACCTGGTGTCGCCGACGCTCCTACCGATCGCTACCGATTTCGGCGCGACTCAGCTTGGCTGGCTGTTCACTGCCATGACGCTTGTGGGCGCGGTCTCGACACCTGTGCTAACTCGCCTCGGCGACATCGCGGGCAAGAAGCCCATGATTTTGACCGTCACGGGCATTGCCACAGCGGGTGCCGTCGTCGTCGCGATGGCCAACTCCTTCTTGTGGGTTCTCGTCGGCAGGGCCCTCGAGGGTGTCCTGCTCGCGCTGATCCCTTTGGTGTACTCACTGATGCGGGACACCTTCCCGGCGCGCATCCTCGCCTTCGCGGTGACCATCGCTGCCAGCGGAGTCGGGATCGTGACCATCGCAGGCCCCTTCCTCGCGGGGTATCTGGTCGACAACCACGGTTGGCGGTCGGTGTTCTGGTTTCTCGCCGTGGAGCAGGCCTTGGGGCTTCTCGCGATCCTGGCTCTCGTGCCCGGGTCACGGTTTCGAGCACGGGCGCGCCTTGACCTGGGGGGCGGAATCCTTATCGGCGTCGCGCTGGCCATTGCGCTCCTCGCAGTCAGTCAAGGCAATGCCTGGGGCTGGTCCTCAACGCGGACCCTCGGATGCTTCGCTGCTGGACTGGCCCTTCTGTCTCTGTGGACGTACGTGGAGTCACGTGTTGCGGAGCCGCTGATCTCGCTCGAGGTTCTCCGGCGGCGCTCGGTTTCCACCGTCCTCGGTGTCGGCTTTCTCGCACAGGCTGCTCTCGGCCTAGCTGCGACCGCACTACCCATCTTGGTCATGACGCCGCGGGAGATCGGCAAGGACTACGGTTTCGGTGCTACCGCGACGGGACTCGCAACGTTCACAGCCACAGCCGGAGTCGCAACCGTCGTTGTCGGCTTCCTCCTCGGCGCCACGATCAAGCGGACCGGCCCCAAGCTACCCGTGCTCGGAGGATTGGTGGTTCTCGTCGCCGGGTCTCTGTTCCTCGCGTTCGTGCATCTGGAGCGTTGGCAGGTCATGGTCGGATTCACCCTGCTCGGAATCACCCAAGCGCTGGTCATCTCCGCCATCCCCGCGATGGTCATTGCTGTGGTTCACCGCGACATCCAGGGCATCAGCGCAGGGATGAGCGGCACCACGCAGTCCCTGGGGGGCGCAGTGGGGCCGACCATTGGGTTCGCGATCCTTGCCTCACACATTTCCTCGTTGACGGCTGGCCAACCCGTCTACGCAGACTCGGGGTTTGTCTACGCGTACTTGGCTGCGGCGATCCTCGCCGTCATTGCCATCGTCGTCGCCCTCATGGTGCCGAAACTCGATCTCACTCAACTCGATCGATGAAGCAGGAAACCAAGCCGCTGTCAGCAGACGGCCGCAAGATGCTTCGTCTCGAGGTTCGGAACGCCGAGACCCCGATCGAGCGCAAGCCCGAGTGGATCAAGACCCGTGCCCGGATGGGCCCGGAGTACACCGCCCTCCAGGCGCTGGTGAAGTCCGAGGGCCTGCACACGGTGTGCCAGGAAGCCGGCTGCCCCAACATCTTCGAGTGCTGGGAGGACCGCGAGGCGACCTTCCTCATCGGCGGCGACCAGTGCACGCGTCGCTGCGACTTCTGCCAGATCGACACCGGCAAGCCGCAGCCGCTCGACCGCGACGAGCCGCGCCGGGTCGCCGAGTCGGTCAAGAAGATGCAGCTGCGCTACGCCACCATCACCGGTGTCGCCCGCGACGACCTTCCCGACGGCGGTGCCTGGCTGTACGCCGAGACGGTCCGCGCAGATCCACGAGCTCAACCCGGGCACCGGCGTGGAGAACCTGATCCCGGACTTCAACGGCAAGCCCGACCTGCTGCGCGAGGTGTTCGAGTCGCGGCCCGAGGTGCTGGCCCACAACGTCGAGACGGTGCCGCGGATCTTCAAGCGGATCCGGCCCGGCGTTCCGCTACGAGCGGTCCCTGGACGTCATCACCCAGGCACGGGCCTTCGGCCTGGTGACCAAGTCCAACCTGATCCTGGGCATGGGCGAGACCCGCGAGGAGGTGTCCCAGGCGCTGCGCGACCTGCATGAGGCCGGCACCGAGCTGGTCACCATCACCCAGTACCTCCGCCCCTCGCGTGCGCCACCACCCCGTGGAGCGGTGGGTCAAGCCCGACGAGTTCGTCGAGCTCGCCGCCGAGGCCGAGGAGATCGGATTCTCCGGTGTTCTCTCAGGGCCGCTGGTCCGTTCGTCCTACCGCGCCGGACGCCTGTACCGCCAAGCCGTCGACAACCGCCCCACCACCTGGTCGCCGCCATCGCGGCGCGCCTGAGGAGAAAATCATGAGCCAAGATGAGCTTGAATTCGACGTCGTCGTGCTCGGTGCCGGCAGCGGCGGGTATGCCTGTGCCCTTCGGGCCGCGCAGCTGGGACTCTCGGTTGCCCTCGTCGAGAAGGACAAACTGGGGGGCACCTGCCTGCACGCCGGTTGTATCCCGACCAAGGCTCTGCTGCACGCCGCCGAGGTAGCCGAGAACGTGCGGACAGCGGGGCAGTTCGGCATCACCGCAACTCATGAGGGAGTCGACCTTGCTGGTGTGAACAAGTACAAGGACGGCGTGGTGGCTCGTCTCTACAAGGGTCTCGCGGGGCTGATCAACAGCCGCGGGATCACTGTTATCGAAGGCGAAGGTCGCCTGCGCGGTCACAATTGCGTGGAGGTCGACGGCGCCCTGGTCACCGGCAGGAACGTCGTCCTCGCCACAGGCTCGTACTCGCGTTCGCTTCCCGGGCTCGCCGTGGACGGGACCAGAGTTCTCACCTCAGACCATGCGATCGGCCTCGATCGCGTGCCGAAGTCAGTCGTGGTTCTCGGCGGCGGAGTCATCGGCTGCGAGTTCGCCAGTGTCTGGAAGTCTTTCGGAGCAGAGGTCACCATCATCGAGGCGCTCCCGCACCTGGTCCCTAGCGAGGACGAGGACGATCTCCAGGCAGCTGGAGCGCGCGCTTCAGGCGCCGCAAGATCGCATTCAAGCTCAACACTCAGTTCGAGCAGGTCGCAGAACCACGGACGACGGCGTCAGTGTCCGAGTGCGCGTCGGCGAGGTTGAGGAGACAATCGCAGCAGAGGTGCTCCTCGTCGCCGTTGGTCGAGGCCCCTCGACCGACGGCCTGGGATACGCCGAGTCGGGGATCGCCATGGACCGCGGTTTTGTGCTTACCGACGAGCGTCTGCGCACCAGCGTCGCGGGCGTCTACGCCGTCGGCGACATTGTCCCCGGGCTTCAGTTGGCCCATCGCGGGTTCCAGCAGGGAATCCTCGTTGCCGAACAGATCGCCGGCCTGATGCCTCCACCCATCGATGAGACGTCGATCCCGCGGGTGACCTACTGCGAGCCCGAAGTCGCCTCGATCGGGCTCACCGAAGCTGCGGCACGCGCGACGGGCCAGGAGGTGCACACCGTGACCTACGACCTCGGCGGCAACGGCAAGAGCCAGATCCTCAAGACCCAAGGCTTCATCAAGGTGGTCCGCGCCGCCGCCGGGCCCGTCCTGGGTATCCACCTCATCGGCGCCCGGGCCGGGGAGCTCATCGGAGAAGCTCAGCTCATCTACGGACAAGGCATCCTCCCGGAAGATGTCGCGAGCCACATCCATGCCCATCCGACTCAGAACGAAGCGCTGGGAGAGGCCTTCCTCGCCCTGGCGGGAAAGCCACTTCACGCCCACGCATGAGATGAAGTCACGCCATGCACCCACAAAGCCGCCCTCTCACCGAGGGCGGCTTCGTGCGCAAGTTCAGGCGCGGGCCAGCTCCGAGAGTGCACTCTTGATGTCGTCCAGACTCGGCCGCATCATCGCCTCGAGACGAAGCGTCTGCGGAGCCGGAACATCCGGCGCGCAAAGCCGCTTGACCGGAGCCTTGAGCTCACTGAACAACTCCTCGTAGATGCGCGCGGCGATCTCCGAGGCCGGCCCAGCCGTACGCGCGGCCTCGTTGAGGACCAACACCTTGCCGGTCTTACGAACCGAGCTGAACACCGTCTCGTAGTCGAGAGGGACCAGGGTGCGAAGATCGATGACCTCCACCTCGACGCCTTCGGAGGCAAGCTCATCAGCAGCAGTGACGGCGTCGTGGCGCGGATGGCCGTAGGTTACGACGGTCACGTCGCTTCCGGCACGCACGATGTCGGCCTGCCCGAAGGGCACAGTGAAATCGGGGTCGGTCGGGACCACGTCCTTGACGTAGTTCAGCGAGCGGACCTCGTGGAAAAGAACTGGATTGTTATCGCGAATGGCGGTCTTCATCAGTCCGAAGGCATCAGCCGGGGTGCTCGGGACCACCACCTTGAGACCAGGCATGTGCATGCCCAGCACCTCGTAGCTGTTGGAGTGCTCCGGACCCGCAGCGTCCGCGTGACCGCCTGGAAGACGGATCACGGCGGGGAGCTCGAACTTCCCGCCATGCATGTACCGCCACTTGGCCAGCTTGTGATAGATCTCGTCGGCCGCGATCAGGGAGAATCCAGCAAAGCCCATCTGCACGACGGGCCTCAGGCCGATCATCGCGGCACCGGCCGCCGAACCAGCCATGAAGGTCTCGGTGATCCCGGTGTCGCGTACCCGCTTGGGGCCGAACTCGTCGATCAGCGACAGGCCGCCCTTCTTGCCAAAGAAGCCGCCGCCGCTAACCATCTGTCCCAAGGTGAACACAGACGGATCGCGACGCATCTCTTCCCGCAGCGCAAGCTCGATCGCTTCGGTGTAGCGCAGACGGCGGGTCCGGGACGCCTCAGACGCCTGCTGCTCCACGCTTGTTGTGGTGCTCATGCGAACACGTCCTTCCACAGGATGTCGGGATCTGCAACTGGTGCTTCGAGCGCGTCTCGGTACGCCTGATCCACCTCGGCGCTGGCTTCGGCGATGACGGTCTCGGCATCGTTCACGTGCGCGGCCAGCAGCACGAGCGGGTCGCGGTAGCCGGTGAGCGGCTCGCGGTAGAGCTGGGCATCCCCTTCGTAGTGGCCGCGGGCGCGCGTCACGTGGGCTTCGATCAGCGTCGGTCCCTGGCCAGCGCGGGCCCTGGCCACGGCCTCTGACATGACCTGGTGAACGGCGAGCGCGTCCTGGCCGTCGACCTCGACGCCAGGGACGCCGTAGGCGCTGGCGCGCTCCGCAATGGTCTTGGTGGGCGACCAGGTGTCGTAGGTCGTCGAGACCTGCCAGCGATTGTTTTCGCAGAAGTAGATCAGCGGCAGTTTCCAGACCGCCGCCTGGATGAGGGTCTCGTGGAAGGTCCCCCGTCCAGAGGTCGCGTCACCGAACGCCGCGACAGCGACCTGGTCCGTTCCCCGTACGTCGATCCCCATCGCTGCGCCACCGGCGACAACGAAGCAGCTCCCCAGGGTTCCACCTTCGCCCAGCAGGCCGATCGCTGGGTCCGCCCACTTGGGCGAGCCGGCTCCCTTGCCGCCTGTGGAACCTGTAGTCCGCCCGAAGATGTCGCCAACGACCGGTTCCAGCGCCATGCCCTTGCCGAGCGCCCATGCCGACCCGCGGAAGTGGTAGGCGAGATAGTCGTCTGACCGCAGCGCGGCGGTGACACCGATCGGGGCTGCCTCGTGCCCCTCGCCGGGGTGCCAGTAGCCATCGAATCGGTTGTGCTTGGAGTACTCGCTCACTACCCGGTCGATCGCTCGCGCGTGAGCCATGCTGCGCAACATCTCCCGCAGTTTCGCTTGGTCTGGCTGGGTCACCCTTGTCGTCCTCTTCGTGTCCTGCGCCTGCCCAAGTGGCCGGAGCTCGGGACCGCCAGAGTAGGTTGCAGAGAGGCTAAGTTCAAGTGTTCGAATTGACTGATTGAATAAAGTGCTTCATTATGGGTCGACGCGACCGCCGTACGTAGGGAGCCTCGTGAGGCTGAAGCAGAAGACCCAACCGCCGCCGCAAGGCGCACCGGCGCAGCAGACCCCTTCGGCCAGTGAACTTCGGCAGTTCCGGCTGGTACTGGTCGGGCTGATGAGCATCATGCTGCTTGCCGCCCTGGACCACACCATCGTTGTCACTGCGCTGCCGTTGATCGTCAATGACCTCGGCAGCCCGGGGGCGCTCACTGCGGTCGTCACCTCGTACATGCTCGCTGGAGCGTTGTCGTCGCTCTGGTTCGGTCAGATCGCAGATCTGTGGGGGCGCAGAACGACGTTGTTGGTGTCGGTGGTGATCTTCGTCGTCGCGTCAGCGCTGTGCGGACTTTCCCAGGACATGACTCAGCTCATTGTGCTGCGGGGAGTGCAGGGGATCGGAGCTGGTGGCTTTCTGACGCTCGCGCAGACCGTGATCGCTGACCTGGTCCCTCCGCGTGAGCGCGGGCGCTATCAGGGCTACGTCTTGTCCGTGTTCGGGGCCGCGAGTGTCGCCGGGCCGTTCGTCGGTGGAATGCTGGCCGACCTGGTCTCGTGGAGAGCGATCTTCCTGGTCAATGTTCCGGTTGGCGTGCTCGCGCTGTGGCTGTTACAGGTCTCTCTGCGCAAGGACTCGTTCGGGATGATCGGGCGACGCACCAGCGTCGTGAGTTCGGGAGCATTGGGTGCCTCGGCAGTGTTTGTGCTCCTCGCGATGACGCTCCTCGGGGAGGGCCACAATTCACAGCTCTGCGCCCTGCTGGGCCTCATCGGCGCGACGGTGTTCGTTGGCTTCGTCCTGATCGAGCGCCGCGTTCGACATCCTCTGTTCGCATCCTCGGCCATCCGCTCCAGGCTCTACGTCACCTCGAACGCCGCGGGATTCATGGTCAACGGCGCGATGATGGGTGCGGTGGTGCTACTGCCGCTCTACCTCCAAGGCGTACTCGGACTCAGCGCCGCCGAGACTGGACTCGCAATGCTTCCCCAGGTATTGGCCTGGCTTGCGGCAACGCTCTCGTGCGGAATCCTGATCAGCCGATGGGGGAGGGTCACGGTGTTCGCCCTGGTCGGAGCTGCACTCAACGCGCTCGGGCTGCTCCTGC
Organism: uncultured Actinomycetota bacterium; assembly: GCA_963844385.1. Classification (GTDB taxonomy): domain Bacteria; phylum Actinomycetota; class Actinomycetes; order Propionibacteriales; family Nocardioidaceae; genus Nocardioides. The sequence continues at coordinate 236,639 of CAWJOJ010000033.1, read as the reverse complement.
TGTCTCGCCTGGGCGCTGGCTCGGAGCTCTGGACAATCGGTTGCTTCCTGGCTGTGTTCGGCGTGGGGCAGGGGCTCGCCCTTCAGGCGCTGGCCGTGGCGAACCAGGTGCACGTGGCGCCCAAAGAGATGGGCCAGGCCACGGGGCTCTCGGCGTTCTCGAGGTCGGTCGGGGCGGTCCTGGGGGTGGCGGCATCGGGCGTCATGGTCGGGGTGCTCCTTGCCTCTGGCCAGAGCCTGGAGTCCACACTGCAGTGGACACTGCTCGCCGCAGTGCCCGTCGGGGTGGCTGGCCTGCTCTTCGCAACCTTGATGCCGGAGGTCCGCTTCACCGGCAAGGTGGAGTCCGCCGGACTTCACTGACCGGAGGTCGTGGCAGAAGCGTTACTGGCGCCAACGATGGCGGAGGTCAGTCCGCCTGCGACGAACTCAACGATGAGTTCCTGGGACAGACGGGCGTTCGTGATGGACTGGCTTGACCGCTCCTGGACAGGCAGCTGGCTCACCAGGCTGAGCAACGAGTTGACTGCGATCGACGTGGCAGCGATGCGACGTTCCGCGTCGGACTCCGGGAAGCACGCCGCGATGAGGACGTGGAGCTGCGCCGTGGCCTCTTCGGCAGCGTGCGAGGCCCGCAGATCATTGGACTTCGCCAACTGCGCGATGATGCGGAGCCACTCGACTCCGCCCACAGGATCACGTTCCAACAGCTCGAAGTAGGGGATCGCGATGCACTCCACGACCTGCCGCGGGGTCGGGCTCGCCGTGGTCAGGGCCAGCGAGGCGCCCCGGTCAGCGATGGCTCGCAGGACCGCCGTCCCGTGTCGCTGGAGTACTGCCTGCAGCAGCGCGTCCTTGGTCTTGAAGTGATAGTGGACCGCAGCCGGCCCGACGGCGGCCTCCCTGGTGATGGAGCGGATCGACACTCCGTCCACGGAACCCTCCGCGAACATCTTCGATGCCACGGCGACCAGTCGCTGGGGGGTCTGGCTCCCTGTCGATTTGCTTGCTGTCACGTCTCATGTCCTCCGGGTCCGAGCATGGGGTCGGCAAGAGCGTGGTGACCCACATGGATGGGGGCAGTGCGGGTGTGCCGACGAAGCGGCGTGCCCCAGCGTATCTCATCAACCAATCAAATCATTGAATCACTTGACTCAAACACTTGCTAGTTATACGGTCGTGACCGAAGTCACCATCCATTCAGCACACTCAACAAGGAGCCGACGTGAGCAGACGACTGCCACTCGCCGCCGCGACCATCGCGGTCCTCGTCACCCTCACGGCCTGCGCGTCGTCTGGGGACGACAATGGAGACACGGGCACGACGCAAGAACTCAAGGGCAGCACGCTCACAGAGGACGCGGCATGCACCGAGGACAAGGTCGGCGGTGCTGTCACCTTCGGGGCCATGATCGACGGCCCCGGCCTAGACCCCGCCGCGCCCCAGGCCAACCAGGGCGGCATGCAGCAGGCAGCCATCTACGGCACCCTGATGCGCTACAACTACGACACCGCGGAGTACGAGCCGTCGGTGGCCGACTCCCTGGAGGCCAACGAGGACAAGACCGAGTGGACCCTCAAGCTCCGCGATGACGTCGCTTTCGGAGACGGCACGCCGCTGACCGCCGACGCGGTGAAGGCCTCGATCGAACGCTTCACACTCCCCGAGAACCCCTCGAACTTCACCGCGCAGGTGGGTCTGATCAAGACCATGAACGTGGTCGACGACACCACCCTCGTCTTCAAGCTCAGCGTTCCCTGGGGCTCCTTCCCCTACATCCTCTCCGCACAGCCGGGAATGGTCGTCAACCCCAAGGTGCTCGAGGGCAACGGCGCCAAGCAGCTCGCCCTCAAGCCCACGCCAGCCGCCGGCGTCGGCCCCTACACGACCGAGCGGTACACCTCCGGCCAGGAGCTGGTCCTCAAGGCCAAGAACGACTGGTGGGGTGGCCCGGTCTGCATCCAGGACCTGACCTTCACGGTCACCGTCGACGGAAAGACCAAGCTCGACAGCTTCAACGCCGGCCAGTCCCAGGCCTTCATCACCTTCGACGCCCCGGTTGCCAAGCAGGTCATGGACAAGGCCGAGAAGTTCTTCGTCATCCCCAACCCGGTGATCAGCAACGTTCAGGTCCTCACCGACGACGGTGCCCCGCTGAGCGACCCGAAACTGCGGGTCGCCTTGCAGCAGGCGATGGACCTCGACACGATCAACCAGCGGATCTACGCAGGAGTAGGCGTGCCGAGTGCGGCTCTCGTCGACCCCAGCAGCCCGCTGGCGCCCGACGTGGAGGCGCTCGGATACGACGTCAACGCGGCCAAGGAGGCCGTCGGTTCCGCCGGTGGTGACGCGAAGTTCGAGTACGTCCTGGCCGCGGCCCCACTGCAGACCGACCTGTCGATCCTCCAGGAAGCCTTCTGGAAGAACGCCGGCTTCACCGTCAAGCGCAAGGAACTGCAGAACTCCGACCTCATCACCAAGGTCTACGTCGAGCGAAACTACGACGCAGCCCAGTGGGGCATGGGCGCCGACCCGGCGTGCCTGTGGTGCTCCCTGGCCAGCTGGCGCAGCGACGACCCCTCGAACATCTCCAACTACAAGAGTCCCGCAATGGACAGTGCCCTCGACGCGCTGCGTGAGGCCCAGACTTCCGAGGAGATCAAGGCCGCCATGGGGGAGGTCCAGACCGTGTGGAACGAGGAGATGCCCAGCCCGATCTCGGGATACCTGAAGTGGGTCGTTCCAGTGTCACCGAAGCTGCACGGCCTCGTCTTCAACTCCGGGACGACCATCCAGTTCGAGAAGGCCTACCTCGACCAGTGACGCTGCGCGCGGTCACGGGCACAGTGGAACCAAGCCCGTGGCCGCGCCGCCGTCCGACCCGAACCGATTGGAGAACCACCGATGCGTGCTCTCGTTCTTCGCGACGGCGAGCTTGTCGTAGATTCCGTCCCCGACCCGGTGCCCGGCCCCGGTCAGCTCCTCGTGGAGCCACTGGCCACCGGCATCTGCGGCTCGGACCTCTCAGCCTGGCAGCACACAGACGAATTTCTCCAGGCCTCGGTCGACAGTGGCACCGACATCTTCATCTTCGACAAGACCCGCGACCTGGTGATGGGCCACGAGTTCAGCTCCCGGGTCATCGAGGTGGGAGCCGACGTCAAGGCGTACTCCCCGGGCGACGTGATCGTCACGGTGCCGATGGCCATCGATGCCACAGGCGGGTACCACTGCGTCGGTTACGCATCCGACTTCCCCGGTGCGCTCGCCGAGCGGGTGGTAGTTGAGGCAGAAGCCGGCCGACCACTCCACCCGAAGGTGCCCGACCACTTCGACCCCTACCTTGCTGCCCTCACCGAGCCCCTCACCGTCGGATTCAACGCCGTTGATCGCTCACGCATCCTGCGTGACATCGGCGCGGTCGTCATCGGGTGCGGTCCCGTCGGCCTGGGAGTTGTGGTGGGACTGGCCGAGCGGGGCATCGCCCCGATCGTGGTCTCCGATCCGTCCCCGTCACGTCGAAAGCTCGCAGCCGATCACGGCGCCCACATCGTGGTGGACCCGGCCAACGAAGACCCCATCGACGCCTGGCGAAGCGCCACAGGCGCAAAACAGCGGCTCTACGTCTACGAAAACACCGGCGTCAAGGGGATGCTGAACCAACTGCTCTACTCAGTGCCACCCTCGACCAGAATCCTGGTGAGCGGAAGCTGCATGGTCGACGACACCATCCGACCCGTGGTCGGAATCTACAAGAACATCCGAATCGACTTCTGCATGGGCCCGGACCCAGATTTGGGCCCAACCGGTCAGGATCAGTTCGCCCTCACCCTCCAAAGGCTCGCTGATGGCCGCATCGACGCTCAGAAACTGGTGACGGGCTGGGCCTCCCTAGAGGCTGCCGGAAAGGCCTTCGAGGCGCTGCGTCCAGCCGACTCCCACCGGATCGAGCACTTCAAGATCCTGGTCAGACATGACCTGACCGGCCCCGAGATCACCACCACTCCACAGGTTAGGCCGGGTTCCTGAGATGGGACGACTCTTCGCATTCCGCATCGCTCGAGGACTCGGAGTCCTGTGGGTGGTCAGCATCGGCACCTTCTTGATGGTCAGCCTGATCCCCGGCGACCCGGCCGTCGCCGTCCTCGGCAACACCGCTACCCCCAAGCAACTGGAGTTCGTCCGCCAGCAGCTCGGACTCGATCAACCAATTCTCCAGCGATACGGGGACTGGGTCTCCGGTTTCCTGACCGGGGACATGGGGGAGACCGCCCTACGACCGATCCGGCCCGTCTCCGACATCATCTCCAGCTCCCTGCCGATCACGCTCGAGCTCACGCTTCTAGCCATGCTGATGGCCCTCGCCATCGGCATCCCGCTGGGCGCTTGGGCGGCGGCGCGGGCAGGCAGCATCACAGACAGCGCGATCACCTCGAGCACCTTCGCGCTCCTGGCGGTTCCTGTCTTCGTGATGGGTCTGCTGGTCGTCCAGCTCTTCGTCTTCCACACCGACGCGGTGCGATGGACCCTGTTCTCCTTCGGGCTGGTCCTCACGCTCCTCGCCTTCGCGACTACCTGGCGCAACCGGTCAACGAAGTCGTGGGCGTCGTGGCTGCTGGCGTTGGTGCCAGTGGCAGTCGGGGCCGCACTGTGGGCAACCCTGCCGACCTTCCCGCGACAGGGATGGGTGCCGCTCTCGCTGGGTGTGGGAGACAACCTTCGTTCCGCGTTCCTGCCTTCCCTCACCCTGGCTCTCGGGCTGATTCCACTGTTCGTCCAGCTGCTCAGAAGCGACATGGTCCAGACGCTGGGCCAGAACTTCATAGTCATCGCCCGGGCCAAGGGCATGCCTGAGTCGCACGTCATCGTCCGCGAAGCCCTACGACCCTCGCTGTTCTCGCTTGTGACCGTGGCCGGACTGGTGACCGGCAGTCTGCTGGGGGGGACCGTCATCGTGGAGACGTTCTTCGGTCTCAACGGATTGGGCCGGGTCACTGTGCAGGCCATTCAGAGCAAGGACTATCCCGTCGTCCAGGCAGGCGTACTCATTGCCGCGGCAATGTTCCTCCTGGTCAACACCCTTGTCGATTTTGCCTACTACCTACTCGAGCCGAGGATCCGCCGTGCCAGCCACTGAACCCGCCGCCACGACCCTGACCGCGGTCGTACCCGAGGTTGCCGAGCCGGCCGTCACCTCCCGGCCCGGACTAGGACGCATCTGTCTGCTCGTTGTGGCCGGCGCTGTTCTGCTCGGCGCTGCGGTCGTGCTCCCAGGTGCGCCGAGACTGGTCGGGACCGCCGCCGCAGGAGTCACCCTCTACTACGCGCTCAAGGACGCCCTGCATCGCTGGCGCGGTCCTTATGCCCGCGCGGGCACCTGGCTCTCGGTTGCCTGGCTGGGCGGGATCTCACTTGCCGCCGCACTCGTAGCGGTGCTGCCGCTTGCAGAAGGGCGGGACCCAGCTTTGACCTTGACCGAACCCAGTCTCGCATCGCCCTCACTGTTCACCGACCACCCCCTGGGCACCGACACGCTCGGGCTCGACATCCTCTCCCAGCTTCTCTACGGGGCCCGGGTCTCCCTGATCGTCGCCTTCGGCGCGTCGATCCTGGCGTTCATCATCGGCACGGTGATCGGCATGTTCGCCGGCTACGTCAAGGGACTGCCGGACCAGATCATCGGGTTCCTCACCGACTGCGTTCTGTCGTTCCCTGCACTCATCCTGCTGTTGGCGATGGTCACGTTCCTGACACCCTCAATACTCAACATCACCATCGCCCTAGGCGTCCTCGCGATCCCGGGGTACGTCAGGCTGGCCCGCGCGAGCACGCTCACGGTGTCCTCGCGCGAGTTCGTCATAGCGTCCCAGACGCTGGGCGCATCGAACGCGCGCATCCTGTTTCGCAACCTGCTGCCCAACGTGGTCCCACCACTCATCGCCTACTCGCTGATTGTGATGAGCTTCCTCATCGTCGCCGAGGCGTCATTGAGCTACCTGGGGCTCGGTATCCAACGCCCGAACCCGACCTGGGGAAACCTCATCGCGAACGGACAGACCTATCTCGACACCCACCCCGCGCTCGTCCTCATCCCATCCGCAGCACTCTTCTTGACCGTCATGTCGGCCAACTACCTGGGCCAGCGGCTGCAATCACGTCAGGGGCTCGCATGAACCAGCTGCTCGAGGTGGACAGCCTCGTCACCGAGATCCAGACCCCCAAGGGGGTCGTCCGCCCAGTCGACGGCGTGACGCTCAGCCTCAACCGGGGGGAGATGCTCGGCATCGTCGGCGAGTCCGGGAGCGGAAAGACCGTCCTGGTCCGCTCCATCATGGGCCTTCTGCCCGCCAACGCATCGGTGCGGCCTCCCGGCCGCGTCGTCTTCGACGGTCGGGACATCACCGCAATCTCGGCGGCCGAGCGGCGGCGACTGTGGGGCAAGCGCATCGCGCTGATCCCTCAGGACCCGGCCACATCGCTAAACCCCGTCCGGAAGGTCGGCGCCCAGATCGCCGACACCCTCCGGCGTCACGGCAACCTGTCGAAGAGTGACGCCCGCAAACGCGCTGCCCAGCTGCTTGGAGACGTTGGCATCGCAGACCCGGAGCGTCGACTGAACCTGTACCCGCACGAGATGTCCGGAGGGATGCGGCAGCGAGTCCTGATCGCCATCGCTATCGCGAACTCGCCCGAGATGCTGATCGCTGACGAGCCCACCACCGCTCTCGATGTGACGATCCAGCGCCAGATCCTGGACCTTATCGACAACCTTCGGCGCGAACGGAACATCGGGGTCCTGCTGATCAGTCACGATCTCTCCGTCGTTGCGGGGCGAAGTGACCGGGTAGTCGTGATGTACGGCGGGCGGCTCGTGGAGTCCCTCCCGAGCCAAGAACTCGCCCTGGGGGGTCGCCATCCCTATACCCGAGGGCTGCTGGAGAGCCAGCCGGAGATCGACGCGCCACCTCGGGTGATGCTGCGGACCATTCCTGGCGAGCCGCCCGACATTCGTACTCGCACCAAGCAGGGATGCCCCTTTCAGCCGCGCTGCCGCAACGCCATCGAGATCTGCGCGTCTGTCATGCCCGATCTCCTACCCGTCCGTCCCGGCTCGACCCACACAGCTGCCTGCCACAACCCGGTGAGCGATGCGCCCGCCGCCGCCGCGGTCCCCGCGACCCGATAGAGGAGTGAAGATGAATGCAGCGCTGCCAGAGCTCCTGATCGACGTCGACGACCTCGTGGTGGAATTCAAGACAAGCCACGGGACCGTCCACGCGGTCAGTGGTGTGAGCTTCCAGATCGCCCCGGGCGAGACCGTAAGCCTCGTCGGCGAGAGTGGGTCGGGGAAGTCCACAGTGGCCCGAGCCATCATGGGGCTGCTTCCCCAGGCACAGGGAAACATCAACTTCGAAGGGTCAAACATTCTTGCCCTGTCCTCCAAGGAGCTGCGCGCTCTCCGGCCGGACGTACAGATGATTTTCCAGGACCCCTCGGCCTCGCTTAACCCGCGACGCCGGGTCCGCGACATCGTGGGCGAGGGCCTCGAGATCTGGCCGCAGCGCGCTGAGGGCCCCATCAGGGACGAGGTCGATGCGTTGCTCAAGGAGGTGGGCATCAACCCCGACATCGCCGGCGACCGCAAACCAAGCGAGTTCTCCGGTGGCCAATGTCAACGTGTCGCCATCGCCAGGGCTCTCGCCCTGCATCCACGGATCGTAGTCTGCGACGAGCCCGTGTCAGCGCTCGATGTCTCCGTCCAAGCTCAAATCTTGAACCTCCTGCGCTCCATGAAGGACGCGCATGGGCTGACCCTTCTCTTCATCTCCCACGATCTGGGCGTGGTGAAGAACATCAGCGACCGCGTGATGGTGATGTACCTGGGCAAGCTGTGCGAGATCGCCACCACCGAGCAGCTCTACGACCGCCCGGCACATCCCTACACCCAGCTTCTTCTGGACTCCGTCCCGACCGTTCACGACGCGACGAACAGCACCGCCGGCGGTGATACGACCGCGCAGGATCTCCCCTCCCCGCTCTCGCCTCCCAGCGGATGCCGCTTCCGCACGCGTTGTCCGATGGCGACACAGCTCTGCGCAGAGCAGGAGCCCCCACTACGCGAGGTCGCCCCGGGGCAGGCTGTCGCCTGCCACTACGCCGAAGAGGCGATGACCCGATGGGACTCAAGCCGGAGCGTCGGCGTCTGAGGGCGAGAGACGCGAATGGCCGCCGTGACTTTCAGCGCTGGTGGCCCGAGCGGAGCATGACCACCTCGGCCAGGTGCTCGGTCTCGCCAGCGGACTCAGGCCGGCTGGGCACAACGGGAGGGTCAGCCTCCAGCACCTCGAACAGTCGCTGCGCGAACTCCCGGTGCAGCGCGAGCAGCAGCTCGAGCAGCGAATAGAAGTCATCCATCAGCTCGGCGGAGCCGACCGACACCCGGCGGTGAGCCTCAAGCCGTGACCGGAGGGTGTCCGGGACAATCTGGCGGGCAGCGCGCGATGCAGTGGAGCCGAGGAGGCGGTCGAACGCGGCAATGGCACCTGCCTGGCTCGTCCTCGCCACGACGAGTGTCGCCGCGGAGGTCCGTCCTCGCCACACGTGGGAGTCGAGCATGGGGAACTCCTTCCGAAGATGATCTGGGTGTCAGCTGCTACGCCTCGGCGGGTGCGAGTGGCAACAAGGCGGACCTGAATCAATCAATCGTACCGATCGATTGACCGAATCACAATATCGTCTTAGGGTTGGGTCGACATCCCGGTTCGATGAGAGGTTGACCAGTGTCTGAACTACACAATCCGACTGAGGTCGCTGACGCAGTTGGGTCAGGAGACGCGGCAGGGATACCCTCATTGCTCGGACTGGCCGACGGCGTCGCGACAACCCTGCTCCAGGGGTCCTCGATAGCCCGCGCAGGCGTCGGGTTCGCCGCAGAGCTCACCCGGATCACGCTGGGACGCTCCGCAGTGACACCCGCGCGGGGCGACTGGAGATTCAAGGACCCGGCCTGGACGGACAACCCCGCCTACCGACGCATGGCCCAGACCTACCTCGCGGCCTGCACGGCTGTCGACAGCGTCGTCGACGGAATCGGCGAGGACTGGCACAGATCCGAGCGGGCCCGCTTCGTGATGGGCATCCTGACCAGCGCCGCAGCCCCGACCAACACCCTGGTGGGCAACCCGGCGGCCCTCAAACGAGCCTTCGAAACAGGCGGAGCCAGCCTCAAGGCTGGCGCCGGGAACTTCCTCCAGGATCTCGTCAAGAATGGCGCCATGCCGGCCACATCGAAGCCAGGCGTCTTGAAGGTGGGAGAGGAACTGGGTGTGACCCCAGGCGGCGTCGTGCAGCACGACGAGTTCGCCGAGGTCATTCAGTACACGCCTGTGACCACGGAGGTTCGCGCACGTCCTCTGCTGGTTGTCCCCCCGCCGATCGGCCGCTACTACTTCCTCGACCTCCAGCCCGGCCGTAGCTTTGTGGAGTACTCGGTGAGCCGGGGGCTTCAGACATTCCTGCTCAGCTGGCGAAACCCCAGTCCGGACCAGGCCGACTGGGACCTCGACACCTACGCCGAACGCATCCTCACCGCGATCGACGCGGTCCGTGAGGTCACCGGGTCCGACGACGTCAACGTGATCGGCTTCTGTGCCGGCGGCATTCTCAACACCAGCGTCCTCAACTACCTGGCCGCCCGCGGAGACGACCGCATCCACGCTGCAGCCTACGCAGTGACCCTTCTCGACTTCGGGCACTCCGCGCCGATCGGCGCCTTCTCCTCTGCGAGGCTCCTCTCGATCGCCCGATGGAACTCCGGCCGCGCGGGGGTTATCAGCGCCCGGGCAATGACCAACGTCTTCAGTTGGATGAGGCCGAACGACCTGGTCTGGAACTACTGGGTGAACAACTACCTCATGGGGGAGGACCCCCCGGTCTTCGACATCTTGTCGTGGAACGCTGACGGGACGAACCTGCCAGCCGCCCTGCACAGGCAGTTCCTCGACATCTTCGAGCGCAACCCGATCGTGCGGGCGGGGGAGCTCACCGTGCTAGACGTGCCCATTGATCTTGAGCGCATCAAGGTCCCCACCTACGTGACGGGCGCCGTCAACGACCACCTGACACCGTGGAAGGGTTGCTTCCGAACCACTCAGGTGATGCAGGGTGAGTCCACCTTCGCTCTCAGCAACGCAGGCCACATCGCCAGCCTGGTCAACCCGCCCGGCAACCCCAAAGCGAGCTACTTCACAGCGGCCCTCGCTGGCACGACCGACCCCGACGAGTGGCTCGCGGGCGCGGAGAAGAGAACCGGCTCCTGGTGGGAGCACTGGGCCGACTGGGCCGTCGACCGCTCCGGACCCGAGGTTCAAGCCCCGGCTGAGCTTGGCTCTGCCGAGCATCCTGTCATCAGCGCTGCTCCGGGCGTCTACGTGAGACAGCCCAACTGAGGCCGACGGCGGCTGACCTTGCAAAGTCGTCTGCTGGTTGTTCTAGGACGCAGCTGCGCGAGAGTCGCTTCCGGCACGAAGGGCTGCGTCGAGGCCCCCACTGAGGAAGTCGATGAGCAGGTCAAGGTCTCTCATGGACTTGCCCTTGGCTCTCGACGGCTCACCCGACTGCGCCAGCTGAGTCACCAAGAGGGTGAAACACATCCTCATCGCGCGCTCCCGCGCGGCAGGGGTGGACTCCGGATAAGCACGAGCGGCGGCGGCTGCCGTCAGCTTGGACGATGCCTTAGGGGTCACCCGAGCGACATCAGTCCGGACCGTCTGGCTGATGAGCTTGATCCAGTCATGGCCGGTGCGAGTGTGCGCGGCCATCAGGTCGAGGTAAGGCTGGGCAAGCAGTTCGACGAGGTCGCGCGCTGTAACCGGCTCTTCCTGGTCCACGAGATCTCTTGCGCGGCGGCTGATGGCGTCAACGATCGCATCACCGTGGATGTGCAGGACCGCCTCGACGAGGGCCTCTTTGGTGCCGAAGTGGTAGTGCACCGACGCGGGGCCCAGACCGGCCTCGCGGTTCACGGCCCGGATCGAGACACCCTCGAGCCCCTCTGCGGCGAAGAGCTTGAGGGCTGCTGCGATCAGCAGCTCGCGCCCGTCGATGTCCTGTCGCCTGCCCATACCACTCTCTCTTTCGGTCGACCACCAAGGGAGCTCGACGAGCCCGCTCTTTGCCTGCTTGAAACGCTTGATTCTATCACGGGGCCTACAGCCGACGGGTGAGGATCGGCCTACTAGTATAGGATCAACTGTACAAAGCGAATGATTGATTATTCGTTACCTCGCGCTCCGCGGACCAGTCCGGGAGAAGACCTCATAGGAGAATCATGACCAAGCTCCGTGGTAAGGCAGCTGTCGTTACTGGCGCAGGACGAGGCATCGGGCGAGCGATCGCACTGAAGCTCGCCGACGAAGGAGCAAGCGTCGTGGTCAACGACCTCGATGAGGGTCCCGCGAAGGAAACCGTGGACATGATCCAGTTGCGCCACGGGTCGGCCGTCGCCGTGCCCGGCAGCGTGACCGAGCGGGGATTCACCGACGAGCTGGTGGCCGCCTCAGTGGACACCTACGGCGGCCTCGACATCGTCGTGAACAACGCTGGATACACCTGGGACTCGGTGATCCAAAAGACTTCGGACGAGCAGTGGGAAGCAATGCTCGACATCCATCTGACGGCCCCCTTCCGCCTGCTGAGGTCCGCTGCACCCATCATGCGCGAGGCAGCCAAGCGCGAGGCCGCCGAAGGTCGACCGGTGACACGCAAGGTCGTCAACATCTCCTCGGTTGCCGGCACCGGTGGCAACGCTGGTCAGTCCGGCTACGCGGCCGGCAAGGCCGGCGTTATCGGCCTCACCAAGACCCTGGCCAAGGAGTGGGGACGATCCCAGATCACGGTCAACGCAGTGGCCTTCGGGCTGATCAAGACCCGACTGACCGAAGCGCCCGCAGGCGGCGAAGCGACGATCCGCATCAACGAACGAGACATCAAGGTCGGGATCGGCTCTGAGCTGCTCGAGGCAATGGAAACAGGGATCCCCCTCGGCCGAGCCGGTACGCCTGGCGACGCGGCGAACGCGGTCTACCTCTTCTGCGCACCCGAATCCGACTACATCACCGGGCAGGTCGTCGTGTGCGGCGGCGGCCTGGTCCTCTGAAAGGATCATTGAGGATGCCCAACGTCATCGTCACCGGCGCTCGAACCCCTATCGGAAAGCTCGGTGGGCACTTCGCCGACATGCCCGCTCATGAGCTCGGGGCCCACGCCATCGCCGGCGTAGTCGGGCGCGCCAGCATCGATCCTGGCGAGGTCGATGCAGTCTTCATGGGCCAGGTCGTCCAGGCGGGCGCAGGCCCGAACCCAGCCCGAGCTGCCGCAGCCAGAGCCGGCGTACCGATGAGCGTTCCAGCCACAACCATCAACAAGCTCTGCCTCTCCGGGCTGGCTGCGATCGTGTTGGCCGACCAGCTGGTGACCAGCGGGAGACACCGGATCGTGATCGCGGGCGGCATGGAATCGATGTCGGGGGCACCGCTGGTCTCCAGAACCCTTCACGACCCCCGACGCACGGTAGTCCCGGGCTATCGCGACTCGCTCGAGACCGACGCTCTCGTGTGCGGATTCGATGAGATTCACGTCGGAGCAGCCACCGACCGTTACCAGCGCTCCTTGGCCATCACCCGCGAAGAGCAAGACAGGTACGCTGCGCGTTCCCACGCGCGAGCCGTCCAGGCTATCGAGAAGGGCAGGTTCGACGACGAGATCGTTGGGGTGCCAGGACCGGAGGGGAACATCGTCCTCGTGGACGAAGGCGTGCGTGCGGGGGCCACGGAAGAGAAGCTCGCCTCTCTACGCCCTGCGTTCAGCGCGGACGGGACAATCACCGCAGGTTCAGCCAGTCAGCTTTCCGACGGCGCGTGTGCCGTCCTGGTCATGAGTCGGGACGAGGCGGAGTCCCGGGGCCTGGCATGGGTTGCGGAGATCGGCGGCGCGGGGTCGGTGGCGGGCCCAGGTCCGTCGCTGCTGAATCAGCCAGCCGCTGCTGTCCACGACGCCCTGAACCGAGACGGAAACATGCGGCTGGAAGATCGTAGACCTCTTCGAGATCAACGAGGCCTTCGCCGGAGTCGCCATCCACGCAGCCCGGGAGCTGAGCCTCGACCACTCCCAGATGAACGTCAACGGCGGTGCCATTGCCCTGGGACATCCGGTCGGGATGTCGGGTGCGCGTCTGGCCCTGACGCTGGCACTTGAACTGCAACGCCGGGGTGGCGGCACGGGCGCCGCCGCACTCTGCGGCGGCGGCGGCCAGGGCGAGGCGCTCCTGCTTCGTGTTCCCAGATGACCACGCGATGGAACCGCCGATCTGGCCGGACCGCGAGCGGTTTGAACTACTCGGTTCAAGGTAGCGGTCCGCCGATGCTGTGGCTGTCGGGCTACGTGGTTGAAGCCAGCGCCCTTGAGGCGACGGTTGCGGCGTTCTCGGACCGCTACACCTGCATCACCTTCGACCCACGTGGCTCGGGTAGATCCAGGCAGTCCTTGACACCGCTCACGACCTCGAGGATGGCCCGCGACGCGATCGACGTGCTCGAGACCGCAGGGTTCGAATGCGCGCACGTCATCGGGTTTTCACTGGGTGGGATGGTGGCTCAAGAGGTCGCCCTTCGGGCACCGCAGCACGTCCGCGGCCTGATCCTGGTCGCTACCTCCGGCGGGGGAGCGGCCGCTCATCCCACGAGTGTCTGGACGATGCTTTCCGCGCTGGCCACAGCACCGGAGAGAGTGCCCGGCGCCCGGAATGCCAGGCTGCGAACAGGTTGGGCACAAGGCTGGGCAGCAATAGCCCACGACGCGACGTCACGTCTTGGTGAGCTCGAGGCGCCAGCGCTCATCCTGCATGGAAGTCGGGACATCCTGCTCCCGGTCGCCAATGCCGAGGAGCTAGCCCGACTCATCCCGAACAGTCGACTTCAGGTGCTCCGGGGCGCCGGACACCTGTTTCCTTACGAGGAGGTGGACACCTTGGCAACAGCCGTCCACACGTGGCTGGACGACCAAGGGGAGATCCCGGCAGGCCGACCCCTCAGGCGACCGGGCTGTTCCGAGAAGGTCTCGAGCGTTATCGAGGCCCCGGCTCGCTCCGCACGAACGTACGCGACGGTCGCCCGAAATCTTGCGCGCTCGTTTAGCGCTCGCCCTTGACACCCGCAAGAATCAATCGGATGATTCATACATCTGATCGTTAACGATGCCGCCACCACCATGAGACCAATCGAGGGTTGGTGCGCGACCGAAGCAGGAGCCCCCGTGCCCAATACCTCGACCCACGAAGACCACCTCGTCCCCGGCGTGGATCTTCAGGCGCTGACCCACTTCCTCGGCGACAAGGTGGAGGGCGGTATCGGCAGCAGCCCTGTCCGGGTGGAGCTCCTGGCGGGGGGTCGGTCAAACCTCACCTACACCGTGACCGACGGCTCCCGACAGTGGGTTCTGCGGCGCCCGCCCCTGGGACATGTGCTCGAGACCGCGCACGACATGAGCCGGGAATATCGCGTGATGGACGCGCTCGCGCAGACACCTGTGCCCGTGCCCGGCATGATCGGCTTCTGTTCGGACGTATCCCTCATGGGTGCACCCTTTTACGTGATGGACAAGGTCGAGGGCGTGGCCTACCGCGACGCCAAGGACTTCGAGAGCCTCTCACGCTCCGATCGTCGCGCACTCGGTGACGGTTTCGTCGACACGCTGGGCCAACTGGCATGCGTCGACTACACAGCGGTCGGTCTTGCGGAGTTCGGGCGTCCCGAGGGGTTCGCCGGTCGTCAGGTCCGGCGGTGGGCAAAGCAACTGAAAGCCTCGACCGCCCGGGAAGTCGCCGGGATCCATCAGCTGGGCGAGGCGTTGTCCGCCAACGTCCCAACAGCCCAGCGCCACACCATCGTTCACGGTGACTTCAGGCTTGACAACGCCTTGGTCGATGTCGCCGACCCCGGAAAAGTGAACGCGATCATCGACTGGGAAATGTCCTCCCTCGGCGACCCGCTGACAGACCTGGGAATGCTCTACCTGTTCTGGGAAGGCTGGCAAGGGCTCGACAACCCCATCGCCGCCACACCTGCAGACTTTCCGGGGTTCCCCTCTTGGGCCGAGATGCGCGATCGATACGTCGCGATCACCGGCCTCGACCTCAGCCAGTTCGACTGGTACGCCGCATTCGCCTTCTTCAAGCTCGCGGTGATCTGCGAAGGCATCCACTACAGGTACGTCAACGGGCTCACCGTCGGCGAAGGCTTCGACGGTATCGGCGCCATGGTTGAACCCCTCGTGAGCCGGGGCCTTGCCAGGCTCAACACCTAGGTCGCTGGCTGCCGAAGCCGCGACTCCCACCCCCACTGAAAGGCTCCCCATGGATTTCTCCTTCGACGCACACACCGAGGAACTGCGCGGTGAGCTGCTCGACTTCATGGATGAGCACGTCTACCCAGCCGAGCACCAGTTCGAGGTCCAAGCGCCCGGCGGCGACTTCACCTGGGAACGCCCCGAGGTCATGGAGGCGCTCAAGGCGGAGGCCCGCAAACGGGGACTGTGGAACCTGTTTCTCCCTCACTCCGACTCCGGCGCCGGCCTCAGCAACGTCCAGTACGCACCGCTGGCCGAGATCAGTGGACGCAGCCCCCATGTCGCCCCCGAGGCCATGAACTGTGCGGCGCCCGACACAGGAAACATGGAGCTCCTCGACCTGTTCGCCACCGACGAGCAACGGCAGCGATGGCTCAAGCCCTTGCTCGCAGGCGAGATCCGATCTGCCTACAGCATGACCGAGCCCGACGTCGCCTCCTCTGACGCCTCCAACATCAGCACCGCGATCACCCGAGACGGAGACGGCTACCTGATCAACGGCAGGAAGTGGTGGACCACCGGCATCCTCAGCTCGGACTGCAGGCTCGTCGTTGTGATGGGCCTCAGTGACCCGGACAACGACCGACACTCCCGGCACACCATGCTTCTGGTTCCCCGCGAGACTCCTGGCCTTGAGGTCATACGAGGACTCTCTGCCTTCGGATACTGGGACGAGACCCACGGGGGGCACGCGGAGGTCGTCTTCAACAACGTGAGGGTGGGCCCGGAAGCACTGTTGGGTGAACAGGGCAAGGGCTTCGCGCTGGGTCAAGCCCGCCTGGGACCCGGTCGTATCCACCACTGCATGCGGCTCATCGGCATGGCAGAACGAGCCTTCGACCTGATGTGCAAGCGAGCCGACGAGCGCGTTGCCTTCGGCCGTCCACTTGCGCAGCAGGGCGCTGTCATCGAGCTGATCGCCGACGCACGGGTCCGCATCGACCAGCTACGGCTCCTGGTGCTCCGCGCGGCATGGCTGATAGATCAAGGCGGGGCGGCCGCTGCTCGTACCGAGATCTCCGCCATCAAGATCGCCGCACCCACCGCGGCACAGTGGGTCATCGACAAGGCAATTCATGTTCACGGCGCGGGGGGTCTCACTGCCGACTACCCGTTGGCCATGCTGTGGGCACAAGCGCGCGGCCTGCGCTTCGCTGACGGCCCAGAAGAGGTCCATCGCATGGTCCTGGCGCGAAGTGAGCTCCAGCGCTGCCGCGAGGCACGTCAATGACGACACAGATGGCGAACGTCGCCCTGCATCGACCAAGCGAGGGGGTCCTGGTCGCCACTCTCGATCGCCCTGAGCGACTCAACGCTCTCACCTTCGAGATGTTTCGCGAGCTTGCCGAAGTGACCAGCGCCGTCGAAGCCGATCGAACCGTCCGCGTGCTGGTGCTCACAGGATCGGGCCGCGGCTTCTGCGCTGGCCTGGACCTGAAAGACGCTGCTCAGCTGCCGCACATGTCCGCAGATCAGATGCTCGCGGAACAGGAGGGCTGGGCCAACGCAGTCGCCTCGCTTCGATCCCTGACCAAGCCGGTCATCGCGGCAGTCAACGGCCCCGCCGCGGGCGCCGGCTTCGCCCTGGCGCTGGCGGCCGACATCCGGCTGGCAAGTCCCGACGCACGCTTCAACGCGGCATTCATCAGGATCGGCCTCTCCGGAGGTGACTGCGGCACTTCGTGGACGCTGCCGCGCATCGTCGGTCTCGGCCTGGCCTCAGAGATCCTCCTCACCGGCCGGTTCGTCGGCGCTGAGGAGGCGCACCAGATCGGACTGGTGAACCGAGTCGTGCCAGCCACTGACCTGGTTGCGCAAGCCTGCGAATTGGCGTCACTGATCGCTGCCAACAGTCCTCTGGGCGTTCGTCTCACTAAGCAGGTCATCCAGCAGAACGTTGATGCACCCTCCCTCCAGGCCGCGCTCGAGGTAGAGAACCGGAACCAAGTCCTCTGCACACGTTCACCCGACATGGTCGAGGCCCTGACCGCCTTCTTGGAGAAGCGCCCAGCCCAGTTCGACTCCAGTCCGTCGACCGAGTCAGCGCACGCCAAATGATCGACCGAAAGTGGGTGGGCCACGAGTTCGAACCTCTCGAGGTCGTTGTGGAGCTGGGACGCCTTCGCCTCTTCGCGAAGGCCATCGGCGAGAAGCGACCCGAGTACGTCGACGTGACGGCAGCGCGAGCAAAAGGCTGGCCAAGCGTTCCGGTGCCCCCGACGCTGCTGTTCGGGCTCGAAATGGAGCAGCCGAACCCCTGGGCGTACCTCGACACGATCGGCGTCGACATCGCCCATGTCCTGCACGGTGAACAGCACTTCGAGTACTTCGCGCCAGCATGGGCCGGGGACTGCTTGACGTTCAGGTTTGCCATTGCCGACATCTACGACAAGCGCCAAGGTGCCCTCGAATTCGTCACCAAGACCACCGCCGTCACCAATCAGCGAGGCCAGGCGATCGCCAACCTTCGCAAGGTCATCGTCGTCAGAAACGAGGTGACGAGATGAGCGTCGTGATCCTCGAGCCAGGGCACCGGCTACCGGACCTGGCCCTGCCGCCGATCACCAGGCTGGACCTTGCCCTGTACTGCGGAGCCTCAGGGGACCACAACCCGTTGCATGTCGACATCGACGCAGCCCGGGCCGCCGGAATGGACGACGTGATCGCGCACGGGATGCTCTCCATGGCGTACCTCGGCAGGCTCCTGACCCAGCATTTCGACCCCATGGCCCTCACCGCCTTCTCGGTCCGCTTCGTCGCCATGACCCGAGTGGGTGATGTCCTGACCTGCTGCGGCGAGGTCACTGACGTGGACGGCGAGGGGGCCCTTCGCGTCGCACTGTCAGTTCGCGACGAGCAAGGCGAGAACAAGGTGCTTGGCCACGCCGACATCTCACCCAGGATTAATGAAAATCGTGCTTGAAACGATTGACTGAATCACTTGATCTTAGTAAGGTCAGTGGTCCAGCGACTACACACAAAGGACTTGTCATGGCAGAGCTGTTCGAGGTCAAAGTGCCTCACAGTGGTTCGGTAGAGAACGTCGAGATCACCGAATGGCTGGTCGCCGAAGGCGACGTCGTCGCTCAAGACGACCCGTTGGCCGAGGTCAGCACCGACAAGGTCGACACCGAGCTCGAAGCGCCCCAGGCCGGCAAGATCGCCAAGCTCCTCTTCGAGGACGGCACCGAGGTGACGGTCGGCACGGTGGTCGCTCTTCTCGCCGACGCCACCGCCTCCGACGAGGACATTGAAGCCGCCGTCGCCAACTACACACCCACCATCCAGCAGGACTGAGCCACCTGCGATGACGCACACCGCCGAGCCCACCATGCAGGGCGACGTACCCGCTGGCTATGAATCGGTGCCCTACACATCAGTCCGACTTCGTCCCCGGCGCCGAGCCATCGCCCGCAACCTCGAGATCGCGAGCCGCATCCCGAGCCTGACGGCCGACATGCAGATGGACATGACGAACCTGCTCACGGCTCGGACAGAGTGGAACCGGGCAGACGGTCGCAGGGACGAGGACCGACTCTCGGTGATGGCTTTCGTCGCCAAGGCCGCCCTCTCGGCACTCACCGAGTTTCCCTCCCTCAACGCCACCTACACCGACAAGGCGATCCTCGAATGGGTCCCGGTCCACCTCGGAATCGCCGTCGATGCGCCGGGCGGGCTCGTGGTCCCCGTCATCAAGGACGCGCAGAGCCTCGGTGTCGAAGCGATAGGCCGCCAGGTTCGCGATCTCGCCGAGCGCGCCCGCGACGGCAAACTGGGCCTTGACGACCTCTCGGGCGGCACCTTCACCCTGAGCAACCCCGGCTCGGTCGGCCCGACCCTGCGCGCCGAGGCACTGCTCAACCCGCCTCAGGTCGCCCTTCTTGGTCTGCCGGGCATGCGGCGAATCCCCATCGTCGTCGGTTCGGGCGACCAGGAGTCAATCGAGATCCGGCCCGTCCTGTGTCCCTCGCTCACCTTCGACCACCGAGCCCTGGACGGCGGCGAGGCAGTGCGATACCTCAGCGCGCTGAGCAGCCGGGTCCACACCTGGAAGCTTCAGGACTACCTCAGCAGCAGTTCGGCTGCCTGACCGACGAGCAATCGAACCCTCTAGTGAGAGAAGCAGCAAGATGACTGTCACGTCACACGGCGTCAGTGTGGAGACCCTCCGCACCATGTACCACCGGGCGGTGATCGCCCGCGGGATCGAGGACCTCTTCGAGAAGTGGGCCGGGGACAACACGTTCACCGGATGGTGGCACCCGGGTCGAGGACAGGAAGGCTGCGGCATCGGCCTCATGGGCGCCCTCGAGCCCGAGGACCAGATCATGTGGTACCACCGCGGGGCCATCTGGCCCATCGCGCGCGGCATGAGCCCGGAACTCGTCATTGCTGACCTTCTGGGCCGCACCAACGGAAGCGTCCACGGCAAGGGTGCCGGCGCACCGCACTGGGTCGACCTCGATCTTGGACTGGTCGGCTCGGGCGGAACCCTCGGAACAGCCCACGTGCTCGGCGGGGGGCTGGCGCTGGCCAAGCAGGTCCTCAAGCAGCCCGGCATCGCGGTGTCCGGTTTCGGTGACGGCACAGCGGCCCGCGGGACCTTCCACGAGACCCTCATTCAGGCCGCGGTCTGGAAGCTGCCGCTGCTCTACTTCTGCGAGAACAACGGGTGGGCGGTAGGCACCGCCTTCAAGGACTCCTCGCCCACTCCGACCGTCGCCGAACGTGCGTCCGCCTACGGCATCCCAGGCGAGGTTGTCGACGGCCAGGACCCGGTGGCCGTTCACGCCGCCGTGAAGCGAGCGCGCGAACACATCGTTGCTGGCAACGGCCCCGCGATCGTGGAGGCGGTGACCTACCGACGCGGTGGTCACTACTTCGGCGACGTCGGCAACTACCGTCCCGCCGACGAGTTCGACAGCTACCGGGATCCCCTGGACGTGCTCGCCGGGTACCTCGCGCCCGAGGACGTGGAAGAGATCCGCCAGGCCGCAACCAGCGAGCTTCAGAACGCCGCCGACGCCGCGCTCGCCGGCCCCCAACCGACCCCCGACCTGATCTTCCGAAACCTCTACGCGGAGTGAACGAGATGACTGAGAAACTCACAAAGAAGCTTCGCTACCAGCAGGCCATCAGCCTCGCGATCGAAGAGGAGATGCGCCGCGACGACCGCGTCTTCGCCATGGGACAGGACCTGACCAGCCTCGGCGGCCAGTTCGGCCTCTCCCGAGGCCTGATAGAGAAGTTCTCCGAGAACCGGGTCCGTGACACCGGAGTAGTCGAGACCTTCATGATCGGATCCGCGGTTGGCGCTGCGATCGGCGGCGCCGTACCCGTCGTCGACATCACCTTCTCCGACTTCCTCTTCATCGCAGGTGACGAGGTGTTCAACAAGCTGGCGAAGTGGCGCTTCATGCACGGCGGTCACCCCAACGAGCTGCCCGTCACGGTGATCGCCGGCACCGGGGTGCTGGGAGGCTCCGGGGCCGAGCACAACAGCAGCCTCGAAGCCCACCTCATGCACAACCCGGGACTCAAAGTCGTGGTTCCGTCGACCCCCGCAGATGTCAAAGGCCTCTTGAAAGCTGCCATCCGAGACCCGGATCCGGTCATCTTCATGCCCAACAAGGGGCTGTTCTTCACGCGTGGTGAGGTGCCTCTCGATGAGGATTTCGTGATTCCACTGGGCAAGGCTGCCATCCGAAGAGAAGGTACCCAGGTCACGGTCATCACCTACAGCGGCAGCGTCCCAATGGTGCTCGAGGCTGCTGAGCAGCTGGGCGGCGAGGGCATCGACGTCGAGGTCCTCGACCTGCGCACCATCGTTCCCCTGGATTGGGACGCTGTGCTCGAGTCGGTCGCCAAGACCGGTCGGGCCATGGTCGTGCACGAAGCTTGTCTGACAGGCGGGGTTGGTGCGGAAGTTTCAGCGCGCCTGCAGTCCGAGCTCTTCGACCGTCTCGAGGCGCCAGTCTCCCGAGTCTGCGGAAAGGACACTCACATTCCGCAGAACGCCTCGCTCGAGAAGTACTGCCTGCCATCGGTCGAGGAGATTGCTGACGGGCTTCGGGCACTTGTCGCGCGTGAACGCGTGGCCGTGGCGCTTTAACGCTGAATCTCGGCGGGCCCCGTTAGCTGCGCGCGGCGGGGTCCGCCGACTCCACCAGCGACAGACGCCGTGGGAGCTTCCCAGCGGGCGTGATGGAATCACACATGGAAACCGACCAGTCCGCGCGAGGCAAGATCTTTCTCGATGCCGCCTCGCTCGAGGGTGGGCCCGCAAGCGACGTTGCTCTCGGTCCCGTGCTCCTGAGGAATGGACTGGGCGAGAGCACTGAGCTCATTCGCATCTTCACCCCCGAAGCGACCGCCGCCTTCAGTCGGCGCGATACCAAGCAACCGGGATTCTCCCGTGCGGCGCGCGCTGCCTCCGCATTGGGCTTCATGCCTGTGGTCCGGGCTTGCGGCGGCCGGCTAGCGGCGTACCACGGTGGCACGGTCGTCATCGACCACGTCATGCATGAGCACAACTCCCACGCGGGGATGCACCAGCGGTTCGAGCACTTTTCCTCATTGCACGCGGAAGTGCTCAGGGGGCTGGGCCTCGATGCCCGCGTCGGCGAACTACCTGGGGAGTACTGTCCCGGCACCTACAGCGTCAACGCTGAAGGCCGATGCAAGATCGTCGGATCGGCGCAGCGGATCACTCGCAACGGATGGTTGTTCAGCTCGATCATCCAGGTCACTGGATCGGGGAGAATCCGCGAGGTGTTGGAGGCGGCTCACCGCGAAATCGGGTATGCGCTCGACAGTGCGACTATCGGCGCAATCGAGGACTTCGTCCCGGGCATTTCCGTCGTGGAGGTAAGGGAGGCCCTGCTCCGGGCCTACTCTGCGCCCGCGGATCGCTCTGGCTTTACACTCCCTGACACTGTTCTCGAACAGGTTGGGCTAGAGGCTGCGAACATGAACGCCGGCCTGTGAGGAAGGCATCCGTGCCGCCATCACAAATTCAATCATTCGATCTGTGCAACTGATCGATTATCGCCTAGGATGAGGAGCCAAGCCACGGCCTTGTGGTCGTCGAACAGAGGAACCCGATGCGCGCAGTCGTCCTTAGGTCCGGGGAGTTGGTGGTCGCCGAGGCGGACTTGCCGACTCTCGGTCCCGAGCAGCTCCTAGTGGAGCCGATCGCGACAGGCATCTGTGGGAGCGACCTATCGGCCCGCGATCACACTGCGGAGTTTTTGGCCGGCCACGCCGTTGCCGGAGCGCGCCACTCGCAATTCGATCCCACTCGCGACCTGGTCATGGGCCACGAGTTCACCTCGCGGGTGCTCGTGGTCGGTGAGGACGTGACAGGATACTGCGTAGGAGACCAGCTGGTGACCTTGCCGGTGGCCGTGGACTCCGCCGGCGCCCACCAGACCGTGGGGTACAGCACCCTGTTCCCCGGGGGACTTGCCGATCGCGTGGTGGTACAGGCGGATGGCCACCTCAAGATCCCGTCGGGCGTCTCGCCGTACGCCGCCGCAGTTACCGAACCGATGGCGACCGGTCTCAACGGAGTGCTGCGCTCGCACGTCGAGGTGCCGACGGGCGCTCTCGTTACCGGCTGCGGGCCGGTCGGGCTGGGCGCAATCGTCGAGCTCACCCAGCGTGGCATCTACCCGATCGTCGCCTCAGATCCGGCGCCTGTCCGCCGTCAAGCAGCCACCGCACTCGGGGCGGATGTCGTCGTAGACCCCCGCGACGATGACCCCATCGCCGTCTGGAGGGACTTGGCCGACGCCAGCCAGCAGCTGTACGTCTACGAAGCATCGGGCAGACATGGAATCCTTGACACTTTGATCGAGTCGGCGCCCTCGCATGCTCGAATCTACGTGGTCGGCACCTGCATGACTGAGGACACCTTCAAGCCGCTTGTTGCCATGCTGAAGAACATCGCCATCGAATACATAACCGGCCCTGGATACGGCGCGACGAACTACCCCGCCTTCACCGCGATGTTTCGACACATCTGCCGCGGCCGGTTCGACCCCGAGACTGTCGTAACTGGATACACAGGCCTCGAGGGAGTTCCGGCGTTGTTCGACCTGCTGCGGCCGCAGGACCCACACGAGATCACGCACGTAAAAGTGCTGGTTCGTCGGGATCTGGCCGGTCCGGGCATTACGACGACCGCCACGACCTGGTGAGACGTCCCGCGGATTGAAGCGGGCAAGCGAGGGGTTGCAGCCCGATGACAAGGCGGAACCCAGAGAGGTGGGAAATTCGGCGTCCAACTTTGCGTCCAAGACAGGTCGGGAACGATCGACTCGGGCGGGCCTGACGGGACGACAGAAAGTGCTCAATTTTCGAGCGTCACCGACGAGAGTTTGGCCGAGAGACTCCGAGGTTCGCCGAGGCGGTCCGGGCCGATCCTCCGGTGCAGGGGGCCACGGGTTCATACAGGGGCGGTGGTGGAGCTGGCAGTGTGCGGGGACGAGGCGAGTTCTACGCACTGTCGGTGCGCACCGGCGCCACCCAGCGGGACTCGATGGTCGACATCGACGGCGGCATCGGCACCCTGTTCTCCTACGCCAGCAAGGGCCCCGCGAGCTGCCCAACGACACGATCGTGCTCGACGGGACGACCGAGGCACTCGGCCGCGGGGCACGTTCGTCGGCCAGCACATCTACACGTCGCGCCCAGGCGTCGCGGTGCAGATCAACGCCTCCAACTTCCCCGTCTGGGGGATGCTCGAGAAGCTCGCACCGGCCTACCTCGCCGGCCTCCCCAGCATCGTCAAGCCGGCCAGCCAGACCGCTTACCTCACCGAGGCCGTCGTCCGCCGGATCGTCGAGTCGGGGATCCTGCGGGAAGTCCCCTGAACGTCTCGTCATCCCTCGCTGCTTCCCTGAGCGTGGCGCTTCCGGGCGCGGGCGAGGGCGTCGAGGTTCTTGCGGTCGGCGTCGGGCGGGGCGTGGAGGTACTTCTGGGTGGTTTGGATCTGGGCGTGGCCCATCCGGTCCATCACGCTCTTCAGGTCCGAGCCTTGGTCGAGGAGGCGTGGGCGTGGCGTAGGTCGTGGATGCGGACGTTGAAGCCGATGCCGCTGGCGGTCACGGCGGGCAGCCACACGCGGGTTCGGAAGGTGGTGCGGGAGATCGGGGTCCCCGCGGTGTTGGTGAAGAGGAGGTGGTCGCGGTCGAGGCTGTTCCTGCTGATGTGGTGGGCGATCTTGTTGAGCCAGTCGCCGGACACGCCGAGGGTGCGGGGTTCGTTGTCCTTGGGGTAGGGCTTGACGACATAGCGTTCGCCTGTGGGGGAGTGCTTCTTCGAGATTTCCATGATGGTCTCTTCGAGTCCCTCGACCTGTGGCTGCCGGATTCGGCGATTGGAGCTATCGACGGATGGCTCGGCCCGCGGCGCACATCAACCGTTCGGTGTCGGTCGCATCGGCCGGAACCTCGGTGGGGGGTTTGATCAAGCCGTGCTCTCGGGCGGCGTCGGTGCAGGTCGTCTCGACGACCTCGGAGAGTACGGCGATCTCGGCCGGTTCGAACTCGAGAGGGCGACCAACACTGGTCGACAGGTCCCACGCGTGGGCGACCGCATCGATGATCGCGAAGTCGATCACCACGGAACCGGGAAGCTCGCCAAATGGTGTCGCGTGCACCGCGTCGAGGATCCCGTGGGTGCGCCACAACGCCATGGCACGAGTGGTGAAGTCGGCGGCCACGGGTTCGAGATCGCCGTCGATCGGCTCAGCGCCCATGGCGACTTGCACCGGGACGAGTTGCTGGCCCGTGACGAGGCCGGCCCAGACCAACTGGTTGTTCAAAGCGTGACTGGCCAGTCGGCGTACGGACCAGGGCTCGCAGTTCGTCGGAGCATCCATGACGGAGTCGTCGAGAGTGCTGATCACGCGACGCAACTCGTCCAGGCCGTAGTTGAGGCTGTGCAGACGGTCCACGATCGTCCCCTTGGGTCGACCCACGGAACGCTAGCAGGCCGGATCCGCCCGTGCCGCCCACACAGAGCGAGTGGCCGCCTCCCGGCATCTCGGAAGGCGGCCACAGGAACGACGTCAACCTTGTCCGACGACGGCCTCCTTGGGGTCGACGCGGCCGAGGTTCTCGACCACCTCGAAGACACCTTGTCGTGCCTGCGCGATGTACATGTTCAGGCGCAGGTGGTGCTGCCCGGGAACCATCTCGGCGGGTCCGCCCGGTCCTTCCGCGAGGCTCGCGGTGTCGAGCGACTTCGCAACTGCTTCGGCCCCGACTGAGCCGGCTTCGGTGACGGCCTCTGCCCACAGCCGGAGACCGCGGTACATCCCTGTGCATGCGCTTCCGGCCGTGAACTGGGCGCTGCCTGGGTAGCGGCGCTCGTACTCCCCGAGCAGTGCCTTGCTGAACGGATCCGCGACCCCGCGGTAATAGTCGAGGCAGCCGTAGAGCCCTTCGACGTGATCGGCGGGCACGAGGTTTAGGAAGTTCTCGTCGAAGTAGGTGCACACGATGTGTCCTCCTCTCCCGGTAAACCCCGCTTCGTGCAGCCGCTCGAGGAACGGCGTGAGACCAGGCGGCACGATGGTGTTGAACACGACGTCCGCGCCGCTCGCCATGATGCGCTCCACGGTCGCGTCGTAGTCCATGTGGTCGAGGGGGTAGTACTCCTCGCCCACGATGGTTCCCCCGCGGTCGGCGACGACCTCCCGCACCTTCTCGTTGAGCACGTGCGGCCAGATGTAGTCGGCCGATGGCAGGTAGAAGGTCTTCGCGCCGGTGTGCTCCATCAGCCACGGGATGAGCGGTTCGATCTGCTGCGCCGGCACCGGGCCGGTGCAGTAGATCAGCGGGTCGCACTCCTGGCCCTCGTACTGCTCGGGGTAGATGTAGAGCTTCCGTGCGCGTTCGACCACGGGGCCCTTGATCGCCTGTCGCGTCGAACTGTAGATGCCACCGAGTACGACGTCGACATCGTGCTCGTCGACCATCCTGGTCGCGGCGGCCCGTGCTGCGCCGTCATCGGTGGCACTGTCCTCGACGATCAGCCGCAGCGGACGGCCGAGCAAGCCGCCACTCGCGTTGAGATCATCAACGACCATGTCGGCCACGTTGGCGTTCGCGATGCCCATGAACGACAGGGGGCCGGTCAGGTCAGTGATGACCCCGACCTTGATGGGATCGGGAGACGACGTTGTCATCGCGTGCTCCTCAGGCTTCGATCGCACCGTGGAAGCGGAGCGTGTACGGCTTGATGAGGTGGCCAGCGTCCTTCATGACGGCAGGGACCGAAGGGTCGCTCACGAAGCTCTCCCAGCCGGCGTCGTCCCAGTCGAAGACGGCCCACACGCTGTCCGGGGCGGCCTCGTCGCGGAACACGAGCGCACCGTTGCAGCCGTGCTCAGCGCGCTTCTCGGCACCTGTTGTGCTGAACACGGACCAGAAGCGGTCCCAGTCTGCGAACTTCGTCGTGGCGAGGATCATCGGACTGCTCCTTTGAACGAGGTGGTCGTGGTGTTGGTGTTCATCATGTTCTCCTCTGTGTGGGGGTGGGACGATCCTTCGCCCCACGTCACCCCAGCCGCATCCGGAGTTCTCCCCATTCGGGCGGCGTCAGTCGAGGAGACCGTGCTCCACTGCCCAACGCGTCGCCGCGGCCCGGTTGGACGCGCCGATCTTCGTGTAGAGGTTCTGGATGTGACGGTCCGCGGTCTTCGCCGAGATGAAGAGCCGCTCCCGCGATCTCGCGGGTCGTGTGGCCCTGTGCGGCGAGGCGTAACACTTCGACCTCTCTTCTGCTGAGCCCGCCGGGGCGTGCCTCGCGGCTCACCGCGTGCTTGCGGATCTCGACGAGGGCTCGCTGGATCTCGCGTCGAGCGAACTGCGCCGTGTCACCCAGGTCCATCCCCGCGCCTGTGGCGTCGAGGGCGTGAAACGCCGTCTTGCCCAGCCTTGCGGCGAGCCGACCGGCAAGCTCAGGAAGGTCTGGGACGTGCTGTTGGCTGCCCGGGTGACGGACGATTGCCGCGTACAGGGTGGACGCGCTGTCGAGCCTGCCGATGCGTTCGAACAGCGCGGTCGCACTGGCGAGGGTGATCGTGAGTTGAGCAACGTTGCCCGTCTGCTGGAACGCGTCGATGGCGGCGTCGAACATGGTGAGCGCGTCATCGGGGTCGGCGTCGACGAGACGGAGACGCGCGGCGTCGCGCGCAATGAAGCCGACGAAGAAGTCGACGCGGTGCTGGTGCACATAGTCGAGGCCCTCGCGCCACAGGGCGAGGGCAGCCTCGGGATCGACGTTGGCGTAGGCGCTGCCGGAGGTCCAGTACGCGTAGGCAATGAAGTAGGGGTTGCCCAGTGCCCGCGCGGCGAGCATCGCCTCGTGGGTCAGCGCGAGTGCTTCGTCGACCCGCCCCGATGCCTGCAGGCCGTCGAGGAGCAGCGACAGACCCCAGCCCCGTGCGTTACCGGGCAGCGCGGCGACCCGCTCGGCCACATCTACGTAACGGTCCAGGTGGCCGGCGTACACCTGAGCGAGCGCTTCGATGAGCCCTGACATTCCGGGTTCGCACGGCTCGTACCGCGGGTCGCGTTCGAGCGTTCCCGCGGTCTGCGCAGCAACGACAGCGTCAGCCGGGCGGCCCGTGAAACAGCCCCAGGCCGCACCTGTGTACAACCGCGGAAGGTGGCGGACGTCCGCACGAGTCGCGTCCTCGAGGAGCCCCTGGGCCCAGCCGACGGTCTCGAACAGCTGGATCGATGCACCCATGAGCGCTGCGTGCGCAGCAATGTCGGCCGCGGTCTCGACGTCACCGCCGTCCCGACTCCACCGGAAGGCGGTGCGGAGATTGGCGAGCTCGACCTCCACCCAGTCGACGCAGTCACGCCACTCCGGCCCGTTCCAGTGCACCCAGCGATCGACCGCCTCGGATGCGTAGCGTGCGGCGTGCCTGTTTCGCGTCGCGTCGATCGAACCGGACGCCGTGAGCTCGTCTTCGACGAACTGCCGGATTGTCTCGAGCACCAGGTAGCGGCCCGTCCCTGCTGCGTTGTCGGCCACCACGAGCGACTTCCGTACCAGCGATTCGATCAGGTCGAGCACCACCAGGTCGTCGTCGCTGCTGCCGAACACGTCAGAGATCGCGGCCAGGTCGAACCCACCGGCGAACACGGCGGTGGTGCACAGCAGCGCACGCTCGTCGCCATCGAGCAGTTCGTACGACCACGCGACCACGTCACGCAAGGTCTGCTGACGCCGGGGGACGCGCGTCGACGAGGTAAGGACGCGGAACCGGTCGCCCAGCCGGTCGCGGATGTCGATGGGGCTCATCGAGATCGTTCGTGCTGCGGCGAGCTCGATGCCGAGCGGAAGCCCGTCCAGGCTCCGGCAGACCTCGACGACGGCGGCCGCCGTGTCTGCCTCGGCGAAGTCGATGCGGGACCCGAGCGCACGGGCTCGCTCGACGAACAATGTCACCGCAGGCGAGCTCATCCCTCCATCCAGGGTCAGCGGGAGCAACAGCCGTCGTTGCTCACCAGGAACATCGATGGCTTCGCGGGAGGTCGCGAGCACGCGCAGGGTCGCGACGCGCGCGAGCAGTTCACGCACTGTCTCTGCCACGACGTCGACCACGTGCTCGCAGTTGTCCAGCACGATGAGCGCACGTCGCCCCGACAGCGCGTCGGCCAGCGTCTCGAGCAATGGTGTTCCCGCCTTAGGCGTGATGCCCAACGTGGTCGCGATCGCGTCCGGCACTGCGGTTGGATCGGTGAGGGGCGCGAGCTCGACCATCCACACCCCGTCGGGATACTCGTCGGCGAGCGACGTACCCACCTCGACCGACAGACGTGTCTTGCCGACCCCACCGACGCCGGTGAGAGTCACCAGCCGGTGGGCGCGCACCAACTCCCTGAGATCGCCGAGACTCTGCTCGCGACCGATGAGGCTCGTGGTCGGCATCGGCAGGTTCCCCCGCTGCGCGTCCCGTGTGCGGGGCGCCGCGAACTGTGCCGGGGCGCCGTCGATGATCACCTGGAACAGACGCTCGGCTCGGGGTAGGTCGGGCAGCCGGTGATCGCCGAGGTCGACGAGGTCGACACCGTTGAGCAGTGCCGCAGTCCGCGCCCCGATCAGGACCTGTCCGCCGTGTGCCGCCGCCATGATGCGTGCCGCCCGGTTCGGCACGGGGCCGAGGTAGCTTCCGTCACGCTCGCGAGCCGTGCCGGTCTCGAGTCCCATCCGGGCCCGCAGCCGCAGATCACCGGGCCAGGTCTCTGCCGCGAGGGCTTGTTGCGCTGCGACAGCAGCCTCGACCGCGTCCTGGGGACCGGCGAAGACCGCCCCA
Source organism: uncultured Actinomycetota bacterium (assembly GCA_963844385.1). Classification (GTDB taxonomy): domain Bacteria; phylum Actinomycetota; class Actinomycetes; order Propionibacteriales; family Nocardioidaceae; genus Nocardioides. The sequence goes on along the minus strand of CAWJOJ010000033.1, from coordinate 206,896 downwards.
AAGCCGTCGCCGTCTGAAGCGAAAACGTGTCCACCATGGTCGGCGAACGCCGCACGCAAAATGGTGTCGTGGCGGTCCAGTGCCCCTTCCATGTCGGGTGCGTGGTCCTCCCACAGCAGCGTCGCACCCTCGACGTCAGTGAAGAGAAACGTCGTCGGATCCGATGATGCGCGTGCATCCACGCGCTCAGGATGTCACCGAGCGCGCTGCGGAACCGAGGGATGCAGACTCACAGTGAGCCGCGGTGTGGACCACTTGCATCCCCGACGTGCGGCTGGTTGGGCCATAATCACTGCAGTTCGACCCGTCCGTCATACCACCGCCGTTGACCACTGGCACTCTGCGGGGTATGGCGCAACGGACAGCGCCCGCCATGCCTGGTTCAAGGTGGGGCGGGGCGCTAGCCAGTGACGGGATCGTAGACCCCGCGACGGTCAATGGAACCGCCCACAGACCCGCGAGACCGTGGCGGAACGGGTCAGATCCGGATGGCGCCGGGCTCGACGTCCAGCACGGTCTTGGTGATGGCACGGCCGGCGTCTGGTTCGGGCTTCTCGACGACGGTCAGCCTTGTGATCGAGGGCCATGGACTGCGCGCGTTGAACGTCCGCCTGAAGGTTCTGAAACCCTTTGCCCTGAGAGATTTGATCGCTTTGCCGACTGCGGAGTCACCGGCCATGAGGAAGTTCACGATCGGAAACGTACGCTGGCAAACCTGGGAGCGCTTAGGAAGCAGGACTATCGGGCATTTGAGGACTAGTCCAGCAACCGACTGACCCAACACATGGCGCAGGCTTTCCCGAAGCCGACGCACTGCGGGACGCCGGCACCTCGCCAAGCCCACATGGGTCCGAGCGCCCCCCTTCCGGGAATGACGGCCGAGGAGGGATACGAGTCTTAGTGATCAGACGAGTCGCGTGCATCAGTCAGCATCACGCTGGGTGTTCGGGGCGTGCGCTTTGCTACGGCGTGGGGTAGCCGACCGTGGTGGGCTGGCGCGCATGTGCTCGAGGACCGGTTCCAGCAGCGCGGCGAGGGCGATGACGTCGGGGCCGCTCAGTGGTTCGAACAGTAGCTGCTGCAGCTCTTCGATGTGTCCGGGCAGCGCCTTGGCCAGTCGGGCGCGGCCGGCGTCGGTGATGCTCAGGGTGATGCCGCGGTCGTCGTCGGGCGAAGGGTGGCGCTCGACGAGTCCGGCGTTTTCCATCTGGCCCGCTTGGTAGGTCAGGCCACTGCGGCTGTAGACAACCTCGTCGGCGAGCTCGGTCATCCGCAGGCTGCCGGTCGGGGAGTCCAGACCCAACCGGGCGAGGACCTTGAACTGGACGTAGGTGAGGTCGGTGGAGGTGCGCAGCTGCTGCTCGACCCGGTGGCGCAACAGCGCTGCGGAGTCCATCAGCGCGAAGTAGGCGCGCAGCTGGGCGTCGTCGAGGTCCAGCGCGTCGTACGGGGCGGCGAAGGCCATGCAGTCCACTCTAGGCGAATCTTCAGATTCGAAGCACTTGCTTCGAGTTTGAAGCACTTGTAAGGTGGCAGTGTGCTTCGAATTCGAAGCGCATCGGTCACCCAGTTCAGGAGGCAGTGATGAAGGCAGTGCGTTTCCACGAGTACGGCGGACCCGGGGTCCTGCGAGTCGAGGAGGTCCCCGTGCCTTCCCCTCGCGAGGGGCAGGTGTTGGTGCGCGTCGCCGCCACGTCGTTCAACGGCGTCGAGGGCAACATCCGAGCGGGCCGGATGCAGGGCCCGATGCCGTTGCGGCTGCCGCACACGCCCGGACTGGATGTCGCCGGAACGGTCGAAGGGCTCGGTGAGGGCGTCGACGGCCTGCAGGTCGGTGACCCGGTGATCGGGTTTCTCCCCTTCGTCGACGACGGCGCCGCCGCGGAGTACGTCGTGGTGGCCGCCGCCGGCCTGGCACCTGCCCCGAGCGTCATCCCGTTGACCGACGCGGCCGCCCTCCCCCTGGTCGGGCTCACCGCCTGGCAGGCACTCTTCGAGCACGCCGGCCTCCAGGCCGGACAGCGGATCCTCATCACCGGCGCCAGCGGTGCGGTAGGAGGCTATGCCGTGCAGTTGGCCAAGGATGCCGGTGCCCACGTCATCGCCACGGCGAGTGCAGACACCAAGGAGCGAGTCCACGCCCGCGGAGCTGACGAGGTCCTCGACTACACGGCGGTCGACGTGAGCGCCTGGGTCAGCGAACCGGTCGACGTGTTGCTCAACCTGGCCCCGATCGACCCAGAGCAGTTCGCCACATTGGCGGGCCGGGTCCGTGACGGAGGGGTGGTCGTCAACACCACCGTGTGGATGCCCGCCCCGTCCGACGAGGACAGGGGCGTGCGCGGTGTCGACCTGTATGTCCGCAGCGACGCCACCGAGCTGGCCGAGCTGAGCGCCCGCGTCGACCGCGGGGTTCTCATCGTCGACGTCGCCGAGCGCGTCCCGATGTCCGACCTCGTCAGCGTCCACACCCGCGCCGCCGCCGGAACCCTCACCGGCAAGGTCGTCGTCCTGCCGTCCATCGCGTGACCGCGCTCGGGAGAAGAAACGTGCCAGCGCCTCGGCTGGAGCGGAGTCCGAAACCATCAAGCTCCGCTCCGGCGAGGCGACAGGCCCAGACTCGACGCCTGACCTCTTCCGGGACGCAGCCCCGGCGGCAGAGCGGGGCACCGCGAGCACGCTACTCGCTGATGAGCGGACGCGCTTTGCTTGATGAGCAGCGCAACTCATTGGCAATCTGCTGTGGTTAGCGAGCCTTGGATGCGAGAGAAGCGAGCCGCCACGGGCCCCCGTGCATCCTGACTAGGGCGGTGGCGGGGTCATCGGTGAGGGCGAACCAAGTTGATCCCACCAGACCCGCTGTCGTGTCCATCCACGTCGTGCGCCTCGGCCAGGACCTCGATCAACGCGTCCTCGTACCGCACCAGATCGTCGAACCCCGCGAAGGCCGACTGCGGGAGCTGGATAACCATCCGATGTGTGGCTCAGCCATGGCGGCAGGCTATGCAGTCAGCCGCGCCGTTCAGGAAGAAGGCAGGCTCGGGGGAGGGCTCATCGGTTACCAGAACGTCAAGGCGGACGGGCACGAACCCCTGTGACCACCGCGATACCGCGAACGTATTGCGTCATTCCCAAACGGGCTTGGACGCGCTTCTGCGCCCGCGTCTAGCGTCCAATCAACTGGTATCCGTCCAGGACGCCCTCGTGCAGGAGCATCGAGATGGACATGGAGTTCGATCGTCGTTCACTCTTCAGGGTCGGCGCCACCGTGGCAGGCACCGGTGCGCTGACGGCGGCAGGTGTGGGTCTCACCAGCCAGTCGGCCGCCTCGGCCGCGTCACCTGGCAGAAATCCCAACGCGCGGCCAAAGATGGTGCTGGGCACCCAGCGGCGCGCCTCCGATGGTGCGATGCTGCAGGAATTCAGACGCCACGGCGTCGAAAGGGTCTGGGGCTATCCGCCCGACCCTCCACTCGAGTCCGGCCGCGGATACTGGCTGGCGTCGGAGGTCGCGCAGACCAAGGAGTTCATCGAGAGCGAGCCGGGCCTCGAGATGCACGCGGCGACATTGCCCTTCCTGGGATCCACCTTGATCGACCGAGAAGACCGGCCCGCGATCATGCTCGGGAAGAGTCCCGAGCGCGACCGTGACATCGATGACATCCACAAGTGCCTCGAGGCGTGCGCGGCAGCGGGAGTCGGCCTCGTCAAGTACAACATGAGCCTCACCGGTGTGATCAGCACCGGAGAGGTCGAGCTCCGGGGTGGGTCGACGACGCGTCAGTTCCGCGCGGCGGACCTGGACCCTTCGCTGCCCGACACCATTGCAGGGAAGGTCTCCGCCGACGACTTCTGGGAGCGGATCGACTACTTCCTCGAGCGGGTCGTGCCGGTCGCGGAGGAGCTGAAGGTGCGCATCGCATGCCACCCACAGGACCCCGGCACACCGCCCGGTGGTTATCGCGGCGTCGAGGAGAACGTGCTCAGCACGCCGGGCGGGAAGGGGTTGTTCAAGTTCCTGAGCCTCCATCCCAGCCCCTACCACGGCCTCAACCTCTGTGTCGGCACGCTGGCCGAGATGCTGTGGAACCCGCCCGCAGAGATCTACGACGTCGTGCGCCGGCTCGCCCGGACAGAGCGAGTGTTCAACATTCACCTTCGCAACATCATCGGGAACCGCGACGACTTCATCGAGGTCTGGCCGGACGAGGGCGACGTCGATCACGCGAGAATAGTCAATGTTCTTGCCGAGGAGGGATACGCGGAGGTCATCGATCCGGACCACGTGCCCGACCACGTCGATGATCCCGGCGGCAAGCAGGCATACGCGCACGGCTACGGGTTCATCCTCGGCCTGATCCGCGCCGCCGAGCACCGTGGCCGCGGCCGCGGCTGAGCGCCGCGAAGACCTTTGAACGCGGAACTGGACCGTCGCTCCCTGCTGCGGGCCGGTGCGGTCGTCGCCGGCGCCGGTGCAATGGCGAGGGCCACAGGAGACGGCGCCGAAGTCGGCATCCGTCAGGTGCGGGCCACGGTGGCCTTCGTGGTCGGGTCGCCGACAGTCGAACCTGTCGATGCGGGCTCATCAGATCGCCGCCGCGGCCCTTGCGCCCTGGCTCGAGCTCTACAACACTCGACGTCGCCATACCGCGCTCGGCGGACTCCCGCCCAATCAGCCGGCTGTGACCAACCTCTTGGCCGAGTACGACCTAGGTAGCCCGGCTACCCGTCGCGAGGAGTCGCGCCGGGGCCGGGCCGGGGCGCGATCCGGCGGAGGTCGTCCACCTCGTGCCCCGCATCACAGGTCGCGACGATGCGCATCACCGCGTCGCAGTCCCGATGCGCGAACTGGACGGGGGGACCGGCGGGGTCGGCGAGGTAGCGGTCGCCCCACCGCGCGATTGCGATGAGCACCGGGTAGAGGTCGATGCCCTTGTCGGTGAGTCGGTACTCGTGGCGGGCACGCTCGCCGGGCGACTTGTACGGCTGCTTGCGAAGGATCCCGTGCTCGACGAGAAGCGCGAGCCGGTCGGTGAGCACCTGCCGGGGGATCGAAGTGTGCCGGCGCATGTCGTCAAAGCGGCGCACACCATTGAACACTTCGCGCAGCACCACGAAGGTCCAGCGCTCGCCGAGGATCGCCATCGCCCGGCCGACGGTGCAGTTATCGACGGAGAAGGCCAGAGCGGGCGGCGAACGGACGCCTTCTGTAATCGTGTTCACGGTCACAGGCTAGGTCTACTTGACAGACTCAGCAAGCCCAAGGCACGCTGGATCCATGACGCAGACCCAGGATCCCGCCCAGGACCGTGCCCAGGACCAGGCTCAGGACCAGGCTCAGGACCGGGCCGAGCAGTCACCCGATCTGTCGCAGTGGCACACCGAAACCCGCGAGGTGACGTGGGCGCTGCCGGGTCAGGGAAACTTCGAGGCCCTAGCGGCGATGGACGGACTCGGTCAGCTCCAGGCAATCGAGCAGGGCCTGATTCCGCCGCCGCCGGTCATGGCCACCGTCGACATGTGCGGCTTTCACGCCGAGCGGGGCTCGGTGACGGTCCGGATGCACGCGCAGTCCTTCCACTACAACCCTCTCGGCGGCGTGCATGGCGGGATGATCGCGACGCTGCTCGACACAGCGGCCGGGTGCTCGGTGCACTCGACGCTCGCGGTCGGCGAGGGGTACACCTCGCTCGACCTGAGCACGAAGTTCCTGCGCCCGGTCACCACCGAGTCCGGCCTACTCACCTGCGTCGGGAAGGTCATCTCTCGCGGCCGGCGTACGGCGCTCGCGGAGGCACAGCTCACCGACGAGGCCGGCCGGGTACTCGCGCACGCCACGTCGAGCTGCATGATCTTCAGCTGACCTGCCTTCAGCTGAGCGAGCTTTTGGTGAGGGCGGCGAAGGCGCGGTCCTGGTCGGCGTCGTCTGGGGGCAGATTGCGTGCAGGATGCTCACCAGTAGGCCGTGTGCCATGAGGTCGCGGACCTGGTCGTTGGTCCAGCCGGTACGACGCAAGGCCTGGATCATCCGGCTCGCGCACCGTCGGGTCGCGGCGGCGACCACGGGCTGGTGGGCGGCTGAGCATCCTTGAATGAACACGAGCATCGGCTCGTGAATCAAGGCCCCGACGTCCTGGCCGAGGCGGGTCTGGTCCTCTTCGTCGTGCCGGTCCCGGGCCTGCTCCTCGATGACGGCGGCGAGCGTCTCGACGATTCGGTCGGTCGACTGGTCGAGCACCTCGAGGAAGAGGGCGAGTTTGCTCCCGAACATGCGGAGGACGTATGGCTGGGAGATACTCGCCTGCCTGGCGACCGTATGCGTGCTCGTGCCGGCGTAGCCGGTGCGGGCGAATGCGCTGGTCGCCGCCTCGAGCACCAGCTTGCGGCGGTCTCCCGGGTCCATTCGCCTGCGCATGGCTGACGCGGTCTGAGGCGGCGCGGCCATCGGCTACTCGGCGGGCCTGTGCCGGACGAGGAGGACGGTCGGGACCGCCATGGCGAGCAGCGCACCGCCTCCGACGAGCAGTCCGGAGTGGTAGGCGGCGGTGAAGGCAGCGTGCACGACGTGGATGACCTGGTCGGCGAGACCGGCCGGGAGCGACGCGTCCGAGTTCCCGCGCTCGGCACCGCCGACAACCTGGTCGACAACGTGGGAGGGCAGCCCGTCGTGGTGCAGGGCGTGGGTGAGGTTGTCGGCGAACTGGCTAGTCAGGATGGTGCCCAGCACGCTCGCGCCGAGCACGTTGCCAAACTGGCGGAACATGTTGACAGTCGAGCTGGCCATGCCGGCCTGGGAAGAATCGACGCTGATGATTGCCGCCGCGGTGGACGGCGCGATGAGCAGACCGCTGCCGATGCCAACAACGAGCAGGCCGGGCCAGACGTACATGAACTGCGGTGTGGCGCGGCTGACGCACAGGGTCAGGATGCCGATCGCCATGATCAGGAGGCCAGCGGTGAGCATGACCTTGAAGCCGGTGCGGCGCACGAGTCGACCGGCGACGGCGCTGACCACGATGAACGGGATGAACATGACCAGCAACCGAACCCCGGTCTGGAGCGGCGTGAGCTCGTGGACGTGCTGGAGATACAGGGTGGTGAGCAACGCGGTGCCGGTGAACCCGAACATCGCTGTGGTGGCAACGGCGAGGACGGCGGTGAAGGAGCCGGAGCGGAAGAGGCGCAGGTCGATCATCGGATCGTGGTGCCGTGCCTCGTAGGCGATGAACGCGGCCATGGAGACCGCGAACACGGCGTAGACGAGCAGAAGCCGGCCAGACGCGTAGCCCTGTGACTTGCCCTCGATGACGGCGTAGGTGAGGGCCGCGACGGTCAGCGTGCCCAGGACCATCCCGACGGGATCGAGGGTGCGGCTGGGGTGCTTGCTCTCTGTGACGAACGCGAGCGCGCCGACGAGTGCAAGGGCACCGAGGACCACGTTGATCAGGAAGATCGAGTGCCAGGAGAAGTGGTCCAGGAGCAACCCCGCCCCTAGTGGCCCGATGGCCAGACCTAGGCCCGAGCTCCCGGCCCACACGCTGATCGCGTCGGTGCGCTCCTGCGGATCGGCGAAGGCGTGGCTGACGACCGCGAGACTTGTGGGGAGCACCATGGCGCCGCCGACGCCCATGGCGACCTGGGCTGCGATGAGGACGCCGGTGGCGTCGGCGGTGAACGCGGCCACGCTGCCGCCGATGAAGAAGACCACACCGGCCATGAATACGAGCCGGCGGCCGATCAGGTCGCCAAGGGTGCCGGCGCCGAGGACCAGGCTGGCGACCACGAGGCTGTAGGCGCTGGTGATCCACAGGACCTGGGTCGAGGTGGCCTGGAGGTCGGACTGGATGCTCGCCAGCGCACCGATGGTGGAGGAGACGTTGACGAAGGCCAGCATGGTGCCGAGGCAGACGACCGCGAGGGCCAGCCAGCGGCCCGACTTCGCCCGCTTCTCGATGGTGGCGTGGTCGGTTCCGGCTGTGCCGGCGGCGGTCTTCGTGGAGGTCATGGGATCTCTCGGGTATGTGAGTGGTCGCAAGGCGAGCGGTGCGGGGTTTGGTCCCGGGCGCTTGGTCTGACGGGTCCCGCCACGCCGGCGCGGTCAGCCGGCCAATCGGTTGAGCTTCCGGATCTGCTTGTCGAACGCACGCCAAGGGACCACCCGGCGCAGGGTGCTCACGCGCGCGGCCGTCGAGCCTGCGGGGTAACGCACCCGCGGCTTGGGATCTACCGCAGCGGCGACGATCGCCTTCGCGACCACCGTGGGGTTGTCAGCGTCGCGCATGGCCGCGGTGAGCACATCCCGGACAATGTCTCGCTGGTCGGCGTAGACCGGAAGCGGTGAGTCGGACCACACCGTGTTCGCCTCGAAGGCTGTGCTGGTGTACCCCGGTTCGACCAGCAGCACTCGGATGCCGTGCTCTCGAACCTCGTGATCAACCGATTCGGAGTACCCCTCGACCGCATGCTTCGTCGCTGCGTAGATGGCCATGTAGGGCGCAGGAATGAATCCCAGCACCGAGGACACGTTGACGATGCGGCCGCCACGCTGGGCCCGCATGTGTGGCAGCACCGCGTTCGTCATCCGGATCGTGCCGAAGAGGTTGGTGTCGAAGACGGCCTGGGTCTGGCCGATCGAGCTCTCCTCGGCCGCCCCAGCCATGCCCACGCCAGCGTTGTTGACCAGGACGTCTATCCGGCCGAACCGCTCGATGACCTGGGCCACCAGCACATTGACCGACTCGTCGCGGGTCACGTCGAGATCAAGGAACGTCACGTCGTCGAGCGGTGCGGCCTTGGCTGCATCCCTGCTGGTGCCGACGACGCCGAACCCGGCCGCGGACAGGGCGTGGGCTGCTGCGCGGCCGATCCCCGAGGAGGCGCCGGTCACCAGCGCCACCCTCTGATTCCCATGCTGACTTGCTTGCTGACTCGTCGCCATCTGTGAGCACTCCTATTACCTGTCGATCATAATATTACGATCAACAGACAATAGGGTAGGATGGTGTAGAACGCAAACCGGTTCGAGGAACGGACATCCATGGCGCGATACGGCAGGGAGCACAAGGAGGCGACGAGGCGCCGGATCATCGAGGGAGCCGGCCGTCGGTTCAAGCGTGACGGCGTCGACGGGGCCGGGATCGCGACTCTGATGGCCGATGCGGGGCTGACTAACGGCGCCTTCTATGCCCACTTCTCCTCCAAGGACGACCTGGTCGCCACCGTCGTTGCGGATCAGTTGCAGCGGCAGGGTGAGCGGAATCGGGCCGGGATGCTCGACCGGCCGGGATTCGAGAGGTTCGTGCGGGGCTACCTTTCGCCGAACCACCGAGACCACGCGGACCAGGGGTGCCCCTCAGCCGCCCTGCTCGAGGACATCGGCCGCGGCACCGACGCTACGAAGCAGGCCTACACCGACGGAATGCTCGCCATGATCGATGACCTCGCAGCGCGCCTCGACGAACCAGACCGGCGAGTGGCCCGTGCGAAGGCGATGAGCATCTTCGCGTCCATGATCGGAACGTTGCAGGTCTCTCGAGCCCTCGCGGACGGTGAACTGGCCAACGAAATCCTCACGCGGGGCATCGAGAACACTTATGCCCTCCTGGACCTGCACATGGGTGGTACGGCGACCGGGCTGTCGAAGGACTGAGCCGGCTTCCTGTCGAGCCTCCGACATCGATCTACTGGTCGAGGCATCGGAGGGGCCGTCGTCGTTCGGCTTCGTCCGGTTCAAGCAGCTGCTCCACATCCGCGAATGGCGGCAGGTGGAGTGTCTGGTAGCCGGTGCTGGACTTCGTCCAGGGCTGCCGTAGGCGCCGATACCGGTCTCGGTGATGATCGTGCTGGGCCGCTGGCCGGTCCGCGGTGTCAACGAATCCCTGTTACGCCGAATTTTCCTGGCGGCCATTTCCTTCTATCAAGTGGGCGGCCTAGGTTCGAAGGGTGGACTTCCTCATGTCAGGTGAACCCGAGGTGCTGCAGACCATCGCTGCGCTCGCGGCCCAAGGTCACCAAGGCGTTCAACCGATGCTCAACGATGACAGCGATTGGGTCTCCGCCATCCGGCTGACGGTCGTGGAGGACCCGTCTCTGGACAGCCGTGACGCCATCGCCAGGACCGTGCACCGCGTCGACCCCGGGGCGGTCATGATCTGACACGGAGCCGGGCCGGTACCCTCGCCGCGACGCCCGCGAACGCGGGGAAGCCTCATCCGTTGCAGAACCACCCACGGACACGCTCGGTGGGCGGTCCTGTGCGCTGCGGGTCTGTCAGCTTGGCAGCGCCTAGACGACCGCTGGGCGCTCCGTGGTGGCCGGCATCACACCGCCAATATGTGCCCGTTTACGCCGATTTTGTCGAACGGTCACCGTTCGATCGAGTGGGCAACCTACGTTCAAAAGCGTGGACTTCTTTCTCATGTCCGGTGAGCCCGAAGCGCTCGAAACCATCGACGCGCTCGCGGCACAGGGGTACGAGAGCGTTCAGGTGAGGTTCAGCAATGGAGACACTTGGGTCTCGATCCAAGACAACGACTCTCCCGAGACCTCCGTTGCCATCGCCAAGGCCGTGCTTCGCGTCGATCCACGGGCGCAGAGGATCTGAGCACAGAACCGCCCACGGACCCGAGAGCGCGGACGGGCTCACCCCAGGTACCGCTCCCACGGTCCTGTGATCGCGAGCGTGAGGCCGGGGTCTTGGATGTTGACGTAGAGCACCTTGCCGTCGGCCGAGAACGTCGGGCCGGTGAACTCGGAGTACTCCGGCACTTCGTCGCCGATGTTGATCATGTTCCGGGCGATGGCGTACGTGGGCCCGCCGGGCAGACTGCTGAGCACGTGCGAGGCGCCGACACCGTCTTCGGCCAGGACGAGCGATCCCCACGGCGTGACGGTGACGTTGTCGGGGCTGTCGAAGTAGAGGTCGGGGAAGGCCGGTTCGAAGGCCTCGTCGTGCACGTATTCCTGGTAAGGAAAGTAGTTCACGAGCTGGATCGTCTCGTCGGCGTAGTTGTAGAACCACACCATGCCGCTGTGCGGGACAGCGTCAGCAGGCAGGTCCTCGCCTTTCTCCAGGGCGTAGGAGTTCACGACGTACACCCCCTCGGTGGTGCCCCAGACTCCCTCGAACTTCCGGCCCCGGGTGACCTCACCGTCGGCGAATTGCTCGCGAACGTCGACCTCCGTGGCGTCGCGGTCGGGCACCTCAACCCACTTCACCTTGAATGGGCGGCCGAGCTGGGAGGAGGTCAGGTAGGCAACATCAGGAAGCACACTCTCGTCGTCCATGACGATGGCCATCGCGGCGAGGGTTCCGAACGAGCCGGAGGAGAGCCGGCCTGTCGACCTCGGGCCGACCCGAAAGTGGCGTGGTCCCTGCCAACGGTAGAAGAGCCCGTTCGGCTCGTCGGCGTCCTCCGACAGGAACACGAACCGTCGATCGTTGCTGATCGCGAGAGCCTCGTGGTCGTAGCGGCCGAGCGCCTTGAGCGGGACGGGGTTGGCGTGGCCGTTGCCGAAGACCTCGAACACGTAGCCGTGATCCTTCTCGTACACGCCGGTCGCGCCCGTGTCCTCGTGCTCCCAGTCGTCACCGGCCCGCGCGGTGTCTTCCTCACAGGTCCACCAGGTGCCCCACGGGGTGGGGCCACCGGCGCAGTTGACGATCGTCCCGGAGATGCCCACGGACTGGCCGAGGTTGTTGCCCTTGCCGTCGGTCCTGATCACGGTGCAGCCACCGCCGCTGATGGCACCTGGGTCGTAGACCGTGCCGGCGATGTGTGGAACACCAAACGCGTCTCCCGCGTCGCACTCGTGATTCAGGATGAGGTACTGGCGCCGACCGTGACCGAACACCGCAGTCCCGTCGTGGCTGCTCGGACACCATTCGCCCGTCTCGAGCTTGGTCTCTCCCGTCCTGCTCATGACCTGGTAGGAGAATCCCAGCGGAAGCGCAAGGATCCCGTCCGGGTCGTCGACGAGTGCGGGAAACGGAAGGTGCCTGCCGGTGCTCGGCCCAGCGAAGCTCGGCTTCGCTTCAGCGAGCGAAGGAAACGAACCCGTGACCGCGACGCCAGCGCCGACAGCACTACCGGCCATGAGCCCGCGACGAGAGATGGTCATCCTGACTCCAACCGTTGAGCGGATCCTCCGGCCCCAAACGTTGTCGCGGAAGGTGAAATCCAAAGCCGCCTCGACCGTTCGCCAAGCGACTATTCAATGAATGCGAGATGATCCGGTCGCCCTGATGCCCAGCCACGGGCACAGTCGCGCGATGTTTCGGCGTGGAGACGGATGGTCTGGACCCGCGTCGACCCGCCGCGGATTCAGGTTTGTGCCGCGGGTGCCGTGATCAGCCTGCGCACCCGGATTCACCTGACATCAGACGAGTGCCTGGGACGGTCAGGAGGGGTGCGAACGGCCTCAGACCGGCTCCGTGATCGACTGGATGTGCTTGGTCGCCAGCTCGATCATCACCTGAGCCGCGGGTGACAGCACCGCGCCCGTTCGGTGCACGATCGCCATCACGTCGTACTGCTTGGGGCGCAGCGAGACGTAGCCGACGTGCGGCGCCAGCTGCGGGATGAGCTGCTCGGCGCCACCGCGGGGGATGACCGAGTCGCCGAGCCCGCGGCCGACCAGGTCGACTGCCGTCTCCACCTCCTCGACCTCGATCCGGGTCTGCGGGTTGTGGCCGGCCTCGTGCAGGAAGCGGCGCAACACGATCCGGACGGAGTCGCTCGACCGCCAAGTCGTCTCCGACATGATCAGCGACGCCTTTGCGAGCCGCGCCGCGGTCACGGGTGAGGTGAGCCGCCCGGGGTCGGCCGAGATGTAGACGAGCTCGTCGCGGGCCACCGGGATCACGGTCATTCCCTCGCTCTCGACGCTCGTGACGGCGATCATCGCCGCCTCGAGGTGCCCGCGCCGGAGCTGTTCCTGCACCTCGTGCGAGTGCTGGCCGATCAGCTCCACCCGGACGCCGGGGTAGCGCTCGAGCACGTCGGCGACGATCTGTGCGCCGGCGTAGAACCGCGCGGCGCCGAACATCCCGAACCGGATCGTCCCGCTCTCCAGCGACACCGCGCTCTGCACCGCCCGCCGCGCCTCCTCGGCCGCGGCGATCGCCTGCTCGGCGTAGGGGCGGAGGGTGTCGGCCAGCGTGGTCGGTACGACGCCCCGCCCGACCCGTCGGAACAGCGGCACGCCGAGCGTCTTCTCGAGGCCTCGGACTTGTTCGGACACCGACGGTTGCGCGTAGCCGAGCTCCTCGGCCGCGGCGGTCAGCGAGCCGTGCTCGTAGGTGGTCAGGAAGCAGCGCAGCTGATGCAAGGAAAGCATAGGGATCTCCTTTGGGTGCCTCTGGAAACCGAGGCTACCCCTAGGGATGCCCAACCGAGATGATTGACCTACGCAACTGATCGAAGGAGGGTCAACGATGTTCGACAACAACTGCAAGGTGTGCGCCAGCCGAGTGCTCATCTTCCCGAGCCAGGTCACGTCGCTGGCCAATACCGACGACGGCATCGTGGTCTCGTTCACGTGCTGGTGCGGCACGGAGCAGACCCAGGTCACGGGCTCGGCGGCCCGTGCCGTCGCCGCCTGAGTCAGGCGCCGCCGGGCTTCGCACACCAGCGGACGACGGTCGTTTGCGGCCTCTCCGACGATGAGTCTAGTGTCGGTGCCCCCTCAAGGAGGTAGTCGATGACCCGCCGCTTCATCCGCTCACGTCCCGTGCTCCTGACTGCCGCGGGTGCTCTCGTGGCTGGCGCACTGACGATTCCCGCGGCCTTCGGGGCAAGTCCTGAACGAGCCTCGTCGCCGAATGCGGGCTGCACGGACGTCGATGTGGCACTCACCTATGAGGAGCAGTTCCTGTCACGGCCGGAACCGGCGCGCTTCATCGATGGTGGCGGGTTCACCGACACGTTGGAGGCCTTCCATCGGGCACTCTGCAACGCCGACAGCCTCACCTCGGCGCGCTCGGTGGTCCACGAGCACTCCCGCAGCCTCTGGAAGCTGGCCGTCGCGCGGGTGCAGGACAAGGCCGAGCCCGGAGGCACGCTGAGTGACGGCGACGACCGACCGTTGTACTGGACGCGCCTGGCCATGAGCGCAGCGCTGCGCCAATGGGACGCCGGCTTCGCCCTCACCGAGCACGACCGGACGGCGCTGATTGCTGATCTCGACCGCCTTTCCAGGGGGCAGGACGACGTCTACTTCCCACGGGGCAAGAAGGTGACGCGGGTCCTGGTCACCGGTTTCGACCCCTTCACGCTCGACCGCGACATCCGTCAGGCCAACCCCTCCGGCGCCAGCGCCCTCGCCTTGGACGGCGTGACGGTGAGGGGACCGGACGGCCCGATCCGGCTTGAGGCAGCGATGTTCCCGGTGCGCTGGCGCGACTTCGGGGACGGCATGGTCGAAGAAGCGCTGCTGCCCCACTTCATCTCGTCCACCGCCCCGGTCGACGCCTTCGCGACCACCAGCCAAGGCAGGGTCGGCCGCATCGACCTGGAGCACTTCAACGGTGCTTGGCGCGCGGGCTTTCCGGACAACGAGAGTGTTTGCTACCGAGGCGTGATCCCCGCGGCTCCTGGGGTGCCCACGGTGGAGCCGCAACCACAGTGGACCCTCTCGACGCATCCGTTCGACTCCATGCTCGCCGCGGACACTGGTCCATTCCCGGTCTTCGACAACCGCCGGGTAGTCGAGGTACCAGGCGAGACGCCCCCCGAGCCCGTGACGACCACCTGCCCAGCGGCCCCGAGTCCCGGTCTGACTCGCGAGGACGGCCCGACCGAGGGATCGCAGGCCAGGGCCGGGGGCGGTGGCAACTACCTCTCCAACGAGATCGCCTACCGAGCCACCTTGCTACGGGACGCCGTCAGTCTGGACGTGCCCGGTGGCCACATCCACACACCGGTCCTCGAGGGCCTCAGCAGCACTGACCGGGACGAGCTGACCAACGCGGAGTTCGAGGCGAACCGCGCTGCGATCAACGCTCAGGTCCGTGCACTGGTGCTGGTTGTTGGGGGCTCCGTCGACCGCTGACATCGGGTCGACCACGTTGCCAGCTCCCTCCGAGTCGGTTGTGCACCTTCCATCCTGACCACCGTTTCGGAGGGAGCTGGGCTGGACGCCTTCCTGCATTAGGTTAGGCTTGCCTAACTACCCCAGGAGGTTCACATGCATGCACGCGTCGTCCGCACGGAATGGATGACGCCGGCGCTGGTCCGGGTCGTCCTCGGGGGAGGCACCCTCGATGGTTTCGCCATGGTGGAAGCCACCGACGCGTACGTGAATCTGGCTTTCCCACCGGACGCCGCCTCCTACGGTGGCGTCTTCGACCCCGCCGTGATCCGCGCGGACCATGCACGCCACGACTGGCCGGCGCGCAGGCGCTTCACGGTCCGATCGTGGGACGAGATCGCGCGGCAGCTGACGATCGACTTCGTCGTACACGGCGACGAGGGTGTCGCCGGTCGCTGGGCATCGTCGGCGGCCATCGGTGACGTCCTGGTCTTCGACGGACCGGCCGGGGGGTACCGTCCGGAGCCGACTGCGGACTGGCACCTTCTCGTGGGGGACGAGTCGGCCCTGCCGGCGATCGCGGCCTCCGTGGAGGCGCTGCCGCCGGACGCCCTGGCGGTCGTCAGGCTGGTCTGCGACGGCCCGGAGCATGAGGTCGAGCTCAACGGCGCAGCGACCACGGACGTCGAGTGGCTGCATCGTGCCGGTACGCCAGAGGATGGACAGCTGCTCGCAGCGGCCCTGCAGGACCTTGCGTTGCCGCGCGGTTCGGGCCACGCCTTCGTGCACGGCGAGGCCGAGGAGATCCGTGCCGTCCGACGCCACCTGCTGCGGGACCGAGGCTGGGCCCGTGACGGCATGTCCTGCTCGCCGTACTGGCGCCGCACCATGACCGACGAGGCATGGCGGTCCGTGAAGCGCGACTTCGTCATGGCCATGGAAGCGGAGACCGTGTGACGCCCTTCGGCTCGGCGGGCTCGAGGTCGTGGTGCCGGCCGATGGGCAGGATCAGCGGCGTCCCGGACACGGCGTCGGTGACGACCTTGCTGCGGAGCCCGAAGATCGCCTCGTGACGCACGGTGCTGGACAGGATGAGGTCGGGCTTGAGAGCCGCGATCTTCTCCAAGCAACTGACCCGCGTGGGCGCGCTCCTCGCGGCCACCAGCCTCCTCGCCGCCTGCGGCGGGACACTGACCAAGGCCGAGGCGGACTACCTCTACGTCAGCACCTACGGGGCGGAGGATGACACCGACCGGGCGAAGGTCACGGGCGGGCCGCTCTGGGAGACGATCCCCGCGGTGAAGGCCGGCGAGGTCCACGAACTCAACGATGACCTGATCAGCGGCATTGGCATCCAGGCGGCGCAGCAGATCCTCGACCAGTTCGAGCGCGAGCTGGGCTGATCAGCGCCGACCGCGGCGGTCGGCCCTCACTCGTTCGCACCTTGGATGAGACCGCCTCGGAGGACGATGTCAAAGACGGGCTTGGGATCAAGGTCGGCCGAAGTTCTGCTCGATGCGGATCTCCCAGGGTGTTCGCGACCGCTTCGGTGGTGACTTCGACCCTGACGCGGCGATGAAGCAGAAGTCCGCGGAGTTCCTCGAGCTCGGAGGCTCCTTCTACGTCGAGGCGCCGTCGGGACTTCCGAGTCGATCCTGACCATGCTCGATTTGTTCAAGACCAGACCTGACCCCGCTCATAGTTTCGAACTCGGCGCCCTGCGGGCAGAAGTCGGGAACGCCTACGATCCACACCGACTTCTCGACTTCCGCCAAGCCGTCCGATCAACAGCGAAGGAGAGAAATGGGCAAGGTCATCAGCGCCCACTCTGTCTCGGTCGACGGCTTCATCAGTGGTCGGACACCCGACGGCAAAGAGGAGTTCGGGCGCGGTCTCGGGGACGCACCCATGCTCTTCGACTGGTACTTCAACGGGGATACGCCGAGCCAGGTGTTCGACGGGTTCAAGCTCAGCGAGCCCAGCGCCCGGTTCTTCGACGCCCTCGCCGCACGTGACGGAGCGGCGGTCGCGGGGCGCACCACCTACGAGCACTCCAGCCACTTCGGCGGCGGCAGCCCGCACCCGACGGCGCCGCTCGTCGTCCTCAGCCACGGGCCAGTGCCCGAGATCAGCGACGCGCAGACCCTCGTCACCACCGGTGTCGAGGACGCCATCGCCGCGGCCCGCAAAATCGCCGGCGAAAAGGACGTCGGCCTGATGGGTGGCGGTCTGGCCACCGAGGCGCTCAAGGCCGGGCTCGTCGACGAGGTCGTCCTCCACCAGGTACCCATCCTGCTGGGCGGCGGTCGCAGGTTCTTCAACGAGCTCCCGGAGCACGTGCATCTCCGTCTGCTGCAGGCCATCCCGGCACCCGGCGTGACGCACCTCCATTACGAGGTGGTCCGATGATCCTGGTCACCGGAGGGCTGGGCATGATCGGCGCCCACACCGCTCGCGCGCTCATCGACCTCGGACACGACGTCGTCGTCACCTCCCACCGCCGGGCCGAGGTCCCGTCGTTCCTCGTCGGCAAGGTCACTGTGGAATCCCTCGACGTCACGGACCGGGACGCCTTCCTCGCCCTTGCTGCTCGCCACGACATCAGCGACATCGTCCACCTCGCCGGCAGCATCCCCGACGACCCGGTCAGCTACTTCCGCACCGACCTGACCGGCCTGCTCAACGCTTTGGACGCCGCCCGCACCTGGGGCGTCCGCAGGTTCGCCGTCGCCAGCAGCCTCGGCGCGTACATCGGCCGGACCGAGATCCCGTGGCACGAGGAGCTCGCGCTCCCGACCGCGGACCTGCCGCACCTGATCATCGCCTTCAAGAAGGCCGTCGAGCCACTCACCACGCACGGCCTCCAGGGCAGCGGCGTCCAGCCGGTCGTGCTCCGGATCGGGACCGTCTGGGGGCCGCTCGTCGACCCGGAGTCGCCGTTCTTCTACATCCCGTCGTACATCAGCGCGGTGCTCCGCGGTGAGCAGCCGAAGCCGTTGTACGCCGACGACGGCGGCGACGTCTGCTACGCACCCGACGCCGGGCGCGCGATCGCCCTCCTGGTGACAGCAGAGACCCTGGGGCACGAGACCTACAACGTCTCCAGCGGCCGGCCGTTCACCAACCGAGAGTTCGCGGACGCCTTGGAGGCGGTCACCCCCGGCCTGCGGCTCGACCTCCTGCCCGGACGGCAGGACGGCCCCGGGTCTGGGTCTGACCCCTACCTCGACATCACCCGGCTCACCGACGAGACCGGCTTCACGCCGGCCTTCGACGTCGCAGCCGCGGTCGCCGACTACGTCGGCTGGCGCGCCGGCAACCCCCGCTGAGCTCCGGTGCCCGGTGCGATGGAGGGGGCCATGCGTTCCGTGGCTCCTCGTTCCGGATCGGCCCGCGGGCGGTCCAGCTGGCGAGCACGCTGAGCGCCTCCGCAGTAGGAGGTCGTGCTCATCCCCGCGCATCTCGCGACCACCCGTGCGGCCGGTCGGGTCGGGCACTGACCCAAGCGGCGTCCTCGGTGGCTCCCCGTCGACTCACGGCAGCTCGGGCACCGGGGTGCCCGGGGGAGTGAGCGCGGCGATCACGGTCGCACAGATCAGGATCGGCGCCTTCGTCACGGTGATCTCGCCGCGATGGACGGCGGCAGACGCGGCATGCACCACGCCCTGAATCGTGGTCACCTGCCAGGCGAGGGGAATATCGGCGCGGAAGCTGCCTTCGCGGCGGCCGCGACGCAGCAGTCGCTTGACGCGCTCGGCCGGCCGTCTGTGGGCCTCCCGCAGCTCGTCGGCTGGCAGCGCGTTCTCGGCGGCCACGACGAGCGCGCCGAAGCGGTGGGTGAGCTCCCAGGTAGCCGTGAGCAGGCGAACCAGAGCTGCGCGTGGGTCGCCGTCAAGGTCAACGCCCTCCAGAGCCTCGTCGGTCTGCCGCACCGCCCGCGTGGCGACCTCCGCAATCAGCGCGGAGCGGGATTCGAAGTGGCCGTAGAGCGTGACCCGACCGACGCCGGCGGCCTGGGCGATGCTGTTGACGCTGGCATCCGGGTCACGGGCCAGGCAGGTGGTGGCCGCTTCCAGTATCGCCTCGATGTTCCTGAGGGCATCGGAACGCTTCGGCTCCGAGCGCGGCTTCGCAGTGTTCGTGGGCATGGCGGCTCCTTCTCGTACTCGAACACCACTATACAAGTTCTCCGGAATATATCTTGAACATCAGTGTTCAAGTTGTATAGATTTATCTCGAACACTCCAATACGAGTTAAGGAGCAGACCATGTCAGACCAGATCGCGACAGCCAAGACGACAGCCGCGGCCACGTCGCCGTATCCGCACCGGTGGCGGTTGCTCGGCCTTCTCGGTGTCGCACAGCTCATGCTCATCCTCGACGTGACCGTGGTCGCGGTCGCGCTGCCGGAGATGGGCGCCGACCTGGGGCTCGGTCGCGACAGTCTGACCTGGGTCGTGAGCGCCTACACTCTCGCCTTCGGCGGGCTGATGCTGATCGGCGGTCGCGCAGCCGACCTGGTGGGCCCCGGCCGCTTGGTGACGGCCGGCCTCGTGATCTTCACCGGTGCCTCGCTCGTGACCGGATTCGCTTCCAGCGCCGAGGTGGTCGTGGGCGGACGCGTCGCGCAAGGTATCGGTGCCGCCCTGCTTTCGCCCGCAGCGCTCTCGATCGTGGTCCGGATCTTCGACGGTGACGAGCGCAACAAGGCGCTCGGCGTCTGGTCCTCGCTCGGCGGGGTCGGGGCTGCGATCGGCGTCCTGCTGGGCGGCGTACTCACTGCAGGGCCGGGGTGGTCCTGGGTCTTCTGGATCAACGTCCCAGTTGGTGTTGTGGTGATCGGGGGGCTGCTGCGCCTGATGCCGCCGTTGCCCGGTTCCGGGACCCGAGCACGGCTCGATGCGGTCGGCGCCCTGCTGGTGACTGCGGCCACCGGCACCCTCACCTACGCGCTCATCGACGCGGGGCACCGCGGCTGGGGCTCGGGAAGGACGCTCGGTCTGGTCGCGCTGGGCCTGCTGCTGTACGGCGCCCTGGCCGGCTGGCTGCGAACTGCCCGGCGGCCGCTGTTCGACCCGCGGCTGCTCGCTCGGCGACCCGTGCTGGCCGGCACGTTCGTCCTGTTCGTGACGACCGCGCTCATGGTCTCGGTGTTCTTCCTGGGCACCTTCCAGCTCCAGGAGCTCGAGGGTCACGGGCCGCTCGTGACGGGTCTTCTCTTCCTGCCGGTGGCTCTGGCGACCATGACCGGAGCGCAGGTAGGCGGGCGCCTGATCGGGCGGACCGGTGGACGTCGGCTCGGAGTCGTGGCGCTGTTGATTGCTGCCGCCGGGCTGTTGGTGCCGGCACTCGTGACGGGCACGACGGCGACGGTGGTTGCGGTCAGCGTTGGCGCTGGTGGCCTGGGGGCGCTGTTCGTTGTCGCTTCGGCCACCGCACTCGCCCAGGTGGAGCCCGAGAACGCGGGAGTCGCATCAGGCGTGCTGAGCACCTTCCACGAGCTGGGCGCAACACTCGGAGCGGCGGTGATGTCCGGTGTCGCCGCAGCGAGCCTGACCACGGGCTCCGGCGCCGGCTTCGAGCGTGCGTACGTGGTGGCGGCAGCAGTCGCCCTGGCCGCGGCGGCCGTCACCGCCGTCCTCATCCCGGCGCCGGTCCGGGCCGCGAAAGAGGCCGTGGCATGAGCAGTGGCACGAGCGCCACGGATGTTGTCGCCGGCCGGAGCCGTCCGGTGTGGATCTTCACCCGCCACTACCTCGAGATGGTGGCGGCCATGCTGCTCGGGATGGCCACCCTCTACCCGGTGACCCAACTGCTCATCGGGGAGGGCCCCGGCTCTGCCTGGCTGCGCCGACCCGACATCGACGCTCTGGTCATGGCCACCGCGATGACGGTGCCGATGGTGGCGTGGATGCGGCTCAAGAGGCACCGCTGGCTACCGGTCGTGGAGATGTCCGCAGCCATGTACGCAGGTTTCGTGGTTCTCTTCCCCTTGCTCTGGTGGGGTGGGCTGAGCGAAATGGGTCTGATGATGGGCGGCCACGTCCTGATGCCGCTGTTCATGCTCGGGGCCATGCTGGCGCGGAGAAAGGAGTACGCGCGTGCGTGCTGAACCTCGCAGGCCGAGGTGGCCGGTTGCCGATCGGAAGCAGCCGGCCGCGGTCGCGCTCAGGGCTAGAGCATGCCCTCCATGGTGGAGATCTCGTCCTGCTGTGCGGACTCAATGTTCTCGGCCAGTTCGATGGCATCCGCGTGGTTGCCCTCGGACTGCTCGGTCTCGGCCATCTCGATGGCGCCCTCGTGGTGCTCGATCATCATCTCGAGCCACATCGGTTGGAACTCCGCGCCCTTGGCTGCCTCGAGCTCGGCCATCTCCTCGGGTGACATCATCCCGGGCATGTCGGGATCGATCTCGATCTCGCCATCGCCGTGGGCATTGGCGTGGTCGCGCATGGTCTCCGGGATCGGCTGGTCCCAAGCTGTGAGCCAGTCGGTCATCTGCTCGATCTCGGGGCTCTGCGCCGCTCGGATGTCCTCGGCCAGTTGCTGAACCTCTGGGTCGAGCTGGCGGCCCATGGTCAGGTCGACCATCGTCAGGGCTTGGGCGTGGTGCTGGATCATGTCGGACGCGAACTCGACGTCGGCGTCATTGAACTCGTCGCCGTTCGCGGCTGCGTGTGTCTCGGGCTCGGAGGCGTCGTCGTTCCCGCAGGCGCTCAACACCGACAAGGCCGCGAGTAGCGCGGCAAGCCCGGTGAGCTTCTTGAACATCCTTCCCTCCTCATGAGCTGAAGGTGGCGGGCAGGGGGAACTTCCGGCCGCGCGAAGCTGCGCCAACCGACTACGAGTCATCGAGGCAAGCCTAGGGACCGATCACGCTCTTCGCGATCACCGGGCACCGGCGGGTGAGCATCGCAGCGGCGGGGGAGCGGAACTCACGTGGGCAACCGTAGCCATGTCCTCGACGGCTGCCGGCGGTCGGACAGGCTACCGATCTCCAGCAGCTGGGGCGCCTGGTGCGACTCGTCCTGGACGGTCACGGATGCTCACTCGACTTCCATGACGGCGACCACGTCGCTGCCGGGGTCAGTCACGACCGCGTGGCTTCCCCGCAGCACTGACTTGCCCTCAAACCCCGGGTCGCGAAACCACAGGGCGCTTTCGCTCCGGCCGACTAACTCGGCTGCGTCGCCGCGGCCCGAGCTCGGCGGGCGAGTTGGCGCGCGAGCCGCAACGGTTCGGGGGTACGCCGGCCGCGGAGCGTCGTGCGCACGATGGCGACTGCGGTGGCCGGATCGGTGCGCCATCCCGCGTGCACCGCCAGCGGACGGGTACCCGCGCGGGTGCGGAGCCAGCGGCCGACCTCCTCGCCATCCGGCTGGTCGATGCGCAGCGGCGACCAGGCGCCGTCCTCGTCGGCCGGCCAGGCGCCGCCGGCCACCAGCGTGCGGTGGGTGACACCCACCGTTGGCAGATCCAGCACGGTGCCGAGATGCACCGCGAGTCCGCACCGTCTGGGATGGTCGCGCCCCGTGCCATCCAGGAGCAGCACGTCGGGCCGCTCCGCCAACATCCCGACCGCGGTCTCGAACAGCGCGCCGAGTCGCAGCGCCAGCAACCCTGGGGAGTACGCGGCCCCGGCAAGGCCGGCCATCGTGTGCCGCTCCAGCACTCGGTCACCCTGCATCGCGACAGTCGCAGCCCAGGCAGCATCACCGGCCGCACCCGGCCCGGCCAGCCCGCGCGGGAAGCAGACCCAGCACGCGGCAACCCGCGGCGGGCCGTCTCCGGGCGCCCACGGCTCGGCCGCCTTCGTGGCGAGCGTGCGCTGCACCTCCACGAGCTGCTCAGGCTGGGTCGGCCACATGCGCCTATCGTGACTGGCGTGCGAGCGCCGCTGCCACTGTTCGTCGGCGGCTGATCCGGGGTTCAGCGCGCTGCGGCCGCGTCGCGACGCTTGTTCTCCTTGTCGACGGCGACGGCGATGTCGTGGACCACCCGCGAATGCCAGCGCTCATGGGCGGCAAGGTCGTCGGTCAGGGCGTGGCAGTCGGGGCAGGACGTCGTCTGTGGGGACTGTCCCATGGTTCTCACCTCCAGACAGGGTCTTGTTCCACCGTGGCACGGACGGGGTCAGCCGTCCATGGCTCATCGATTTGCGACCATCCGACTCGGTTGCTGCACGACGCCGGTCTGGCGGCCGGACTGAGTCCATATTGGGAAGGTAAAGATAAACTGGCACATGACGGCTATTCGCGGGAGCCCCGTCGTCAGTTCGCCGTCCGCCTCGGGGCTGTCCCCTCACGGCGTCCCCCTTCAGTGGCGTTGGCTGCTCCCGGTGACGGTGGCTGCGTCTGTCTCCGCGTGGCTGGTCTCGGTGTCCTCCGGCCAGGTACACGGCGACGGTCGCCTTCTGCTGATCGCGGCTGGAGCGGTATTCACGGCGACCGCAGCGGGCGTTCCCCTGTGGCAGCAGGCGCGCACAGCCCGGTCGCGAGCCGACGCCATTGCGAGCGCACAGACCGCCCGCGCGCAGATGCGGATCGCCATGGAGGATGCGCTGGAGCCGTTCACCGCCCTGCTGCTCCAGCTCGCCGTCACCCGTGGGACCGAGCGAACCCGGCTGCGAGGCGAGGCGGTCCAGCTTGCACTCATGAGCATCGCGCAGCTCAGCGTCTTCGCCGGTCCTGATGAGCTCAGCGGACCGCGCCGGGTTCGGGTGTGCCTGTTCCTTCTGGACCCGGGGCCTCCGCGACAGCTGGTGCCTTCGTCGTTCGCCGGACGGTCAGGCGCGCCGACGGTTTCATTCGACGCGACGACGCGGGCCGGCCAGGCCGTGCTGCGGATTCTGGACAGCGGATGGGTGCTCGTGGAGGACATCGACGCCCCAGGGGTGGTGCCGTGGTGGGACGAGGAGCGCGAGTACAGGACGTACGCCGCCGGTCCGGTTCCGGGGCCCCGGGATGCGCCCGTGGGCCTGCTCACTGTCGACGCGCTCGCGCCCGGGGAGCTGACCGGCCTGGACCTCCCGCTTCTTCGCTTGATCGCGCACCTGCTGTCCCTCGCGCTCCAGAATTGACTGCTGGCTGTGTTGAACTCGGCGTACACCAGGAGTTGACTGATTGCTGGGCGGGGTGGTTGCGAAGAAGGGCGGGAGCCGATGGACGGTGTCGTCGCGCACGACGCGAGAGTGTGGGCGATCTTGAAGACGCCGGACGAGTACTTCGCCAGGGCCCGCCGCGAAGCTTGGCTGCACGCCAAGGAGGATGTCGCAGCCGACCTGGCCCGCAGGGCGCTGCGGCGACGGGACGCAAGGTTGGAGAATCCGATCCGGCCCAAGGGTTGACGACCCGGGTGACTTGCGAATTGACGGCGTCGCGGCATGCCTCACACATCGGAGGTCACGAGCCCGCGGGGACTTGGTGCCGGGTCTCGCGCGCGGGCAGGAACGTGTCGGGTCGCCCTTCGACGTGAAGCTGGGGCACCAAGCGGTCCATGGCTCGGGGCAGCCACCAGTTGCCGCGGCCAAGCAGGTACATGACGGCGGGGACGAGCAGCATCCGGACGATGGTCGCGTCGATCAGGATCGCGGCGACCATGCCCACCCCGAACGACTTCATGACCACGTTGTTGATCGCGATCAACGTCGCGAAGACGACGATCATGATGGTCGCGGCCGCGGTGATCACCCGACCGGTGCCGGCCAGCCCGGCAAGGATGGCCCGGTCGTTGTCCTGGGTGCGTACCCAGGCCTCGCGCATCCGGCTGATCAGGAAGACCTCGTAGTCCATCGAGAGCCCGAACAGCAACGCGAACATGATGACTGGGGTGAACCCGGCCAACGGGGCGGGATCGTCGATGCCGATGAGGTGGCCGGCCCAGCCGCCCTCGAGGAAGAGCGCGAGCACGCCGAGGGCCGCCCCGATGGACAGCAGGTTCATCACGGCCGCGGTCAGCGCGATCATGATGCTGCGGAACGCCACGAGCAGGAGGAGCGTCGAGACAACGACGACTCCGCCGATGAGGAGCGGGAGCCGGTCGACGAGGGATGCGTTGCTGTCGATCGTGGTGGCGGTCCGCCCTCCGACGTGCGCCAGAGCGCCGGCGCGCGCAGCTGGTCGTGATCGCCTACCAGACCGGCCTCGTCAGCCCCTAGCCCCGGCCTCAGTCAACGGCCTCGAAGATCGCCGCCAGACCCTGACCGCCCCCGATGCACATCGTCTCGACACCGAACCGGCTGTGGCGGCGCTGCATCTCGTGCGCCAGTGTGGCCAGGATCCGGGCGCCGGTGGCGCCGACCGGGTGGCCCAACGAGATGCCCGAGCCGTTGGGGTTGAGCCGCTCGTCAGTCGGATCGACCTTCCACTCGCGCAGGCAGGCGAGCACCTGTGCGGCGAAAGCCTCGTTGAGCTCGATGACGTCGATCTCTTCCAGAGTGAGGCCCGCCCGCTCGAGGGCGGCCGCAGTGGCCGGGACCGGACCGATGCCCATCACCTCGGGGCCGACGCCGGCGATGGCCCATGACCGGAGCGCGAGCAGTGGCCGTAGGCCCCGGCGGTCGGCCTCGTCGCGGGTGGTCACGACGCACATCGCGGCGCCGTCATTCTGGCCGCTTGCATTGCCGGCGGTGACGGTCGACTCCGCGTCGGCCTTCAGACGCACCGGCCGCAGGGCGGCCAGGTCCTCGGGTGTCGTCTCGGGACGGGGATGCTCGTCACGGTCGACCACGACGTCCGGCTTGCCCCGCCGTCCGGGGACCGTCACCGGGACGAGCTCGTCGGCGAAGCGGCCTGCGTCCTGGGCCGCTCCCGCACGCCGTTGCGACCGCAGCGACAGCTCGTCCTGCTCTTCGCGGGAGATGGCGTACTCCCGGCGCAGATTCTCGGCCGTCTCCAGCATTCCGCCGGACACAGGGTGAAGCTTCCCACCCGCGGTCTCGCGAGCCCGGTCGAGACGATCCATGAGCTGTACGCCGCCCATGCGCACGCCAGAGCGCAGCCCGAGGGCGTAGTGCTCGACGTTAGACATCGACTCGACGCCGCCTGCGACGACCGCCTTGGCCGCGCCCGTCGCGATCTGGCCCGCGGCGTACAGGACGGCCTGGAGGCCGGATCCGCAGCGGCGGTCGATCTGGACGCCGGGCACTGCAATGCCGAGACCCGCATCGAGCGCGGCGATGCGGCCGATTGCCGGCGACTCACCGTTCGGGTAGCACTGCCCGAGGACGACGTCATCGACGTCGCCCTCCTGGAGGCCGGTGCGCCGGACCAGCTCGGCGAGCGTGAGGGAGGCCAGATCGACCGCGCTCAGGGAGGACAGCGCCCCGCCGAAGCGGCCCACGGGCGTACGGATCGGCTCGCAGATCACGATGTCGTTCATGGCTACGACGGTAGTGCCCTCGTCCCGCGCATTTTGCCGCGGCCGCGAGACTGACAGCCAGCACCACCAGGCACACTTGCCGGGTCCGGCAAGCCAACCGAGACGCAAGGAGCCAACATGATGCGGACTCCATTCCGAACCGGCCGAGGAGCGACGCGATGAGCAGCCCTACGAGCGACCCGTCGGCCGCCCAGCCTGCGCGGCACATCGGGCTCCTGCTCTTCGACGGGGTCGAGGAGCTGGACGCGGTCGGCCCCTGGGAGGTCCTCGCATTCTGGACGCAGGAGCACCCCGAAGACGGATGGACGATCTCATGCCTGTCACCGGGCGGCGCGGATGTGACGGGCGCCAAGAACCTGGTCCTCGGTGCGCATCACTCCCTGGACGACGCCCCCGCGCTGGAGGTGCTGATCCACCCGGGTGGCAGAGGCACCCGGCCCCTGCTTCGCGACCCCGAGCATCTGGACTGGGTGCGGCAACAGCGAGCCACCGTCCCCCTCCTGGCCTCCGTGTGCACCGGAAGCCTGGTCTATGCAGCAGCCGGTCTGCTGGCCGGCAGGCCGGCAACCACCCACTGGGAGAACCTGGACCTGCTCTCGGAGCTCGATCCCACCGTGAAGCTGGACCGCGACGCGCGGTTCGTGGACGACGGTGACCTCATCACCAGCGCCGGGGTCAGCGCCGGCATCGACATGGCCCTGCACCTGGTTGCTCGCTTTGCCGGAACCGAGCGTGCCCGCGAGGTACGCCGCGGCATCCAGTACGACCCGCACCCTCCGGTCTGATCCTCCCAGTCGCGGGTCTGGCGTTTCCAGCACTACTTGCTGGCCCATATGCTGCAGACGACTTACGAGCCGCAAACCGAAGGAACAGTGATGGCCAATCCCAGTCCTGGTTACTCGATCACCGTCCGCGTGGACGCGCCGTCCTCAGCGGGTGCGACCAGCGATCTCGTCGCAGCGGTATCCCGAGTCGGCGGGTCGGTGACGGCGTTGGACGTGGCCGAATCGCATCCGGACCGGCTGGTCGTGGACGTGAGCTGCGATGCCTCGGACGCCGACCACGCGGACCAGATCCCCGAGGCCTTGGAGGCGGTGGAAGGGGTCCGGGTCCGCAAGGTCAGCGACCGGACCTTCCTGATGCACCTGGGCGGCAAGCTCGAGGTGGTCCCGAAGGTGCCGCTCAAGCACCGTGACGACCTGTCCCGTGCCTATACCCCGGGCGTGGCACGAGTGTGCCTGGCGATCGCGAAGAACCCTGAGGACGCCCGTCGGCTGACGATCAAGCGGAACACGGTCGCGGTGGTCACCGACGGCTCTGCGGTGCTGGGGCTCGGCAACATCGGTCCCGCTGCCGCGTTGCCGGTGATGGAGGGGAAGGCCGCGCTGTTCAAGCAGTTCGCCGGTGTCGACGCGTGGCCGGTCTGTTTGGACACGCAGGACACCGAGGAGATCATCTCCATCGTCAAGGCGATCGCCCCGGTCTACGGCGGGATCAACCTCGAGGACATCGCCGCACCCCGGTGTTTCGAGATCGAGGCCAGGTTGCGCGCGGAACTGGACATCCCGGTCTTCCACGACGACCAGCACGGCACCGCGATCGTGGTGCTGGCGGCGCTGACGAACGCGCTGCGAGTGGTAAGCAAGCGGCTGCCCGACGTGCGGATCGTGGTCAGCGGGGTCGGCGCAGCCGGACACGCGATCATCACGCTGCTGCAAGCCCAGGGTGCCGAGCACATCGTGGGCTGCGACCGCAAGGGTGCGATTCACCGCGGCCAGTCCGACCTTCCCGAGGCCAAGCAGTGGATCGCCGACAACACGAATTCGGACAAGTTCGAGGGCACCCTGGTCGAGGCCCTTGCGGGCGCCGACGTGTTCATCGGTGTTTCCGGCCCCGACCTGTTCGGTGCGGACGCGGTGGCAACCATGGCGCCCAACGCGATTGTTTTTGCGCTGTCCAACCCCGACCCCGAGGTCGACCCGGGCGCCGCCGCGGAGCACGCCGCGGTGGTGGCGACCGGCCGGTCGGACTTCCCCAACCAGATCAACAACGTGCTGGCCTTCCCTGGGTTCTTCCGCGGGATGCTCGACGCCGGCACGCACGAGATCACCGAGGAGGTGATGCTGGCCGCAGCGGTGGCGATCGCCGATGCGGTCGCGGGCTCGGAGCTCAACGCGAGCTACATCGTCCCCTCCGTCTTCGACCCGCACGTCGCCTCCGCGGTCGCCACCGCCGTACGGGAGGCTGCCCGCGTCGGTGGCCAAGGCTCTCAGGAGTAGGACGGCCCGGGCCATACCCGTGACATGAGGACGAACGCGACCTGGATCGCGAGCTCCCGGTTGTGCGACAACACGAACTCGAACCGACGGTCGTTGTCAGGTCCGGCGTCGCCGAGGTCGCGGGCCGCGAGAGTGGCGGCGAAGTGCGGACCGGCCACCACGATGGACCACTCGCCAACCAACGGGTCAGAAGGGTTCAGGACGCAGCCCCGGACACCCGGCAGCGGTTCGGGTGGCATCCCCGCACCGAGCGCTCCGACCAGCGCGGCGTGGGCGGCAAGCTGTGCGTAGCGACGCCGAGTCCCTTCGGTGAAGAATGAGGCGTCCTGGAAGTTGGCGAGCACGACTGTGGACTCGCCGGCGGTCATGGCCTGACGCTCGAGGTGCTTGCTCATCTCGATGAGCAGTGCTTTGCGCGAGAGCCGGGGTGTTCGCAGGGCGGCGCCGAGGGCGAACGGCGTCTCGTTGGGCACCGGATCGCCGCGGTCCGCGATCGGCACCCGTGTCCCGGTGAACTCTTCCAGCGGTTCGGTCAAGGCTGCAGGACGTCCCAGCAGCCATCCCTGCCCGAGGGTTGCCCCCATGGCCAAGGCGACGTTGAGATGTTCCTCGGTCTCGATACCTTCGGCCAGGATCACGGTGCCGGAGCGTTCCGCCTCGGCGTGGACTGCGCTGACGATCTGGGCGATCTCCATCGTGGGTCGCTCCTGCACCAGACGCAGGTCGAGTTTGATGACGTCAGGTTGAAGCAGCGGCAGCAGAGCCAGCGAGTCACGATCGGCGCCGACGTCATCCAAGGCGATGCCCCAACCACGGGCCCGCACTCGGGTCACCAGCTTGAGCAGCTCGATGGGTTCGGCGATCAGGGCGCGCTCGGTCAGCTCCACAACGATCTGGAAGTCCGCCATCGGTCTGAAGGCCCCTGTGTCCCCATCGGGGTAGTCGAGGACCGGCTGCAGAAAGGTGAGGTTAGCGGCTTCAGGCTCGACATTCACGAACAACGACCACGGGGAACGCAGACCGCCGCTCACGGCTCCGGAGACTGCTGCGTACTGGCACGCACGATCCAGGTCACCGACTCGTCCAGCGCGCCGAGCCGCGGCAAAGAGGAGGTCCGGCCGCTCCAGGGCACCATCCCGCGGACCCCGTGCCAGGGCTTCATAGGCAACGGTCGCTCCCGTGTCGAGCTCCACGATGGGCTGGTAGACGCTGTGCAACTCCCCGCCACGGAGCGCGCGATCCAGTTCCTGGACCTCCAGGTCGTCCGACGAGGCGGCACGTTCGGATGCTTGGCTCACAAGATGGCTCCGAGAGGAAGAGTGGCGGATCGAAGGAATCACCGCCATCATCCGCGGCTGACACCACAGGACGGGC
Source organism: uncultured Actinomycetota bacterium (assembly GCA_963844385.1). Taxonomy (GTDB): domain Bacteria; phylum Actinomycetota; class Actinomycetes; order Propionibacteriales; family Nocardioidaceae; genus Nocardioides. The sequence goes on along the minus strand of CAWJOJ010000033.1, from coordinate 176,834 downwards.
TCCCTACTCCCGATAGTAGAACCGGATCCGGGATCGTGCGGTTGAAGCCCAGTTCGGCTTGGTCAGGGGCGGAAGGCGGAGCCGGTCCGATCCAGGGCTCCTTCAGCTGCGGGAACCGCCCCCTGGCGGACGGCTCGGACGAGTTCGGCGTGGTCGGCTTCTGTCTGGTCGGCGTACGACCGGGCGAACCGGGCCATGGCCCGCTCCAGCTTGTCGGATGGGCCGGCGTAGCCCGCGATCATGGAAGCGCCACTGGTACGCGCGTGGCCCTTGGCCAACAGATGACCGACGATTCCGGCGTAGTCGGCCAGCGCGGCGGGATCGATGGCGTCGAGTGGAATGGTGCCCTTCATGTTCCGGAACTGCCGGACGTAATACTGTCGCTCGCCAACGGTGGCCCACCCGAGGAGCGGGTCGCTCACCGTCTGCAGGGCCTGCTGGTACTCCACCACCCGCTGGCCTTGGTGAGCGTGCCAGGCCGAGTCGCCGTGCACGTACTTGGCCAGCACTGACCGGCGTGCCTGTTTCAGCTGGAGGAACAAGACGTCGTCAGGACTGCTGCCCTCGAGCAGCGCAACGTAAGCACGCAGGCCGACGCTGCCGACACCGACCACCTTGTGGGCAACGTCGACCAGGGTGTACCCGCCAAGCACCCGTCGCCAGTGCGACGCCAGGGTGGTCAGATATTCGTCCAGCGCAGCCGCGATCTGCTCGCTGTCCTGCTCGGACACGTGGGTGATCAGTGGAGGCTCGTCCACGATGTGCCGACGGCCCTCATGTTCGCGAGTGAACCGGGGCAGCGCGCGGTCACTCGTCCGGTTTCGGGCCTGCTTGGCCGACCGCTTGATCTCGGCCCTGAGCGACTTCTCGGTCGCGGTCTCGTGCAGGCGCTTGACGTCCAGGCGGTTGTAGGACCGCATCAGCAGTGGCTGTTCGGCCAGGAAGTTCACTTCGGTCCGATAGGCGGAGACGCACGAGGTGACCGCTTCTTCGCACTGCTCCTCGCTGGAGGAGTTCTCCCGGCCGGCCACCCAGATGCTGGCGACGAGCCGCCGCAGGTCCCACTCCCAGCCGCCGGGATGCGCCTCGTCGAAGTCATTGAGATCGATCACGAGCTCGCCCTCGGGCGATGCGTAGAAGCCGAAGTTGCCGAGGTGCGCGTCGCCGCAGATCACGGGGGTGATGCCGGTGGCCGGCAACCCGGCGACGTCCTCGGCCATCACGATGGCGGTCCCGCGCAGGAAGCCGTACGGCGACTTGACCATGCGGCCGACCCGGATCGGAACCAGGTCGTCCAGTCGACCTCGGTGTGACTCCTGGACCAGCTGGACTGGGTCCGGACGACCCACCGGTGCCTTCCACAGACCCAGGGACTTGCGCGGCACCTGCTTGCGCAGCGCCCGACCGATGGCGAATCGTTCCCGCCGAGACGTCGGCTGCCTCCGCAGCGAGCCGAAGGCCTCGCTCTCGGCCGTGGCCAGCACGATGTGCGGTCGAGGATCGGTCGTCACGTCGATCACCTCCCTACTGGACGCGTCTCGTTCTACCAGACGGCTCGGCTTTCGATCCGCTGGACGTCCTTTCTACTTCGCGGCGCGGGTTGAGATCGCCGCCCAGGCGCCCACCGGGACCAGCCGGGCCGCCTTCATCAGCGCCGCCATCCGCAGCGGGAAGACGATCTCGGTACGCCGACGCTCGATCCCGTCGGCGATGGCCCGGGCCGCCTCGTCGGCCTCGATGATGAACGGCATCGGGAACTCGTTGACCGAGGTCATCTCCGTCCTCACGAACCCTGGGCACACGGTGGTCACCCGCACGCCGCGCGGGCCGAGCGAGGCTCGCAGCGCCTCGAGCAGGTTGATCTGCGCGGCCTTGGTGGCGCCGTACGCCTCGGCCCCCGGGATCCCGCGGTAGCCCGCGACCGACGCGATCCCGACCACGTGGCCGTGGCCGTTCGCAGCCATCTGCGGGAGCACCGCGGCGAGCACGTTGTTCAGCCCGAGCAGGTTGACCTCGACGTGGCGCGCGAACACCGCGGGGTCCCACTGAGCGGCGTCGAACTGCTTCCAGTAGCCCGCGCACCACACCACGACGTCGAGGCCGCCGAGCGTGTCGGTCACCGTCGGCGGCCGCGCGACGTACGGCGTCTCGGTCGGTGGCGTCCAGCGGGACCACCGTCATCGTTCCGCCGGACACCGCTTCGAGGTCCTCGGCCCTCCGGGCGCTGATCGCGACGCGCGCGCCCCGGCCGACCAGCTCGGTCGCGAGCGCGGCGCCGATCCCGCTCGAGGCTCCCACGAGCCAGTAGCTGCGTCCACGGATCGGCTCGTCCCGCGCGGTCACGCGGCCTCGTCCAGCGGGATGGCGAGCTGCGACATCGGACGCTCGAGGCGGATCTGCGCGACGTCCAGGTAGCCCGACGCGAAGCCCGCCTCGCAGTAGGCCAGGTAGAACTCCCACCTGCGTCGGAAGACCTCGTCGAAGCCGTGGCCCGCGATCTCGCTCCAGCGCGCGTTGAACGTGTGCCGCCAGCGCCGCAGCGTCTCCGCGTAGTGCTGCCCGAAAGCGCTCGTCTCGGTCGACTCGCAGACTCGTGTGCCTGCGCGCGGTGTCCTCGATCGCGCGCCGCGAAGGGATCAGCCCGCCGGGGAAGATGTGCTTCTGGATCCAGCCGTAGGAGTTCCGGGTGGCGAGGTAGCGGTCGTGGCTCATCAGGATCGCCTGGATGGCCACCGTGCCTCCGGGTGCGAGCCGCGCGTCGAGCACGGAGAAGTACGTCGGCCAGTACTCCTCGCCGACCGCCTCGATCATCTCGACGCTGACGATCGCGTCGTAGGTGCCGTCGGCCTCGCGGTAGTCCTGCGAGCCGGATGTCGACGAGGTCGGTGAGCCCGGCGGCATCGACCCGAGCCTGCGCGAGCGCGGCCTGCTCGGCCGACAGGGTCAGCGTGGTGACGTGCGCCCCGCGCCGGGCCGCCTCGATCGCCAGGGTGCCCCAGCCGGTGCCGATCTCCAGCACCCGTGAGCCGGGGCGCGACGCGAGCCAGGTCGAGGATCGCGTGGACCTTGCGCAGCTGCGCCTCCTCGCAAGCCCTGCTCGGACCACGGCGTCGTGTCGTCGAAGAGTGCGGAGCTGTAGCTCAGTCGTCTCGTCGAGGAAGGCCGCGAACAGGTCGTTGCTGAGGTCGTAGTGCGCCTGCGATGTTCTTGCGCGACCCGGCCAGCGAGTTGCGCTGGGTGTGGGGGATCCGCCGGTCGACGACGCGACGCAGCCGCGTGAGCACCGGCGGCACGATCGTGGTCAGCCGCTCGGCGAAGGGCAGCAGCAACTCGGCGAGGTCGGTGCCGGGAGCAGCCCGCCAGTCGCCGGCCATGTAAGCCTCGCCGATCGCCGATCTTCGGATGGTGGGCGAGTCGTTCGAAGAGCGCCAGCGGGCGGACGATCTCGAGCACCGGCCGGTCCGCTGAGCACCTGGTCGTCGTGGGGTTTCCGAGGAGCGTCCCGTCGGGCAGCAGGACGTCGACCGGCACCCGCCGGGCCACCGCCTCCATGATCGTCCGGGCCACGACCGCCCGGACGCAGAGCGGACGGAGCAGCGGCCGCCGCAGGCAGATCGGCTGGACCATGGTGGTCATCGGACGCCCTCCTCGGCGGCTGCGGGTCGGTCGGGAAACAATGGGCAGTCGGCGCAGCCACAGCCGGATCCCGTGCCAGCGGATGAGCAGGCTCACCCGCTGGGTCATCAACAGATGTCGCGCCGTGGTGTGCGACCAGGGTGCGGGTCGTGGCGGGAACCGGCGTGCCCGGTCGTGGTCGCCGTGAGCACGCGTTCGCCGTCGCGGTCGAGCGCCACGGTGACGCTCGACCCGCTCGGGCGTCGAGGCGCAGCCGGACGTCGTACTGCCCGGACAGGTCGTTGAACGGCGAGACGTAGAAGGCCTTGTCGACTCCTGCCCGGCCGGCCGCGTCGACGTCGAGCAGGTAGGCGTGCCGCTCGCCGTAGGTGTTGTGCACCTCGAAGACGACGGCCTTGACCTCGCCGTCGTGGGCCGAGGCACCAGAACACCGACAGCGGGTCGAAGGTGTGGCCGAGCACCCGGGCGTGGGCCAGCATGAGCACCCGGTCGCTCGCGTCCATCAGGATGCCGCGGCGGGCGAGGAACCGCTCGACGTCGCCCCGGATGCCGCCGCCGAGGCGACCCCCGTCGAGGTGGTCACGCGCGTCGAACCGGGCCAGCGGCCGCACGGGCCAGGGCAGCCGAGGGAGCGCGTCGAGGTCGACCAGCCACTGGAACTGCCGGTGCTCGAAACGCGTTTTGGAGCGGGGGTGCGGCGGACGTGGCTGACCGTGCCGACCACGAGCGCGGGCAGCGAAGGAGCGAGAGACCGTGGTCACCAGCGCACCCCGAACGACTCCGCGGCCTCGACGCCGGAGCGGCAGCCGTCCTCGTGGAACCCCCACCCGAGATGTGCGCCGGCGAAGGCGAGTCCGGTCGCCGCCGGCGGCGCGCAGCCGCGCGGCTGCGGCGACCGCGTCGTGGGTGAAGACCGGGTGGGCGTAGGTCATCCTCGCCGTGACGGTGGCGGGGTCGACGCGACCCGCGGCGTTGAGAGTCACCACGTGGTCGTCGGTGTCGTCGAGTCCCTGCAGCCGGTTCATCCAGTAGCTGACCAGGACCCCGTCCGCCGGGCCGTCGCAGCGCATCCGGTAGTTCCAGGACGCGCGTGCGTTCGTCCGCTCGGGCAGGACCGAGGAGTCTCGGTGCAGCCAGGTGTCGTTGACCGAGTACCTGATCGCACCCAGGTCGTGCTTCTCGTCCGGCGTTGCGTCGGCGAGCAGTTCCAGCGCCTGGTCGGCGTGCGTGGCGACGACGACGCTGGTCGAACGTCGCGACCTCGCCGCCGCGGTGCCGCACGTCGACCCCGTCGTCGTGGCGGACCACCGAGGTCACGGGCGTTCCGCGGCGCACGTCGGGCAGGCGCGCGGCCAGCCGGTCGACGTACGTGGCCGAGCCGCCGATGACGGTGCGCCAGGTAGGTGAGCCCTTGACCGTGAGCATCCCGTGGTGGTCGAGGAAGCGGAACAGGTGCCGGGCGGGGTAGGCGGTCGAGTCGAGGTCTCCCGAGGACCACACGCAGGAGACCAGCGGGAGCGCGAAGTGCTGTACGAAGAAGTCGGAGAACCCGCCCGCGGCGAGGAACTCGCCCCACGTCGGGTCGGCGGCGCCCGCGCTGTCTAGGAGAGCGCGCGCGCGAGCGGTGGAAGCGCGGCACCTCGGCCAGCATCCGCAGGAAGCGTGTGTCGGACAGCCGGGACGGCTGGGCGAGCAGGCCACGCCGCCCGCGACCGCCGGCGTACGACAGGCCGCACGTCGTCGCAGGTGATGCTCATGCTCATCTCGGTCGGCCTGGGTCGGCACGTCGAGCTCGCGGAAGAGCCGCAGCAGGTGGGGATAGGTGCGCTCGTTGTGGACGATGAAGCCGCTGTCGATCCGGAGCGCCCGCCCGTCGGCGGCCGGGACGTCGTGGGTGTGGGCGTGGCCGCCGACGCGGCTGTCGGCCTTCGAAGAGCGGTCACGTCGTGGGTGCGGTTCAACACGTGTGCGGCGGTCAGGCCGGAGACGCCGGCGCCGATCACCGCCGCGGTGGGCCGGGGTGCTGCTCATGGGTGCCTCCAGAAGTCGTGCGGACCGTCGTGGTTCGGAGCCGGCGGGGCGACGGATTGTCCAATGTTTGTCCAGATGTTAGGTTCTGTGAGCTAAGGTTTGTCAAAGGTTTGGAGAAGGTATGAAAATCATCCGCAGGGTCACCACCGATCACCCGATGCCCGAGGTCTTCGCCTACCTCAGCGACTTCACGACCACCGAGGAGTGGGACCCGGGAACGGTTCGCACCACCCGGGAGAGCGGCGACGGAGGGGTCGGCACGCGTTACCGCAACGTCTCGAAGTTCCTCGGCCGCGAGACCGAGCTGACCTACGTCGTCGAGGAGTCCGCGCCGCCGGACCGACTGCGGCTGCGCGGCGAGAACGACACCGTGGTCGCGCACGACACGATGACGCTCAGCGAGACCGCGGCGGGCGGCACCGAGCTGACCTACCGGGCGGACTTCGCCTTCAAGGGGGTGGCTCGCCTGGTGGCGCCGCTGCTCGCCCCGGCCCTCCGTCGCCTCGGCAACGAGGCCGAGGCGGGGTTGCGGTCCGCCTTCGCGTCGTTGGGACACTAGGCTCGACAAACCATGTACACCATCAAGCACGCCGCGGAGCTCGTCGGGGTGACGGTCTCGACGCTTCGTGCGTGGGAGCGGCGGTACGGCGTCGTCACGCCGCACCGCACCGACGCGGGCTACCGGCTCTACGACGAGGAGGCCGTGCACGTGCTCACGGTGATGAGGTCCCTGGTGCTCGAGGGCTGGTCGCCGCGCCAGGCCGCGGAGGAGGTGAGGCGCCGGTCGGCAGCGGGGGAGATCCGGCCTGTCCTCGTCCCGCCGCCAGCCGGAGCGTCCGGCAGACACGACATCAGGCGCGACCACATCGGGCGGGGCCGTGGACGCCGAGGAGTTCGTCGACGCCGCTGCCCACCTCGACGGGGACGGGTTGACCCGCCTGCTCGACGAGCACTTCAGCCGGGCGTCGTTCGAGTCGGTCGTCGACGACTGGCTGATGCCGTCGCTGGTGGCACTAGGTGCAGCCTGGGAGTCCGGGCAGGTCAGCGTGGCGGGCGAGCACCTGGTGTCGAACGCCGTCCAGCGGCGCCTCGCTGCGGCGTACGACGCGGCGGCATCCCAGGCGAGCGGACCACGGATCATGGTCGGTCTGTCGCCGGGGGCGCGCCATGAGCTCGGTGCACTCGCGTTCGCGGCCGCTTCCCGGCGCCTGGGGCTGAATGCGGCCTATGTCGGAGCCGACCTGCCCGCCACCGCCTGGGTGAGCGCGACCCGGGCTCACCGGGCAGTCTGCGCGGTGCTTGCGGTGTCCCAGGCCGCCGACGTGGCGGGGCTTCGATCGGTGGTCGCGGGCCTGCGCGCCGACCAGCCCGGTCTGATGGTGGCCGTCGGCGGCGCCCAGGCCCACCTTGCCCCGGACGAGTGCGTCCGGCTGGGGGACCGGATCGGGACCGCTGCTGCGCTGCTGGCCTCGATGCTCGCGTCAACCGTTACTTGACGTTTGCCGGTCGTCAACATATCGTTGACGCCATGACTACTCGATCACCCCTGACCACGAACCCGTCAGTGACGTTCTACGGCATTCACGAGCCGGAGCCAGGTGACCAGTGGCAGTCCCTGCTGACCGCTACGTCGTCGGCGTACCGCTCCTGGTACCTGAGGGACGGGGACGGCGCGCGACCCTCCCTGGAGACGGCCACCCGGCAACTGAGCCGGTACATGCCGGAACTGCTGCCCACCTGGGAGAAGCTCACGGAACTGGCCGACGGCGACCCGACCATCGCGCGGCTGCTCACCCTGTACCGGCCCCCGGCCTTCCTGCCCGGCTGCTCGCAGGCCGTGTCCGTGGGCGGGGACGAAACGCCGGTGCTCGTCCGGAACTACGACTACCACCCCGATCTCTGCGAACGGGTTGTTCTTTCCACGGCATGGACCGGCCGGCGGGTCCTGGGAATGAGTGACTGCCTGTGGGGCCTCCTGGATGGCATGAACGACGCCGGCCTGGCCGCATCGCTGACGTTCGGCGGTCGGCGGGGGGTAGGAGACGGGTTCGGCATCCCACTCGTGATGCGCTACCTGCTCGAGGTTGCCGAGACGGCAACGGAGGCAGAGAACATCCTGTCGCGGGTTCCGGTGCACATGGCCTACAACGTCACCGTGCTCGACAGGAACGCCGACCTGGCGACGATCTTCGTGGCGCCTGGAGTGACGCCGCAGGTCACCCGTCTTCCCGTGGCCACCAACCACCCGGGCACAAGCCCCGAAGATCCGGAGCACGCCCGACGGTTTCGGAGCGTCGAGCGACAAGACGCCCTCCTGCGGGCCTTGGACACTCGCCCCGACGTCTCGACGCTCGTCCACCAGTTCCTGCGCAAACCCCTGTACAACACCGCCTACGAGGAAGGATTCGGGACCATGTACACCGCCGCATACCAGCCCACCAAGGGAGTTGCAGACTATGTCTGGCCAACCTCGTCCTGGAGTCGTGGGTTCGACTCACCGTCCGGCACGCACCAGGCCATCTTGGGGCAGGCACCCTTGGAGCAGGCAACATTGAGGCGAGCCCCACGGCCGATTGACCTGCTGGGCGCCAGGCACTCGGCCCCTCCCGGCGCAGGCCAGCAGGGGCACGCCGACCGCACGTCCGACCCGAAAGGATGAAGAGCGATGGCCTCGACTGACCCGGGACAACCAGCCACGGGCGAGGAGCTCGCCGCACGCGCGAGGTCAGCGATCGACGAGCTCGCCGCCAGCGGGGATCCGGAGTCCTTCTCGCAGCTGCTCGCGTTGAGCCAGCACGTCGGAGAAGCACTCGGGGTTGCGGCGCGCCACCTCGCCACCACGAACTCCTGGTCAGGCGTGGGGGACTACGCCGGCATGAGCAAGCAGGCCGCCTGGGCAAGGTGGAGCCAGCACTGAGGTGCGCCACCCAGCCCAGCGCCCAGTAGGTTCGCTCTATGACTGAGCTCGTGCTGGGGCCTCTCCTGCGATACGTCGACGCCACCTCCGCCACGATCTGGGTGGAAACACCGCGGGCGGGTGTCGTGACCGTCACCGCGGGGAGCCACAGCGCGAGCGCACGCACCTTCTGCGCTCATCAGCACCACTACGCGCTGGTGGAGCTCACCGGCCTCGAGCCCGGCACGAAGACGCCCTACTCCGTCGACCTCGACGGACAGCGGGTGTGGCCGTCGGACGAGCCGGACTACGCCGGCTTTCCACCGTCGATGGTTGCGACCATCGAGCCGGGCAAGCCGCTGCGGATGGCGTTCGGGTCCTGCCGCGTCAGCGTCCCGCACGACGACGAGGGAAACGCCAAGTTCGGTGTCGATGCCCTGCGCGCCTATGCGTTGTTCATGGCCGGCCTTACCGAGGGCGGCCCGGAGGACGAGGGGCGCTGGCCAGACCTGCTGCTGTTCCTCGGCGACCAGGTCTATGCGGACGAGACCAGCGACGCGATGCGCGAGTTCATCGAGCAAGCGCCGCGATCCCGGAGCAGGCTCCGTGGTACGAGCTGAAGGACTTCGAGGAGTATGCCCACCTGTACGCCCTGGCGTGGCGCGACCCGGCCAACCGCTGGCTGCTCTCGACGCTCCCGACCGCGATGATCTTCGACGACCACGACATCCGCGACGACTGGAACACCAGCTGGTCGTGGCGCCAGGACATGGAGGCCACGACGTGGTGGCACGACCGGGTCGTCGGCGGGCTCGCGTCGTACTGGATCTACCAGCACCTCGGCAACCTCGGTCCCGACGAGCGAGCCGAGGACGAGCTCTGGCAGCGGGTTGCGTCGTACGACGGTGCTGAGGAGCTCGACCTGACGACGGAGCTCGATGACCTGGCTGACCGGGCCGACCGGGACCCGGACTGCTACCGGTGGAGCTATGCGCGGGAGTTCGACACCCAGGCCCGGCTCGTGGTGGTGGACTCACGAGCGGCCCGGGTGCTCCGCCCCGACCGCCGTTCCATGCTCGACGACAGCGAGCGGGCCTGGGTCGACAACCTGATGCGTGGCGACGTCGACCACTTGCTGGTCGGAACATCGCTGCCGTTCCTGATGGCGCCGGCCCTGCACCACATCGAGTCGTTCAGCGAGGCGATCGCCCAGGGGGCGTGGGGCCGGATTGGCAAGAAGCTGGGCGAGAAGGCCAGGGTCACTGCCGACCTCGAGCATTGGGCGGCGTTCCAGAACGGCTTCCGCGATATGGCAGCAGATGGTGCTGGAGGTCGCCTCGGGCAAACGCGGCCGCCCACCGCGGACGATCACCTTCCTCTCCGGCGACGTCCATCACAGCTACGTCGCCGAGGCCTGGCCGCGCAGCGGCTGGTCACGAGCCGGATCCTCCAGGCGGTCTGCTCGCCGATCCGCAACCCGCTGCCCGGGGTCATGAAGGGCTTCACGGCTGCGTCCGCCCGCCGCGCGACCGGCCTGGCCTTCCGGGTGCTGTCGCGTTCGGGGCGGGTGCCGCTCGAGCCGATCCGATGGGTCGGTCACCAAGGGTCCGTGGTACCACAACAACCTCGCCGTCCTCGAGATCGGGCCCGCAGGACTGCGCATGTGGTGGACGACAGGCGAGGTCGTCGACGGTCGGCACGACCGCCCGGCGATCCGTCGGGTCGCGGAGGTCGACGGGCTCGGCTGACCAGGCCTGCCGATGACGTCCGCAAAGTCGCAAATGTACGTTTTCGCCCGGTCTAGGACTTTTGGCCCTGTTGTCGGGGTGTGGTGGGGGACAGGATTGGGGTTAACACGTCCGGACCTCGCGTGTGCGATGCGTTCGTAGAGGCCACTTCGCTGGCCGGCCGGACCTGGCCTGATCCCCGGCCGGACGGCCGGGCCAGTGTGTTCCTCTTGGGGCGTTCGCAGTGCCGGCTTCGGCTGGCAGTCTCGAAGTGCCTGCTGTTTTGGCGGGCAGTCCCTGGTTCCACCCTCTCGGATGAGGTCGACTCGGCATGGCCATGAGTGAACGCAACCTGTATGTAGACCTGGTGTCCCACGATCTTGCCCTGCAGTGTGTCGATGCGGTGGGCACCCTGACCACCGTGGACGCGGTGTTGGGTTACGACCCGGCCGACCCGTTCGCGGTGACGGCCACCTTCGTGACCGCCGAGGGCGACGTGGTGTGGACCATGGCCCGGGACCTGTTGGCCCGTGGCCTGACCGGTCCGGCCGGCATGGGCGACGTGCACATCTGGCCGTGTCTGGACGCCGAGGGCGCCGCGACGGTGATCATCGAGCTGTGCTCTCCGGACGGGGAGCTGGTCGCCCAGGCCCGGACCCGCGACATCTACCAGTTCCTCAGCCGCTCCCTGGCTGCGGTGCCGGCCGGCGCCGAGACGGATCGACCTCGACCAGCTCATCGACCACCTGCTCCAGCCCACCCAGGAGCTCCACCGAAGACTCCACCGAAGGCGGGGCAGAACGATGACCCCGCTCACGATGGCCACCCCCATCCCGAGGCCCATCCCGATGCCCCGGGCCGCCGCCCGCCTCGCCGCCTCGATGTGCACCTGCGGCCAAGACCTCGACGTCTCCACCAGCAGACACTGCCCCCGCTGCGGGATCACCCTGCACCACGCGCACCCACTCACCCCCGCCGCCTGACCTCGCGAGCGACGCCAGTCTCCTGACCGGCGTAGACTCGGCACAGAAACCGACAATTCGGACATTTGACTGGGGTGCTGCCTGAGACGTCCAGTCGGCTCCCCTACGGATCGGAGAGGGTGGCGGAGCTTCGCTGATGGCTGCGTCACACGAAGGGGTCGATGACGGCGCTGACGCCATCCTCGCCGCCGCGGAGGCGGCGGCTGTCGCCGCTCGCGATGCGGAAACCGCCGCGCGATCGGCCGCAACCACCGCTCTTGCGGCACAGGACGCGATGACGGCGGCGGACCAGGTGGCAATCAGGGCGAGTCGTGCGACGGCGGCCGCGGTTGACGCCGCGGCGATGTCGCACGCAGACATCGCCGCCCGTGCGGCCGCCGCGATCGAGGCCGAGGCAGTGACCCGAGCAATCGACGTTGCGGCATCGGCAGAGACCGCAATGGAAACCGTTGCGTCCGGGCGTCACGACGAGTTGGAGGTCGATGGTGCCAGCAGGGCGGCCTCCTCGGTCGCCGCGACGGTGGCCGATGAAGTGGTCGTCCAGGCAAGAGCCACGTCTGATGCGGCCGCCACTGTCGCGGCCGCGGTCCATGCCGCGGCCCAGGATGCAGCGCGCGCGGCCGCGGCTGCCGCGGCGACGGTTGATTCGGCGGCCGGGAACGCGGCCAGAACCGGACGCATTGTTGCCGGCTGGACCACTGCCACCCGGGTCGCCTCGGATGTCGCAGTCGGGTCCACCAGGCACATGGTCCAGGCAGCCTCCCGCCTGCGGTTCGTCACGGCAACGCGGATCGAGGTCGCCAAACGCCAAGCCAGGCTTGCCTCGGAATTGCATCGGGCGCTCGGAAGCGACGAACTGGCGTTGCACTACCAGCCGGTGTACCGGATGGACACCGGCGCTCTGGTCGCTGTCGAGGCCTTACTGCGATGGCACCACCCATCCCAGGGACTGCTCAGCCCGGGAGCCTTCCTGGACGCAGCCGAGGGACGCCCGCTGATGATCCCCATCGGAGACTGGGTCCTGGCCACCGCGGTCGACCAAGCCGCCGGTTGGCGACGAGAGTACGGCGAACAGGCGCCGGACATGTGGGTCAACATCTCCGGCGACCAGCTTGGCCGACACCACCTCCACGGAGTGGTGGAGAAGCTGCTCGCAAAGACCGGGCTTCCGGCCGGGCAAGCTCGGCCTGGAGGTCACCGAACGCCAGCTCATCCGAAGGGCTGACGCCGTGGCTGCTGACCTTCGTGCGTTGCGAGAACTCGGCGTGTCGCTGGCGGTTGACGACTTCGGCACCGGGTACGCGTCGCTTGACTACCTGCGCCAGTTCACGTTCGACGAGATCAAGATCGACAGAACCTTCGTCGCTGGATTGGGCAACGACCGGACCGACACCGCGGTCACCTCCGCGATCATTGCGCTCGGTCGCTCCCTGAACCTGATCGTCGTGGCAGAGGGGGTCGAGACCCAGGAACAATACGATCGCCTCCGTGACCTCGGCTGTCAGCGGAGCCAGGGCTATCTGCTGCACCGTCCCGCTCCACCCGACGTCATCGGGGAACTCCTGCGCTCGGGAGTTGCCAACCCCGAGACGAGCTGACCCTCTCCGGTGCTCCTCGGTTGATGCCAACGTTCGGCTCTGTTGAGATGGCCAGGTGGCGATCCTCGACGATGGCGCCTTCGCCAGCGCCGTCGACCCGTTCCGTGGCGAGGTGACCGCCCACTGCTACCGCATGCTCGGCTCGCTCGCGGATGCGGAGGACGCCGTACAGGAGACCCTCATCCGCGCCTGGAAGGGGTGGGCGAGGTTCGAGCCCCAAAACGACGACCCGCACCGCTCGGTGCGCGCCTGGCTCTACAAGATCGCGACCAACCGGTGCCTGACCTTCCTGGCCCGGGCCCGACGGCGCGAGTTGCCGACGGCGATGACCCCGGAGGTCGCCGCAGCCAAGGAGGTGTTGTGGCTGGAGCCCTTTCCCGACTCGCGGATGGAGTACGCCGACCGGCTCGACCCGGCGGAGCGGGTGGTGGCCTGGGAGAGCATCGAGCTGGCGTTCGTGGTCGCGCTCCAGGAGCTACCACCCAGGCAGCGCGCCGTGCTGCTGCTGCGCGAGGTGCTCGGCTACTCGGCCAAAGAGGTCGCGGAGCTCCTGGAGACGTCCGTGGCCGGAGTCAACAGCGCCCTGCAGCGGGCGCGGGCACAACGCGGCCGCTGGGGTGATCGGCGCCGAGGGCGGCCCGGCCGCGACGGTGCCGAGCCGGACGAGATCGACGAGGTCGCGCGGAGGTACGCCGCCGCCTGGGAGGCCGGGGACGTCGAGGCGATCGTGGCGATGCTGGCCGAGGACGCGCGCTACTCGATGCCACCCGAGCCCCAGTGGTTCACAGGCCGCGGCGCGATCCGCGACTTCCTGATCGCCGGGCCGCTCACCTGGCGCTGGCGCTTCCTGACGACGCGGGCCAACGCAAGTCCGGCGTTCGCGACCTACATGTGGACCGAGGAAGCGGCGGCATGGCTCCCGAAGGGGCTCGATGTGCTGACGATCCGGGAGGGCACGGTCACCGAGGTGGTCTCGTTCCTCGAGGCGGACTTCGCCGACTTCGGTCTCCCGACCCGCCTCGGAGAGGCGGAATCTCCCACAGACCGATGAGTTCGCGCTCCGGCCCGGGTTGTAGGGGCGACAACCATCGAAAAGGAGAGCGACATGAACAACGAGCAGCAGATCCGGGCCCTGATCGAGCGCTGGGCGGACGCGGTCCACTCGGGTGACCTGGACGGCGTGCTCGCCGACCACAGCGACGACATCGTGATGTTCGACGTCCCCCCACCACAAGAAGGGGTCCGCGGTATCGACGCCTACCGCGCAACCTGGCCCGGCTTCTTCAAATGGCAGGCGCTGGGCGCGACCTTCGACGTCCTCGAGCTCGACGTCACCGCCGGCGACGACGTTGCCTTCGCGTGGGCACTGCTGCGCTGCGGCACCGCGCAGGACCGTGCGGCGAATCCGGAGCAGCGGTTGAGGATCACCTTCGGACTGCGCAAGCAGAACGGCCGGTGGGTGGTCGTGCACGAGCAGCACTCCTTCCCCGTCGAGAGCCCGCTGCCGAGCACCGACTAAGGGCGGACAGGACTACCACCCGCGGCCAGGAGCCGCCGCCCGAGGTGGCGCGAAGCCTCCTGCAGTTCCGGGCACCTGAGGATCCGGTACGGCGCTGGGATCACGGCGAGTTGCTCGACGTACCAACCGGGGTTGCTGGTGCTTCCGACCAGCCGGCAGGTCTCGGCATCGAGGGGCTCGAGCAACCCGAGCGACCGGGGGAGCCGCCGCGCCACGGTCTCGACCGGCGCCTCGATGATGACCTCGGCGTCGTACTCCCATCCGACGGCGAGATGCTCCTCGAGCGTCGCGACCGGATCGAGGTCGGTGGGTGGAGTGAACGCGTGGTCCAGCGGCTCGACTCCCTGGACCCGGTCGATCCGGTAGGCGCGGCGAGCGTTTGCGGTGTGGGACCTACCCAGCAGGTACCACCGCCCGTGGCGGACGACCACCGCCCACGGGTCGACCTCGATGAGCCGGCGCAACCCCGCCTCGGAGCGGTAGCCGATCCGCACCCGACGGTGGTCGGAGCAGGCCTGCACCAGGGCACTGGTGATCCCCGGATCGGGCCTGGCGGCGGCGCGGTCGGGCGCGGGCGCCGTGGTCTGACGGACGGCCTCGGCCTGGGCGGCCACCGGCTCCGGGAGAGCCCGCATGATCTTGCCGAGCGCGCTGCCGACCGGGTCGGTGGGATCGCTCGCATCGTGGTGGCCGTCGAGCACGGCCATGACCAGACCGAGGGCCTCGGTCGGGCTGAACATCAGGGGCGGGAGGCGGAGGCCGCGGCCGATGCGGTACCCACCGTAGGGACCCCGGACGGACTCGATCGGGATGCCGGCCTCCCGCAGGATGCCGACGTAGCGCCGGGCGGCTCGTTCCGATACGCCGAGCCTGTCGCCGAGCCGGTCCGCGGTGATGCCCGGGCTGGCTTGGACCAGCTCGAGGGCAAGCAGCGCCCGTGCCGTCGGGCTTGCGTCGGCCTGCACAGAATCCAGCCACCTTCCGGAAGCAGAACGTCCGGAACCGACTCTACTGTGCTCGGCATGAGCCTGGAGAACGAACAGATTCTGAAGGAGCCACCCGTTGCCGGCACCGAGGTCGACACCCTGATCGGGTCGCTCGAGCGGCAGCGCCGTACCTTCGCGTGGAAGTGCGCCGACCTGGACTCCGCCGGCCTGCAGGCGACGACCGCGGCCACGACGATGACTCTTGGTGGGCTGCTCAAGCACCTGGCGTTGGTCGAGGCGGACTACTTCACGCTGAAGCTGCTCGGGCGCGATCCCGGCCCGCCATGGAACTCGGTGGACTGGGACGCCGACCCGAACTGGGAGTGGCGCACCGCGGCCGAGGACACGCCGGAAGAGCTCTACGCCCTGTGGGAGGAGAGTGTGGCCCGAGCCCGCGCCAACCTCGCCGAGGCGCTGGCCGACGGGGACCCCGGCAGGCCCACCCAGTTCGCCTGGCCCGACGGGCGGACGCCGAGCATCCGCCGTCTCCTGGTCGACATGATCGAGGAGTACGCCCGGCACACCGGCCACGCCGACCTTCTCCGCGAGTCGATCGACGGCCGGGTAGGGGAGGACCCGCCGCTGACGCCGTCGGTCAGGCGTGCAACCTGGCCAGTTGCCGCGCCGCCTGCCCCAGGCCCTGGCGTCGGAGGTTGGCCCACGGGTTCTCGACCCGCGCCAGCCGGCGCCCAGCGTGTTGATGGTGTGCTGGTCCGGCCGGACCCCGGAGAGCTCGTCCCACCTGATCGGAGTCGACACCGGTGCGCCCGGGCGGGCCCGCACCGCGTACGGCGGGACGGTGGTCTGGCCGTAGCCGTTGCGTTGCACGTCGATCAGCACCCGATCACCTCGCTTGTCCTTGCGGGCCTCGAGGGTGACCAGGTCCGGGTCTCGGTCGACGAGAACCTCGGCAACTTCTCGCGCGAAGGTTCGGACGGCTTCGAAGTCCCAGGACCGTCGCAGCGGCACCAGCACGTGGTAACCCCGCGAACCGCTCGTCTTCAGATAGCTGGACAAGCCCAGGTCGTTGAGCAGCCCGCCGACCAGACGGGTCGCTCGCCGTACCATCGCGAGGTCGGGTACCGACGGGTCCAGGTCGAAGATCAGCTGGTCGGGTCGGTCCAGATCGTCCGAGCGGCTGAGCCAGGTGTGCGGAGTCAGGCAACCCTGGTTGGCGAGATAGACCAGCGTCCGTTGGTCAGTGACGACCACCTGCCGCTGGGGTCCCTGCGAGGTGTTGACCTCGACGGTCGCGACGAAGTCCGGGAAGTGCCCCGGCACCTTCTTCTCGTAGAACGACGGGCCCTCGATCCCGTCGGGGAAGCGCTGCATGTTCACGGGCCGTCCCCGCAGGTGCGGAAGCATCACCGCCGCGACGCCGGCGTAGTAGCGCGCCACGTCGAGCTTGGTGATCGCCGCTGTGCCGTTGGTCGCGGGGAACATCACCTTGTCCGGCTTTGACACCGCGACCCCTGCGACCTCCGTCTGTGCCAGTCATCGGGCCTCCCGTACGACGTCCTTCGCGGCCTTGTCGGTCCGCAGGCCGAGGAAGCGCGGGTGGCGCAGCTGGCCTGCCCTCGTCCACTCGGTGAAGGCCACCTCCGCGACCAGCTCGGGCCGGGCCCAGTGGACCCCAACGGACGGGAGCTTCCCGCGCGTGCACGGTGACCGGTCCACCTCGAGGCGGGACAGCCGCTCGTGGAGGTCGGCCAACACCCGGTCCGAGAAGCCGGTGCCCACCTTGCCGGCGTACACGAGGTCCTCGGTGTCGCCCGGTCGGTCATAGTAGGCGAGCAACAACGCCCCCAGGGCCACCCGCGAGCCGGTCGGCTCGGTCCACCCGACGACGACCAGCTCCTGGCCGGCCTCGTACTTGAACTTGAGCCAGTTGTCGGTGCGGCCGCCGACGTAGGGCGCGTCGGCCCGCTTCGCGATCAGCCCCTCCCAGCCGCGACGGCTGATCTCGGCAAACCAGTCCTCGCCGGCCTGCACGCGATGAGGCGTCCACCGGATCGGGTCTTTCCAGCCGAGCAGCGACTTGAGCCTGCGCTTGCGGTCGAGCAACGGCTCGGACCGGACGTCCTCGCCGTCGATCTCGAGCACGTCGAAGACGTAGAACCAGACGGCGATCCCGGTGGCCCGGGCCCGGTCGGAGTTGGAGAGGTGGATGCGTGGCTGGAGACGGGCGAAGCTGGTGCGCGAGCCCTCGAACGCGACCACCTCGCCGTCGATCACGAAACTGGCGGCCGCCTGCCTCTCCAGCGCTTCGGCGAGCTCGGGGAAGGCCACGGTGACGTCGCGCCCGGAGCGGGAGTAGAGACGGCTGCCGTTGGCGTCCCGCACGGCCAGGCAGCGTTGCCCGTCGAGCTTGCGTTCGTAGACCCAGCCCGACTCCCAGAAGCGGTCGTGGCTGAGGGTGGCCAGGGCGGGCTGGGGGACGGTCGTCATGGCATTGCTCGGTTCCGGTGGCGCTGCATTCCCGCGCCGTACCCGAAACGTCGCTTGATACGAGCGACTCGTCGAATCGGTGGCTGTCTCCTGGGAAGAATCCTTCGCGGCGATGTGGGTACTGGCAGGACCTCGGGGTGATTCTCAACGCTGAGAAGGGACCCGTCATGACGACGACACCGCAGGAACCAGGCGAACCAGACCCCACCGATCCGGACATCACCGACCCGGACCCGATCGAGGATGTGCCGGACCTGCCTGGAGAGGGCGGGGAGATCATTCCGGGTGGGGGCCGTCCGGAACCGGCGCGCGGGCTGATCGGTACCGACGTCTTGTAGCCGGCGTCCGTCAGTTCGAGTCGAGACCATCCATGATGACGCCGTACTGACGCCGGCTAGGCGCGCCGTCGGCGAGGGTCGCGGATGCTTCGGGCCCTCGCCCGGCGGAGCCTCAGCTCGATGCGACGAAGAGCGCCTACATTGGTCCCTCTGAACCAGCACGCGACGAAGTGGCTTCGAACCGATCGTGATCAGAGGAACGAGTCGCACATGGATGGACCTGGCTCCGCAGTAGGCCCGCTCAGACTTCATCACGTCGACGTCTTCACAGACCGACCGATGGCTGGCAACGGGTTGGCCGTGGTGGCATCGGTGGGCCCGCTGGCGGCAGAGACGATGCTCGGGATCGCCCAAGAGCTGAGGCAGTTCGAGACGATCTTCTTGTTCGACGTCGCGGACGACGAGGCCGAGGCGCGGATCTTCACGCCAGAAGAGGAACTCGGCTTCGCAGGTCATCCGGTGCTCGGGGCGGCAGCCGTCCGGCATACCCAGTCGAAATCGGATGTGGAGCGCCAGGTGTGGACCATCCGGGTCGGCGGCCGGCCGCTGCGCGTGACGACAGCCACCCGGGACAACGGCATCATCGGGGCCGAGATGGATCAGGGTCCCGCCATTCTGTCGCCCCCAATTTCGCAGGGCGCGGCACTCGAGTTTGCCGCCGCCCTTGGCCTGCGGCCCGAGCACCTGCGTGAGGACGTGCCCAGCCAGGTCGTCAGCACCGGCCTCCCGTACCTCCTGCTCCCGGTCACACCCGAGGGCCTGGCGGCCAGCCACATCGCCGGCGCAGACCTGCCGGCCATGCTGAGCGAGATCGGAGCCGACTTCGTCTACGTGCTCGACCCTGATCGGCCCGAAGGCCGCACCTGGGACAACCGCGGTGTGACTGAGGACGTGGCGACCGGCAGCGCCGCAGGACCGACAGCCGCGTACCTCGTCAGCCACGGTCTGCGACCTGCGGACAAGCCCTTCCACGTGCATCAGGGGCGCTTCGTTGGCCGCCCCAGCCGCATCGACGTCCGCTATGCCGCGGACGGCTCGATCTACGTCGGTGGTCTGGTCGCGCCGTTCAGCTCCGGGACGATCGAGCTGGCCGCCGTCGGACTGGACTGACGTTACCCGGAGTAGCCACACATGAGCCGGGCCTGCCGCGATCCGCTGACCGTATCCATTTGGTCGGGGCGCGGACCATGCCGGCGTAGACGGCCTCCGCGCGGAGCCCCATGATGAGGGCGCATGGGACTCTTCAAGAAGTTGCTGGGTGTCGCGGACAAGGTCGACGACGCCAAGACGACCCTGGAGGCCCGGGCCTTCCGGGATCGTCGCTTCGACCGGGCGGAGAAGCTTGCCGCTACTGGAGACCCGAACCAGGCCGTGGTGACGGGCATCAAGCGCCGGCTCAACGACAGCACCACCGAGACCGACATCCGGCTTGAGTGGTTCGGGCCCGAGCCCCGCGTGGGCGCTATCCACTATGGCGGCGATGTGCCGCTGGCGATCCGGCTGGGCTCGACGGTCGCCATCAAGACCAACGGCGACTCCGCCGTCGTCGACCCAGCCGCTATGAGCGACGTGCCCGGCGGCCCACCGACGCCGGGCGGCGGGCCCGGAAAGTCCCCGACCAGGGGATGGACGACCGGGCGCTGGATGCGCGCGTTCTCAGCCGGATCGAGAGGAAGTGGGCGCGCCAGGACGCGACCGTCGAGTCCTTCGAGCAGGTCCGGCTGATGGGGATGCTGGCCGAGAACTGGACGATCTTGGTCACCTGCGCCGACGCACCCGGGCGACGGTGAGCAAGGACAACGTCCCTCCCTACGCCCGCTGGTTCGTCGTTCCCGGGGCGCTGGTGCCAGTCGTCACGGACCCGAAGGACGTCGGTCGTGCCCAGGTCAACTGGCCGGAGCTCGCCGAGCGCACCGCGGTGGCCGGCGGTAGCTGGCAGGACCGGCCACCCGAGGGCAGCATCGCGGCGTCCCTGTTGATGGCCGCTACGAGCGCCGAAGCGCGGTCGGCCGCGTCGATCGGCGAAGGCGCCGACGTGACGCCCACCGCGGAGTCCTCGGAGGCGATCGAGGGGGTCACCGTCGAGCGCTGCGCCTACGTCGAGGCCGCGCTCAGCGAGGCCGGGATACCGCCCGCAGACTACGACGGCTACGCCTCCGAGAACCTCGGCGTTTCCGCGGGACGCTGGGGCACGATCAGGTTTGAGTGGGAGGCACGCCAACGGGCCGACTGGAGAGTCGGGGCCGCGTACGGCGAGGCCTACGAGGCGGCTCGCAAGGAGCTCAGGAAGCGCCGCTAGTCGCGGCTAAGAGGCCGTTCGACCCGGCCAGCTGTGACTCATTACCCTGCCAGCTCGCTCGCCGATTGCAGAGGATGAAGCAAGACAAGGGAGGCCGATCATGCGTGCGTTGGTAGTCGTGGAGTCGTCATTCGGAAACACCAGGATGGTCGCTGAGGCGGTGGCGGCCGGCCTCGGCCCGGACACCGTCGTAGTCGACGTCGCGGGCGCACCTCATCACCTGGCCGACGACCTGGATCTCGTCGTCGTCGGCGGACCCACACACGCGTTCGGGATGAGTCGGCCCGCGACGCGCGCGGACGCCGCGCGACAGGCCGGCCGGAACGGATCTGATGACCCAGGTCTTCGTGAGTGGATTGGTCGGGTCGACGGTAGCCGCAGCTGCGCCGTCGCCACCTTCGACACCAAGGTCACCAAGGCCAGACACCTCCCCGGCTCGGCCGCTAAGGGAGCTGCGAAGGCACTCAAGGCCCGCGCCTTCCGCTTGGTCGACGAGCCACGCACCTTCTACGTCACCGACACCCCGGGGCCCCTTGCCGACGGCGAGCTTGAGCGTGCCCGGGCGTGGGGGACAAAGCTGGGAGCGCAGCCGCGTCCGGTGCCTGCCTGATCTGGTCGCAGGACAACCCGGCGCCTGTGCGCCGTACGGCGGGGTCAGGCCCTAGCGTTGGGGCATGAAGGCTCGGCTCCCGGCCCCGAGCTGGGCACACGGGTATCAGCGCGAATGGCTCCGTGGCGACCTCCTGGCCGGAGTGACGGTCACGGCCTATCTCGTGCCGCAGGTGATGGCCTATGCGGAGCTCGCGGGACTACCCGCGGCAACGGGGCTGTGGGCTGCGGTTGGCGGCCTGTTCGGCTACTTCCTGTTCGGGTCCTCCCGGCAGCTGTCGGTCGGCCCCGAGTCGACGACCGCGCTGATGACCGCAGCGGCCCTGGGTTCGGTCCCGGCCGCGGCCGGGGATCCGGCGTCGTACGCCGCGGGTCTGGCGCTCATCGTGGCGATCATCTGCATGATCGGTTGGCTGGCGCGCTTCCACGTTCTCGCGGAGCTGCTGTCCCGACCGGTGCTGGTGGGATATCTGGCCGGAATCGCCGCGATCATGGTGGTCTCACAGCTGGGCAAGATCGCCCGTATCTCAGTGGATGCCGACGGGTTTCTGGCTGAGCTCGTCTACCTCGCCCGCCATCTCGAGCAGGTCCATGTTCCGACCCTGGTTCTCGGAGTCACGACCCTGATCCTCATGCTCGCCGGTTCCATCCTCTTCCCGCGAGCGCCCATCGCGCTGATCGGCGTCCTCGGTGCTGCGGCCGCCTCGGCAATCCTTGGCCTTCAGGATCACGGTGTCCGGGTATCGGAGAGATCCCGTTCGGGTTGCCCGCGCCGGGATTCCCGGACCTGCCGGCCGCGTCGGTGCCGTCGATGCTGGCACCCGCGCTGGGTGTCGCCTTCGTCGCGTATACCGACAACGTCCTGACGGGGAGGGCATTCGCCGCCCACCATGGCGACCGCATCGACGCCAAGCGCGAGATGCTGGCGCTGGGTACCGCCAACCTGGGCGCCGGCTTTCTGCACGGGTTCCCTGTCAGCAGCAGCGGCAGCCGCACAGCCATCGTGGATGCCGTCGGAGGCAGGACGCAGCTGGCAGGCCTGGCCACGCTGCTGTCCACGGTAGTTGCGGTCTTCACCCTCCGGCCCGTCCTCGAGGAGCTACCGGCGGCGGCGCTCGGCGCCGTCGTGGTGTACGCCGCCGTACGCCTCGTCGACATCGGGGAGTTCCGTCGGTTCGCAGCGTTCCGGCGCAGCGAGTTCCTGCTCGCGCTCGCAACCACGGCTGGGGTGCTGGTCGTGGGCGTGCTGTGGGGCATCCTGCTGGCGATCGGCCTGTCCGTGCTCGACCTGCTGCGTCGGGTGGCCCGTCCGCACGACGCAGTCGAGGGCCGGGTCCCCGGGATGGCGGGCATGCACGACGTAGACGACTACCCGTCGGCCGAGGTCGTGCCCGGGTTGGTGGTGTACCGCTACGACTCGCCGTTGTTCTTCGCCAATGCTGAGGACTTCCGGACCCGCGCTCGCGCTGCGGTCGCCGGGGCCGCGGTGCCCGTGGAGTGGTTCGTGCTCAACACCGAGGCCATCGTCGAGGTCGACATCACGGCCGTCGACGCGCTCGAGGAGCTGCGCGCCGAACTGGCCGGCCGCGGGGTCGTGTTCGCGATGGCCAGGGTCAAGCAGGACCTGCTCGCCGAGCTCGAGCCCTCTGGCCTGTTGGAGCGGATCGGCCGGGAGCACCTGTACCCAACGCTGCCAACTGCGGTCGATGCCTTCCACGCGCGGGGCGGCGAAGACGTCTGACGGGCGGCGGTCATGCGCAAGACGACGCCTCCCCGACTGGCTGCCGGGGAGGCGTTGACTCTCCTTGCCTGCATCAATCCGCTCGTGGATCCGGGGGTCCTCGTTGATGGGCTCGTGCGTCCTGGCTGCGGACCGGATCGAGCGGGTGGTGGACCGGCGTGGGGTGGCGCGGATACCCAGGCCTACGCGGCCAACGCGATCCCTGTTCTGGTGCAGGGCGAGGTGGTTTCGCCCCACCCCAGCCGGCGGCCACCAGTGCATCGAACTCCTGCCGCACCCACTCATCGTCGGCCATGAGCAGGTCGACGAAGTCCGCGGCGGCGGTGTCGTGCGTAACGGCGCAGCCGTCCGCGGTCTCCGTGAGCTCGGGGTTCGGTGCCATGGTCATTGCCAGGTCGTTGCTGACTGGTTGTCCGATGCGGTCAGGACGAGATCGCGGCTCGGTCGTCTTGACGGTCGCTGGTCGTGATCTCGACCTTGCGGGGCTTGGCCTGTTCCGCGATCGGGATCCGGAGCCGCAGCACGCCGTCGTCGTAGGAGGCCCGCACCTGCTCAAGGTCGAGGTTGTCACCCAGAACGAGCTGGCGACTGAACAAGCCGACCGGCCGTTCCGTGGCAAGGATCTCGACGTCGTCGCTGCGCGGCGGACGTTCAGCCCTGATCGTGAGGACGTTCCGCTCAACGTCGATGTCAAGGCTCTCGGGCTTCACGCCGGGCAGATCGAACTCGGTGACGAAGACGTCGCCCTCTCTCCAGGCGTCCATCGGCATGACCGTCGGCCGGGACGTCGTACCTGCACCGAGCAACTGCTGAGCGAGCCGGTCAACCTCGCGGAACGGGTCGGTGCGCATCAACATGACTACCACCTCCACATGCCTCTAAGTTGTCAACAGCCAGCCGATCTCTATCGGCTGTTACAGATTTATTAGCACTCTCGGGCCGAGGAGTGCAAGTGGTTGCCGGCAACATTTCCTGGCGTTTGACGTGATGATTCTGAGGCCTGACAGAGCCCGCTTGTCAGGCCACAGGCGCCGCGTTGCCATCGGGCTGGACGGCGTACCAGTTGCCGCCGTTCAAGAACACGTCGTGGCATTCCACCTCGTGCTTGCCCTCGTGCGCATAGAAGTAGAGCGGATGGCCGTTGTAGGTGACCTGGGACTTGCCGTCGGTCCGCTCGGTCGTGCCCAGCAGGGAAGCCCGCACGCCAGCACCAGCGACCGGATTCCCTGCGGTGAGCACAGGCGGCCAGGCTTCGGCGCACTCGCGGTAGCAGTCCGGTCGGGACGTCGTCTCCACGTCGAACACGTAGATCGCCTGACCCGTCTTGTCGTACAGGATGGTTCCGAACTCGCTGTCTGCGGCCACGATGCGGGTGCCTTGAGCCTTCGGCTCCGGCGGCGTCGACTTGGGTGGTACGCCGGTCGGCTCATCGGTCGGCTGATCGGTCGGTGTGTCGGTCGCCTGGTCGCTCGACGTCGAGACTGGCGCGTCTGCATCCCGGCCCGGGTCGTCGCCACAAGCCGTGAGCAGGCTGAGGCCCAGTGCCAGTGCGAAGAGTCGGGTGGTCATGCCCGACTGTGTCACTCGCCGCCGCCGACGGGCCACACCTCGATATGACGATCTCGTTACGGCCCGGCAGCTCGCGCACCCTGCAATCTGCGCCGGGTTGGATACTGAAGCATGGGTGACTGTTGCGAGCCGGACGGCTACGACAAGGTTTTCAGCGGACGTTTCGCCGAACGCATGGCTCGCCGCTACCGACGGCGTGGGCTCAGTCGTTCGGCTCGCGCGCTGGTGGGCTTCCTGGCCGAGCGCGGCATCGAGGGCGCGACGGTGCTCGAGATAGGCGGGGGAGTCGGCGAGGTCCAGGTCGAGCTGCTCCGTCGCGGTGCGGCGCGGGCGGTCAATCTGGAACTCGCGGCCGGCTACGAGGCCGAGGCTGCGCAGCTGCTGAGAAGCTCAGGCCTGGACGGCCGGGTGGAGCGTCGCTTCCTCGACATCGCGGCAGTCGCCGGGACAAGTCGAGACGGCCGACGTGGTGGTGCTCCATCGCGTCGTCTGCTGCTATCCCGACTATCAACGACTGCTCGCCGCTGCAGGGAGCAAGGCGGGACGGTTGCTGGTGTTCAGCCATCCACCGCGCAACCCGGTCAGCCGAGCGGCACTCTGGTTCGAGAACCTGGGTCGTCGGCTGAGGGGCGACAGCTTCCGGAGCTTTGCCCACCCACCGGCGAAGATGCTGGCCGCGCTGGAGGGCGTCGGCATGCGGGACACCTACCGGTGGCGTGGGCTCGGCTGGTGTGTGGTCGGTCTCGAACGCTGAGCCACGGGTTGAGCGGTCACCGGCCGATGACCTGGTGGCTGCTGGAGCCATGGTCCGATGGCGGGGCGTCGTCATCCTCGAGTTCGGCGGCGACCGAGACGACGAGGCCGCCGAGGAGGAATCCGATGATCGCGGCAGCGAGCGCGTGGGTATCCATGAGCGATGCTCCGTCGGTTTCTGAGGACGCTGCCCGGTTGTGGTGCTGGTGGGTGAGCGCGTGGCCCTTGCCCTTGGTGAGCAGATACCGGTTGACCGGGAATGCGGCGACGAACGCGGCGCTGAGGGCGAGCATCATGCCGATCCAGAAGATCGGGTTGACCAGGCCCGCGTCCATGGCGCCGGGGATGAGCGCCATGACGAGGTTGTCGACGATCTCCATCACCGCGATGGACAAGGTGTCGGCGGCGAGGACCACGCTGAGTGCACCGAAGAAGGTGAGTCCGGCCTTGACCAGCGGCAGCGTCGAGAGAGCGTAGCCGAACAGGAAGGCCAGGGCGATCGCGAGCGCGATGGTCGCCGCCGTGGCGAGCCCGAGGGCAGTTCCGACCATGAGGCCGACGATCTCGCCGATGGCGCAGCCGGTGAGGCAGTGCAGTGTCGCGCTCGCGGCCAGGGCGTTGAGGTTGTCAGAGTTGTTCATGCATTCCTCTCCAGGTTCCCGCTCGACTGATGCCTAAAATACCATAGGGGGGTATTGTATTCCTGACCTCTGAACGTAGCATGAGGATACCGCCCGGGGGTATACCCCGATGCGGCAGACACTGGGAGGACCGCGATGACCGAGACCGAACCGGGCACCAAGCCACGAGCACGGCTACATCCACAACAAGGACGCCTACCTCAAGCGGCTGCGTCGCATCGAGGGTCAGGCCCGTGGCCTGCAGCGGATGGTCGAGGAGGAGCAGTACTGCATCGACATCCTCACCCAGGTCTCGGCGATGACGAAGGCATTGCAGTCGGTGGCATTGGGCCTGCTGGACGAGCACCTGGGCCACTGCGTGGTCGACGCTGCGCGAGCGGGCGGCCCCGAGGCCGACCTCAAGGTCAAGGAAGCCTCCGACGCCATCGCCCGCCTCGTCCGGTCCTGATCGACACCACCATCTCGAGGAGGACAGCCATGAGTCAGACCAGCACCTACACGGTCCGGGGCATGACTTGCGCGCACTGCGCCGCCTCGGTCAGCGAAGAGGTCGGGGAGATCCCCGGCGTCGAGTCCGTCGAGGTTGTCCTCGAGACCGGCGCCTTGACGATGACCAGCGACGAGTCGGTCGACGACGCAGCCGTCAAGGCGGCCGTCGAAGAGGCCGGTTACCAACTCGCATGAACACCGCCACCAAGGTCGCGGCCTTCGTTGTCGCCCTCGGCGCCATCTTCGGCATCGCTCTCGGCGTCGGGAGGGCCGTTGGTCCGACGCCCGACCCGACTGCCGTCCAGGACGCCGGACACGACATGGGACAGGACGCCGCGACGGACCCCGGACCCGACACCGGACACGACCGATCACGCCCCACCGGCCCCGGCCGAGGCCGCCGGAGCGGACATCCCAGGAGGACTCATGATCTCCCAGAACGGCTACACCCTCGACCTCGCCCAGCAGCAAGCCGCGCCCGGACGCGACGTTCCCGTCTCGTTCACGATCGACGGCCCGGACGGTCGCCCGGTGACCGAGTACGACGTCGAGCACGACAAGCGCCTGCACCTGATCGCGGTCCGTCGCGATGCCAGCGGCTTCCAGCACGTCCATCCCGACCTGAGCCCCGAAGGCGTGTGGTCCACCCGGCTCGACCTCAGGGCCGGACAGTGGCGCCTGTTCGCCGACTTCAAGGCCACCGGAGCCGACCCGCTCACCCTCGGGGCAGACCTTGCCGTCCCGGGCGACTACCAGCCGGCCGCGAGGTCGACCACGACCGCGGACCGCGCACGTGGACGGCTACACGGTCACCCTCGACGGCGACCTGACCGCCGGCGCCGACGCGAAGCTGACGCTGTCTGTGTCCCGCGACGGTGAGCCCGTCACCGACCTGCAGCCCTACCTGGCGGCCTACGGCCACCTCGTGGCCCTGCGCGACGGGGACCTGGCGTACCTCCACGTTCACCCGGACGGGGCGCCCAACGATGGCACCACCAAGCCGGGACCGGACGTCGTGTTCTACGCCGCCGTGCCCAGTGCCGGCGTCTACCACCTCTTCCTGGACTTCCAGCACCGCGGCGTGGTCCGAACCGCCGAGTTCACCCTCCCCGCACCGGGCGCTGCGCCGAGCGGCTCCACGCCGACGGCGACACCAGACGACCACGCCTCGGAGCACAACGACGGCGGTCACTGACCATGCCCGACCCGCACCGCCGGATGACGGTCGACGTTCTAGAAAGGAGGAGCCGATGAGCTCGATCACCGATTCCCGCGGCTCGACGCCGCCCGGCAACCGCGCCATCGAGCTGGAGATCACCGGGATGACCTGCGCCTCCTGCGCGAACCGCATCGAACGCAAGCTCAACAAGCTCGACGGCGTCACCGCGACCGTGAACTACGCGACCGAGAAGGCGAAGGTCACCTTCCCTTCCGAGGTCGGTCCCGGCGACCTGGTGGCTGCCGTCGAGCAGGCGGGGTACGGCGCCGCCCTCCCGCGGCCGGAACCTGACGCCACCGACTCCGGCTCCGGCCCCGAGGCGGCGCTGGCCGACGACCCGACCCGATCCCTGCGTCAGCGGCTGGTGGTCTCTGCCGTGCTCACCGTTCCGGTCGTCGCGATGGCCATGGTGGAGGCCCTGCAGTTCACCTACTGGCAGTGGCTGTCCCTGACCCTGGCCGCTCCGGTGGTGATCTGGGGCGCCTGGCCGTTCCACCGCGCCGCCTGGGTCAACCTGCGGCACGGCGCTTCCACCATGGACACCTTGATCTCGCTCGGCACGCTCGCCGCCCTGGGCTGGTCGGTCTACGCACTGTTCTGGGGAACCGCCGGCACTCCTGGGATGACCCATCCCTTCGAGCTCACCGTGGAACGCACCGACGGCGCCGGAAACATCTATCTCGAGGCCGCGGCCGGCGTGACGACGTTCA
Source organism: uncultured Actinomycetota bacterium (assembly GCA_963844385.1). Classification (GTDB taxonomy): domain Bacteria; phylum Actinomycetota; class Actinomycetes; order Propionibacteriales; family Nocardioidaceae; genus Nocardioides. The sequence continues at coordinate 148,642 of CAWJOJ010000033.1, read as the reverse complement.
TCCTGGCCGGACGCTACTTCGAGGTCCGATCCAAGCGACGTGCCGGCGCCGCCCTGCGCGCCCTGCTCGAACTGGGTTCCAAGGACGTCGCCGTTCTCCGCGACGGTCCCGACGGGCCGACCGAGGAACGCATCCCCACCAGCCAGCTGGCCGTCGGGATGAGGTTTGTGGTCCGCCCCGGCGAGAAGATCGCCACCGACGGTGTCATCGAGGACGGCGCGTCCGCTGTCGATGCGTCGATGCTCACTGGAGAGTCGGTCCCCGTCGAGGTCCGGGTCGGCGATCCGGTGGTCGGGGCGACCGTCAACGTTGGTGGCCGGCTCGTTGTCCGGGCCACCCGGGTCGGCGCGGACACCCAGCTCGCCCAGATGGCGCGCCTCGTCGAGGACGCGCAGAACGGCAAGGCGCAGGTCCAGCGGCTGGCCGACCGGATCTCCGGCATCTTCGTCCCGATCGTGATCGGACTGGCCATCGGCACCCTCGGGTTCTGGGTCGGTTCGGACGCCGGCCTCTCGGCCGCATTCACCGCGGCCGTCGCCGTGCTGATCATCGCGTGCCCCTGTGCTCTCGGCCTGGCCACACCGACCGCGCTGATGGTCGGCACCGGCCGCGGCGCCCAGCTCGGCATCCTGATCAAGGGCCCCGAGGTGCTCGAGTCGACCCGCCGGGTCGACACCGTGGTGCTCGACAAGACCGGCACGGTGACCAGCGGCCAGATGACCCTGGTCGACGTGATCGTCGCCCCCGGCGAGGACGCGGCCGAGGTGCTTCGGCTCGCCGGGGCGCTCGAGGACGCCTCCGAGCACCCCATCGCCCGGGCCATCGCGGACGGCGCCCGCGAACGGGTCGGCGCCCTTCCACAGGTCGGCGAGTTCACCAATGTCGAAGGACTCGGGGTACAGGGCATCGTCCTCGCGGACGGCCGCAACCACGCCGTACTCGTCGGCCGTCCGCGGCTGCTGGAGGAGTGGGCCCAGCATCTGCCACCCGCACTCGAACGCGGTCTCGCGCAGGCCCGGTCCGCTGGCGGAACCGCCGTGGCCGTCGGCTGGGACGGTGCCGCCCGCGGGGTGATCGTCGTCGCCGACGCCGTCAAGCCCACGTCGGCCGAGGCCATCGCCCAACTGCGCGACCTCGGCCTGCGACCGATCCTGCTCACCGGCGACAACGAGACCGTCGCCCGCGCCGTGGCTGCCCAGGTCGGCATCGACCCCGACGCCGTGATCGCCGACGTCCTGCCGGCCGACAAGGTGGACGTGGTCAAGCGGCTGCAGTCCGAGGGCAAGGTCGTCGCGATGGTCGGCGACGGCGTCAATGACGCCGCTGCGCTCGCCCAGGCCGATCTCGGCCTGGCCATGGGCACCGGCGCCGACGTGGCGATCGAGGCCAGCGACCTCACTCTGGTCCGCGGCGACCTCCGCGTCGCGGCCGACGCGATCCGGCTCTCCAGACGGACCCTGGCGACCATCAAGGGCAACCTGTTCTGGGCGTTCGCCTACAACGTCGCGGCCCTGCCCCTGGCCGCCGCCGGACTGCTCAATCCCATGCTCGCGGGCGCGGCCATGGCGTTCTCGTCCGTGTTCGTGGTGTCCAACAGCCTGCGACTGCGGCGGTTCCGTTCTCTTACGCCCTCCGATGGTGTGGCGTCCTCGAGCGCTCGTACAGCGACGTACCTAACGACCTGATCCGCCACATTCGCAGGCCGGCGGCACGGCCAGCGAGATCGCTTTGGTACGTCCGGGTCCGACGGACTCACGGGTGAGCGCGAGAGCGATCGGAGAGCGATTTGAGCAGATTGTCCGTTCAACCATCCTTGCGGTTGCGGGCTGTTTGCACTACACATTGATCATCTACGGGGCGCCTCTGCCGCTTACTCACGCAGCCGAGTGTTGCCGGGGCGCCTCGTGTTTTTCACCGAATCCCCCTCGACGATCAGCGGCTGTCCCACGCTGCCGGGCCGGGTTCCGCAATCACGCCACCTGGATCTGACGCCATTTCCTCGGGAGTGTCGCCGTCCGTCTCCACCACGTAGAGGTGCCGGGCGTCCTGGTCGTCGGTGCCCAGGAACGTGATCTCGGTGCCGTCCGGTGACCAGGTCGGGCTCGCCAGCCTCAGCTGGGCGGAGTCGCCGGCGAGCTGTTGTGCTTGTGGTTCCTGCTCCCAGATCCAGTCGGTGGGGCTCGATTCAGAGCTGGTCGACGTACCGCGAAGGATCATGATGTCCGCGCCTTCGGTGTGGATTTCTGCGGTCGGTTTGCGTAGGAACAAGATGGCTTGCTGGTCCTCCGACCAGTTCGGATGGACGTCGAACCCGCTTCCTCTCGTGATGCGCGTGCCCTTGCGGCTGTCGAGGTTGAACTGCCACAGGTCCGTGTCCTCGCCGGGTGCGCCCACGGCGCAGACGATGGTGTCCTCATCGACCCAGGTCGGACCGCCGGCCATGCCCTCCACGTCGACGCGGTCGACCTCCCCACCGTCTGTCCCGACGATGAGCAGCACGGCGTGGTCGCTGTCGCCGGGTTGGCACACGACGGCCAGTTCTGTGCCGTCCGGGCTCCACGCCGGACGATCGGCCTTCGCGCAGGTGTCCTCGCCCAAGAGCGCGTGCGAGGCGGTCGGCGCGGTCCAGTCGGCGAGGTACGGCGCGCCGCCCTGCTGGAAGATGAACTGCTCTCGATCCGGAGAGATCGTCGCCTGCGAGCCCTGGACGCCGAGGGGGACCAGTTCCTTCGACTCGACGTCGTAGGAGTAGAGCTGCGCCTCACCTTCAGGTTCCAGGTGAATCAGCATGGTGGTCTCCGGAATGGTCGTCGCGTCCGGCGTCCCTCCCTGAGATGTCGGATCGCCGTCATTGCCGCTCTTGGTCCTCCGAGCCGAGCTGACCCGCCAGAACCACCGCAATCGGCCACCACGCCGAGAAGCGCTGCGCCGATGGCGATCAGCACCGGCCTGCTCGGCATGGAGAAGCGGCCGGACCTCTCGGGCCGGGTCGGCCGCGCTGGAACTGGAGGCGGTTGGGGTGGGGGCGCCGGCGGTTGCGCCGTCGACCGGACGGGGGTTGCTTGTGCGACCGGGGTCGGGATGGTGTCTTCCGGCGGCTTCGGGGTCGGGGCGGCGGGCGCTGGGGGCGTTTCGGTGGCGGCGTCTCGGGTGGGCCAATGGGCGACTGCCTGGTCCGGGCGGGGGTGCGGGCAGGGGTGCGGCTGGGTCGCCAGCGGGGTCGCGAGTGGGTGGGCGGTACTGGACGGCGCCGAGGGCGATGTCGTGCTTGGGGTGGGTGTCCAGCGCGGTGGGTACGGCGAACTCGCTCTGGAGCAGGTGGCTGACCAGGGGGATGCGGGAGCTACCACCGACCAGGACGATCGCGGCGAGCTGGTCGGGGGTGGTCTCGGCGGATCTGAAGCGCGCGGTGCGTGGCGGCGAGGGTGTCCCGCAGGGCCGGTGTGATCAGGGACTCCAGCTCGACGCGGGTGAGCCGGACGGTGGTGGTGAGCCCGGGGAGAGTGACGGGAAGGGCAGTGTCCACGTCGCTGGACAGGGCCTCCTTCGCCTCGACGCAGTCGCGGCGCAGCCGGGTCAAGGCGGTGGTGACCAGGGGATCGTCGAGGTCGAGCCGAGCGACGTGCTCGCCCAGGCCGCGCAGGACGTGTTGGAACACGGCCTCGTCGAAGTCGATGCCGCCGAGGTGTTCGACGCCCTCGGGTGCGCCGAGGATACGGAAACCGGTGTGCTGTTTCTGCAGCACACAGATGTCGAAGGTGCCGCCGCCCAGGTCGTAGACGGCCACCTTCGCGTCCACCGGCCAGACTGGCGCGGGAGGCGTACTGGATGGCGGCCGCCTCCGGCTCGGTGCAGGTCAGCGCCGAGGGCAGGTCGGCCATCGCGATGACCTGGTCCATCAGCTCGCGCTTGTAGCCACCCCAGTTGGCCGGTTGCGTGAGCACCACCTCGTCTGGTGCCGAGCCCTCACGTTCGGTGGCGGTGGCGATCACGAACGACAGCAGCCGGGCGGTCAGGGCTTGCGGTGAGAAGGGCTGACCGGCAACCAGGATCGGGACGGTGTCACCGAACCGGCGTTTGAACTCACGGATCACCTTGGCCGGCTCGATGCTGCCGCGTCGCTCGGCAGCCTCCCCGAACAAGAAGGAGCCGTCGTCCTGCAGGAACAACACCGACGGCACCTGCAAGGCCCGGTTGCCCAGGCCCACCATCCGCGGCCCCGACCCGTCATCAACCGCAGCGGCCGTGAAGGTCGTCCCCACGTCGACCCCGAGCCGGTAGCCCATGAAAAACGACCCTATCGGAGCGTAGGGGCTCGCCGTAGACTTTACTTTTCGCCGCGCCGGAAGAATCGAGTGGTCGATGAAGCTCGGCATCCAAGAGATCTACGAGGCCGCTCGTGCGGCCGGGTTCACGCCTGACCAGGCGACGACCTGGACTGCCATTGCGCTCGCAGAATCGGGCGGGGAGACGGGCGCTCTCAACGACAGCGGGGAGTACTCGGTCGGCCTCTGGCAGATCAACGTGAGCCCGAGCGTGCGTGAGAACGTGTGGGGCAACCTGAACGACCCCGTTGTCAATGCACGGGCGGCGTACGACATCTCGAACCATGGCCTGGACATGCGGCCTTGGACGACGACGCACGCCTCGCACGAGGGCACGTCCACCGACTACCGCACCTATCTCGACGACGTCTCGGCGATCACGGGGTACGCCGGGGACGACCGCGGCGTCGAGGGCTATGGTTCGCCGCTCCTCGACCCCCTCGATCCGTCGGCGCCCACGATGATGTCGTCCACAAGCGTGGGCTACGACCAGATCGACCTTGGGATGCAGGCGGACGCCAACCTCGACTCGGACCAGGACGGGCTGACGGACGCCTTCGAGCGCTTGTCGGGCAGCAGCCCGAACGTGGCCGACACCGATCAAGATGGTCTCTCCGACGCCTACGAGACCGTCATCAGCCAGAGCAGCACGACGCTGGCCGACTCCGACCTCGACCAGGCGGCGGATTCGACCGAAGTGGCCCTCGGTACCTCGCCCATGGCCTGGGACACCGACCTTGACGGGTTCTCGGACTCGGTCGAGGCGAAGTATGGGACGGACCCGCTGCGTGCCGAACCGGGCACGCAGCCCGCTCCGCCCACCGAGACCGTCATGACCACAACGGCCGGGATGACCAGCGGGGTTGCCAGTGCCGCCTCGACCGCCAACCCGGCTATCGACCCGACAGTCAGCACGGGGGCCGGCACCAAGGTGGATGCCTTCGTCGAGGCTGCCCTCGCACAGAAGGGCGACACCTACGTCTTCGGGGCGGAGGCCGATCTCGACGACACCAACCCGGCCACGTTCGACTGTTCGGAGCTGACCCAATGGGCCGCCGACCAGGCCGGCGTGACGATTCCTGACGGCGCGATGTACCAGTACCTCGACCTGAAGAACCAGGGCGAACTGATGCCGGTCGACCAAGCACTGCAGACCAAGGGTGCCTTGCTGTTCTACTTCTCCACGGAGCCGACCCCTGACGGTGGACGCCCTGCCGAGGCGCATGTCGCGATCAGTCTCGGTGACGGACGCACCATTGAAGCCAGGGGCAGTAGCTACGGCGTCAACGAGTTCCCGGCGGAGGGTCGCTTCAACTACGCGGGCGTGATCCCGGAGATGGCCGGTGCCGCGGACCCCACAGCCGCAGCGATGTCGCTCGCCTCCTATGACCAGATCGACGCCGGCGCGCCGCCCGACGGCAGCCTCGACTCCGACGCCGATGGACTGTCCGACGCGTTCGAGAAGATGTCCGGCCTGAACCCGCTGAGCGCTGACTCCGATGGTGACGGAGGAAGCGACTCCTTCGAGCTGCTCCGGGCCCAGACCGACCCGATGACCGTCGACGGCGCCGCACGCGTTGCCGCGCTCGCCGGGCTCGACCCGGGCGGTGACGAGGACTCCGACGGGCTGAGCAACGACTACGAAGCTGCGCACTCCCTTGACCCCCGGGCAGCCGACACAGATCTGGACGGCCTGTCGGACAGCGCAGAGGTCGCCCTCGGCACCAACGCCACCCTGGTCGACACGGACGCAGACGGAGTGACCGACTTCATGGAGATCGAGTTCGGCTCCGACCCACTACAGGCCGGTGGCGCGGCAGACGGGTGGGGCGTGGGCGCAGAAGAGACGACCACCGATCCGGACCTGGTGGTCGACCAGAACGCGGAGACAGACCCGGTCGTCGACTTCGGCTAGCCATCCGGATCGTGACCGGCGCCGGCAAGGATGGAGGAGCCAAGTGCCCGGCGTCCTCGACGCAAAACTGCACCGGCCGGAGCCGGTGGGCCTGCCGCGCCCACGTCTGCTGGCACCCCTTGTCGAGGAGGCGGGCCCCGGCGTCGTCGTGGTGATCGCACCGCCCGGTTCGGGCAAGACGACGCTGCTCGCGCGGGCCGTGGCGTTGAGCCCGCGCAGGACTGCGTGGTACGCCGCGGGGCCCGAAGACCGCACGGGCCCGGGCTTTCTCGAGCATCTGAACCGGGCCGTCTCCATCGCCCTGGGAAGTGACGTCGGCCCGGCTGCGTCGGCAGCCGAGCTCCTGGCGGCCGTGGAAAGGAAGACGAGGGAGTCGCTGCTGCTCGTGCTCGACGACGTGCACGAGCTCGAGGGTGGGTCTGCGGAGGCGGAGCTGTCGGACCTGCTGCGTTGGCGGCCGCAGCAGCTGCGAATCGCGTTGGGGACCCGGCGCCCTCTCGCCGCGAACACCCCCCGTCTGATGGTCAGTGGTGAGCTCGTGGAGCTCGACCACGAGGCGCTCCGCTTCCGGTCATGGGAGGTGGAGGAGCTCTTCAGGGGGGTGTACGACGAGCGGCTCACTCCCGAGGCAGCCGCGGCGCTGACCAGGAGGACCGGAGGCTGGGCTGCAGGTCTGATGCTGTTCCATCTGGCGACGGCCGGGAAGTCCGACGTGGAGCGGGAGCGTGCCGTGGCTGCCCTGGGCGGGCGGTCCCGGTTGTTCAGGTCCTACCTCACGCGGACCGTGCTCGACGAGCTCGACCCCGAGCGCCGCGAGTTCCTGCTGGCCACCTGCACCCTCGGCACCGTCACCGGCGCCCTGTGTGACTCGCTCCTGGAGCGGGAAGGCAGTGCCGCGGTGCTGGAAGAGCTCGTCGAGCGGCAGTTCTTCACGACGGCGTCGGCCGACGGCCGGTCCTATCGCTACCACCAGGTGATGCAGACCCTGCTCGAGGGCATGCTCATCGACGAGCTCGGCCCCCGCGCCGCCGCGGAGATGCACGCCCGCAGTGCGCGGTTGCTCGAGTCCGAGGGGTTGTATCGGGACGCCGTCAGGGCGTACGCGATGGCCGAGGACTTCGCATCGGTGGCGCGAGTGCTCCAGCGAACCGGCGCGGGTCTGGCGGTGGACGACCGGCTCATCGCCAGCGTGCTGCCCGACGACAACCCGTGGCTCGCGCTGGTCAGGGCAAGACGGCTGCAACGACTGGGCAGCTTCAGGGAGTCCGTGGCGGCGTTCCGTCATGCCGAGACGCTGTTCGACGACTCGGACTTCCGGACTCGATGCGCGGACGAGCGTGCCGCCGCCGCCGTGTGGCTGAACGAACCACCCGCACCTCGAGGTGCCCCGGCCTCGCTTGCCGAGTCGGTGCGTCGCGCGACGTACCGGCTCCCGGGCCAGGTGACGGACACCGAACCGCCGCTCGCGAGGGCCGTCACGCGCCTGCTCGCAGGCGAGGTGGCAGAGGCGAGAAGGGAGCTGGCCCGGGTTGCCGGTGAGTCAGCCGTGGAGCGGATGTTCGCGGATCTCGCGATCGCCGTCTCCGAGCTGGTCGACGCAACCGCGGAGAACATCGTGAGTCGGCTGGAGGAGATCAGCCTGACTGCCGAGGTCGAGGAGCAGCCCTGGCTCGCGCGTTTCACCCGCGGGTTGCAGGGGTGTGTGCTGCTGGTGGTCAGTCCCGAACCCTGGCGCGCGGAGTCGTGCGCGTCGCTCATCGACGAGTGCATCCGGAGCGGTGACGACTGGGGGGCGAGCCTGTTGTCGCTCGCACTCGGAGTGGCGCACGCGGCACGCGGCGACGACGCGGCGATCGCCTGGCTGGACAAGGCCGCGGCTGGCGCTGCCGCGCTGGGCGCCCCTGTGGTCCAGGCCTGGGCCGAAACCCTGGGTGCGGCAACCGCCAAACGGCGGGGCGATCCCGATCTCGAGGCCAGGTCGGCGCGGGCGACCGCCTTGTCCCGAAGCGCCGGACTGCGCAGGGTTGAACCCGTGCTGGAGCGGCTGGCCGACGTACCCCGCGACCCGCCTGAGCCGCACCCGCCTCGGGCCGCCGCTGGGGCACGGATCCGCTGCCTGGGCACCTTCCGGATCTCCGTGGACGGGCAGGCGCTCTCGTTGTCGCCGCTGCGTCCGCTTCCGCACACGCTGCTGCTGCTCCTGGCGCTCAACCATGGACGCGCCGTCCACCGCGAGATCCTCATCGACGCCCTTTGGCCGGACGCTTCCGTGGAGGCGGCCACGCACCGTCTTCACGCGGCGGCCTCGAGCCTGCGCCGATGCCTGTCCGACGCGGGCCTCCAGGACGTCGTACGCCGCCACGGCAGTGCCTACAGCCTCACCATCGAGGAAGCGGTCCTGGACGCCGCCGAGTTCGACGGAGCGATCCGCGAGGCGGGCCGGTGCGGCGCCAGGGGAGACAAGTCCGGTGCCCTCGACGGCTTGCTGGTGGCGATCGACCTCTACCAGGGCGACCTGCTGCCCGAGGCCGGCCCCGCGGAGTGGGTGGTCGCCGAGCGGGAGCGGTTGCGGGCGGCAGCCGCCACCGCGGCGTACTCGGCAGGGGTGCTGAGCCTCAGCCTGCGCTCGCCGGCAGACGCGCTCCCCGCCGCCCGCCGAGCGACCGAGCTCGACCCACTCCGCGACTCCGCGTGGACTCTCCTCGCCGAGGTCCAGGAGCGGATGGGTGACCTGAAGTCGGCCGCCGCCACCCGACGTGAGCACGCGCTGATTGCCGCGGAGCTCAATGCCCGCACCTGATCTTCGCGGTCAGCGCTCAGGCACGTTCGTGTATCTCGACCCGGTGCACGACGTGCGCGGGCTTCATGGAGGAGACCAGCGCGTCGAGTCGCTTGTCGTCCAGCACCTGACCCGCCCGCGCGGACACCTGCAGGACGAACGCCTGGAAGGGCTCACCGGGCAGTGGTGCGTCTTCCTCGAGCGACCAGTCCGCGGCTCCGGTCTCCTGGACCGTTGCCTCCACCCCGAAGACGGCCTCGACGGCGAGCTCGATCCCGCGCTTGGTGCCTTGGAGGCCGTGTAGCTGGCTGGCCAGCCGGAGCACCTCGCGTTGCCGGTCCGTCGCCTGGCCGGGGTCGAGCGACATCCCGAGCCAGCAGCCCAGCCAGGGGAGCAGGTCGTCGGGCGTCGTCGAAACGTCGAGGTAGGCGGGCAGGTTGTCCAAGGCGCTCAGCACCGGCGACAGTACGTCGTCCAGCGCGCCCACGAACTGCTCGGTGAACGCGTGTTCCTGGTAGAGGCCGGGGAGGGTCGCCACCAGCGCGTGGGGGGTGGCGAGCCCGGCGATGCCCGCCCTCACGGGCGCACCCGAACCTGGTGCTCGTAGGAGAACACGAGGCCGGTGGGCGGCAGGTCGAGCCGCTGCACCGGAGCCTCGCGGCGGCCGGTGTCGGCGTCGGCCGGGAACAGGGTCACCGAGACCTCCTGCGCCATGTCGACACCGGGGATCCGGGCCAGCGCCGCATGGACCTCGTGCGACTGCACCGAGCGACCGAACGGCCATCCGGTGCCGTCCGGGCCTCCGGCGAGGGGGTCGAAGAGGCCATAGACGGCACGGAGCACGTCGTCGTGCACCTTGTCCGGGTCGTAGCGTTCCCGGGCGCTGACGTCGACGACGACAGTGAGTCCGACATACGTCGGCGGCGCCACCAGCAAACGGGTGCCCACCAGGCGCCGCGCATCCAGACTCTCGCTGATCCGCCGCATCATGCCCTCCTCCGGACGGAGGTCGGCCCGGCGGATCCGGCCCACGTCGTCTGCGGCGACATGGGGTACGACGAGCACGAGCACGCCCTCGCCCCGGTCGCCCTCCCGGCTGGGAGCGCAGTGGACGCGCGCCACCTCGGGGGCGGTGTCGTGCGCCAGCTGGATGAAGTCCTCGGCGGTGACGGCTCGACCCCGGGACCGGAGCAGCATCGGCCCACGCACCTTGGCGTCGTCGAGCGTCTCCGCGTCGGCACCGCCGACCGCAGGCGACCGGTTCTCCACGCGCGCGATGTACGGCACGCTGGTCTTCAGCACGCGCACCTGTCCGGCCGTGATGTTCCCCCGCCGCCCGCCTCCACTGCGGTAGGACGTGATGACCAGCGTCGCACCCCGCCGCGGGACTGCGCCGTAGTGCTGGAGACTGCCGTCGGCCTGGCGCACGGCGGGCCCGAGCTGGAGCTCTCCCGCGAAGGCGTCGATCCGGTAGTGCCGGTCCTCGGGTCCCGACTCGGCGAAGTGCTGCACCTCGGTCCAGATCTCGGTGTCCTCGTCGACCCGCACTTCGAGGGTGCCCGAGAGGTCCGACGCCACGAGGGGGCGCCGCTCGAGGGGGAAGCGCTGTCCGGGCGTTCCGTCGGAACGGCCGAGGGTCTCCAGATGGTGCACTTCGGCGTGGAGCATCGGTGCCGTGCCGCCGATCGTGAACGCCGAGACGGCCTGGATCCGGGGAGGCGCGGTGTAGGTGGGCTGCCCGGACAGCGGTTCGAGCAGCCGGCAGCGCAGCCAACCGGCCCGCTCGCGGGCGATGATCGAGGTCTGGTGGTCGTCGGGGACGTGCAGCACGACGTCTCCGTCCACGTTGAGACCGCCGGTGTCGTCGTGGTCGAGCTCGCAGGGTGTCCAGCCGCTGCCCGTCCAGGCCTCCCAGATCAGCGGCGGCCGCCGCGGGTCGACGCCGACGCCGGCGACCGTGCAGTCCATCCGCAACGTGACCGCGCAGGACGGCACCGCCTCCGAGAGCCCGATCAGCAGGGCGTCGTCGGGCACCGGCGTGGCCGAGAACGCCGGGAACCCCTGCTTCGCCGACAACGCCTGGGTGTGGTCGGTCGGCTCCGAGCCGACCAGCCACGCGCCGGCCCTGGCGAACGAGCACGGGATGATCTCCAGGTCCCGAGTCGTCGAGAACACGATCGGCTCGTGGATGTCGGTTCGGGGCGTGGCCACCTGGGTCTCGTTGCGGACCAGCACGGTCTGCGGTTGGGGCGCCGACAGCCAGAACGTGACCTTGCCCTGGGCGGGTGCCGGCGACCGGAGCTCCACGCCGATCAGCTCGAGGAACTTGATGTAGTTGAGGTCGGGGACGCGGTTGAGCCGGTAGATCAGCTGGTCGACCATCTGGGCGAACGCCTCGATCAGCGTCACGCCGGGATCGGACACGTTGTGGTCGGTCCACTCCGGGCACCGGTTCTGGACAAGGCGTTTGGCCTCGTCCACAAGGCCCTGGAACGTGCGGTCGTCGAGGTTGGGGGCGGGCAGCATCTCAGGTCCCTGCTTCGATCGGGACCGGCACGATCGGGCCGGTCAGCTCGTCGGGGATGACGTAGAACGGGAACACCAGGTTGCGCGGGTCGTTGGACCCAGCGATGAGGTACTTGACGTCGACGTACAGCCTGCCGGCCTCGGTCCGGTCGAAGTTCACGCCGACCTCCTGGACCACGATGCGTGGTTCCCAGCGCTCGAGCGCCTCCCGTACGTCGTAGGCGATCTGGCCGGCGGTCGCACCGTTCGCGGGTCCGAAGACGTGGTCGTGGATCCGGCAGCCGAACTCGGGGCGCATCGGCCGTTCGCCGCGCGCCGTGCCCAGGATCAGCCGGATCGCCTGCTCGATCTCGCGCTCGCGCGTCACCAGGGCGATACCGCCGGTGGCGTCCGTGGTGAGCGGGAAGGCCCAGCCGGCACCGATGAAGTCCGGGTTCACGTCAGCCTCCGATCATCACTGTCAAGGCGCCCATGATGATCGGGGCGCCACAACCCGACATGTCACCCATCCGGGCCGCGGGCATCCCGCCGATCAGCACGGTCGGGCAGCCCGGAGGCATGATCGCGGTCGGCGGGTGGACGACCACGCCCGGGAACGAGCAGATGTGTGGTGTCCCCACGGTCGCGGCCGGCATGCCCGCGATGAGCACGGTGGGGACCCCGGGAGGCCCGATCACCCCCGGATGTCCTGTCGGGTCGCCGACCCGGGCAGCAGCTGGCATCACACGCTCCTTCAGTTGATCTTCACCATGGCGGCGGAGAGCGAGGCCATCGCGCCGCCCTTGAGGTCGAGCTGCGACCCGCTCTGGACCTTGACCGGACCCGCCCCGCCGTCCACCGTCACGCCCTGGGTTGCGGTCAGGGCGATCTGGCCCCCTTTCAGCTCGAGCTTGGCGCTGGCCGAGTCCACCACGATGCCCTGGGTGCCCTCGATCAGCACGGTCCCGTCGGAATGGAGGGTCACCTTCGTTCCGGTCGAGTCCAGGAGCAGGCTGACCTTGCCGTCGCCGCTCGCCAGGTTGATGCCCTCGGTCTTGCCGTCCTCGTCGTGGAAGTCGATGCGATGGCCGTTCCGGGACACGAACGACCGCCGGTTCACGGCACCGGAACCACTGTCGATCACCGCGATGCCCTTGCTGCTCGGCAGGTCGACGCCATTGTGGAGACCTCCGAGGACGTAGGGACGGCGGAAGTCCCCCTGCTCGAACACGACCAGGACCTCGTCGCCGACCTCGGGCACGACCATCGCGCCGCGGTCCTTCCCGGCGCCCGCCTGAACCGTCCGGGCCCAGGCGCTCACGTAGTCGTCCGACAGCCACGGGAAGTTCAGGCGCACGCGGCCGGACTTCTCCGGGTCGTTGACGTCGTCGACCTTCGCGATCACGACACCAGGGGGCGCACTCGCTGCCGGGCCAGCGCCGGCGGCGAGCCCCAGCAGGGTCCGGTCGTGGACGCCGGTCACGGAGAACGCCGTGGTGTAGCCGGTGTCGGGGTCGAAGCGATGACGGGACGTGGTGACGGTGTACTTCCCGTCGAACGGCGAGCCGAGACCGTCGACGGTGACGGCCACGCCGGCGCGCACCTCCGGGTTGCCCTTGGCCACGGCCTCGAGCTCGGCGAAGGTCTCCGCGATGGCCTCGGCCAGGGCCGCTGACGCCGTGTCGACCTCGGCCTGGGTGCGGTGCGGCACGTCGGTGGCGACGTACCTGGCATCGCCGAAGGTCTTGGCGAGCTTCGCGGGGTCGATGTCCGGAAGCGCGACCGCCTTGGTCTCGGCGGGCTTGGTCGAGGTGAGCGCCTGCTTGGTCGCCGTGTCCCAGCCGCGGACCTCGACCTCCTTCACCTGCTGGGCCGACGTGACGACCGCACGGAACCTCAACAGGTCCGCGCCGAGCCGCAGCACGAGCGGGTTCTTCGACTGCGGTCCGCCCGCTGCCGGGGCGCCGCTCGCCTCGGTTGGGGGGCCGAAGCCGAACTTGCCCTCGCGCACGGTGATCTCGAACCCGACATCCGCTGCCAGCCGCTGCAACAGGTCCCAGTCGTTGGTGCCGGCCTGGGACACGTGCTCATAGACGGTGGTCGTCGAGGTGATGTCACCGGTCTGCAGGCCGGCGCGCTGCGCCACCTTCGTCGCGATGTCGGAGGCGGTCATCTGGGTGTAGGCCTCCGTACGACGACCCCGGAACAGCCGGTGCGCCGCGTCGTACCCCCGGATCACGGTGAACGTGCCGCCGGTGTCGAACTCCGTCTGGAGTGCCGTGACCTCACCGGTCATCAGCGCCGCGGGGGTGTTGCCCGTGCTCGTCATCACCGAGATCTTCACCGCCGAGCCGACCTTGGCCGACGGACTTGGGCAGCACGATGTGGCCGGGGTCGCGGAACCGCAGTTCGAACAGGTCGGGGTACTGCTGGCTGTCGTCGACGTACGCGGAGATCAACAGCGGGACGATGTCCGCGGGGAGTGCCGCGCCGTCGATCTCGACCAGGAAGGTGTTGGTGTAGGACACCGCTCAGAGCTCCTCGGGTGAGGGCAGCAGCAGCCGCATGCCGGGCCGGCAACGGAGGGGGTCGTCGATGCCGTTGAACCTCGCGACGGCCCGCCAGGCGGTCGGGTCGCCGTACTCCGCGTAGGCCACGGACGCGAGGGTGTCCCCGGCGATGAGCAGGTGTGACTTGCGGACGTTGTCGCTTCCCGACGTCGGATTCTGTCGCCACGGCTCGTTGGGCATCTCCTCGAGGGCGACCGAGCACAGGGCCCGGATCGGGAGGCCGCCCGCACTGAACAGGGTGTACTTCGCGCTGACCGAGGTGACGAACGCCGGGAAGCTGGCGATCGGCCCCCAGTGGAGTACGACGAGGGGTGGGCTCGGCTTCTTCTGCCCGACGCTCTTCTCCGTCGGGACGGTGCAGCTGAACAGCATCTCGACCGCCGCGACCACGCTGCCGTCCTGCTTGCCCGACGCGTCGAAGAACATCTCCATCGTGAGCTTGCACGGTTCGGACCCGCTGAACTCCGGGGGCCCAGCCGTCTTGGCGCCCTTTGCGGTCTTGCGCTCCCATTTGGCGGCCTTCGCGATGGTCACCTCCTTCGGGTTGAACTGGAAGGGGATGCTGCCGCCCGCAGACTCGGAGAAGCCGCCGCCCGGGTTGGGGTCGTACAGCTTGAGCTGCGCCTTCTCCATCTGCGGTCTCGACTCGTCGCCCGAAGGCGAGGGCGGGGACGGGCCCCCGCCGCCGGCGGAGCTCAGGAGGCCGATTGCGGAGCTCATTGCTGGATCGGCTTTGCCGTCGTGAAGCCGTGGTGCGCGAGCTCGAGGGTCTCGGTCGCGACCTTGGGGGAGTCGAGGTTGAGCGATGGCCCGGTCCAGCGAACGGGGACCACACCGAGCAGCCCCCAGGACGCGACCACCTTGCGCTCAGCGCTCATCGCGTTGATGTTCGCCGTCTTCGGGACGACGCCGGTGGCGATCTCCATCAACCACTTCATGACCTCGTTGGTGTCCGCGCAGACGGGGCGGGACAGCTTGACGTTGGTGTACTTCAGCCGGGTCGGCAGCTGCCACACGAAGTCGTTGTTGCCGCCCTCCTCGCGCTGTTCCATGACGACCTCGATGCCGAGCCCCTCGCAGCTGTTGAACGCACCCAACGTCATCTGGTCGATGGACACCGCGAAGCAGACGCTGACGGCGGGTTCGGGGTACGCCGGGGTCATCGGGCTCATCGGGTCATGCTCCTTCCTGAGCGCTCACGGTCGAGCCAGAGCTCGGTCCGCAGGCGTGCCGACAGGGGTTCGTACAGACGCTTGGCCAGCTCGTCGAGCTCGGCGGCCGTCGGCTTGCCCTTGCTGCCCGCGCCTTCTTGGGCAGCTGCCGGGCCTGCCGCCGGAGCCGGTGCCGCCGGAGCCGCCGGGGGTGGCCCGGCCTCTGCCGCAGGCGGTTCGGGGTCCGGGCCTGGTTCCTCCTGGCGCTGCACAAGGGTGGGCGCCGACCAGGTCTGCACCGAGACCGCGTTGCCGTCGACGCGTGGCGCCTTCTCGACGGGTGACGGAGCCGGGGTCTGGGAGTCGACGCCGAACATCTGTTGCAGCGGCATCATCCGGAGGCCCTCGGCCTGACGAGCCTGCGATGGCGCGGTTCCCACGCTCCGTTGCAGCGATGCCTCGCTTCGGGTTGGCGAGAGGTCCGGTGTCTCCGCCCACGCAGGCACTCGCTGGGCTGCGGACTGGGCTGCGGACTGGGCTGCGGGCGGACTGGGGCTGGACGGACTGGGCTGGGAACTGGGTTGGGAACCAGGTCGCCTGGGCAACGGGCGCGCTGGACTCCTCATGTCGCTGGACGGTCCACCCCGATCTCGAAGCCGCCTGGGTCGCCGACAGCGGACCACCGGGACCCGAGGCAGCCTGCGGCGACCTCGAGACAGCTGTTCGATCCAGCGGCGCGGTCACTGCCGGGAGAGCGGCGGGGGAACCGCGCGCTGGACGTGGGGCCCGGACGCTGGGGTCGCCAGACCGAGGACGGGCTCGCTCGTCCCGGCGACCGTCGTGGGCAGGGCTCGGAACTCGGGCGTTGGCTGCGCCGCCCGCGGCTCGGTCTGGGGAGGCCACAGCAGGGTGGGCTGCGGCGGGTCGGGGAGATCGGGCCCGGTGACAGTTGACATCGATCGCTGGATTGCCACGGGCGGCCGCGCTGCCGCCTGTTGCCCGCCGGCGTCCTCGGCACCTGCGACGTCGAGGTCTGGACCGATAGTGGCAGGTGTGTTCCAGCCGCACTCGCGGGAAGCGGTCGGACGGTGGGACTCAGGTGGACGGCCCGGGGTTCAGTGGAGTGCGTCCGAGGCAAGGTCGGCGCCGTCTCGGGGACCTCCGGCTGTCGCAGCGCGGCCGTAACCCGTTGGACGGTCGTTGGGACTCCGGGCACCGATGGCGTCAACTGCACCGAGGGCATCGAGGGCACCGAATGAGCCGACTGCGGCGGCACGACTGCGGCTTGCTCCAGATTTGCGTCCGGACGGGTGACCGGCGGGTTCGCATCTCCCGACGTCGGTGGCCGCACCATCGGATCGGCGGACTCCCGACGTCGCGTCGCCGACCAGCGGAGCGCTGACGGATGCCTCCGACGCTCCGTCGGACCCTGGGTCGGCGACCGGGTCCGCCAGCCGCTCGGCGGCGACCGGCTGCGCGGCTCGCTGCACCGCAAGTGATGCAGGCGTGGCTCCCAACGCGACGGGGACCGGCCTCGGGATCACGTCGGGAAGTCGCTGCTGCGGACTCCTGGCCGCCGGCATCTCGACCACATGAAGATCGAGGGTTGGTGGCTCCACCGATTGTGTCGAGGGCAGTTTCGGGAGACCTGTCGTCGCCCGCTGAACGGAATGCCCAGGGCGATCCTGAGGGGTTCCCGGGCGGCTCGGTTGGGGCTCGAACTGGCTCGAGGCGGAGATGGTCGGCGCCGGCAGCTCAGGGGACGGTGCTTCGGACGTGACCTCGGACGGGGACGGAAGGCTGGGGTCGCCCAGGGTGGCGAGAACGGGCGGGGGATCCTCGGCGGACCCATTGTCGGTTGGATCTGGTGCTGGGTTGGCGGCCGGGAACTCGACCTGCTCCTGTGGAGGCTCCGCCGGCCCGGTCGCGTGCACATCGGCGGCCCGCTGAAGGCTGGGCTGCACCCTGGCCTCAACCCTGGCCTCAACCGTGGCCGCAACCGTGGCCGGCCCGGCCGTGGTCGTCGGGCCGCGGGGTGCCGCCCGAGGCGAGGTGAAGGTCGTCCTCTGCACGGGCGCGGGCCGAGCCAGCCCCTCGACGCTGCCGCCGGGTGCGTCCGCGACGACATAGTGCCCGAGCGGCTCGAGGAAACGGGGGTCCTGGTGGGCTGACAGACTGCCGCGGAACTCGTCGAGATGCCTCGTCGGCTGGTCGTCGCCCGTGGTGCGCTGCAGCGGCGGCAACGAGCGCCACTCTGCCAACGGCTGGGCCAACAGCTGAGGCGCCGGGAACATGTAGTCGGCGGCCCTCTGCACGCTGGTGCGCCGCCACGGCCACCGCATCGCAGATCACCCGCGCTGGTCACGAGCGGCGATTCGCCCGATCTCGTCGACGAAGCGCTGCCGTTCGGGGTGCTCCAGGTCGAGGATCGCGTCCCGGGACCAGTGGAAGTGGAAGGCGACGTACGCGACCTCCTCGTAGAGCGCGTCGGCCCCGTACGTCACGATTCCCCCAGGCGGCTGCCGGCGAGGTCGACGGCGAACCCGTGGCCGCAGTCCGGGCAGGTCACCCCGGCCCGGGTGTGGCCCTCCTGGTTCACCCGCCGGTAGAGATCCTGAAGGAACGCGAGGTCTGCCGCGAACAGGTTCTCGATCACACCCGCATGGATGTCGGTCACGCTGCCGAGCCGGGTGACCACCCGGCCGAGCAGGACCACCGTGAGATAGGCGGGGTTCTCGCGGACCCGGTCGTCACGAAGGGGCACCAGTTCGTCGCGGGCGGTCGCAAGCCGCATCACTCCGTCCCGGTGGACGGTGCCGGACGCGTCGACGTACCCGCGGGGAAGCACGAAGGTGAACTCCGTGACCAATCGCTCCTCGGATTCTCGCGGGTGCTCCTGCGAGGGTGCCGTGGCCTGCGCGTCAACGAGAGTGTCCGCCAAGGCCGAGCGGCGCATCACTCCACCTCGAGCCGCTCACAGGTGACAACCAGCTTCTCGGTCAGGACTGAGGTGTCACCGGCCTTCAAGGCGCCGATCTCGAGACTCTTCGGCCAGGCGTTCGTGAGCTTGTAGCGCTTGACCGGCGCGCCTTCGTAGTCGTAGACGATGATCGCGCCGCCCTTGCGGACGTCGTTCATCTTCCCGAACTGCGAGTCCTTGATCCAACTGTCGAAGCTGTTGTCCTCAGACAGGCCGCGGGTCAGCGTGATCTCGGGCGCCTTCCATCGGCCCGGGAGCTTCTTGATGACGTACTTGCCGTCGGGTCCGTTCTCCTTCAGCTCGATGACGTCCATCTCCATCTTGAGCCCGCTGATCTCGGTGATGGCTTTGATCTGGACCCCGTCGAACTCAAGTCCGAACGAGTGACCTACGCCCGAGTCCAGTTCCGGCAGTGGCATGGCTTGTTCCTTTCAGTTGTTGAGCTCGGTCACTCGCTGACCAGGCTGGTGCCGCCAGAGAACTGGGCAAGACGGAAGATCACGAACTCGGCCGGCTTCACCGGTGCAACGCCGATCTCGCACAGGAGCTGGCCGGCGTCGATGCCCTCGCTGGGATTCGTCTCGGAGTCGCACTTGACGTAGAAGGCCTCGTCGGGTGTGTTCCCGAACAGCGCGCCCTTGCGCCATTCGTTGACGAGGAAGGCGGTGATGGTACGGCGAACCCGTGCCCACAGCGCCTCGTCGTTCGGTTCGAACACGACCCAGTTCGTGCCGAGAAGGATCGACTCCTCCAGGTAGTTGAACAGCCTCCGCACGTTGAGGTAGCGCCAGGCGGGATCCGACGACAGCGTCCTCGCACCCCACACCCGGTTGCCTCGCGCAGCGAACGACCGCAGGACGTTGATGCCGACGGGGTTGAGCAGGTCGTGCTCGTTCTTGGTGATCTGAAGCTCGAGGCTGATCACGCCGCGGATCACCTCGTTCGCCGGAGCCTTGTGCACGCCCCTGGTGTCGTCGTTGCGACCCCAGATCCCCGCCATGTGGCCACTCGGCGGCATGAAGCCGATCGCGCCGGTGCCCGGGTTGGCGGTCTTGATCCACGGGTAGTACATGGCCGCGAAGGCGGAGTCGTAGCCCGCCTTGTCGACTCGCCACTCCTTCACCTGCTGGGCGTTGAGGCCGGGCGGCGGGTCGAGGATCGCCATCCGGTCGCCCATCAGCTCGCAGTGGTCGATCATGGCGGTCTGGACCGCCTGCACGGCTTCGAGGTCGATCGCGCCCTGCTGGTAGGCGCTCATCAGGTCGGGGACGCACAGCATCGTGATCTCGTCGACGGTCTCCAGGCCGCCGAACCCGCTGCGGTCGGCGACGTCGCCGACGTAGTCGTCCGTGCCGAGCCTCGGCGCGGGGAACGGCGGCGGGGTCGGCTCGGTGAGAGCGACCTCCCCGGTCCGGAGGCGCTCCAGCGTTGCCCCGGTGACTTCCTCGACCCGGATAAGCGTCGAGGCCGCGTTGACCACCGTCGCCACGTTGGTCTTGCCGCGCGAAACGGTGACCCGGTCGAACTCTTCGACCGGCTCGCCTCGCCGCTTCACCACCACTTTGAACATGTCGTCCGTGGGCGAGTCGCCGCCGGCGTCGGTGATCTCCACCGTGATCTCGCCGGGCTGCACGGCGGCGTCGAGGGCCGCGAACTTGGCTCGGCCGAGCTCGGCGTACGGCCCGGCGGGGAGCTCCTTGGCTCCCTTGCC
Organism: uncultured Actinomycetota bacterium; assembly: GCA_963844385.1. Lineage (GTDB taxonomy): Bacteria > Actinomycetota > Actinomycetes > Propionibacteriales > Nocardioidaceae > Nocardioides. The sequence continues at coordinate 128,706 of CAWJOJ010000033.1, read as the reverse complement.
GGGGTCGGAGCCGTTCTGCCCGATGCGGACGACGTAGCAGTTCCCGCCGCCGTTCATGAAGTAGCCGTAGACGGACTGGGCGAGGTAGGACCCCGGCAGGAACCCGCCGAACGTCTCGCCGAACGCGGTCCAGTTGCTCACCAGGGTCGGGGTGTTGAAAGGCCCGCTCTCGGCGAGCCCGACGAAGGCGGCCACCGCCGTCCCGACGCCTTCGAGGGGGCGTGCGCCCGCCTCTCGCTCCTCTACATAGACACCCGGTGACAGGTACGTCGGCATGCCTGGCCTCCTCGATCAGGATCTGAGGGACTCAGCGTGCTCTCGCGCGAGGTCGCCCTGAACGACCGAGTGGACGGAGAGCGGGGCAACCTCTGCTGCCTCTTGGGGTAATCGACGGGGCAGGCCGGGACTACTTGCAGTTCAGGTCGATCTTCTTCTGGAAGGGATCGATGGCGGCCGACTTGGCGTCCGCGTCCGTGGCCCGCTGGTTGTGCTCGTCGTCGTGCATCTGCTGGATCTTGCTCTGCACATCCGTGTCGAGCTGCTGGCGGCCGCGGGCTTTCACCGTGAACGGTCTTCGGGTGGTGCCGTCGTAGCTGCGCAGGCGACGGGCGTGGTCCTGCTCGTGCGGTCCCAGCACGTTGCTGAGGAACGCGCGCACCCGCCGCTCCTGGCACGCGGTGAGCCCACCCGGCACCCCGGGCATCACGATGGTGACGTCGACCTTGTAGGTGACCTGGAGCGTTCCCGTCCCGGTCATGAAGCCTTTGGCGCGCTTGACCTGAGGGTTGAGGATCTTGCTGATCCCGCCGTCGTACGACGGGGTGGTCTGGCCGTGCAGGCTGATGCTCGGGGCGTTGCCGTTGCCGTCGAACGTCCTCATCAGCAGGGACACCGCCCGGTTTCCGTAGGTCTGCTGGAGATCGAGGAACCCAGCGGCTCGCGAGCCGCCGTCCCCTCCGAGCAGCAGCTCCGCGGGTGCCGTTTGCCGCTTCCGCTTCGTGGTCCCGCTGCCGCGGGTGCGCGCACGCGTGCGCGGGGCCGCGCTGCGGAGGGCGTGCATGGGTCCAGTGCACCGCCTGCGCGGCGCCGGCGCAACAGCTTCCTGCCCGTTTGGGCAGGTCGGCGAGCGGGCCACTCCGCACTCGGCACCAGGCGTCTCAGCGGATCGGGTCCGCACAACCGTCGAACGTGCCTGCCTCGATCAGCGCCCGGTATCTGCCCGGAGCATTGGTGAACATGCCGTCGACGCAGAGCCAGCCGATGCGCTTCAACGCTGAGGTCGCGGTGACAGGATAGACGTGCACAGCCAGACCGATTGAATGGGCGAGCTCAACCAGGTCGCGGTCGACGTCGGAGACCCGTAGTCCTATGCCGAAGGAATATTCGGCCGCGCGGCGCACCATGGGGATGCTGCCTTTCGTCATCAGCTGGATCAGCGGCAACTCGGGGTCCAGCGCGTGAATTCGCCGCAGGGAGGCGGGAGAGAAGGACTGGATGAGCACCTGACGGCGCGTCACGGCGCCGCCGTGGAGGCCATAGGAGTTGATCAGCCGCACCAACTGTCGCTCCATCGGCCGCTGCCCACTCGGATTCTTCGTCTCGATGTAGTAGTTCGCGCCCCGTGTTATAGCGCTTGAAGACCCCTTCGAGTGTTGGGATTCGCAGGCCGACGTACTCGGGCTTCGCTCGGCTGGGGTAGACCTCGTTGAACCAGGTGCCCATGTCGCAGTTGTCGAGCTGGCGCAGAGTCTTTTGGGCGACCTGGCCGGTGCAGTTCTGCGCTGGCCCTCTCGCAGTGCGGTCCAAGGTGGGGTCGTGGAGGGCAACGAGCACGCCGTCCTTTGTCATTGCGACGTCCTGCTCGATGTAGTCGGCGCCCTGCGCCAGGGCTAGGTCGTAGGCTGCGAACGTGTGCTCTGGGGCGTTTCTGGACGCACCGCGATGAGCCACCACGACCTGACGGGAGGTCGAGTGCGGTCCCCCGCTCACCGGCGGCCCACTCGGCGAGTGTCGCGGCTCCTCCGGTGGGTCGGCCTCAGGTGGGGGGGTAGTGCATGACCCCACGACAAGTACGGCGATTAGTGCCAGAACCAAGCGGGCGGTCATAGGCGCAACCGCTTTGAGCCGATTCCGACCCGATCGCCCGCCAACTCCTCCACCACGCCGAGTCAATCAGCCGCCTCCGCATTGACGTCGACCTCCAGGCCAACGAAGCTACCGACTTCAACTGCGTCGGGGTCCTCACCCGGTTGCCTGTTGTTGCCCCAACACGCAGCAGTACCGTTTTCCGCAACGCCGCATGTGTGCCTCCAGCCTGCGTCAAGGCTGGTCCAGAGGCCGGCAGGCCCGATCCTGGTGGGACTGAGATTCTCCTCGACGGTATCGTCGCCGAACTGCCCTCGGGTGTTGCTGCCCCAGCAGGCGGCGCGGCCGTTCGTCCGCAGCGCGCATGTGAAGTTGCCCCCAGTCGTGATCGCCTTCCAGATCCCGCGCGGATCATCTCGCCACGGCACGGTCTGGGGAGTTTGCCGCTGCGTCTTGCTGCCGTCGCCGAGCTCCCCTACGCCGTTGGACCCCCAACAAGCTGCGGTGCCGTCCGTGTGCAGTCCACACGTGTGGAACCAGCCCGCTGCAACAGTTTCCCAGCTGCTGCCCGACAGGTCGCGCGGGCGTTGGCGATCGACGGTTGTGCCGTCGCCTATCTGACCATGGTCGTTGTTTCCCCAACACGCTGCGGTGCCGTCGGTCCGCACTCCGCAGGTGTGACCGCCGCCGGCTGACAGCATTTTCCAGGATCCCTTGAGTGCAAAGGGTTCAAATCGATCCACGTTCGTCCCGTCACCGATCTGTCCATATCGGTTGTCGCCCCAGCAGACACCGGCGCCACCCCTGCGGATCCCGCAGACATGGGACTGCGCCTCCGGCCCGCCACCAGCGGTTATGGACAGCCAGTCGTCATAAGGGAGCTCGTGAGGCGTGAACTGGCCGGCGCCTGAGCCGTCACCGAGTTCACCAGAGCTGTTGCTGCCCCAGCAGGCGGCCCGTCCATCCGTGCGGACACCACATGTGACGTCATCTCCGGCGGAAAGGCTGGCCCACTGGTTGTCGTCGAGAAACACGGGTTCAGGGCGATGTGTCGTGGTGCCGTCACCGAGCTCTCCGGCACGGTTGCTGCCCCAGCATGCAGCGGATCCGTCTGTCCGGACCGCACACGCGCGTGCGTCACCCGCGGTCACGCTGGCCCAAGAAACGGGTCCAGTCGCGGTGGGTCCTGCAACCGGGGAGTCCCCATTCGACGAATCCGAGCCGGTACGGTCGATCGGCAGCAGTGCCATCGCCGCGATGACCCCCCCGACCGCGAGCACGACAGCGATGAGGATTGCTAGCGTCCTGCCCGCCAGAGGTTTCTCCGGTTGGGCGCCCGGCTCGGGTTTCAGTGCCGCTACCATGCGCGAGGCCGACCCGGACGCCCGCCCAACCTCCCGAGTCGGGGTGACCTGGTCACCACGCTCATGGTCCACCTTTGGCGGCTGGGGTTTTGCTGACCTTCTCTTCGCGGGTGTGCGCGGAGTTTGATGGGGCGGAGAACCGGCGGCTGAGGTCTCCAACCGAGGAGGGGTCGGGAGTGGCTTTGGGTGTTGGGTCCCTGGATCGCCTCCATCGGGCTCGTCCGGACGCTTGGCCGGTGGACGTTCCTGGTTCGGGCGCGTCATGGCCCGAGGCGGCGTCGGCCGCGCGGGCATTGCGCTGCGTGATGCGGGTGGCTGGAACAGCGCTGCACCGAGGGCGACGTCGTGTTTGGGGTGTGTGTCGACCGAGGGGTCTATGCCGAACTCGCTGCGCAGTAGGTGGCTGACGAGCGGAATCCGGGAGCTGCCACCGACTAGGACGATCGTCGCAAGGTCGTCAGGGCTGGTTCCGGCAGACCGCAGGGCACGGCGCATGGCGGACAGCGTCGCTTTCAGGGCAGGCTCGATGAGTTCCTCGAACTCGGCGCGAGTCAGCCGAACGTGTGTGGACAGTCCGGGCAGGTTGACCGGAATGATGGCGGCCAGATCGCTGGACAGCGCTTCCTTGGCGTCGACGCAGTCGCGCCGGAGCCTTGTCAGAGCACTTATGACCGAGGTGTCGTCCGATTCGAAGTTGGGATAGCGGTCGTCGAGGGCACGCCGGACATGGCCGAAGACAGCTTCGTCGAAGTCGATGCCGCCGAGGTGTTCGATGCCGTCAGGAGAGCCGAGGATGGTGAACCCTGTTGGAAGCAGTTCCAAGACACACGCGTCGAAGGTCCCACCTCCAAGGTCGTATACGGCGATTTTCGCGCCAGCCTGCAGACGCGCGCGCGAGGCGTACTGGATGGCCGCCGCCTCTGGTTCACTGCAGATGAGAGCGCCCGGAAGGTCGGACAGTGCGATCACCTGATTGAGCAACTCACGCTTGTAGCCGCCCCAGTTGGCGGGATGAGTAAGCACGACTTGGTCGGGTGGGCCGCCCTGGCGTTCCGTGGCCGTGGCCAACACCCACGACAACATTCGCGCGGTCAGCGCCTGCGGCGAGAACGGGTGGCCGGCAACCAGCATCGGGACGGGGTCGCCGATCCGCCGCTTGAACTCCCGGGCGACACGATGGGGTTGAATAGCTCCACGGCGCTCCGCGACCTCGCCACACGCGAACTCGCCGTCCTGGTCCAGGTACAGCACCGAGGGAACCTGCAGCGCCCGGTTGCCCAAACCAAGCATCGCCGGCTGGCCCCCGTTCCCAACCGCAGCCGCCGTGAACGTTGTGCCTAGATCGACGGCCAGCCGATACCCCATCAGCACCCCCGTTCACGGTCTTCTCACGACGGTCCATCCTAGGACCTGGGCTTCCCCTGTTAGAGGTGGAGACGTCGCGGGACTTTCGGATCTCCGGAGCAACCGGTCATTGTGCCCACCACATGGTCGCGGGTGCCCGTTCGGGCACGCGGCCGTGCCCGGGGACCTGCCTGACCGCCGGAGGTACGTCGATCCCGCATCGGCGACCCTCGAACCATGGGTGGCGCACGCCAGTCAGCCGACGCTGCGCGAACTGCGGTCGGCGACGCTCTCGCGAAGGGCAGACGAAGGGCCGGCGGAGGTCCATCGGGCCCCGGGGCACGCGGGCGAGCCCTGATGGCGATGCAGCGCGCCGCCGGCAATTCGGCCGTAAACGCGCTGATGGCCGCGCGACTGAGGTTCCCGGGTGACGAGGCGCGTTCGAACCTCGACGCCGGGCTGCGCGAGCTTCGCAAGGAAGAGCCCGAGGTCGACACGCTCGAGAAGGGGCTCAAGACGGCGAAGGGTCTCGGCATCCCGGTCGACCTCGAGGGCATCCGGCCGCCGCCTTCTGCGCTCGCGGTCACGACCACCGGGTTCGGGCCCGGGGCCGTTCCGGCGAAGAAGCCGGTGCCGCCCAAGAAGCCGGTCCCGGCCAAGAGTCCGCTGGGAAAGGCGGCCGCCAAGGGGGCCAAGCCTGTCGGTGGTGGTCCGGGTGCGGCGCCACCGGCCCCGGCGATCAGCGGCGGCCAAGCGGCGACGCCGGAGCCGGCCACGCTATCCGGCGACCAGCTTCTCCAGCCTCCGGCGAAGCCACCAGGTGTTGCGCCTGACGAGGACCCGGCCTTCAAGCAGGTCACGAAGAACGTCAAGACCTTCGCGAAGGCCAAGCGGGCACACCCGCCGGCGGCCTCGAAGGCCAAGGAGGCCCAGGATGCGGCGCTCGCGCCCACCGACGACGTCACCGGCCAGGCCAAGGCGGCGAAGGTCGACTCGATGGATGCCCAGCCGGCGGGCACGTTCGACAAGAAGGCGTTCATCGCGTCGGTCAAGGCCGCCATCGAGGCGAAGTCGCCGAAGACGTCTGAAGGAGGCCGACAGCTACAAGGAGTCCGGCAAGGCGGGCGAGGTCAAGGGCGAGGTCAAGGGTCTGGTGACCCAGGGCAAGGAGGGGCAGGCCAAGGACATCGAGACCGCCACCGCGGCGCCACCGGACCAGTCGAAGGCGGAGGTGAAGCCGGTCACGCCGATGGGCCCGGAGCCGCCCGGGTCGGTGGTGCCGATCCCGGCAGCCGGCGCCGTTCCGAAGCCGGCGCCGCCCGAGCAGCTGAACCTCGAGGCCGGCAAGCACCAAGCCAACCAGGAGATGGCCGAGGGCGAGGTCACCGAGGAGCAGCTCTCGGAGTCGGGTGAGCCCGAGTTCGAGCAGGCCGTGGTCGACAAGAAGGAAGCGGCCGCGCACGCCGACACGGCTCCGGGGGAGTACCGCAAGCAGGAGCAGCAGGTCCTCGAGCAGAGCAAGTCCGACGCCGCCACGGAGACCAAGGAGGGTGTCGCCGGCATGCAGGGCGCCAAGGGCGCCGCGTTGGCGAAGCTGGTCGCGGACAAGGGCAAGACCAAGTCGAAGGACGAGCAGAAGCGCGCCGAGGTCACCGCGAAGGTCCAGTCGATCTTCGACGCCACCGAGGCGGACGTGAAGAAGATCCTCGACGGCATCGACCCCAAGGTGGAGAAGGAGTTCGAGGCGGGCGAGAAGGACGCCCGTGCGAAGTTCGAGAGCTACGTCTCGGCCAAGATGTCGGCGTACAAGAAGGACCGGTACGGCGGCTGGACCGGCAAGTTCCGGTGGCTACGGGACAAGATCAAGGGGATGCCCGACAAGGTCAACGAGTTCTACGTGGCCGGCCGCGAGCTCTACCTCAAGGAGATGGACCGCACGATCGGCAAGGTCGCCGACATCGTCGGCACCGACCTGAACGCAGCCAAGGCGCGGATCGCGACCGGCAAGGGCCAGATCTCGACGTACGTGGCGAGCCTGCCCAAGGACCTGAAGAAGGTCGGCTCCGAGGCGTCGAAGGAGATCGGCGACCGGTTCGAGCAGCTCGAGAGCGAGGTCGACTCCAAGCAGGAGTCGGTGGTCGACACCCTCGCCACGAAGTACGTCGCGGCCCGCAAGGGGCTCGACGAGCGGATCGAGGAGCTGCAGGCCGAGAACCGGGGCCTGGTCGACAAGGTGATCGGCGCGATCAAGGCGATCATCAACACGATCCGCGAGCTCGTGGCGATGCTCAAGAACGTGCTCGTCTCGGGTGGCCGGCGTCGTCGGCCAGATCATCAAGGCGCCGGTGAAGTTCCTGGGCAACCTGATCGACGGCATCAAGAGCGGCATCAACAGGTTCAAGGAGAACTTCGTCGAGCACCTCCGCAAGGGCTTGATGTCGTGGCTGTTCGGGGCGCTCGCCGAGGGTGGCGTCGAGCTGCCGGAGACGTTCGACCTCAAGGGCGTCATCAAGCTGCTGGCCTCGCTGTTCGGCCTGACCTGGCGCAACATCCGCGACCGGATCGTCAAGCAGATCGGTGCGAAGGCGATGGACGCGGTCGAGGCCGGTGTCGACATCTTCCAGAAGCTTTCCGGCGGGGGCGTCGGCGCGCTGTGGGAGATGCTGCTGGAGAAGCTCGGCGACATCAAGGAGATGATCCTCGACCAGGTCAAGGACTTCGTGCTCACCAAGATCATCACCGCCGGCATCACCTGGCTGATCAGCCTGCTCAACCCGGCGGCCGCGTTCATCAAGGCCTGCAAGCTGATCTACGACGTCGTGATGTTCTTCGTGAACAACGCCAGCCGGATCGCGAAGTTCGTCAACACGATCCTCGACTCCGTCTCCGACATCGTGAAGGGCAACATCAGCGGCGTCGCGGCCAAGATCGAGGACGCCCTGTCCCAGATGGTGCCGATCATCATCGGCTTCCTGGCCAGCGTGCTCGGCCTCGGCGGCGTCGGCCAGAAGATCCGCGAGATCGTCACGAAGCTCCAGAAGCCGTTCAACCAGGCCCTCGACCTCGTGATCAAGACCGGCCTCAAGCTCGCCGGCCCGATCATCCGCGGCATCTCCGGCATCAGCAGCGAAGGTCAAGGGCAAGATCGCCGCCGGCAAGGCGTAGGTGAAGGGCAAGGTCAGAGGCCGGGAAGGAATGGGTCAAGGGCAAGCTCGGACTCGGCCACGAGGACGTCAAGGCGGCGGCCAAGGCGCGCGTGTTGACGATCGATCCGGGACGGCAATCACCGCGAGTTGAGCTCAGGGCCAGGCTGCAACCGGCATCTTGGGCGAACGCTCGGCGCCACAAGGGAGCAGCGGTCCGCCGAGCTCAAGGGCGGGGATACCAGCCAGGGCGAGCTCGACCACGGAAGCCAGCCCACATCGAGGTGCGCATCTTCCGTCAGGTCGAAGGACCGAGAGTGGAACGGCTCAATACCGGTGTTCGCGAGGGCCGACCGCGGACGACGTCACAGGCTGGAGGCCAAGGAGATGGCCAGAATCGTTCGCATGAGGATGACCAAGACTGGAGCTTCAAGCGAGGCAGTCGAGAGGCTCCGACCTTCGACTGGGGAGACCCCGTGTAGCGCTCAACAGACATCGGAGCGCTCCGACGAGGGGATGGCGGCGGCGGAGGCGGGTCGGTGCGCCGGAGCTGCCCGCGAAGACGCGGTGACGAGCTCCCGCCGCGTCACGGAGATGGGCTAGCTCGTCATTCGGGGGACTGAATCGCCGGCGCCGGCACCCGGGGCGACCTTGGTCCACAGTGATCGAGCCGTGAGCACCAGCGATGACCACGCCGTCGTTCGCAACGCGACCCTCGCCGGAGCGCCAGTTCGCTCGCTGGCTCTGGTCAAGTCGACAAGGGAAAGACGGCCGGCACGGGGCGAGAACGAACGTCAGTCCCCTTGCCATCGCTCGACGTCCGTTCGATCCCGCGAGCTAGGGGAACGGATCAACCGGCGCGACACAGAGCAGGGCCGCGAGACGCTCGAATGGGAGAGGCCATCTTCGCGAAGGCTCGTCAGCCGGAGTCGAGGACACAACCACGGCGGTTCGCCACCGTCGTCAGCCTCGGGATTGTCGAGCTCGATCGACGACGGCGCGTGGTGCGATCGTCCCCGGCCACACCCCAGGCTGGTGGACGTCGAACGCCTCATGAAGATTCTTGAGGCCACAGCCCCGGTCGCCGATGAACCTACGCCCGACCCAGGCGTCGCGTCATGAAGAGCGAGCCGGAGAGCCCGCGGAACGACCATCGATCAGGTGGCCTCGCCGACCCGCCGGCTCCGCCGACTCAAGCCGGCGGTCCAGCGCGGACCGACCGGGGTGCGACCGAGAGCGACGTCCACGTCCGACACTGTCTTCGAGCTGAGCCGGCAATCGAACGACGCGCTCGGCGGGTAGCCCGTGAACGCGTGTCGGCGACCCGCATGGATGTACGCCGACCGCAACCCAAGCGGGGTTGAAGAAACTCTCGAAAATACTTCTCCACAACCCCCGTTTCGGCCTCGATTCCGGGGCCGGAATGTCGGTGGCGTCCTGCTTGGATTGACTCATGTTGGAGACGATGTTGAACGGCAGTCTGGTCGAGGTTTCGAGCCTCGACGCGGAGTGGCTGCTCGACTTCGCCGCCGACGCCGAGGTCCGGGAACGCCAGGCCGGCCGAGCCAAGCTGCGGGCCGCGGCGCAGTGGTGTGTGCTGCACCCGGCCACCGAGGAGACCGGGTTCGTGACCTGGTCCGACACCGGCCTGCCCGGCCTCGACGCGACCGACGAGGCCCTGGGTGGGGAGGGGACACCGCTGGTGGCGGCGTTCACGCCGGAACCGTTCGCCGCCGCGCTCGGGGTGTCCACCCTGACCGGGTTGCAGTTGTTGGCCGACGCCCTGGACCTGCCAACACCGGCTCCCCCGGATCTGGGCGGCCGTCGAGGCGCTGGCGGTGGCGCCGTGGAAGGCCCGCAAGATCGCCCAGGCCACCCACCACCTCTCGAAGGCCGCCGCGGCGTCGGTGGACGCGCAGTTGGCGGACCGGATCGGGTCGTGTGGGTGGCGGGCGATCGAGTCCGCGGTCGCCCAGGCCATCGCCACCTACGACCCGCACCTGCTCGAGACCCGGGAGAAGCAGGGCCGGGACGCGTGGGGTGTCCGGCTCTTCCACCGCGGGGTCGGCACCGACGGTGGCGACGACTGGGCCGGCACCTCCCATCTGGAGGTCACCGGCGACACCCTCGACCTCACCGCGTTTCACGACCTGGTGTGTGAGCAGGCCGCCCAGCTGAAGGCCCTGGGCGACACCGACACCCTCGACGTCCGCAAAGCCAAGGCCGTCGGCGTGATCGCCAACCGCCAAGCCACCCTCGACCTCGGCACCCTGCTCGGACCCGACGACCAGACTCCAGCCGACCCGGCCCAGCCCGTAACGTCTGTGGCCAAGACCAAGCTCTACCTCCACCTTCACCTCACCGACCTCCTCGGCCTGGAAGCCAGCGACGGGACTGGGTTCGGGACGGTGGAGAGGTTCGGGCCGGCCACGATCGCCCGGATCAAGGACTGGGCCGGCCGGAGCCGGGTCACCATCCAACCCGTCCTGGACATGTCCCGTGCCGACGCCGTCGACGCCGCACGACCCACCCGCCTGGATGCGGGAACTGGTGATCCTGCGGGACAAGCACTGCGTGTTCCCGTGGTGCACCCGGGACGCAAGAGCCTGCGACTGGACCACATCACCCCGTACGACGAGAACGGCCCACCGGGCCAGACCCGGCCCGAAGATCTCGCCGCCCTCTGTCGACGGCACCACCGGGCCAAGACCTTCCGCCGATGGCGCTACCACCGCACCCCGTCCGGCAGACTACCAATGGACCGGACCCCAAGGCCAGACCTACCTGGTCACCCCGCACGGCACCATCCCCATCCCGCCCAACTGAGTCTCGACAAGCTCGACCACCGACACGCACGGATCGCCCGGCCAATCACGGTGACCGGCACCACCCGGGTTCCGGCCGCGCCCGGGGCGGCCGGTCCGGGGCGGCGCGGCGTGCCGCGTCGGCGAAGCGTGCAAGCGACGCGTGGCGGGACGCCTCGAAGCAACCGCGACGGCACCGCCAACGGTGACGCGTCCCGACGCGGGGAGCCCAGCGCAGCCGACGTGGTACGCCGCACAGCCCCGAACCAACCGCACCCCTGAGCCACGACCCACCAGGCGCGAGTGCCACCACCCAGCCACAACACGTACGCCGCACAGCCCCGAACCAACCGCACCAACGCCAGGCGCTGGCGGACGTTCCGGCAAGCCGCGAGGGGATGGCACAGTTGTGCCATGCCTAGCCCAGCCAAGGGACGGAAGTCCTCCAGCGCGCCCACGAAGGGCAAGGGCACGCCCAAGGGTGGCCACACCCACGTCCAGGCCGAGACCGGCCCAGCCGAGAGCGGCGTACTCGACCTCCAACGCTGGGCCGGCAACCGCAAGGTCGCGGCGATGCTGACGGTGAGCCGGCAGCCGGCGCCGCCCGACGTGAAGCCGGCAGGACCAGCGACCGACCCGAAGTTCGACAAGACGAGGTTCCAGTCCGACAACGGGCAATTCGAGCTGGACTACAAGCCGAACGGGCCGATGCCGGTGAAGGGCGACGTGACCGTGACGCTACGGGTGCACATCGACTTCAAGGACTTCACCCGCGCCGACATGCGCAAGGAGCCGTTCCGCTCACACAAGTTCACCCGGGCGCAGCGTGCCGACTTCAAGTGGACGGCCGCCGAGAAGACGAAGTTCGGGGCGGACTTCCAGACGAGCGTGGCCACGGCGTGGAGCAAGAAGCACGAGCTCATGACCAAGGACCCGACGTTCGCCGAGCACCGCGGCGTGGTCGACGTGAAGGTCGAGCTGGTCGACGCCGACAAGGCGCACAACACGATGTCCGCGCTCAAGGTGCCCAAGGGCAAGGCCGGTGAGAAGGCGCCGCCCAGGTTCCGCTCGTTCGTCCAGGGCGACACCTCCACGCTGGAGAGCCGGGACGTGTCCGAGACCGAGACGTCGACCGTCCGGGACAAGCCACTGATCGAGCAGATCGGCGGGTTCGCGAACAACAGCTCCGAACTGACGCCGGACATGGTCACCGCGATCGCGGACGTAGCCGCGATCATCAAGCGGAAGGGCTTCGTGCTCGGAGAGCGGGTCGGCTCGGACGGGAAGAAGCACGACCTGCGCCTGTTCTCAGTCGGGCGGACGACGTGCCAAGGGCAGCAGGACCCTCAACACCAAGCTGGGCAAGGAACGTGCGCAGGCTGTGCTCGACAAGCTCAACTCGGAGCTGGGCTGGGGGGCGCAGGGCGAGGCCGTGAGCGCGGGTGAGAAGCACACCACCGACGAGGAGAAGTACCGCCGCGCGGACATCCAGATCTCCGACATGGGGGAGGGCGGCAGCCGTGAGGTCACGCAGAACACCGCCGCCCACGAGGCCGGCCACATGTTCGGGCTCGACGACGAGTACCAAGAGGAGGACGCCGACGAGCCGGAGAGCAAGAAGTTCCGGGGCGACAAGCCCGAGCACTACGGCGACGTCGAGGCCCAGCTCGGCACCGACGCGGCCAAGGAGCTCGTCGACCAGGACTCGGGAAGCATCATGTCCGTAGGCTCCGACGTGAAGCGGGGCCACTACGTCCCGTTCCTCAACTCCATCGAGTCGGTGACCAAGAAGGACTGGACCGTGCCATGAGCCAGACCGTGAGCAAGGGCGCCTATCTCCGCACGCGCTACGAGGACCCGCGGCGCAGCGAGGTCCGCGAGCGGGAGTACGGCGACGACGGCGATGTCTGGGTCGTGGTCAGCGGCGAGAAGACGCTGTGGTGCCACTTCGACGAGGCGGCGGTCGCTGCCGCACGGCAGGCGGTCGCCGACGCCGACCTGGCGACGCTCGAGGACATCGAGGCTCAGGGTCACGACCTGGCGACGATGACCTACGAATGGCGGGTCGGCAGCACCAGCGGCAGGTTCGTCGACGCGGCGTACCCCGCGGTCCTGCCGGACCGGGTGGACCGGCTCGAGGAGGCTCTGCTCCAGCTCGAGGAGGCCGCCACGGGAACGAGCGGGTAACTAGCCGGCCGGCTCCTCTTCCTCTTCCTCAGGCGCGGCCTCGCGCTGGACGAAGGAGCCCTGAGCCGTCTCCTCCTCTTCTTCCTCAGGCGCCTCTGCCCGCTGCACAGGAGCGTCCTCGTCGACGTCGCGCTGGATCGCCGGGGCAGGCGCAGCGACGTTCGTGGGCGCGGCTTCAGGTGGCGCCGACATCACCCGCTCGGCGTTGGCGGCAGCATCCCGCTCGAAGCGGTCTGACGGGTCGCTGACCTTGATGCCACCCGCCGACGGCGTGCCGTCGACCGGCCCGCTGCGCTGCTGTACGACGTGGGTGAGCTCGTGAGCAAGCATGGTCCGCCCGCCGTCGGACGACGGGTCGTACTTGTCGCGCTGGAAGACGATGTTGGAGCCGACGGTGTACGCGTGTGCGTTGACCGCCTGCGCGGATTCATGTGCGGCGCTGTCGTCGTGCACCCGGACATCGCCGAAGTCGTGGCCGAGCCTGGCCTCCATGTCGGTGCGGGTGTCCTCGTCGAGCGGGCGCCCGCTCGAGGAGATGACGTCGTGGACCGGCGAACGCTCCTCCTCGATCATCGAGGTGACGCCGCCGTTGCCGACCGCGCGTTGGAGCCCGAGCAGGCCCGGGCCGCCCAGGACGTCGCTTCGCCCTTCGACCGCGGCGCGCGCCATCCGGTCGGTGACCGGCGCCTCGACCCGCCCGGTCTTGGGGCGTAGGGCGGCTTCTTCGGAGTCATAGCTGTGGTCGCGCATGGCGAAGTCCTTCCGACGATGCGATGACTTCAGCATCGCACTCGAAGTCGATGCCGGGGAGTGCCCGATTCCCCCGGATTCGCGCAGCGGAGGCTGCCCGATCGGGCAGCACTCAGCGGTCGCGGGAGGTGGGCGACGAGCCACCGAGCATTGACAAGTAGGTCCCGAACTCGCGTTCCAGAACCAGCCTGCCGAGTTTCCGGTACTCCTGGCCGACGGCCGCGATCACGTCGGCCATGCCGACCGGCTGACCGGACGCCGCCGCCAGGTAGGCAGCGGTGATGGATGCCGAGCGGATGTTGCCACCCGCCAGCTCGAAGGACTCGGCGCAGAACTCGACGTCGATGTCCGAGCCGACCGGCAACGGCGGCGCCAGACACTGTCGCCACAGCTGCGCTCGCAGGTCCGGGGTGGGCGCGGGGAAGTCGATGATCGCGTCCAGTCGCCGGGTGAACGCCTCGTCGATGTTCGATCGCAGGTTGGTCGCAAGGATGGCAAGGCCGTCGAACGTCTCCAGGCGCTGCAGGAGGTAGGCGCTCTCGATGTTCGCGTAGCGGTCGTGAGCGTCCCGCACGTCGCTGCGTTTGCCGAAGATGGCGTCGGCCTCGTCGAAGAACAGCACCGCGTTGACCCCGCCGGCTTCGGCGAAGATCCGCTCCAGGTTCTTCTCGGTCTCGCCCACGTACTTGTCGACGACCGTTGCCAGGTTCACGGTGTAGAGGTCCAGGCCGAGATCGGCGGCGATGACTTCCGCGGACATGGTCTTGCCGGTGCCCGAGTCGCCGGCGAACAACGCCGTCACGCCACGGCCACGACCGCCGCCGCGGCGCATCCGCCAGTCCACCAGCACGGTGTCGCGATGACGAGCTCGCGCCGACAGCTCCTCCAGTGCCCGACGTACTGACGGTGCGAGCACCAGGTCCGCCCACCCGACCTCGGGCTCGATCCGCCGAGCGAGCCGCTCCAGGCCCGCGGCGTTCTGCGCTCGTACGCCGCGCCGCAGATCGTCTGCCGTGAGCGAGCCGCCGTTGAGCAGCGCCGACGACTGGGCTGCCCGCACTGCCTTGTCGACCTGTCCCGGTCCGAGCGAGAGGTGAGCCCCCAGGGCGTCGGCCCCGAACTCTGCGCCCGCGTTCTCCAGATGCCGCTTCAGCAGCGAAGCCCGCTCTCGGGCACCGAGTGCAGGAGCCTCCACGGTCAGCGGCGTCGTTCCGCTCCACCGGGGATCCCACGTCGCCGCGCCGATGAACAGGACCGGGACTGCCGATCGGGTCAACCGGTGAACCGCCTCGACGGACGCGTCCGCGAGCACCTCGATCGGTCCCGCCACCAGCCCGGCGCCCCGCAACAGTGCCTCGCGGCCGGCAACGAGAGCGAGGCCGACGGGGTCGGGGTCGCGGGCCAGCAAGGACAGGTCCACGACGACCGCCGGCCGCCCGGCACCCGACAGTGCCGCGACGGCGGTTGCGGCCCCCGTTCCGGCCTCGTGCTCGGTGATGTGCGTCAGCATGACCCCCGCGCCCAGCCCCAGGGCGAGCCGGTCGGCAAGCGCGCTCGGGTATCCGTCGACGTCCTCGAGCATGAGTCGCAGCGACGCCTCGGGGATGTCGTCGCCCAGGAGGTGGCCGGCAACCCGGTCCGGCACCCGCAACGACCGGGTGAGGAACGGCCGCTCGACGTCGTCCACGAGGACCAGGCCGTTGTCGATGAGTGGGCCCGTCGCGGCAACCCTGCCCCGAGCGTCCGCGGACATCGGGGAGGCGCCGGCCAGCTCGAGCGCCAGACCGACGTTGGCGCGTCGCCTGGTCACGTCGTCGTTCAGATAGCCGAACAGGCGCTCGAACCTGCTGTCGAGGTCGGGGATCAGCGCGATGACGAGCAGCTCGACGTCAAGGTCGGAGAGTTTCGCGTCGCGCGCCAGCCGCCGTAGTCGGCTGACGTGGCCGTCGGCCTCGGCCTGGTCGGCCTCGCGCTCGACCCGTGCGTGCGACTCGGCATCCGGGGCCGGCCACGGCTCGACGTCACCGAGAAGCCGGTCGACCGTCTCGTCGTTGACATAGAGACCGCGAAACGGGTCGTCCGGGGCCGGGTCGTCGACCCGACGCCGGTCGACGACCGAACGCACCCGTCGCTCGACCAGAGCGAGCCGGGCCGCGAGGTAGCTGTCCGGTCCCGCCCGGCTCATCCGGTCCTCTTGCGCGATCGCTTCCGTGCGGGCCGCGACGCCGCTTCGCGGGCCCTGTCGCTCGCCCGGCGCGCCTGCTCTCGCGGCGGCCAGTCGTCGGCCGTCCCTCCCATCGAGACCCGAGGCGGCTCCGCGACATGAGTGGCGGCTTCGAAGCGGCGACCGGTCCAGGTCGGCGCGCTGACCACCAGGTCGAGGGAGGGTTTCAGTTCGCCTCCCAACGCTGACCAGACGTCGGCGAAGGACCGGTCTTCCGGGGGCGGGAGGGCCACCGTGACGGGGACGCTCAGGCCGAGCTCGGCGAGCGGCCCGGAGAGCAGGTCGCCGGGGAGCGCCTCATGCCGCAGGAAGCACGCCAGCAGCGACGAGAGCAGGCGGTGCTCATCCTCGGGACGTTGGGTCCAGGCGGTCACCAGGTACGAGAGCTTGAAGTACCGCGGAGGAAGGTGCCGAGCAGCAATGCGCTGCTGTGCGTCGTACTCGTTGAGAAGCCCTCGTTCGCGCCGCCGCAGATCCTCGCGGATGTCGTAGAGGTAGACGTCGATGGTGGGCGCGTTGCGCCGTCCGGCCCATTCCTTCGTCGGGGCGTCGAACACCACCTCGACGTCCGTCGTCCCCGCCGCCTCCCGCTCGATGAGGGCGAGCAGCGCCGAGTCCACCTCATGGATCACCCGACGAGTCTGTCCCCGTCCGAGTACGACGGCGAGCAGGGGCCGGTCCGGCCACCGGGCACGGATGCTTGCCCATACGGGCAACGCGGAGTGCACCGCATTGTCGACGGGCCGAAACGCTCCTGAGGCCCACAAGCATCACTAGGCTGTCGTCCGATGACAGAGAGGGGCTCGTCGTGACCGACCCAGTCCTCCGGTTCGAGCCGACCCGGGTGAGCATGCAGCCCGGTGCCGAGGCACGCATCGTCGTCACGATCTTCAACCCCGGCACTGTGGTCGAGGGCTATGCCATCGACGTTGTCGCCGCCGTCCCGCTGCCCTGGGTCGAGGTGCAGCCACCGACCGTCTCCGTGTATCCACAGCAGGAGGCCACCGCGGTTGTCGTCTTCTCTCCACCGTCCGGGCCGGGCGCACCAGGGGGCATTTTCCCGTTCGGGGTTCGGGCCCGTTCCCAGATCGAGGGCGGAGGGAGCGCGGTCGCGGAAGGCGACCTGGAGATCGGGGCGGTGTCAGGGCTTCAGGCCAAGCTCACTCCGCTCGCGTCGACGGGCCGTTGGAGCGGCCGGCACACCCTCAAGATTCAGAACGGCGGCAACGCTCCGGCACGGCTGCGGCTGACCGCCGAGAGCCCGGACCAGGCCCTCGGCTTTCTCGTCACCCCGGCGGTCGTCGAGGTGCCACTCGGCGGTGAGGTGACCGCGCGGCTGAAGGTGCGCACCCGGCACCCGGTGCTCCGCGGTACGCCGCAGCGGCTGCCGTTCCAGGTGGTCTGCGCTCCCGACCAGCCGGAGCAGCCCATCGGCCAGCATCCGACGATGTCCACGCCGGAGCGACCCGTCGTCGACGGGGCCTTCAACCAGAAGCCGATTCTCACGCCGATGGTCGTCGCGGTCGCGAGCCTGGTGGCTGTCGCCGCGATTGCCGGCATCGCCTATGCACTGCTCAAGTCTGATCCGACCACCGCCGAGGAGGCCAAGCCGCCCGACGCCCCGACCGGCCTGGTGGTCGTCGCCGACCCCGAGGCCCCGGGATTCGTGACCCTGACCTGGGACGACCAGTCAGAGGTGGACAGTTTCGTGCTGCTGCAGACGCTTCCGAACTCCGACAGCCAGCCCGTCGACCCACCGACCAACGAGCTGAGGCTCCGGGTCGAGACCGCCGACAGGTACTGCTACCAGCTCGAGGCCGTCCGCGAGGGGGCGGCCAACTCCGCGCCCTCGGATCCGCCGGCCTGTGCCACCACGACCGTTCCGCCAACCGCGCCGGATCCAACCGCGAGCCCCACGATCGACGTCCTGCCTCCAGACGGCGGCGGCGAGACGACCCCGCCGACGTCGCCGCCCACCTCGCCTTCTGCGCCCACGTCGCCGACGACGTCCATCGCGACTCCCGCTGACGAGCCGCTGGAGTTCATCGCGCCACTCGACTTCATCATCGTCGAGGGCAACCCCTTCGCCGAGGCGGCGGCCCAGACTGCCCGTCAGGAGTTCGTCGACCAGGGGATCCCGGCGGAGGTGTTGAGCTCGGAGGCGTTCGCGCTTGATCCGGGGCCCGCGGAGCCAGCGTTCATCGTCTATCTGGACGCCGACACGCCCGAGGACGCGCAGGCACTGTGTGACGACGCCGAGGCCCTCCACCCCGAGCTGGTCAGCTCCGGCTGCCCGGCTGCCTACCAGGTGGCACCGCTGCCCTAGGGCCTGGGAGCCGCCCGTCGCAGATCGGTCAGTCGGGTCGACGCAACAGGTCGACCCTGCCGATCGCCACGAGCTCGTCCGGCGGATCGGTCTTGGGAGGGTACGCCGAGCCCACCGCGATCGTGATGGAGTCGACCGCGTCACCAGTGTCGAAGTCGACCCGCTGAGGACCTGGCTTGTCGTCGAGCTCAGCCGTGACGCACTCTCCGTCGAAGGACACGTCGAGACGCCTGGGACGGAACTGACGCTGACGGTCCCCGGTCCGCGCCACTCCGGCCCACACGTCGAGGCCGCGAACGCGGGTGGGTTCCTCGAGGATCAGCCGGATCTTCCCGACGTACTCGCTGTCGTCGCACTCAGCGGCAGCGACTGTGTCGGAGCGCCAGGCCGCCGCCCACGCGTCTACCTCCGCCGAGTCGACCACACCCTCGACGCTGTACGAGTCAGCGACGGAGTCCGGTGGCACGGCCTCGGCGGTCACGTCGGAAATCACCTCTGTCTCACCCCGGAGGTCGTACCAACGTTGCTTGACCCAACCGACCGGGTCGCGACCCGCCACGTTCAGGAGCAAGGTGGTCCCGAGCACTGCGACCACGGTGACGATCACGCGCCTCCACCTGTAGAGAAGGGGAAGACTGCGGCGGTAGTCGCGACGCGCCCTGCGCTCCGCGGGATCGCCGAAGCGCCACCACGCCCTTCGAGGGTGAGCTCGTGGTCGTGGGTGCCACAGTCGCGAGCTGCGGCGCCGCGGCCGCCAGCGGTGTGCCGCATCTGCTGCAGAACCGGCGGGACGAGTCGTTCGGCTGCCCGCAGGACGGGCATCCCCCGGGCTGGACCGTCTGGGGAGCTGGAGACGCACTGGCAGGCTGCGGCGTCGGCGCCGCTGTGCCGTCGGCCCTGGGCGGCGGCTGGGCGGGACCCACCGGCGAGACCGTCGGTTGCGGCTGTTGTGGCGGTTGCTGTGACGAGACGGCAGGACCCTGACCCGGCTCGTCCCACCCGAGGTAGGTGCCGCAGAACACGCAGAATGTCGACCCGGCGGGGTTGCGTTCACCGCAGGCAGCGCACTGGTCTTCCGTCGCCACGGCGTCCTCGATTCGGCTCGGTGCACTCGCCTCAGTATCTCGCTAGCCTGACATGTGTGCAGCGCACATGTGGGATGGGCGGATGACAAGGTGCAGCAGTTGCGGGCACCAGAACGACGACGGGTCAGTCTTCTGCGCCAACTGCAACCACTTCCTCGCCTGGTCGACGTCGCAGGTCGCCGAGGGGGAGACGCCGGCGCAGGCCGAGCGCGACGCTGACCCGGAGCAGGCCGCGCCTGAGCAACCCAGCGCGCCACCGCCGGCCCCCAAGCCGGTCATGCCCACCCGCGGCGCCGAGTCCCGGTCAGGCGTCCCCAGCCTGATCTCGGCCATCAACGACAGCGAGGCGCTCGCGGCCGACCGACTTCGCCCCGATCTCATCGAGCGGCTGGCGCACGCCAAGCAGAGGATCGAGTCGAGGTCAGTGACGGTTGCCGTCGTCGGGGAGTTCAAGCGCGGCAAGAGCACGCTGGTGAACGCACTGATCCAGACCTCCGCCTGTCCGGTCGACGCTGACATCGTCACCGCCGTTCCCACTCTGGTGAAGTACGGCGAGAAGGTGGCCGTCACCGCGTATCTGCAACGTCCCGGCGACCCTGAACCCACTGCGAAACAAGTGGGCATCAAGGACCTTGCGCGTCTCGTCTCCGAGGCGGTGGACGAGGGCGCGAACAACGTCCGCTCGGTCGAGCTTCGAGTGCCGCACCGGCTCCTCCGCAGCGGCCTGTGCCTGCTGGACACGCCAGGGGTCGGTGGCCTCGACTCGGTTCACGGTCAGGTGACCCTGGCGAGCCTCAACGGTGCTGACGCGTTGCTGTTCGTGACCGACGCGTCACAGGAGCTGACGGCGCCCGAGCTGGACTTCCTCAAGACGGCCGTCGGCCGGTGCCCGATGGCTGCGGTGGTCGTGACCAAGACCGACCTGTACCTGCACTGGCGCCGGGTGGTCGAGCTCACCCGCCAACATGTCACCGACGCGGGGCTGGATCTCCCGGTGATCCCAGTCTCGTCGTTCCTCAGGCTGCGCGCCAGCACGTCAGCCGGACCTGAACTCGGAGAGTGGTTTCGCCCCGCTTGTCGAGTTCCTCGGAAAGGACGTCTTCCGCAGCAGCACGGCGAAGGCTGCGGCGACCGTCGCACACGACGTCGACTTCGTGGCCAGCCAGCTGGCGCACGAGTCCGACACGGAACGGATCGTGCTGGCCCGACCCGAGGAGAGCCAGGTCGTGGTCAGCAGGCTCGGCCAGGCCAACGAGCGGGCGCGCTCGCTGACCGCTCCCTCGTCGGCGTGGCAGCAGATGCTCGCAGACGGGATCCAGGACCTGGTCGCCGACGTGGAGTACGACCTGCAGGCCCGGCTTCGGACGGTTCTGCGCGACGTGCGAGAGATTATCGACGAGTGCAGACCCGCGCGACACCTGGCCGGACACGGAGGCATGGCTGCGCCGCCAGGTCGCGACGGCCGGCGTCGAGAATCGCGACCTGCTTCGGCTGCGGGCCGAGCGCACTCAGTGACACTGTCTCGCGGCAGTTCAACCTCGATGCGGGAGCCGGTGTCGAGCTCGAGCTCGACGACCTCAGCCGGGCGCTGTCGGAGCTGGAGCTGGCGTCCGCATCGACGTTCTCCATGCCCGGGGGACGCCTGGGTTCGCTGATGCTGGTCGCGCGGACGTCGGTGTTCCTTCCGATGATGGCGTTCAGCGTCGTACCGGTGATCGGCTGGGTGATCGCCGCGGCGGGCGCCGCGACCCTGGGCGTCACTGTGGGCGGCAAATTGCTGTGGGACGAGGGAAAGCGGCAACGCGGCTACCGGCAGACACAAGCAAAGGCAGCGGCCGCCAAGTTCATCGACGAGGTCGCGTTTCAGATGAACAAAGCCACTCGTGACGGTCTCCGGCGTACCCAGCGGCGGCTTCGCGACGAGTTCGCCTCCCGCGCCACCTCGATCCAGGCGTCGACGGGAGCCGCGCTCGAGGCCGCGCGTCGGGCCGCCACGCTCGGTCCCGACGCCCAGGCGGCCCGCTCGGCCGCGGTCGACGCGGAGGCGCAGCGACTGGTGGCCATCCGATCGAGCATGCGGGAGCTCGCCGGAAGGGGGGCAGATGGCTGACGACCTCACCCCCCGCATCGTCGCGCTGGCCCAGGAGGCGGCCGCCCACGCGGTGTCGGCTGAGGCTGCCCGCGAGCTCCGGGACGTCGCCGGCCGGGTGAACGGCCCGATCCGTCTCGCGATCGCGGGCAAGGTGAAGGCAGGCAAGTCGACGCTGCTCAACGCCATCATCGGCGAAGAGCTGGCGCCGACGGACGCGGGGGAGTGCACCCGGATCGTCACGTGGTACCGCCACTCCGACCGGCCCTTTGCGAAGGTCTTCCCCATCGAAGGCGACGCGGTGGAGCGTTCGTACCGTCGAGGCGACGGTGCGCTGGAAGTGGACCTCGGTGGGCTCAGCGCGGAACGTGTTGACCACTTGGAGATCGGCTGGCCCTCGAGCCGGCTCCTGGACCTCGTCCTCATTGACACGCCAGGCATCGCGTCGATCTCCACGGACGTCTCCCTGCGGACCCATCGCGTGATGACAGCCGAGGAAGGACACCCGCCCGTCGCCGACGCCGTGATGTACCTGCTGCGCCACACGCACTCCTCCGACGTCCGGTTCCTGGAGTCCTTCCACGACGACGAGGTCGCGCGCGGGACTCCGGTCAACACCGTCGGGGTGCTCTCCCGAGCCGACGAGATCGGGTCGTCCCGCGTCGACGCGATGCAGGTTGCAGATCGCATTGCTCGCCGATACCAGGCGGAGCCTCGCCTCCATCGGCTCTGCCCGATCGTCATCCCGGTCAACGGCCTCCTCGGACACGCCGCAGCCACGCTCAGAGAGGCGGAGTACGCCGACCTGGTGAGAATCGCCCGGGCCTCCGCCGAGGAGATCGCCGACGTACTCCTCACCGCCGACCGATTCGCGGGCAAACAGACCGGGATCGCGGTGCCGCCGGAACGGCGGGCCCGGCTCCTGGAACGGCTCGGGCTCTTCGGCGTCCGGCTTTCCGTGGAGCAGATCCGATCGGGCGCAGCGACGAGTTCCGTCGAGCTCAGCGCCAGGCTCGCGGACGTGAGCGGGCTTCAAGCGTTACGGGACGTCGTACTGCGGCAGTTCGAGTCTCGGGCCCGCGTCCTCAAGGCGCGTTCGGCGGTCCGGGCCCTTCGGGCCGCTTTTGAACGAGGGCTCGTCAGCGACGGGCCCGCCCTGCTACGTCGCCTCGAGGAGATCACTGCGGGTGCCCACGAGTTCGAGGAGGTGCGGGTGCTCTTCCAGCTCCGGGCAGGTGAGCTCACGCTGACGCCTGACCAGCAGGCCGAGCTCGACCGGTTGATGGGTGGGTCCGGAAACGACCCGACGTCCCGGCTCGGGCTGGCTCCCCAGACCTCCTCAGACGACTTGCGACAGGCAGCCGTGCTCGCGCTGGGGACCTGGCAGAACCTCGAACGGCACCCGCTGTCCGGACGCGCGACTCAGATCGCTGCGCGCGCCGCCACCCGCACGATCGAAGGCATCCTGGCCGGGTGACCTGGGGTGGGTGGCTAGCCAAGCCCGCGGGCTCGACCCCTCAGATCAGGCCCTCACGCATCGCGTAGGCCACAGCATGGGTGCGGTTGCGCAGTTGCAACCTGGTCGTGAGGTCGTGCAGCACATTCTTGACCGTGCGTTCGGAGTAGCACATCTGCTCGGCGATCTCTGACGTGTCGTGTCCCTCGGCCACCAGCCTGAGCACCTCGGTCTCACGCGGGGTGAGGCCGCTGAACGAGAGCCCGCGCGGGCTGAGCACCTGACGCTGAAGCCGGCCGACCTGCTCCAGCAGGCGGCCCAGAAGATCGGGCGGTACCTCGCCCTCGCCGCGCGCGACGCGAGTGATCGTGCGTACCAGCGCGTCGGAGGTGGCGTCGCCACGGCGCAGCAAACCTCCCACGCCGGCTTCCGCCGCGCTCACGAGGGCCGCGTCATCGATGCTCGAGGCCACCAGCACGATGCGCGGTTTGTTGCCCCGGCACAGCGCCCGCATCACCCGCTGGGTGTCGTCGTCGAGCCCGTCGCACACAACGACGGCCACGGCCGCCTCGTCGACCGCCATCTCGTCGACGACGCGCACCTCCGGCTGCATTCGGAGCTGGCTGACCACGCCTGCGATCGAGATCGGGTCGGTTCCATACACGTACGTCGGGATGGGTGTCACGGCTCCTCCTGGGTCAGATCGGTACCTTGCACCAGGGGGCTCAACGAGCGCTCAACAACCGCTCATCCTGACCAGACCACTGGGGCCGGCCCGTCGTGTTGAGCTCCGTGCTGTCCCTTTGGTCCCGGTAATGTCCGGTCATGGCCTACCGGCTCGGCGTCGACCTCGGGACGACGTTCACGGCTGCTGCGGTAGATGACGGCTCCGGGCCGACGATGGTCGGGCTGGGGAACCGCGCTCTTCAGGTCCCGTCGGTGTTGTTCTTGCAGCAGGACGGGACGTTCCTGTTCGGGGAGGCGGCTGAGCGTCGCGCGGCGGTCGAGCCGGGTCGAGCGGTGCGGGAGTTCAAGCGCAGGCTGGGTGACGCGGTGCCGATCCTGGTGGCGGGTCAGCCGTTCTCGCCTCAGGCGCTGACCGCGAGGCTGCTCGGTTGGGTGGTCGAGCGCGTGGTCGAGCGGCAGGGCTCTGCACCGGACGGTGTTGTGTTGACCTATCCCGCGAACTGGGGCGGCTACAAGCGGGAGCTGCTCGACCAGGTGGTCACGCTTGCAGATCTTCCCCGGGCGGTGACGTGCACCGAGCCCGAGGCCGCTGCCTCGCAGTACACGGCACGGGCTCGCCTGTCGCCAGGCGACCAATTGGTCGTTTATGACCTGGGTGGAGGCACCTTCGACGTGTGCGTCCTCCAGAAGCAGGAGGTGGGTTTCAGGATCCTGGGTTCGCCCGACGGGGTTGAGCATCTGGGCGGCATCGACTTCGACGAGGCCGTGTTCGGACAGGTCCTCGCAGAACTGGGTGACGCCGCTGGCCAGTTGGACCCCGCTGACCCGCTGGTCACCGCGGGCGTCGCCAGGTTGAGGCGCGAGTGCGTCGAGGCCAAGGAGGCGCTGTCCAACGACGTCGATGCCGTGGTTCCGGTGACGCTGCCGGGTTTGTCCGTCTCGGTCCGGGTGACCAGGACGGACTTCGAGGCCTTGATCACCCCGGCGTTGCACGACACCCTGGCCGCCGTACGGCGGGCGCTGCGGTCGGCCGAGACGAGCGCCGACAACATTGCCGCGGTGGTGTTGGTGGGGGGAAGCTCTCGGATTCCCCTGGTCAGCCACCTGCTTCAGGCCGAGTTCGGTGGGCGGATGGCCATGGACATCCACCCCAAGCACGACATCGCGCTGGGCGCGCTGCGCTACCAGCCGGGCTCCCAGGAGACCGCACCCCTGCCCGCCAGCGACCTGCCGCGGTGGCCGACGCGGGACGCGGCTTCTGGGGCGTCGCCGGTCGAGGGCGCGACCGTGGCGGCCGAGGCTCTCGTTGCCGCAGATGCCAGCTCGGTTGTGGCTGGATCAGACGCGACGCAGCAGGTGTCGGCAGCCGACACGGTGCCGACAGCTACGGCGCCCCCGGGTGCGGGGCCGCCAGGTTCGAGGCCGGTTTCGAGCCCGGTTTCGAGCCCGTGGTGGAGCGGCGGATTGAAGCGGTGGAGGAACGCGCACTCCCGCAGGGCAGCGCTCATCGTCGCGGCAGGCGTGCTGGCAGTGCTCTCGGCGGTGGCAGTGGCCAGCGCCGTCGTCCTGACCGGTGGAGATGACGAGGAGCCCACCACCGGACCCAGCACCACCCCGACGGTGACGACATCCGTCGACCTCCAACCGATCACCAGATCCACGGTGATCCTTCCGATCCATACCGACTCCAACGGGGTCGACCTGTACTTGGTCTACGAGGACGGCACCCGCGAACTCGTGCACGGGGAAGGGGACCAGCGCTTCCCCTCGATGTCGCGAGATCTCAAGGTGCTCCAGTTCGCGTCCCGGGGTGCCGACGGCAAGTGGACCCAGATGGTGGTCCGCGCCGACGGTGAGCCCGAGGAGATGTTCGATCCTCCGGCTGACCCGCTCTATTGCCCTGGCCGACTCGCCTGGCCTCGTCGCGCGCACGGTCGCGTGGCGCTGATCTGCGAGACCGGCGAAAGCTCGACGACGTCCACGCCGCCCACCACCGAGCTTCCGACGGAGGGCCCCACCGAGATCCCCACCGAGATCCCCACCGAGCCTCCGACCGACACTCCGACCGAAACTCCGACCGAGAGCCCGACCGAGACACCAACCGAAACTCCGACGGAGACCGAGACGGAGAGCCCCCCTCCCACCGACACACCAAACCTGCCCCCCACCAGCCCGGCCTCAGTCGACAGCAACCCCATTTCGGGGGCAGCGTTCGTGGCTGGCGGGGCCCTGGCTGTGCAGCCCCTCGCCCCACCTGTCCAAGCCGTCTTCTTGGCGAAGGTCGACGAGGACGGGCACGTTGACGGGGGATCGATGGCAGCGGTAGCAGGGTTCCCCGACAAGGGACTGAGCGACCTCAGCTACACCGGCACCGGGGGCCTGGTGGTCAGCAAGGAAGAAGGGTCAGAACCCGGCATCTACTATCGGCCGCCCGGCCCCTCCTCACAGCCCATCCGTCTCACGTCAGGACCCGACAGTGACTCGATGGGCTCCCCAAAGAAGGGCGACGATCGGGTCGTCTTCACCAGGGACGGCGATCTCTATCTGGTCGCAGCCGACGGAGGGCCGCTGGACTGCGAGAGGGATCTCGTCGTCGACGAAGAGACGGACCGAAGTCTGTGCCAGCTCACCTCGGGCGATGACGAGTTCGACGAAGGTCCGGCTTGGTCGTGGGACGCCGAGTCGATCGCCTTTCTCAGGGCGTCCGAGACCGACCCGCCCGACCTCATCCGACTCGAGGTGGCGGATCCGACCGAGGTCGTCCCGTTCTCCACCGGCCTGAGTGCGCTGGTCATCGACGGCGAACCGAGCTGGGCCAGCCGCTAGCTCGACGACCGCTCCCAGGAGCGCAGACCACATGGGGCGCAACAAGAGCCGGCCTGACCGACAACGAGCGACGAGGCTTGGGGCCGTCAGCCGGGGCGATGGAACCTCGCCGTGAAGGTGCTCGACGCTCGTGGAGCGGTGATGTTGTGCTCGCGTGGCTTGCCGTCTGACCAGGAGCCGAAGACGTATCGGCGTCCGTCGATACGTTGATCGGGCGCGCGAACACGGAAGGTCTGCCCAACCCAAGGCATCGCGGAGAACGTGGCTCGCCGCAGGCCGCCGTCAATTCGGATGACCCCACCGTCCGGTGACGTGCGGAACGTCAGGCGGACTCTCGAGGGAGCCAGGGTGTGCTGGTCTGTCGACGTCAGGCCGTTGGAGTCGGTGGCCGTGACGATCGCCACGACGCTGCTGTCCCCGGCCGCCTCGAGGTCCTCCGGTGGCGGGTAGGTGACCGAGGCCTGATTGCCGTGGGATACGGCGATTGGGTGGAAGTGGTTGCCGTGGCGGAGCCGGAACTCCCATCGGATCGCGCTGCCGGGCAGAGTTCCGTCCTCGGGGTCGGTCGCCGACGCGGTCAGCGACACCCGGGCGCCCACCGCGAAGGTCCTCGTCCCTGGTGGCCAGTCCACGTTCAGGCTCGGCCGGTGCTCGGGTACGGTCACCCTCTTGGTGAACGGCCTGGACGTTGCGCCCTCGGCGTCGGTGACGGTGAGGGTCACGTTGTAGGAGCCCGGCTGGCCGTAGGTGTGGTTCGTCGAAGCCGTCGCGGTCGTCCTGCTGTGTCCATCACCGAAGTTCCAGCGCCAGGTGGCGATCCCATCCTGGTCCGGGTCGTAGCTGCGGCCACCGTTGAACGCCACAGCCATGCCGTTGGGAAGGCTGGAGAAGCCGGCGACAGGAGCGATGTTGTGCTGGCTGTAGGTCACGCGATGGATCTCGCGCTTGAAGAAGCTGATGTAGTACAGGGACCTTCCCAAGGGTGAGGGACCAAATCGTAGATCGACCGGTTGCCGGATTCCGGCGAGGAACCGGACGTGGCGCGCACCGGTCCCGTCTTGGACGAGGCGGAAGATCTTGTCGCAGGTGAAGTCTGCGAACAGGTATGCGCCGTCGAACCAGTCGGGCCACAGGCCGACGGGAACGAACGCACCACCTGTCACAGAACGGCAGTCCCCATGCGGGTAGTCGTGGATCGGGTTGACGAATCGGGTCGGGCCGCAGTTGGTCGTCGAGTCGCGTGCGCAGTGACCCTCGCGGGCGTTCCACCCGTAGTTCGCCCCCTTCTTCAGCCGGTCGATCTCCTCCCAGTGATGCTGACCGACGTCGTTCACGAAGAAGTTGTCGGTGCCGGGGCGGCGCACGATCCGGAACGGGTTGCGCAGGCCGAGTGCGAAGATCTCCTTGCAGGGCCCGGTCCCCGGAGGTACGCCGCTGGGCCGAGTGCATCTGCGCGCTCCCTTGATGCCGACGTAGGGGTTGTCCGGAACCGGCCAGCCGTAACGCGTGACTCGCAGGATCTTTCCGTGCGGTAGACGCCTGAGCTGGCTGTTGTTGTCCAGCCCGCCGCACACCGTGGCCTCCGGGATGCGACACACGCCGTCGCCCACCGAGATGTAGAGGAATCCATTCCGGTCGAATTCGAGGTCGCCGGCGATATGGTGCGGCCGCGGCGAGACGATGTGGTCGACGATGACCTGCCGAGCAACCTCTGAGCCGTCCGCGTCAAGCCTGTGCCGCGTCACCCGGTTCTGCGGGGCGTCCGCGAGTCTCTCGCTGTCGCACACGCCGTGCACGTCGTGGGTCCAGTACAGATAGACGAATCCGTTGGTGACGTACTCAGGATCGACGGCGAGGCCCACGAGGCCACGCTCGGTGTCCGCGCAGATCTGCGAGGAGAGATCGAGAACAACCGTGGGCTGGCCGTATCCCTGCTCCGTCTCAGGGAACAGCCACAGCCGCCCCTCCTTCGTTGTCGCGAGCATTCGCCCGTCGGGCAGCCAGGCGAGCGCGGTGGGATAGTCGGTGTCCGCAAACGCGTGCTCCATTGTGTCGCTGAAGCCGTCAGGCAGAAGCTGGCTGTCCGCGTCGGAATGGCCGTGCGTGTTCGCTGGATCAGGTGACCGAGCACCGCCCGGTCCGGCAACGCCAGCGGTTGCGGCAAGAATCGTGACGAGTCCGATCACCAAGCCCGTGCGTCGCAACATCGAATCCTCCAGTCTGATTGCCCTGACGCTCTTGAGACGAGGCGTCGATCGATTCGGTTGTCTTCGATTTCACGGGGCGGACTCGGAAGCGAGGAGACGGCGGTGGGGAACCGTCCGGCCTCACGCTACCGGTGCTTCGTCACGGGAGCTGCCAACAAGGCTTGCGTGTTCCGGGCGGGGGACTAGGTTCGAAGGATGAGCGACCAGCTACAGCCAGGAGACACGCTCGACGACCGGGGCGTGGACGACATCCTCGACGAAGGCATCTCGCCGCCTGAACGTCCGCGCGGAGTGACAGCCAAGGGGGTCACCGACCGCGAACAGCTCGAGGGCGAGACCATCGACGAACGCGTCGCGCAGGAGGAGCCGGAGGTCTGGGCCGGCGTCGAAGAGGAGCGCGACGCCGACATCCTCGATGGACCGGTCGGTGGCGAGGTAGGAGACAAGCGCACGGGACGTCTGCTCGCGCCCGACGAAGGTGCCCACGAGGACGTCGATAACGAACTCTTCGCCGAGGACGAAGGAATCGACGGGGCTGGTGCCAGCGCGGAGGAAGCCGCGATGCACACCATCGAGAACCTCGAGGGCTGACCCCGTCACCCGACCAGGTACGGGCGGAGTCCGGCCGCAGGCATGAGGAACCAGTGCCCGGCACCGCAGCGGATCTTGACGTGGTCGACGGGACCGTCGGTGCCGTCCAGCGCCGCGCGCCACTCGACGATGCTCGGCCCGTCGCATTCGGGACAGCACACAAACCCGGCAACCGGGGCGGGGGTGGAGCTTTCGGCGCTTGCTGCGGCCGAGCGCTCCGTCTTGATGGTCATGGTGATGCCTCTCTCTCGGTTCGGTTTCCTGGTGGGGTTCAGTGGGGTTCAGCTGGCCTGCTCGGCGTCGTCCAAGTTGCGCTGGTAGGCGAGGCCCTGGGCGGAAATGGGTTCGCCGCTGCCGAAGTGGTCGGCAAAGTCGAGGTCGTACTCGGGTGCCCGGACGTAGCCGAGGTGTTCGTAGAGCGCCATCGCGGCCGACATGAAGGAAGCGGTGTGGAAGGCGAACACCGGCGAGCCGACGGCTCGAGCCAGTCGCTCGCACTCGGCGACCAGGGCGCGGCCCACGCCGAGCCCGCGGGCATCTGGGTGAACGGCTAGCCCGCGGCCACCCGACCAGCCCTCGGGCCAGCCGACGCCCTGAACCGACGCGTCGGTGTAGAAGGCGCCCGATCCGACCGTTCTGCCGTCGGACTCCGCGACCAGGAGCCTGCCGTGCTGGGCGTGGCGCTCGAGGTCGAGCAGGTCCGCGAGGTACTCGTCGAAGGCGTCCTTGGGCAGCGCGCCTGCGAACTGCTCGTATGCGGCCCGCAGCACCGCGCGGATGCTCGCGTGGTCACTGGACCCGGCGGGCCGCACGGTGACGCGGAGCAAGGTGTTGATATCCATGCGTTCAGCCTGCGATCGCAGGCGCCTTGCCTCATCGGGAACCAATACCTAGACAGCCCTCAGAACCGCCTATTTTTGGCCCCTGCCGACTTAGCCCGCCGAGCTGACGAGCCTGCCCAGCGACCGACCGAGCCGCTCGCCGCCGGCAGAGCGTTCTTCGGTTGGCATGCCTATTGCTGCTAGTTGAATCTTGGAGCAAGATGACGAGGCGACCCCTCGACCGGCTTCCTCAACTGGAAGGCGATCCTGCCGCGCCGCGCACATCGGTCTACTCACCAGGGAGCGTCATGCGCATGAAAAGGCTCGCCGCCGCCACTCTCGCGGCACTCGCAACACTTCTCCTCCAAGGCCTGGCGAGCGGAGCCCCGCTCACGCCTGGAGGCTCCACCGAGGTCACCGTCGGCAGCAACGACTCACTGTTCTCACAGAACAAGCAGAATGAGCCGGGACTTGCCGTCAACCCCGTCAACCCGGCTGTCTTGGCCGCGGGCGCCAACGACAACATCGACATGGAAGCGTGTAACGCCGCCGATGACCGCACCTGCCCGTTCACGCCGGGGGTCGGTGTCTCGGGCGTCCAGTTCTCGACCGACTCCGGAATGACCTGGACCCAGCCGACATACACCGGTTTCTCGGCACGCGTGGCCCCGAGCTGCATGGGACAGCCCGACCTCGCGCCGGGGGTCCCACCCGCGACGGACACCGGCTGCGTGCCGGACCCCGCCGGTCCGATAGGAACGCTGCCGAACTACTTCGAGAACGATCTGGTCTCCAACGGTGACCCGGAGCTCGTCTTCGGGCCGGTGCCGGACGGCAGTGGCGACTTCAGCTGGTCGAACGGCCAGCGGCTGTACTACGCGAACATCGCCACCAACTTCCCCGGGCGCCAGGGGTTCAGCGGCGCCGGGGCGATCGCCGTGTCTCGCACTGATGACATCGCGGGTGCCATCGCCGGCAGCAACGAGGCATGGATGGACCCGGTCATCGTCACCCGGCAGAACTCGGCGCTGTTCAGCGACAAGGAACAGCTCTGGGCAGACAACGCCGAATCGAGTCCGCACTTCGGCAACGTCTACGTGTGCAACGTGGGCTTCCGCGGTACGGCGGGCTCGGAGCCCGTCTTGTTCGCAAGGTCGGGTGACGGCGGCGACACGTGGAGGACCCGCCAGCTCACCGCAGCCACGAACAACAGCCAGACCGGTGGCCGCCAGGGATGCGCGATCCGCACCGACAGCGCCGGGGTCGTCTACGTCGTCTGGATCGGGACCGACATCAGGACCCGTCAGGGCGTGTTCTACCAGGCACGCTCGTTCGACGGGGGTGCCAACTTCGAGCGGCCACGCGCCATCGTCACCGTCGCCGGCATCGGCCAGTTCGACCCGGCGCAGGGCCGGTTCACGATCGACGGCATCGCAGGAGCCAGGACGAACACGTTCCCGAGCATCGACATCGCCAACGGCGCCCCGACCGGGGACGACGCCACTGACCAGATCCTGATCACCTGGTCCGACGACCGAGCCGGGACGAACAACGAGCGGGCGTTCGTCATCAGCTCCACCAACGGTGGCCGGACCTACTCCGGCCCGATCAACGCCAACGACGGAGCGGACCGGGCAAACTTCCCTGCGATCGCGATCTCTCCCGACGGCACGGATGCCTGGCTGGTCTACAACGCCTGGCTCGACCCCTGGCGAGACGACACCACGTCGGCCCGCCGGGTCCTCGGAGTGGTCCGGCATGCCGAGGTCGACGCCGACACGGGCGCCATCGGCGCCTGGACCACACTGCTACGGGGTGCAGTCGGCGACGGGCGAGCATCCAGCGCGAACGGGCTGACCTCGGAGTTCCTGGGCGACTACAACTATGCCGTCGCGACTCGAGACTTCGGCTCCGCAGTCTGGAACGACATGCGCAACGGCGCCGTCTGTCCCGCGATCAACGCGTACCGGCAGGCGTTCGTCGAGGATGTTCTCGGCGGAGGCGCGCAACCAGTGGTGGGAGACCGGCCACGTGACCGGGCATCAGCCGCGGAGTTGCCCGGCGCGCACTCGGACGCAATCAGGCCTGGTCCGAACAACGAGTGTCCGGCCACCTTCGGCAACTCCGACATCTATGGAGGCACCTTCAGCGACGAGTCCTGACCGGGGTCGCCGACCCGGCTCTTGTTGACAGTCGTCGCTGACGCTCCTTTGTGTCAACAAGAGCCGGGTCGGCTCCTTCGCGGCGCTACGCCGCGGCGCGGGCGACCTCCAGGTTGGAGCGGACGTCGTCGTCGTCGACCAGCTCGAGCGAACGCTGCAGAGACTCGACGCTGCGGTCGATCTCGCCGAGATCGAAGAGTACGGCGCCCAGGGCCGCCCACCCTGGTGCGAAACCGGGGGCAATGGCGGTCACGAACTCCAGGGACTCGAGGGCCTCCTCCAGGTGGCCGTCCTCGTGGTGCAGCGCGCCCGACAGGCAGAGCAGGTGCGGCTGCTCGGGGTCGAGGGCGAGGCCGGCGTCGACATCGCGAGCAGCGGCGGCCTGGTCGCCGAGCTCGAGGAGCAGCGACGCCCGGTTGACGAGGGCGTCGACGAAGCCGGGTTCGAGGTCGAGCACCCGGCTGAAGTCGGCCAGAGCGCCGGCGACGTCACCCTCGCGCATCCGGAGCTCGCCGCGGTTGTAGATCGGCTCGGGGTAGGGCGGCCCGACCCGGATCGCCTCCGAGTAGTCGACGATTGCCTCGTCGACGCGGCCGAGCTTCTCGAACAGTGCGGCACGTTCGAACCAGTAGTCGGGGTGGTGGGGGTCCTCGATCGACCAGTTGCGTGTACTCCGCGAGCCCACGCTCGATGTCCCCGTTGCGCACCATCAGCTGCGCGTGGTTGTAGCGCAGCACGGACCGGTGCAGCAGGTAGCGGCCACCCTCGACTTCGCGGTCGAGCCGCTCGATGCCGTCCTCGATCAGGTCCACGGCCTCGTCGACGTTGCCGAGGTGCATGTCGATCAACGCGAGCCCGTTCTCGTTGAACGTGCGGTTGTAGGCGCGTCGCTGGTCGTCCGAGCTGAGTCCGGCCAGCACGACCGCCGTGTTGATCAGGCCCTTGGCCCGCCGCAGGTCACGCCGCGCCTCCTCGTAGTAGCGCGTGTAGACCATCGCCCGCCCGTAGGCGGACTGCATGTGGACGCTGGGAAGCGTCGAGTTGGCACACGCGTCGTCGAAGAGCTCCATGGCTTCGTCGGGCATCCCCATCGCCTGATAGGCGATCGTCATCTTCACCGTCGCCAGCCAGCACGTCTCGGCGTCGTCGGCCCACGGCACGAGCGCCCGGACCCGGCCGCCGAGATCGACGACCTGGTCGTAGAAACCGCTCATCAGCGCGTCCTGCATCGCTGCCGAGAGCGTGCTCGCGGCCAGGAGTCGATCGGACCCGTGTTCGCGGTGGAACGGGATCGCCCCGCGGTGCAGCGACACCTCCCCGAGCGCCTCGAGTCGCGCCGCCTCGTCGTCGTGCAGGCGCGCGCGCTCGTCAGGGGAGACGCCGTCGTACGCCGCGCGCAGATCGAGGTCGGGGTCGAGGCACAGGCCGGCGACGTACGCGCGAAGGTCCGAGGGCGAGGGGCTGAGGTACGTCGGCCACGGACTGCCGCTCGCGTGGTCGGCCAGCACCTGCCGCAGAGGCCCAGCCACGTCTCCGTCACCGGTGGCCACCACGATCTGCAGCGACTCAGGGTCGGCGCGCCGCACGAGCCCGGCCAGCCAGGAGTTGTCGGTCGCGTCGAGGTGTTCGGCCTCGGTGATGACGAGGGTCTGCCCAGGCCCGCGCAGCTCGGCAGCGGCCAGGGTGACGTCCGCCAGCCCGCTCCCGATCCACGCCGTCCGGTTGTGGGGGTAGTAGCGGGTCCTGGTCTGCGGGTCCGCCTCCGAGGTCAGCGTGGTCCGCTCGTTGCGGACCCGATCGGCCAGCTCGGGAGCCGCCGCGAGGACCTCGATGTCGTAGCGCTGCACCAGGTCGGCGTGCCCCGTCAGCAGCTCGGGAACGACTGTGCGCATCAGTGCACCGGCCGCCGTGTACGCGCCTCGTCGGCGGGCGTGCCCGGGCAGCACGCCGAGGCTCGGTACGGCGGACTCCCGGAGCCATTCGCGCAGGGTGGTGTCGCCGGCAAGCCAGAGATGAGACGTGGTCATGGTCAGGTCCTCACGGTCGAGAGAAGTGGTTGGGAGCTATGAGCGGTGCGGCGGCTGGGGCTGGCGGGCTGCGGCCACGGATCCACAACACACCGGCGAACAGGGGCTGGGCGACGTTGAGCAGGAGCAGGCCGAGGGCGTCCCAGAACAGCCCCGACGCCAGGTCGGGATGCGCCAGCTGGCCGAGCGCGGTGACCAGGAACCGCCAGGAGATCGGCAGGAGCACGACCAGCAGCAGCAGGATGGCGAACGCGTAGCCGAGCACGTGCAGAGGTGTGTACCAACGGGCGACCCGTACGTCGTTCGGGTGCCAGCTGGCCGGGTCGCGCAACCGCTCCTTGCGGCCCATCAGGCGCCACCAACGGTTCGCGACGATCTCGGTCGAGGTCGTGTGCAGGTCGATGGTCCCGGTCAGCGTGCAGATCAGGTAGTAGACGTCGGTGCGCAGGAACAGCAGGAACTCCAGCACGAACCGGATCAGGGTCGTGAACGCCAGCGCCAGGCACACACCGGCGACGAGCGACGGTGGACCGCCCGGCGTACTGGCCAAGGCGGCGACGACCGTCAACGCGCAGACGATCAGGAAGTCCGCCAGCATGCCCGCGAGCATCGGCAGGTAGCGCTTCTCTCGGGGGACGACGACCAGGCCGTCCATCTCCGTCTCGAAGACGACGAAGTACATCCGGTGACCGATGCCGATCCGGGCGGCGACGCCCAGCCTGCGCGCCGCGAGCACGTGGAACACCTCGTGGATCAGGATCAGCGGGATCTGTCCGAAGGCAACGGTGAGCTCGATGACGAGCAGGTAGTCGGAGAAGAACACGTGGTCTGTGTGGGGAAGCAGGCCCGGGTCGCTGACCACGCACGCGACGGCGACCCAGACGAGGACAACGGCGAACAGGCCGCTGAGCGGGGAGAAGAAGAGCTGGCCGAGACGTTGGAAGCGGAGCCTCTCGCGGCTCGGATACTTCGAGCGAGTCGTCGTCGAGGAAGTCCAGCTCGGCCAGGGTTTCGACGAAGTCGTCGAGGTCGACAGGCTCGCCGTACGTCTCCTCGTACCAGCGGGCCGCCTCCGGCCGCGGAACCTGGGTCAGCCGTTCCAGCAGGGCCGCGCCGTCCGGTGGGAGCACGACATAGGAGTCGACCTGGGCGCAGCCGACGACCACGCCGTCACCCTCGGGCAGGAAGGTGAGCGGTCGCAGGCGCAGGGTGGCTCGGTCGTCGGTGGTTGCGGTCACTCGGGGCTCCTGGTTGATGGTTGGGGAGCCCGTGAGCGGGCGGAACCGGGCACGGGCTCCCCGGCCGTTCCTACAGACAGCAACAGTTGCCGTAGCAGTAGTTGCTGCAGCGCGCGGTGAGCCGGACGGAGCCGGGCTTGCGCACAAGGATCTTCTTCATGGCGGGAGCCTTGGCGGTCTCCTCGATTGCCTCGTTGATCTTGTTCATGGTGGTTCACCCCCTCTGCTTGAGATGCCGTTCGCGCGTGGGCAGACGGCCGGCACGCGCGAACCGGACTTAGGGCCTAAGAGCGTCCGGGCGGACGCGTGATACCAGCGAGCCGAGGTCGGTCGGCGGTATCAGCCGGTCCGCACGAGGCTCCTCGGAGGGGCACTCGATGACGGGGACGTCGCGCGTTGGTTCGCCAGCCGACGCCGTGGTGCCGACGGACGCCAGTTCGAGGGGATCGGCTGGCAGGCCTGGTCAGTTGACGCAGGCGCCACTGCTCGAGGGCGCTGCCTCGTGGCTCGAGTGCAGCGTGGAAGCCGTCACCCACTTGAGGGTCAGGTGATCGTCGTCGGCAGGGTTATCGGGCCGGGACGATCCGGCCGGTGACCTCACCCAGGGTGATCCGGCCGCCGGAGGTGCCGGGGGCGGAGTAGCGGAGCGTGACCTCGTCGCCGTCCTCCAGGGCGGTCCGGGTGTCGTCGCCGACGGCGAAGGCTTCCCGCCAGCCCCAGCTCAGCTCGAGGAACGAGCCGAACTGGCTGGGGTCGGGGCCGGAGATGGTGCCGGAGGCCCACAGGTCGCCCGGGCGGACGGAGGCGCCGTTAACGGTCATGTGGGCGAGCATCTGGGCCGGGCTCCAGTACATCGAGGCGTACGGCGGCCGGCTGACCACATGACCGTTGAGGACGACCTCGACGGCGATGTCCAGGCCGGCCGGACCGTCGACGGCGAGGTACTCGAGCGGAACCGGGTCCTGCTCGGGCAGGTCGACCCAGGCCGCGTCGAGCGCGGCGAGTGGGGTGACCCAGTGGGAGATCGTGGTGGCGAAGGACTTGCCGAGGAACGGGCCGAGCGGCACGTACTCCCAGGCCTGGATGTCGCGCGCGGACCAGTCGTTGACTCCGAGTACGCCGAACGTGTGGTCGGCGAAGGCACTGGTGGAGACGCTGTCGCCCAGCGCCGTACCGGAGCCGACGACGAAGCCGAGCTCGGCCTCGATGTCGAGTCGGGTGGATGGTCCGAACACCGGGGCCTCGTCGCCGGGACCCTTGCGCTGACCGTGCGGGCGGACGATGTCGGTGCCGGAGGCGACGACGGTGCCCGAACGGCCGTGGTAGCCGACCGGCAGGTGCTTCCAGTTGGGCAGCAGCGGCGCCTGTTCGGGCCGGAAGATCCGGCCGACGTTGGACGCGTGCTCGGCCGAAGCGTAGAAGTCGACGTAGTCGCCAACCTCGATCGGCAGGTGCAGGTCCACCTCGCCGAGTGGCCTGCTCGGTGGGTGGCCCTGCTCGACCAGGCTGACCAGCTCCGCTCGCGTCGACTCCCAGGCGGACCTGCCGAGGCTCATGAACGGGTTCAGCGAGTCGGCGTGGAACTCCTCGCGGCCGGTCGCGGCGTACAGGTCGATGACGGTGTCGCCGAGGCGGACTCCCACGGTCTTCGGTCCGCCGTACACGGAGAAGATGCCGTAGGGCAGGTGGTCGATGCCGAAGCCGTCAGTCATCAAGGAGTCCCAACTCGATCAGGTCATGGATTGGTTCGGTGACGCTGCACGAGCCGTAGGACGTGAACCAGCGTCGGGCGCCGGCCATCGTCTCGTCACCGTGTCCGCGGAACAACTCCACGAGCGCCCGGCCGTCACGCTGCTCGAGGACGTTGACGACGTCGTCGGTCGTGGCGCCGTCGAAGGCGGTCCGGGTCGCGAGCAGCACGTTGAGGAAGCCGTGGTGCTCGAACCCGGTGTCGGACGCGGTGTGGCGGACGGCGTTGTGCAGGCCGGCGGTGCACTTGAACGGCGTCTCGCGGTCGAGTGCCGCGTCGATCCAGTGAGCCAGGGCATGGGCACGCGGGAACAGGTGGTCCTCCAGCCCGCCGGTCCGGAACTTGAGCCGCAGCTCGTTCTCGGCCACGACGTCGGCCGCGGCCAACCAGCTGGCCGTCGATCCGACGTGCGGGAGCTCGACATAGACGGCCGTGTCGTCGTCGAGCACGCCCTCGGCCCGAGCATTGTCGACTGCCGCGGCGACCCGGCGGGCGTTTCCGGCCAGGTCGTCGAGGTCGCGCAGGGCGATCTCCAGCGCGGCGGCCTCGAGACCGAGCTTGCGGCACAGTCCCAGCGGGCCGGCGACCTGGCCGGCGCCACCGGTCACCACGATCGACAGCGCGGCCCCGGCGTCCCGGGCCTGTGGTACGTCGGTGTCCTTGAGCACGAACGGGCCGACGAGGTCGGCGTAGGGGCTCTCGCGGTGCGCGGCGTGCGCGGCGAGCGCCTTGTCGATGGGTGCGTTGCCCGGAGGGAAGATCGCGGCATCGTCGACCAGGCCGCGCCAGACGGGAGGAAGATGGCTCGTTGACATGGGCAGCAGCATAGCCCAGACTACAGATACCGGACATATCAGCACGATTATCGGACAGTCGAGGAGTTGAGGATGGCGTACTACCGGCAGGTGGGCGACGTACCCCCGAAGCGGCACACGCAGCACCGGGACCCGGACGGCAACCTCTACCGCGAGGAGCTGATGGGGGAGGAGGGCTTCTCCTCCGACTCCACGCTGCTCTATCACCGGGGTGTTCCTTCGGCGATCGTCGCTGCGGAGGTCTGGGAACTGCCCGACCAGACGCGCACGCCCAACCATCCCCTCAAGCCACGGCACCTCAAGCTGCACACGCTGTTCGACGATGGCGCAGCCGCGGACGCGGTGACTGGTCGACGGTTGGTCATGGGGAACAACGACGTCCGGATCTCGTACGTCGTGACCGGCACCGAGCCGTCGGCCTACTACCGCAACGCCATCGGCGACGAGTGTGTGTACGTCGAGAGCGGCGCGGGAGTCCTCGAGTCGGTGTTCGGGGTGATCGGCTATCGCACCGGCGACTATGTGCTGATCCCGCGGGCCACCACGCACCGGTGGGTGCCGAGCGAGCGGAGCCGGCTCTACCCGATCGAGGCCAACTCGCACATCGCGCCACCGAAGCGCTATCTCTCGCGTTACGGGCAGCTGCTCGAGCACGCGCCGTACTGCGAGCGGGACCTGCACGGTCCGACCGAGCCGTTCGTGGTCGAGAACGGCGGGACCACCGACATCGACGTACTCGTGAAGCACCGGACCTCGGCGGGCGTCGTCGGCACCCGGATGACCTACGCAACCCACCCCTTCGACGTCGTCGGCTGGGACGGCTGCCTCTACCCCTACACGTTCAACATCGACGACTACATGCCGATCACCGGCAAGGTCCACCAGCCGCCGCCGGTGCACCAGGTCTTCGAGGGCCACAACTTCGTGATCTGCAACTTCCTGCCGCGCAAGGTCGACTACCACCCGCTCTCGATCCCGGTGCCCTACTACCACTCCAACGTGGACAGCGACGAGGTCATGTTCTACGTCGGTGGCGACTACGAGGCCCGCAAGGGGAGTGGGATCAACATCGGCTCGATCTCGCTGCACCCCGGCGGCCACGCCCACGGTCCGCAGCCGTCCGCGATCGAAGCTTCCCTCGGGGTGGACTACTTCGACGAGTCCGCGGTCATGGTCGACACCTTCGCCCCGCTCGATCTCGGTGAAGCCGGACTGGCCGCCGAGGACCCGGCGTACGCCTGGACCTGGGCCGGCCGGGAGGGCACCGGCGAGGACGGCGGCCCGGCCGTCTACTCCAACAGCTGAAGCGGTGTCGGTGGGGGCCGTTAGCCTCCGATCGATGGACGTCGAGGGCAAGCTGGCTTTGATCACCGGTGGCGGTGGCGGGCTCGGACGTGAGTTCGCGCTCGGGCTCTCCGCTGCGGGTTGTCGCTGCCTCATCGCCGACGTCGATCTCGACGCGGCCGAACAGGTCGCTGCGTTGATCCGCCATCGGGGTGTCGAGGCCTGGGCGGCACATGTCGAGATCGGCGACGACCAACAGGCTGTCGCACTCGTCGAGCTGGCCAGGTCCCTTGGTGGCCCGCACCTCCTTGTCAACAACGCCGGGGGCTGGGGAGGGGGCGACCGGCAGTTCCCGCACTCGCCACCCGCGGAGTGGAGCAGCGTCCTCGACGTGAACCTGCGGGCGCCGATGCTGCTGACCCAGCTCTGCCTCGACCCGATGCGGACGAACGGCGGCGGCGTGGTCGTCAACGTCGCATCCAGCGCCGGCGTCGGGCATTCCGGCTACGACTGCCCTGAGTACGCCGCGGCCAAGGCAGGCCTCATCCGGCTGACCACGAGCCTGGCCGGTCTCCGCGAAACTCATGGCGTCCGAGTGACCTGTGTCGTCCCCGATTGGATCGGGCTGCCGCGTGCGGTCGACGAGTTGGCGGCGATGTCGCCGGCCGAGCGTGAGAGCAAGCCGCCCCTCATCCCGCCCCTCGCCATCGTCGAGGTGGCGCTCGGGCTGGTCGCGGACGACACCGCGTCGGGTACCGTCGTCGAACTGTGGGGCGGCCAGGACCCGATCGTGATTCGCCCGGACGTCGCCCACGACTGAGGCCCCTCAGACGGCAAACGCACCCCAGCGACCTCGGATCGGGCCGATCTCGACCGAACTGCCGTCCGAGCGGCCGGCCGGCGTCGCGGGATGCACTTTGGCGCGGGTGGACCGGGTGCGCGACGATGGCGCCATGAATCGAACCGCACTGGTCATCGGGGAGTCGCTCGTCGACATCGTCAGCAAGTCGGACGGCTCGTCCGTGGAACACCCGGGGGGCAGTCCGGCCAATGTGGCCGTCGCCATGGCCCGGCTGGGAGGCACTGTCGGATTGGCTACGGCGTACGCCGACGACCGGCTCGGCGGACTGCTGGACCAGCATTTCGCCGACGCGGGGTGAGCCTGGCGGGTGACCCGCACGTCTTGGCGCGTACCTCGTCGGCGGTCGCGACGCTCGACGACACGGGCGCGGCGTCGTACGTCTTCGACCTCGAATGGGTCCTGCCGCCGGTGCCGACCGCGGACCCGCCCGCCCTCGTGCACACGGGGTCCCTCGGTGCGGTGATGGAGCCCGGGGCGGGCACCGTCGCCGCCATCATCGCGGCGCTGGCACCGACCTCGACGGTCAGCTACGACATCAACGCGCGCCCGGCCGCGACCGGAGTCAACGCAGAGATCGTGGCGCGGGTCGAGGCACTGGTGGCCCTCAGCGACGTGGTCAAGGCGTCCGACGAGGACCTCGAGGTGCTCTACCCCGGCGCCGAAGTCGAGGAGTGCGTCGGGCGCCTGCTCGGGCTCGGTGCCGGTGCGGTCGTGGTCACCTGGGGCGGCAAGGGCGCGTCCTGCCATACCAGCGCGGGCGCCGTCGAGGTGGCAGCCGAACCGGTGGAGGTGGCCGACACGATCGGGGCAGGCGACTCGTTCTGCGCGGCATTGCTCGACGGACTCCGGCGGCGCGACCTCCTCGGCGCAGTGCGGCGGCCCGACCTGCGCGCGTTGCCGCTCGACGCCTGGCGCGAGGTCGTGACGCGGGCGAACAGAGCCGCAGCGATCACTGTTTCGAGACCGGGCGCGAACCCGCCCACCGCAGCCGAACTCGAGGGCGCTGATTGGCCGCCTGCACTCCCATAACCTTCCTCGCCAACCAGACCAATGCGACGATGGAGGCATGGACCTCAGCGTCGACCTCACCGGACGCGGTGACCGGACTGCCGCGCTCTACCGGGCACTGCTGGACGCGGTGTGCTCGGGGCGGGTGCGTGCGGGCGATCGGCTGCCACCGACCCGAAACCTGGCCCAGGACCTGGGGGTCTCCCGCAACACCGTCGCGACGGCGTACGAACGCCTGACCGCTGAGGGTTATCTCGAAGGCCGGGTCGGCGCCGGGACGTATGTCTCCGAGGCGGTTGCCGGTTCGGCACGCCGGCCACGCGGTACGGCGCTGCGGCCTCGCGACTCCTGGATCTGGCAACCCCGTCCGGTCAGCGGCGAGCAGCCGGTTCCGCCGTACGACTTCCGGGTGGGCATCCCCGACGCGACCCTGTTTCCCTTCGACACCTGGCGCCGGATCCTGACGGCCGAGTCCCGGCTCGGCGCCGACAATCCGGGTGCCTACGCGGAGCCGTCGGGACATCCGCGGCTGCGTGCGGCGATCGCGCGCTACCTCTCCTACTCGCGGGGCGTCGACGCCGACCCTGACGACGTGATTGCCACCAACGGCACTCAGCAGGCCCTCGACCTTATTGCCCGCGTGCTGGTCGAGCCCGGCGACGTCGTCGCCGTCGAGGATCCCGGCTACCCGTTCGCCCACGACCTGTTCGCCTCCCACGGCGCCAAGGTGGTGCCGGTGCCGGTCGATCACGACGGCCTGGTCGTCGCCGAGTTGCCCACCAACACCCGCCTGGTGTTCACCACGCCCTCGCACCAGTTCCCGCTCGGACCGCCGCTCTCGCTGGCGCGCCGTCAGGCCCTGCTCGACCACGCCGCGATCCACGACACGGCAATCATCGAGGACGACTACGACAGCGAGTTCCGCTACTGCGAGCGCCCGCTGGACCCGCTCCACCGCCTCGACGACGGCGGCCGGGTGATCTACGTCGGCACCTTCTCCAAGTCGCTTCTGCCCGCACTCCGGGCCGGCTACCTCGTGGCCCCGCCGTCCCTACGGCAGGCCCTGCGCGCCGCCCGCCAGCTGACCGACGGCTACGGCGCCCGGCCCACCCAGGCCGCCCTCGCCAGGTTCATGGACGAGGGACTCCTGGCCCGGCACATCCGCAAGGCCGCAAAGGTGTACGCCGCCCGGCGGTCGATGCTGTCGCAGGCGATCACCGAACAGCTCGGCCTCGAGCTGATCCCCTCGGGAGCCGGCCTGCACCTGGCGGCCTATCTCGACGGTGGGGACGAGATCGCGACCCGGGCCCGTGAAGTCGGCGTTGCTGTCGACTCCATCAAGGAGTACTCCGCGGGCAAGATGCGCCGCGACGGCCTTGTGTTCGGCTATGGAGCGACGGTGACCGAGTCGATCGAGCCCGGCATCAAACAGCTCGCGCGGCTGATCTGAACGACCAGACCAGCGCGACCGCCACGATCGCGAGCGCGGCGAAGATGTGCACGCCGGTCATCCACAGCAGCCCCAGGGTCGCGGCGAACGAGACAACCGCACACCGCCAGACCCAGGTCCTGCGCGGGAGCAGCCGGATCGCGGCCGCCGTACCGACGACGTACACCAGGGTGAACGCGCCGGTGACCAGCAGAAGCGTGGACTCCGGCCTCGATCCGACCGCGCCGATGCACGCCAGCGTGGCCAGGCTCAGACCCGTCACCACGAGCAGCGACCGCCGGGGGATCGAGCCGGCTTCCGAACCGGCTGCAAACCAGGCCGGGAGCGAGCCATCGCGGCCCAGGGCGGCCCCGAGCCTGGCGGTTCCGGCGAAGTAGGCGTTGATCGCGCCCAGGGTGAGCAGCACCGCCACCACCGTGGTCACCGGCCGGGCGCCTTCGCCGAAGCCCAGCACCAGCAGGTCAGACAACGGGGCCTTGCCGGCATCCGGACCCAGCACCGTGACCGTCGCGAACGCGATGCCGAGGTAGAGCACCGCGATGATTGCGACCGCGATCGTGGTGGCTCGCGGGATGTCGCGTGCCGGGTTCCGGTACTCCCCGGACAGCGAGCTGACCGCCTCCCAGCCGGCGAACGCCCACACCAGAAGCGCCGCAGCCGATCCGACCGCCGCCCAGCCGAACGGTGCGAACGGGGTCAGGTTGCCGAGGTCCGCATGGGGGAGAGACACCACGATCGCGACCGCCAACAGCGTTGCGAGGACGGCTGCGATCATCAGCTGCAGCGATGCCGACACCCGGATGCCGAAGTAGTTCATGATCGCGACCAGCACGATCAGCAAAGCCGCAGGTCACGAGTTGCGTCGTGCGTCCGCCGCCGACCGAGTCAGCGACGTACGCTCCCGCGAAGCCTGCCGCCGGAGGCGCCCCCAGCGGGACAGCGAAGTAGAAGCACCAGCCGATCACGGTCGAGGCTCGAGCACCGAACGCGTGCCTTGCGTACGTCGACACGCCGCCGCCGTCCGGGAACCGGGCCCCCAGTGCGGCAAATGTCGCGGCCAGCGGGATCGACAGCACGACCAGGGCCAACCACGCGATCAGTGACGCCGGACCAGCCACCCCGGCGGCCAGCGCGGGCAGCGACAGAACGCCGGTGCCGATCACCGCGCCCAACGTCAGGGCGGCACCTTGCGGGACCGAGAGGCCGGTGGCGGGGCTTGCGACGGAGTTGGCTACGGCGGTCACAGGATAAATCTAGGTTCAGGATTGGTTCTGCAGAAGCGCCAATCCAGACATTGATGCTTGGGCCAATACGGGGTGCCGACGTACGCGAGGCCGGGCCAGCCGTTTGACGGCGGATCCAGTGAAGTTGGCCGCCCGTGAGGTAGTTTCGGGGTCAAATGACGACGACTCCGCTCGAGCTGGTCACGCCGGCTCCCGAGGCCGATGCCGCCCGGCGCGCGGGGTTGCGTCGGATGCGAACCGTTGCGGTGCTGCTGCTCGCGCTGGCCGGAGTCGTGTTTGTGTTGACTCTCGACCAGGGCGGCTTCCTCGGCTACGTCAACGCCGGCGCGGAGGCGTCGATGGTCGGCGCGATCGCCGACTGGTTCGCGGTCACCGCACTCTTCAAGCACCCGTTGGGGTTGCCCATCCCGCACACCGCGTTGATTCCCCGGAAGAAGGACGACCTCGGTCGCAGCTTGGAGCAGTTCGTCGGCGAGAACTTCCTCCAGGAGCAGATCATCCGGGAACGCGTAGCGGCGGCGAACATCTCTC
This sequence comes from uncultured Actinomycetota bacterium, assembly GCA_963844385.1. GTDB lineage: Bacteria > Actinomycetota > Actinomycetes > Propionibacteriales > Nocardioidaceae > Nocardioides. The sequence goes on along the minus strand of CAWJOJ010000033.1, from coordinate 84,346 downwards.
TCCGGGTCGGCGCGTGGGCAAAGGAACCGCGCAACGCACGCCGGATCGTGGACGAGGTCACCGACGTGGCTGCCATCGGCCTGGCCAAGGTCCGCGACGAGCACATCGTCGAACTCGTGGAGGGTGTGCTCGTGCCACGATTCCGGGAGGAACCCATCTCTCCCATCCTCGGCAGCCTGCTGACAGAGGCCGTGCGCGACGACCTGCACCACGGGTTGGTCGACCTCGCGCTCGAGGAGTTGCTGCGCTGGCTGGAGACGAACGAGGAAACGTTCGCGGATGTGCTGTCCGAGCGGGCGCCCTGGTGGGCACCGCCTCGGCTCAACGCCGCCGTCACCGGACGCCTCCACACCGAGGCCATCAGGTGGCTCGCCGAAATCCGTGCAGACCCGCGCCACCACGCCCGTGAAGCCCTGGACTCGATGCTCGCCCAACTGGCCCGCGACCTGCTCCACGACCCCGATACCCAGGCCCGCGCCGAGGCGATGAAGAACCGCGTCCTTTCGCACCCACAGGTGACGGCGACCAGCGTCTCCCTGTGGAAGGCGTTCCGCAACGTGCTGCTCGACGGCCTGCAGGATCCGAACGGGCTGCTGCGCGAACGCCTCACCGCCGAGGTCCAGGCCTTCGCCGAACGGCTCACGACCGACGCGGCTCTCCGCCTCCGCCTCGAAGGTCTCGCCGCCGACCTCGCGGTCTTCGCGGTGGAGAGGTACGGCGCCGAGGTCACCGCCGTCATCACCAGCACCGTGGAACGCTGGGACGGCGACGAGGCTGCCCGGAAGATCGAGCTGCACGTCGGCCGCGATCTCCAGTTCATCCGGATCAACGGCACGATCGTCGGCGGCCTGGTCGGCGTACTCATCCATGCCGCCTCGGCTGTCATCAACTGATCCGCGAGCTGGCAGTTGTGGCCCCGCGAGCTGTCAGTTCGGGCCCCGCGAGCTGTCAGTTCGGGCCCCGCGAGCCGTCACTTTCGGCCGTTTGCCAGCCCGGAGCTCAAGTCCGAAGGGCCACAACTGCCAGTCTCGCGGGGCCACGACTGCCATCTCGCGGGGCCACGACTGCCATCTCGCGGGGCCACGACTGCCAGCTCGCGGGGCCACAACTGCCAGCTCGTGGGGGAGGATAGACGGATGACGACGGTCGACGTAGCGATTCGGGACGAGTCGATCCGGCTGGGGCAGTTCCTCAAGCTCGCGGACCTGATCGACAACGGCGCCGAGGCCAAGCCGCTCCTGGCGCAACAGGCCGTACGGGTCAACGGGGAGATCGAGACCCGGCGCGGGCGTCAGCTGGCGAAGGGCGATGTGGTGACGCTCGGGGATGCGAGCGCGCGGGTTTCCTGACGAGCGTCTCCAGCGTCTCCAACGGTCTTGGGGAGGTAGTCCGAGACGTAATGGCCCCCGACACGCCGTGAAAGGGACCATTTCGTCTCGGACTACCGCGCCAGCGTCAGGAAACACCCATCAGGTCGCACACGAAGATCAGGGTCTCGCCGGGCTTGATCGCCCCACCGGCTCCACGGTCGCCGTACCCGAGATGGGGCGGGATGACGAGCTGGCGGCGACCGCCGACCTTCATGCCCTGGATGCCCTGGTCCCATCCGGAGATGACCTGGCCGATGCCGAGCCGGAACTCGAGCGGCGCCCCACGGTTGTACGACGCGTCGAACTCCTCACCAGTCGAGTGGGCGACCCCGACGTAGTGGACGGACACCGTGGAACCCGGCTTCGCCTCGGCGCCGTCACCCGGGGTGATGTCGCTGATGACCAGGTCGGCGGGCGGTTCGGGGTCGATGAAGTCGATCTCGGGCTTGTCCATGTGTGTTCTCCCGGGCAGCGCTCAAGTCCGAGCGCCACCGATAGGCGTCAGGTCTGGTGAAGGTAGTGGTCGAGCTGGTCGCGCTCGAACTCGAGCTCACCGATCCTGTTCTTGACCACATCACCGATGCTGATGATGCCAGTCAGCCGTCCATCGGCGACGACCGGGACGTGGCGGACGCGGTGGTCGGTCATCAGCTTCATCAGGTGGTCGACCTCGTCCGAGCCCTCACAGGTCTGGACCTCGGACGTCATGATCGTCCGCACGGACTCCGCGAGCACCCCCTCGTCCTCGTGCAGCTTGCGGACCACGTCTCGTTCGGAGACGATGCCGTCGACGGTGGACCCGTCGCTGCTGACGATCAGGGCACCCACGTTGTGCTCGGCAAGGGCAGCGATGAGTTCCCGGATAGTGGCATCGGGCGAGATCGTGACCACTTCCTGGCTCGGCTTGGACCGAAGCACGTCGTTGATGCGCATGAGGCTCCTGTTCGCTAGGTCTCACGGTCACGCTAGTGGCGCCGCCGGGAGTTGAACAGGGCCCGTCCGCACCACGGTCACCCCAGCGGCGGCTCGTCCGTTTGCGGGGTACGCCGCCGCGAGCGCAGGTCGGCGACCGAACCGGGACCGAGCCGCGGTTCGTCCGGGTCGTCACTGTCTGGGAGCGACCCCAGGAACGACAGGGCGGCGTCGTGCAGGTGCCCGTTGCTGGCCACCGCGTTGCCTCCGAACGGACCCGGAGTGCCGTCGAGTGACGTGAACTGACCGCCAGCCTCACGTACGACGATGTCGAGCGCAGCCATGTCGTACAGCTCCAGCTCGGGCTCGGTGGCGATGTCGACGGCCCCTTCCGCGACGAGCATGTAGGACCAGAAGTCGCCGTACGCCCTCGTGCGCCAGCACCGCCGCGACAGCGACATGAAGTCGTCGAGCCGGCCGCGGCTGTCCCAGCCGGACAGTGAGGAGTACGACAGCGAGGCGTCCTCGAGTCGGCGTACGTCGGACACCTGGCACTGGGTCGCCTTCAGCAGCGAGCGCCCGGTCCAGGTGCCGTTGCCCTTCGAGGCCCACCAGCGCCGTTGCAGCTGCGGCGCGGACACCACGCCCAGCATCACCTCGTCGTCGACGACGAGCGCGATCAACGTCGCCCACACCGGGACCCCGCGCACGAAGTTCTTGGTGCCGTCGATCGGGTCGATCACCCATCGCCGCTGGCTGTGCCCGGTCGAGCCCTGCTCTTCGCCGAGCACGGCGTCCCGCGATCGCGCCCGCGAGAGGGTACGACGGATCGCCGCCTCGACCGCCTGGTCGGCATCGCTGACCGGGGTCAGGTCGGGCTTGCTCATCACGTGGAGGTCCAGAGCCTTGAACCGCGCCTGGCTCAGCGAGTCGGCATCGTCGGCGAGGACGTGCGCGAGCCGGAGGTCGTCGGTGTAGTCGATGGGCATTCCCACAGGCTAGGGCCAGTCGCCGCTAAATCCGGGTTGGGCTCGATACCGTATGGGAGGTATGGAGATCAGAGGCGTTCCTGTTCACCTGCTGGTGGTGCATGCGGCCGTGGTCTTCGGCCCGCTGTCTGCCACGGCCGCTCTTGCCTACGTCGGCGTACCGAAGTGGCGCGACTGGCTCCGCTGGCCGATGGTGGTCTCCGTGGTCGCGGCGTGCGGCGCGATCGTTGCGGCCTACCTGAGCGGCAACAACTTCCTCGACAACAATCCGGGGCTCCAGGGCGCCTCAGACGTGCAGACGCACGCGGATTGGGGCGAGCGAGCACTCTGGGTGACCATCGGGTTCTCGGTCGTCGCCGTCGTCGCCTGCTGGTTCCACAATCGGACAGGGGCGGTCAGGACGATGCTCAACGTGGCGCTCGGAGTGTTGGCTCTCGGCACCCTTGCGGTCGTCGTCCTGACCGGTGACGCTGGCGCACGCGCGGTCTGGGGCTCCTGAGACCTCCTGAACGCTAGGGCACGTCCTCTCCCATGTGCGGGTCGGCGAGGAGGTACTGGGTGAGCCGGCCCTGGTGCGCGCGATCGTGGACCCGAACCGGTTCCGGGATCATCCGGCCCTCTGCGGTGTCCCAGAAATTGTCGACCTGACGGCAGACCCGGCGAGCGACCCGACCGGACATGCCGAGGTGGGGCACGTAGGGATGCGGCCGGGTCGGTGCCTTCAGTTCGGCATGGAAGAGCCGGTCGACCAGGTGGTCGTTCTCCTCGTCGGTGAGGTTCTCGGCCAACGCGGTGACGAGGTCGTGCTCCATGGCCATGGTCCGGTCGAACTCGAGTCGTACCTCGGCCCAGATGTCGGCCCACGGCGTGCTGACGGCGTACGCGCTGCCGTAGAGCTTTGCCTTGATCGTCGCCAGCGAGGCCTCGAGGTGTCGGCACTGGTGGCTGAACTCATGGGCGCGTTCCGAGCCGTTCGGCAACCGGTGCCGGACGGTGGGCACCAGCGAGTCGGTGACGGCCGCCACGTGGCGGCTGATGCTGGCCAGGAACGTGTCCGTTGCGGGGTAGTGCCCACGCGGGTTGGCCCTCGTGGGGTGATGCCCGATCGCGGTCTCGAGCCGGTTGTCCAGCGTGTCGTGAGTTGCGGTGATGCTGCGGTTGAGAAGGTCGTGCTGCATGGCGGATCAACTCCGAGGTGGCGAGTGCTGTCGCCTTGTCGCAATTGTCCCTCGCGAACCAGAGCCGGGCAATGGCCGGGCAATGGCGCAGCGTCAGTACTGGTCCTCGCCACGCTCACGTGACGTGAGCAGGCGGCGGAACGACTCGACCCGGTCCGGATCCGCCAGGCCCTCGGCCAGCGCCTCGTCGAGGCCGCACTCCGGCTCGTCGCCGCCGTGCGAGCACCCGCGCGGGCAGTCCTCGGTCATCTCGTCGAGGTCCGGGAACGCCTCGATCAGGACGTTCGCGTCGACATGGGCGAGCCCGAACGAGCGAATGCCGGGGGTGTCGATGATCCAGCCGCCCTCCGGCAGCGCCAGCATGTAGGCGCTGGTCGAGGTGTGCCGGCCCCGCCCGGTGACCGCGTTGACGATGCCGACCTGCCGGTTGGCATCCGGCACGAGCGCGTTCACCAGGGTCGACTTCCCGACACCACTGCTGCCGACCAGCACGCTGGAACGGCCGACGAGCTGCTCGCGGATCGCCGTCAGGTCGCCGCCGCGCTGGGTCACGACGTACGGCACCCCGAGCGAGCGGTACGTCGACAGCAGGGTCTCCGGATCCCGCAGGTCTGCCTTGGTGAGGAACAAGATGGGTTGCATCTTCGAGGCGTACGCCGCCACGAGCGCGCGGTCGATCAGCCGGGGCTGCGGATCCGGGTCGGCCAGGGCGGTCACCACGACCAGCTGGGAGGCGTTGGCCACGATCACGCGTTCGACCGGGTCGTCGTCGTCGGCAGTCCGGCGCAGCGTGGTGGTGCGCTCGTCGACGCCGACGACTCGCGCCAGCGTGTCGGTGGTGCCCGACACGTCACCGACCACCCGGACCCGGTCGCCGACGACCACACCCTTGCGCCCCAACGGGCGGGCCTTGACGGCCATCACGGTGCGTCCGTCGACGAGCAGAGTCAATCGGCCGCGGTCGACGGTCACGACGACGCCCTCGACGGCGTCGTCGTAGGCGGGTCGGTCCTTGGTGCGCGGCCGGGTACGACGACGCGGCCGGTCGTAGTGCTCCTGGTCGTGCTCGTCGTACCTGCTGGTCATGGGGCGTTCACAGCAGGCTCGCCCAGAACCCTGGGAAGTCCGGGAAGGTCTTCGCGGTCGTGGCCACGTTCTCGACGAGGACTCCGTCGACCGCCGCACCGAGGATGACACCGGCGTGCGCCATCCGATGGTCGGCGTAGGTGCGGAAGGTGCCGCCGTGGAGTGGGGCCGGCCGGATCGAGAGTCCGTCGGGTTGCTCGGTGACATCGGCGCCGAGGTTGCCGAGCTCGGTGGCGAGCGCCGCCAGCCGGTCGGTCTCGTGGCCGCGGATGTGCGCGACGCCGCGCAGGTTGGACGGTGTCTCGGCCAACGCACACAGGGCCGCCACGGCGGGCGTCAGCTCGCCGACGTCGTGCAGGTCGAGGTCGACACCCCGGAGCCGTTCGGGCCCGACCACCCGCAGGTCGCGGCCGTCGTGGGACACCGTGCAGCCCATCCGGGTCAGGATCGAGCGCAGTTGGTCGCCCGGCTGGTCGGTCGAGGTCGGCCAGTCGTGGACCATGACGGAACCGCCCGACAGCGCGGCCAACGCGAGGAACGGTGCGGCGTTGGAGAGGTCCGGCTCGATGTCGCGGTCGACCGGGCGGACCGGACCGGGCAACACGGACCAGCGGCTGGCGTCGGAGTCGTCAACGTCGACGCCGTGCTCGCGAAGCATCGCGACGGTCATCTCCAGGTGCGGCAGCGACGGGACCGGCTTGCCGTCATGGCGTACGTCGACCCCGCGCTCGAACCGTGGAGCGGCCAGAAGCAGCGCCGAGATGAACTGGGAGGATGCTGATGCGTCGATGACGACCCTGCCGCCGGGCACCGATCCGGATCCGATGATCGTGAACGGCAACGCGTCGCCGGCCACGGTCGCGCCCAGCCCGCGGAGCGCTGTGAGCACCTCGCCGACTGGCCGGTTCCGCATGTGGGCGTCGCCGTCGAACGCGATCCGTCCGGTCGACAGGGCGGCCACCGGGGGCACGAAGCGCATGACGGTTCCGGCGAGTCCGCAGTCGATGTCCGCGTCGTGGGTGAACTCTCCGGGCGTGACCGTCCAGTCGTCACCACCGCTGTCGACGTCGGACCCGAGCGCGGTCAGGGCTGCCGCCATCAGGAGGGTGTCGCGTGAGCGGAGTGCCCGTCGTACGACTGAAGGGCCGTCTGCGATGGCCGCCAGGATCAGGGCGCGGTTGGTCAGTGACTTGGACCCCGGCAACGAGACGACCAGGTCGACGCGTGCGCGGGCGCGCGGCGCCGGCCACGGGTCGGCTGGCTGATCGACCAGGATCGTCACAGCCGAACCCTACCGAGCAGGATCCGGCGCGAGCTCAGTGCAACTGGGCGGCAGCAAGCTTGGCCTCACGGCGGGCGTTGCGGGCCAGGCGACGTGACCCCTTGCGGGCCGAGGTGGCCGCGTGGCTGGCGCGCCAGGCCAGCCCCGGCTTGCCCTGGGTGTCGACGCCGGCGAGCAGCAGGCCGCCGAGCATCGACACGTTCTTGAGGAAGTGGATCCGCTGGTTGGCCCTGGCGGCGGGATCCGACTCTTCCCAGAACCGGTGTCCGGCGAGCGTGGTGGGGACCAGCGTGGCCGCGAGCACGGTGGAGCTGAGGCGCGGTGCGCGCCCGGTGGCGAGCGCGGCTGCTGCGCCGATCTGGGTGACCGCGTTGATCCGGACGAGGGTCTTCGCGTCGGTCGGGATGGGTGCCGACGGTGCAGCCCGCTGGGCGAGGGGCACCAGCCTGTCCGTGATCGGGCGGGCCTTGGCGGCCGAGGCATCGGTGTTCTTCAGGGCGTTGATCCCACCGGCAACGAACATCGACGCCAGCATCGGACGGGCCACCAAGCGAATCAGGGTCATGACTCATTCATACCCGATGCGTCGGCACGCCCATGCCGGTGGTCTCAGGGAAGCCGGTCGTGGTTGTTCGTCGGGTCCGCGTCGACGAAGCCGACGGGGGAGACGTCGAAGGTCGCGCTCCAGGCGCCAGGAACCGTGAGGAAGTGGAAGGGACCGACCGTGCCGTCGTTGCTGACCGGACAGGTGAAGGTGGCGCCGGAGCGGGAGCACTGGGTGGGGCTCTGAAGGACGATCTGCAGTCCGACGATGCGCACGGTGAGCACCGCCGAGCCAGCGGGGTCGATTCCCTGGACGTCGGCTGTCACACGGTGCGAGACCCCGCTGCCCTGGTCCTGGGCCGAGACCGTGAGGTCGTAGCGCGTCGTAACCGAGATCGTGCCGGTGTCCGTGGCACCCCGGGCGTCCCGGATCGTGTAGCCGAACGTGTCGACGCCGTGGAAGGCCCCGTCCGGCGTGTAGACCACCTTCCCGGCAACGATGCTGGCGCTGCCGTGGGCGGGGTTGGCCACCGACACCAGAGAGATCGCGTCGCCGTTCGGGTCGCTGTCGTTGGCGAGGGCGTCGATCGTGACGGACTTCGCCGGGATCGGTCGCCGCTTCGTCGTCGACCGCGTTTGGCTTCGTGTTGGTCACAGTCACTGCCACGTTGGCCGTCGAGGTGCCTCCGTGACCGTCAACAATTGTGTAGCTGAACGAGTCGGTGCCCGCGAAGTCGTCCTGGTAGGTGTAGACCAGCGTGTTGGCGACGATCCTGACGGTGCCGTGATCGGGGGCCGTGACGTCCGTGATCGTGAGGGTGTCCCTGTTGGGGTCCGTGTCGTTGGCGAGTACGTCGATCGTCGTGGACCCGCCAGCGGTGGCCTCGGTCGCAACCGTGTCGGGGCTGGCGTCCGGGGGCGCGTTGGTGACCACGATCGTGAGCGTGCCGGTGCCCGTGCCGCCGTCACCGTCAGAGACGACGTAGTCGACGGTGTCCGTCCCGTGGAAGCCGGCCGCCGGGGTGTAGGTGAGCCGTCCATCCTGCTCGGTGACGGTCCCGCCCTGGGCTGAGGTGGCGTCGAAGTCGGCGATGACGAGGGTGTCACCGTTGGGATCGGTGTCGTTGGCGAGCACGGCAACTGTGATCGAGTCGCCGGACATCGTGCGGGTCTCGCCCCTGACGATCGGCGGCGCATTGCGCACCGTGACCCGCACCGTCGCGGTGGCCGTGCCGCCGTTGTCGTCGGCGATCGTGTAGTCGAAGTTGTCGGGACCCTTGAACCCCGGAGCCGGGGCGTAGTAGGTGAGCGAACCGTCATCCTCGACCGTGACCGAACCGTTCGCCGGGTCTGTCACGGAGATGACCCTGATGGGGTCGCCGTTGGGGTCGGAGTCGTTGGCCAGGACGTCGATGGTCACCTGGGTGTTGGTGTCGGTGACTGCCTCGTCGTCGACGGCGACCGGAGACGCGTTGTCGACCGTGATCGTCACGGTCGCCGTGTCGGTGCCCAGGTGCCCGTCCGCGACTGTGTAGTCGAACGTCACCGGACCCGAGAACCCTTCAGGCGGCGCGTAGCGGACCTTGCCGTCGACGACCGTCGCCGTACCTCGGGTCTGGCCGCCGTCGTCGACCGGCGGGGTGATGTCGGTGATCCGCAGCGCATCGCCGTTGAGGTCGGTGTCGTTCGCCACCACGTCCACGAGGACCGGCGTGAAGTGGGGTGTGCTGGTCGAGTCGTCGCGGGCGATCGGTGCCGTGTTGCCGACCGTGACCGTGAGCGTTCCGGTGTCCCTGCCGCCGTCGCCGTCGGTCACGACATAGGTGGAGGTGTCGGTGCCGTGGAAGCCGGGAGCCGGCGTGTAGACGAGCTCATCGCCGTCCCTGACGATGGTGCCGCCATGGGCAGAAGTCGCGTCGAACTCGGCGATGCTGAGCGGGTCGCCGTTGGGGTCGGTGTCGTTGTCGAGTACCGGTACCGAGACGGCCGCACCGGCAGTGGTCGCCTCGTCGTCAACGGCGGTGGGCGCTGCGTTGTGCACGGTGACGGTGACCGTCGCCTGGTTGCTCGTGAGGTCGCCGTCGGTCGCCCGGTAGGTGAACGTGTCGGTGCCCTTGAACCCGTCTGCAGGTGTGTAGACGAGCAGGTTGCCCCGCTGGGTGACGGTGCCGTTTGCGGAGGTGCCGTCGAAGGTGTCGATCGCGAGTACGTCGGTCGGGTTGGGGTCGGTGTCGTTGGCCAGGACCCCGATGCCCACTTCCTGGTTGGTGTCGGTGCTGGCGGTGTCGTCCACGGCAACCGGCGCTGCGTTGGCCATGGTGATGGTCACGGTGGCCAGGTTGCTGGTCAGGTTGCCGTCGCTGGCGCGGTAGGTGAAGGAGTCGTCGCCCTTGAAGCCGTTGGCGGGGGTGTAGGTGACGGTGCCGTCGTCGTTGACCTCGGCCTGGCCGTTGGTCGGCTGGTCGGCGATGACGGGGGTCAGGGTGTCGCCGTTGGGGTCGGAGTCGTTCTGGAGGACGTCGACGACGACGGGTGTGTTGGTGTCGGTGGTGGCGGTGTCGTCGTCGGCGACTCGGTGCGGCGTTGGTCACGGTGATGGTTACGGTGGCCAGGTTGCTGGTCAGGTTGCCGTCGCTGGCGCGGTAGGTGAAGGAGTCGGTGCCCTTGAAGCCGTTGGCGGGGGTGTAGGTGACGGTGCCGTCGTCGTTGACCTCGGCCTGGCCGTTGGTCGGCTGGTCGGCGATGACGGGGGTCAGGGTGTCGCCGTTGGGGTCGGTGTCGCCGTCGAGGACGTCGATGACCACGGGTGTGTTGGTGTCGGTGCTGGCGGTGTCGTCGTCGGCACTCGGGGCGGCGTTGGCGACCGCGACGGTCACGGTGGCGGTGTCGGTGGCGATGCCGTCGGTGACGGTGTAGTCGAAGCTGTCGGTGCCCTTGAACGTCGCCTCGGGGGAGTAGACGAGCCGGTCTCCCCGCTGGACGACGGTGCCGCCGCCCGGAGTGGTCTCATCGAATCCGGCGATGCTGATCGGGTCGCCGTTGGGGTCGGAGTCGTTCTGTAGGACGTCGATGCCGACCGTCGTGTTGGCGTCGGTGCTGGCGGTGTCGTCCACGGCGACGGGTGCGGCGTTGGCGACGGTGATGGTCACGGTGGCCAGGTTGCTGGTCAGGTTGCCGTCGCTCGCGCGGTAGGTGAAGGAGTCGACGCCCCTGAAGCGGTCGGCGGGGGTGTAGGTGACCGTGCCGTCGTCGTTGACCTGCGGCCGCACCGTTGGTCGGCTGGTCGGCGATGACGGGGGTCAGGGTGTCGCCGTTGGGGTCGGTGTCGCCGTCGAGGACGTCGACGGCCACGGGGGTGTTGGTGTCGGTGGCGGCGGCGTCATCGTCGGCGACGGGTGCGGCGTTTGCCACGGCGATGGTCACCGTGGCCAGGTTGCTGGTCAGGTTGCCGTCGCGGCGCGGTAGGTGAAGGAGTCGACGCCCTTGAACCCCGTTCGGGGGTGTAGGTGACGGTGCCGTCGTCGTTGACCTGGGCCGTACCGTCGGTCGGCTGGTCGGCGATGACGGGGGTCAGGATGTCGCCGTTGGGGTCGGAGTCGTTCTCCAGGACGTCGACGCCGACGCTCGTGTTGGTGTCGGTGCTGGCAGCGTCGTCCACGGCAACCGGGGCGGCGTTGGCGACGGTGATGGTCACGGTGGCCAGGTTGCTGGTCAGGTCGCCGTCGCTGGCGCGGTAGGTGAAGGAGTCGACGCCCTTGAAGCCGTCGGCGGGGGTGTAGGTGACGGTGCCGTCGTCGTTGACCTGGGCCGCGCCGTTGGTCGGCTGGTCGGCGATGACGGGGGTCAGGGTGTCGCCGTCGGGGTCGGTGTCGCCGTCGAGGACGTCGATGTCGACCGGTGTGTTGGTGCCGGTGGTGGCGGTGTCATCGTCGGCGCTCGGGGCGGCGTTGGCGACCGCGACGGTCACGGTGGCGGTGTCGGTGGCGATGCCGTCGGTGACGGTGTAGTCGAAGGTGTCGGTGCCGGTGAACCCGGCCGCCGGGGTGTAGGTGACGGTCCCGTCGTCGTTGACGATCACGGTGCCGTCGGCCGGGGTGGTGGTCTCGGTGACGGTCAGGGTGTCGCCGTCGGGGTCGGTGTCGTTGGCCAGCACCGTCGATGTCGACCGGCCGGTTGCGGCCGGTGGTGGCTTCGTCGTCGACCGCGACCGGGGTGCCGTTGCCGACCGCGACGGTGACCGTGGCGGTGTCGGTGGCGATGCCGTCGGTGACGGTGTAGTCGAAGGTGTCGGTGCCGGTGAACCCGGCGTCCGGGGTGTAGGTGACGGTGCCGTCGTCGTTGACGATCACGGTGCCGTCGGCCGGGGTGGTGGTCGTCGGTGACGGTCAGGGTGTCGCCGTCGGGGTCGGAGTCGTTGGCCAGCACGGCGATGTCGACCGGCCGGTTGCGGCCGGTGGTGGCTTCGTCGTCGACCGCGACCGGGGTACCGTTGGCGACCGCGACGGTCACGGTGGCGGTGTCGGTGGCGATGCCGTCGGTGACGGTGTAGTCGAAGGTGTCGGTGCCGGTGAACCCGGCAGCCGGGGTGTAGGTGACGGTGCCGTCGTCGTTGACGATCGACGGTCCCGTCGGCCGGGGTGGTGGTCGTCGGTGACGGTCAGGGTGTCGCCGTCGGGGTCGGTGTCGTTGGCCAGCACGGCGATGTCGACCGGCCGGTTGCGGCCGGTGGTGGCTTCGTCGTCGACCGCGACCGGGGTGCCGTTGGCGACCGCGACGGTCACGGTGGCGGTGTCGGTCGGCGATGCCGTCGGTGATGGTGTAGTCGAAGGTGTCGGTGCCGGTGAACCCGGCGACCGGGGTGTAGGTGACCGTCCCGTCGTCGTTGACGGCGACGGTCCCGTCGGCCGGGGTGGTGGTCTCGGTGACGGCCAGGGTGTCGCCGTCGGGGTCGGTGTCGTTGGCCAGCACGGCGATGTCGACCGGCCGGTTGCGGCCGGTGGTGGCTTCGTCGTCGACCGCGACCGGTGCACTGTTGCCGACCGCGACGGTGACGGTGGCGGTGTCGGTGGCGATGCCGTCGGTGACGGTGTAGTCGAAGGTGTCGGTGCCGGTGAACCCGGCGGCCGGGGTGTAGGAGACGGTCCCGTCGTCGTTGACGATCACGGTGCCGTCGGCCGGGGTGGTGGTCTCGGTGACGGCCAGGGTGTCGCCGTCGGGGTCGGTGTCGTTGGCCAGCACCGCGATGTCGACCGGCCGGTTGCGGCCGGTGGTGGCTTCGTCGTCGACCGCGACCGGGGTGCCGTTGGCGACCGCGACGGTGACCGTGGCGGTGTCGGTGGCGATGCCGTCGGTGACGGTGTAGTCGAAGGTGTCGGTGCCGCTGAACCCGGCCACCGGTGTGTAGGACACGGTCCCGTCGTCGTTGACGATCACGCTGCCGTCGGCCGGCGTGGTCGTCTCGGCGACGCTCAGGGTGTCGCCGTCGGGGTCGGTGTCGTTGGCCAGCACGGCGATGTCGACCGGCCGGTTGCGGCCGGTGGTGGCTTCGTCGTCGACCGCGACCGGGGCACCGTTGGCGACCGCGACGGTGACGGTGGCGGTGTCGTCGGCGATGCCGTCGGTGACGGTGTAGTCGAAGGTGTCGGTACCGGAGAACCCGGGATCCGGGGTGTAGGTGACCGTTCCGTTGTCGAAGGACACGGTCCCGTCGGCGGGAGGGGTGGTGCCGGTAACCCTGAGGGTGTCGCCGTCGGGGTCGGAGTCGTTGGCCAGCACCGCGATGTCGACCGGCCGGTTGCGGCCGGTGGTGGCTTCGTCGTCGACCGCGACCGGTGCACCGTTGCCGACCGCGACGGTGACCGTGGCGGTGTCGGTGGCGATGCCGTCGGTGACGGTGTAGTCGAAGGTGTCGGTGCCGGTGAACCCGGCGGCCGGGGTGTAGGACACGGTCCCGTCGTCGTTGACGATCACGGTGCCGTCGGCCGGCGTGGTCGTCTCGGCGACGGTCAGGTTGTCGCCGTCGGGGTCGGTGTCGTTGGCCAGCACCGCGATGTCGACCGCTCGGTTGCGGCCGGTGGTGGCTTCGTCGTCGACCGCGACCGGGTGCACTGTTGCCGACCGCGACGGTGACGGTGGCGGTGTCGGTGGCGATCCCGTCGGTGATGGTGTAGTCGAAGCTGTCGGTGCCGGTGAACCCGGGATCCGGGGTGTAGATGACGGTGCCGTCGGCGTTGACCACGACGGTCCCGTTGGCCGGCGTGGTGGTCTCGGTGACGCTCAGGCTGTCGCCGTCGGGGTCGGAGTCGTTGGCCAGCACCGCGATGTCCACCGGCCGGTTCCGCCCGGTCGACGCCTGGTCGTCGACCGCGACCGGGGCACCGTTGGCGACCGCGACGGTGACGGTGGCGGTGTCGGTGGCGATGCCGTCGGTGACGGTGTAGTCGAAGGTGTCGGTGCCGGAGAACCCGGTGTCCGGGGTATAGGTGACCGTACCGCCGTTGACGATCACGGTGCCGTCGCCCGGGGTGGTGGTGTCGGTGACGGTCAGGGCGTCGCCGTCGGGGTCGGAGTCGTTGGCCAGCACCGCGATGTCGACGGGCTGGTTGCGGCCGGTGGCGGCTTCGTCGTCGACCGCGACCGGGGCACCGTTGCCGACCGCGACGGTGACGGTGGCGGTGTCGGTGGCGATGCCGTCGGTGACGGTGTAGTCGAAGGTGTCGGTGCCGGTGAACCCGGCGGCCGGGGTGTAGGACACGGTCCCGTCGTCGTTGACGATCACGGTGCCGTCGGCCGGGGTGGTGGTCCCGGTGACGGCCAGGGTGTCGCCGTCGGGGTCGGAGTCGTTGGCCAGCACGCCGATGTCCACGGGCCGGTTGCGGCCGGTGGTGGCTTCGTCGTCGACCGCGACCGGGGCGCCGTTGGCGACGGCCACGGTCACTGTGGTGGAGTCGCTGGTCGCGTCGCCGTCGGTGGCCTGGTAGGTGAAGCTGTCGACGCCGCGGAACCCCAGGGGAGGCTCGTAGGTGAGACCCCCGTCAGCACGGGTGACGGTGCCGCCTTCCGCGCTCGCCGTATCGTGCTCCGCGACGCCGAGGTCATCGCCGTTCGGGTCGTGGTCGTTGGCGAGGACGTCGACCTCGACGGAGGAGTTGGGTTGGGTCGACGACTCGTCCGGCTCGGAGACCGGGATCCCGTTGCGCACGGTGACCCGAACGGTGCCCTCGTTGGTGCCGGACTCGTCGCCGACGACGTAGGTGAACGAGTCAGCGCCCTTGAACTTGCGGTCGGGGGTATAGGTCACGACGCCGGTCTCGCGCGCAAGCAACGCTGCCAAGAACTGGGGTTCCCCTCTGATCACCTCGCCATGGTCCGGCTGCGAGAAGCTGATCAGTCTCAGGTCGCCGCCACCGTCGTTGGCGAGCAGGTCCAGAGTGACGGGCCCGCCGTCGCTCTCCGGCATCTCGTCCTCGCCGGGGGTCGGACCACCGCTCGGCCCGCTCGTGGGGTCGGTCGGGTCGTCGGTCGGCTCATCGGTCGGCTCGTCTGTGGGGTCCTCGGTGGGCCCGGTCGTACCGTCCGTTGGCGAGTCCGTGGGCGTATCCGAGGGCACCTCGCTGGGAGTGCCCGTCGGGAGGTCGCTGCCGGTATCAGTGGGCGCAGCCGAGTCGCTCGGCGTGGTGCCGTCGGTGGGGCCACCCGAATCGCTGGCGCTGGGGCTGCCGCCGGGGCTCGTGATCGAGCTGTCGGGACTTTCGTTCGCGGAGATTGGGTCGTCGTCGCCACCGAAGAATCCAGGACCGATGACCCCGGTCGCGATCAGGACACCCCCCACCACGGCGGTGACTACGGCGCCGACGCCGACCACGGCGACCGTGCCGACGGTGCCGGTCGTGCCGACGGTGCCCGTGGCTGCTGCGGCGCCGGCGTTCCCCGCGGCCGCGTCGCCGGAGCGGCCGAGCACGAAGTCGCGACCGCGCCCGAGCGCCCCGAGCAGCCCCGCCTTGGCCACCACGCCGGCACTGGCCGCGACGTACGCGGCTCCGGCCGAGCCGAGCAGCAGCGGGGCGAGGATGCCGGCCAGGTTCGAGTTGACCTCGGAGAGCTCCAGATAGATCGCCATGCACTTGCGGCACTCGTCGAGGTGCGCCTCGACCTTGCCGGCATCACGCTTGGAGACGGCCTTGCGGACGTAGGCGCCGACGTGTTCGTGGGTCCACTTGCACGAGTCCTCTTCGAGGTCCTGCACGTGCATGTTCAGGAACGCCTGGCGCAGGCCCTCGCGCGCGCGGTAAGCCAGCGCCGACACCGAGTTCGGGCTCATGCCGAGCAGCAACGCGACGTCGGCGGGCTTGGCGCCCTCCACCTCGGTGTGCCACAGCACGAGCTGCCAGCGCTCGGGTAGCGACGCGAAGGCCTTCGCCGCCGCCGCGTTCTCGAAGCCTTCGACCGCCGTGTCCCGGAACGGCACCCCGGGATCGAACGCCTCCATGTCGTCGGTGGTCGTCAGCCGTGAGGTTGCCCGGATCTTGTCGACGTGCAGGCGGCGTACGGCAGTAAGCAGATAGGCGCGGAAGGCCAGGTCCGGTCCGCCGCCACGCTGGAGTACGGCGAGCACCTTGGCGAAGGCGTCAGAGACAAGGTCGTCGACATCGCCATGGCTGACCAGCTGGCGCGCGAGCCGGCGCGCGGCCTGGACATGGCGCTCGAACAGCTCACCGTAGGCGGACACGTCGCCACCCCGGACCGCCGAAATGAGCTCAGCGTCGCCCGGTCCGTCGATGCGCTGAAGGGTGCTCAAATCTTTTGTCAACGGTCCCATCGGGGGTAGATGTCCGAAGTTTAGACGGCTGGACTGGTTTTGGAGGCCAAAGAAAGACATCGAAGTTGCGTCATAGCTCGGCCCCTCGCCCGTTTCTATGTCGAGACCCACCGACAAGGGTGGATCTCGCAGACCGAGGGGAGCAACACCGTGGGGATCTTTGCGACACGTACGAGTCGCACTGCCACGGCGGATCTCGAGGCAGGGCGGGCTCTGTCCGAACGTGAGCGGTTGGGATTGCCGCCCAGGTTCGAGGCAGTGGGGGAGGCCCTCGCCTCGGGATCCAACTCCACGGAGCCATGCTCCGTCGTGGGCTGGCAACTGGCCCAGGACGGGGCGTCGCTCCAGGAGGTTCTGGACGCACTCCGGGCAACGTCGTTCCAGGTCGCGGGTGTCGAACCCAGCTTCGAGAACATCTCCGCGCTCTGCGCCGCATGGAGTGAGTCGACGCTCGCCTATCTCCACCAGATGTCCTGCGAGGACCCGATGACCGGGCTCACCTCGCTGGCGCACGTGCGAACCCGCCTCTCTGAGCTCTACAGGGGAGATCTCAGAGCGGAGGGGAGCACGCAGCTTCGCTACGCGCTCGTGCTGGCCGACCTACCCAAGGACGCTCCCGGCATGGGGTCGATCGGCGACGGACACCTGTCGCGAGCCATGCGGATCACCCGCCTCGGCGAGGCGACCCGCACCGTGTTCGCCGGCACCGAGATCATCGGCCGCCTCGGCGAGCACCGCGTTGCCGTGGTGGTCGAACGCAGCGACAGGTTGGGGCGACGGGTCGCCCTCCTACGCAAACTGTTGACCCAGGTCGACCTGGCCGGCCAGACCGCGCGGGTCTGGATCGAAGGCCTCCCGCCCACCGACGACGGCGCCGCAATCCTGCTCGACGAGCTAGCGCGTCCCTAAAGGAGCTGACCCGGCTCTTGTTGACACAAAGGAGCGTCAGCGACGACTGTCACCAAGAGCCGGGTCGGCGACCCCGTCGCGGTCAGGCGGTCGACGCTAGCCTGTGACGCATGTGCGGTCGCTATGCCTCCTCTCGGAAGCCCGAGGACCTGATCGAGGAGTTCGAGATCACCGAGCCGCGGATCAAGGTCCCGCTCGAGCCTGACTACAACGTGGCGCCGACCAAAGAGGTGTACGCCGTGCTGGAGCGGCCGCCATCGGAGGACAAGACCGCGCCGGCAGATCGCCAGCTCCGGGTGCTCAAGTGGGGACTGGTGCCGTCCTGGGCGAAGGACCCCTCGATCGGCAACCGGATGATCAACGCCCGGATGGAGACCGTCGCGGAGAAGCCGGCGTTCCGCCGGGCGTTCTCGTCGCGACGCTGCCTCCTGCCGGCGGACGGCTACTTCGAGTGGTATCCCACCGACGAGAAGACCAAGGCCGGAAAGCCGAAGAAGCAACCATTCTTCATCCGTCCCAAGGACGGCGGCGTGCTGGCGATGGCGGGGCTCTACGAGATCTGGCGAGACCCGACCCGCGACGAGGACGATCCCCAGGCCTTCCGCTGGACCTGCACCGTGCTCACCACCGAGGCCGAGGACGACGTTGGGCACATCCACGACCGGATGCCGCTGATGGTCACCGCCGACCGCTGGGCACAGTGGCTCGATCCGACCGTCAAGGGCAAGGACAACGTGCTCTCACTCCTGGTGCCTGCCGCGCCGGGCACGCTCGAGGCGTTCCCCGTGTCCACCGAGGTCAACAACGTCCGCAACAACGGCCCGCAACTCCTTGAGCCTCTTCCGATCGAGGCCTGAGCGGTGGCGTCGACGCGGACCATCTCGACGCCGTACGGCGACGCGCGGCTGGTCGCCAACCGGGCCCGGAGTCCGCTGGCGACCCTGCTGCTCAGCCACGGCGCCGGCGTGGGCATCGACACCCCGGACCTGGAGGCACTTGCCACCGGCCTGCCCCGGCACGGCATCACCGTGCTCAGGCTCGAACAGCCGTGGCGAGTGGCCGGCCGCAAGGTCGCCACAGCACCCGCGACCCTGGATGCGGCGTTGCGGGCCACGGCCGACGTGATCCGGCCGCGCACTCCGATGGTCGTGGGTGGTCGGTCGGCAGGAGCGAGGTCGGCGGCACGCTCGGCCCGCGCTCTCGGAGCCGCTGGCTGCCTCGCGCTGGCCTTCCCGCTGCACCCACCCGGGCGGCCGGAGAAGTCCCGGCTCGACGAGCTGCGCGGTGCCCGCGTGCCGACCCTGGTCATCCAGGGCGAGCGGGACACCATGGGCCGCCCCGAAGAGTTCCCGGCGGGCGTCGACGTGTGCGTGGTGCCCAACGCCGACCACTCGTTCAAGGTCCCCAAGCGGGCCGATGTGAGCCAGGCCCAGGCGCTGGCGATCATCGTCGAGGCGACTCTGGAATGGATCGTGCGCGACATCGCCGGCAACCCGGTCCGGACGGGCAGAGGGAATCAGATCAGCTGAGGACGTGTTGGTCAGAGTGTGCCCGCTGTACTCGCTAGCCCCGCCGGCCTGCCTCCTCCCCAGACTCGACCCCTGACTCGACCCGTCACTGGGTCGACCGAAGCCGGGCTACTCTGGGACGCGATGACTGAAACCCTGAGCGGTGCGTTCGACGTACCCGAGAACGAGACCGACGAGCAGCGATCGGCGCGCTTCGAGCGCGACGCGCTGCCGTACCTCGACCAGATGTACTCCGCCGCCATGCGGATGACGCGCAACCCCCAGGACGCCGAGGACCTGGTCCAGGAAACGTTCGCGAAGGCCTACTCGGCCTTCCACCAGTTCCGGCCCGGCACCAACCTGAAGGCGTGGCTCTACCGGATCCTGACCAACACCTTCATCAACACCTATCGCAAGAAGCAGCGCGAGCCGCAGAAGTCGATGTCCGAGGACGTCGAGGACTGGCAGCTTGCCCGGGCCGAGTCGCACACCGCGACCGGGCTCAAGTCCGCGGAGATGGAGGCCCTCGAACGCCTCCCGGACTCACAGGTCAAGGACGCCCTCCAACGGCTCCCCGAGGAGTTCCGGCTGGCGGTCTACCTTGCCGACGTCGAGGGATTCCCCTACAAGGAGATCGCCGAGATCATGGACACCCCGATCGGGACGGTCATGTCGCGGCTGCACCGTGGTCGGCGGCAGCTGCGCGGAATGCTCGAGGACTACGTCCGGAAAAACGACCTGCTCAGCATCGGCAGCGACAGGAGCGGGTCATGAGCCCCGCCGAGTCCTCCCGGCAGTCCAGCCCGGACTCCGGCGAGTGCGCGGACTTCCTCCAGCAGATCGTCTACATGCTCGACAACGAACTCGACCAGAAGGAGTGCTCGGCGGTTCGCCGGCACATCGACGAGTGCAGCCCGTGCCTGCAGAAGTACGACCTCGAGCGCACCGTGAAGGCCCTGGTGGCCCGCTCCTGCTCCGAGTCGGCACCCGAGGGGCTCCGCGAGCGGGTTCTCCTCCAGCTCCGCCAGGTGCAGGTTCGGATCACCGAGGTCTGACCCCACCGATTCGCGGCTGGCCTCTCAAACCTGAGAGGATGCTCCGAGCACTCATTCAGGAGGAACACCATGGGCAAGACCGGCCGCAAGCGCCGCGCTCGCAAGAAGAAGGCCGCGAACCACGGTAAGCGTCCCAACGCCTGAGCGCACCAGCATCAACACCAGCATCGAGACCCCCAGCCGATCCGGCCGGGGGTCCGCTGCATTTGAAGGCGCACACTGAAGGCATGGATGCGACTGTGACCTTCACCGTGACCGATGCCGACACCGCGGTCGCCGTCGGCTCGGGATCCCTGCCGGTCCTCGGTACGCCGCAGTTGCTGGCGTGGTTCGAGGCAGCCACCTGCGCCGCCATCGAGCCGACCTTGCAACCGGGCAGCACCAGCGTCGGGACCAGGGCTGCGTTGGAGCACCTGGCGGCATCACCCGTCGGCGCCTCGCTCACCGTCAGCGCCAGCGACGTGTACATCGACGGGCGGCTCGTACGGTTCGTGGTCTCGGCGCGGGACGAAGCCGGCAAGCTGGTCGGTTCCGGTGAGGTGACCCGGGTGGTCGTGAACGCCGAGAAGTTCCTGTCCCGTTTGAAGTGAGTGGAGGACCGAACCGTGGCTGACCGTGAGGAGGTCCCGGCGAGGTCGTCGAGGCACTCAGCGAAGTCTGTCTGCGGCTGCCCGATGCCTACGAGGAGTCCGCGTGGGTCGGCACCAGGTGGCGGATCCGTGGGCGGACGTTCGCCCACGTCGTCAGAGTGGCGGAGGGCTGGCCCCCGGTCTACGCAAGCGTGATCGCCCGAGTCGTCGGTGGAAGTCAGCCGGTCACCGTCCTGACGTTCGAGTCGACCGGCCTCGAGCTCGCCGCGCTGCAGCGCGCCGGGCCGCCGTTCTTCGATCCGCCCTGGAGACCAACCATCGTCGGGATGGTGATCGACGACAACGTCGACTGGGACGAGGTCGGCGAGCTGCTCACCGAGAGCTACCGCATGCTGGCCCCGAAGCGTCTGGTCGACGCCCTGGACAGACTGGCCGACTGATCAGTAGGTCATCCGGAAGGCCAGGAGGCACACCTCGTTGACCGGGGTCCAGTCCTCTTCGGGCGAGCGGTGGAAGCCGACCCGCTCGTAGACCCGGTGCGCCCCCGTCATCCGGTCCATGGTGGACAGCGCCATGCCGCGGTCTCCGGCGGCCTTCGACAGCGCGACACAGTGCCGGACCAACGCCTCGCCGATCCCGCGCCCACGGGCGGCCGGGCGCGACGGCCAGCATCCGGAACTCACCCTCGCCGTCGCCGGACAGCTCCTTCCACGGGGACCCGGCCGTGCAGTTGGTGATCACCCCCACGAGCTCCTGCCCCTCGACGGCGACCCAGACCTCGGCCTGTTCGGCCCGGGTCGCGGTGTCGCGGAGATGGCGGACGTAGTCCGACGACGGGTCGATGTAGCCGTCGCCGACGTAGGCAGCGACGATGAGGTCACTGACCGCGTCGTAGTCCGACGGTTCGACAAGCCGGATCTCCATCAGATTCCGAACGTCGCGCGCGGGTACGCCGCGGTGACGTCGGTGATCACGTTGACCAGGTAGGGAACCCCCGACGCGAACGCCCGATCGATCGCCGGACCGATCTGGTTGGGGTCCGACACGGTCTCGCCGCCTCCGCCGAGGGCCTTGACCACCTCGTCGTACGCCGTGCGCGGGGCGAGGTCGGCGACGACGTCGTAGCCGTAGAGCATCTGCATCGGACCCTTCTCCAGACCCCACGCCGAGTTGTTGCCGCAGATCATCACGACCGGGAGGTTGTGGCGGACCAGCGAGTCGACGTCCATCAGCGAGAAGCCGGCTGCCCCGTCGCCGAGCAGCAGAACGACCTGGGCCGACGGTCGGGCGATCCTGGCGGCGATGGCGGCGCCGAGCCCGGCGCCGAGGCAGCCGTAGGGGCCCGGATCGAGCCAGCCACCGGGGCGCTTGGGCTCGACGAACTTGCCAGCGAAGCTCACGAAGTCGCCGCCGTCGCCGATCACCACCGCGTCGTCGGCCAGCCGGGGCACGAGCTCGCCGTAGATCCGGGCCGGATGGATCGGGTCGGCCTCGGCCGACAACAACGTGGCGTCGCGTTCGGTCCCGGCTCGCACGGTGTCCTGCAGGTCGCCGACCCACGACGTCCAGTCAGGCTTGCGGGCAACGCGCGCGAGCGCGTCGGCCAAACCGGTGAAGATGCTGGTGAGGTCGCCGGACGCGAGCGCAGCCAGCTCGGCGTGGGTCGAGACCTGTCCGGGGGAGTCGGCAAGGTGGACGACCTTCGCGGGGGTGGCGCCGTCCTTGCCCCCGAAGACTCCGTAACCCAGCCGGAAGTCAAGCGGTGTCCCAGCCACGATCACGAGGTCCGCGGTGCCGAATGCCTGACTACGGGCCTTCGTCACGAGCAGCGGGTGACCACCGGGGATCAGGCCGCGCCCCATGCCGTTGGTGATGGTGGGGATGCCGAGCGCCTCCACGAACTCGAGGGCGGCGACGTCGGCGTGGTCGGCCCAGACGTCCGTGCCAAGGACCAGCACCGGCCGCTCGGCCGCCCCGAGGAGCCCCGCGATCGATTGAAGTGCGTCCGGGTCGGGGGCCTCACCGCGGCTGTCGCCGACCTTCGGGACGTTCGAGGTTGCCTGGTTGAAGAACTCGTCCATCGGCACGTCGACGAACACCGGCCCGCGGTGAGACGAGCCGGCGGCGCTGAACGCCTCGTGCATGCCGTCGGCGATCTCACCCGCGGTGGGGATCGTACGGGCCAGCTTCGACACCGGAGCGAGGATCGGCGGGTGGTCGAGCTCCTGGAGGCTGCCCATCCCCCATCTGTTGTCCGGGGCTCGCCCGCCGACAACCACCATCGGCGAGCCCGCGAACCGCGCCTGCGCGACGGCACTCACCCCATTGGTGACTCCCGGCCCCGCGGTGAGCACGGCCAGCCCGGGAGTACGGGTCAGCTTCCCGGTCGCCTCGGCCGCGAATGCCGCGGTCTGCTCATGGCGTACGTCGACCAGTCGCATCGGCGGCTCAGCCTTGACCGCGCCGTCGTACATCGGGAAGACGTGAGCGCCAGACAGCGTGAACATCGCCTCGACGCCGTGTGCCCGCGCGACCGCGACGGCCAGCTGTCCGGCGTGTCCGGTGACGGCGTCTGAGCTGGTCGGCTGGCTGCTCTGGTCGTTCATGGGTGCAGGCTATCGGGGGACCCGACTGGCTCAGTTCGCGACGTCAGCGAAGGAGTAGGGGTTGGTCCGCTTCAACGTGTCGACCAGCGTGAGCAGCAGGTCCGGACGGCACGCCGGCTGCCGCGGCGACAGCGACAGCTGGAGGTAGAGCGCGCGCAGGAAGGCCTCCGGGTTGCCGGTCGTCAGGAACGGGTCGACCTCGGAGGTGGGGCGGGCTGGCGGCCACCTGGGCCAGTCGCGCGATCCACGGCTCGAGAACCGAGAGCGGCACCAGGTCGCGGCGCAGAATCGCCATCGTGGCCGCGGCCAACCGGTCCGGCTCGCCGGCCGAGAACACCTGCTGCACGGGAAGCAGGATCCGGTCGGCGAGCACGTCCAGTATCACCGTGAGCTCGGTGAGCGCGGAGGTGTGGCGACCCGGCGAGCGCCGCGATGGCTTCGGCGCCGTGGGCGATCGCGTGCGCCCACCCCTTCGTCGGGACGTAGCCCCTGAGGTCCTGTTCGCGGACGAACCAGGCGGACAGCGGTCGCCCCACTCGAGGACCTTGTCGGAAGGCAGCCGGTCGACCTTGTTGTTCCGGCGGATGCAGTCGACCAGGACCCGAACGGAGAACGCCCGCCGGAAGACTGTGTCCGTTCCGGTCTCCCCGATCCCGGCAGCCAGGCCGGCAACCATGCCGTCTCCGAGGCCGCACAGCAGGTCGTCGTAGACGCCCCGGTCGATCCAGCTCGCCAGCGTCGGGTAGGCGATCCCGTCGCGCACACCGGGATTCGTCGATCCCAGCATCGAGGTGAGCTCGGCCGTCATGTCGTCGAGCGGCCGGTCATCGGGGACGCGGAGGCCGTCCGCCACGACTCGCCGCCAGAACGCCGAGGCCGTGGATCCCATACCTCATCCTAGGGTGGTGCCCGTGCCGTCGCTGATCGAACTGGTGCGAGCCCACACGGACCTCGGTGACGAAGACGTGTCCTGGCTGCATCTCCTGCTCGCCGACTGGCAGATCATCGCCGACCTCTCGTTCGCTGATCTGGTCCTGTGGCTCCCGGACCGGGACGAGAAGGGGTTCTGGGCGGGCGCGCAGATGCGGCCGACCACTGGCCCCACGGCGTACGTCGACGACGTGATCGGGACCTTCGTGCCCGCCGGCAAGCGGATGATGCTGGACGCGGCCTGGGCCCAGGGGCGGCTGGTGCGTGAGGGCGACCCCGAGTGGCGCGACGACGTGCCGGTGCGGGTCGAGACCATTCCCGTACGACGCGGCGACCGGGTCATCGCCGTGGTGGCGCGCAACACCAACCTGCTCGGCGTCCGCACTCCGAGCCGTCTGGAGCTTTCCTACCTGCAGACGGCCAGCGACCTCACCCAGATGATCGCGCACGGCTACTTCCCCGCCATTGGGCAGCGCTCGGACCACGCCGACTCACCGCGAGTCGGCGACGGGTTCGTCCGGGTCGATGCGACCGGCCGAGTCGTCTATGCGAGTCCGAACGCGCTGTCGGTCTTCCGCAGGCTCGGACTGGGCACCGACCTGACGGGGCTCAACCTGGCTGACCTGACCCGAGACCTCGTGCCCCCGCGGCGCCGGCCCGACGAGGAGACGCTCAGCGCGGTCCTCGGCGGCCGGATGCATCGCGACACCGAGATCTCGACCGACGACGTGGCGCTGATCCTGCGTGCGATCCCGCTCCGGCCACAGGGCGACCACATCGGAGCGCTGATCCTGCTCCGCGACGTCACCGACCTCCGCAGGCGCGACCGCGAACTCGTCACCAAGGAGGCCACCATCCGCGAGATCCACCACCGGGTGAAGAACAACCTTCAGACGGTGGCAGCGCTGCTGAGGCTGCAGGCTCGCCGGATCGACAACGCCGAGGCGAAATTCGCCCTGGAGGAGGCAGTACGACGGGTCGGCTCGATCGCCATCGTGCACGACATGCTGAGCCAGGCCGTCGAGGAGAACGTCGTCTTCGACGAGGTCGTCGACCGGCTGGCCAGGATGGTGACCGAGGTGAGCGCCGTGGGCGCGAAGGTCCGGGTCAGCCGGGACGGCAACTTCGGGATGCTCCGCTCCGAGACGGCCACGGCGCTGGCCATGGTGTTGACCGAGGTCCTGCAGAACGCGGCCGAGCACGGCTACGACGCGGGCGCGAGGGGGCACGTCGTCGTACGGGCCCAGCGACTGGTCGGCAGGCTGCACCTGACGATCACCGACGACGGCAAGGGGCTGCCAGAGGGCTTCGACGCCGAGTCGTCCGCGAGTCTGGGTCTGTCGATCGTCCGGACCCTGGTCGAGTCAGAGTTGGGCGGTCAGCTGGGCATGGGTTCGGGCCCGAACCGGGGGACCAGGGTCAGCATCGATGTGCCGGTCGAGTGAACCTCACGCAGTCCGGACGCGGGCCCGAGCATTGCGACGCTTCAGCGCCCGGCGCTCATCCTCGCTGAGGCCGCCCCAGACTCCGTGGTCCTGGCCCGCCTCGAGCGCCCACGCGAGGCACTGCTCGCGCACGTCACAGCGCCGGCAGACCTGCTTGGCCTCCTCGATCTGGAGTATCGCCGGTCCGGTGTTGCCGATCGGAAAAAACAGCTCCGGGTCCTCATCGAGGCATGCAGAGCGATGGCGCCAATCCACGGGGAGAATCCCTCTTCCAGTTACGTCGACAGGTCATTGCTGCCCTTGTTCGTGCGCGCTTAGTGAACTCGTTCACATGCGCAACGGCTAGCGTTGCAAGAACTTCACACGGAAACAACCCCTTACCGTGGTTTGTTGGGTCACAACTAGTCTGAATCCGTGCCCCAAGCCCATGACTCCGACACTCCTGCCCCACTGGTGGTTGGCGCGGCGGTGGCCGGGGTCGAGAGCCTGGTCCTCGTCTGTTATGCCGTGCTGCTGCTGTTCAGCCTGTCGTCGGACCGTCTGACGATGGGGATCACGAGCTCGGTCTTCCTCCTGGCGTACGGCGCGGGGCTGATGTGGTGTGCGTGGGTGGTGACCCGGGGTTCCTCCTGGGCACGTAGCCCGATCGTGCTCGCCCAGCTCATCCAGCTCGGCACCGCGATCAGCTTCTGGGGCGAGGACACCAGAGCGATCGCGATCGCGCTGGGGGTCAGCGCCATGATCGTGCTGATGGGCCTGCTGCATCCTGCGAGCATCGACGCTCTGGCAGATCGCTAGCCCAGTAGCCGGGTCAATCGGCGTCCTGCAAGGCTGCTCGCATCGTGTCCAGGGTCTTGGTCAGCAGGCGCGAGACGTGCATCTGCGAGACCCCGACCTCGGTGGCGATCTGCGACTGGGTCATGTTCTTGAAGAAGCGCAGCAGGAGGATCTGTTTCTCGCGGGGTGGCAACTGGTCGAGCATCGGCCGGATCGACTCGCGCATCTCGACATGCTCGAGCCCTGCATCATCGATGCCCATCGAGTCGAGCATGGATGGGGGACTGTCGTCGGACTCGGCGCCGGCGTCCAGTGACAGGGTCGAGTAGGCATTGCTGGACTCGAGTCCCTCCACGATGTCCTCGACCGTGCAACCGATCCGGTCGGCGAGCTCCGAGGCCCTGGGGGAGCGACCCAACGACTGGGTCAGCTCCGCGTTGGCGCTGTTGATCTGCATCCGCAGCTCCTGGAGCCGGCGTGGCACCCGGATCGCCCAGCCCTTGTCGCGGAAGTGGCGCTTGATCTCTCCGATCACGGTGGGCGTCGCGTACGTCGAGAACTCCACCCCGCGGTCCGTGTCGAACCGGTCGACGGACTTGATCAGCCCGATCGTCCCGACCTGCACCAGATCCTCGTAGGGCTCACCACGGTTGCGGAACCGTCGTGCACAATGCTCCACGAGCGGCAGGTGCAGCCGGACCAGGTCGTCGCGAGCCGTCGTACGGGCTGCCTCGCTCGCGTCCGGGTCGCGGAACACGACGAACAGCTCCGCGCTTCGGTGGCGGGTGAGCTCGACGCCGGTGAGGACGACTGGCTCTTCTGCATCGGTCATGTCAGAGTTCGACCGCCGAGCGCATGGTCATCGACACCGTGAACCGGCCCTCCGCGGCTGTCGAGGTTGCCTCAGCGGTCAACGCTGTCAGCACCTGCCAGGCCCACGAGTCGAAGTCGGTCGGTTTCGGGTCGGCCGCGGTCACGCTGACGGTCGCCGTGATCGAGCCCGCGTCCAGGTAGAACTGTGCGACCAGGTCTGAATCCTCGTCGGCCTCCGGCAGTGCGAGCGCGCATGCCTCGCTGACGGCCATCCGGACGTCCTCGATGTCGTCGATGGTGAAGTCGAGGCGGGCGGCTAGACCCGACGCCGCCGTACGCAGCACCGAGACGTAGGCGCCGTCGGCAGGAAGTCGGAGCTCGACGTCCGAGCGCCGCGTGGGCTGCCCGATCCTCGGGGTGTCTGCGGCATCCATCGAATCGACTCCTCAACCGGTCTGGACCTGCGGATCACATTAGTGCGGGTGCATCTGCCGTGGGCGGCCGAGTTCGACTCGTTCGGACATTTCGCCCAAAAGAACAGCCCGCACCACTGGAATCCGCAAACCCGGACGTGCCATTCTGGAGTAAGTGCTCCCGTGGGAACGCTGGCCCGCCCATCTGCTTCTGTCCCAGACCCCGACAGGGCTACTCGATCTGGAGAGTGCCCAAACGTGTCCGAGACAATGCCAGTGTTCGAGATAATGCCATCGCCACCCCCCTCACTGCTCGACCTGTTCCGAGGGCTCAGACCACAGTCGAACGCGTCGCTCGAGGAGGCCGTCCGGCTGCGTAGACGTCCCGGCATCACCGGCACGATGGTCGTCCACATTCCCGCAGACGTCGACCAGGCTTGCGAGGTGGTTGTGGTGACCGGGACGGCACGGGTGGTCGTCGACCCGACCAAGATCTAGGAGCCCACGCCGGGGCGCCCACGCCAACAGGAAACCGCCCACGGTTTCGGGTCCGTGGGCGGTTCCGAGTGGTCACCGGTCCGCCGTGACGTGCCGGGGACTCCCCTCACTAGGGGAGACGCGGTCAACCGAGACCCGTGACGCAATTTCGGCAAGCCGACTGCACTCGGGGCCAAGTCGTCCGTGGCCCTGCCAGCGGTCACCGCCCCCGCGAGGGAGCGGGCTGGGGGGAAACCCGCAACTTCCAGGTGGGAGCGGCGACGTCCCGCAGGCCTCGACCCCGTCGAGACCGTCGGTACCCAATTCTCTCTCACGGGCAAAAATGCGGAACCGCAGGTCCGCCATTCGGTACTCCCACGGCCTGGCCGGGATTCCAGTTTCGGTGACCGAAATTGAACCAGTTCTCGAATGCATGTTCGAGAGGCTGTCATGATGTTCAGATGGTGGGCGGCATGAACAAGCGCGGGGACGGTATCCCGATGGCCGAGCGGGTGCGGCTCGGGAGGGCCGATGACTGCCCGGCTCGTCACTGTTGGGTTGCGGATCCCGCCGACAGGTCCGGCGTCAAGCGCCCGGGGCTGCTGCTCGAGTGGCGGCAGACTGCTGGAGCCTGGGAGGGCCGAGTCGTCTATGCCGCGTCCATCCGCGAGCAGCGTTGGGCAGCGGTCGAGGAGTGGATCGCGTCAGATCTCTTGTCCGCGGGCCCTTAGGGGGTATGGA
This sequence comes from uncultured Actinomycetota bacterium, assembly GCA_963844385.1. Taxonomy (GTDB): domain Bacteria; phylum Actinomycetota; class Actinomycetes; order Propionibacteriales; family Nocardioidaceae; genus Nocardioides. The sequence continues at coordinate 55,904 of CAWJOJ010000033.1, read as the reverse complement.
GAAGCCCACCTCTGGCCGGGCGATAGCGCCACCGGACCAGAGGTGGGAGACGAGGTGGCTCCTCAGGACTTCTTGGTCTCCCAGAAGATCTCGGCGATCTCGTCGATCTTGGCAAGCAGCTGGTCGGCCACGTCGGCGTCCAGCGAGCCCTTGGTTCCGGAGGCACCGGCGAGCTTGGTGGCCTCGTTGACCAGGGTGTGCAGCTGCGGGTACTTCTCGAAGTGCGGCGGCTTGAAGTAGTCGGTCCACAGCACCCACAGGTGGTGCTTGACCAGCTCGGAGCGCTGCTCCTTGATGATCACCGCACGGGTGCGGAAGTCGGGGTCGTCGTTGTCGGCCAGCTTGCCGATCATGGCCTTGATCGACTCGGCCTCGATCCGCGCCTGGGCAGGGTCGTAAACGCCGCAGGGCAAGTCGCAGTGAGCCTGAACTTCGACGGTGGGTGCGAAGAATCGCGTGAACATCCGTGGGTGTCCTTCCTTGTAATTCGGGGTCATGCGCGGTCATTCGGTCGGAGTCTGACGAGCAACTGGGACACTACTCCGCGTGCCGATGCTGAGTACCCCGAGGCTGGGCTTCGCAATCGTTCGCGGCCGTTCGATGCTTCCCACCCTGCGCGAGGGCGACCGGCTGCTGGTGCGTTACGGCGCCGAAGCGCGGCCCGGCGCGCTGGTGCTGGCCCGGTTCGCCGACGGCACGCTCGCCGTCAAGCGCGCTGCAGAGCGGCGTACGACGGACCGGGGCGAACCGGTCTGGTGGCTGGTCAGCGACAACCCCGACGAGGGAGTCGACTCCCGGCACCGGGGGACGGTCCCGGAGGCCGACGTCATCGCGGTCGTACGCGCACGGGTGTGGCCGCCCCGGGTGTTCCGCAGACCACCAGCCGCCCGTGACGACTGAACATGCCGGACGGTGCGGTCGGCGCTCTGGCAGGATGTGTTCGTCATGGCTGCCAACCCTGAATCCACCGCGTCAGCGGCCGGTCACCCGCTCGCCGGAGATCCGGTCTTCGATCTGCATGTCGGCGGCAAGATGGAGATCCGTTCGACGGTCCCGCTGACGGGCAACGCCGAGCTCTCGCTCGCCTACACCCCCGGAGTGGCCCGGGTCTGCGAGGCGATCGCCGCCGACCCGACGATGAGCCTCCACTACACGTGGGTTCCCAACACCGTCGCGATCGTGACCGACGGCACCGCCGTGCTCGGCCTCGGCGACATCGGGCCGGCGGCCGCGATGCCGGTGATGGAGGGCAAGGCCGTGCTGTTCAAGCAGTTCGGCGGCGTCGACGCCATCCCGATCTGCCTCGACACCACCGACTCGGACGAGATCGTCGAGACGGTCGTCCGGCTGGCTCCCAGCTTCGGCGGCATCAACCTCGAGGACATCTCGGCGCCCCGTTGCTTCGAGATCGAACGACGGCTCAAGGAACTCCTCGACATCCCGGTCTTCCACGACGACCAGCACGGCACCGCGGTCGTGGTCCTGGCGGCGCTGAAGAACGCGCTTCTGCTCACCGACCGGGTCGCCGAGTCGACCCGCGTAGTGATCTCCGGAGCGGGCGCAGCCGGGGTCGCCGTCGCCAGGATCCTGCTCGAGGCCGGCATCCGCGACCTGGCCGTGGTCGACCGACGCGGCGTACTCAACTCCCGACGCGGGGACCTCACCCCGGTGAAGGCCGTTCTCGCCCGGGACACCGCAGACAACTTCGGCCGGTCGGGCACGCTCGCCGATGTCATGCACGGGGCCGAGGTCTACATCGGAGTGTCCGGAGGCACCGTGCCGGAGGAGGTCGTGGCCACGATGGCACCGGACGCGGTCATCTTCGGGCTGGCGAACCCGCACCCGGAGGTCCACCCCGACGTCGCCCATCGGCACGCCCGGGTGGTCGCGACCGGTCGCTCCGACTTCGCCAACCAGATCAACAACGTGCTGGCCTTCCCAGGCATCTTCCGCGGCACCTTCGACGCCAACGCCACCGCGATCACCGAGGGGATGAAGCTGGCTGCGGCCGAGGCCCTGGCCGGGCTCGTGGGCGACGACCTGCGCGAGGACCTGGTCATCCCGGGACCGTTCGACCCGCGCGTCGGACCGGCCGTGGCTACTGCGGTGGCCGAGGCCGCCCGACGAGACGGCGTTGTCCGGGCCTGACCCCGGCCCGATAGCCTCGAGCGCATGTTTGCCGTCTACGCCGAAAAGTTCTCCGTCGAAGACCCGCTGGCCGGGCTGGTGGTGGGGGAGCGGCCCGATCCCGTCGCTCCCGACGGCTGGACCACGGTCACCGTCAAGGCCGCCGCGCTCAACCACCACGACCTCTGGTCGTTGCGCGGCGTGGGCCTGAAGGAGGATGCGCTGCCGATGATCCTGGGCTGCGATGCCGCGGGCTATGACGAGGATGGCAATGAGGTCGTCGTCCACGCCGTGGTCAGCGACCCGGCCTGGACCGGCGACGAGACGCTGGACCCGCGTCGGTCCCTGCTGTCGGAGCGACATCAGGGGACCTTCGCCGACCGGGTCGTCGTACCGCGGAACAACGTCATCGCGAAGCCGTCCTCGTTGAGCTTCGAGGAGGCGGCCTGCCTGCCGACGGCGTGGCTGACGGCCTACCGCATGCTCTTCGTCCAGGGCGGCCTCAAGCCCGGCGACACCGTGCTCGTCCAGGGTGCAGGAGGCGGGGTCGCCACCGCGTTGATCACGCTCGCCCGGGCCGGCGGCCTCACGGTGCTGGCGACCAGCCGTGACGAGGGCAAGCGCGCCCACGCCCTGGAGATCGGCGCCCACGAGGTGTTCGAGAGCAACCAGCGGCTGCCCGTCACTGTCGACGCGGTCATGGAGACCGTCGGCCGCGCCACCTGGACGCACTCGGTCCGGTCCTTGCGACCCGGCGGCCGCATCGTCATCAGCGGTACGACGTCGGGCCCCAACGTGGACGACGCGCAGCTGACGCGGGTCTTCTTCCTCCAGCTCAGCATCGTCGGCTCGACGATGGGCACGCGAGGCGAGCTGGCCTCGCTGGTCCGGCTGCTGGATGCCACCGGCACCCGGCCGCTGATCGACCGGGTGCTCCCCATGACCGAGGCCCGGGAGGGGTTCGCGGCGATGGCCGATGGCGACGTGTTCGGGAAGGTGGTGTTCACGAGATGATCACGGAGTCGATTCGGCGCAGGCACCTGATCACCGGCGCCGGGTCGGGTATCGGCGCGGCCGTTGCCCAGGCGCTGCACCAACGTGGCGACGAGCTCTGGCTGGTCGTCCGGTCGGAGGAGCGGGCGCATCAGCTGTCCCCGGCGTTCCCGCACGCGCACCTGATGGTTGCCGACCTGACCGATCCGGCGAGACTCGAGGACGTGGTGCACGACCACGTGTTCCCCATGGAGCTCGACACCCTTCTCCACATTGCCGGGGTGGTCGACCTCAATCTGGTGGCCGACCTGCCGGTCGAGCAGATCCGGCAACAGGTCGACGTCAACCTGGTCGCGCCCATGGTGCTGACCCGCTTGATGCTTCCGGCCCTGCGGGCCCGTCGCGGCCTCGTGCTGATCGCGAACTCGTCGGCCGGGATGTCGGCCGGTGCCAACTGGTCGGCGTACGCCGCCTCCAAGTTCGGCGTCCGCGCGTTTGCCGACAGTCTGCGCGAGGAGGAGGCTCAGCACGGGTTGCGGGTGACGACCGTCTATCCCAGCCGGACCGCGACGCCCATGCAGGCCAAGGTGCACGCGCAGGAAGGTGGCGACTACGACCCCAGCCGGTGGATCCAGCCAGACACGGTGGCCCGGTCGATCCTGCACGTCATCGACCTCCCGGGCGACGCGACGATCCCGGAGCTCACCATCCGCCCAGTCGTCCCCAGGCAGGGCTGAGGGCTTGTCATCAGCCGTGCAGCCGTCGATAGGCGCGCACCGCGGCCGGGTGAAGGGGGATGGCCCCGGTCTGGATCATGGCCGGCGGGGCGAGGTACTGCAGGCCTCGCACGTACGCCGGCACCAGGTGTCCGGCATCGGTCACCATCAGCTCAGTCACGGCGTCGATGAGCTCCGCAGCGGCGTCGCGGCGGCAGAGCAGCAGGTTGGGAACCCCGATCGTGTGCGCGCCCCCGGGCGGCGAGTATCCGACGTCGGGCACCCGCCGCGACGTGTAGTGGTAGCCCGACTGCGAACGCATCGGTCCGGCCAGCTGGTCGAGTCCGAGCATCCGCAGAGGGAAGGTCTCGTCGAGCTCCGACAACGCGGGAGTGGGCACGCCGCCGGACCACGCGAGTGCATCGACGGTGCCGTCGCGGAGCTGAACGAGACCGTCCTCGAGTCCGGCGTGGGTGACCTCGAGGTCGACGCCCGGTCGTAGACCGGCGGCTCGCAGCATGACGTCGCAGGTGACGGCCGCGCCTGAGGAGGGCGCTCCGAGGGACACGCGCAGACCGCGGAGGCCGGCGATCGACTCGACCGGTGAACGGTCGGCAACCACGAGCTGCAGGTAGTTCTCGTAGACCCGCGACACGGCGCTCGGTGCGGCTTGGGGGAGCTTGTCACGATCGATCTGCGCCACGTCTGACAGGACGAGGCCAAGGTCCGCCTTCCCGTCCCGGATCAGGGCGAGGTTGTCGACGCTTCCGTCGGTGGTCAGCACGTCGACCGAGAGGTCCGGGAAGCGCCGGGTCAGGCGTTCGGCCATGAGCTCGGCGAACGCGATGTACAGGCCCCCGTTTTCACCTCCGGCGATCACCAGCCTGGACTGGAGCTCGGGCCCGCCGCAGCCCGCCGCCAGGCACCCGAGCGCGCCGCCGACCAGGAACGTGCGGCGCGTCGTCATGAGCCGCTCCCGGCCGGTGGGAGCCCGAAGCAGACTTCGGCGCCCCCGCCTGGTCCCCGCCGGAGCACGAACGTGCCCTGCTGTCCCTCCACGATCTCGCGTGCGATCGAGAGTCCCAGCCCGGAGCCGCGCACATCGGTCTGGCCACGCCAGAACCGGTCGGCGGCCCGATCCCAGTCCTCCGGGTCCAGCCCTGGCCCGTCGTCGCTCACGATCAGGTCCACCCGGTCCGCGGCCTCTCGCGTGGTGACGGTGACGACCGCCCCGTCCCCGGCGTACCGGATGGCGTTGTCCAGCGTGACGTCGAGCAGCTGGGCGACGTCGTGGTGGCCGAGCGCGACCATCGCCTGGCGTCGACCGCGCTGACGAGACTCTGCCCCCGGGACTCCGCCACCGTGCGCCAAACCTCGACCCGCTCGTCGACGACCTCGTCGAGTCGCGACGATTCGTGATGGTCACCCTCGTCGCCCCGCCCGGCCCGGCGGAGGCTGCTCGTCTCCTCCGCCCGGGCCAGCCGGAGCAGCTGTTGCAGCAGGTCCTCGAGACGGTCGAGCTCTGCGGCCATTGCCACGTAGGTGTCCCGGCCCGCCGGTGCCACGTGGTCGTCCAGCGAGTCGGCGCGCAGACGGACAGCCGCGAGGGGGTTCCGTAGCTGGTGCGAGGAGTCGGCGACGAGCCGGCGTTGGTGTTCGAGGGAGCTTCGCACCGCCTCGGCCATCCGGTTGAAATGGGTGGTGAACTCTCGGAGCTCCGGGGGGCCGGCCGCGAAGACCGGCGGGCCGGGCGTCCCGATGGTCATGTCGGCCACCGCGTGCTCCAGCCTGTGGAGCGGTCTCATCACCCATCGGGTGAGGGCGCGGGTCGCGACGATGGCCAGGAGCAGCAGGGCCACGCACCCGGCCGCGACCCAGGACCACGATCGGGTGATGTCGGCCGCTGCCGCGCCCCGATCCACCCGGGTCACCGCGACCGCGGCGATCTCCCCGTCCTTGCGGACGTTGGTCCCCAACAGCACCGGGTCGGAGTCCCAGGGCAGCACCCTCGCCCAGGCCTCCGGCGGCTCGTCCACCAGCGCACGCCGGACCTCGGAGGTGACTCCTTCGTCGGACAGGCCGAAGCCGGGCGAGGTGGCCACCTCCTTGCCGTCCGCGTCCGCGACGAGGACGGGTTCGCCGTACACGAGCGCGTAGCGCTCGATGACCTGGTCGATGGTGACCCGGTCGTTGGGATCGGCGGCGATCGTGTTGCCGAGCTCGGTGAGCTGTGCTCGCCGCTCGTCGGCGAGCTCGGACGTACGCCGATCCGCCGAGGTCAGGGCGAGGGGAATGGCGAGCGAGCCGATCGCCAGCAACAGGAGAACGACCACCACCGAGCGGACGCGGCGTCCCACTCAGCCCTCCAGCTTGAAGCCGTAGCCGCGGACGGTCTCCAGGGGGAAACCATCTCCCAGCTTTCCCCGCAGCTGGGAGATGAAGAAGTCCAGGGACCGGGAGCGTCCCAGGTCCGGCGTGCCCCAGACCTCGAGCGTGAGCTCTTCGCGGCTGACTGCCTCGCCGAGCCGCCGGGCGAGCAGGTTGACGATGTCGAACTCGGTCCGGGTCAGCGCCACGGGATCGTCGTCGACCCGGACCTCGCGGCGCTCGAAGTCGACCAGGACGCTTCCCGCACGCACAACGGCTGCGGCTGCGGGTGTCTCCGACTCGCGGGTCCGCCTCAGGACGGCCTGGATCCGGGCGAGCAGGACCGGCTTGCTGACTGGCTTGACGAGGTAGTCATCTGCGCCGAGTCGCAGTCCGAGCACGACGGCGCCGTCGCTGTCCCGGGCCGTCATCACGATGACCGGGACGGTTGACGCCTTGCGAATGACTCTCAGGACGTCCAGCCCGTCCATGTCGGGAAGGCCGAGGTCGAGGATGACGATGTCGTGGCCGACGACCGAGTTGACCCCGTCGGCGCCGCGAGCGCAGCGGGTCACGGAGGCCCCGGCCTGAGCCAGGAGCTCCTCCATCGCGGAAGCCACGCCGTCGTCATCCTCGACCAGCAGCACCTTCACAGCACCGCATCCTAGTGACGGGGCTAGACCGGCGTGGGCACCTTCCGGTCGGCTCGCTCCTCTGCCAGCCGCTTCTCCTCGCTTTCGAGGTGCGAGCTGCCGGACGACTCAGCCATGAACCAGTAGACCAGCAGGGAGATCAGGGCGCAGCCGGCGACGTAGAAGAAGAACCACGACTCGTGACCCAGGTTCTTGAGCCCCAGCGCGACGTACTCCGTGGTGCCTCCGAAGATGGCGACGGTGAGCGCATACGGCAGGCCGACGCCGAGCGCCCGGATCCGAGCCGGGAAGAGCTCGGCCTTCACGATCGCGTTGATGGACGTGTATCCGGACACGATGACGAGTCCGACCATCATCAGCCCGAAGGCCGCCATGGACGAGTCCGCATGACCCACTGCAGTCAGGAGGGGGACGGTCAGCAACGTGGCGCTCACGCCGAACGCCAGCAGCAGCGGACGTCGCCCCACCTTGTCGGAGAGAGCCCCGAAGAGCGGCTGCAGGATGACGAAGGTCAGCAGGGCCACGAAGTTGATGCGCGAGACGTCCTCCGTGGGGAGTCCTGCCGTGTTGATCATGAACTTCTGCATGTACGTCGTGAACGTGTAGAAGCACACGGTTCCACCGAGCGTGAGGCCGACGACTGTCAGGCACGCCTTGGGGTGCTCGAGAAGGACCCGCAGGCTTCCGCGCTTGTCGGAGCCGGCGTCGCGGACCGCGAGCTCGTAGTTCTCCGACTCGTCCATGGTCCGGCGCAGCCACATCACGGTGAGCGCGGCGAACGCGCCGATGACGAAGGCGACCCGCCAGCCCCAGGAAGCCATCTCCCCTTCAGTGAGGTACCGCTGAAGGATGATCTGCACGCCCAGGGCGATCAGCTGACCGCTGATCAGGGTGACGTACTGGAACGACGAGTAGTAGCCCCGACGACGAGGTGTCGCCACCTCGCTCAGGTACGTCGCGGACGTGCCGTACTCGCCGCCGAGGGACAGTCCCTGGAGCAACCTGGCCAGCACGAGGATGATCGGCGCCAGGGCCCCGATCTGCTCGTATCCGGGCGTGAGTGCGATGACGAGCGACCCGCCACCCATCAGGCTCACCGAGAGCGTGAGGGACGCTCGACGGCCGTACTTGTCGGCGTACCAGCCGAACACCCAGCCACCGACCGGCCGCATCAGGAACCCGACTGCGAACACCCCAGCGGTGTTGAGCAGTTGAGCGGTGGTGTCGCCCGACGGGAAGAAGGCGCTGGCGAAGTAGACGCTGAAGGCCGCGTAGGCGTACCAGTCGTACCACTCGATCAGGTTGCCCAGCGACCCGCGGATCACGTTACCGGCGACGGACCGGTTCCTCTTTGTCTCGTGCTGTTGCATGGTGATTCCTCCTAGTCCAGACGGACAGGATGTGGCGGGCGCAACAGCAAGCGGAACCTCGGAACCGGGTTTGGGCGTGATTCCTTACACAACCCACAGATTGGTGGGCGGTCTCGACGATTCCGACGATTCCGGCGGTCTGACTGTCAGTCGTCGGGGTCGTCGAGGTCGTCGAGGCGGGCCAGCCACGTGGCCAGCCGCTCCACCGGCGTCTCGAACTCCGGGTGGGTGTCGGTGAACTCCTGGAGCCGTTCAGCCAGCCACGCCAGGGTGACCTGCTCGTGTCCCCGGCGCTTCTCGAGCTCCTCGATCCCGCGATCGGTGAAGTACATCAGTAGTCGTGATGCGGGTCAGTCGTTGCGTCGGCGAAGGCTCCGTCGAGCAGGGTCCGCTGCTCCTCCTGGTGACGCTTGACGGTGCCGACCGAAGGCGACGACGAGGCCGGGCGCGCGACGGGCTCGACCACGACGTCGAGTCCGGGCCACACGTTGAGCTGGTAGTGCGGCCACGGTCCCGCGTTCAGCGGCTCGTCCTGCACCCAGCGCACCGCCCTGAGGTTGGGGTACTTCTGGATCTCCTCGATGATCCGGTCCGTGGGCCGCGGGTAGAGCTGCTCGAGACGCGCGATCGCGAACTTCGCGCCGTTGTCGCGCTTGGCCCGCTCGACCATGAGGTCCCAGGTCACCCGGCCCGAGCACAGCAGCAGCGTCTCGACCGCGTCGATGTCCGCTTCTGCGTCGGTGATCAACGGCCGGAACGTCCCCTGCGTGAAGTCGGCGGGATGCGAGGCGGCTTCCTTGCGCTTCAACATCGACTTCGGCGTGAACACGACCATCGGACGGTGCTCCTCGCCGAGCGAGTGCTGGCGCAGGAGGTGGAAGTACGACGCCGGCGTCGACGGCTGCGCCACCACGAACGCGTCGTCGGCACACATGGTCAGGAACCGCTCGATCCTGGCCGAGGAGTGGTCGGGGCCCTGTCCCTCGTAGCCATGCGGCAGGAGGAGTACGACGCCGGACTGCTGGCGCCACTTCATCTCCCCTGCGGAGATGAACTCGTCGATCACCGTCTGGGCGCCGTTGACGAAGTCACCGAACTGGGCCTCCCAGAGGACCAGCGCATCCGGGCGGGCCACGGAGTAGCCGTACTCGAACCCGAGTGCGGCGTACTCGGACAACAGCGAGTCGTAGACGTGGAACTTCGCCTGGTCCTCGACGAGGGTCGTCAGTGGCGTCCACTCGTCGGCGTTCTTGCGGTCGATGATCGTCGCGAACCGCGACACGAACGTGCCACGGCGCGAATCCTGACCAGCGAGGCGCACCGGACGCCCGTCCATCAGCAGGGAACCGAAGGCCAGGATCTCGCCCGTGCCCCAGTCGATCGGGCCATCGGTGATGGCCGCGGCCCGCCGCTGGAGCTGCGGCATCACCTTCGGGTGGACGGTGAAGCCGTCGGGCGGCGTGATGTAGGCGTCCGAGATCCGCTTGAGCACCTCGGGTGTGATCGCGGTGCGGGCCTCGCCGGCGGGCTTGTCGGGGTAGTCCGGGACGGTTGTCCACTCAGACGGGTGGCTGCCCGCCTCGCGGACCTCGGTGAACACCCGCTCCAGCTGCAGCTGGTAGTCGCGCAGGACCTGCTCGGCCTCTTCGAGCGTGATGTCACCGCGACCGATCAGAGACTCGGTGTAGAGCTTGCGCACCGACCGCTTCTGCTCGATGAGGTCATACATCAACGGCTGGGTGTACGACGGGTCGTCACCCTCGTTGTGACCGCGTCGGCGGTAGCAGACCAGGTCGATGACGACGTCCTTCTTGAACGCCTGGCGGTATTCGAACGCCAGCTGTGCAACCCGGATGCACGCCTCCGGGTCGTCGCCGTTGACGTGGAAGATGGGTGCCTGGACCATCCGGGCGACGTCGGTGCAGTAGAGCGAGGAGCGCGACGAGCCGGGAGAGGTCGTGAAGCCGACCTGGTTGTTGACGACCAGGTGGATGGTGCCGCCGGTGCGGTAGCCACGAAGCTGGGACAGGTTCAGTGTCTCGGCGACCACACCCTGGCCGGCGAACGCCGCGTCACCGTGCACCAGCAGCGGGAGCACCGGGAACGCTCCGCCCTGGTCGAGGACGTCCTGCTTGGCCCGCGCGATGCCCTCGAGCACGGGGTCGACGGCCTCGAGGTGGGACGGGTTCGCCGCGACCGAGACCTTGATCCGGTCGCCGTTGCCGGCGATGAACTCGCCCTCGGCGCCGAGGTGGTACTTCACGTCACCCGAGCCCTGGACGGTGCGCGGGTCGATGTTGCCCTCGAACTCGCGGAAGATCTGGGAGTACTTCTTGCCGACGATGTTGGCCAGCACGTTGAGCCGACCGCGGTGCGCCATCCCGATCGTGACCTCGTCGAGGCCGGCCGCCGCCGCCGCTTCACAGATCTCGTCGAGGACCGGGACCGTGGTCTCGCCACCCTCGAGTGAGAACCGCTTCTGGCCGACGAACTTGGTCTGGAGGAAGGTCTCGAACGCCTCGGCCTGGTTGAGCTTCAGCAGGATCCGGAGCTGCTCCTCGCGGGGCGGCTTGGTGTGCGGCTGCTCGACCCGCTGCTGGATCCACTGGCGCTGGTCGGGATCCATGATGTGCATGTACTCGATGCCGGTGGTGCGGCAGTAGGAGTCGCGCAGGATGCCGAGGATGTGGCGCAGCTTCATGAACCGCCGGCCCTCGCCTCCGAAGGAGCCGGTGGCGAACTCGCGGTCGAGGTCCCACAGGGTCAGTGCGTGGGTCTCCACCTCGAGGTCGGGGTGGCTGCGCTGCTTGTACTCGAGCGGGTCGGTGTCGGCCATCATGTGGCCGCGGACCCGGTAGGCGTGGATCAGCTCGAGGATCCGGGCCTGCTTGGTGATCTCGTCGTCATGGGAGGTCGCGATGTCCTTGGCCCAGCGGATGGGCTCGTAGGGAATGCGAAGCGACCGGAAGATCTCGTCGAAGAACTCGTCCTCGCCGAGCAGCAGCCCGTGCACGCGGCGCAGGAACTCGCCCGACTGGGCGCCCTGGATGACGCGGTGGTCGTACGTCGACGTCAGCGTCATGACCTTGCTGATCGCGTTGCGGGTGAGGGCCTCCTCGGAGGCGCCCTGCCACTCGGGCGGGTACTCCATGGCGCCGACCCCGATGATCGCGCCCTGGCCCTTCATCAGCCGTGGCACCGAATGGTTGGTGCCGATGGTGCCCGGGTTGGTCAGCGAGATCGTCGTACCTTGGAAGTCGGAGACCTCGAGCTTGTTGTTGCGAGCCTTCTTGACGACCTCTTCGTAGGCGGTCCAGAACGCGGCGAAGTCCATCCGCTCGGCGGCCTTGATGCTGGGCACAAGAAGCTGCCGGGTGCCGTCGGGCTTGGCCATGTCGATCGCGAGGCCGAGGTTGATGTGGGCCGGCTGGATGAGGTTGGGCTTCCCGTCGACGACGTCGTAGCCGACGTTCATCTCGGGCATCGTGCGCAGCGCGCGGACCAGGGCGTAGCCGATGACGTGGGTGAACGACACCTTGCCGCCGCGGGCTCTGGCGAGATGGTTGTTGATGACCGTGCGGTTGTCCCACAGCAGCTTGACCGGAACCGAACGGACCGAGGTCGCCGTCGGCACGGTGAGCGAGACGTCCATGTTCGCGGCGGTGCGGGCCGGGGCGCCGCGCAGGACGGTGTACGCCGGCTGGTCGCTCGCGGCGGCCGGGGCTGGGGTCTTCGACTCCTTGGGAACGGGTTTGGTGGTGCCGGCGGCGGGCTCGGCGGCCTTCGTCGCGGGTCGCGGCTTGGCGACCGGTGCCGGCTTGGGGGTCGGGGCCGCCGCCGGGGTCGACTCTGATGCCGGCTGCTGTGCCGGCTTGGCGGTCTGTTGGGTTGCCGGCTTTGCGGTCTGCTGGGTCGCCGGTTTGGAGCTCGGCTGGGACGCCGGCTGGGGTGCCGGGGCGGTCTGCGTGGCGGTCTGGGTGGTGGTCTCGGAGGTGGTCGGCCGGCTGGGCGCTTCGGGAGCGTTGCTACCGTTCGGGCCACCGTGGGTCTTGAAGTAGTCCTGCCACGCGGGATCGACCGCGGACGGGTCCTTCTGGAATTGCTCGTACATCTCGTCGACGAGCCACTCGTTGGCTCCGAAGTCTTCGAGTGGTTGAGTGTCCTGCGACTCGGGCACGGCTTCGTTCGCCTCTTCCGGAAAAACGCGATCTTTGTGGGCTGACAGGTTGCAAGGCTAGTCCTACACGCTGACAAATGCAGAGGGTGGGCCACCTCGTCAGGCAAGGTGTTCCGAGAGTCACAACGGATGGGAATGACACACACATGAATGCAGCGCGAGTTGGCCGGTTCTCCACGGTCGCCGTCGTCTGCGCAGCGACGCTCCTGCTGGGCGGCTGCAGCGGTGACGACAGCCCCGAAGACAGTGGTGACGAGCCGACAAGCGATCCGAGCGGCACCGCCGCGGGCGGCGAGACCGTGCCGCTGAGGGCTGACCTCGGGAAGGTCAGCGGCAGGCTGAAGCCGAAGGCAGCCCAGAAGGTGGTGGCGCAGGTCGCGCCCGTGGTCGACGGCTGGTTCGAAGCGGCGTACCTCTCGGGGGACTATCCACGCAAGGACTTCCAGAAGGCCTTCCCGGGCTTCACCAGGGGGGCGGCGGACGACGCGAAGCGGGACGCCGCGTTGATGACGAACAAGGAGATCGGCGGCGACATAGACTCCGTGAGCGCGCAGATCAAGAAGGTCGAGGTCGATCTCCTGGCCGCGGACCGGAAGGCGGCTGGAGCGACGGCGCGGTTCACGCTCGTGTTCAAGACCGCGGGCACCTATGCGAAGCAGGTCAGGGTGAAGGGACAGCTGTTCCTGACCAAGGCTGACGACGACAAGTGGCGGGTCTTCGGCTACAAGGTCACGAGGTCCTCCAAATGAGGGCCGGGACCCGAGCGGGAACAGGGCCGGCGCGGATGCTCCGCCGGGCCCTCAAGACGGTGCTGCTCTCCAGCGTGCTCGGCGTGACCCTGCTCGTCGTACCCGACCCATCGGTGTCGCCGGCCGAGACCGCGCTGATCAAGATCGAACGAGCCGACGGGATCGACCTGAGCCCCGACGTCATCTGGATCATGGCGATCGGCTCCGATGCCAGACCTGGCGAGGAGGTGACCCGCAGTCGCGGCGACGCGCTCCAGCTGGTCGGCATCAACACGCAGACCGGTGCGGCGACGACGATCGGCATACCCCGCGACTCCTACGTCGACATCCCCGGCTACGGCAGCAACAAGATCAACGCCGCGCTCACCTTCGGCGGTCCCGCAGTGATGGCCAGCTCGGTTGGGGGCCTCATCGGCATCGAGCCCGACTACGTGATGGTCACCGGGTTCGTGGGGATGGAGCGCATGGTGAACGGCATCGGGGGCATCACCGTCAACAACCCGATCTCCTTCAGCGACGACTCCCTCAAGCCAGCTGGCTTCGCGGCGGGCAAGATCCGGCTGAGGGGCTACGACGCCATGGCCTTCTCGCGGATCCGGCACAACCTGATCGGCGGCGACTTCGACCGATCAGCCAACCAGCAGCGCACGCTGATGGGCATCCTCAAGAGGATCCGTGACCGCGCGGACCGACCAGGGTTCATCCAAGCCGGAGTCACCACTGTGCTGAAGAACATGGACACCAACGCCTCGCCCGGTGAGCTGTTCCAGATCGCCCAGGCCATTGCGCAGGTCGATCCGAAGAAGGTGACCCACTGCGTGCTTCGGGGCGGTCTCGGCTCGGCCGGCGGCGCCAGCGTGGTTTTCCCCGACGTCGCGATGGCCAAGGGGCTGGGCGATCAGGCGCGAAGGGATGCAAGCATCGAGCGCTGCTGACCCGACGGTTTCGGCGGGCCGGTCATCTGTGGACCACGTTGGTGCCGGGCCACTTGTCGTGCAGCGCCTGGCTCTTCGCGTCCCACAGCGGCCACAGCCCGTCCAGCCACGCGCAGATGACGACGAGGGAGCCGAGCAGGGGGATCAGGGCGGCGAAGTCGGGTGTCAGCTGCACGAGCAGCCGCTTGGAAATCGCGGACCAGGGGAGTTGGCCGTCCCGCTCGCGAAGCCGGACGCGGATCCCGAGCGCCTTCTTCCCGAGGCTCGCCCCGTCGGCGAGCCGGAGGAACGTTGCGTGGTAGAGGACGAAGGTCGCGATCCCGAGGAGCACGATGACCACGAGGTCGCCCCAGGATTCGTAGGTGCCGAAGAACGGGCTGGGAGAGATCGTGCCGGAGCCCACGGCGTCCTTGACCCGGTCGAACAGGTCCTCGAAATAGCCTTCGAGCCATCGCCACGACAGTGCCAACCACACGGCGCCGACGATCAGCCCGTCGATGAGGTAGGCGCCGAACCGGCGCCCCCACGAGGCGAGCCGCGCGCCGTCCGGAGTCCTTCCCGACTCGGACCCGGCCCGAGCGCCGTACGGAGTGGTCACATGCGGCACTGTAATCGCGGGTTACCCCAATGCGACCGATGCAGTATCGGCGCGGCCCGGTCAGACTCTTCCTGGGAACGGAAGGGAGTCGACATGCCGCTGGATCATGGATACGGGGTCGCGATCGGCACCTTCGCGTCGTTCACCCGCGAGGACCCGAGCGACTTCGGGCACTGGTACCACGGGAAGCTCCGCATCGACCCGCCCTCGGGACAGTACGAAGCCCCCTCGATGTCGACACCCCCAGCGGGTCGGCGTCAGCTACCGGGTGGTCACCGACCTCACGACGGCGAGCATGCCGGGCATCGTTGCCATGCCGAGCGGTTTCCAGCGCCCTGGCCTCGACGCCGCTGTCAGGCGCACTCGACGGCTACCTGTCCGACCGTCTGTGGCCCGTCAGTAGCCCGTCAGTAGCCCGCGAGGCGTCAGCTCTGGCCCCGCGAGCAGGCAGTTGTGGCCCCACGAGCAGGCAGTTGTGGCCCCGCGAGGCGTCATCTCTGGCCCCACGAGCAGGCAGTTGTGGCCCCACGAGGCGTCATCTTTGGCCCACTCGGACGGCGTCTTCCGGCCCTTCCCAGTTCAGCATGGTTTGGGCTCCCTCCGGGGGTGGCGCCGGTAGGGGCGTGAGCCGTCGGCGGCGAGCAGGATTCGGATGCGGTAGCTGGTGAAGTTGCGGAAGCCGTGAGCCAAGCGCGGGTCTTCTCGCTGACGCCGTTGATCGCTTCGGTGCCGCCGTTGGAGACGCCGCCGTCCCCAACCCGTCAATCACACTCATCGGTGAGAGCCCGAAAACCGTAGCTTCTGGTCCTCCCCTATCCACATGCCCACCACCTCCTGCGCCCAGGTGTTGCCGTTGCCGCGGGCGGGATGAGGAGAGGTCGGGCATCCTCGAAGGTGCGACGAGGTGCGGCGGCCCAAGAACGTGCAGTTCTCGCGAACGGTCCTCAACTGGGGAAGGTCGGGGGCTCGATCGGGTTGCCGGACAGCAACTGCGCGGTCCGGCTGCGGATGGCACTTGCCCATTCCTCGGGGTAGACCAAGAACCGTCCTTGACGGCGGCCTCTAGCGCCTCGGCCGCCACGTCCACGGGGTCGGCGCCGTCGGGTGACATGCCGCTGCGCACCAGTGCCGGGCACAGAAGGGTGATGGTGACGCTCGTTTCTCGGAGGGCGAGCGCGGTCTGCTCGGCGACTGCTATGAGCGCGTGTTTGGTGGCGGCGTACGCGCCACCACCGGGAAAGGTTAGGAGGCCGGCGAGCGACGCGGTGATGAGCAGACGGCCGGGTCCGGGGAGGCCGATGAGATGGGGCACGAAGGCGCGCAGGCCGTGGACGACGCCCAGCAGGTTCACGTCGAGCAGGTGCTGCCACTCCTCGGGTGGTGCCTCCCACGAGGCGCCCATGCTGCTGCCGACGATGCCGGCATTGAGGCACACGACGTCGGCGTCGGGTGCCTCGCGGCCAAGTCTCATCACGTCCTCTGATCGGCTGACGTCGACGGCGTGGGGGGTGCCGCCGAGGTCGGCGGCGAGGTCGGCGGTGGGGGCGAGGTCGGCGAGGTGTACCTCGTGGCCCTCTGCGGCGAGTTGGGTGGCGAGCGCGCGGCCGATGCCGCTTGCCGCTCCTGTCACGACGGCAGACGTCATGTCATGCTCCCTTTGAGCTGGGGCCGAGTCACCGGGGATGGGTCGGGTCTCTTGGCCACCATGGCGGGTTCGGTCCGGCAACGGAAGACCGGGGCTGGGCAACTCGGGTCGGGGGCGCCGTCACAGCGACTCGCACGGCAGGCGTTCGGCGGTGACGCCCTGAGGTGTAGGCCCCAACCTGTTCACAGGGCGCGCGGGGATCGCGTTCTGAGCGCTGCCGTCGGTGGCGACCTGCCGTGGCGGGATCGTTCGCCGCGTGGGTCCGCGTGGGCCGCCAAGGTCGGCGTCCTGAAGCAGTGGCGACTCGACCAGGCAACTGCTCGAAGGCCTGCCGGTGTCCGAATCGGAGACTGGCGGGTTCCTTGGGTGGTGGCACGCCCGGGGCGTGCGGCCAGCGCCCGCAGGCATGCGGCCCGCCCGATCGGCGGTGCGTCAAAGACCGGGTGTCCTGGATGCAGGTCGCCCGACCGTGACGTTCTCTACCCAAGGAGCACCGCCATGACCGTCGTTTCCCCTGTATCACCCAGGCCGTTCCGAGATCGACTCTCCTGGGGCCCGGGACGGATCATCGTCCTGGCGGTCGGCGTCCTTCTCTTGCTCGGTGCCGTCGCCCTCGTCGCCGGCGGAGTCGCGCTGCGTGGCATCGACAGCTCGGAGCGCGAGGACGGCTACCTGGCTTCCGACGGCATCGACGTCAGCACGACCGGATACGCCCTGGCCAGCGACGCGATCCACCTCGATGCTCTTCCGGAGGGCTGGGTCTTCGGCGACACCCGGGTGCAGGTAGTCGGTACCGATCCTGATGACTCGCTGTTCGTCGGGATCGCCCGTCCGGACGACGCCGCGGCCTACCTTGAGGACATCGAGCACTCAACCGTCACCGAGGTCGACACCGTCACCTACAACCACCACGAGGGCGAGCCGCCCACGATCGCTCCGGGCGACACCGACATCTGGGTCGCCCAAGCGACCGGGACTGGCCCCCAGTCGGTCTCGTGGCCGCACGACGGCCGTTGGACCGTCGTGGCGATGAACACCGACTCGAGCGCCAAAGTCGACGTCAACGCCCAGTTCGAGGTGCAGGCGCCCCACCTGGGGGAGATCGCCGCAGCGGTGTTCGCGGCGGCGGCGGTCTTCGCCATGGTGGGCGGCCTGCTGCTCTGGCGGTCGCTCCGTAGGCGGCAGAGGATCGCCTAGGCCGGATGGCCGCACGCGCCGGTCGCTTCCGACCACGCGCCGTCCATGGTCGCCATTTGGGACACGACCGCCCGATGCGAAGTGGAGCTGTGGAGGAACGGCTCCACTTCGATCGGGTGGCGGACCCACCCAACTACCGCATCCGAATCCTGCTCGCCGCCGACGGCTCACGCCCCTACCGGCGCTACCCCCGGAGACAACCCAAACCATGCTGAACAGGGAACGGCCCGCTTTCCACAGGCCGCGGAAGAGGCTGATTCGCGGACCTGCTGATCTGGCAGTTCCGTCGGCATGACAGCCTGCCTGATCGACCCGTCACTGTTGCCGAGCTCCGGACTCCCGCCCGGAGCCGGCGCTCCACGTGGCCAGTCGTGGGCCGCTAATGCCGGCTCGCGGGGCCGCTAATGACGGCTCGCGGGGCCACGAGCGCCAGCTCGCGGGGCCAGAACTGCCAGCTCGCGGGGGCACGAGCGCCAGCTCGTAGGGTCAGTGGCCGTTGAGCACCGGGGCGGCCTGCGTCACCTCGAGGGACTGGGTGTCACCGGCGACGGTCAGGGTGTCGGGGATGTCCTGCCAGGCGCCGTTTCCGACCCGGTAGCGGCCCGAGTAGACGACGTCGACCGAGGGGTGCACGGTGATGTCGGCGTCGAGATAGACGTAGTGGTTCAGCTGCTCGGGGTCGTCTCCGGGCTGGTATGGCTTGCCCGGGTCGGTGGTCTCCCAGCTGTCCCCGTCGATGTCGGAGTGCCAGATGTACGACGTCGGGGTTGCCTCGATCGTGACTCGCTGGCCCAGCAAGGTGACGGTCTGGGTCCGGGTTTGAGCCAAGGGTGTGGAGAACAACGTTTTGAGGTTGACCATGGTCCGATGGTCGGGCGGCTGGATGACCAGCTCGGCGCTCGGCCACTTGAGGCGTCTGAACTCGCGCAACACCTGGCCCGGACTGACCTCAAACAGCTCTGTGGCTTCACTGGGCAACAGGCACAGCCATCTGAAGGACACTCCGTCACGAAGGAGCAAGTACTGCCGTTGCGGGGGGTGACAAAAGTCGACGGCCGCGTTGCAGGAAACGCGTTCCCCTGGGCACAGCATCTTCAGGGTGTACGTGTGGCCATCCCCGGAATTGATCAGCCGACGGGCCTCCTTGAAGGAAGCGGATCTGCACTCGCCTTTAACTTGGCGAATATTGACGTCCTCGTCGCAGCGATCTCCAGAGGGCGGGACAGCGCGCGGGATAGCGACCACGAATAGTCCGGCAAGGACCAGGACACTTGCGATCGCGACGGCGCAGATCCGACGCGATCATGAGGGGAGTCCCTCGGAGCTTGTTATGAACCATCGGTCGTTCCTGAGTTCGAGGGTTACCCGGTAAGTGACCTTGCCGCCGCCATACGTCTTCACCGGGCCGCCCTTTCGCTCCGTGTATCTGGTGGGGCCCGATCGAGTTCTCATCTCAAAAGCTGCTGCCTTCGGTGAGCCGCCTGTCCGGGCGATGTCAAGAATGCGCTCACCCTCGAACTCGATGTAGCCGCCATTTTCATAGATTCGCTCGACGTGGTCGGCGACCTCTTTGCATTCTCCGCAGTGGCGGGTGATCTCGCGGTAGGCCGTGGTGTCGCCAGTCGTCTGCATCTCGTTGCTGGCCGCTATCCAGCGGCGGATCACGTCCTTGGCCGACTCCGGCTTGGGGGTCTCCGAGGGCGTGCTCGTCGGCGACGACGAACTGGTCTCCGGCTCGAGGGGTTTGGGCTTGACCGGGTCCTCGGAACACGAGGACAGCGCAAGCGCCACAGCGGCGACAGCAGCGACAGCGGCCAGGCGACGGACCAACATGCGTGCCAAAACCTCCGAGTATGGCCAGGGTGCCCGAAACCCTAACTGCCCGCCCGGGCTCCCGCACAACCCGATCCCCGAGGCTGTGGAAAACTTTTACAAAGCGCTGGGCCCGGCGGGCCCGCGCGTGCTCGGGCGGACTCCAAGTCAACGCCAAGTCCCCTCCAAGAGCCTCACTCCAGAGTTCAGGTCAGCAAAGCAAACCTCGAACTGGGAGACATCATGAACGCAACACACCGAGCCATCGCTCGCCGTACGATCACGGCCGCCGGTGCTCTGGCGGCCGCAACCCTGACCCTCATGGGTACGGCGGTCGCAACCGGCACGACCACATCGGATGACACTCCGGTCCAGGTCGCGCCGCTCGTGCAGCCCTCCGTCGTCTACGAGACCATCACGTGGTCGGGCTACGTCTACGACCGGTTCAACCAGCAGTACGTCCAGGACCAGCCCTTCACCGTGACCGTGCAGTGCACCGGGTTCGTCGTGAACCCCGACGGGTACGTCGCGACCGCGGGCCACTGCGTGGATCCGGACGGGGGCAAGGACGCAATCAGGCGCCAAGCAGCCGAGTGGGCGTTGGAGAACTACTACGACTATCCGGGGGCGCTCACCGTCGAGGACGTGATCGGTGACTACCGGGTCGACATCCTCGGCGACGACAACCAGGTCCACCGCAACCAGGCCGAGCGCAAGGTCGGCGTCTCGTGGGGCGCCTCCGTGTCGGGCGTGAAGGTACAGAAGCAGAAGCCTGCCCGCGTGCTCGGGTTCCAGGACTTCGACGAGGGCGACGGCGCCCTGCTGAAGGTCGACGAGACCGATCTCAATGCCATCGAGCTGGCCGACACCTCAGGCGTCGAGATCAACCAGGGGGTCGTCGCGATCGGCTACCCCGCGATCATCGACTCGTTCACCGACCCGGACCTGACCCCGACCTTCGACTCGGGCAACGTCAGCTCCATCAAGACCGTGGCCGACGGCCTGCTCTCGGTCTTCCAGCTCTCGGCAGAGCTCTCCGGCGGCATGTCCGGCGGCCCCACCGTCGACGCTGAGGGCCGCGTGATCGGGGTGAACAGCGCCCACTTCGTCGGGGAGCCGTTCAACTACGCCGTCCCGGCGGAGCGGATCAAGGAGCTGCTCGGCAGTGCCGGCGTCGAGAACACGGTGTCGGAAACCACGGAGACCTACCGCGACGGGATCCGCGCCTACTTCGAAGGCGACCGGGACACCGCCGTGGCCGAGCTGACCGAGGTGCTGGAGGAGCAGCCCGCGAACGGACTCGCCGAGACCTATCTCGCAAAGGCCAAGAAGCTGCCGGCGCCGGTCGAACCCTCCGACGACTCCGTGAACTGGGTCGGGTGGGGCGCCCTCGCAGGTGGTGTCGTCGCGGCGATCGTCGGTGGCTTGGCTGCGCTGATGCTCGTCGTGCGGAAGGTTCGTCGTCGTACCCCTCCGGTTGTCTCCGGCGGCCAGCAGTTCCCCGCGGCCGGGACCACACCAGGCCAGCCTGAGGTGGCCACGCAACCGCAGTCGACGTTCCGGCCCGTCCCGACCGGCTTCGCCCCGAGCGCGGCGCCGGTCACTGTTCCCGGCCCCAGCGCTGGCAGCGTTGCAACGTGGCCACGATCCCCACGGCGGTGTACTGCACCACATGCGGTCATGGGGTCGACGCCGGCACCAGCTACTGCGGTGCCTGTGGCGCCCGAAACCTGGCTCGAGGCTGAGTGAGGCCACCCGCACGATCACGAAGGCCCGGACCGCATGGTCCGGGCCTTCGTTCATCGGTGCGCGGTTTCGGGCCTGGCAGCACCTCGATTCGCTCACCTGGCCCCGGCGTACTGGTGGGCGGCGCCAGTTCCCTCCGATCTGGTCCCTCCGCCCGGCGTGTCGGCAAGCGTTTCGGAGAGAATCAGGCCAGGAGCCGAGCGGCACTAGCGCTGGTCGACCTATGGGAGGGGGCCGTGTTGAGTCCAGCAGAGTGGTGTACGACGTGGTGACCGGCAGCTGCCTGTAGACGTGGGTGCGGTCACCGCGTGATTCTTCGAGAGATCTTCCACAACCCACTCGAAGAAGGGCACCACGATGACCGCGAAATCCAGTATTGACCCTGCCGGGTTCCTGCACGAGCACCTGTCCCAGGCCAGTCCCGATCTGCTGCGTGAGTTGATGCAGAGCTTCGTCAACACACTGCTCTCGGCCGATGCCGACAGTGTCTGCGGTGCCGCCTACGGCGCCCGTGCGCCGGAGCGGATCAACCAGCGCAACGGCTACCGGCACCGGGATCTGGACACCCGGATCGGGACCCTCGATGTGGCGATCCCGAAGTTGCGGGAGGGCTCCTACTTTCCCGAGTGGCTGCTCGAGCGTCGGCGTCGGGCCGAGGCAGCGCTGACCTCGGTGGTGGCGACCTGTTACCTGCTCGGAGTCTCGACGAGGCGGATGGACCGACTGGTGCAGAGCCTCGGGATCACCGGTCTGTCGAAGTCGCAGGTCAGCGGTGATGGCCCGCGATCTCGACGAGTTGGTCCGCGACTTCCGCGAACGTCCGCTCGACGAGGGCCCGTACACGTTCGTGGCCGCGGACGCGTTGACCATGAAGGTCCGCGAGGGCGGCCGGGTCATCAAGATCGCGGTGATGGTCGCCACCGGCGTCAACGCCGACGGGTTCCGCGAGATCCTCGGGGTTGCCACGTCCACCAGTGAGTCCGGGTGCCGGCTGGAACACCTTCTTCAAGGACCTCGTCGCCCGCGGCCTGAACGGGGTCGCGCTGGTCACCTCCGACGCCCACGCCGGCCTGGTGGAGGCAATCGGCGCGAACCTGCCCGGCGCGTCCTGGCAAAGGTGCCGCACCCACTACACGTTCAACCTGATGAGCTTGTGTCCCAAGCACGCCTGGGGCGGCGTCAAAGCGATGCTCCACAGCGTGTTCGACCAGATCGACGCCGACGCGGTCCACGCCCAGTACGACAAGCTGCTGGACCAGATCGAGACCCCCCTGCCCGAAGTCCACGACCACCTCGACGCCGCCCGCGCCGACGTCCTCGCCTTCACCGCGTTCCCGAAAGCACTCTGGCGCCAGATCTGGTCAAACAACCCCAACGAACGCCTCAACCGCGAGATCCGCCGGCGCACCGACGTGGTC
This sequence comes from uncultured Actinomycetota bacterium, assembly GCA_963844385.1. Lineage (GTDB taxonomy): Bacteria > Actinomycetota > Actinomycetes > Propionibacteriales > Nocardioidaceae > Nocardioides. The sequence continues at coordinate 33,401 of CAWJOJ010000033.1, read as the reverse complement.
GGGATCTTCCCCGACCTGGCCTCGATCGTCCGACTCGTCGGCGCAGTCCTGGCCGAGCAACACGACGAATGGGCCGACGGCCGCCGCTACCTCGGCCTCGACGTCCTCGCCAAGAGCCGCCTGACCCTCATCACCACCGAGACCAACAAGGAGGCCAACACCGACACAGTCGGCGCGATCAGCGCCTAACCCGACAACGAAGAATCACGAGACGTCGTACACCACGCCACGGGACTTGACCGGGGGCCATACCCGGGAACCACTTGCCCGGACCTGAACAGGTAGCAAGTTCGTTGCCCGGTGCCGGGTCGAGGGGACGCCCGCTACGCCCTGGAAGTGACGCTCACCCGCGGGTCATCGGCCGGAAGTGTGACCTCTTGGCGAGATGAGACAGCGCCCCCGGAAGGGTTCGAGCCTTCGCTGCCGCCTCCAGGTGTGACAGGGAGCGGTGCAGCAGCGCCCCCGGAAGGGTTTCGAGCCTTCGCTGCCGCCTCCAGGTGTGACAGGGAGCGGTGCAGCAGCGCCCCCGGAAGGATTCGAACCTTCGCTCCCGCCTCCAGGTGTGGCAGAGAGCGGTGCAGCAGCGCCCCCGGAAGGATTCGAACCTTCGCTCCCGCCTCCGGAGGGCGGTGCTCTATCCCCTGAGCTACGGGGGCCCAAGGTGCGTCGATGACCTTACAACCCGCGCGCAGGCGCGGCGAAACCGGCGGGCGGTCTCGGCACCGCGATATCGATGCGAGGCACGCCCGCGCCCGCGGATAGGCTTGCCGGGTGACCCCGGACCAGCTCTCCGCCGCCATCGTCGACACCCTCACGGGCCTGGTGAACGACGGTGCGATCACGCTGCCCGACGGCGTACCCACGACCGTGACGGTGGAGCGTCCACGGCAGAAGGGCCACGGTGACTACGCGACCAACGTCGCGATGCGGCTGGCCAAGGCGGCAGGCACGAACCCGCGCGAGTTCGCGGGGCTCATTGCCGGCAGGCTCGGAGCGGCTGACGGCGTGGCCAGAGTCGACGTCGCCGGGCCGGGCTTCCTCAACGTCACCGTCGAGGCCGGCGCCCAGGGCATCGTCGCGGCCGAGGTGGTCGCGGCCGGGTCGTCGTACGGCGCCTCCGACGCGTTCGCAGGCGAGAAGATCAACCTCGAGTTCGTCTCCGCCAACCCCACCGGTCCGCTGCACATCGGTGGAGTGCGCTGGGCGGCCGTGGGCGACGCCCTGGGCCGGATCTTCACGATGGCCGGCGCCGACGTGACGAGGGAGTACTACTTCAACGACCACGGCGCCCAGATCGACAGGTTCAGCCGGTCGCTGCTGGCCAGTGCCACGGGACAGCCCGTCCCGGAGGACGGCTACGGCGGCGACTACATCGCGGAAATCGCCAAGGCGGTCGTGGCCAAGCGCCCGGAGGCGCCCGGCGCTGCCCGAGGACGAGGCCCAAGAGGTGTTCCGCGCTGAAGGCGTGGACATGATGTTCGCCGAGATCAAGAAGAGCCTCCACGACTTCGGCGTGGACTTCGACGTCTACTTCCACGAGAAGTCCCTGCACGAGTCGGGCGCGGTCGACCGCGCCATCAAGCGGCTCGCGGAGATGGGCAACACCTACGACCTGGACGGCGCCCTGTGGCTGGCCACGGAGAAGTACGGCGACGACAAGGACCGGGTGATCATCAAGTCCGACGGGCAGCCTTCCTACATCTCCGGTGACCTCGCCTACTACCTCGACAAGCGCGAGCGTGGCTTCGACCGGTGCTACATCATGCTCGGGGCCGACCACCACGGCTACGTCGCCAGGATGCACGCCATGTGTGCCGCGTTCGGTGACGAGCCGGGCAAGAACCTCGAGATCCTGATCGGCCAGATGGTCAACCTGGTCCGCGCCGGCCAGCCGCTGCGGATGTCCAAGCGGGCCGGCGACGTGATCACGATCGACGACCTCGTCGGCGCGATCGGCGTGGATGCGTCCCGCTATGCGCTGGCGCGATTCAGCTCCGACTCCACCATCGACCTCGATCTGGACCTCTGGGCCAAGCAGTCGAGCGACAACCCGGTCTACTACGTGCAGTACGCCCACGCCCGGGTGGCGTCGATCCTGCGCAACGGTGCCGATCTCGGCCTGCAGCCGGCCGGTGACGATTTCGACCCGTCCCTGCTCGCCCACGAGAAGGAGGGCGAGTTGCTCCGGGCGCTGGCGGAGTTCCCACGCGTGGTGGCGGCTGCCGCACAGCTGCGCGAGCCGCACCGGGTGGCCCGCTATCTGGAGGCGACGGCGGCTTCCTACCACCGTTTCTACGACAACTGCCGGGTGCTCCCGATGGGCGACGAGCCGCCGAACGAGCTGCATCGGGCCAGGCTCCTGCTCGTCGCGGCCACGCAGACCGTGCTCGCCAACGGCCTGCGCCTCCTCGGGGTGTCCGCGCCCGAGCGGATGTAACGCAGATGCCCCCGTCCCACGAAGCCGGCTGGGCGCATGCCGACGGCGCCCTCAAGGGCCCGTCCTGGCTGCGCGAACCCGCAGACGCCAATGCCCTGGTCCCGCTGCTCTGGTCGCAGACCGCCCACAAGTCCGACGGTGTGCTGACCGTCGGAGGCGTGCCACTCACCGACCTGGTGGCCGAGCACGGCTCCCCGGCGTACGTGCTGGACGAGTCGGACTTCCGCTCGCGTGCGCGGGCGTTCCGGGAGGCGTTCGCCGGCTATGACGTGTTCTATGCCGGCAAGGCGTTCCTTTGTACGACGGTCGCGCGCTGGATCGCCGAGGAGGGACTCAACCTCGACGTGTGCTCCGACGGTGAGCTCAGCGTCGCGATGCGCGCCGGGTTCGACCCGGCCAGGATCGGCTATCACGGCAACAACAAGTCCCGCGCGGAGCTTGCCCGTGCCGTGGAGGTCGGGGTCGGCCGGATCATCGTGGACTCGTTCGACGAGATCGAGCGGTTGGTGTCGATCACGGGTGGCGCGTCGACCGCCTCCGGTTTCGAGACGGGCGCAGAGCGCCCTCCTCAACCTCCGGTCGCTCCTCAACCTCCGGTGAGAGTGATGGTCCGCGTGACCGCGGGAGTCGAGGCGCACACACACGAATACATAGCCACCGCACACGAGGACCAGAAGTTCGGTTTCTCGATCACCTCGGGTGATGCGTTCGCGGCGGTGCAGCGGATCCAGGCTGCCGAGGGGCTCGAGCTGCTCGGGCTGCACAGCCACATCGGCAGTCAGATCTTCGACTCGTCCGGCTTCGAGGTCGCGACGCGCCGCGTGCTCGCGCTCCATGCCCGGATCTCGTCGGAGCTCGGCGTGGACCTGCCCGAGATGGACCTCGGTGGTGGTTTCGGCATCGCCTACACGACCCAGGACGATCCGGCCGACCCCGCGCAGCTCGCCACCGAGATGCGCAAGATCGTCGAGCACGAGTGCCGCGCCCTCGGTGTCGCGGAGCCGAGGCTCTCCATCGAGCCCGGCCGGGCGATCGCGGGCCCGAGCGTGTGCACGGTCTACGAGGTCGGCACGGTCAAGGAGGTCGCCCTGGACGGGGGCGCCCGCCGTACGTATGTCAGCGTCGACGGCGGCATCAGCGACAACATCCGCACTGCTCTCTACGACGCCGACTACTCCTGCACGCTCGCGAACCGCGTCTCCGACGCGGCTCCCACCTTGGCCCGGGTGGTCGGCAAACACTGCGAGGCCGGCGACATCCTGGTCAAGGACGAGTTCCTGCCGGGCGACGTCAGTTCAGGCGATCTGGTCGCCGTGCCGGGCACGGGCGCCTACTGTCGGTCGATGGCGAGCAACTACAACCACGCGCTTCGCCCGCCGGTGATCGCAGTGCGGGACGGAACGGCGACGGTCGTCGTACGCCGTGAGACTGAGGACGACCTGTTCGCGACGGACCTGGCGGTCATCGACGACGCCGGCCAGCGGATGCCAACGAAAAGTGGGAGCAAAGGGTGAGTGACAAGCCGCTCAAGGTGGCCGTGCTCGGCTGCGGTTCGGTCGGGTCGCAGGTGGTACGGCTGCTGACCGACCAGGCCGACGACCTGGCCGCCCGGGTAGGGGCGCGGGTGGATCTGGTCGGTGTCGCCGTACGCCGACTCGACGCCGTCCGGGAGGTCGAGGTACCCGAGGGCCTGCTGACCACCGACGCGATGGGTCTCGCGAGCCGCGCAGACGTCGACCTCGTCGTCGAGGTCATCGGCGGCATCGAGCCCGCCCGTTCGCTCATCCTGGCCGCGCTGGAGAACGGCGCGAGCGTCGTCAGCGCCAACAAGGCACTGCTGGCCGAGGACGGCTCGACGCTGTTCGAGGCGGCCGAGAAGGCCGGTCGCGACCTCTACTACGAAGCCGCGGTCGCCGGTGCGATACCGATCGTGCGGCCGCTGCGTGAGTCGCTCGCGGGCGACAGGGTGACCCGGGTGCTCGGCATCGTCAACGGCACGACGAACTTCATCCTCGACAAGATGGACACCTCGGGCGCCGGCTTCAGCGAGGCGCTGGAGGAGGCCCAGGACCTCGGGTACGCCGAGGCCGACCCCACGGCGGACGTCGAGGGTTTCGACGCTGCCGCGAAGGCGGCGATCCTGGCCAGCCTGGCCTTCCATACCCGGGTCACCGCCGCCGACGTCCACCGTGAGGGCATCTCCGAAGTCACGGCTGCCGACATCGAGAGCGCCCGCGAGATGGGTTCGGTCGTCAAGCTGCTCGCAATCTGTGAGCTGAACGGTGACGCGGTGGCCGCCCGCGTGCATCCCGCGATGATCCCCAGGTCACACCCGTTGGCGAGTGTGCGCGGAGCGTTCAACGCGGTGTTCGTCGAGTCCGAGGCGGCTGGACAGCTGATGTTCTACGGACCGGGTGCCGGAGGCTCGGAGACTGCGAGCGCCGTGCTCGGCGATCTCGTGACGGTCGCGCGCAACCGAATCAACGACGTTCGCGGAGCGGGGGAGTCGGCGTACGCCGATCGGGCGCTGCTGCCGATGGGGGAGACGCTCACCCGCTACCACGTCGCCATCGACGTCGAGGACCGGGCTGGTGTGCTGGCGTCTGTCGCCACCGCGTTCGCCGAGCACGACGTCTCGATCCAGACGGTGCGTCAGGAGGGACGTGGCGACGAGGCCCAGCTCGTCGTGGTCTCGCACCGCGCGACCGATGCTCAGCTGTCGGCCACCGTCGCACATCTGCGCACGATGGACATCGTCCGCGACGTCACCTCGGTCATGCGAGTCGAAGGCGGATCGGACGAATGACTCACCAGTGGCGCGGCGTGATCGAGGAGTACCGGTCCCTGCTCGACATTCCGGAGGGCACCCCCGCCATCACCCTGGGTGAGGGCGGCACGCCACTGGTCTCCTCGCACTGGCTGTCCGGCGTCACCGGCGGCGAGGTCTGGCTGAAGGTGGAGGGGGACAACCCCACGGGCTCGTTCAAGGACCGGGGCATGACGACCGCCATCTCGGTGGCGGTCCTCCAGGGTGCGCAGGCAGTCGTGTGCGCGTCGACCGGCAACACGTCCGCGTCGATGGCGGCGTACGCCGCGCGGGCCGGGGTCAAGCCCCTCGTACTCGTCCCGGAGGGAAAGATCTCGGCCGGCAAGATGGCCCAGGCGATCATCCACGGCGCCCAGGTGATCATGGTCCGCGGCAACTTCGACAGCTGCCTCCAGATCGCCCGCGGCCTGTCGGAGAAGTACCCGGTCGCACTGGTGAACTCGGTGAATCCCGTTCGGCTGCAGGGCCAGAAGACCGCAGCCTTCGAGATCGTCGACTTCCTGGGGGACGCCCCGGACTTCCACCTCCTGCCGGTCGGCAACGCCGGCAACATCTCGGCCTACTGGCTCGGCTACCAGGAGTACGCCGCGCTCGGCCACGCGACGAAGAAGCCCGTGATGCGCGGCTTCCAGGCCGAGGGGGCGGCACCGCTCGTCACGGGCGAGCCGTTCCCGAACCCCGAGACCAAGGCCACCGCGATCCGCGTCGGCAACCCGGCTTCCTGGAAGCTGGCCGAGGCCGCAGCCGCCGAGTCCGGCGGACGCTTCGCGGCACTGACCGACGAGCAGATCCTGTCCGCACAGCGCGACCTCGCCGCCAAGGACGGGGTCTTCGTCGAGCCGGCCTCCGCCGCCGGCGTGGCCGGACTCCTCAAGGAGGTCGCGGAGGGGGAGTCGTACGCCGGGTCCTCAGTGGTCATCACGGTCACCGGCCACGGACTCAAGGACACCGTGACGGCCCTCGAGGGACTCGGACCTCTCGTCGACACCATCATCGACTCCGACGTCGATGCCGCAGCCCGTGCCGCCGGGCTGGCCTGACGGTGGTGGAGTTTCTCCGCGGCCCCGTCCGGGTGTCCGTCCCGGCCACCTCGGCCAACCTCGGTCCCGGCTTCGACTCCCTTGGCCTGGCCTTGTCGCTTCGCGACTCCCTGACAGCGGGTGTCGCCGGATCGGGGCTCGCAGTCGAGGTCAGTGGTGCTGGTGCTGACGCGGTGTCCCGTGACGAGTCGCACCTCGTCGTACGGTCGATGCGCGCGGCCTTCGACCTGCTGGGTGCCCAGCCGCCGGGGCTTGAGCTCCGGTGCGACAACCTGATCCCGCACGGTCGCGGCCTGGGCTCGTCGTCGGCGGCGATCGTCGCGGGCGTGTCGCTGGCCCGGGGGTTGGTGCGGGGTGGGTCGCTGGTGCTCGACGACGAGGCGCTGTTCCGGCTCGCCGCCGAGATCGAGGGGCATCCCGACAACGTGGCGCCAGCCTTCTATGGCGGCTTCGTGATCTCCGGGCGCGAGGACGGCGCCTTCTTCGCCGCCAAGACAAGCGTCGACCCGCGGGTCTCGGTTGTGGTGTTCGTGCCGCCAACGCCGGTCGAGACCACGGTGGCCCGTCGACTGCTCCCGGACGTCGTCGCGCACGCCGACGCAGCCGCGAACTCGGGTCGTACGGCGTTGCTGGTTGCCGCACTCACCGGCCAGCCCGAGCTCCTCCTCCGGGCGACGCGGGACTACCTGCACCAGGAGTATCGGGAGCCGGCCATGCCTGCATCGCTGGCGTTCATGCGCGACCTTCGCGCGGACGGAATCGCGGCCATCATCTCTGGCGCCGGGCCGACGGTGCTCGCGTTCACCGACGGCGCGTCGGGCGTCAGCCCTCCCTCGCCGAGCGCTCCCGAGGTGCTGTTGCAGAGGTGTCCGGATGGGTGGAACGCGATGCACCTTGCCGTCGAGACAGCCGGCGTGCTCCCCAGGGTGAGAGCCGGCGCGCCACCCTTCGACGCCGGGTGCCACATATGTCTGGCCGGGTGTTAAAGTGGCGGTGCGCCACAGGTCTCGGCGCTCGCACACTTCGGCTTCTGCCGCAGGTGCATCCACTTCCTCGTTCCCTTGCGGACCCGCCGTTGCGGCGTGCCCTTGAAGCAGGAGAAGTGACTAACGAAAGCCGACGGCACTCGAGCCGGATCGGCCAGATACGTGGGAAGGACCTCACGTGACGGAAATAGTCGAAACCACCACTGCTGCGCCGGCGTCGGCGCCCAAGAAACGCGGTGGCGGTCTCAACTCCATGCTCATTGCCGATCTGAAGGCGATGGCCGGCGGCATGGGTATCCCCGGCAGTGGCGCGATGAAGAAGGCGCAGCTTGTCGAGGCGATCAAGGCGGCCCAGTCGGGATCCGGCGGCAAGTCCGACGGCGAGCCCCGCGCCAGGAAGCGCGTGCGGGACACCGGCGGCGCGCGGCCCAGCGAGGACACGAGCCAGCAGGCAAGCCAGCAGACAAGTCAGAAGACCACTCAGGGCACAGGCGAAGGGTCTCGGGAAGCGTCGGGGGACCGGCCCGCCGGCAAGAGCGAGCAGTCGGGCAGCCAGGCAGCAAGCCAGGCAGCAAGCCAGGGCAGTCAGTCCGACGGCGGCGACGGCCCGAGCCGCAACCGCGACAGCAGTCGCGACCGGAACCGCGACAGCAACCGGAACCGCGACAACCAAGGCGGGAACCGCGACGCCCAGAGTGACCGCGGCCAGGCCCGCGACAGCGAGAACCGCGACAGCCAGGTCGACCGCAGCCAGAACCGCGACAGCCAGAACCGCGACGGCCAGAACCGCGACAGCCAGAACCGCGACAGACCAGGGCGACCGGACGGCCAGAACCGGGACGGCCAGAACCGGGACGGCCAGAACCGGGACGGCCAGAACCGCGACGGCCAGAACCGGGAGGCCTCCAACCGAAACGAGGAGGGTGACGGCAGCCGCCGCAACCGTCGTCGCCGGGGCCGAGACCGCGACGGCCAGGGTGGCGGCAACCAGAACCGCGACAACCGCGGGGGCGGGGGTGCCGCTCCGCGCAGCGGCGGCCGCAACGAGCCCGACACCACGATCCTCGAGGACGATGTCCTCGTGCCGGCGGCCGGCATTCTCGACGTGCTCGACAACTACGCGTTCGTCCGCACCAGCGGCTACCTTCCCGGCACCGACGACGTCTACCTCTCGCTGGCCATGGTCCGGAAGTTCGGACTCCGCCGCGGAGACGCGATCGTCGGCCAGGTGCGCCAGCCCCGTGAGGGCGAGCGCAAGGAGAAGTTCAACCCGATGGTCCGCATCGACTCCGTCAACGGAGCCGACCCGGAGACGGCGAAGGACCGGATCGAGTTCCAGAAGTTCGTGCCGCTGCACGCCAGCGAGCGGCTTCGTCTGGAGACCGAGTCCAACAACCTGATCGGCCGCGTCATCGACATCGCCGCGCCGATCGGCAAGGGCCAGCGTGGCCTGATCGTGAGCCCGCCGAAGGCCGGCAAGACGATGGTGCTCCAGTCCATCGCCAACTCGATCACGACCAACAATCCCGAGTGCCACCTGATGATCGTGCTGGTAGACGAGCGCCCCGAGGAGGTGACCGACTTCCAGCGCACCGTCAAGGGCGAGGTCATCGCCTCGACCTTCGACCGCCCGGCCGCCGATCACACCATGGTCGCGGAGCTGGCCATTGAGCGCGCCAAGCGTCTGGTCGAGCTCGGCCACGATGTCGTCGTACTGCTGGACTCCATCACCCGGCTGGGCCGCGCCTACAACCTGGCGGCGCCGGCTAGTGGCCGGATCCTCTCTGGTGGCGTCGACTCGAGCGCTCTGTACCCGCCCAAGCGGTTCTTCGGTGCCGCCCGCAACATCGAGAACGGCGGCTCGCTGACCATCCTGGCGACCGCGCTGATCGAGACCGGCTCCAAGATGGACGAGGTCATCTTCGAGGAGTTCAAGGGCACCGGGAACATGGAGCTCCGCCTGCGACGCGAGTACGCCGACAAGCGGATCTTCCCGGCGATCGACGCGGTTCAGTCCGGCACTCGCCGCGAAGAGCTGCTGATGAGCAAGGAGGAGACCGCGATCGTCTGGAAGCTGCGTCGCGTGCTCGCCGCGCTCGACGGCCAGCAGGCCCTCGAGCTGCTGCTCGAGCGGTTGAAGAAGAGCCACAGCAACGTCGAGTTCCTGATGCAGGTCCAGAAGACGACCCCCGCCGTCAACGGTCGTGACAGCGACTGACCCGAACCAGACGAGCCGGGAATGACGCGATTGGCTTCGGCGTTGTCAGGGGTGGCACACTTCTGTGTTGGTTCCGGTTCACGTCTCCTGCAAGGCGCGGTAGGCGACCCGGCGACTGAGAGGACACCATGAAGAAGGACATCCACCCGAACTACGTGGACACCCAGGTCACCTGCACCTGCGGCGCGCAGTTCACCACCCGCAGCACCGCGACCTCCGGCTCGATCCATGCCGACGTCTGCTCGCAGTGCCACCCGTTCTACACCGGCAAGCAGAAGATCCTCGACACCGGCGGCCGCGTCGCCCGCTTCGAGGCCCGCTACGCCAAGAAGACCGCCAGCAAGTAGCAACCTCAAGGCGCCGGTCCCCGCATGCGTGCGGCGACCGGCGCCTTTGGTTTCGCCCCAAGTCGATCGGAGGTCACCCGTGTTCGAGGCAGTCGAAGGGCTCGTCGTCGAGCACGCAGAGCTCGAGCGACAGCTGGCGGACCCGGCCACCCACGCCGACCAGGCGCTGGCAAAGACGCTCAACCAGCGGTACGCCGTGGTGTCGTCCATCGTGCGCACGTGGCGGGAGTGGCAGCAGCTCGGTGACGACGTCGGGGCAGCCCGCGAGCTCGCCGGCGAGGACCCGGAGTTCGCCGCCGAGGCCGAGGAAATTTCCGCTCGGCGGGAACAGGCCGAGGAGCACCTGCGCCACCTGCTGGTGCCCCGGGACGCCACCGACGCCAAGGACGCCATCCTCGAGGTGAAGTCCGGCGAAGGCGGCGAGGAGTCCGCGCTGTTCGCGGGCGACCTGCTCCGCATGTACACGCGGTACGCCGAACAGCGCGGCTGGAAGACCGAGATCCTCGATGCCACCGAGTCCGACCTCGGCGGCTACAAGTCCGTGACCCTGGCCGTGAAGGCGCGGGCGAACGCAACCCCTGAGCCGGGCGAGGCGCCGTACGCGCTGCTGAAGTTCGAGGGTGGCGTCCACCGCGTGCAGCGGGTCCCGGTGACCGAGTCACAGGGTCGGGTGCACACCTCGGCCGCGGGCGTGCTGGTGATGCCCGAGGCAGAGCCGGTGGACGTGACCATCGACGAGAACGACCTGCGCATCGACGTGTTCCGCTCGAGTGGCCCGGGAGGTCAGAGCGTCAACACCACAGACTCCGCCGTGCGCATCACCCACCAGCCGACCGGGATCGTCGTCAGCTGCCAGAACGAGAAGAGCCAGCTGCAGAACAAGGAGTCCGCCCTGCGCATCCTCCGGGCCCGGCTGCTGGCGGCGGCCGAGGACCAGGCGAACGCCGAGGCCAGCGTGGCGCGCAAGAGCCAGATCCGCACGGTCGACCGCTCCGAGCGCATCCGCACCTACAACTTCGCCGAGAACCGGATCTCCGACCACCGCACCGGCTACAAGGCCTACAACCTCGACTCCGTGCTGAACGGCGAGCTCGCCCCGATCATCGCCAGCTGTGTCGAGGCCGACCTCGAGGCTCGGCTCGGGGCACTCGAAAACTGATGATACCCGGGCGAAATCGACCGGCGAGGTCTGCGCAGGGCCGCGGTCGAACGGCTCGCGGCGGCCGGGGTGGTCTCGCCGGAGCGGGACGCCGACGAGCTGCTGGCGCACGTGCTCGGGGTCGGTCTCGGGCAGCTGGTTCTGGTTGACACGCTCACCTCAGACCAAGCCGCGTCCTTCGACGCCCTGGTCGTACGACGGGCAGCCCGCGAACCGCTCCAGCACCTGCTCGGCACCGCGGCGTTCCGACACGTCGAGCTCGCGGTCGGGCCCGGCGTCTTCGTGCCGCGACCGGAGACCGAGCTGCTGGCCGGCTGGGCCATCGACGAGGCTCGCAAGCTCGAGAGAGCCGTCGTCGTCGACCTCTGCACGGGCTCGGGGGCGATCGCTGCGGCCGTGGCCGACGAGGTGCCGAGCGCCGAGGTGCACGCGGTCGAGCTCGACGAGGCGGCCTTCGGCTGGGCCACGCGCAACCTCGAGGGCACCACGGGTCGACCTCCGGCACGGCGACCTGGCCACCGCGTTCGACGACCTTGCGGGGACCGTCGACGTGGTGGTCTGCAACCCGCCGTACATTCCGCTCGAAGCCTGGGAGTCGGTCGCCCCCGAGGCCCGCGACCACGACCCGCAGATGGCGCTCTTCTCGGGGCAGGACGGCCTCGGGGTGCTGCGGATCCTCGAACGTCGGGCGGCCCTGCTGCTCCGGCCCGGGGGAGTGGTCGGCGCCGAGCATGCAGAGGTCCAGGCCGTAGCCGCTCCTGCGCTGTTCTCGGCGTCCGGCCGCTGGGACAACGTCCGTGACCACCTCGATCTGGCAGGTCGTCCCCGCCATCTGACTGCGCGACTGGCACGATGACCGGGTGAGGTCCGCATCGTGAGCACCAGATACCCGACCGGCGCCGACGAAGAGCGCGAGTCCGCGATCGGTGCCGCCTCGCTGGCGATCCGCCGAGGCCAGCTGGTCATCCTGCCCACGGACACCGTGTACGGCCTGGCCGTCGATGCCTTCGACCCGGTGGCCGTGCGCGACCTGCTGGCAGCCAAGGGTCGTGGCCGCGACATGCCACCACCCGTGCTCGTCTCCGCGGCCACCACGGCAGACGCGCTGGCGACCAGCCTGCCCGACTACGCCAGGGCGCTCATCGAAGAGTTCTGGCCGGGCCCGCTCACGATCGTCGCCCATCAGCAGAAGTCGCTCCAGTGGGATCTCGGCGACACCCGGGGCACGGTGGCGATCCGGATGCCGGACCACCCGATCGCCCTCGAGATCCTCGAACGGACCGGCCCGCTCGCCGTCAGCAGCGCGAACACGACAGGCTCGCCCGCCGCCACCAACGCAGACCAGGCCGAGGAGATGCTCGGCGACCTGGTCGAGGTGATCGTGGACGGCGGTCCGAGTCTCGGCAAGGACGCCTCGACCATCGTCGACGTCACCGGCAAGCAGGGCAGGATCCTTCGCCGGGGCGCGCTCTCCCTGGACGCACTGAATGCGGCGTTGGAGTCGCTGGGGACGACCATCACCGACGAGCTCTGATGCGCGAATACGTTCTCGTCTTCCTCGTCGCAGCGGCCGTCACCTACCTGCTGACGGTGATTGCGCGCGAGATCGCGCTGCGCACGGGAGCGGTGGCCCAGGTGCGCGACCGCGACGTACACGCGGTGCCGATCCCCTACTTCGGCGGACCGGCCATGCTCGGCGGCCTCGTCGCCGCCTATCTCGTCGCGAACCAGCTGCCGTTCCTCACTCGTGGCAACGACCTGGTCTTCCACGACATCCGGGTCGTGCTGATGGCCGGGGCGATGATCTGCGTCGTCGGCGTGCTCGACGACCTCTTCGAGCTGGATGCGCTGACCAAGCTCGGCGGCCAGGTGCTGGCCGGCGCCTTCCTCGTGTTCCAGGGCGTCCAGCTGTGGATCTGGCCGCAGCCGGGTGGCGGGCAGCTGTCGCTCGACCAGGCCCAGGCGGCGTTGCTGACGGTGTTCATCGTGGTGGCCACCGTCAACGCGGTGAACATGGTCGACGGGCTCGACGGCCTCGCTGCCGGGGTGGTCGGCGTGGGCGCGGTTGCCTTCTTCGTCTTCTCCTACCAGCTCGCCACCCAGAACCAGCTCGCGCTCTCGATGGGGGCGGCCATCCTGTGCGCCTCCCTGGCCGGCGCCTGCGCCGGCTTCCTGCCGCACAACGTCTATCCGGCCCGGCTGTTCATGGGCGACAGCGGCTCGATGTTGATCGGTCTGGTGCTCAGCGCCAGCGCGCTCGCACTGACCGGCCAGATCGACCCCCGCGACCTCAGCGACCGGGCCAGCCTGCTCCCGACGCTCCTGCCGGTGATGCTGCCCGTCTCGATCCTGATCGTCCCGCTGGCAGACCTCGTGCTCGCCGTCGTACGACGCACGAGGGAGGGCCGGTCCCCGTTCGCTCCCGACAAGCAGCATCTGCACCACCGCCTGCTCGAGATCGGTCACTCCCATCGCCGGGCCGTGATCATCATGTGGATGTGGTCGGCGATGATCGGCTTCGGAACCGTGGTCGCCAGCCTCTGGAGCGGCCCGCGTGATGTGGTCCGCTCTCGTCCTCGGACTGGCCATCACCCTGACCGTCACCTTCGTCCTGCCGCGGCTCCGGTCCATCCATCCGCTCCCGCTGCACAGGGACTGAGGGACCCGGTTTTCGGCGCACCCGACCCTTGTGCTATTTTTCACAAGCGTTCGAAAGACCTTCGAACAACCCCTACACAGAACGGCCGCCACGACCTTGACGACCGAGCCGAGCAGGATCCGATCCGGGCGCCGGGCCACCGCCGTGCTCCCAGCGTTCGCGGGCCCCCTCGGCTGTGGTAGTTTCGCGCAGTCGCCGGACCGGTCCAGCTGCCCGAGTGGTCACCCGGCCGGCGCCGTCGTGGCTGCCCCCGAGAGTGACGAGGACACATGGCCGACCAGCACCCCGAGAGCTCCCTTCAGAGGTCGTGACCTCATTGGGCTCGGTGGACTGTTGGCGGGTGCCGTCATCGCCGGAGTGGTCATCGGACTTGTCGTCGACGACCAGGCCGACACCGCCCCGACGTTCACCCTTCTGGGCCTCGCCGCGGGCATGGTCGCCGGCGCGGTCGGATTCTGGATGCGCGTCCGCGGTGCGCTCGGTGGCGGGAGCCGCCCATGACCGGCAAGGTGGCAGTCATGAGCGCAGCTGACGTCGTCCCCGGCGGGAAGCCCTCGGTGTTCAGGGTCGTCCGAGACCAGCGCAAGGCGATCCTGGTCGCCGCCGTCATGGTCGTCGCCTCGTTCTGGATCATCGGTGCGCTCGGCCGGTGGTCGCTGGCCGGCTGCATCGCCGGAGGAATCGCCCTCGGGCTGGTCAACCACCTATACACCGAGTTCTGGCTGCTGAAGATCATCACGTCCGGCGAGCAGCCCACCCGCAACCAGATGATTGCCACCACCCTGCTCCGGCTGCTCGTCCTGACCGTCGTCGCCGTCGGCATCGCCGTGCTCGTCTGGCCCGACGGGATCGGCCTGTTGCTCGGGCTGGCCATCTTCCGGCTGATCGCCCTGCTGATGACCGGGATCCCGTTGCTGAGAGAGCTGAAGAAAGGATGACCCACGTGGGCATGACTGGCCTGCTTCCGCTCGCCGCTGAACACGAAGAGGAGGGCGGCGGAAGTGACATCGAGATCGGCCACCACGTCACCCGTGACCTGGGCGGATGGATCTTCAACATCGACACGATCTGGACGACCCTGGTCGCAGGGGCGATCGTGCTCATCCTGGGCTTCTGGGCGCGGAGCAAGCTCACCCAGCCCGATGTCGACCACGTGCCCTCGAAGATCCAGATGATCTGGGAGGCCGTCGTCGGCCAGGTCAACACCCAGGTCGAGGACAACCTCGGCAAGGTGCATCCGTTCGTCGCGCCGCTCGCGGTGTCGCTGTTCTTCTTCATCCTGTTCGCGAACTGGCTCGAACTCGTCCCGAGCAAGCTCAACGAGGACTCGCCGCACCTGCTGGCCGCACCGACAGCCGACACCAACCTGACCTACGCCCTCGCCGCCGTCACCATCGTGAGTGTGTGGACCTACGGGATCCAGCAGAAGGGCGTCAAGGGCTACTTCAAGCACTTCCTCGAGCCGTTCCCGATCCTGCTGCCGCTGAACATCCTCGAGGAGCTCGTCAAGCCGATCACGCTGGCCCTGCGACTCTTCGGCAACATCTTCGCCGGCGGCATCATGCTCGCGCTGATCGGGCTCATCCCGATCTACGGCCTGTGGGCGCCGAACCTGCTGTGGAAGCTCTTCGACATGTTCATCGGAGGCATCCAGGCATTCATCTTCGCCCTGCTGACCGTGCTCTACTTCGCGATGGCAGGGGCAGGGCACGGACCCGAGGACGAACACGAGACCGAAGACGAGCACGGGACCGAAGAGCAGGACCGCAAGACTTTGGACGCACAACCCGAACCAGCGCACTGACCCGTCCCGGGGAGTCCGCACAAGAGGTAACCACGATGCGTCGGGAGACCGGCGCAGAACCAAGGAGAGATCAATGGCAGTAAGCGATGAGGCCGTACAGCTCGCCGGCGCATTCGTCGGTGGCGGAATCGCACTGGCCGGCGGCGCCATCGGCGCCGGTATCGGTGACGGCCTGGCGGGTTCGTCCTACATCCAGGGTGTGGCTCGCCAGCCCGAGGCCCAGGGCCGCCTCCAGACCATCTTCTTCCTGACCGTCGGTCTGGTCGAGGCGATGTTCTTCATCAACCTGGCCTTCATGGCGATGTTCGTGTTCGTCCTCAGCTGATCAGGACAACGACCCAAAGGATCTGACGAGATGACAAGCGTTGCGAGTTTGCTCGTCCCGCTCGAGAGCAACTTCCTCGTCCCGAACGCCACGTTCCTGGTCGAGCTGTTCGCCTTCGCGCTGATGTTCTTCATCCTGGCCAAGTACGTCATCCCGCCGATCAACAGGGCGATGACGGCACGGCAGGAAGCGATCCGCAAGCAGTTCGCGGACCTCGACGAAGCGAAGCAGGCGGCGAACGACACCGAGGAGCAGTTCCGGGCTCAGCTCGCCGACGCCCGCCATGAGGCGGCCCGGATTCGCGAGGAGGCTCGCGAGCAGGGCGCGCAGATCGTGGCCGACATGCGGGCCCAGGCCCAGGCCGAGGCGGCCCGCATCGTCGAGCACGCGCACACGCAGATCGAGGCCGACCGGGCGCACGCCGCGGCATCCCTGCGTAGCGACGTGGGCAAGCTGGCCACGAGCCTGGCCGGCCGCATCGTGGGCGAGTCGCTCGAAGACGACGCCAGGCAGAGTCGGGTCGTGGAGCGCTTCCTCGACGAGCTCGACCAGCTCGATGCGGACGACGCCAGGGCGGGAGCAAACTAATGCGGGGTTCCTCCGCAGACTCACTCGCCCGGCTGACCGGGAGCCTCGACCAGGCGCTCGACTCGGGCGCGGACGGGGACACCGTCGGGGACGACCTGATCGCGGCGGCGCGCGTGCTGCGCGAGCAGGTTGCGCTCCGTCGGGCGGCAACCGACCCGAGCTCACCCACGGAAGCGAAGTCGGGCCTGCTTCGGGGGGTCTTCGGCAGCCACCTGAGTGCCGAGGCGACGGCCCTCGTCGCCGAGGCCGGTGGCCTGCGCTGGGCCACCAGCACGGATCTCGTGGCCTCACTCGAGCGCCTCGGCGTCATTGCCGTGGTCAAGAGCGCCGACAAGGCGGGCGACGGTGACCGCCTCGAGGACGAGCTGTTCTCGTTCGGCCAGACGGTGGCGCACCACCCGGGCCTGCGCGACGCGCTCTCCGACCCGGCACGATCGGTCGCCGACAAGCAGGGACTGATCCGCTCGCTGCTCGGCGACAAGGCGACCTCCGGGACAGTCCGGCTCGCCGCCCAGTCGGTGTCCGGATCTCACCTGACCGTGGCCCGGGCACTGGAGGAGTACTCCCGGGTTGCCGCCGACGCGCGCAAGCGCCTGGTGGCCACCGTGCGGTCCGCCAAGCCGCTGTCGGACAGCGAGCAGGAGCGACTCGCCGCCGTACTCGCCCGTGACTACGGCCAACCGGTCCACCTCAACCTGGTGGTCGCTCCCGGCCTGGTCGGCGGCATCGAGGTCGCGATCGGTGACCAGACCATCGACGGAAGCATCTCCAGTCGCATAGACGACGCCGCACGGCGTCTCGCCGGCTGACCCACAGACTCAACAGACGCAACTCAGGACCAAGAGAGTAGGGACCAAGATGACGGAGCTTTCGATCCGTCCGGACGAGATCCGCGACGCCCTCCAGAAGTACGTCGCGGACTACAAGCCGGAGACGGCCAGCCGCGAAGAGGTCGGCACCGTTTCGCAGTGCGCCGACGGAATCGCCAGGGTCACCGGCCTGCCCTCGGCCATGGCCAACGAGCTCCTGGAGTTCGAGGACGGCACGCGTGGCCTCGCCCTGAACCTGGACACCCGCGAGATCGGCGTCGTGGTCCTCGGTGACTTCGACAAGATCGAGGAGGGTCAGCCGGTCCGCCGTACCGGCGAGGTCCTCTCGGTGCCCGTCGGCGACAACTTCCTCGGTCGCGTCATCGACCCGCTCGGCAACCCGATCGACGGGCTGGGCGACATCGAGGCCTCCGGCCGCCGCCCGCTCGAGGTCCAGGCGCCCACCGTGATGCAGCGCAAGTCGGTTCACGAGCCGCTCGCGACCGGCATCAAGGCGATCGACTCGCTGACCCCGATCGGCCGCGGCCAGCGACAGCTGATCATCGGCGACCGCGCGACCGGCAAGACCACGATCGCCATCGACACGGTCATCAACCAGAAGCAGAACTGGGAGTCCGGTGACCCGGACAAGCAGGTGCGCTGCATCTACGTCGCGATCGGCCAGAAGGGCTCCACGATCGCCGCCGTCCGCGGCGCGCTCGAGGAGGCCGGTGCGCTGGAGTACACCACGATCGTGGCGTCTCCCGCCTCGGACAGCGCCGGCTTCAAGTACCTCGCCCCCTACACCGGCTCGGCCATCGGCCAGCAGTGGATGTACGACGGCAAGCACGTCCTGATCATCTTCGACGACCTCACCAAGCAGGCCGAGGCCTACCGCGCGGTGTCCCTGCTGCTGCGCCGCCCGCCGGGTCGTGAGGCCTACCCGGGCGACGTCTTCTACCTGCACAGCCGTCTTCTCGAGCGCTGCGCCAAGCTCTCCGACGACCTCGGCAAGGGCTCGATGACGGGCCTGCCGATCATCGAGACCAAGGCCAACGACGTGTCCGCCTACATCCCGACCAACGTCATCTCGATCACCGACGGCCAGATCTTCTTGCAGTCGGACCTGTTCGCGTCCAACCAGCGTCCCGCGATCGACGTCGGCGTGTCGGTGTCCCGCGTGGGTGGCGCGGCCATGACCAAGGCCATGAAGAAGGTCACCGGATCGCTCAAGGTCGACCTGGCCCAGTTCCGGGCGATGGAGGCGTTCGCGATGTTCGCCTCCGACCTCGACGCCGCGTCCCGACAGCAGCTCGACCGGGGTGGGCGACTGATGGCGCTGCTGCGCCAGCCGCAGTACTCGCCGTACCCGCTCGAGGAGATGACGGTCTCCCTGTGGGCCGGCACGTCCGGTCGCCTGGACCGGGTCCCCGCAGGCGACGTGCTCCGATTCGAGCGCGAGTTCCTCGACTTCCTGCGCCGCTCGCACGAGAACCTGCTCGGCGGGATTCGCGAGTCCCTGGACTTCACCGACGACACTGCGTCGGCACTCGGGGACGCGTACGACTCCTTCCTCGACCAGTTCGAGACTTCCGAGGGGGAGTCGATCAAGCCGGGCACCGACCCGAAGGTCGACGCCGTGACCGACGAAGAACTCGAGCAGGAGCAGATCGTCAAGCAGAAGCGGGGCTGAACCGATGGCCGTTTCGCTACGTGAGTACCGCGCCCGGATCAAGTCGACGGAGTCGATGAAGAAGATCACGCGCGCCATGGAACTCATCGCTGCCTCGCGCATCATCAAGGCGCAGCAGCGGGCACAGCAGGCGGCGCCGTACTCCCGGGAGCTCACTCGTGCGGTCTCGGCGCTGGCGACGTACTCCAACGTCGACCACGCGCTGACCACCGAACCGGAGAATCCCACGCGGGCAGCCATCCTGATCATCACCAGTGACCGCGGCCTGGCCGGCGCCTACTCCTCCAACGTGCTGAAGGAGGGCGAGCGACTCGCCGAGCGGCTGCGTGGCGAGGGCAAGAAGATCACCACCTTCATCGCCGGACGCAAGGGCGAGGCCTACCACAAGTTCCGCAACCGCGAGGTGGCCGAGTCGTGGGCCGGATTCTCCGACCAGCCCCGCAACGACAATGCCCGCGACATCGGCGACGCGTTGATCAAGGCGTTCGTCGGCGACGAGGACGGTGAGCCGTTGGTGGACGAGGTGCACCTGGTCTTCACCCAGTTCAAGTCGATGCTGGTCCAGGAACCGCACAGCGTTCGCCTGCTCCCGCTGGAGGTGGTCGAAGGCACCGAGCCGCCGGACGAAGACGAGGTGCTGCCGCTCTACGAGTTCGAGCCGTCGGCCGAGGAAGTGCTCAACGCCCTGCTTCCGAAGTACGTCCAGAGCCGGATCTACTTCGCGCTCCTGCAGTCGTCCGCGTCCGAGCTCGCTGCCCGTCAGAAGGCGATGAAGTCCGCGACGGACAACGCCGACGAGCTCATCAAGAAGTTCACCCGAGTTGCCAACCAGGCCCGTCAGGCCGGTATTACCCAGGAAATCAGCGAGATCGTCGGCGGCGTCAACGCGCTGGCCGACGCAAACGCCGGGAGTGAGTGAGAGACATGACTGCCACCATCAACGAATCTGCAGAGACCAAGGCGGAGAGCGTCGGCCGGATCGCGCGGGTCATCGGCCCGGTCGTGGACGTCGAGTTCCCGGTGGACTCGATGCCGGAGATGTACAACATGCTCGTGACCGAGTACGAGCTCGGCGGCGAGGAGAAGACGCTGCTGCTCGAGGTCGCGCAGCACATCGGTGACGGCATGGTCCGGGCCATCTCGCTGCAGCCCACCGACGGCCTGGTCCGTGGCGCGCAGGTAAAGGACACCGGCGGGCCGATCACGGTTCCCGTCGGTGACATCACCCTCGGCCACGTGTTCAACACCACCGGTGACTGCCTCAACCTCAAGGAGGGCGAGACGCTCGACGTCAAGGAGCGCTGGGGCATCCACCGCAAGGCACCCGCCTTCGACCAGCTCGAGTCCAAGACCGAGATGTTCGAGACCGGCATCAAGGTCATCGACCTGCTCACGCCCTACGTCCAGGGCGGCAAGATCGGCCTGTTCGGCGGCGCCGGTGTCGGCAAGACCGTGCTCATCCAGGAGATGATCGCGCGGGTTGCCAAGGACCACGGCGGTGTGTCGGTGTTCGCCGGGGTCGGCGAGCGCACCCGTGAGGGCAACGACCTGATCGAGGAAATGCAGGATGCCGGGGTCATCGGCCAGACCGCGCTGGTCTTCGGCCAGATGGACGAGCCGCCGGGCACCCGTCTGCGGGTCGCCCTGTCGGCGCTGACGATGGCGGAGTACTTCCGCGACGTACAGGGCCAGGACGTGCTGCTCTTCATCGACAACATCTTCCGGTTCACCCAGGCCGGTTCGGAGGTCTCCACCCTGCTCGGCCGGATGCCGTCCGCGGTGGGCTACCAGCCGAACCTCGCCGACGAGATGGGCACGCTCCAGGAGCGGATCACCTCGACGCGTGGTCACTCGATCACCTCGTTGCAGGCGATCTACGTGCCCGCCGACGACTACACCGACCCGGCCCCCGCCACGACCTTCGCTCACCTCGACGCGACGACCGAGCTCTCCCGAGAGATCGCCTCGCTCGGCATCTACCCGGCCGTGGACCCGCTCACCTCGACGTCGCGGATCCTCGACGCTCAGTACATCGGGGCGGACCACTACAACTGCGCGATCCGCATCAAGCAGATCCTGCAGCGCAACAAGGAGCTCCAGGACATCATCGCGATCCTCGGTGTCGACGAGCTCTCCGAAGAAGACAAGATCATCGTGTCTCGCGCGCGTCGGATCCAGCGGTTCCTGTCGCAGAACACCTACGTCGCCAAGCAGTTCACCGGCCTCGAGGGTTCGACCGTCCCGGTCACCGAGACCGTCGAGGCGTTCAACAAGATCGCCGACGGTGACTACGACCACGTGGCCGAGCAGGCGTTCTTCATGTGCGGCGGCCTGGACGACGTCGAGCGTCGCTGGAGCGAAATCCAGAAGAGCCTCTGATGGCCAACACGATGAGCGTCTCGCTCGTCTCGGCCGACCGCGAGCTGTGGTCCGGTGAGGCGACCGTGGTCAACGCCCGGACCCTGGACGGCGAGATCGGCGTGATGGCCAACCACACGCCGCTCATGTCCGTCCTCGAGGCCGGCCAGGTCGACGTACGCACCGTGGACGACGGCCACTGGGTGGCCGCTGTCGACGGTGGCTTCATCTCCGTCGCGAACAACCAGGTACGGCTGTTGTGCGAGCACGCCGAGATCTCGCACGAGAGCGACTACGACGAGGCGAAACGGCTGCTGGATGAACGAAAGGCGAAGCTGGAGGCGGGCGAGGCCTGAGCGCCTGAGCGGCCCGCTGACGGAGACGTCGGACACGGAGAGGGTGATAGATGCCGCTGTGGGCGTGGCTGGTCGACGCGGTCGGCCTGGTGCTGGTCCTGCTCGGCTGCTACGGCATCGCGCTGATCATTCGCCGCCGGCTCCTCGCCCGTAACGGCGGCACCTTCGAACTGAGCTACCGCGCCCGGTCCAGCAAGGTCGGGCGCGGCTGGCTGCTCGGGATCGGCCGATACTCCGGAGAGTCCCTGGAGTGGTTCCGGATCTTCTCGCTCTCACCGCGACCGAAGCGGGTCTGGCAGCGCTTCGACATGGAGTACGTCGGCCGGCGGCGACCGATCGGTGGCGAGCAGGTGTCGCTGTTTGCGGGCAACACCATCGTCTCCTGCGCCACGGCTGCAGGTGAGGTTGAGCTCGCCATGAGCGAGTCCTCGTTGATGGGGTTCCAGTCGTGGCTGGAGGCGATGCCCCCCGGATCGCGGGGCGTCCGGCCGGGGGACGCCCCCGGCCTCGGCTGAGCCTCGGCTGAGCACGAATGGACCCAGTCCTCCGAGCCCGCAACGCTGTGGGCGCCACGTTCTTCCTGAACGGGTTCGTCTTCGCCACCTGGGTTTCGCGGATCCCCGACGTCCGCGACTCACTCGGCCTCGACAACGGCCAGCTGGGTCTGTTGCTGCTGTCCGGGGCCGCCGGTGCAGTCCTCGCTCTGCCCACCGCCGGAGCCGCGGTTCACCGATTCGGAACCGATGGGGTGATCCGCGCCGCCGCGGTCCTGGCGGCGGCGGGGCTGTCGCTGCTCGCGCTGGCCACTGAGTTCGCGATCCCTGTGGCTGCCGCGGTCGGCCTGTTCGCCTATGGCATCGGCACCAGCCTTTGGGACGTCGCGATGAACGTCGAGGGCGCCGACGTCGAACGGCGGCTGGGGCGGACCATCATGCCGCGCTTCCACGCCGGCTTCAGTCTCGGAACCGTCGCCGGTGCCGGCCTCGGCGCCCTCTGCACTGCGATCGGGGTCGCCCCTGCCTGGCACATCCCGGCCGCGGCCGGGTTGTCGGTCACGATCGTGGTCCGAAGCGCCCGCTTGGTACCACGGGTCGAGGAAACCGAGCACCCTCCGGCCCGGCGTTCCGCACTCGCGGCGTGGCGGGAACCACGCACCCTGCTGATCGGCCTGATGGTGCTCTCGCTCGCGCTCACCGAAGGCACCGCCAACGACTGGCTGGCCGTCGCGCTGGTCGACGGCTACGACGCCGCCCACTGGATAGCCGTCACCGGCTTCGGTGCGTTCGTCGCTGCGATGACTCTCGGCCGATGGTTCGGCCCGGTCCTGCTGGACCGGCACGGCCGGGTGGCCGTGCTGTGGGGAACCATGGTCGCGGCCGGGGTCGGCGTCCTCATGGTCGTGTACGGCGGGCACCCGGGCGTCGTCGTCCCGGGCATCGTGCTCTGGGGGCTGGGGGCCTCGCTCGGGTTCCCAGTCGGGATGAGTGCCGCGGCCGATGATCCGGCTCACGCCGCAGCCCGGGTCAGTGTCGTATCGACGGTCGGGTATGCGGCGTTCCTGGGTGGCCCGCCCTTCATCGGCTTCGTCGCGGACCAGGTCGGGACCCTCAAGGCCCTGCTCGTCGTGGCCGTGCTGCTGGTGCCGTCTGCGCTCGTGGTGCCGGCTGCGCGGCAGCGGCAGGGCCGCTGAACCGCAGCCCATGCTCGTCTACCGTCCTCGCCCCGCCCTCGCCGAACCGTCCTTGCCTATGCTGCGATGCGTGGAGGTGGCAGTCCTCGGACCGATCGAGGTGCGGTTGGGTGGTCGCGCGGTGGACTTGGGGACGCCCAAGCAGCGCGCCCTGGTCGCTGCGCTTGCGCTGTCCCAGGGCCGGCCGGTGTCCGTCGACGCGATCGTCGACCTGCTGTGGGGAGACGGGCCGCCGCCGGGCGTGACCGCAACCCTGCAGGCGTACGTCTCCGGCTTGCGGCGGGTGATCGAACCCGAGCGGGAGCGACGTGCCCCCGCGACCGTGCTGGTCACCGTCGCACCCGGCTACGCGCTCCGGGTTTCCGACGCCGAGGTGGACACCCAGCTGTTCGAGCGGACCGTGTCCGAGCAGCACCGCCGGCTCAAAGCGTCCTCCCTCGGACAGAGCTTGCTCTCCGTCGCCGACCTGAGCGAGGCGGCGTCCCAGCTGGACTCTTGCCTGGGACTCTGGCGCGGGACGCCGTACGGCGAGCTCGAGGATGCGGCCCCGGCGGTGGCGGAGCGGGCCCGGCTCGAGGAACTGAGACTGGTCGCACTCGAGGATCGGGCTGTCGCCGAGCTGGCGCTGGGCCACCATCGGACGATCGCCGCCGAGCTGGAGGCGATGACCGCCGCGCACCCGCTTCGCGAGCGGTTGTGGGGCCTGCGCGCCTTGGCGCTGACCAGGTCGGGGCGGCAGGCGGATGCGCTCGACGTGCTGCGGCAGGTTCGCGAGGTGCTCGCAGACGAACTCGGGCTGGAGCCCGGCGGGGAGCTGCGTGACCTCCAGACGGCGGTGCTTCAGCAGGATCCTGCTCTGGACTGGGTGCCGCCGCCCGAGGGGGCGTGCGTCGTCTCGAGCCAGGCTCGGCCTGTGCCCGAGCCTGTGCCCGAGCCTGTGCCCACGGCGGCTCCACCGGTGGACCCCGTCACGTCCTGGCCGATGGTCGGACGCGACCGCGACCTCGCGGCGCTGACTCGAACTCTCCAGGCGGCCGACGACGGCACACCCTCCTACGCCGTGCTGACCGGAGAGCCCGGCATCGGCAAGAGCCGGCTCGCATCCGAGCTCGTCGCACACGCGAGGCAGATCGGCCGGACCCAGGTCCTGATCGGCCGATGCTCCCAGGACGACGGCGCGCCGCCGCTGTGGCCATGGGCGACCGTTCTGGAGGCGCTGGGCGCGGACCTGCCGGCGTACCAGGACAGCGAGGACGAGGGCGCGCAGTTCCGCGCCTGGGAACAGATCACCAGGACGATCCGTGGCGCCGCCGCCGACAAGACGTTGCTCCTCGTCATCGACGACCTGCACTGGGCCGACACCTCCACCCTCCGCGTGCTTCGGCTGCTCGCCGAGACCGCGGACGACGACCGCCTGATGGTGCTCACCACCTGGCGGGCGCATCCAGAGCCAACCGGGGAGCTGGCCGACGTGGCCGAAGTCCTCGCCCGGCGCCACGCGCTCCGCCTCGAGCTGGACGGTCTCCCCGCCGACGCGGTCGCCGAGGTGTTCGAGACCGTCTCCCACAACCGACCGTCGGACCGACAGGCGGAGGAACTGCGCGCACGCACCGACGGCAACCCGTTCTTTCTCGTCGAGTACGCCAGGCTGGCCGGCGAGCGCGCCGACCTCGGCAGCCTGCTCGGCGAGGACAATCCGCCCACGGCGGTCTCGGAGGTGCTGAAGCGCCGGCTGGCCCGACTGCCCGCGGACACCGTGAGTGCACTGCGATCGGCGGCGCTGATCGGCCGGCAGTTCGACAGCCCGACCCTGGCCGCCGTCACCGGCATCGACGAGGACGACCTCCTCGACGTGGTGGAGCCGGCCCAGGCCGCCGGCCTGGTGAGGGAGGACGGCGTCGACCGGTTCGTGTTCGCGCACGCGCTGGTCCGCGACACTCTGCGGCTTGGCCTGACAGCCTCCCGCCGGGCTCGTGCCCACGCCCGGGTAGCCGAAGCCCTGTCCGACCAGGGCGGCCGGGAGTCGGAGGAGGCGTGGCACTGGCGGGAGGCCGGGCCGACGTACGCCCGCCGGGCCTGGCGTTCAGCAGTCGCCGCCTCGGAAGAGGCTCGGCGCCTGCACGCGCACGACCGTGCGATGGAGCTTCTCCGGCAGGCGATCGACTCACTGGACCAGGATCCGGCGGCGACTCCGACAGAGCGGTACGACGTCCTGATGGGGCTCGTCGAGGCGGCTCGCTGGGCGGCGCAGTGGCCCGAGCTGACCCGTGCCGCTGAGGAGGCAATCGACGTCGCCGAGTCGATGGCGGACGTAGAACTGGTGGCCCGCGCGGCCGTCGCGACGACGCAGGGAACCCTGTGGCGGTCCGCGGCGCCCGGCCAGCTCAACGACCGCGTCATCGATGCCCTGCGTCGGAGCCTCGACCGGCTGCCCGCCGCCGACGGCGCTCTTCGCTGCCGGGCGATGCTGGGTCTGGCGAACGAGCTCTACTACGGCTCGTCGTACGAGGAACGGCGCGCTCTCGTCGACGAGGCACGTGCGATGGCCAGGCGGCTGGACGACCCGGCGCTGCTGCTCGATGCCTGCCAGATCTCGTTCGTGGCGCTGTGGGCGGCCGCACTGCCGCTGAGCGTCTGGACTTCGCGACCGAGGCCATGGAGCTGTCCAGGCGGATCGGTGACGAGCGGGCGTTCGTGGTCTCCGCGACCCTTCGGGCAGTTGTCCTGGGAGAGCTGGGTCGGCCGCTGGAGATGACGAAGGCTGCGAAAGTGGCCCGACGTGAGGCCGAGCGGCTACGCATCGCCTACGGCGAGGTGGTGCTGGACAGTGCGCTGATCCCCTGGCGGTCGATGGCCGGGCGGTTCGAGGAGTGTGCCGCCCTTGTCGAGCACCTTGCGAAGGCCGCGGGCCAGATCTCCCACAACTTCGCCGAGGAGGCCGTCGGCGGATCGATGATCTGCCTTCGTCTGTGGCAGGGCCGATCCACCGAGGTCGTGCCGGCGCTCGAGGAGATGGACGGACAACCGTTCGTGCTCTCCGCCACGATCACCGTGTTCCTCTGGCGTGGGGGCGAGGACGAGCGCGCCCGGGCATACCACGCCGAGCACGGTGCCTCGCTCGACCACGACAACTGGTTCTCGATGCTGGCGTGGTGCCATGCCGGCGAGGCTGCGTTGTACGTCGGCGACCCGGATCTCGGTGCGCGCGTCTACGACCTCCTGGCGCCGTACGCCGGCCGGGCGTGCACGGCCGGATCCAGCAACGCGATGGGCCCGGTGGACGCGTTCCTGGCCTTCGCGGCTGCGGCATCGGGCGAGTCGGAGCGGGCCAGCCAGCACGCCGATGCCGCGCTCCGGCTGTGCGAGGAATGGGAGCTCCCGCTGGCCGCTCAGTGGGTGCGCGACCTGCGTGAGCGCTACTCGTTCTAGGCGTCCGTGGCAGATCTGGTCGGCTCAGGCGGTCAGCGTTCCCCGCCCGGGACCCAGAGCACGTCGCCGACCTCCTTGTTGGCATGCCGGGCGAGGATGAACAGCAGGTCCGAGAGTCGGTTGAGGTACTTGATCGCCAGCACGTTCATGGTGTCCTCATGCTCGCTCCAGGCCAACCAGGCGGCCCGCTCCGCCCGTCGTACGACGGTGCGCGCGACGTGCAGGTGGGCGGCCCCGAGCGTGCCGCCGTTGAGGATGAACGACCGCAGCTTCGGCAGGTCCTCGTTGAACGAGTCGCACCAGTCCTCGAGCCGATCGATGTAGTCCTGCTCGATCCGCAGGGGCGGGTACTCCGGTTCGGCAACGACGGGCGTGCAGAAGTCGGCGCCGACGTCGAACAGGTCGTTCTGGATGCGCGTCAACAACGCCACCACGTCGTCCTCGAACCCGCCGTGGGCGAGGGCGACACCGAGATGCGCGTTCGCCTCGTCGACGCAGGCGTAGGCCTCGAGCCGGAGATCGTTCTTGGACGTCTCACTCATGTCGCCGAGGCGGGTCGTGCCGGCGTCGCCGGTCCGGGTGTAGATGCGAGTGAGGTTGACCATGGGCCGAGGCTAGCCGCGAGCCAGTGGTGAGCTGAACGTGACTCCCGCAGCGCCGGGCCGCTAAAGTCACTAATTGTCCGAATTGCGACCCGAGCACGACACGCCGAAAAACCTTGGCGCCGGGCAACCAAAACGGATCCGCAGGCGTCTTAAGGTAGAGAACTGCTGGTGGTGCACGGGGGAAGGGTGTACATGAAAATCCTCACCGATGGTCCGCGGCTCGTGCTCGCGGGGGACTTCGATGTGCGCTGCACGCGCGAGGTCCGCGCCGCGATCTACGAGCATCTGAGGGGCTACGGGGACGTTGTCATCGACATGACCGACGTCGACACCATCGACCTCACCGCGCTCCGGGTGCTCGCGGTCGCCACCCGCAACGCCAAGCGCGCCGGTCACCATCTCGTCCTGCGCGGCTGCGGCCCCGCCGTGCGCCGATTGCTCCACCTCTCCCACCTGATTCGGCGGGTCGAGGTCGAACGCACCGCCGCCTCTGCCTAGTGACCCGTTCCTCAGTGAGGTTCTTCCCACATCCCAGACCGGTTACCGGTGAGTCAATCTCGCCCTACCCTCGGAGGCATGAGCTCTGAGAAGGACCGTCCCTGGGTGATGCGGACCTACGCCGGCCACTCGACGGCGGCGGCCTCGAACGCGCTTTACCGCAACAACCTCGCCAAGGGGCAGACCGGACTCTCGGTGGCCTTCGACCTGCCCACGCAGACCGGCTATGACCCCGATTCGCCGTTGTCGCGTGGTGAGGTCGGCAAGGTCGGCGTACCGGTGCCGCACCTGGGTGCCATGCGCCGACTGTTCGAGGACATCCCGCTCACGGAGATGAACACCTCGATGACGATCAACGCGACGGCGATGTGGCTGCTTGCGCTGTACCAGGTCGCGGCCGAGGAACAGAACCCGGGCGTGGACCCGGTCGAGGTGGCCGGACAGCTGGCCGGGACGACCCAGAACGACATCATCAAGGAGTACCTCTCTCGCGGGACCTACGTGTTCCCGCCCGAGCACTCACTGCGCCTGATCAGCGACATGATCGCCTACACGGTCCACCAGATCCCGAAGTGGAACCCGATCAACATCTGCAGCTATCACTTGCAGGAAGCCGGGGCCACGCCGACGCAGGAGCTTGCCTATTCGTTGACCACGGCGATCGCCGTGCTCGACGCGGTGAAGAACGGCGGCCAGATCTCGGAGGCCGACTTCGAGAAGGTCGTCGGCCGAATCTCGTTCTTCGTCAACGCCGGCGTCCGGTTCATCGAGGAGACGTGCAAGATGCGCGCCTTCGTGAGGCTCTGGGACGAGATCACCCGGGTGCGGTACGGCGTCCAGGACCCGAAGATGCGCCGGTTCCGCTACGGCGTGCAGGTGAACTCGCTCGGGCTCACCGAGGCCCAGCCCGAGAACAACGTGCAGCGGATCGTGCTCGAGATGCTCGGCGTGACGCTCTCGAAGAACGCCCGCGCCCGCGCCGTACAGCTGCCGGCGTGGAACGAGGCCCTCGGCCTCCCGCGCCCGTGGGACCAGCAGTGGTCGCTGCGGCTGCAGCAGGTGCTGGCGTTCGAGTCCGACCTGCTCGAGTACGACGACATCTTCGAGGGCTCGGTCGTCATCGAGGGGAAGGTCTCCGAACTCGTCGAGTCCGCACGAGTCGAGATCGACCGGGTGCAGGCGCTCGGCGGTGCGATCGCGGCAGTCGAGTCGGGTTACATGAAGCAGGCCCTGGTGTCGGCGCATGCCGCGCGCCGCGGCCGCATCGAGTCCGGCGAGGAGAAGATCGTCGGGGTCAACATCTACGAGACCACGGAGCCGTCGCCGCTGACAGCCGACCTCGACGCCGCCATCATGGCCGCCGACCCGAACGCCGAGAAGTCCGCGATCGACAGCGTCGAGGAGTGGAAGGCGCAGCGCGACGAGACCGCCGTTGCGGAGGCGCTGGCGCGGCTGGCCACCGATGCGAAGTCGGACAAGAACCTGATGGAGGCGACCCTGGTCGCCGCCCGCGCGGGTGCGACGACGGGGGAGTGGGCCGGCGCCCTGCGCGACGTCTTCGGCGAGTTCCGGGCGCCCACGGGAGTGTCCGGTGCGGTCGTTGCCGCCGAGGCGGGTGCCGAGCTGACCGCTGTCCGCGCTCGGGTCAAGGCTACTGGCGAAGAGCTGGGCGGCCGGCTCCGCCTGCTGGTGGGCAAGCCCGGCCTGGACGGTCACTCCAACGGTGCCGAGCAGGTCGCCGTCCGCGCCCGAGACGCCGGTTTCGAGGTGATCTACCAGGGGATCCGGCTCACGCCCGAACAGATCGTCGCCGCGGCGGTGGCCGAGGACGTGCACTGCGTCGGGCTGTCGATCCTGTCCGGCTCCCACATGGAGCTGGTGCCCGCCGTACTCGAAGGACTGCGTGACGCCGGACTGGACGACGTGCCCGTCGTCGTCGGCGGGATCATTCCGGAATCCGACGGCAGGGCCCTCAAGGACCTCGGGGTGGCCGCGGTCTTCACACCCAAGGACTTCGGCCTCACCGAGATCATGGGCGGGATCGTCGACGTGATCCGCCGCGCCAACGACCTCGACTGAGGGATCGTTGTGGAGTACCTCTTCTACTGTCGCGACCGGCCCGGAACCGGAGCCTTGCGCGAGGAGCTCACAGAGGCGCACTGGTCGTTCATGGACGCGTACGCCGAGGTGATGATCGCCCGCGGACCTACCCTCACGCCGGATCGGCAGTCAGCAACCGGCAGCATGCACCTCGTCGACCTGCCGGACGCCGAGGCAGCTCGAATCTTCGCGTTCGAGGAGCCGAACTTCCGAGCAGGGGTGTACGACGAGGTCCTGATCCGGCTTTGCCACAACGAGCTCGGACGCACGATGTGGGAGTTCGAAGGCGACCCGATCCGCAACGAGCGGTTCCTCGTCCTCGGCCATGCCGTCAGCGATGGACTGCCCGATGCCCCCGCGTGGCGCGAGGAAACGCATCGCTATCTGCAGGAGCTGGCCGATCGCCGCCGGCTGATCGCGGGCGGTCCGCTGTTGTCCGACGACGGCGCCAGGTGGGAGGGGACCGCCCTGCTGGTCGAGGTGCCGGACCGAGCCGCGGTCGAGGAGTTGGTGGCCGCCGACCCGGCATCACGCAGGGGGCGGTACGCGACGGTCGAGATCCACGAGTGGCAGTTCGGTGGACGACCCGAACACTCCGAGACTTAGGTTAGGCAAGCCTTAGCGATCGTGTACTCTCCTCGCGTGTCGTCGAAGAAGTCCAAGCGGGAGAAGCCGCGCAGCAAGGGGAAGAAGCCCAAGTCCAAGTGCTGCGTCTCCAAGTCCCGGTGCGGGCGCTGCCCGATCCGGATGCTCAAGGAGGGCACGCTCCCCGACGGCTACACCGTCAAGAAGCGCAAGCTGGTCAAGGACCGCAAGATCGCTGCCTGACGCTCCTCGGTGCGGCAGACTCGCCCCATGGCACGGGTGATGGTGGTGGGTGCGGGCGTGGTCGGGCTGACCTGCGCCGTCCGGCTGCTCGAGTCCGGACGTCGCGTCGACGTCGTGGCCCGAGACCTTCCCCTGGAGACGACGTCCGCCGTTGCGGCGGCGATCTGGTACCCCTACCGGGCGCTGCCCCAGGACCGGGTCACCGAGTGGGCCGGCTCCTCCTACGCTGAGTTCATGGGCCTTGCAGCCGACCCCGAGACTGGTGTCACGATGCGCACCGGGAGCGAGGTGTTCATGAGCCCGCAGCGGGACCCGTGGTGGCGTGCCGCGGTGCCTGGGCTCGACCGCGAGACCTCGTTGCCAGAGGGGTACGTCGACGGCTGGACGTTCGTCACCCCCGTCATCGAGATGCCGCGTTACCTCGAGTGGCTGACGGGGCGCTTGCTGGATCTCGGCGGCACGATCACCCGGATGAACCTCGGCGGCCTGCCGAACGGCGCCGACCTGGTCGTGAACTGCTCGGGTCTCGGCGCCCGCCTCCTCGGCGCGGACCGGTCAGTGGTGCCGGTTCGGGGACAGGTGGTCTACGTCGAGCAGGTCGGGCTTGACCGCTGGCTGCTCGACGCCGCTGGCCCGACGTACGTCGTGCCGCGCTCGCGCGACATCGTGGTCGGTGGCACCGACGTCCTGGGGGAGTGGAGCCGTACCCCGTCGCCCGAGACCGCGGCCGACATCCTGGCGCGGGCTGCCCGGCTGGTGCCCGAGCTGAAGGACGCGAGGGTGATCAGGCACAAGGTCGGGCTGCGTCCGGTGCGGCCCGCTGTGCGCGTGGAACGCGTTGGCGACGTCGTCCACTGCTACGGGCACGGCGGCGCCGGCGTGACGCTCAGCTGGGGTTGTGCCGACACGGTTGCCACGATGGCCCAGTGAGCCTCGTTCAGCGGCGCCGCAGCGTCACGACGTAGAGGGTGATCCCAAGCCCAAGGCCGACCAACGCGCCGACGAACGGCCCCCACTCCGTGTCGAACGAACGAGCGGCTGACGCGCCGAGCACTGCCAGGAGCATCGCCAGCATCGCTAGGCCGATCCGGATCATCGCCTCGTTGAGAAAGACCTCCAGGAACGCCTTCTGGCGGCCACTTCGGTGCCAGGGACTGGCGGCTAGCACGGCATCGACGTTCAGCGGGCCGTAGATGTGCGGGTAGTTATCGTCGCCGACGGGGTCCTCGCGCCACTCGGACCTGAGCCGGTCGGTGTCGATGTCGAGGCGCACCAGCGGCCGTCGTACCTTGCTGTAGAACGCATCGTGGACGCCCTTGACCTGGTCTTCCCGGGACGCGTGGATGAAGCCCTCCTCGGCCAGGGTGCGGCCAAGAGTCGAGGTCGTGTACTGGCCCGTCCTCTGGGCGGCGCGCCAGTCCGACTCGAGAGCGATGTGGTAGATCCGCACGGTCAGAACAGTCGCTCTGTGGGGTCGTCGAGGCCGCGCAGTGCGTCGTAGTCCACGACGGCACACGCGATCCCGCGATCGAGGGCGAGAACCCGGGCCTGGGGCTTGATCTCCTGTGCGGCGAAGATGCCGCGCACGGGGCGGAGTTTCGGGTCGCGGTTGAGCAGCTCGAGGTAGCGAGTGAGCTGCTCAACGCCGTCGATCTCACCTCGACGCTTGATCTCGACGGCGACCGACCTCCCGTCGGCATCGCGGCACATCAGGTCGACGGGCCCGATTGCGGTCGGGAACTCCCGCCTGACGAGCGTCAGGCCGTCGGCGAGCGTGGCCGGGTGGTCGGACAGCAGCTCCTGGAGGTGCTTCTCGACGCCGTCCTTCTGCAGGCCGGGATCGACGCCGAGATCATGGGCGGTGTCGTGGAGGATTTCCTCGATGAGGATCCGAAGCGTGTCGTCCGTCTTGCTGGTGACCGTCCACTCGACCCGGCCATCATCGGTGGTGCCTTCCCGGAGTGTGCATGGCGGGCTCATCCAGTTCAGCGGCTTGTAGGAGCCGCCGTCGCTGTGGACCAGTACCGACCCGTCGGCCTTGATCATCAACACCCTCGTGGCCATTGGCAGGTGGGCGGTCAGGCGGCCGGCGTAGTCCACCTGGCATCGGGCTACGACGAGTCTCACGGGCAGGCAATCTACCTGTAGCTCAGGGCTGCTCGCC
This sequence comes from uncultured Actinomycetota bacterium, assembly GCA_963844385.1. Taxonomy (GTDB): domain Bacteria; phylum Actinomycetota; class Actinomycetes; order Propionibacteriales; family Nocardioidaceae; genus Nocardioides. The sequence continues at coordinate 481 of CAWJOJ010000033.1, read as the reverse complement.
GTACAGGCGGCGGGCCGCGTCCATTGCGGCGTCTGCCTGGGTGTCGGCCTGTCCGATCGCTGCGGCTCGGGTCTGGCGGTCGACCGCCATCGTGGTCCAGCCCCTGCCGTCCTCGCCGGAAAGATGCACATAGATCGTGTGGTTGTCGTGCTCGGCGCGGAGCCGGTGCTGGTCGTTGCCGATCTCGTGCAGCGCCTTGGCGGGCTTGTCCGCCACGTCGGCCGCGAAACCTCGCCACCGTCCGCGCGGCCCGGTCGGCCTGGGAACAGGCAGGTCACCCATGTCGGCAGCGTACGTCGCATGCCAGCCGTCTGAGCGGCCGCGGGGATGAGCAGCCGGAACTCTCGCCGGTTGCCGAGTCGTCGCATCTTCCGCGAGTCGTCGTAAGTTACGACGACTCACCACCTCGGTCACCCCCCGAGTCGTCGCATCTTCCGCGAGTCGTCGTAACTTACGACGACTCACCACCCCAGCCGTCACC